>DATKTA010000030.1:0-263341 GCA_035531395.1 Bacteroidales bacterium
TTGCAACCTGTACTTGGTATTGTTCAGATTCCTTTTCTCGTCATCACCATCAGTAAGTGGTTTATTAACACCCGGTTCCTTATAAATAAATTCTATGGCTCTAAGAACGCCTCCCAATTCCTTTTCTAGAATAGCTTTATCCTCAGGGTATAGGTCATGTATCTGAATAGGGAGAATTCTTGTGGCTACATTACCATTCGGGAGTTTTACCTTCAGTCCGAACTGATCTTCTGAAGCCTGCTCTATGAATGCTTTAAACTCATGTTCCCATGCAAAGGATTTTGGATCACAGTATGTTCGAGATATGATTGGTATGAATACAACGCATCTCAGCTTGTCTTTCAGAGAAGCATCAACATCATGAGTCTCTAATAGTCCGTCATGCGGATTAATGTCAAAATACAGACTAATATCTTCCTTGAAGGTGGATTCGAGTTCTGTTTTTAGAGCTTCAACAAACTCACTTACCCACCTGTCACCTTTGTTGTCTTTCTGGCGATAGGAGATAAATATGTCATATTCGTAACTGGGGATAATGCTTCCCATGCAGATGGCTTATTTTGATAAAGTTATGAAAGAGTTGGATGCGAGTCAAATAAAATGGGATTGCTATCCAAGGTTTTCCAGCTCAATCCCAATCTTTTTAAGAGCATAGGATGTCTCTTTGATATAATCACCATAAACTGTGTTCCAGTGGAATCCCGGCATTACTTCTGCCACTTTCCTGCTATCGCATTCAAAACTGATATCTATCTGCGACCTGCAGATATCAAGCATGGGATTGTCAATTATCTTTCCTGTCATGCCAACATTACATTTGAATTCAAAGTCGGGCATGATATTGGTCACCGTTTGTCCGATCAGCATTTCAACTTTAGGTGCAGCTCCATAGTCCGATTCAAAGTGAGTAAGCAGCCTGGCCGGCTCCAGCTTTTTGCCGTCCATCCTCCTCGGTGCTGTGCAGTGAGCAAGAGTAATTATTCTATCGTGAGGATAGGTTGGATCGTTAAGAAATACCGGTTTACCTGTAATGTTTGCTAGCAGGATACCTGAGGGAACAACAACAAAATCCGACTCACAGAATGCAAGATAGCCTGAATCATTCAGGAGGCTTAACGTCAGGCAGGCAGTAGATTCGGCAAGGGGCATAATAGTTCCCATACAGTTGTTGACTGTAATTGATCTGCAATTGAATTTATCCATCAATCTTATAAAGACTTCCTCGAGGACAAAGCAATTCTCAACAAATTCCTGTTTTGTTTCAAGTTTTGTTCCGGGAATTTTCAGGTATTCGCCTGCACGGCTTTTAGCTCTTGCAACAGTTGAATTGTCATGTTTTGCTTCTTCTATCAATTTACCAAGCTCATCGTAGGTGATATCCTGGATGTCAAGTTTGTATTTTTCCTTTACTACTTTCATAACAGCATCCAGTGGCTGTGCCCAGGCTCCAGCACCGCCAATTGCCAGAATCCTTGATCCTACAGTGTTTTTCAATCCTGCAAGAGACCTTAAGCGCCAGAGTATCTCATCCTGGTTGTCAATAACCACATCATTTTCGGTTATACCTTTTACTGCAAGCTTATCGGTATGCTGCCGCAAATATCTGGGACTGATTATTTCGTACCAGAGGTAAACCGGACCCGACCGGTGCCTGCAGAAGAAGACAATATCTTTATCCATCCTGTTCAGGGTGTCGAACATATTCATTCCACCTCCTGCGGCATATACCAGGAATATATCAGCAGATTGCAGATCGGTAATTCCTTCAACTTCTGGAATATTTCGCGCTCCAGATACTTTAAGAAATTCAATAGGAAAATCTGCCTTTCCTTTCAGAATTTTAAGTTCACCATTTATCCTTTCAATCTCTACTGCAGCATCTTTCTCTGTCTGGATACCGCCCCATGATCTCCAACTGGTCTGATTTCTACGTGTGGGAACATCGTAAGTAATTATGGGTTTAACAACCAGGGGTTGTCGCTTGGCCTTATACTCTTCAAAAGGCTTTTCGGAAAGAAGGGAGGACCACGTAAGTCCTGAAAAGGTCACTGTACCTATCGCACCTGTACCAGCAAGGCTTACAAACTTACGTCTTGTCATTTCATTAGCATTTACAGGATTATTGTGGCAGCAGTTGCAGCCTGGTCTGTGAAAACTGGTTGAAGACAAGTCAGAAATATTGTTCATATCATCGTAATTTTAAGTTCGATATAAAGAGATAGATATAAAGTTATGAAAGAGATGGATGCAAGGCAAACTTAATTAGCCAAAATGTTATAAAACCGACATTTCATAGTTTAAGCTTAAACATTAGAGAATCCTTGTCGTTGGTAATCTCTGTAGCTTCATCAAGTAATTGCCGGATAGTATTTAGGTAAGACTCTACCTCTGGAATTGTTGACTTCGCTATGTTTCGGATGGAGCGTAACGAGTTCACGATAATCCCTCCTCTGACACTTGAAGAAGCACTGCAGACGACAAAAATTCATTCTGTGGCAGGAAAAATTGACGATCACACCTCACTTATGACAGGGAGACCGTTCCGCAGCCCACATCATACAATTTCTGATGTGGTTCTAAAATATTATGTGGCGAATCAGATTTATTTGACTATGTTTCTTAATTGGTGTAACTTTCATCAGGGATAATTTACCATATCAGGATGATGGAAACCGATAGAAAAAAGTCATTTATAGCAGGAATCCCAAGTTGGGCACTAGCATTGTTTACTCTATTTGGAGCAACTATCGTTACGATAGTTATTGGTGAAGGATTAGGTCCGTACATTAAAATCAATGAAAATATAGGACAAGCAATTGCCTATATTCTAAATGGTATAATAATTGCCGTTTGTTGCTACTTTATAGTAAAAAAAAATCCCAAAAGTATCTGGTATGTTCTGTTGATATGTAATGCTTTCGTAATACTTCCCGCAATTATTGAGCCTAATTTTTGGATAAGCACATCGATGTGGATTCCTATGTGTGGCGGATTGATACTATCAATAATTGCTTCAATGATAGGAGCACGAACAGGGAGAAACGCTATTATTTCTGACAACCCTTAACCCAAGATTGTATATTGTAGTACCTGTATCATCAAAAAGATTCAGGTCAGTATTTTCTAATCATTTCTTATTTTTATGTTTTGGAGTTTTTTGCCAGATTATGTATAACAAATCCGATAAGAAGCCAAAAGTAAAAGAGTGCTGATAAATAAAATTATTTGAGTGTGTTTGTTCTCAGTAAACTATCATTCCATTATAAGTCTCCCGCAAACAAGAGGATAGTAGTTTCCTGTAAATAAATATTTCCTTTAATTTTCAATTCTGTAAATGTGGGTATCCGATCGCATGATCAGCGAATTTTCAGAAACCACCGGTCGTGCAATGAATTTACCCTCCAGTTTATTCTCTGCCACTACCTGGTATTTTTTGTCTGCCTTTATAACAGTTGTTACGCCATCGAAGTTGGTTAAATATATTTTATCTCCTATCGCGACAGGAGCAGTGTTAAAATTATAATTACCCTGCAGTTTTTCTTTCCAGATTAATTGTCCTGTTTTTGCATCCAGACAAGATAAAAGTCCCTTTTCATTTACCATAAATATTAATCCGCTTGTAATGACCGGGGTTGAAATACCCGGCACATTTACTATGCATTTCCATATTATGTTTGTAGCAGTTACATCCCCTTTGCCATCGGGATGTACAGCCCATAATTCCGTAGGTTTAAGCCCGGTATTAATATATAGTATCCCGTTCCAGAAAAGCGGACTTGAGACAGTTGAATCGCCTCCGCCATAGGTGACTCGCCATATTTCTTTGCCTGTTTCAGGGTCAAAAACCTGGCAGAGCTGAGATCCTACACTTATCAGCTGATCTTTTCCATTTACTGAGATAATTATGGGTGAGGTATGTGATTTGCGCCAGGCCTCCTGAACACCCTCATAAAACTCCGGAGGGCGATTGACCTGCCATACAGTATCTCCTGTTTTTCTGTTTAGAGCAGTTATTCTATGTGTATTAGCTGCATCGTGTTGAAGAATTATCAGATTTTTATAAATTATTGGTGATGACGCAGGGCCATGTGGTATGTTTTCCAGGCTCAAGTCAGTTCTTTTCCAGATTATCCTGCCTGATTTTGCCTCAATACATACTGTTCCGTAGGGTCCAAACTCTGCATAAACATATCCATCCGCAGCAACAGGTGAGGGTGTGGCATAAGTATTCATTTCGTTTTTCCATTTGACCTTTTCATTTTCCAGTACCTGAATATCATGCAGAACCTTTCCGGATCCTTTACTGACACAAACGGCATACATTTTTTTGCCATCTTCAGTTGCCGTGGTCATCCAGATCTGATCTCCCATTATGACAGGAGTAGACCAGCCTTTTCCATGAATCTCAGTTTTCCATTTAACGTTATTTGATTCATTCCAGGTTGTTGCAATATTTCCCTGAGCAAAAGAGGCTGATGCATCGGTAACAGAACCTGTATTCCTTGTATTACATGCAGGTAATGAACATGTCAGAAATAATATATAAATAATGACAATATGCCTGATTGAATGACTCATACTCTTCACCTGGTTTATTTGTTAAGTAATAATTTATTATTCATGAAAACCAATAACATCTTATAGGTGAGCAAGATAATTTTATTTTTAATATTATTATTTATTTTCTGATGTTTTCTGAATCTCTGCGAAAAATGCTTTAAAACATTTTACAGATGACTTATCCGTATCATCAGGGATCCTTCCATAATATCGGTCAAGAAATGGCCCGGCACCAGACCATACAGTCTGTACAATTCCCTTGAAATGTTCCGCCATTTCGGGGCTTGAATTTGCTCTTAACCTCAACATATCCTGGTTGATCTGGCAGTTGATTTTCATATTCTTGATTAGTCAATAAATCTATTCATTTTTAATACAACGAACTGAATATCCATTCTTCTTCAGATCGTTAAGCCGGTTTAAATTGCTGCTGGTATTATCAGTATCCTGCCGGTAGGCGTCAGTGGTACTGAACTCTGATGAACTCCACCAGTACCCATAATTGGTAATTTTACTGAACTCTCCCACGTTGCTGCGAAAACCGGCCGGGAGAGCCGTAAACCCGGTTTCATTTGTGGCTCCTGTATTTGGCGTAACCCAGTGAGTTGTTCCGGATTCCTTAAGTTTTCCACCGGCGACAGACGATCCTCCAAGATAATTTGAAAGAATCGTCCATTCTGCATCAGTCGGCACATGCCATCCTGCAGGACAAATTTTTCCGGTCTTCACTGCTTCCCAGTTATATAAAGCTCCATAAATATTTTTATAAGCCAAATTATTATCGTACCAGCAATATCCGGGATTCGAAAGAACTTGCCAGGTGGCTTTGTCCGGTGCAAAATCCAATGGATAACCATCATTTAATTTGGTAGATTTAAGGTTCTCTGCCATCCATACCTGTGTGCCGATTGTTACTATTTTATACACGTTGTTTTCAATATCCTTTGGCAGGGTAATAAGGATCTCATCATCACTATAAGATATTCCTAATGAATTTTCTGCTTTTATTCTGAAATGATATGTAACCCCCGGTGCAAGTCCTGATATATTAGCACTTACATTTGTCAATATACTGCCGGTCAGTGGACTTTGAACGGCTGGAACTGAAACTGAATAGGTAGTTGTTGTACCATATTCAAATATTATTTCAGTAGATAAATAGTTCGCATTTACAGCACCATTCAGAATAGCGCCTGCAGAACTAATACCTGTCGCTGTTTCAATATTAACATCAGGCACCTTACCTAAAGTAACAAATGTAGAATCGCTGCTATAACTTGTACCGAGAGAATTTTCTGCCTTAATTCTGAAATGATAAGTTGTTCCCGGGTTTAATCCTGTGAGGGAGGCACTGACATTTGCCATAGAATCTCCTGTTACAGGACTCTGAATGGCAGTTACAGAGTTCTCGTAAGAGCTTGAAGTTCCAAAGTCAAATGTCACTGTTGTCGGCAAAAAATTTGCATTCACAGAGCCAAATAAAGTGGCACCATCTACAGTAATATCTGTCACATCTGAAATGGCTGCTCCGGGTAACTGACCTAAAGTAGTAAATGAAATTGCCTCTCCATATCCTGTTCCGGCACTGTTTGTTGCATAAGCTCTTACATAGTACATAGTAGCACCTAGCAGACCCGAAATATTACTGATAAATTTCCCTGCTTCTGCATTATCAGTGGTCTTGCTATCTTCTATAACCGGTAAACTATCTGTACTCCAGCAAACACCATTAGCGGCTATCATACCTGAACCCTCACTGGTAATTGTACCTCCACAAATTGCTGAGGTTCCTGTAATATTGGTGACTTCATCTGTTGTCAGGGTCGGAACTTCATTTTTCTCGCATGAACTAATAATACCTGAAAGAAGTAACAAGTTTAATCCTGTAGCAATGATTACGTTTTTCATAAGGTTCTTTATGATAATTGACCTAAAGATTAGGATACTTTCAAAATTAGAAAATTCGCATTACAAAGAGACGAACAATTCCAAGATTCTTGAAACTCCAATAAAAGAAAATAACATGTCGCTGTTAAAACAATTAAACCGATATTTTTTCGTCAGGAAACCCGAAAATAACAACTAGTGTAGTATCCTTGCCCTTATTGTATGAGGAATTTTCTTAAGGTCATTCAATACAGCGGCATCGAATTTACTCTCAGTCTCCATTATAACATACCCAATATCAGGATCGGTCTGAAGGTATTCTGCAGAAATATTTATACTTCTTGAGGCAAAAAAATTATTCAGCTCCCTCAGAACACCAGGAACATTCTCGTGAATATGCAGAAAGCGCTGGCTTGTGTTATTTGGCTGAAGGGCAATCTCAACAAAATTAACAGCTCCTATTGTAGAACCGGTATCACTGTATTTAACAAGTTTTTCTGCCACCTCAAGGCCAATATTGGCCTGGGCTTCCACTGTACTACCTCCAATATGAGGAGTTAGTATCACATTATTGAATTCCTGCAGATCATTAACAAAAGGTTCATCATTTGAATTCGGTTCAGAAGGAAACACATCGGCAGCAACACCAGCCAGATGTTTTGATTTTAATGCACCTGCAACAGCATTGTAATCAACCACATCACCACGCGAGGCATTTATTAGACAAGCCCCCTTCTTCATAAGCGCGATCTGACTATCCGAAATCATGTTCCTTGTCAGCTCAGTTGATGGGACATGAATTGTAACTGTATCAGCGACCTTCAGCAGGTCAGCAAGTGAAGGAAGAGGCCGTGCATTTCCAAGGCTGAGCTTCTTCTCGATATCATAGTAACAAATATTCATTCCCATAGCTTCAGCAAGTATTGAGACCTGCGATCCAATATGTCCATAGCCGATTATACCAAGAGTTTTTCCCCTGACTTCAACTGAATTATTCAATGATTTCATCCAAATCCTGTTATGAGCCAGTGCATTTCTTTCAGGGATCCCGCGCATAAGCATTATACACTCGGCTATAACCATCTCTGCTACAGAACGTGTATTTGAGAAAGGAGCATTGAAAACCGGTATTCCCTGCATTTTTGCATCCTTTATATCTACCTGGTTGGTACCTATACTGAAACATCCTATGGCAAAAAGTTTTGGAGATTTGCTCAGAACCAACTTCCTTATTTCTGACCGACTCCTTATTCCAACAATATGAGTATCAATCATTTTTTCCTCAAGTTCTCTGCCTGATAAAGCCTCCTTAAAATACTCGATATTAGAATAACCATTTTCCTTGAAATGATTTACTGCATTTTCGTGCACTCCTTCAAGCAAAAGGACTTTAATTTTGCGTTTGTCAAGCGAAAACTTTCTGATATTCATTTTTAAGGCTCATTTAATTAATAGCCCAAAATTAATTCAATTTTTTACTTTTAAAATGAAAATAAAAAATTGATTCCCTTGCAAATATTAAAAGTGAACTTTTACAGCACCTTTCTCCCTCACAAAAAGCTTATGACAGGCACCTTTACCAAAGACATGTTCGAGAGTCTCAATATACCTACCGGTCATATTTTCAGGGACAAAAGCCTGGATTGTGCCTGCAAAACCACCTCCATGAACCCTCCAGGCGCCATAACCCTTCAGAAGCATCTCACTCAGGGCAAGACCCAGTGCCACTCCCTGTTCATTTACATTGCTAATTGTATATATATTCTGGTTATACATGTACGAACTATTTCCAGATTCTGTTACCATATTTAAAAATGATCTGAAATCATTCCTCTCAAGGGCTTGGACCTGCTTCAGAACCCTTTCATTATCACCATGAAAGTGGAATGCCCTCAGAATAGCCCTGTCACCTGCACTTTTTCTCAGAGCTGGAATTGCATCAACAACCTTAGCCAGGGAAAGTTCACGTTGTACATTCTTTCCAAGCAATTCAGCAACCTGCTTCATCTCATTAAATACAGCAGCATATTCATGAGTAAGGTTATCATGACTGCCTCCCGTATCGGTAATAATCAATGCGTAACCGGTTGACAGGAAATCAAAATCTATTTTTTTTACAACTGGCTTTGCAGGATCTTCAAAATCTATTGTTACCAGGCCTCCGACAGAACATGCTGTCTGGTCCATCAGTCCACATGGCTTTCCAAAGTAGTGGTTTTCAGAATATTGACCTATTATTGCATTTTTTATCGGGTCAAGGCTTCCGTCATTATATAGATTGCTCATGATTGCTCCTATCAAGACCTCAAATGATGCTGAGGAGCTCAGACCTGAACCTTTTGGGACCATTCCATCAATGACAGCATCAAAACCCCCGATAATGAATCCAAGCTCTTTCATTCGTGCGGCTATCCCCCTGACCAGAGAGGCAGAGGTATTCAGCTCACTTTTCACCGGATCAAGATCAGACAGTTCGACAGTAAACATAGGATAGCCTTCAGATTCAATCCTGATGATTCCGGAATTGTTTTTTGCTGCAACAGCAACATTATCAAGGCTTACAGCACCTGCCAACACCCTTCCATAATTATGATCGGTGTGATTTCCCCCAATCTCAGTTCGCCCTGGTGAACTGAAAAAGAGAGGATCAGATGTATCTGAAAACTTAAGGAACCGGTCTAACAGACTGGAGTAACGAGTGACCTGTTCCTTCCTGACCTCCTTCTCTGATCCGTACAGCTCAAAAAATACACTATTGTCAGGATTAATTATCCTGGCCTTCAGCAATTCAATCTTGTTCATTAAATAATATTTTGAAAACTCAATTAAGCTGGTAAAACTAAATAAATTTTAAAAATGCTTATTCCTCTGACAATAACTCCATAATTTCTCGTCGGTGAACCCTGAATGCCTCAATATTATTATCATACCTGTTGAAACTGTAAATTACCTTATTAATTATTCCTCTGGCTTTCACTGAGTCCTTTTTCTCAAGCATCCTGAATAACTCGTAATCGACAATTCCATCTCTCATAGCATCGGATCGAATAGAGCTGAAGAGCTTTCCATCTTTAGGATAGATTATCCAACTGTCTCCACCCGGAAGTATATTTCCTCCTTCGTACTGAATAGAGGTTTGTTCCCCAAAAGGATCAGAGTTATTCCAGTAATTGAGTCCCCAATGGAGGTAACCAGGTATGTTGTATTTGTAGTTTATCCAGTGCATGTAACGTGTTCTCAGAAGAGGCAATTCAATAAATCTGTTTACATATTCACCTTTTGGTGAAAGACAGGTATAAAACCATGCTTCTTTCCCTTTAAGATTCTGGTCATTATAAAAAGAATAGTCCCGATCCATAAAATCAAGCTGAGGGACCCAAATATCAAGTACATCACCCAGGTTTTTACTATGACACGCATCGATAAATTTAAAATCAGGAACAAGCTTCCTGACAAACTTTGCAATCTCAATATAACTTTTAATATTCTCTTCGATTGGTTCATCTGCCAGATGTTGTATATATATCTTATCCCATCCTTTTTCTTTCAGATGGCTGTTAAGAGCAGGGAAAAAAGCAGTGTAAAACTCCCGTGCAGCAGGATCTGATATTGGCAGGTTCAGAAATTCATTTTCCGGATCGTCCTCTTTTGATGGTACGGTAACTACAAAATTTGAAAGCCATGTGCTTTCCCTGCCACCAATATGTCCTCCCTCTATCCTTCCTATCACTCCCTCGTTTATAAATATCTCCACTACCCTGTCGAATCTTGTAAAATCAATGTTCCACCTGCCATTTTCATATTTATATTCTGATAAAGCAATAGGAGAGATTATAGCAACATTCTGCCTGTAATCAGCCATTTTTCTTGCCAGAGTCCTGATATATTCCCAATGCTGATCGGAATACTCTTCAAATAAATTGCCTCCATTCATCCATTGCAGCTGGGCAGGATTAATTGAAAACCAATTAGTTACCCAAAGGCTTGTTTTTTCAATTGTAACCGGGTACACCTTTATAGTATATTCCTCAGAAAGTTTGAATTTTTTCCTTCCATTGACCCCTGTTACAGTTACAGTTCCCTTATAGATACCTGCGGAAGCATCTTTGGGTATAGGTATGGATATCCAGATAGGTTGTGTATTACCGAAATCGACACTTACCGATTCCTGCTCAACTATCGGATCAGGATAATACCCTGACGGTGAAACTATTCTGTCGCGGGAATAATCCCAGATTGAACGGCCCACCTTAACATAACCAACGAACCCTGTTTTTGCTTCTGGAAGTGCCTTCCCATCCATTATAGCTGGTGAAACCTTTACTCTCAGGTCCGAAATAGAGTAAGGTGAACGAATAACGAACTGAAGAGTTGCATGCTCACCCCTTACAACTTCACTAACAGCTTGCCTATCAGGTATATACGAAGCTTCGGCTAAAACCTTTTCAAGAGGATCAACATATACAAACTTCAGGTAATCAGTATCATGCGATTCAGTGCAGCCATACTGAATCAATAAAAATGACATCAAGAAAGTGTATATCATCACTTTAGTTGCATTCTTAAACAATGAAATTCTCATAATATTAATTTTTTCGAAATTATTAATTTTATCTGAATAACCTGATTAATAGCTGTTTCAGATCGGTATAGGAAAAATACAATTAAATAAACCATAATCCAAATTATTTGGTTTTGAAAGTTATGACCTGACATGTTTCCCTGGCATGCAACATAAAAAAAGAGTAGATTTGGAATTCATAATTCTAATTTCAGCCATATGGAAAACAAATCTCGCCGACATTTTGTAAAAACCTCAGCAATAGGCACTCTGGGACTAGGACTGAATGGGACCGCTCCCGTATTCAGACAGTTTATCGAAGGAGAGAGAATAGCTATAAAAAGTTCGGGTTTGGCAAAAAATAATCCTGTTTTCATTCCCCACAAGGCAGCAAGCTGGTGGTGTGGCATAGAAGACCTTCAATGGTCTCAGAAAAAAATCGTTGACAGAATCAAAAGAAGGGCAGAAGCCTTTTCAAAAGCAGGTATAGATACAGCAATTAACTTTGGTTTTCATATCCGGTTCGACTTTTCAAATTATTTTGGTCAGCTTCATGGATATTATGCAAATGTTTGCAATGAATTGCACAAGTACGACATAAAATTCATGGATCACTATTCCTGTAACCATGTTGAACGGCCAAGGGGTGAGGCTGAATTCAGAAAACTGCATAAAGAACAGAGACACCATACTCTCCTTTTTCATGATCCTATTGCAGCTGAAACAGCACAATATGAAGGTTATTTTTTCAAAGATATATGTGAAGTTGATCTTCGTGATGGATCGAGAGGGTATGCTGCCCAATACCAGATGGAGGCATTTTGCCACAATAATCCTGATTTTCTGTATATGCATGGTAAATACCTCCGAAGGCTTATGAAAGAAGTCCCAATTGATATTATAGAAGTGGATGATATGTGCGATTATGCCGGATTAGCCACATGCGGTTGCATTCATTGCAGGGATAGATTTAAAAGGGATTATGGTCACGAAATACCGGCATTCGGAGAAAAATCTTTCTGGGGTGATACTTCAAAACCTATGCTTTACTGGGGTAATTATGATAATCCCGCATTCAGGGACTGGGTCAGAATGAAAATCGATATTGTAGCTGACCATGTTAAACTCGTAAAAAGTATCGTTGGAGAAATACCCTTGCTGACCTGTTGTTCAAGCACCGGACCTATTGTTCTCAATTCTATCGCTTTGAACCTTGAGAGAATGGCTCCTTACCTTGATATGTTCATGCTTGAAAATGTAGGTACCAACATCCGTAGCGCTGACTGGATAAAGATGGATGCAGAAGCCCTGCAGCAGAAGGATATTGCTATAAAAAGAGGCAATGCTCCGGCAATTGCATTGAGCTATACCATATATGAGAAAGGAGGTTACCTTGGGTGGGCCCTAAGTCGTTTCTGGGGTGTGGCAAACTGGGCCAGTACTCTTAACCAGAGGCTTGAGGAAGATCCGGCTGATGCCATGGAGATCGAAGAAATTATAAGCCCTGTAAATATCTGGGAAAAAAAGTACAGTGATATCGACTACAGGAGTTGCAAGGATCTTGCCGAATTAAGGCTGGTGAGCAGCAGCATCTGCAGGGATAATGGATACAGGTATGAAGATGGTACAGAGCAATGGACAAGGGTTACGGCATGGTCGGAAGAACTTGTAAAGAACAATACAGGGTACCGGATAGTCCGTTCAGGTGAGCTTTCTGACACCGAATCCATTTGCGCAGAAAACACTCCCCTTATTTTAGATGGATTGGGATGTGTGTCAGACTCTCAGTTCAATGCCATAAACAAATATCTGAAAAAAGGCGGAAAAGGCTGGCTTTCATTGCCCTTTGGAACACACGATGAAAAGGGATTCAGAAGAAATAAACCTTTGTCAGAAGAATTGATTGCGAAGAAGTACAAAAATCTGGTCATACTTGAGTCTATACATGTATCAGAGAACATCGAAAAATTAATAAAAAAGGGAATATTCAAGCCGGCAATAAGGCAAGTGGCTGGTGACAAGGGTTGGGCTGTCAGGGTACTCATGAATGAAAATAAGCCAGTACTGCATTTTCTCAATTCTGCCATGGTACCTGTTCCTCATCCCTCAATCAAGGACAATGGAGGCACTCCTATACTTAAAGATATCGATTCGGCAATAAAAAACAACCTTATAACATATGAGGTTAATACCAACAGAATTCCTCTGTCGTCGTTATCGCTTTTAAGTCCTGAACTGGCTGACCATTCAGGAAAGATTGAGATAATGGCCTCCGGTAAAGGATATTCTATTGTTAAGGTAAATCTGGAGGGAGTTAAAGTTTATGCTGTCGGACAATAATTTTTTATAAATTATTGTTAGATAGTCTTCTGAGACTATCCAGAAGAAGGGGAAGATAATCAAATCTGTTCATCCTGACTCCGGTTGCTCCTCCTCCTGTATGGATCTCTACAAAATCAGGATCCGGATTAATTCCGAATCTTTTATAGAATGCCTTTCTGATAAAGTCTTTTACTTTTTCAGGATCAGCTTTTTCCCGGTCGATATGGACCTGAAAGTAGTCACCCTGCCCTGCTGCATTCACTCTTATTGCTACGGCTTCATTGCCAAATGCACGCTTCAGCATTGCTTCTGCCATGTCAATAAGGGCAAGCCCTCTGAAGAATCCAGAACCCTCAAGATGATTAAAATCAGGCAATGATGGCCCTATAAGGTTATCATCATAAATTCCCCTGTTAAAATCAAACGGTATTGCTCCTGACCTGTTGAGCCACATTTCCAGGAGCTCTGGTCCCGTAATACCTTTTTCCCATGATGCAAGGGTTTCCAGTTCATT
This sequence comes from Bacteroidales bacterium, assembly GCA_035531395.1. Classification (GTDB taxonomy): domain Bacteria; phylum Bacteroidota; class Bacteroidia; order Bacteroidales; family VadinHA17; genus LD21. The sequence goes on from DATKTA010000030.1 coordinate 13,845, forward strand.
TTTCGCCGGCAGATTTTCAGGATTGATATCAAAACTACAATCCCCTCTTTGCGACCAGGTTATATACTCAATCCATTTATCCTGATTATGAATGAGGTAGAAATTTTTTGCAACTTCACCAAAGAGATATGCAACCATTGCCCGCAGTGGGACACCTGTCTCCAATAAAACATTCCCATTTCGATCTGTTCGCTTAAAGGAGGGATTCCTCCATCCTTCAAACAGAGAATTCAAAGTGTTTTCAGCTTTCCGGGAAGCTGATTCCTTATCAAGATGATTCACCTCATTCAGCTGATTAATATACCAGTCTTTTTGTTGATGAACCATTTCATATAATACATCTTTGTTTACTTTCAGAGGAAGCTTAAGGAGTATCCGGCAGATCCATTTTTTGTTTTCTTCAGATAGTTTTCCATCTTCCACCAGATCCTCTTCAATATGTTTAAAAAAATCAGTGTCAACAGGAAGCTGTGTAACAATTGCCGCTATCTCAGCAGCTTTACCTGTCAATTTACGTACTTCTGTGGTTGTGAGATTTTGCAGGCCTGAGCTCTCAGCATATACTCCTCCGGACCAGCGCCATGATCCCCTGTCACGCTCTACACTATAAGGAAATATAATCTGAATTCTGTCGTATGGAACCGGGAAAGTGCCGATTATCCTGTAATTATCCCGTGGATTAGATGAGATGAGAGTTCCCTGTCCTGCTCTGCCTTTCTGTTCTGTCGCCTGGTCAAGTGACCCTGCCCGGACTCCTGTTCCATATTCTGCCTGGCAGGCCAGATGCACCAGAAGATCAGCCGGAATTCCAAGATCATACAGAGCATTAAGTGAATTTTTTGTTGCTACAGTTACCGCTGAAGAGCTGGAGAATCCTCCCTGTGGAATATTACCTGAGGAAACAATCTTTAGTCCCCTGAAATTATCAATACCAAGATGTTCTTTTACTTTTAACCCAAGATTACCGGTACGAAGTGTCCTGATGGATGCCAAAGCATTTCCAACCAGGGCAAAAGGTCTTCGCATATTACTTGTAACCCATAAACCAGGCGGAGGAAGCGGAAGTTTTTTCTTCCTTCTTTCATTAAGTTCCTCATCACTGAAATAACCCAGAGACAATAACAGAGTTTCACTCATTCTTGTGCCAAATCTCTCGTAGGCTGTCATATCTGAGATATCTTCGTCCGGATACATGGCCTGATTATCAGCAGGAAGTGAATTTATATTCTCCCTGTATTGATGGTTCAACGGTACCAGATGGATACGTCCGTCATCTGCATCCTGCACAATAACTACGATCTGCTCTTCACCATCCCTGCTACCGGCTCCTATTGGCATCTGCCAGGCAGGTCCAAAAAAACGCGACATATCAGGATGCATAAATGCAATCCTCAAACGACCGCCTGTGATTCCTATTCCTATCGGTTTGTCAGGATCAAAAGCCAGTTTTTCCTTCTTTATAAGGGTCTGCAACTCCTCAAGCTGCCGAATCACTGAAGCTATCTGACCTGAGGGTCTGTCAGAAACAATCTTTCTGGCAACTTCCTCAACCTCCATCTCCTCGGGAACCAACAATCCGATCCTTGATGAGAGTATTCCTTCAAGCATGGCCAGATCCATCGGTTGAGTCACATCAGATGTAAGAAGATCATATTCAGGTTCATTTACCGACGTGGTTATTGTTCGTATATCACCATCCGCTTCGCTGATTGACCCGATAATATCAGTCAGATAATACTGCCCCTGTGCATTATTGTTTTTCACAATCGACAGATGTTTGTGCAATATTGAAGCACGTACAGCATATAGAGGACAATTCCCTTCCTTAATATTGAGAAGTGACTGTCTTGCAATCTGATCTTCCTCTGCAATAATATCTTTCTCTTCGGTTATACTTAACACTTTTCCGGTATCATTGCGGATCACCCTTCCTTTTCCGGTGTTTTTCGGTGGTTCATATATTGCAGAGAGAAAGGTCAGATCGGCCTCTTGTCCTCCTTCCTCATGCTTCTTAATCAGACGTCTGAATATTGAAGAGGGTATGATCCTGTCTCCCATTGTTATTATCAATAAAGGATTTGCTTCGAAAAGTTCAGGCACACAGAAAGCTTCCATAGCAGCAAAGGCTGTTCCACCTGCAGGATTATCAGTTAAGACATAAATATTATCCTCCCCAAGTGCTGAAACAACATCCTGATACATGTAACCCACAATACAAATCACTGGCGAATTGCTAATACGCCTGAAAGAATCAATCGAATGTCTGGCAAGTGGAAGACCATGAACAGACTGAATACATTTTGGATCCTTGCCGAACCGGGTACCCTTACCTGCAACAAGGGTAATTAGAATCCTCTCTTCTGCACTGAATTTGTCAGGTTGAATTATTGACCGGTTCAATATTTTTTCAACACTTATCCTGGATGATCTTCCAAGATCCTTTTCCTTCATACTGCTGTTTATATCCGGCATAAATAGTTATAACATGATTTTTTATTCTATTTGATCTCAATTTCACCCAGAGGGTACCATCCCTCAGGGTTAACTCCTTTTATTGCAAGTTTTACTTTTGGGTCATGCGATTGAATATCGACTATTGCTATCTGAATTTCATATTTCCCGGCAGGAATATCACGTGGAATAAAAATGGCATCATCGTATATATTATCTCCGGGGAACCATGCATTGATATCGGCATCAGTTATTATAACCTCAGAATCGGTATTATTTTTCAGCCTCAGAGCCAGAAGATATTTTTTATAAATCGGAGCCACACCTCTGTTATCCCACCACGATTTAATAATGACCTTTTCTCCCCTTGATGCGTGTTCAGGATAGGAAAAGCTCCTCAGTACAAAACGATATCCCATCTTTTTAAGCCATTCATCAATATATGGTCTCCAGTCATCAGGAACTCCTGATGACTTTGCATTAAAAGACGAGATATGCCACTTAAGAGTCTCATCTATAATATATTGAAGTTGTTCAACCGTATACCCCTGGCAGTACTGGCAACTGTCTCTCTTTCCTTTCCAGCTTTTTATTGTACCGCATACCTCAAGACTTACCGGAGCTTTTTTCCAGGCATTCTGCATGCCAAAATTTATTATACTCTGAGGATAATAATCATACATATGGGTCCAGCCCGGGTTGTCCTTATCCTGCGCCCAGAATCCAAGATCGCCAATACAATCAACTCTCCATCCGACATCTGCCTGTGAAAGACCAAATTTGTTTGTCGTTTCATCAGTAAGAAGCATTATAAGAGGAGTTTTCCTGAAATTATCAGTATAAGCCTTAACCAGGGCTTCCCTTGTTTTGTTTGTCAGTATTTCTGATCCTCTGCCCTCTCCCCAGAACCCTACAATTGACAAATCTACAGCTTCAAAGTCGGGATGACCATCATATCTTTTTCCAAGTTCAGATATCATTCTGCCAAAGTATTGTGCATAGCGTGGATCTTCCGCATCTACTCTCCATCCGGTTTCTCCTGCCAGCCACTCCTGCTTTTCTCCTGCCATTTTTCTATACCATGCAGGAACATCGGTGGGATCATTACTCTTTGTTCCGGAACCATATGGAGCCACTCTCAGTAAGAGAGTCTGCTTCCTGTCATGTGCGGTTTTTAGTACCTTTTCGATCATCTCCCAGTTGTACTTACCCTCTTCAGGTTCAAGATATTTCCAATAGACCCTGAAATATGCAATTGATGTCATAGGATGGTCAGGCACTTCAAGACTTCCTTTAAAATTCTGGTAATCAACAGGAAATCCTTCAGTCCAACCGACACCTTCATTTGTTCTGTCACCATTGAACCTTTGAAATGTCATAAAACCGATACCAGGATTGGTCAGCACCTCACCGGAATCATCAAACCTGACGGTTAATATATCCTGAGATCTGATGCATAAAGTATTTGCAAATAACAGTGAAAAAACAAATAGTGTTAAACCGTATGTTTTCATTTTATTGCATGTTTCGTTTTTAATAGAATCCGGGGAAAAAAGTCTCTTTATGTATAAAGTTTAAAGTTCAAGGTTCAAAGTTCAAGGTTTTACTCACCGAAGTATTGCGATGGTGGGTTAAAGGTTTATTTCTTTGACTTACTATATTCTCTTGCATGCTTAAGGTAATAATCACCAAGGGGTTTTGATAATTCAGCTTTCTGCGTAGATTTTTCAGGATGCCATTGCACAGCCATAATAAATGGCTTTACTCCCGGTGACACCCGTTCCATCGCTTCCGCCACACCATTCTCACTTTTTGCACTTATTCTGAATCCGGGAGCTATTTTATCAATTGCCTGATGATGATAGCTGTTTACTGTATCTTGCTTCACACCTATCAGTCTGAACAAGTCAGATTTTTTATCTATTATTATTAAATGAGGAGAGCCACTGGTACTGGCAGATCTGTGTATTACAGTCGTTCCCACATCAGATGGAATATCAGTCAGCAAGGTTCCTCCAAGCGCTACATTAAGAATCTGTTCACCTCTGCAGATACCGAATATAGGCATTTTGAGTTCTACTGCTCTTTTAATAAGTGCAAATTCAAGGGAATCGCGGTAATCGTCAATCTCTTCACATTTTGACAGTTCATTCCCTTTTCCATATCGGGCAGGATTTACATCTTCGCCACCGGTCAGCAAAAGTCCTGAACATGTTTTTAGTATTATTGCGACAGAGTCTATTTTTCGTCCATACATATTAATAATCTCAACAGAAGGCTCAGCTCTTTTAAGCCAGGCTTCATAAGAACTGTAAGTTTTGCTAACGGCAATGCGCACCTGCCCTTGTATTACACTACCAATACCGAAGAGGAGGCATATTATAAGAGTAGAGGTTGTCTTGTACATCCGTTACAGGTTAAAATAATAGTTAAAAAGGATATGATAATTCCAGATCACTTAGGACCGCGGTTATCAAGAAGGAATGTATAAAATAGAAGGTGTGAGATCTTCTGCATTACCGGCGAACAATCGCCCAGCGAAACATCATTCTTCATAGCCAGTGCTTTCCAGTCAGGAGGTAGAAAATCAATACGGCTTGCCATTCCATCTTCAGGACCCGGGGTACAGTATTTTGTATCTGCACCTGCAGTACTTATTCTGATAAGGCACATAGGACATGGTTCTGCCGAGCTGAAAACTGTAAGTCCTGGTTTATATACATAGATATTCATGTATTTTTTTGCCTTCCTGCTTTCCTCAAATTTTGTCATCAGGGCCATTTCCGCATGCAGATCTGATCTGTGCTCCTGCATCTGATTGTTATGAGCCTCTTCAATTATCTTACCATCCTTATCAATAAGAACTGATCCTATTCCATAACCCCCTTCAATAACGCTTTTTAATGCCTGCAGATTAGCTGCTCTTGCATAGATATCATCTGAATATTCAGGGACTGGGTTAAAATTGGTCAGGAAAACATTGATTTTCTGAAGAATTGTTTTTACCGGATCATCCGGTTTGATACCACATGGGAGATCAACAAGCTTATCAATCAACTCCTCACGTGTATGAGTAACAAAATAGGACGAATCAACTCTAGTGCTGTCCTGCGTGGTTGTCTGGGCAACATTTAAGAAAAACAACACACCCAAGCAACAAAACAGTAATGCTCTTTTCATAATCATGCTTTCTATCCGGATCCCTACGTGATGGTTTATAATACTATAAAGTTAGTGATAATAGTTAAAAATCTTACTTTTTTTTTAAAAAATACAAATTGAGGAACAGATTTTATTGTTTACTCCTTTTTGCATAATATTTGATTGAGTTAAAAATAATATTATTCAGGATTAGAATTATCAATGGGTTTTAAATTATTTTTGACCTCAATAAATAAACAGGAATATAAGATCCCCGACAAATCTTCATGAATAATGTTAATGTAACCGTGATAGGTGCAGGAGTGATTGGCCTGGCAATAGCACAGAAAATAACCGAAACCCGCAAAAATGTTTTTGTAATTGAAAAACATGCATCCTTCGGACAGGAAACAAGTTCACGCAACAGCGAAGTGATACATGCAGGGATTTATTATCCCCGGGGAAGCCTGAAGGCGAAACTTTGTGTTGAAGGTAAAGAATTGTTATATGATTATTGCGAGAGATACGAAATCCCATTCCGAAAATGTGGTAAGCTTATAGTTGCAACTTCTGAAGAGGAAGTAAATGTGTTAGAAGGAGTCAGGGCAACTGCTCTCAAAAATGGAGTTAAAGATCTTATAACGCTTAACAGGGGTGAGATTGAAAAAATTGAACCGGCCATCTATGCTGTGAGTGCCCTATATTCACCTTCTACAGGGATAATTGACTCCCACAGCCTGATGAAACAGTATGAGACAAATACTATTAACAACGGAGGACATGTAGTCTACAGAAGTGAAGTAAAATCAATCAGCAGAACAAATAATGGCTATAAGATCGATCTTTCAGATTCAGACGGAAAAGAATACAGTTTCACATCCGGAACAGTCATAAATGCAGCAGGTCTTACATCTGATAAAGTTGCAGAAATGTTGAGTATAAATGATGATAAGTTGAAAATCATCTTTTGTAAGGGTGAATATTTTCGTATTAATCCGCCAAAGAACAGGCTGGTAAGCAGGCTGATATACCCCGTACCGCATCCAAGGCTTGAACACATAGGAGTCCATGTTACGGTAGATATGGCAGGAGGTGTAAAGCTCGGGCCCGATGTTAAATATCTGGAATTCAATATTCAGGATTATAAACTTACACCATCAAAACAGGAAGCCTTTTTCCAGTCCGTAAAAAAATATCTTCCTTTTCTGGAGATCGATGATATTTCACCCGAAATGGCAGGCATAAGGTCTAAGCTGCAAAAACCTGGAGAACAGGTTAGGGATTATTACATAAGGGAGGAGAGCGACCGTGGTTTTCCGGGTTTTATTAATCTGATCGGTATGGAATCCCCGGCGCTGACATCATCACTGGCAATAGCAAATTATGTAAACAACCTTATTAAGGATCATGTTTGATTGGTTCCTGGTTCCAGGTTCAAGGCTTTGCCCACCGACGCATTGCGAAGGTGGGTTCAAGGTTTCAGGACTTAAAAACATGAAACATTGAAACATTCAATTCTGACCACTTACCTTTGAATAATTATGATCAAGATTTGTTCCTCAGAAGCTTCTGCAATTCCGCCATCTCATCCCTGAATCGGGCGGCTTCAATGAAGTCAAGTTCTGAAGCAGCTTTCTCCATACTCTTCCTGGTTTTCTCAACTGTTTTTTCAAGAGCTTCGCGGTTCATATATCTAACAACGGGATCTGCTGCAATGTCGGGTTTCTCATTTTCAATATATGCCTTCGGAACATGCGGCTTCTTATTCATTCCGCTCAGTATGGCACCTGTTTTTTTAATTATCTGAGCAGGAGTAATCCCCATCTGTTCATTATACCGGAGTTGTTTCTCTCTCCTTCGGTTTGTCTCTTCAATTGTTTGCTGCATGCTCCTGGTTACTGTATCTGCATACATTATTACCTTACCGTTGAGATTACGTGCTGCACGTCCTGATGTCTGGGTAAGCGAGCGTGATGATCTGAGGAATCCCTCCTTATCAGCATCGAGAATTGCAACAAGAGATACCTCAGGAAGATCAAGCCCTTCCCTCAGAAGGTTTACACCTACCAGGACATCTATGATGCCTGTTCTGAGCCCCTCCATGATATCTATCCTCTCAAGAGTGTCAATATCTGAATGAATGTAGCTGCATTTGATACCATATCTTACCAGATAGGAAGAAAGTTCTTCAGCCATTCTTTTTGTAATGGTTGTGACGAGAATCCGTTCATTGGCCTCTGTCCGTAACCTAATCTCTTCCATAAGATTGTCGATCTGGTTCAGGCTTGGCCTGACTTCGATTGGAGGATCCAGAAGACCAGTAGGACGAATCACCTGGTCCACAAAAACACCTTCACTCTTTTCTAGCTCATAATCAGCAGGCGTAGCACTTACGAATATAGTCTGACCTGTAAGCGATTCAAACTCCTCCATCCGCATTGGCCTGTTGTCGAGAGCTGCCGGCAATCTGAAACCGTATTCTACAAGAGTCTGCTTCCTCGAACGGTCACCTCCGAACATAGCACGTACCTGAGGTACACTTACATGACTTTCATCAATTACAGTTATGAAATTATCCGGGAAATAATCTATCAGGCAAAAAGGCCTTGTTCCTGGTTTTCTTCCATCAAAATATCTCGAATAGTTTTCTATTCCGCTGCAATAGCCCAGTTCCTTTATCATTTCAAGATCAAAAGAGACTCTCTGTTCAAGTCTTTTGGCCTCTTCCATTTTTCCTGTCTCATTGAAATGCTCAACCTGTCTTACCATGTCATCCTGTATCTCGTGCACTGCCGAATTGATCCTTTCGCGTGTGGTCACAAAGATGTTTGCTGGATAGATTACATATTCATTCAGTTCCTCAATTCTTTGTCCCGTAAGGGGATCGAGAGTGTTTATCTCCTCAATCTGATCGCCGAAAAAAATAACCCTTACTGCTATATCGGCATATGCCGGAAAAAGATCCACAGTATCTCCCCTCACCCTGAAAGTACCATGTTTAAATTCCATTTCATTTCTTGAGTAAAGGCTGTCAACAAGCTTTCTGAGAAAAACATTCCTGCCGATTGTCTGTCCTCTTTTAACATGAATAGTGTTTGAATGAAAGTCATCCGGATTTCCAATGCCATATATGCATGATACTGAGGATACTACAATGACATCATTCCTGCCTGACAAAAGTGATGAGGTTGCACTAAGTCTTAGTTTCTCTATCTCTTCGTTAATAGATAGATCCTTTTCGATATATGTGTCAGTAACAGGCAAATATGCTTCAGGCTGGTAATAATCATAATATGAGACAAAATACTCCACCCTGTTTTCCGGAAAAAACTGCTTGAATTCACCATATAGCTGAGCAGCCAGTGTCTTGTTATGACTCAGGACTAGTACAGGTCGCTTCACCTGTTCAATTACATTTGCAATAGTAAATGTTTTGCCTGAACCTGTAACTCCCAGCAGTGTCTGAAAAGGTACGCCTTTATTAAGTCCCTCAACCAGCTGCCTGATTGCTTCAGGTTGGTCTCCTGTGGGTTGAAAGTCAGATACTAATTTGAAATCCATTTCAGGTAATGTAGCATTCAAAACTACAAAAAAAGCGCCTGTTTCCAGACGCTTTTTTATTGATAATATTTTAGTTAACCAAGGTAACCTTTAAGAAGGCGACTTCTTGAAGCATGCCTTAGTCTTCTGATTGCTTTTTCTTTAATCTGACGAACTCTTTCACGTGTCAGACCAAACTTTTCGCCAATCTCCTCAAGAGTCATCTCCTGACATCCTATCCCGAAGAAGTACCTTATAATATCTCTTTCCCTTTCTGTAAGTGTCGCCAAAGCCCTGTAAATTTCTCTGGAGAGTGATTCATCCATAAGAAGCTTGTCAGCTACAGGTGAATCAGAATTAGTCAGAACATCCAGAAGACTGTTATCTTCACCTTCAATAAATGGTGCGTCAACTGATACGTGTCTTCCTGAAACCTTAAGTGTATCTGTTACCTTCTCCTTAGGTAATTCAAGAACTTCGGCAAGTTCTTCAGGTGAGGGAGTACGCTCGTTCTCCTGTTCAAACTTCGAAAAAGCCTTGTTAATTTTATTGAGCGAACCAACCTGGTTCAATGGTAATCTGACAATACGTGATTGTTCAGCAAGAGCCTGAAGGATTGACTGCCGGATCCACCATACCGCATATGAAATAAATTTGAATCCACGTGTTTCATCAAACTTCTCAGCTGCTTTAATAAGTCCGAGATTTCCTTCATTTATAAGGTCGGGAAGACTGAGTCCCTGGTTCTGATACTGTTTGGCCACAGAGACAACAAAACGCAGATTCGCTTTAGTAAGTTTTTCGAGTGCAGCCCTGTCTCCTTTCTTAATTCGCTGAGCCAATTCCACTTCCTCTTCCACTGATATCAACTCCTCCTTACCAATTTCCTGCAGATATTTGTCCAGTGACGCACTTTCTCTATTGGTAATGGATTTGGTAATCTTTAATTGTCTCATTCTACTTAAGGAAAAATTTCCGCAAAGATACGGCTTTATTATGTAATAACAAAAATAATCTTATATTGTTGTATACAGGGGATCTTATTTTCTTAATCCCCTGTATCACAGCAATTTATAATTACCTTGGTTTTAGTTCCCAAACTGGTAGCTAAAAATTGTACCATCTGACTGGACACCTCCGATAGATTTCAGTGCTGATTCATTATTCGAAAACTTACGAACATCACCAGGGGAATATACCTTTTTCCCGTTAACATTCAGGATAATATATCCTTTTCTTATGCCAAGATCCCTGAACTTACCATCATTTACCTCGGTTACCTTCACTCCATAATCAACATCAAATGATTGTTTGTCTGATGAGCTTAGTCCTGAAAGACGTGCTCCAAAGACAATATCTGTACCAGTCTGAGCAGTCACAACATTTGTATCTCCTGCAACATTTTTAAGTATCACATTAACGGTTGATTCCTTACCGTTTCTGATATAAGTTACTTTAGCCTTATCACCAGGACGATGTTTACCAACCTGCTCCTGGAGTTCAGCTGTGGTATTTACAGGCATTTCGTCGAATCCAATAATAATATCATTTGCCTTCAGGCCTGCCTCCCTGGCCGATCCATTTTCAACAGTACCGGTAATCATAATACCTTTTACCTTATCCAGGTTATATTTATCGGCATCATCAGAGTTAATATCCCTTATATTAACACCAATTATTGCCCTCTGAACTTCACCATACTCTCTGAGATCATCAACAACCTTTCTGACAATAGTAATCGGAATGGCAAATGAATTTCCCGCATATGCCCCGCTGGGTGAAAGTATTGCAGATGTGATACCAACGAGTAAACCCTTGGTATTTACAAGAGCTCCACCGCTGTTTCCCATATTCAGGGCAGCATCTGTCTGAATGAATGATTCTATCCTGTAATCGCCCTCAAGTAAATTAAGACTTCTGCCTTTTGCACTCACTATACCTGCAGTAACAGTAGAGGTAAGATTGAAAGGATTACCTACTGCCAGAACCCATTCCCCAAGCTTAAGCTGTTCTGAATCGCCATATTTTACGTAAGGCAGGTTATCCACCTGAACCTTTAAAAGGGCTATGTCAGTACTTGGATCTTTACCAACTACTTTTGCCTGGAACGTCCTGTTGTCATTCAGCTTGACTTCAACCTCGTCAGCATCGTCAATAACATGATTATTTGTAATAATATATCCATCAGCAGAAATTATAACTCCTGATCCATATCCGCTTACCTCCCTGGGCTTTGAAGAATAGCGGTCACCATAAAACCATTCCATTATAGGGTTCTGTGCATATCCCCCCATCATCTTTTTTGTATGAACGTGTACAACAGCATGAACAGTCTGTTCTGCAGCATATGTAAAATCAACCTGCCCCTCCTGCATCTGGAATGATGTAAGAATAGCACGGGCATTCTGAACATCAACTGATGAACTGTCATGCGAAATAACCTGTGCATCTTTTTCTATATACCTGGTATAAACCAATAAGGTAATGGTTGCACCAAGAACAGCCATTATAAATGATCCAAAAAAATACTTTGCTTTCATCTCTATTTTTTTTAATTAAACCTTTTTTACGGTCGGCAATCGGATTTCAAATTCCATGCCTTCATAAAAGATTTCTATCTTTATAACCGTTTTTTTGTTGATATGTTTTACAAAGATCATACAATTTTCTTATGACCTTCAATTATTTAACAACACTTTAACACTGATGATTACAGTATTTAACAAATACCAGGGAACAGGAAATGATTTCATAATAATAGACAACAGGAAAAGTCTATTTAACATTGATAATCATATCCTTATAAAAAAGTTGTGTGACCGGAGATTTGGGATTGGTGCTGACGGATTGATCCTTATCTGTGAAGATCATGAATATGATTTTGAGATGAAGTACTTTAATTCTGATGGTTATGAGGGTTCGATGTGCGGTAACGGAGGAAGATGCTCTGCTGCATATGCCATCAAGGAGGGTATAACAAATAAGAAAATGACTTTCAAAGCAATAGATGGTATTCATAATGCCTTTCTTAAAGATAATCTGATCAGTCTTAGTATGAATGATGTTGCAGAAACCGGGTTTGTAAATGACAATTACTTCATAAATACAGGTTCTCCCCATTATGTAATATTCAGCGATAATGTTGAAGATATTGATGTAAATAAAACAGGCAGAGAAATAAGGATGTCACCCGATTTTGCACCGGCCGGCACTAATGTAAATTTTGTCCAACCATCTAATAATGAAATATTTGTAAGGACATTCGAAAGAGGAGTGGAAGCTGAAACATTATCGTGCGGCACCGGAGTCACCGCTTCTGCCATAGCTTCTGTACTATCAGGACATTTTGACAGGGACACTGTCAGTGTAAGAACAAATGGGGGAGATCTCTCCGTTTCATTCAGGATTGAGGGTAAACGAATTACTGATATTTGGTTAACAGGTCCGGCAACCTTTGTATTTGAAGGAATGATTGAGGTGTGAAGGGGTGATTGGGTGAAGGGGATATTGGGTGAAAGGGAGAACAGAAGACAATAATGCTATGATTGATGCAAAAAGAAAGATTATATGGCAAGACGCTCAATGAGCTGATAGCAGTCTCAAAGAGACTTGGGTTACCAGGGTTTACTGCCATGCAGATAGCCGACTGGCTTTATAAAAAAGAGATCTCCTCTATTGAAGAAATGACTAATCTGTCAAAAAAGACAAGGGAGGTGATGGCAGCAGAATATGAACTGGGACTTTCACATCCGGAAAGCTCTGCCGAGAGTAGTGACGGCACCAAAAAATATCTTTATAAAGTACTGAATAATAAATATATAGAAACTGCATATATTCCTGAAACTGATCGTGCTACAATATGCGTTTCCTCACAGGCAGGATGCAAAATGGGGTGTATTTTCTGTATGACAGGCAAGCAGGGATTCCAGGGCAACCTTTCTGCAAATGAGATATTGAACCAGTTCAGGAGCCTTCCTGAATTCAGGAATCTGACAAACATGGTTTACATGGGTATGGGAGAGCCACTTGACAACCTGTCAGAAGTAATGAAGAGCCTTGAGATTCTGACCAGCGAGTGGGGCTACGGATGGAGTCCTACAAGGATCACTGTAAGTACAGTAGGGTTGTTATCTCCCATAAAGGATTTCCTCGAAAAAAGCCGCTGCCACCTGGCTGTAAGCCTTCACTCACCATTCGATGATGAGCGCAGAAGCCTGATGCCAATACAGCGTACAAATACAGTTGAAGAGGTCCTTAATATCATCAGGAATTTTGATTTCAACAGTCAGCGCAGGGTATCCTTTGAATATATTTTGTTCGAAGGGATGAATGATACTCCCCGTCACATAAAAGAACTTGCCAGGATACTTAACGGGATCAAATGCAGAATAAATATTATCCGTTTTCATGAAATACCGGGCTCGGACTTCAAAAGTCCCGGTATAAAAGAGACAAATAATTTCAAAGAAGCACTTAATTTAAAAGGTATACTTACAACCATAAGAGCCAGCCGTGGTGTTGATATTCAGGCAGCGTGTGGTTTGCTGTCAACAATCCAGCAGAATAAACCAGGGATACAATCATGAGGAAGCTACTGTTCCTGATATTCTTTCTTATATCCATTAAAACCAATTCCCAGACAACAAGGTTTGAGATTTTCCTGACCGACACTGTCATGACAAATGCATCAGTATCATTCCTGGTGGCAGATGCTGACATCGGAAATGTACTTTTTTCCTACAACCCGAAATTGTCGCTTATTCCGGCATCAACAATGAAGCTGGTGACCTCCTCAGCTGCTTTGGAATTACTGGGACCTGCATATACTTTTAGAACATCAGTGGGATATACCGGTACAGTTAACAGGTCTGGCCGACTTTATGGTAACATTGTAATAAAGGGAGGCGGAGATCCTACGCTGGGATCTGAATATTTCAGTGAATATTATAATGATTTTGTATCCGGCTGGGTTGATGATTTAAAGAAATATGGAATAAGGAAAGTGAGGGGGAAAGTAATTACAGATGATTCTTATTACGATTATGAACCTGTTGCACCACGATGGCTCTGGGAAGATATTGGTGTCTATTATGGCGCAGGGGTATATGGTTTATCGGTATTTGACAACAGCTGTAAAATCAGGGTGAAATCATCCGGAGGAAGTTCCGGTGTTGAAATTCTTGACATAACACCTGATCTTCATGGGTATAAATTCACAAACCGGCTTATTTCTTCAGGCAGTGAGGAAAACTGGTATGTATATTCAGCACCTTACAGCACCCAGGGCTGGCTTTCCGGAACTGTACCATCAAGCGAAAAGGAGATAATTCTTGATGCCTCCATTCCTGATCCTCCCCTGCTACTTGCCGAAATCCTTAATGAAAAACTTGATCAAGCTGGGATCAGGATCACAGGTAAACCAGCAACAAGCAGGCTTGAGCCGGCTAAATTACCTGAGAATATTACAATTTTATCTGAGACTATCTCACCCCTGCTGACATTTATTATTGATATTCTTAATAAGGAGAGTGTTAACCTTTATGCTGAACATCTGGTGAAGGAACTTGGAAAGCAGATCAAGGGCAGAGGCACAACTGCTGCAGGGTTGAATGTGATCAGGGAGTTCCTTGACAAGGCAGGAGTTGATACCACCGGACTATTTATTGAAGATGGCAGCGGCCTTTCTTCCCGTAATGGACTCAATGCTGAAGGACTTGTAAAGCTTCTTATCTATCTGCGCGCCAGGGGGAGGTACTTTCCTGAATTCTATTCTTCACTGCCTGAGGCCGGTTATAGCGGAACTCTTTCACAGTACTTCACTGACGAGGTTTTTGTATCAAACCTGAAGGCAAAAAGCGGATCAATGACCAGGGTAAGATGTTATGCAGGTTATATGACTTCCAGATCAGGCAAAAACCTGGTTTTCACTATTATGGTAAACAATTTCCAGGGTACCTCAAGATATATCATTACACATATTGAGGATATTCTGAAAGAAATAATATTTGAAAACTGAATTAATGTAATTCAGTCAAAAGACAACAGATTATTATACATCTATTTTTGCATATTTTGCATGAGTCTCAATGAATTCCCTGCGTGGTGGCACCTCATCTCCCATAAGCATTGAGAATATGTGATCGGCTTCAGCTGCGTTTTCAATGGTCACCTGCCTTAGAGTCCTTGTTTCAGGATTCATAGTGGTAGACCAAAGCTGCTCTGCGTTCATCTCACCAAGACCCTTATATCTCTGTAATGAAACGGCTGATTCTTTACCCTGTCCAAGCTCATTTATGGCAGCCTCACGGTCTTCCTCGCTCCAGCAGTAACGTTCGGATTTCCCCTTCCTTACAAGATAAAGTGGCGGAGTTGCTATATAAATATTTCCTCCTTTTATAAGGTCTATCATATACCTGAAGAAAAATGTCATAATAAGGGTTGTAATATGTGACCCATCTACATCGGCATCAGTCATTATAATGATCTTATGATAGCGCAAACCTGAAATATTGAGAGCTTTGCTGTCTTCTTCAGTACCTATATTCACACCAAGAGCCGTAAAAATATTCTTAATCTCTTCACTCTCATATATTCGGTGCTGCATAGCTTTCTCAACATTAAGTATCTTGCCCCTGAGAGGAAGTATAGCCTGAAAGCGCCGATCCCTGCCCTGCTTGGCAGTCCCTCCGGCCGAGTCACCCTCAACAAGGTATATCTCACATTTTGACGGATCCCTGTCAGCGCAGTCGGCCAGTTTCCCTGGAAGTCCTGATCCGGACAGGACATTTTTGCGCTGAACAAGCTCCCTTGCCTTACGTGCTGCATGGCGGGCTGTTGCAGCAAGTATTACCTTCTGGACAATCACCCGAGCATCCTTTGGATTCTCTTCAAGATAATTTGTAAGAGCTGCACTTACAGCCTGATCAACTGCTCCCATCACCTCATTGTTTCCAAGCTTGGTTTTTGTTTGTCCCTCAAACTGCGGCTCAGCAACATTAACTGAAATAATGGCAGTCAGGCCTTCACGGAAGTCATCACCATTGATATCAAACTTCAGCTTTGATGTGGCTCCTGAATCTTCTGCATATTTCTTAAGTGTACGGGTCAGGCCTCTTCTGAATCCTGCGAGATGGGTCCCCCCTTCTATTGTGTTAATGTTATTTACATAAGAAAATACATTCTCAGAGAAAGAGCTGTTGTATTGCAAGGCTATTTCAACAGGGAACTCTGTTTTATCGTATATTATATGTATAATATTATCGATTATGCTCTCCCTGTTTGCATCGACATAGCTGACGAATTCCTTAAGTCCTTCATCCGAAACAAATTCCTCATAACGATGAACACCGCCATTTCCATCATCGACTGTCTCCCTCATATCCTTGATTGTAAGGAGTATTCCTTTGTTCAGATATGCAAGCTCTCTCAGCCGGGCAGCAAGTATTTCAAAATTAAAATCAGTTGTCTGGAATATAGAGCCATCCGGTTTAAATGTAACCTCTGTCCCGGATTTTTCAGTTTCCCCTATAACCTCGACAGCTGTTACCGGTTTTCCTTTACGGTATTCCTGCTTAAAAATCTTCCCTTCACGCATTACAATAGCCGAAAGTTCATCAGAAAGTGCATTCACACATGACACACCAACACCATGAAGTCCGCCGGAAACCTTATAAGAATCCTTGTCAAATTTTCCACCTGCATGAAGAACAGTCATAACTACCTCAAGTGCAGATTTCTTTTCTTTATCCATTACACCGGTTGGTATCCCTCTGCCATCATCACTTACTTTTACAGAGCCATTTTCAAGGATTATTACATCTATTCGTTTGCAATAACCAGTCAGAGCCTCATCTATTGAATTATCAACTACCTCATAAACCAGATGATGAAGGCCTTTAACACCTATATCCCCAATATACATTGCAGGTCTTTTCCTTACTGCCTCAAGCCCCTCCAGTACCTGTATATTATCTGCCGAATAATCAATACTGTCTTTTAATTTTTTTTCGTTCTCGTTCATATCACGTTGAAATATTAAATCTCTGTTTAAACCAATAATCAATGAAAGCAGATCGGAAATTTTGACCTCTTTCCTTTAATCAAAAAAGGAGCTATGATGATGGAATCAGAATTAATTTATTCCCACTTCCCCGTCCAGGATCCAACTTCACTTTTTCTCTTATAAATTATTGATATTTTGATAATTAAATAACCGGACAAATATACGGAATTAAAACGGCTTTTCCGAAAGAAAAAGCTAAAAATAATTCACTTTTATCACCAAGAAATTAACACTTTAGGAAGGTCTGACAATAATGCAGATAAATACTCCTTATATCTCTGAATTTTCAGTTAAAATTGTAACATTTGTTACAATTTTGTTATTGTTATAAACTATAGGTAAATCCTATCATAAAAAGGAATCTCTGAGAGGGGTAGTAAGCCCATTCATAGTAATCGCTTAGAGCAATATTATTAAACTTTGTCCAGAACGAAAGAATTTTAGAATAGCGGTATTCAGCGGAAATATTCATATTAAAATGCCAGGGCATTTCTATTTCCTTTGTTGTATAGCCGGCATTCCTGCTGAAATAATCTCCGTTAACAATATTTTTCCGCTTACCCAGTGCTGTGAGTTCAACGCCTGCAATTATCTTTTCCCTTAGATTGTAATTAAGTTCGGCGCTTGCATCCCACGCTGGTTTATTCCAGGGTGTTATACCAAAATTATATTTATAGAAGTTGGCTAAACCGGAGAAAGAAAGCTTATCTGTTATTTTACCTGTCATTTCTCCGTGAATATTAAGTAACTCACCAGGATCAGTAACAAACATAAAGTAATTACCCACTGCACGTGGAACAATCGTATCGGGTGAAACCATGTTAGTATAAAACAGCATTGATTGGATCATGGAATATGATGCAGAGACAAGGTAAGATCCTCCAATTCCAGTATTTCCCTTTAACCCTGCTGATATAATCAATTCATGATCAGTATCAGGAAGGGAGAAGAGAATTGCTTCAGGCTGTGGGCCAAAGAATTTTCTGTCGGCAAGAAAGGGGTTTTCAGTAACTACCTTTAATGGATCATTTCTCTCGAGATAGCCATTGAGCCTTGCATAAAAACTCATATATGACGGTATCACATTAAAACCGAAGTCGACATCCGGATAGATATGAAAAACGTTACATCGGTCCCTTAATGCTTCAAATCCTATTTTAAAATTCCACAGCTGACTTGATTTCTTGACAAAGGGACTGACAGATATATTATATACATTATTTGTGGAAATTGAGTCGGCCGGAAGATACATCTCATAATTAACACCCGCTCCCACATAAAAATCCTTCACTGACTTGGCAAATAATCCATCCACCTCAATTTTATGCTGGTACATATCCTTCATATGATGAAAATAATTGTAGGAAAGGTTCACATTATATGTAAGTTCAGTTGAGTCGAGAGTAGTTGATGAAATTGAAGCATTGGCCCCGACATTATTATATCTCATTCTCACACTGTCTTTTTCAGGAATATAACCAGTGATTTCGGGATCGTAACCATAAGCATATCTTATTTTCTGGCTGAAATCGACTGAACCTTCCAGAAGGCTTTTCTTAAAGAATTTCTTTCCAAAAAGGGAGGCATCATTATCCATATAGCCGGCAAAGACTTTTTCATCATTTTCCAGCTTCAGCTTTCCATTTGTTGAGAAATGACGTGCATATAATCCAATGGCACCCTTTTTCGACCTCTCGTTAGTGATACTCAATTCACCCAAAGGTGTCAGATGGGTACCCAGTCCAGCCGTTAAATAGCTCTTATAAAGCTTTGGAAGCGGATCAGACAGAAGAGATGCGGCTTTGATAGGGCTAACTGTATACTCAGGCATAAATGGTTCTGCATTTACCTCGTATCTGAACTGAGGTCTGATCTGCATAGTATCTTTCAACTCGGGCAGGTAACTCCGTTTTCTTACCACATTAAGCGATGGCTTGTATGGATTATATAGAGTGACCTCTCTCTGCATTGCTGATTCCTGTTTCTCCTGAGCTATTACAGATAACATCGTGAAGAGAATCAGTATTGTTGTTATGAAAGTTTTTTTTATCATGTTCATTCTGTTTCTTAATCAAATTACAGGCTATAACATAAGGCTTTGAAAGATCTATTGCTGTTTTTTCTCATCAAGTGCTGCTAATCGCGATTTAACTTCATCCAGGATACCGTCATTGTCAACCTCATAGTAATCATTAAGACTCTGAAGAGTCACTCTTGCCTGAAAGAAGTCGCCTTTTTTCTGACTGACATCTGCAAGCAACAGGAACACCCTGGCCATCCAGTACTGATGAGGTGTTTTCTGGTCAATAAACTCAGTTATTACTCTTTCAGATTCTGCTGTCTTGTTCTGCTTTTCAAGAAGTTCTGCAATTCTGTACTTCGATTCAGCTCCTTCCATGCTTACAACCTCAGTACCGACCCGTTTGAAATCGCTTATAGCCTCGTCAAACCTGTTAAGGCTGTAATTTGCTTTTGCCCGCATAAAAAGTGCCTCTCGTAAAAGCTCTTCAGGGATATTGTTATTTGCAATTATTTTATCGGCTGCAATAATTGTAGTTTGTGCATCACCAATAAAAGAGGCTGACTGAAGCTGGCCCTTCAAAGCAGTAAGTTTATTGACATCATTAATGGCAACCATCTCAAGCTTTTTGAAATATTCGAAAGCCTCTTCAAATTCCTCATTTTCATAAAGGATTTCAGAAGCAGACAGGAGAGACTGCTCCATAAACTGATTATTAGGTTCAGCAGATACTTCTTTGTAAAACTTCAAAGCATCAGATTTTTTATTTGAGAGTTTCAAACATTCTGCCAGGTAGAATTTTGCATTAATCCTGAAGCTGCCTTCGGGAAATTCAGAAAGATAATTCACAAATACCTCTGATGCCCTGTCGTATCTGGCACTGATATAGAGGTTCTCACCGGATGAATAAAGGAGAGAATCTTTCTGTGCCATATTAACGTCTCCGTACCCATCAAGTGTTTTAACATATGAGAAATAGGCTTCAACATCATTCATGTCGACATAACAGTTTTTCAGGCCTGTGAGTGCATATCTCGCTTCATCTGATGATTTATAATTCTGAATGACTTTCTTATACTGTATAATAGCTTTTTCGTTCTGATCCTGATTAAAATAAAGCATACCAAGCTGGAGAATTGCCCTCGGAACCAGTGCACTGTTCTGATAATCAGAAATTACTGAATTGAAATCTTTCTCTGCTTTATTAAAATTTTCCAGCACATGGAAAGCCCTTCCCCTCTCAAAAACTGCATTTGGGATAATAGCAGACTGGGGATATTTAATTGTAAGTGCTGTCAGAACATCAACTTTTCCCTGGTTGTTGTTCACAAGACCCAGGGAAAAACCTTTCTGATACATTGCATAATCGGCATCAATATTACCGAAAGCAATAACCCTGTCATAATATTGAATGGATGTCTGATAGTCTGTTGATATGAAATAACAGTCTGCTATCCTGTTCAGAGCGTCTGCCATTACTTCCGGTTTAACATTTCTGGCAGAAGTTTCAAAAGTCTTCAGATGATTAAGAGCATTTGAATAGTCCTTCAGGTTAAAAAGGGCTGAACCCAGACTATATCTGACCATCTGGTACTCTTCAACATTCATTGAACCGGGGATTCCCAAAAATTGTTCATAATCAATTCTTGCCTTATCATAATGTGCAAGCCGGTACCAGGCTTCTCCCCTCCAGTATACAGCCCTTGCTCTTAGTAACCGGTTATACTTCTCATACTTGAGTGATTTATCGAACATGGCAATAGCTGCCTCCATCTCAAGGTTTCTGAAAAGCTCGAGACCCCTGTAAAAAGCAACACGTTGATAAGCCTCCTCCAGTTTTTTTTCTTTATTCACAATCTTGTCAAGTGAAGCAAGTGCAGCCTTATAATTCTTAACCTGAAGATAGGTGGCAACAAGATAATCGTATGCTTCCTGAATTCTATCAGAA
This sequence comes from Bacteroidales bacterium, assembly GCA_035531395.1. Lineage (GTDB taxonomy): Bacteria > Bacteroidota > Bacteroidia > Bacteroidales > VadinHA17 > LD21. Next base: position 35,007 of record DATKTA010000030.1, read on the forward strand.
CCAGGATATAGCTGAATATATTCTGTGAATGCAGCAATAGTCTCTCCGAAAGGGGAATAGGAAGTCTCATAAGTAAGTTTTGCATAGTTGAACAACGACTCTTCCTGAATTGCCTTGTTAAAAGCCATTTTTGAAGCTTCTCCAAATGCCAGCCGTGCTCTCGTCTTGTCATTTTTTTGCAAATTGCAGTCACCAAGAAGGTTCCAGATATTCTGCGTAAGCAGGTCATTTCTAACACCGATTTCAAGGAAGATTTTTATCGCATTATCTATATCACCGGTTTTATAATAGCAATACCCAAGCTGGTATTTATCAGCCCTTTCGCTGGCTTTGGCTCCCTCAGTATATTTCTCAAGATATGTAAGTGCTTCACTGTATCTTTCCTTGTTATAATATGCATCACCGATAAACCTGTACAGCTCAATACTTCTCTCCTTGCCTGCTGATTTAAGCAGGTCTGGCGCTATTTCAAGTATTCCGTCATAATCCTTCTGGATATAGAGAATCTGAACGATATAGAATGGCACAATGGTACCGAAAGTCTCATCATCCTTAAGCTTCATAAATCCATCCATAGCAGTCTGATACATCTTCTGCTCGTAGGCTATCTGCGAGAAATAATAGATAGCTGGCGGAGTGTATTCTGTATCTATATCCTTTATCTCAGAAAACATCAGAAGAGCACTACTCTGATCTCCTTTTGTGTAAAGTGAATAACCATTCCTGAAAAAATATTCCGGTAATTTTTCCTTATCGATAAACTGGCGGTTTACCATCTCATAATATGAAGCAGCTTTCCTGTAGTTTTTACTCTGATAAAAATAATCTGCAAGAATAAGTTTTGCCTCATTCAAACGTGGACTTTCAGGATATGAGGATATATATCTGAGCATTCTGTATTCTGCATCCGGATTAAACAGATTCAAAGCTGATACAGCACTATAGTAACTGGCATCTGCAACGCGTATATCGTCCTGATCCCTTTCATTATCCACATATGAATCAAAAAGCCGTATTGCGGCTGCGTACTTTTCCTTATAAAATAATTCCATTCCCCTGTTGAAATCCGATCCAAGCTCCTTATCGGTAAAAGGCATCTGAGCAGAGAGCTGAAAGAAGAATGTCACCAGTAATCCGGAAATAAAAATCAGTTTTCTTCTGTTCATAACTTATTTTTTTTGGCTGTTCCTTAAGTGAATCCGGAGCGAGAGCATTAGCCCCAGTCACCTAATATTCTAACCGTAAGCCATTTATAACACCAAGTCATTTTTTAAATAATCAAGCGTAAAATTACAACTATTAAACGCCGTCAGCCGGGCTTTATTATTGAATTTATTAACATATAAATGTTAGTTATCAATTCTTTCGTTATTTTGTCACAGTAATTCAAATCCTTTTAGCAAATTCCTGATGAAGAAGAAGATATTTTACCTCAATCAGGATTAGAGTGATTATATTTAAACTTAACAAAACCTGAAATGCAGGATACTCTGCCACTAGATATCATAATTGAGTTAACGGACTGTTCAATATGGCAGCAGGACCATCTTGTGATGTCCAATGTAAATCTTAAAGCAGGAAAAGGAGAATTCATTTACCTTGTTGGTAAAGTTGGAAGCGGCAAGTCAAGCCTGATTAAGACTCTTAATGCTCAGATACCTTTAAAAAGTGGCACAGCACTTGTCGCAGGCTATAATCTGGCTAAAATAAAACGGCGCGAGATACCATTTCTCAGAAGGAAGCTGGGTATAGTATTTCAGGATTTCCAGCTACTTACTGACCGGTCAGTTAATGATAATCTTGAATTTGTACTCAGGTCAACAGGCTGGAATAACAAATCAGAGATTGATAAAAGAATAGGGGAAGTCCTCGAGAAAGTAGGTCTTAACCTTAAGGGATATAAAATGCCTCACCAGCTCTCAGGCGGAGAACAACAGAGGGTGGTAATCGGAAGAGCCCTTCTTAATGATCCTGATATTATTCTGGCTGATGAGCCAACGGGAAACCTTGATCCGGAGACTTCCGACGGAATCATAAGACTGTTAACAGATATAAGCCGGACAGGAAGGGCAGTTATTGTGGCCACTCATAACTACACGATCCTGAAAAAGTTTACTGCCAGAACGCTGAAGTGTGAAGACGGGAAACTTATCCAGACAAAGGAGGATGAGGAGATAGAGCTTATTTAGTTTCAGGTTTCAGGCATTGCCCACCGAAGCATGGCGAAGGTGGGTTTCAGGTTCAATTTTTGGATTTCTTTGATTTTTTCTTTGAATCCTTTCGATTCAGATCCCTTTCTTTACCTTTAGAGTTTAATGTGACGATCTTTGGATCAGCCATAAATTCAGGTCCATTGAGATTTCCCAATACATTATAAAATCCGGAATCGCTCCAAAAGCTAAACCCTGCAAGCTCAGGAAAACTACTTTCAAGCTTTTTCAAAACATCAAAACAATCACGGGGTGCATCCTTCTCTCCTCTTATCCCAAGTTCTGCCCACCAGATTATTTTACCTGCATTTTTCTTTTTATCCACTGCCCACTCATACTCATTGAAAATAAGACCGGTCCCGTATCCTGATTTACCTATTATATCAACATATTCATCTCCCGGATAATACTCTTTCAATGCTCCGGGTCGTTGGGTTGTATGAAATGCCCAGATTATGTTATCAAGTCCTTTTGCAGTAAAATAATCATGGACAAGTCTGTAGAGTCTTATCCCGTTTCGGCTACCCTCCCTAGCATGCCATTTATTTTTATCATCCAGTTCAACAAAAGGAGTATAGATCACAACTATACCTCTTTCCTTCAGCCACTGCATATTTGCTGCCATCCTGTCCATCTGCCGGTAAAAGTTTGCTTTCACCGGATTATCTCCGATATCAAATATAGGATCGATTGTAACAGGCGCATTCCATTTTCCACCACAGGGATTTGCATAGAAATTATAAACTCCGGTCAGCAGACCTTTGTCCCACATCTTCCTGACTCCTTCATTCCATTCGGCATCAGTAAACGGGTCATCATCATAATCATAAGTAATGCACCCGTACCGGGGCATAATACCTGTATGATCGGATATCTTTTTCAACCAGTTTGAGGGATGATCCATGTCAGGGTTTTCATTATGCACCCAGGTTGCCATCTGCCCGAAGAGATATGATCCGTTACCAAATGACTTAAGGTAACTTAATATCTCCTCCTTTGTCTGGGCATTCACATTCAATGAGATAGACAGGAGTATAACAATTACATATTTTAACTGTTTCATCATAATATAATTTTGAATTTAGTGGTTTGATGAACCCCAAAGGGCTCGCTGAAGGCAAACCAAACATGATTGAAAATTATATTTCAACCGTGTTTAGCTTCGCTGAGCTCGCAAGCTCGCTTGTGATTGTTGTCAATCATGTGGGTTTCATAGTAAATATGTTTCTAAAAGGTTATGATTTAAAGTTAGGAATAATTTGCTAATAAATGGAATGGGCGACGGGCAACAGACAAATGAAAACAGGGAGTCATTCACCGGTTGTATGTCCAGCGTCCAGCGCCCAGCGCCCAGTGTCCAGTGTCTAGCATCGAGCGCCCGGCGTTGAGCATCCTTCACCATACCCTAAGGAACAATTACCTTTACCAGGCTTACCGGATAGGCGGCAAAGAACCCAATTGCCCCGTTGCTTATGTTACCTCTGACATTGGCACCGGGACCGCTGAAAAGGGGGTTTGATCCTCTGAGCTCTGACTGTGCATCCTGAATGAAATTGAAATACTCCCGGCCTATGTTTCCCATAGTAATTATCAACTCATCACCCGGAAGAAGTTTTTCATTTTCAGAATTCTGATCGAGATATGTTATTACTCCTCCATTAACATAATCACCATTAAAAAACTTGTCATCAGTAACAATCCATTTACCCAGCTTATGAGTTATCAGATGATAGTTGCGATATAATTCAAACCGGTAAAAATCTGTTGAGAGAGAATCATAAAACCAGCATTTTACTTCCCATAATCCATGTTCGCCAAACTCTTCATAAAACTTCAAATCTGCAGAATCGAGTATCACCGGGGTATTGATTACTGAACTTGCTGTAAATTCAGTAAATCCGCCTAAAGGCGCTAAAAGTTTAATATTCAATGTATATTCTCTCCCTTCTATTCCACGAAAATCCGATCCGGTCTGATAAACTCCGGGAGAATTCTCACTAAGAATAAATACAGAAACACCGTCAGTAATTGTAACTGTTGCTCCAATAACAGCTGGTGGTTCCTGGTTATAATAATAACCTGTAGATTCGGTGAGGTATATGGAATGAACACATGATTCAGTTGTCACAGCACCTTCCACAACCAGCTTTATGTTACCCTCATCCAAAGGAAGATCAATTCTTTCAGTACAGGATAACAGTAATGATAAAGTTATTAAGCCGGATAATATTTTCGTAATAATCCTCATATTTTCAAAATCGTATATTCCAGGTCAGCGCAGGGATAACTGCAAACAGGTATGTCTTTTCGGCATAAGCAAGATAAGGATCAGTATCATCTCTAACAATGTTTATCGCCCATGAATTATGCCTGTTGTAAACATTGTAAACAGAAAGATTAAGCTCGCTGTGCCATTTTTTACCTGCCTTCTCCCTGCCCTTAAGAGTCACTGAAAGATCAAGTCGGTGATAATCCTCCATCCTGTAAGAATTCCTGTCGGAATATATAGGAATTATTGAATTGCCAAGTATGGCTCTTCCAGTAGGTAATGTCAGCGGAAGTCCAGTTGCATAGGTCCATGTTGACGAAACAACAATTCTTTGTGTCAGGGCAAAAGTTGTTACCAGGTTAATAGTATGGGGTTTATCATACAGAGAAGGATATCTGTTTCCGTTATTGATCTCAGGTACAATTCTGAATGATCTCGAATATGTATAACCAAGCCAGCCTGTGAATAATCCCTGATTCTTTCGTATGAGTATCTCAATTCCATAAGAATAACCTCTGCCTCTTCTTATTTCACCTTCAAGATATTGGTTAAGGAAAAGGTCTGCATGGTCTCTGAAGTCTATAAGCCTTCTGAAATTCTTATAATATAACTCACCTGATACCTCATACATATCATTTCCAATGTTTCTGAAATAACCCGCTGAAAACTGGTCGCACAGCTGGGGTTCGACATTCGGCGAAGATGGGAACCATATATTCAGAGGGGTACCAGAAGAGGAATTCTGTGCCAGAGAAACATACTGCGCAGTATGCGAATAGCTTCCTTTCAGAGATGAAAGATCATTTAGCAGATATGTGAATGCAAAGCGTGGTTCCAAAGCTGAATAGGTATTAAAAATTTTAGCTGACTTATAGTTAATGCTGTCAACCGGAATAAAATTATTATCAAATTCATATGATGTCGCCGGACCTATATTCTGAAACATCGTAAGCCTCAATCCGTATTTGATTGTAAGGTTTCCGGCAACCTTGTACTCATCGCTGATATAAATACCACTTTCAAGAGCGAAAGATGAAGGCAGTTTGAAATAGGTACTTCCTGATGTATTTCCAACTCCACTGACTTCACCTGGAAAAAACTTATGGTAAATAGATGATATTCCATAATTTATCTTGTGCCTGTCATTTATCATGTGAATAAAATCTAGTCTTGGCTGATAATCTGAAATATAAGACTTCCAAAGAAATGAGTAAGATCCTGTACCGCTATCAGGCGTTCCAAGATCATAGTTATATTCAGAATATATAAGACTGAAATTCATGAAAAGCCTGTTCGCAAAGATGTGGTTCCATCTTAATGTGCCGGTAGTATTACCAAAACCAACCTTAGAATAATCATTTTTGAATATATCCTTCCCCGCATAAGCTGTAAGATAGAGTCTGTTTTTATCATTCAGAACATGTGATAGTTTCAGGTTCAGATCCCAGAAATATAGTTTGTAATCCCTCAGATCCTCTTCTTTTGCAAAAGGAAGAAATATATCGGCATAAGTTCGCCTGCCTGCAATAAGAAATGTAGTCCGGTCCTTAACAACTGGTCCGTCAATTGTAAGCTTGCTGGAGATAGTCCCGATGCTTCCAGTTACTCCTGTCTTTCTCTGGTCTCCCTCCTTCATCTCTACATCAAGAAGTGATGAAAGACGGCCTCCATAAGTTGCAGGGATATCTCCCTTATACAGGGTAACATTTTTTACAGCATCATTATTGAATATTGAAAAGAAACCAAGCATATGACCGGAATTATAAACACTTGCATCATCAAGTAGAATAAGATTCTGATCAGATCCCCCTCCCCTTACACTGAATCCTGTGGATCCCTCACTTGTTGCCTGAACGCCCGGCAATAGCTGTAGTACCCGGACAACATCTATCTCGCCGAGAAGAGAAGGGATTGCCTTTATGGTTTTAACATCAAGCTTGACCATTCCCATTGCAGGTGCCTTAACATTCTCATCTTTCCGCTCAGCAGCAATAATTACCTCAGCCAGCTGAGTCTCGCTCTTATCCATTGTGAAATCATGGACACTATTTCTTGCTGACTGACCGTTATGAATCATAGTTTTATAACCAATGTATGAAAGTTGAAGATCCCAGTTGCCTGAAGGAAGATTCAGTGAGTAATATCCGTATTCATTTGTTGATGTCCCGGTTTTAAGATTGGTATCAATAACAGTAACGCCTGCCAGGGTTTCTCCGCTTTCTCCATCACGCACGTATCCGCTCAGGGTTATACTCTTTTGCTGATAAGCAGTATCAGCGACACCTCCTTTTGCTAAATAAGAAGACATAACAATGAAAATAAAAGCGCAAAATATTCGCAGCATCAGATTAAATATTTAGCCATTCGAAACGTCATTTTTCTCCATTTTGTGAACGGATAGAAGTTACATCCTGGCTTACCTCAATAACACCCTTGTATTCATTTCGTTCATTTCGAAGGGCAATATAGCGGAAATGTTTAAAACGCCCTTTCATATTCATATGGAATTCAGGAAACTGCAGAACCCTGTTCTCAGATATACTATTTCAAGGATCACAAAGCTCCTTTTCATTTCTATTATAAAAAACCTGGTCTTTGTCTTTGCTCCATTACTTCAACATTCTAACAGGCCAGAAAAGCCTGTTTTGATATATCCTGTAAAATGGTACCCTGACAGCTCCGAATGACTCCATGTAAGACGCTATGGAAGGAATTGAAGATCCAGCAAAATCAAGTCTGGTATGAGTCGAGGCAGACTCTTTTATAATCTCATTAACAACAAAATAACCAATACGTCGTTCTCTGCTCTGTGGTGTATTCACCACCAGAAGCATTGTCTTATTACCTTTTGTTTCGACAATGAATGTTCCGAAAATCAGCTCCTTTCTTCCGCTCCTTACCCCGATTATTCTTCCTTTCCTGTTTTCAAGGCAATATTTCATCAGATTATTAAGTCTTTGATAATCACGGGGTTTGATTCCTTTTACTTCTTTCCCCTTATTCCGGATAAAAAGATCGATCAACTTATCCGGAGTGACATCAACAACAATATGTGGCTTCTTCCTTGAGGCCGAATCAATATTTCTTTTGCAGTGTGTTGTAAAATGCTCCCTGAGGTTCTCATAAGTTTGTGACAGATCGATTTCAAAATTGACTTTCTCAGTTATACTGAATCCCTCATGTTCAATCTTTTGTCCTACACAGAGATCAACAAGCCTGTAAAAAGAAGGTAGATATTCAAGGAATTCATTGACCATATCTGGTGAAGGCTTATCCGGAGAAAAAGCTCCAAGCTGCTGAAGGAAGACGGGAGTTGCCAGGTATCTGATTCCGAAACGAGAAAATCCAGGGAGAGGAAATACTGAGTCATAATCATCATCTACCAGTGCCTGCCAGCCAGGAGCCATAATATCGAGGAACCAGGAATATCCGTAAGGATTGAGTTCATGTGAGTTCATTATGCATGTATCCCACAGATCTCTGTCAATTTCATTATTTTTCAGATAAACGATCATTTCTGTGCATTTAACATCGACTCAAACACAAAGCGCCAGGGCCTGCTATCTGGGTTATCGAGTAATGAAGTATTATGCCAGATAGTAACAAAAAGGCCTCCGGCCTTTCTTGTTTCACCTATCAGTTTGAGAATTATTTCAAGTGAAGCATTGCTATCAACCTTTTTATATTTGAACATTGTAACATCCATCATCTGAAACGGGAAAACCCTTAGCTTTGTTGTTATTTCATTTTCAATATCATAAAAATAAAAAGGACGTGCAATACCAGCTCTGAAACCCGGCTCGTCATGATAACCCATTGAATAATCTTCTTCAATACCAGCCTGTAATAGGATCCTGTAGGAATTTGGTAATTTAAGTCTCAGGTAATGAAAACGGCTAAGTTTTCCCTCACTTACGATTATACTGCTATATCGTTTTACTTCCTTCTCCATTACAGGAAAGGATTCAGAAGCGTTGAACGATGGATGTATGCCATGTTTATATTTTCCTGCCAGACGAAGAATAAGCGACCTGTAATCAACATTCTTCCAGGAAGGATTATGATCATACTTTGAACGGTCTCCTACAGGGAAGAAGAATATTGCATCAGAATTATTTCTGTCAATACATTCAGTTATGTAATCAAACACCTCGAACGGATCAGGTTTCCCACCTGTTACTGTTTTATATCTTTCACCGGCATTTCCTTCATTAACTGTAAGATCACGAATAAGTCCTCCTAAAGACCTTATGATACCTTTACCAAGGTATTCAAAAGGTTCATCGGCATCGAAAGTAATAACAGATTTAAATTCATTTCTTTTGAAAGCCAGAGTATGAAATTTCTTCAGCAGTCCCCTGGCAAATTCCCTGGCCCACAGATCAACTACTGGAATCCCGAGGAAACCATTCCTGAAGGAAAGGGATAAAAAGGCTCTGAACCTGCCATACTCATCTGGCTCAAATTCAAGATACTCCTCGTATCTGGAGATAAGATAGAACGAGGCTGCAAATATATCGAATGGCAAATCTGAACCGTAAGATGTCTGAAAAAAAACAGGCAGATCTCTCCATTTTTCAATTATAATCTCTTTTTCTTTAATCCCTTTTTCGAATAGAATTGATGATGGTGAAATTCTGAACGAATCTTTTATATTCTCGTCCGAATAGTTAATCACATCATGTTTGCCCAGTTTTCGCTTGTCAGTTATTAAGTCCCATTTCAAACCGAGGATATCACCAATTATGATCCCTGCAACATACCTTAATCTCGGTGAATCCTCAGCAGCATATATCATAACGGGCCTTGGCTCCATAATTACGATTATATCAAATGATTTGTATAAAGTTATAATATTTAATGAATTAAAACAATTTGCAGAAAACTTTAATTATCTTTGCACCCATATTAACAAAGTGATTTCCACTAGCGGTTTCAAGTATCATTCCAGGTCAACAAATGAGTTCATTTTCATCAGGGATTTAATAGTATCGCAAACGAAACCACATCACAATACATTTTAATGACAAAATTTGAAGAATTGGGATTAACTCCTGGCATCCTGCAAGCTATAAAGGAGCTGGGATTTGAACAACCTATGCCTGTACAGGAAAAGGTAATTCCGCTTATGCTGGGTGAAGATGAAGATATAATTGGACTTGCTCAGACCGGAACAGGAAAAACAGCAGCATTCGGATTACCACTGGTGCAGATGACCGACACGGAATCATTAGCTACACAGGTACTTATTTTATGCCCTACCCGTGAATTATGCATGCAAATTACCGGTGATTTGACTGATTATGCAAGGTATACAGGAAAACTGAGGATCCTTGCAGTTTATGGAGGAGCCAGCATTGAAAACCAAATCAGGGAACTAAAAAAAGGAATTCATATCATTGTAGCAACACCGGGAAGGTTAATTGATCTTATTGGCCGGCGTGCTGCAAGGCTGTCAGGTGTAAAAACTGTTATCCTCGATGAAGCAGATGAAATGTTGAATATGGGATTTCTCGACAGTATCAACGAAATTCTGGAGGAGGTACCTGCAGGAAGGAGGACTCTTCTGTTTTCGGCAACAATGTCAACCGAGATTGCAGGTATTGCGAGACGTTATATGGATAATCCCAAAGAAATAACTATCGGAACAAAAAATGCATCCGCTGAAAATGTTACACATGGTTACTACATGGTACATGCAAAAGATAAATACAAAGTTCTTAAAAGGATTGCAGACTCTGAGCCTGATATCTATGGTATAGTATTCTGCAGGACCCGCAGAGAAACTCAGGAAGTTGCATCAAAGCTTATCGAAGATGGCTATAATGCAGATGCACTTCATGGAGACCTGTCGCAAGTACAGAGAGATACCGTAATGCAGAAATTCAGGGTAAGAAATCTCCAGCTTCTTATTGCAACAGATGTTGCTGCACGGGGACTTGACGTTGATGACCTGACTCATGTGATAAACTATAGTCTTCCTGACGATAATGAAGTGTATACTCACAGGAGCGGCCGTACAGGCAGGGCTGGCAAGAAAGGGATTTCTATATCACTTATAAATGCACGGGAAAAACATAATCTGAAACAGATAGAACGCATAGTAAAGAAACCTTTTAAGACTATTCAGATACCTACCGGAAGTGAAATTTGCGGCAAACAACTTTTCCACTGGATTAAAAAACTTGAAACTGTAGTAACGGAACATCAGGAAATTGAAAAATTCCTGCCTGAAATTTCAGAAAGATTAGCAGGACTTGACAGGGAAGAACTTATGAGAAGAGTTGTCTCCCTTCAGTTTGATAAGTTTCTTGACGATTACAGATCAGGAGAGGAGATATTTTCACCGGCAGAAAGGGAAGAGGGTTCAAGAGGGTCAGACAAAAAAGGGTCAAGGAGAGAATACTCAGGAAATTACAAAAGGCTTTTTATAAATCTTGGAAAGAACGATGGTTTCTATCCTGAACAGCTGATTGAACTTGTAAATAAGAATACCCAGGGGAAGAAAGTACCTCTTGGTAAAATTGACCTGCTTAAAACTTTTTCATTCTTTGAGGTTGAAGCAGAGTTTGCGGATTATTTAATAACATCTCTCAATAATTCAAAATTCAATGACAGAAGGGTTGCCGTAGAGATTGCACAGGAAAAACCTGAAGGTCACAGGGAATCTGACAGATCAGAAAAAAGAGCTAAATGGTCCGACAGGAAACCAGAACGGAAAAACAAAGGGAAAAAAAGCAAGGAATTTAAAAGGGACAGAAAATCGGACAAAAAGGAAAAAAGAAAATTCAACAGATAGTAATCAATCAGATTTTTCTCTTTGTTCTTTTACAATAACATACAGAAGTATCATTGAAACAAGAGCAACAAACGCACCGAAACCAAACGCAACTGTTCCTCCGTATCCTGGGTATACTTTATCAAAATAACTGTAAAGGAATCCGAAAATTATACTTGCCGGCAGAGCCCCAAGGCCTATTGCAAAATTAAATAGGCCATAGGCTGTTCCCCTCTTATCATCAGGCACAAGATCAGCCACAAATGCCTTTTCAGCTCCTTCGGAAAATGCATAGAATAAGGCATATATGGCAAACAGAAGGAATGTTGCAGCTACCTGCATATCAGCAGACAAAAAAGTAATCATGGCAAATGAAAGATAGACGAACACATAAATTCCCCAACCTGTACTGATTACCTTTTTACGTCCTATCCTGTCGGATAGTGTTCCGAGCGGAGTAGAAAAGATAACCTTTATGATATGGAAAAATGCCCAAACCAGGGGCAGGAACAGAATGTTGATTATGGTTGCCTGGGTATCATCACTACCGAAATTGGCAACCATACTGTTTATTAAAGGTATTTCACGGACAATATTTATAACTGCGCCACTACCCTGAATGGCCTCCTGTACGCGAAAAAGAAGAAATGCATCTGATGAATTCCCTAATGTAAAAAGTAACATTACCAGGAGATAATTCCTGAAATTTCTATCATATGTTTTTACACTAAAAGAAAGAAGATTATTTTTCTTTCTCTCAGGTGCTGATTCCTTTACAAAAAATACAATTGTAATTACAGCCAGCAAACCCGGTATTATTGCAAGAATGAAGGTCCACCTGAGAGCAGTCAGAGAATCACTGATTCCAAATACCAGGAAAAGAATAATCAAGGTAAAGGTTGCCAGCACAGGACCTATAACAGCACCAGTATGATCCATGGCTCTGTGAAAACCAAACGATCTGCCTCTTATGGTCTCATCCACAGAAGAGGCAATCAGTGCATCTCTTGGAGCTGTTCTTATTCCTTTGCCTAAACGATCAGTCAGCCTTATAATAATGATCTGCCATGCTGCCTGGACAATCCCTGTAAGAGGTCTTATCAGAGAAGAAATGGTATACCCTACCAGGACAAGCAGTTTCCTCTTTCCAATTTTGTCGGAAATAATTCCACTCACCAGCTTCAACAGTGATGATGTTGTTTCGGCTATTCCCTCAATAATTCCAAGCATTATTGCTCCCGATCCGAGCGCTGCCACATAAACCGGAATGAGTGGGTATATCATTTCAGAGGCGGCATCGGTCAGAAGACTTACAATACCCAGCATTATAACTACCCGGGGTATTTTTCCCGAATGCATTTTCATTTTTGTGATCTATCTTTTAAGGTAGTCATTGAACAAGACCTGAAGGTAGGCTTTACCCGCTTTCTCTGCAAAGTCAGCTCCCTTACCCTCCTTTATTACAGACCCCTTCATCTTATGATCATAAACATATGTTGAACTGTCAGTAACAAAACCCAGACCTTCATTATAAGTATAGAATGAATAGGAGTTACTGGCAGCTGAAAGGAGATCTTTTCCAAAGGGAAAATCCACATTGATTCCAAGCTGATTCAGTAATGTAACCGGAATATCTGTCTGATCACCATGCTTGCTGATTAATATATTTTCCCCATTTAAAGCTCCACCGATCCATAACATTGGTATTCTGAATAACTCTGTTGTAAATATGGCCTGAGATTCCGACACTCTGCCGCAATGGTCTGCCACCATTATCAGAAGTGTATTCCGCCACCAGTCAGTTGTCTTTGCCCATTCTATGAATTCACCAAGTACCTTATCAGCATAATAGACTGAATTTTTGTATTTTGAAATATTATCACTCCCGTTAAAAACCGTCTCCATAGGTACATCAAATGGCTCATGACTTGAAAGGGTAAGAACTACTTTAAGAAATGGTTCTCTTACTTTAGTCATTGAATCTTTCAGGACTTCAAAAAGAATATGATCATGCACGCCCCATTTTGAATTATAGTCTTCAGGATGGAAATCATCTTTGGTAATAATATTCTGAAAGCCTGATCCTATTACAAATGAATTGAAATTAGCAAAGTCTATCTCACCTCCGTACCAGAATGAACTATGGTAGCCTTTTTCAGTAAGTACCCGTACCAGGCTGGGAAGCGATTGGCTCTTCTTCGGTTCTTTGATTATCGACTGAGCAGGCGGTGCCGGATATCCGTTAAAAATTGCAGGCATAGCCTTGTCAGTTCTTGTTCCTGATGCAAAGAACTCAGTAAATAGTATTCCCTCCCTGGATAACCTGTTAAAATTTGGTGTTACAAGGGAGTCTCCTCCTAAAGGTCCGATAACATAACCACTGAAGCTTTCAAGGACCAGGATCATTATATTCGGCTTATTTGTTCTCAGTACAGGCTCAGCAGTTCCTGTTTTATCTTTAAGTGAGGCAACAAGCTGCAAGGCAGAATCAATGTCACCAAATTGATACGGATTTGTAACCGGCTTATGTGTAAATGCTGTTGTACCAACATTCCAGACTGCATTAACTGAAGTATGATTCAGAAACATTTTAGAACTGAAATAAACACTTCCCGCATTTATCGGTGCAATCCCAAATCCTCCTCTCACTGGTATAATAAGTGAAGCTGTAAGAATGGCGAAGAATAAGAAGGCGAGATATTTAGACCTTACATTTTCAAATCCCTCAAAAAAGCTGTCAGCATATTTCCTGTAAATAAATATGAATATCGCTGCTAATAACAAAATTGACATAAAAAAAACGATGACTTTAAAAGTACTTACTGAGGCCATTGCTTCAGCCGGAGTTTTAAGGTACATGAGTGGGGTATAATCCATTCTGAATCCCCAGTAGGAATAGAGGGTTGAGTCAGCCACAACAATAATTGAAGATAGCAGTATCAGAAAATATGTATACCACCTGACAATCAACCTGTACCATCGTCCTGAAAACCAGATACCCGGCAATATCAGCAATATTGGAATTGCCAGGTAATAACCAGTTGTGGAAATATCGAGCTTTGATCCATGAAGAAAGGTTGATGCCAATTCACCTATACTGTTACTGAAGGATGATTCATGCTGGTTAATAATGAAAAATAACCGGGCAAAGAAAAAAAATAACAGCCAGAATAATGAATATATAGCAATTGCAAATAATCTCTTCATCATGGCTTCTATCTCCCGTTTTTGGAAAATATCCTGTTTGAATTAGTATGAAACAGGATTAATGATGCAATAATAATAAACATTCCGGAAACAGTTATCCATTCAGGACTCTCATCAGGTACAAGCAACCAGCTGAGGATTGCCCCCACAACAGGTATGATAAATTTCCAAAGGTTTAGTTCCGAGACTTTCACTCCAGGACGCTGAAGCAATTTGAACCAGATTGAAAAAGCTACTGCTGCAATTAAACTCAACCAAGCAAGGACAAGCCAATATTCAAGCGGCAGGGCACCCTTTGGGCTACCTTCTGCCGGCAAAGAAATAAGGTAAAGAATGGCACCTCCAAAAAATAGAGAGGAAGAACTTAACACCAAGGGATTAAGTCCCTTGCTTTTAAGAGAAACAATTACATTGCTGACTGAGAGCGATGTATTGGCTGCAAGAATCATAGCTATACCGATCAGTTCTGATGCTGCACCGAAATGAAAAGCCTGCCTCCCGGCACTTATAAGAATTACACCTGAAAGACCTGCAATAACAGTAACTATTTTCTTCCTGGTCAGATTATCATCCGAATGCAGGAGGGAGGCAACTATTGCAGTAACAAGTGGCTGAGAACCAACAATAACAGCACCCAGAGCCCCTGGTACCAGGTTAAGACCATGATAGAACAAGGAATAATTAATAAGGGTTTGAAGTACAGTTACCATCAGTACCACTTTCCAGTAATCCTTTATCATCCGGAAATAGATTGATGGTCTGACCGTAAAAGGAAGAATAAGCAGACCTGAAATCATAAAACGTACACCTGCAAAGTGAAACGGGCTATCATACTGAAGACCAATCTTTATACCTGCATATGCTGTAGACCATAAAAGGCATGCTATTATGGCCCATACAATTGTGTTTATTTTATTCGGCAACTGCTCAAATTTTAATCCGCAAATATCAGAAAAAAATAAGAGAAACCGTCAGGGATTGAAAGTGGACGTAATAGGAACAGAGCATAATATTTAATAGTTTTGTATTAAGATCATTATCCTATGACAATCCCTGAATATATTGCCAGCCAGCTTTCTATAAATGGCGTAAGATATGTCTTCGGAATTCCGGGAGGTCCTTCAATCCCATATATTGAAGCATTCAGAAAAGCAGGAATCGAGTTTATACTAACATCAAACGAAACTGCTGCCGGTATTATGGCAGATGTAACCGGCAGGCTGACAGGCATTCCCGGGATCTGCCATGCTACATTTGGTCCGGGAGCAACTAATATTTCCACAGGTATTGGAGGTGCCCTACTTGACAGATCACCGGTAATTGTTTTCACAAGTGAGATGGGGACAAAGATGATCAACAGGACGACACAGATGAATATTGATCATCAGAAACTGTTTGAACCACTTACCAAAGCCACCTTCAGAGTAAATGAAACAAACATTAAGGAGGTTCTGCAAAAAGCTTTCAGAATAAGTACTGACATCTATCCCGGTCCGGTGCACATCGGTCTTCCTTCAGATATTGCCGAAACTGAAACAGACTACCTTCCAGATACAGAATATCTGGTGCCAGGCGAGCCTTCTTACAATAATTCTGAATCAGCAGAGGCAATAATAACTCTCCTTGAAAACTGCCGTTCTCCTCTGATAGCCCTTGGCCTGACAGCTGCAAGAAGTAATATCCGGCAAAAGCTTCTCCTATTGCTGGAAATTCACAAAATAGCTGTTGTGTTATCCCCAATGGCTAAAGGATTATTACCTGAAGATCATCAGTGTTATGCGGGTGTTTTGTTTCATTCGCTTAGTGATTATCTCGAAGAAATATTTGAAAAAACAGATCTTGTAATCGCACTCGGATATGACCCTGTTGAATTCAATTATGAATCATGGATGCCGGATGTTCCGCTGATACATTTCGATCAAAAGATAATAGACATGCCTCAGTCAGGCAAAATATTTCAATATGCCGGAAAACCAGCAGAATGGTTTGATATTTTGGAACATCTTGACAGAAGTACAATTAATCCCGGCCTTTCAATTATTGAAGGGATCAGAAATGAAATGTGGGCTGTTTTCGAAGGGTTCACTAATCATTTTGGACCGGCTGCGGCACTTAAGGCAATCCAGGATGAATTACCTGGCGATGCGATAGTAACTGCTGATGTCGGATCACATCTTCATCTAATAGGACAATTCTGGAATACCGGCAACAAAGGTAAACTTATCATGACCAACGGATGGTCTGGAATGGGATTCGGAATACCGGCTGCAATTGCTGCCCAGTTGGACAACAGAGATGCCACAGTGGTTTGCATCACTGGCGATGGAGGATTCCTGATGACAGCTGGTGAACTTATTACTGCCAGGAGGTATAACCTGCCAATAATTGTTATTGTTTTCTCTGACGGGGAGCTTAATCTTATTAAGGTTAAGCAGTCATGGAAGAACATATCACCTTATGGAACAATTCTTTACCAGGATGACCTCTTTGGCTCGGATCATTTCCTTGGCATGAAAGTACTCAGTGCTGATTCAGGCGATACAATGCAAAAAGCGCTTATAAAAGCGCTATCGGTGAATGAACCTGTAATTATAAATGCCGTTATTGATCCGGAAGATTATCAATGGCTTATTGTGAGGCGCTAAGTCTAATTGGAACAATGACTTACAGAATTTAAGTAATCATACCTAACAATTCAGCCATTCAGTGCGCCATTTAATCATGGCGCCTTTCAAAATGGTGATATTATTCTGATTTCTTCTCTTTTTTTGGTTTTGATTCCCTGGCAGGTTTTTCTGCTTTTACAGTTTGTTCTGTTTTGGCAGGTTTTTCAACTTTAGTCTCCTTTTTTTCTTTTACAACTTTTATTGCTTTAGCAGGTGCTTTCTCTTTAGGAGCTTTTACTTCAGCCTGGGGAGTAACAGGTTTTGCTTCCTTTTTCTCCTTTACAGCTTTCTTCTCCTTGTTTTCCTTTTCTTTTTTTGCTGCTGCCAGCATTATTACTGACTTATCAGTTTTCTTGCGACGACGTCTTACACCAAAGGTACCAAGTATTATCTTACCTCTTCTGGATTTTTTATCACCTTTTCCCATATAAGTTGGTTTAGTTAGTTTCAGACTCTTTACAGAGTGTAGGCAAAGTTAAGAAAATTCTTTACTTTTATTAAAATTATTGCGAATCACAAACCCGAGCATTTCTATAAGTTAAATATTTCTTTGCACAAACCTGTTATAAAACATATTTTGAATATTTATATTTCTAATGAGGAGAGCGGACAGACAAATTAAAAAAAATTCTGATATTGAATTAATTATCTCCAGATGCGATGTATGCAGAATAGCTTTTGCTGACAAAAATACTCCCTATATTGTAACACTGAATTTTGGTTATCGCCCTGGAAACAATGCCTGTTTGTACTTTCATTGCGCACCTGAAGGAAGAAAAATTGAACTGATAGCAAGAAATAATTATGTCTGCTTTGAGATGGATACTGATCATAGCCTGTATAGTGGTAAGAAAGGATGCGACTGGGGAATGAAGTATAGTAGTATTTTAGGGTATGGAAGAATATCAATTATCAGTGATAAGACAGAGAAAAATATGGGTCTTGATTTTATTATGGCACATTACTCCGCAAAAAATGATTTTTCATATGATGAGAAGATTATGGACGCAACAACTGTTCTAAGACTTGATATTGAAGAGATTACTGGAAAACAAAAATAACTGTAAAATAAATTTTTTACTTATGAATAAATCGATATTTACAATTGTAATGGCAGGCCTGGT
The DNA here is from genome assembly GCA_035531395.1 of Bacteroidales bacterium. GTDB lineage: Bacteria > Bacteroidota > Bacteroidia > Bacteroidales > VadinHA17 > LD21. The sequence continues at coordinate 53,261 of DATKTA010000030.1, forward strand.
GTTTGCAATTATTAATAATTCATGTTCGTCTTCCCATGATAACAGCGAAGGTGAAGAGAAACTTATTCTCACCCCAAAACCAGGACCTGAACCCAGAATTAATGGCACCAGAATATTCGGTGTAAGACCAGGTTCTCCCTTCCTGTTCAAAATCCCTGTCACAGGTACAAAACCGGTCAAATATGAAGTGCTCGATCTTCCTGCAGGGCTGACATGCAATCCTGAAACAGGTATGATCGAAGGCGTCCTGGATGCACCCGGAGAATACCATACAACAATAAGGGCAACAAACAGTATTGGAAGTGCTGAAAGAGAGTTAAGAATCATTTGCGGTGATAATCTGGCACTTACACCTCATATGGGATGGAACAGCTGGTATGTCTGGGAGAATCATATCACTGACAGCATCATGAGGGCAGCTGCTGATGCAATGGTCAGCTCAGGGATGATAGATCACGGTTATATGTATATAAATATTGACGATTGCTGGTCCATTAAACCAGGTTCCAAAGACTCCACTCTGACGGGAGAGCCAAGGGATAACAGAGGTATGGTAAATTCCAACAAGAGGTTTCCGGATATGAAAGCCATGACTGATTACATTCATTTCAAAGGTCTGAAGGCAGGAATTTACACATCACCCGGGGAACTGACATGTGCAGGACATGTTGCAGCATATCAGCATGAGGAACAGGATATTGCCAGGTTTGTTGAATGGGGATTCGATTTTCTGAAATATGACTGGTGCTCCTATTCCAAAGTCGGAGACAGGAATGTGCTGGAAGATCTGCAGAAACCATATATACTTATAAGCAGTATAATTAAAAAGCAGAAGAGAGATATAATTCTCAACATGTGCCAGTATGGAATGGGAGACGTCTGGAAATGGGGAAAACAGGCAGGTGGAAACAGCTGGAGAACAGCCGGTGACCTGGGACTATCTTTCGAAGGTATCGGAGAAGCGTTGTTCAGAGATGGATTTGATGTATACAGCTCAGACAGTCTTCATCTTTACGGTGGACCTGGCGGATGGAATGACCCCGATTACCTGCTTCTGGGATATCTCAGTAACTGGAAAGGAGCAACTGCTCTTACTCCTCTCACCCCAAACGAGCAATATACACATGTCTCATTATGGAGTCTGGTAGCAGCACCACTTATTTTTTCCGGTGATATCACCAGGCTCGATGATTTTACCCTGAGCCTGCTTACCAATGATGAAATAATAGAAGTTGATCAGGATCCTCTCGGAAAGCCAGGATTCAGAGTATCAAAATCAGGCGATACTGAGGTCTGGATGAGAATACTTGAAGATGGTTCAAAAGCTGTCGGATTGTTCAACAGGGGTGAAGATAAGGCTGAAGTAACAGCTCTATGGGATGATCTTGAACTGACCGGGAAGCAGAAGGTAAGGGATCTCTGGAGACAAAAAAATCTGGGCAATTTCAGTGATGAATATACCTCTATAGTGCCTGGGCATGGAGTTATCATGCTGAGATTTTGGAACACAAACTGATAAACAATATAAAATATAACAATGAATGCTTTAAATGACCTGAGACTTGCAGTACTAATTGATGCTGACAATATACCTTACAGCAATGTAAGAGGAATGCTTGAGGAGATTGCAAAGTACGGAACACCAACTTTTAAAAGGATCTACGGTGACTGGACAAAACCAACAGTATCAGGATGGAAGTCAGTACTACTCGAAAATGCAATTACACCTGTCCAGCAATATAGCTATACCAAGGGTAAGAACTCGACCGATTCAGCAATGATAATAGATGCGATGGATATTCTCTATTCCGGGAAGGTGGATGGTTTCTGTCTGGTTTCAAGTGACAGTGATTTTACAAGACTGGCCACCAGGCTTCGGGAAGCTGGAATGAAAGTGATCGGAATAGGTGAAAGAAAAACTCCGTCACCTTTTATTGTTGCATGCGACAAATTTATTTATCTCGAGATAATAAATCCCCCGGTACAGGTTATTGAATCATCATCCGGGACAAAAAAGAGAGGCAAGCCTACTGTCAGGAAAAAGGCTAAGGAGGAAAACGGAGTACATTCAGCTGCAAATGCTGTCAGGAGAATAATATCGTCATCGATAACTGATCTTGCTGATGAAAACGGCTGGGCTTACCTGGGGGACGTGGGTAACCTTATTCTTAAAAAGCAACCAGATTTTGATCCCAGGAATTTTGGATTCCCAAAACTAACTCCTTTGATTAAATCACTTGATTTTGAAATAGATGAAAGAGACTCAGGGAAAGACCATATAAAGCACATCTATATCAGGTCCAGGAAAGGGTGATTGGGACTAAGAGGCAGGAAGATGGGGATATCAGTTATCGAACAAAATCAAAATACATTTGTTCAAGTAACTGTATACAGAATAAAAAGAGGCGATTTAAATGACTTATGAGCATGTGCAAACATCAAAAAGTAATTTAAATACAATTAATTATGAGAATTTAGTTTTGAGTTCTCAAAAATAAATATGACCTTTGAACTGTTTTATAAATACTTTAATTTTTTTGAATTATGAACATTTACGTAGGAAGTCTTCATTTTAAAATGAAGGAAGAAGAATTAAGGGAAGTATTTGAAGAGTATGGAGAAGTATCTTCTGCCAAAATCATCATCGACAAATACTCCGGAAAAAGCAAAGGATTTGGCTTCGTTGAGATGCCGAATGATGCAGAAGCAAAAAAAGCTATTGAAGAACTAAATGGAGCTGAAGTTAGCGGTAGAAACATCATCGTTAATGAATCTATTGAAAGAGCTGACAGAAAAAGCAATTTCAGAGGTGGAAATAACGACCGAAGAGGTGGTGAAAGAAGAGATAACTACAGGTAGGAATGAAAAAGATCTAAAACTATGAAAGGTACTGTTAAATGGTATGACAGGGTAAAGGGTTACGGATTCCTTCAGACAGAAGATGCCAAGGATATCTTTATCCACCGATCTGGTTTAGAGGTTCCGAATACCGAACTTGAGGCAGGTCAGACTGTTGAATTTGAAATTGAACAGAGAGAAAAAGGACCGGTAGCCATCAAAGTTAAAAAAGTAGAATAATCTTACTCCAATCAATAGACAGGGACATGTTATTGCATGTCCCTTTTTTTATTTCCTCTTCTGATCCTCCAGCCGGTATTCAGGCTTTTCCTTCTGATCCACAACCATATCTTCAGGATTATCAAGAACAGGTGTATCCTTTAGTATATTCCAGTCAAAATCCTCATCCAGAGGATCAAGTGCTTTCTCCGGATCAAATATTCTCAGATCAGGAGGGACTGCTGTATAAGGTTTAAGATCAGGCTGAGCTGTAAACATATCTGAAAGATCTGTTGCACCCGCATCATACTGATTAAGATATGGGAGTCCCAATATATTCCAGAAGGTTTTAAAAATGCTGCCGAAACTATAATGTACCTTACTTACATAATTCTTTCTGGCATAAGGTGAGATTACCATTAAGATGCTCCTGTGTGCATCTATATGATCAACGCCATTCTGGGCATCATCTTCAGTTATTACTATAGCCATATTTTTCCAGTATTGAGTTCTGGAAAGGAATTCCACTATCCTTCCAACTGCGAAATCATTATCAACCATGTAACTCTCCCTGAACGGATAGCCATAGCCGGGCCTCTCATCTGCTCCATGATCATTAGGAAGAATTACTGTAACAACCTGAGGAAGAGAATCTTTCCCCTCACCCCACCTGTCGTTGAACTCCTTTATAAACTGGCTTACCCTGAACTGATCAGGAATTGACATATTATAAGTAGGGAACTGTTTTGAAGTTCTTTCAAAAAGTGCTGCAGGCAATGGGAAATTTGCAAAATGCTTTATCCCGGTATACTTATAGGAATCGTCATAAAAGCCCGGTTCGAACATAACACTGAATCCGAAATTGAAAAAATCTATGCCATTTCTGTCAAGGTGTTCCCACATTGAACCTGCCTCATTATAATCTTCGGGGTAGATAGCTCCTGCTGAACCAGTCATTGCAAGGCTTCCGGGAGCCTTTGAAACCGGATTATAACTACGGTTGCCACCATAACTCGCGGCAGTTACAGTTTCCACCCATTCATTCGGATAAGTATTTACAAGCCACCTGTGACCATCTGCTGAAACATCGGAATCGACATAGAAATTGTCGGCAATTGCAAATTCAGACGCAAGCTTAAGGTGGTTGCTCATTATTGTGGCATTCTGTATTCTGTTCGTTTCTCTTTTGTTGTAAAATGAAGCATTGTATCCATACCGGGCTATTGAAGGATCGCCCTCTCCCTTTTCAACCTGGCCAAAAACCTCATCATATGTTCTGTTCTCTTTTGAAATGAATATAAGATGCTTTATTGGAGAATCCTTCTGACCTCCAAAAAGTGGGATCGGATTATCCTTTCTGACTGAAGCAATTGTTTCAGCATCCTCAATCGTGAAGTTATTTTCAATAACCCTGTAAGTCATCTTTTTCAGTTCAGTATTATCCGGTATCTCAATGATTGACACTGTACCTTTCATCAGGTTGCCAATATAGGTTCCTTCGGGGCCGACAGGTACATCCCTTCCACCATTAGGACCGCTTCCGTATCCTTTTGCATTTGTAACGATAAGGGACTTTCCGTCAGATGTCACTTTGAGTTTAGAAGGAAACCATCCGGCAGGAATATGACCTTTGACTTCAAGTGATTTAATATCAATAACTCCTATTGCATTGATCCCTGATTCAGCAACAAAAAGCCTCTTGTAATCAGGATCGACTGCGAGCCCGAACGGAATAACACCCCTGAACTGCCTCACCGCCTCATGTGGTTTAATAAATATCTCCTTCACAATTGTATCATTCTCAATATCGATCACTGTTATGTTATCGTTATTCCCATTGCTGACAAACAGGTACCTGTCTGTTACTGCCAGCGAGTTGGGACTTGAGCCTCCGACAGCAGGAATCCCTTCAACCATCTGTCCTACAAGGTTTCCCGTTTTTATCTTTGCAACAACTTCAGGAGCATTGATTTTCTCAACCGAAACAGCCCATACAGAAAATGACATCTCACTGTTCGGATCTCCCAAACCAGGAACAACAAGAGAATCCGTAACGATCCCATTCTTCATCTCTTTAGATCCATATGCGAATGCAGGAAAACTCAGAGCACCATTTATATCCTTCTTCTCTTCTATTGTGCCTATCTTGCTGTACTGGAACATTCCAACATTTGCAACATATACTTTTTTCTCATCAGGTGTAAGCACGACTCCGAAAGGATATCTGCCAACTCCAACGGACCGTATCACTTTAAGATTTCTGGTATCAACAATGAGCAACCTGAAGTTTACCTGGTCCACAGCATAAATCAAGCTGCCGTCAGATTTTATAGCCATATCACCAATATATCCATCAGGACATATAATTCCATCTTCTGAGAATGAGCAATCAACAGAATCTGTTTTTTCTCCTGTGAGCAGGTCAAAGATGAATATCCTGTTTGCCTGGCCTCCCGAGACATATACTTTTTCATTATCAGGAGATATTGCAAGTCCCATGAAAACTGATTCAAGAACTCCCTTATCAGTGCTTACACCAGGTGGCACCTGAATAATTTCAGGGGATGTCAGCAGATTCCGTATAATTGATATTGAGAGAGGGTTTGTCCCTGAATTGGCGGTTACAGCTATATCATCATTGCTGCTCAATGCCAGTCCGAAAGGGTGAGGTGCAACAGTCAGGCTCTTTCCTGCCGGTGTAAGGAGACGCCCGTTCGGGATAACAGTTACTCCATCTTTGTTAATAGAAGTATACATGTTCGCTGCCGGTGCAGATATAGTGAAAAGCTTATTTTTTCGCCCCGAGCATGAAACGATCAAGAACAATGAACTTAGTACAATTAACAGATAAACAAAAATGTATTTCGATGAGCGTATAAATGATTTCATAATTTTAATATTTTTTAAACACTGATTTTCACAGTCTTATAACTAACTGGTTACACTGCGTAATTCGCAGAATAATACAAATGTACAAAATAAGAATCCATGAAACTCCGTTGATCCTCAGTGCAACTCTTTGGTAAAAAAAAGAACCACTTGAATCAGTGGTTCTTTCATTAACTATTGAAAAATTGATTATTACATCAATTTATAACCCTCCCTGTATCCGTAGTGCAGGAGCTTTGTTGCAGCACCGTCGGTATCATCAACAAATGTCTCTGTTTCCGGATTCCATTTGATGGTTCTCTTAAGATCACAAGCTATATTACCGAGAGTACATACTGTACAACTGCTGTGTCCTATTTCAACCGGAACAACAGGGTCTTTACGTGATTTTACAGCTTCAATGAAATTCACCTGGTGAGGAATCCTGGTCTCATATGGTCCGTCGTTTGCGGTTGCTGAAGCAGGCGGATTAAACTTAGGATCGGATGCATTGAAATAGCCTCTCGATACTTCTATCCAGCCATCTTCTCCCCAGAATTTCACGCCTTTGGTCAGCTTCTCATCGAAAGGCTCAGAGGTCATTATAACCCCATTTGCATATTTCCAAGAAATAAACTCTGTTCCGTCGCCAATAGGTGAAATCTCAACCGGTCCACTTTTATCCATTCCAAGGCCCCACTGTGCAATGTCGAACATATGTGCGCCCCAGTCAGTGGTGAATCCTCCACCCATCTCTTTATACCATCTCCATGCACCCCATATTTTCTCATCTTCAGGCGGATCGAGGGAAATAGGAGGATCAAGCTCATTGTTAAAATGGATAGGCATAGGGAGTGATCCCAGCCACATATCCCAGTTCAGATCTGCAGGTATCGGCTCTTCAGGAAGATTGTATGGTATGGGAGGAGCACCCACATAAGCATTAACCTTTGTTATCTTACCTATTGCACCTTCCTGAACAAGCTTAACAGCATGCTGGAATTCTGCACTGGAACGCTGCTGACTACCTAATCCAAAAATTCTGTTGTTTTCACGGACTACTTTTTTAAGCTGCTGACCTTCATAAATTGTAAATGTCATAGGTTTTTCTAGGTATACATCTTTACCGGCACGGCATGCAGCAATAGCGATCCTTGCATGGGAATGATCCGGAATAGCAATAACCACTGCATTGATGTCAGTCCTTGCCAGAAGATCTTCGAACTTCTCATAAGTTTCAACCTTTGCCTCCTTACCGGCTTTGGAATAGAACTCCGAAACCCTTTTTTCAAATCGTTTGCGTTTAATTCCATAAACATCGCATCCTGCAACTACTACAACACCCGGAACCTGCATAAATCCGTTCAGCAGGAACATTGCCTGACGGCCCAGTCCAATGAACCCGAGTTTAATATCGGTACCTGCCGGTGCCGGCTTACAGGATGTGAGATGCGGGATAACAGCCAGACCGGCTGCACTTCCGATCGTCAGGTTAATGAACTGACGACGTGACCATTGTTTTTTCTGTTCTTTCATAATCTGGTTTGGTTTGTTTATCATTATACTATTAAATGCAACTTGAAAGCATAAAAATAATATTTTTTCAGAATCTACCGAAAATAGAGTACTTCTCTGTATTGCAGAAGATAGAAGAATAAACAAACAAGCCTGATACATTTGTCTCCATCTTCCTTTCAAGATGAAGGACAGGCTGTTTCTTTAACAGTTTCAGAAACCTGCTGATCTTTATTGAAGCAGGTATTGCTTTTATCCTTTGATCCCCTCCTTTTATCTCCACACGGTAATGATCACGGAGTACCTGAAACAAAGACCTGTTTTCAAACTGCCTTGCAGTTATTCTCGGAAGATTTATATTTCCGATATAACTGATATCATAGAATATAGGAACATCGTCCAGTAACCTAAGCCTCTCCATATATATACAACCCGATTCATTCTCAAGCTCTGACAGGGGGAACATAAAGTTTACGGGCCATGGAATGAGCCGGGGTTTCGTAATAATTCTTGTCTTCAGGTTTCGGTCGCCTACTGCAGAAGTTGTACCTGAAACAGACAGTATTCCAATGTCCCTGGGAAGGCTATGCACTATACTGCCTTTTCCCTGATGCTTTCTAATAAAACCATCGCCGGCAAGTGTGCTGAGTGCCTGCCGTACGGTCGGACGGGTCATGCCATAAAGACTACATAGCTCATTTTCAGATGGCAACATGTCACCTTCCTTGTAAATACCATCCAGGATATGCTTTCTGAGCACCTCATAAAGCCTTCTGTATTGGGGTATTGTCCTGTGCAGAAGCATCAAAATTCATAAATTTAGTGTAAATATAGTAATTTTCACTTGTAAATACAAGTTAAATAAAGTATTTTTGTAGTTACTGATTATTAGATATATCAGTAATTCTCTGAAATTATTTGATTTACTTATTATAACAAGTTCAAATGGCTACTGCAGTAATAATGCCAAGACAGGGACAATCGGTAGAAACCTGTATAATTACAAAATGGTTTAAAAGCAAGGGAGAAGAAGTTTCAGCAGGAGATATACTACTCTCCTATGAAACGGATAAAGCAGCCTTTGACCTTGAATCTCCATCCGACGGGATTCTTCTTGATATATTTTACAATGAGGGAGATGAAGTACCTGTTCTGGTAAATGTGGCAGTGATCGGCACAAAAGGAGAAAACATTACTGCCTTTGGCACTGTCGTTACTAAAGCTGTAGAGGCTGTAGAAGCTGTAGAGGCTGTAGGAGCTGTAGAGGCTGTAGAAGCTGTAGAGGCTGCAATACAAAAGGAAGAAGTTGTCTCAGATTTACCAACAGAAGGAAAAATCAGGATATCACCACGAGCCAGGAGGATGGCAAAGGAGAAGGGAATCAACATCAGCCTGATCAAAGGCTCAGGTCCAAACGGAAGGGTGATTGCATCTGATATTGAAAAATCGGTTTCCGACGGGACTCTTAATCAAAAACCTGTTGTTGCCGGAGCCGAATATACAGAACTGCCGTTAACCAATGTCAGAAAGCTTATAGCAAAAGCTATGCATGCATCTTTGCAGAATTCCGCCCAGCTTACCCATCACATGAGTGCCGATGTCCGCCGCCTTCTGGATGCCCGTCAGAAAATAAAAAATATTAGGGCTACGGACAATAAACAACAGGATATCACACTTAACGACATGATCTGCTGGTGCGTGTTAAGAGCCCTGGAGAAGTTTCCGGAGGCAAACAGTCATTTCCTCGACGATCGTATAAAAACCTTTACACGAGTACACCTTGGAATTGCTGTCGACACGCCCCGCGGACTGATGGTACCGGCAATAATAAATGCCAGCGCTATGGATCTTACCACGCTTTCCCGGGAACTGAAGTCAGTAGCCGATTCATGCAAAAAGGGCAGTATCAATCCTGAACTTCTTCAGAGCACATCAGCCTCATTTACAGTATCTAACCTGGGTAATTACGGGGTTGAGATGTTCACTCCGGTGATAAACCTGCCTCAGGCAGCAATCCTTGGGATCTGTACAATAATAAACAGACCTGCCAGCCTGGGCAATAACGTATTTGGATTTGTCCCCTACATAGGGCTCTCACTTACATACGACCACAGGGCTATTGATGGAGGACCTGCGACTTTGTTTCTGAAGGAGATTAAGGAACAGATCGAGAAATTTCAGTTTTGACAGCCCTCCATCCCCTAAAGGGGGCAGTAAAAATAAAAAACAACAAGACAAAAAAAATAATAAAATGCCTAAGAGTCAAAACATTAATCCGAGAGTAGTAAGAGAGCCAAAATTCATAGAGTTCGGCAAGATACCGGTTAACCAGTATAATAAGACTATAGAAGAAGAAAAGAAAAATTTCACATCCGAAGACTTAATAAGGATATATCATGATATGGTTGTAATCAGGGAATTTGAGACTATGCTTAACCTGATAAAAACCACAAATGAATATAACGGTATTCCATATAACCACCCCGGACCTGCTCATCTTTCAATAGGACAGGAAGCTTCTGCTGTTGGAATGGCATATAACCTGGATGTTAATGATTACATTTTCGGTTCACATCGCAGCCATGGGGAGATACTTGCCAAGGGATTATCAGCTATCCACAAACTTGATGATGATACCCTGTACGATATTATGAAGAATTATTTTGGAGGAGCAGCGCTCAAAGTTGTCGAAAAGGGATTCAGCGGAAACACAAAGCTTCTTGCCATCAACTTCCTTCTTTATGGTGCTCTTGCTGAGATATTTGCCCGTGAGAATGGATTCAACAAAGGCCTCGGCGGCTCAATGCACGCTTTTTTCACACCATTCGGGATATATCCGAACAACGCAATTGTTGGAGGCTCAGGAGATATATCAGTAGGAGCTGCTCTTTATAAGAAGATAAACAGGAAACCCGGAATAGTAGTGTGTAACATAGGTGATGCTTCAATGGGTTGCGGACCCGTTTGGGAGGGAATATGCTTCTCCACCATGGACCAGTACAAGACTCTCTGGAGCGGAGAATATAAAGGAGGTCTGCCATTAATATTCAACTTTATGAATAACCTCTATGGGATGGGCGGACAAACCATGGGAGAAACAATGGGATACGATATACTGGCCAGGATAGGTGCAGGAGTCAATCCGGAAGCGATGCATGCCGAACGTGTCGACGGATATAATCCGCTGGCTGTTATTGATGCATTTACAAGAAAGAAGGAAGTGCTATATGAGAAAAGAGGGCCTGTACTTCTTGACACACTTACATACAGGATAAGCGGACACTCACCATCTGACGCATCATCATACAGGTCAAAAGAGGAGATTGAAGCATGGCAACAGGAAGACTCTATACTGACATATGGTAAAACACTGATCGCGGCAGGAATAGCAAAGCAGGAGATACTCGATGAGATAAGCTCAGAAGCGAAGGAAATTCTTTCTCATATTCTTAAGCTCAGTATTGACGATACAATCTCCCCGAGACTTGATATGACAGGCGATCCCGACAGGATAGGAAGGATGATGTTCTCAAATACCCCTGCCGACAAGATGGAGGATGGACCACCTGAAGTCCTTATACCTCTTGAGGAAAATCCCAGGGTCAGATCAATCAAAACAAAAGAGCGCTTTTACAAAGACAAAGATGGCAAGCCAGTATCAAAGGCGAAGCTTTTCCAGTTCCGCGACGGAATATTCGAAGCAATAATTGATCGCTTTTACAAAGACCCTACTCTTGCAGCATGGGGAGAGGAGAATCGTGACTGGGGAGGCGCATTTGCGGTTTACAGGGGGCTTACTGAGGCTTTACCGTATCATCGTCTTTTCAATTCTCCTATTTCTGAAGGGGCCATAGTAGGCACAGCCATAGGCTATGGCATGTGTGGCGGTCGCGTAATCGCAGAAATAATGTATTGCGACTTCCTTGGCCGGTCGGGAGATGAGGTTTTCAACCAGCTTCCAAAATGGCAGGCTATGAGTGGTAATATTATTAAAATGCCTGTCGTACTAAGGGTTTCTGTTGGCAGTAAATATGGAGCCCAGCATTCACAGGACTGGACAGCTCTCACAGCTCATATCCCGGGTCTTAAAGTTGTCTTTCCTGCAACACCTTATGATGCCAAAGGTCTTATGAACTCAGCTCTTCAGGGAACTGATCCTGTCGTGTTTTTTGAAAGTCAGCGAATATATGATATTGGCGAAATGTTCCATGAAGGCGGTGTTCCTGAGGGTTATTATGAAATACCTCTGGGTGAACCTGACATTAAAAGAAAAGGAAAAGATATAACTATTCTTTCGATAGGAGCTACACTCTACACCGTGATTAAGGTTGCTGATACTCTGCAGGAAAAATATGGATTAAGCGCTGAGGTTATTGATTCACGATCACTGGTGCCGTTTAATTATGAGCCGGTTATAGAATCGGTCAAGAAAACAGGAAAAATTGTTCTTGCAAGCGATGCATCAACACGCGGATCATTCCTTAAGGAAATGGCTCAGACAATTACCGAACTTGCATTTGACCACCTTGATGCCCCTCCTGTTGTGGTAGGATCAAGGAACTGGATCACTCCTGCTTTTGAAATGGAGGAATTTTTCTTTCCTCAACCGGAATGGATACTTGATGCAATACATGAAAAAATAATTCCACTAAACGGACACCTGGTCAAAAATGACTTCTCCGACAGAAAGTTGATTCAACTCAATAAAGAGGGAGTTTAAAGGGTTTTTGATATCTTTGATTCGATAATTATCTTATTATGGAAGAGGTTATAGAGAAAATTAAATCAAAGAAAGGATTCATAATAGACATGGACGGTGTAATATACCATGGCAATGTATTGCTGCCAGGGGTAACCGATTTCGTTGCATGGCTTGAATCGGAACAAAAAAATTATTTATTTCTCACCAACTCCCCTGAACGTACACCAAAAGAGCTTCACGAGAAACTTAAAAGACTGGGGATAAATGTAAAGGAGGAACATTTTTATACAAGTGCACTTGCCACTGCATACTTTCTTGCAAGTCAGAATCCAAATGGCAGTGCTTATATTATTGGTGATGCCGGCCTGATACATGCTATGTACAGTGTAGGTTACACTGTTAATAATGTAAATCCCGATTATGTAGTTGTAGGTGACCCGCGTAGCTACAATTTTGAAAAAATAGAACAGGCAATAAATCTTGTTCTTAAAGGAGCTAAGCTAATTGGCACTAACTCTGACATCAGTGGTCCTGTTGAGAAAGGTATTGTTCCTTCCACCAAGGCACTGATAGCTCCTATTGAAATTGTAACAGGCAAGGATGCCTATTTCGTAGGGAAGCCTAACCCGCTGATGATGAGAAGTGCACTTAAAAGGCTCGGCATTAAAAGAGAAGATGCTATTGTTATAGGCGACAGAATGGATACAGATGTAATCTGTGGTCTTGAATCTGAAATTGATACTCTTCTTGTTCTGAGCGGCATAACATCAAGTAATGATATTGACAACTTCCCTTACAGACCAAAATATGTTCTGAATGGTGTCATAGATCTCATCCAATAAATATGGAATTCAGCAGTAAATACAAAAAGGAGCGGAAAGAGGTTGCAAGGTTTATGAGGCGGCTCTACAGACAGGGACTTACTTCAACTTCAGGAGGGAATATAAGCCTTAGGATAAATAATGATATGATCGCTATTACTCCCTCTGCAACTGATAAAGGCAGGATGAAATGGAAAGAGGTAGGCATATTGAGTATTATGGGAGAAAATCTCACTCCTGATCTTAAACCATCAATAGAATCCGGTATGCATCTTGCTATTTACAAAAGAAATACCGAAGTAAAAGCAATCGTTCATGCCCATCCGGTTTGTGCTTCAGCATTTACAGCAATGAAAGCAACTATTGATACAACACTCACAGCAGAGGCGTGTGCAATACTTGGGACACCTGTTACTGTGCCTTATGCCCTCATGGGAACAGCAGATCTGGCAAAAACTGCAGCCGATCACAGTGAAAAATCTGATATCCTGCTTCTTGAAAATCACGGCATTCTTACAACCGGGAATAATCTCCTGCAGGCCTTTGATAAAACCGAAGTACTGGAAAATGCCGCCAGAATGACACTGATTGTTAATCTTAACAAAAAGAAAAGTCCCCTTACAAAAGCACGGGCTTTCGAAATTGAAAGAATCTTCAGATGATCAGGGGGGTTCTTTTTGATATGGATGGTGTCCTTGTGGATTCAGAGCGATATATTGCAAAAGCTGCAATAATGATGTTCAAAGAACTTGGAGTTAATGCAAAACCTGAAGATTTTCAACCTTTTGTCGGCACCGGTGAGAACAGATACCTGGGTGGAGTTGCTGAAAAATATGGTATCAATGTTGATCTGCCACAGGTAAAAGCCAGGACTTATGAGATATTCGGTGAAATAGCCAGGAAAAATCTATTTCCTCTTCCCGGGACCTCTGAGTTTATCACAAGATGCAGAAAAAATGGTCTAAAAATGGCTCTTGCAACCAGCGCTGATAAAATAAAGATGGAGATAAACCTTTCTGAAATAGGCCTCCCTCCTGAAACTTTCAATTCAATTATTACTGGCGAAGATGTTGTAAATAAAAAACCATTTCCGGATATTTACATCAAGGCAGCTGAAAGTCTTGGTCTTAAACCAGAGGAATGTCTTGTTGTTGAAGACGCCGTAAGTGGTATCAGATCAGGAAAAACAGCCGGTTGCAGATGTCTTGCCATAACAACCTCTTTCACTGCGGAAGCACTCGGGGAAGCAGACTGGATATACGGGTCCTTACTTGAAGTGCCTGATGAGGTGATTAAATGGTAAAGGGGGGAAGGCTGTAGAGGCTTTTATTTAACACAATAAAAAATAATTATGGAATACAGGAAATTAGGTACATCAGACATTAAAGTTTCAGAAATTGCTTTTGGTGCATGGGCCATAGGTGGATGGCTCTGGGGCGGTGCTGATGCAAATGATGCAATAAAAGCGATTGAAACTGCAATAGACCATGGCATGACAACAATTGACACAGCCGCAGTTTATGGATTTGGACTGAGTGAAGAGCTTGTTGCAAAGGCAGTTAAAGGGAAAAGGGATAAAACACAGATCCTGACTAAATTCGGGATGGTATGGGATGAGAAGAAAGGCAAGTTCTATTTTGCATCGAAAGACAACAATGGGAAAGATGTTGATATCTATGCATATTCATCAAAAGAGAGAGTATTTGCAGATTGTGACAGCAGCCTGAGGAGACTGGGAACAGACTATATCGATCTTTACCAGATTCACTGGCCTGATGCCACTACTCCTATTTCAGAAACTATGGAGGCACTTGAAATACTGATCAAAAAAGGCAAGATCAGGGCCGGTGCTGTTTCCAATTATTCCGTTGAACAAATGGATGAAGCCGTTGGGACTCTCCATATCGCCTCAAACCAGGTCCCTTACAGCATGGTAAACAGAAGTATAGAGAAGGAGGTTGTTCCCTTCTGCATAAACCATGATATAGGAATACTTGCCTATAGCCCTCTCCAGAGAGGATTACTTACCGGAAAATTTAAAAAAGATCACAATTTTGGAGAAGGCGACAGCCGGCCAGATACTCCATATTACAGAGAACCCAATCTTTCAAGAATAATAGAATTTACAGAGAAACTGAAAATAATTTCTGATAACAGAGAAGTGACACTTCCACAGCTTGTTCTCAACTGGACAAAGGAACAACCTGGAATTACATGTGTGCTTGCCGGAGCAAGGAATCCCAGGCAGGTACTCGATAATGTCAAAGCTGTCGATTTCAGTCTCTCCGATGAAGAAATGTCGAAAATAAATGAGATGATTGCCAAACTCAAATTAGAAATTTAGCTAATAATCACTCATGAAGCATTTCCTATCGGATTTCCCGACTCTTGATGTTCTTGCCAGAGAAATGAAGGGCATTTCACTTCCTGAATTTCGTGAGGTTAACGGACATATCCATACCCCATATTCCTTCAGTGCCTTTTCTGATATGGAAAACATTTTTAGTATGGCAAAAAATGAAGATATATCCGTCCTAGGTATTAACGACTTTTATGTAACCAATGGTTACGATGCATTTCACAAAGGTTGTGTCAGGAACAGGATATTTCCTCTTTTCAATATTGAATTTATCGGATTGCAGAAAGAAGAGCAGAAAAAAGGGATCAGAATAAATGACCCTAATAATCCTGGTCGTATCTATTTCAGTGGAAAAGGACTTGATTATCCTTTCCATACAGGTTTCATGCTAAAAAGGCAGCTTAAGAGCGTTATCAGTGAGAGCCAGCAGCAGATAAAGGCTATGATTGATAAACTGAATCAGTTAATTGAGAAACACGATCCTGCCCTGAGACTTTCATATAAGAGTATCAGGAAAGAATATGCACATGATCTGGTTCGTGAAAGGCATATCGCAAAAGCACTTAGAATGCTTGCCGTTAAAAATTTTGCAACACCCGAAAAACAGCTTGAGTTTATAGAATCGCTCTATGGCGGAAAAAAATCAAAAACCGGGCTTGAAAATCCGGCATCTTTCGAGAATGAGATCCGGTCCAATCTCCTTAAGAGCGGAGGTGCGGCATTCGTAGAGGAAGATGAAAAATCGTTCCTCGAACTGGAAAAAATCATCAGGATAATCATTAAAGCCGGAGGTATACCTTGCTACCCTGTTCTGCTTGATGATCCTGCGGGGAAATACACTGAATTTGAATCTGATCCTCAGAAGCTATGGGAATCTCTGAAAAAACTCAAGGTTGAATGCATCGAGCTTATTCCAGGGAGAAACGACCCGGCTGCACTAAAAAGCTTCGTGGAGTTTTTCCATGAGAAAGGATTCGTAATTACATTCGGCACAGAACATAACACACCGGAGATGATCCCTCTTGCTGTTACGTCCAGAGGATCTGTGCCACTTGATGAAAACCTTAAAAGAATTTCATGGGAAGGTGCCTGCATAATAGCAGCCCACCAGTATCTGAGAATTGACGGAAGACAGGGATACGTCATGCCCGACGGACGTCACAGCGCAGATCAGAGAAATGAACTGGTAAAACTTGGGAAGATAGTAATTGAATACTACTTAAAAAAACGGTAACATGAAATCCGAAATAAAAGAACTGCTAGAAATTTCAAGGTTCTATGGAGGTATTAAGGATTATGTGATTGCAGGGGGAGGAAACACCTCTTACAAGGATGAATCGAAGATATGGATCAAAGCCAGTGGTTATCCGCTTGCTGACCTGAGTGAAGAGGGACTTGTTGTTCTCGACCGTGAAAAGCTGCATCTTATTTCTTCGAACAAATATTCGGAAGACCCTGTTGAAAGGGAAGAGCAGGTTAAAAACGATCTTTTCAGGAGCATATCGGATCCTTTGAAAAGCAAAAGACCCTCGGTTGAGACATCACTGCATGATTTGATACAATACAGGTTTGTAGTCCACCTCCATCCTACTCTCATTAACGGGATTCTCTGCAGCAGAAATGCAAAAAGTCTGACCAGAAAACTTTTCGGTGAGGAGGTGCTCTTCATTCCTTATACTGATCCGGGATATATTCTCTTCAAGAAGCTTGAAGAAGAGATTATTCAACACAGGGGAAAATTTCAGAGTGATCCAAAAATAATTTTCCTGGAAAACCATGGTTCATTTGTCAGTGCTGATTCAACTGAAGAAATTAAATTGATTTATAATGACATCATTTCTATAATAAGCAGGGAGATAACTCCTCTTGCTGAGCCGGAAATAATTGAATATAATAAGGTTCTTCACAAAGCACTTCCTGCTTTGAGAATGATACTATCAGAAGATAAACCAGGAATAATAAGGTACCGAAACAATTCAACAATTGCTGAATTCTATAAAAACCAGCAGGAATTCCATAAAATATCACTTCCTCTTACACCTGACATTATAGTCTACTGCAAGACCAGCTACATGTATGTTGAACATTCCTCAACTGCAGAAAAAATAATTGACTCGGTGAAGTACCAGTTGCCACGATTCAGGGATGAGTATGGATTTATTCCAAAAATACTGGTAATAAAAGATTTGGGAGTAATTGCGGTTGCTGAAAGCTATAATTCAGCTGAATCAGCACTTGATGTTTATGAGGACCTTATCAAGATCAGTCATTATGCATCGGGGTGTGGTGGAATAAAATTTCTTACACCTGAACAGGTTTCATTTATTGATAAGTGGGAGGTTGAGAATTACAGGAGAAAAATTGCCCAGGTGACTGACACTGAAAACAAACTTAACAATAAGATAGCTGTAGTTACCGGAGGTGCACAGGGTTTTGGTGCAGGGATAGCAGAGAGCCTGTACCTGAAAAATATGAATGTAATTATTGCAGATATCAATGAAGAAACAGGAAAAGCATTTGTAACTAAACTCACAAAACAAAAATCATCCGGGAAAGCCTTTTTTTTTAAAACTGATGTAGTCGATCCTGAATCAGTTAAGAGCATGATCATATATACTGTCAGTGAGTTTGGAGGAATTGATCTCATGATAAGCAATGCCGGTATTCTCCGTGCCGGAGGTCTCGACGAAATGGATCCTGAAGTTTTTTCAAAGACAACAGGTGTAAATTACAATGGTTATTTCCATTGCGCGAAATATGCTTCTGAAATAATGAAGATCCAGAATCAGGAAAACAATGAATATTTCACTGACATTATCCAGATAAACTCCAAATCGGGACTGCGGGGCAGTAACCGCAATTTTGCCTATGCCGGAGCGAAATTCGGTGGCATTGGACTTACACAGTCATTCGCCATGGAACTTGCTCCCTACAGAATTAAGGTTAATTCTGTTTGTCCCGGAAACTTTTATGAAGGCCCTCTCTGGTCCGATCCTGCTAACGGGTTGTTTGTACAATATCTGAAGACAGGTAAGGTGCCAGGAGCAAGGAACATTGATGATGTCAGAAAGTTTTATGAGGACCAGGTGCCTATGAAAAGAGGCTGCCGGCTTCAAGATGTAATGAAAGCGATACTTTATTTAATAGATCAGGAATATGAAACCGGCCAGGCGATACCGATAACCGGGGGTCAGGTGATGTTAGGTTGACGGCTCCCGATAGCTATCGGGACGGAAACCGGAACCGGCGCAAGTGCATTTTTAAAGATTCCCCTCCCAGGAGAGTTTGCCCCGCCAGGGCGGGGGTTCAGTGGTGGGTAAATAATTGAATATAGAAAATGAAAACAAAAGCAGTAAGGATATACGGTAAGAAGGATCTTCGTCTTGAGGAGTTCGAACTTCCTGAAATGAAAGATGACGAAATACTTGCACAGGTCATATCCGACAGCATCTGCATGTCGTCATATAAAGCGGCAATGCAGGGAGCTGATCATAAGCGGGTTCCGGATGATATACATGTCAATCCAACAATGGTTGGCCATGAGTTTGCCGGAGTGATCCTTGAAGTAGGCAAAAAATGGCAGCGTAAATTCAAGCCAGGTCAGAAATTTTCGATTCAGCCAGCCATGAACCATATGGGCACGCTTAATGCTCCCGGTTATTCATACAGGTATATTGGTGGCGATGCCACACATATTATAATACCTCCCATTGTTATGGAAGCCAACTGCCTTTTGCCATACGATGGTGAAGCTTTTTTCCCGGCATCTCTGTCGGAACCAATGTCGTGCATTACAGGAGCATTCCATGCAAGTTATCATATTCCGCCAGGTACATATAATCATGAAATGGGTATCAGGAAGGGAGGTAAAATGGCAATCCTGGCAGGAGTGGGTCCGATGGGCCTGGGAGCCATCGATTATGCACTGCACCAGGAGCGCAGGCCGTCTCTCCTTGTTGTAACCGATATTGATGATAACCGCATTGCAAGAGCAGCCTGCCTGTTTACTCCGGAACATGCTGCAAAAGAAGGCGTTAAACTCATTTATGTTAATACCGGTAAAATGAATAATGCGGTCAGGCATCTGAGAGAAATTACTGACGGCACAGGGTTCGATGATGTCTTTGTATTTGCTCCGGTAAAAAGCGTGGTTGAACAGGGTGATGCCATTCTCGGTTTCGACGGATGTCTGAATTTCTTTGCCGGCCCAACAAATATCGAGTTCAAGGCTGAATTCAATTTCTATAATGTGCATTATGCCTTCACTCATCTTGTCGGGACATCGGGTGGTAATACCGAGGATATGCTTGAGTCATTGAAGCTTATGGGAGAGGGAAAGATAAATCCCGCAGTTATGATAACTCATGTTGGAGGGCTGGATGCTGTTGTGGATACAACCATGAATCTGCCGCAAATACCCGGAGGAAAGAAGCTTATTTATACAAATATCTCAATGCCTCTTATTTCTCTTTATAAGCTTGGGGAGCTGGGAGCAGATAATAAATTATACGCAGGTTTGCATGAAATTGTTTCAAAAAACGACTATATATGGTCGCTTGAAGCCGAAAAATACCTGCTGGCCAACGCTAAACCGATCTAGCAAACTCCGCAGAAATATAGTTCTCATAACTCATGCAGACATGGGTTGCAAATTCAACTGCAGTCTCAATAATTATTTTCCACTCTTCCATACCCAGTGTTGCCAGCTGATCTTTTCCAATATTATTCCTGTAGATCGATGTGATCATCCCGGCATTGAAATTATCACCGGCTCCTATAGTGCTTACTGGTGTAATCTTTTTTACCGGGAACTTACCCGAAAAGGAATTTGTTCTGACATATGCCCCATCGGTATTAGAGGTATATACCAGGCAGTTGCAGTAATTCTTCACAACCTCCCAGGCCTCATCTGCACTGTTTACCCTGAAGATATTTATGAAATCCTCATCTGACCCTCTGATAAGACTTGCCATACGCATATTCTCAATTATCATTGGTTTAAGTGATCCCAGTTCATCGAGGTGTGATTTTCTGAAATTAGGGTCATAAACAACCAGAGCGCCATTGTCATGCGATGTCTGAACGAACTTTCTTACCTTACTTCTTATTTCAGGCCAGATTGCATAAAATGAACCATATTGAAGAATATCTTCAGCATTGAGTTGGGGAAACTCTATATCAAGTCTTCTTGAAGGAAAATCTTTGTAAAATGTATAATGTGCATCATTTTTCCCATCAAGGAAGGCAAGCGCCAGTGATGTACTTCCATCCTCAAAACGATGCACTGATGAAGTATCAACCCCATTATCACTAAGAAAATTGTCTATCAGCCTGCCAACATCATCAACACCATATTCACTTATAAATGATACGGGTAAACCCATCCTCCCCATTGATACAACACTATTAAGTACAGAACCTCCTGCCTTAGCCGCCTGCGGCTGACCTTCCTTGAAAATTATATCAAGGACCGTCTCTCCTATTCCAAAAACTTTTCTCATTATATAATTACTTGACTATTTTCGATATCAGCTTGAAGGTCTCCGTTCCTGCACACTGGGTAAGTTCAAAAAGAATACTTTCAAGTGTGCTTATCCTGGCCCCTTCCTGACGCATCCGTTCAACTGCTGTGACTTTATCAGACATTTTCCTTGAGGAGATACAATCTTCCACAACAACCGGTAAATATCCGGCTTCAAGCAAATCAAGGCAGGTCTGAAGCACACAGACATGCGATTCAATTCCAAAAAGGATAATGTTCTTTCTACCCGTTTTAGCAAGTCTCTCCCTGAAAACCGGCTCGCCATAACAGCTGAAAGAGTTTTTTTCTATATGAATAAATGGTGTTATTTTATTAACAACAGATGCGTCTGTCGGACCGAGGCCCCTGGTATATTGCTGTGTAACAATAACAGGAACTGAAAGCACCTTTAATCCTTCTAACATCTTTAGACAATTCTGAAGTGTCTGCTCCCACTGGAATATATGAGGTAAAAGCCTTTCCTGTATATCAATTACAACAGCACCAGTATCTTCTTTAATTATTCTCATTGCTGACACAAAATGGTTCTTAACAAAAATAGCTTTTTTAACCACAGAGTACACAAAGATTTTATACAAAGGACACAAAGAGAGATTAAATTTGTATGTTTGAATAAAAGCAGTAATAAGATGAAAGCAATGATGTTGACAGGGATCAGGAAGATGGAGATGAGAGAGCTTCCGGAACCATCTATTGTTAACCCCCGTGATGTTAAAATTAAAATGTCAGTAGTCGGGATCTGTGGTTCTGATATACACTATTATACCCAGGGACAAATTGGTTCACAGGTTGTGCAATACCCTTTTGCAGTAGGACACGAAGGTGCCGGAGTGGTGGTTGAAGTTGGTACTTCAGTTAAGAGAGTTAAGCCTGGTGATACGATAGCTATCGAACCTGCTATGCCTTGCTGGGAATGTGACCAGTGCCTTTCAGGAAGGCATCATACATGCCGTAATCTGAGGTTTCTCGGGTGCCCCGGCCAGACTGAAGGATGTCTGACTGAATATATTGTAATGCCGGAGGAGTCATGTTTCCCGTTAAAAGGAGATCTGAAAACCGATCATGGCTCAATCTCGGAACCACTTGCCATTGGTGTTTATTCAGTAAAAAAATCCACGGGAATTCAAGGTAAAAAGGTCGGCATCCTTGGTTATGGCCCTATAGGAATGAGCGTTATGCTGGCAGCAAAGGCTGAAGGAGCTGATTCTTTTTTTGTAACCGATAAGATTGACCGCAGACTTACAATTGCGGAAAAGGAAGGAGCTGCACTTACAGGAAACCCTGATAATGAAGATATTATTATCAAAATATTAAACCAGGAAAACCTTGGTCTTGATGTAGTATTTGAATGCTGCGGTCAGCAGGAAGCCATGGAACAGGCAATTGAAATACTTAAACCCGGTGGCAGACTGGTTGTGGTAGGGATACCTGAATTCAGCTACTGGTCAGTAAATGTGGAAAAGACAAGACGAAAGGAGATCTCCCTGCAATTTATCCGGAGGCAGGTTGACTGCGTGGGACCGGCCCTGTTGATGATGGAAAAGAAAATGATAAAAATTGATAATATGATAACGCATCGTTTCCCATTCAGTAAAACAAAGGAGGCATTCGACCTCGTTGCGGAGTATGGCGACGGAGTTATGAAGGCGATGATTGATTTTTGAAATGATGGTTAATGGTTAATGCTTAATGCTTAATGCTTAATGCTTAATGCTTAATGCTTAATGCTTAATGCTTAATGCTTAATGCTTAATGCTTAATGCTTAATGCTTAATGCTTAATGGTAAAATGAAATGAATATGGAAGGATCTGTAACAGAGAAAAGAATATCCGACAATCTTAAAAGGACAATCGCGCATCTTGAGAATATAATGGTAGTGGTATGGGATTTTTCCAACGGGCCTATGAAAGAGCCTGATCCCTTCCACTCCCATCCCCACGAACAGATTACATATGTTGCTGAAGGGGAACTGGTCTTCTATATGAACGAAGAAGAACACCATCTGAGAAAAGGAGATCTTATTACAATTCCGTCAGGAGTAAAGCATTGCATACGCACCTTATCAATGGATGTGAGGCTGATAGACAGCTTCAGCCCTATTCGTAAGGATTTAATTTCATAAAATTAAAAGCTATGAAGCACTTCTTTTCAAAAACAAAAGCGTTTGCTGTAATAATCTGTATAATCGAAATCATCATTAACAGCAGTTGCACAACCATCATCCCATATCCTACCCCACCCGGACTTCAAACCAGTCCTGATATTTCCATGACCGTCAATAACAAGCCTGTCTGGGTTGAAAGGATTGCCAGTAAACTTGATACATTTGACTATACAACAGGCCTGTATGGAGGCAGAAAGATGGAGGATATGGATGCCGCTGGGTTCTCCTTTTCAGGAAAGATAAAAATAAAAATTGCTGCCAGTCAGAAAATTGAAAACTATCTGATCAGACCTAAAAGCAGAAAGATAACTGCAAAAGTAAACGGCAACGAGCTAAGTTTCTATATTGACTCTCCCCAGAAGCTTTATATCGAAATAAATAATCTTCCACATCTTGCAATTTTTGCAGATGCTCCTGAAGAAAATCCCCTGGAGAAAGGTGCTCCGGAAGTAAGATATTTTGGTCCGGGAGAACATAATCCCGGAAAGATTGAACTGAAAAATGATCAGACCGTATATATCGCCGCCGGCGCTATTGTATATGCCAATATTACAGGGAAAGATCTGGAGAATGTTACCATCAGGGGCAGAGGAATGCTACAGGGAAACATCAGGATATCGGGAACCACCTTACTGAATGTCAGTGACATATTCAACAGAAATACACGTGGATGGACAAATACTTTAACTGACTGTCATCAAAGCAGCTACAGGAATGTAAAGGTATTCAGCTATGAAGGTATCTGGGGACTTGACGGCATTAATCCTGTTTCTTCAAAGAATTTTGCCATTGATGACTGTTTCATGCGCTGCCGTGACGATTGTGTTGCTATTAAGTCAATGGATTCTCAGTTAAATGTCGATGGTATAAGTATAACCAATTGCGTAATGGTTGGATGGTCATGCAGTGATGGAGTAACACTGGGGTTTGAACTAAACGGAGGACCGGTTCAGAACATTACCGTAAAGAATTGCGATATCCTTTATGCGCGAGGCGGAGGGAGAACAGATGGCCATTCCGGATTCAGCATAGTTTGCGATGGTCCGGCAACTGTACAGAATATTCTCTTTGAAGATATCAGGATCGAAGACCAGGTTGAATTCAAGAACCTTGAACTGATAGTAACTGACGGCACTCTTTATGGTGATGATCCTCCCGGACATATCAAAAATGTAGTAATGAGGAATATCCACTGGGAAAATCCTGATAAACCTTTTGTTATAAGCGGATTCTCTTCTGAAAATATGGTAGAAAATATCATCTTTCAGAATTGCACAGTAGGAGACAAACCTATCAGGAGTTTAAAAGACGCCGATTTCAGGATAAATGAGTTTACACGCAATATAGAATTTAAGCCATAAAATAAATACACTGGATAAAGCTGGCATGAATCTCATCGGTATAGATATAGGCGGAACAAAATGTGCAGTCATCCTCGGTAAACTGAATGAGAATGGAATGATTGCTGTAACTGACAAAACAGCTTACTCCACATCTGAATATCCTGCACCTGACAAGATGCTGTTACAGTTCGTCAATGGGATCAATGACCTCCTTAAAAAACACAACCTCACAATAAAGAACATTTCTTCAATTGGAATAAGCTGTGGCGGGCCGCTTGACAGCATAAAAGGAATAATACTATCACCCCCAAATCTTCCGGGGTGGGATGATGTTCATATCGTAGATTTTTTTGAAAAAGAATACCGTTTACCTGTTTCCGTCCAGAATGATGCCAATGCCTGTGCGCTTGCCGAGTGGAAATTCGGTGCCGGACGAGGAACCAGAAACATGATATTCCTTACATTCGGTACCGGCATGGGGGCAGGTCTTATACTTGACGGGAAACTATATTCAGGGACCAATGACAATGCAGGAGAAGTTGGACATATCCGGCTGGACAGGATGGGGCCTGTAGGTTATGGAAAATCAGGTTCATTTGAAGGATTCTGCAGTGGAGGCGGAATAGCTCAGCTTGCCCGTACAATGGCACTTGAAAAACTGCAGATGGGAGACAAAGTATCGTTTTGCAACACTATATCTGAACTACAAAACATTACAGCACAAATAGTTGCAGAGGCTGCAACCAATGGTGATCTTCTGGCACTGGAGATTTTTGAAATATGCGGAAGCTACCTGGGAAGAGGACTTTCAGTACTTATTGATATCCTGAATCCGGAATGCATAGTCCTTGGCAGCATTTTTGTCAGGACTGGTGAACTGCTTATAGGGTCGATGAGAAAAACCATTGAAGAAGAATCCCTTCCCCTGGCACGAAAAGTATGCAGGATTGTTCCTGCCATGCTTGAAGAACATATTGGTGATATTGCTTCTCTTTCCGTGGCAGCCAATAACCTGAAAACCAAAACCTGAAATAAAAACGTTATGAAAGACAACAGAAGAGAATTCATTAAAAAAGGAGGAGCACTGGCTGCTCTGTCAATAGCAGGACTTAATTCCTGTACCACAACTGCTGAACCTGAAAAAAGAGAGGTGAGTTTTATAAAAGATCCTGCAACAAGAACACCGAAGGAACCATATATAAAAATTGCTTTGCAGGCCAAGCCTGAACCAACAGAAGATGACATAAAGTTCATCCAACAGATGGGCCTCAACCAGGTGGTATTATGGACAGATGCTCCAAAGGCAGGATTTGAGTATTATAACAGCCGACGTGAATTGTATGCAGCAAATGGAATCAATGTATTTGGATTCGGAAACTGGGATGTTCACAACCAGGACAAAATTACTCTTGGTCTTCCTGGCAGGGATGAGAAGATAGAGGAATATCTGACCCATATCCGAAATCTTGGTAAAGCCGGGATACATTATACAACATATGCACATATGGCAAACGGAATATGGAGCACTGCTACCGAGACAACACGAGGAGGTGCTGTCGCCCGTGCTTTCGACCTTACAAAAGCCGATAAAGGATACTGGCACGGAGTAACTTATGAGGCCCCTCTGACTCACGGCAGAAAGTATTCAGCAGATGAAATATGGTCCAATTATGAATATTTTATAAAAAAAGCTGTTGCCGTTGCGGAGGAACAGAAAGTACGCATCGGAATCCACCCTGACGATCCTCCGGTCGAAGAGCTTGGCGGGATACCGAGATGTGTTTTTGGAAGCTTTGAAGGATATAAGCGTGCTCTTGAGATAGCCGATAGTCCTTATGTTGGGATGTGTCTTTGCGTAGGCTGCTGGCTTGAAGGAGGAACAATGATGGGTAAGGATGTTATTGAAACCATAAGATATTTCGGGGCGCAGAAAAAGATATTCAAGGTCCATTTCAGGAATGTCAACCAGCCGATGCCTCACTTTACCGAAACTTTTCTCGATGACGGCTATGCAGATATGTACCAGATACTTAAAGCATTGAAGGAGGTAGATTTTGACGGTGTGATAATTGCTGACCACATCCCTTCAATGGTTTATCCCCAGGTTGGAACTGCATTCTCTGTCGGCTATATGAAAGGTCTTGTTGAGAGGGTGATAGCTGAGGGGTAGGTCAGGTATTCGGTATTCGGTATTCGGTATTCGGTATTCGATATTCGGTATTCGGTATTCGGTTACCGATTACTGATCACCGATTACTGATCACCGATTACTGATCACCGGTACTTATACAAACTTACTTTCTGAATAGCTACCCTTTCCTCCGGCAACCTCAGGCCGGCTCCGTCAAAGGTGCTGGCATGTGTTTCATCACCGTTGAGACGTCTCTCAGGGATCCATTTGCCATTGATGAATGTACCTTCATCAACAATATCAAGGGCAACCCGGTAAGATTCATCCCTGGGTGAGAAGAATACATCAAGTGACCGGCCTGTGCATATAAACTCATCAGGTCCTGTCTGAATTATCAGTCCTCCCGAGGTATGCAGCTTTCTTGAAGCCAGTTTTGCTTCAATTATATAATCTCCAAGTTCTATTCTCCGGGATGGTACTTTATCATCAACAAGGAAGCCTCTCATGGTTCCCTTGCCCTGGTGTTCAAGGATCAGAGGTTCCAGTTTTCTGAGAGCACCATAAGTGAGGTCAAGGGGATCGTCGCTTTCATACCTTGGATTATCAATACCAAATGGAGCAAAGCATCCTGCGCTGTATTCTCCAAAAGTAAAGAAAGCCCTTGCAGCACCGGCCTCTCCTCCCCTCGTCTCAGGAATAAATAGAGGATTGCCACTTCTCATGAACTCCTCGCAGGTCCATGTATATTCATCAATATAGATATCAGGAGCAATGAAATCAATTGAAGGTGCAGCAGCTCTCCAGATATCAATAACCTGAGGCAGAGGACCTCCGGAGGGATATTTACCAGGCCAGCGGGTATTTGGTTGCTTAAGCCATGCATTTACAAACATTGGCAATGGGTGTTCATTTTTACCGGCTGTGGTAACAGTTTCCACATAGCTGGCATAGTTCCAGGCCATGAATAACTCTTCAGTATAAAAAGAGTAATGCTGCCAGTCTTTTGGGTCAGGTTTAAAAGTACTTTTGCCAAAAACCTCTTCCCATGTGCCATGAGTCTTGTAACCATTTGACGACCAGACCTTTTTAAGTTCCGGGAAAAGTGTCTCTTTATTTGCAGTCAGATAATCCATCATTTTCTTTGGCACCTCTCCATTGTAAGCTTCATTAGCGGCAGCACTGAAATCGCGGCGGGCAGCTCCGGGATTTTTTCCAGGCATATCCAGAATTCCGATCTCATTCTCAACCTGCATAATTATCACAGTGTGATCGTGGTCCACATCCCTGATGTGTTTCATGAGTGCTGCAAATGCCTTTGCATCAGCTTTCTCTGACTCCTGCCCCCATGTGGAAAGTATTTCGAGGGGTTTACCATCCTCATCAATCACCCTCGGATATTTTTTATAATCCTTTTTGATCCATGAAGGGATATACACCGATCCCGAATTCTTCCAGCTTCCGAACCATATCAGTGCAAGTTTAAGTCCTGCCTGCCTGGCACCGGCTATTGTACTGTCGACGAGGGCGAAGTCAAATTTTCCTTCCACGGGTTCAACCAGCTCCCATGATACTGTGGCAATAACAGTATTGAGACTTTTATCAGCCAATTTCTTCCATACAGGTCTCATATATTCAAATCCTCCGCATGTTGAATTGTGTAATTCGCCTGAAATCATCAGGAACGGCTTTCCATCTACAACAATTCTGGCTGCAGTACCGTGTTTTTCAAGATATGGAATTTGGTTTCGGGTTCCGTGTTCCTCATTTTTTGTCTCCCTTTTTTCTGACTCATCACATGATGCTAAAATTAAGATCAGCATGATGGTTGTACAGAGCTTACAGTATTTCATAATGTTGATTGTTAGTTGTCATAAAAGTCCCGGACTTAAGTCAGGGGTTAGTGTTCTAATGAAGGTAGTTATCAATAAACTCCTTTCTTTGTTTGTACACAGTTTCCTGCCATATCTTGTCAAGCTCACTTCCGGCAGCAGGCTGATGATGAGCCCTGTAGGGTACACCAATTACAATCTTTCTGCCCTTCGACTGGCTAACTGCAGCATATACCGAAGCCGGGGGACAATTCATATCCACAAAACCGATCTCGGTAAAAATTGTAGCTCTTGATCCTGCAAGTAGATTAGCAGCATCAAAATAAGGGATTGTCTTCATCATCTGTTCCCTGGCTGCATCCGATTCAGCAATCTGTGGCCATCCTCCTCTCCTTTCAGCATAGGTGCCCAGCCAGTCGCACATTGCTGGAACAATGGCAACAACAGCGCCAACCCTGCTGTCAAGCCCGGCAGCCGCAAGAGCCTGTCCCCCACCCTGACTTTCGCCGATAACCAGTATACGCTTTCCATCCCACTCCGGCTGCCTTGTCAGAAATTCAATTGCCCGTAATAGTCTCAGGTACATCCCTCTGAAATAGAAATCATCCCTGCTGGTGACACCTATCATCCAATAATCTTTAAGCTCCCCTTTCTCGAGCTGATCATAATACTCTTCAGGCTGTCCGTTCAGCATTCCATGAGCATTAAGGTCAAAACATATAGCTCCATTTTTTGCATATTTCAGTGCATTTGACGGTTCCGACCGACACCATGATCCCTTGACTCCTGCTGCATGTACAAGCAAAACCGCAGGTGCAGATCCATGATCCGCTCCTGATTGTTTCACATAGTATCCTCTTGCAGGTTTTGGACCCAGACAATTGATTTCAATATCCTTGCAAATGAATGCTTCAGGAATTGTTTCATTAATAACAGGAGTTGATTTTACCTCCCAGGGCATTGCATTCAAAGACTTTTTTTGCTGCTTCCAGAAAGCTTTGAAATCATCCGGGGCTGTTGAACCCGGCTTTAACAGATCCGGTTCAACAACCGAACCAAGACTTGCCATCCCTTCTTTATACCTGGCCACCAGCATCACCGTACATGGAGTATCAAATGAACCGCTGTATACAAGCTGTTTCTCATTTTCGATTAATATTGTCTTCTTTTCAATCTCCTCCTTATTATTCTTAAATACAATAATATTAACTGAATCAGTGATAGTTCCAGCGCTGAGAAAATAATATTCAATTTTCTCTCCCTTCTTATATTTTCCTGAATTACTAATCTGTTCAAGGAGTACTGGCTGGCTGACAGCCAGAAACGAAATCAACGAAAGAATAAAAGCAGCAAAAAGAAAGAACTTAAATCTATTCATGACATATATATTTTAAAAATATTAATATTTCCACAGGTAATAAACTAAGCTATCTTTTCGACTATTATGTCATTTCGTTCGAAAAGTCCTTTTTTAAACTGCAGACCTAGTCCGGGCAGATCAGGTGGCAGAACCATACCGTTCACCACCTGGGGAGCATTATCAAAATAAAGAATATCTCTGTCGTGCCATTCAGGGTAAACACTTTCAACATAGAACAGATTTGTAACTGCTGCTGCAAGGTGTATTGACGCGTACCATAATATTGGTCCGCCCGAAGTGTGCATCATTGTAGGTATATAATAGGTGTTGGCCATATCGGAAATCTTCTTTCCCTCTGATATTCCTCCGCACCATGTAAGATCGTACATGGCAATTGATCCGGCTTTGGCCTCAAACATCTCCCTGAAGCCAAACCTTGTGGCAAGCCTCTCACTGATAACAAGGGGTATCTTTGATTCCTGTTCAAGATTAACATAAGCCTGCAGATTATCCTGCAAAAGCATATCTTCAAGGAACAGTATCTCATAAGGCTCAACGGCATGTGCAATCCGGACAGCACTTGGGAGGTTCCAGTTGCTATGGAATTCACAGCCTATTTCCAGATCGTAGCCAACTGAATCCCGTACTCTTTTTATCCATTCAAGGCTCTGATCAATGTCGTTTTTAGAAATATATTCTCCATTATTCCGCGCAGCGGCTTTATCGAAAGGGCAGAACTTGATAGCTTTAATTCCATTCGCCACCAGGAATTTTGCGATCTTTTCCATATCATTTTCCAGGGTCCATCCGTTTATTGCCCTTGCGACCCCATTTGTATATGTATTATAAACCCTTATCTTTTTATTGTATGAACCGCCAAGAAGCTGGTATAATGGCATTTTACAAACCTGCCCCATTATGTCCCATTGAGCAATATTTATAGCAGATAAAGCTCTCATCTCTGCTCCTCCTGTACCATGATAGGCATTTTGGCGGAATATTCTTGCCCATGTCTGTTCAATCTCAAGAGGGTTTGTTCCCATTAATTTTCCAGCCCAGCTATGCCATTCAAGGTCTTTAATTACAGCAGTATTTGCCTCATTAAACGGATAAGTTTCGCCAGTGCCTGTTATACCTTCATTTGTATGCAGCCTGATCCACATCCAATGGCCATTCTTAAAGCGTACGGTTTCTATTCCTGTTATTGTAAGGTTGGGTGCAACTGCCATTGCTTCATTCCTGAAAGGTAATAACATATCAGAAAACATCAGACCAATTGCAGCAGCTGTTGAGTTTTGAATAAAATTCCTTCTTTTCATTTACTTTATTGGTTAGGTGACCAAATTTAAATATAGTTGAAATACCTCGTACTTGATAAACTCATTCAGAAAAATAGGACTTATTAGTAATTTATCCTCAAATTAGTTCTTCAAACAAAATAGCCACGCATATGCATACCACTGATATCCAGATATTTAAATATTCTGTCATTTTATCACATAATGATTTCTTAAAAAAACCAAAAAGATAGTCTGAGTTAGTGTAAACATTAGGCTTTTAAAAAAGCAAAAACTATATTTGTCAAACAACCTGATTTAGAATATAAACAAACCTCTAATTACAAATATTCCTTACATGAAAAAACTATCCTTCCACCAATGGGCTCTTGTTTTTGCCCTTCTGATGTTAGTAATAACCCTGGCCCTGGTAATAACTGGCAACGGGAATAACGCAGGACCTTTTCTTATAGCATTTTTTATTTCACTTTCATTTGGAGTCAAATCATTTCAGGCAACTAAGGGACTTTCATTCACAATGTGGATGTTCACGGCAGTTGCAGCAGCGATGTATTTCCCACAGTATTTTGTTTCATATGGTGATTTTCAGTTTAAAAGACTTATTACTCCTCTCCTTCAGATCATAATGTTCGGGATGGGTGCACAGATGAGTCTCAATGACTTCACTGGTGTCATCAAAATGCCAAAGGGTGTTGCCATCGGTGTTATTGGTCACTATACTATAATGCCTGTCATGGCATTTCTGATTACGGCTGTATTCGATTTCCCTCCTGAAATTGCAGCTGGTATTATCCTTGCAGGTTGTGTTCCAAGTGGACTGGCATCAAATGTTATGTCTCTGCTTGCAAATGCAAACCTCGCACTTGCTGTAACAATAGGTGCAACAACAACTATCCTGGCTCCTTTTGTTACTCCATTTCTTATGAAAATAATCGGGGGACAGTTTATTGCCATTGATGTATGGAAAATGATGCTTGATATTTTTGAAATGATGATCCTGCCGATAATAGCCGGTTTTATCTTCAACCTTTTTAATATCGGAAAAGCCGACAGGCGTTCAAAAACAATCCAGATGTTATCATATTTTATTATTATTCTGCTTGCGAATATTATTTACATGAAGGTTCATAATACTGACTTTGCAGGTTACCTGAAAGAATCAGCGGTATCACTTTCAATATTCTTTATTCTTCCTGTCATTACAGCACTTGCTCTGAAACAACTTCTTAAAGGAGACCAGAAGGTTATCAAGAAGGTGCTATCCATGCTATCAATGGTGGGAATAGCAATTATTGTAATAGTAATTACAGCAGCCGGCCGCGACAGCCTTATGAAAGTTGGAGGTCTTCTTCTCATTCTTGTGATTCTTCATAATCTTGCCGGGTATGCTCTCGGATATGGTGTTGCCTGGGCATTTAAAATGCCTGAACAAGACAGAAGGACCATTGCTTTTGAGGTCGGAATGCCAAATGCCGGCCTTGCTTCAGGGCTTGCTATGACAATAGGAAACATTGCTACAGTAGGACTCGCACCTGCTGTATACGGGCCTCTGATGAATGTTACCGGATCAACACTTGCAAGCTGGTGGAGGACGAAAATTCCCAAGGATGCTAAAACAGAAACAGAAATGAAATAGAATAATATGATTATAATAATTTATTAATATTAATATCAACTATAAATTAAATCTTATATATGGAGAACAGAATCGTAACATTCGGAGAAATAATGCTTAGGCTTGTACCACCAGGATTTGAGAGGTTCAGCCAGGCAAAGCAGTTTTGTGCATCCTTTGGAGGTGGTGAGGCAAACGTTGCCGTATCACTTGCCAACTTCGGGATGAAGGTGGATTATGTAACACGCCTTCCTAAAAACGATATTGCTGAATCATGCCTTATGGAGCTCAGAAGGTACAAGGTAGGAACCGGAAAAATAGTTTTCGGAGGTGACCGCATGGGTATCTATTTTCTTGAGAATGGAGCTGTTGCACGTGCAAGCAAAGTTATTTATGACCGTGCAAATTCAGCAATTGCTGAAATTAAACCAGGGATGATAGACTGGAATTCAGTATTTGAAGGTATTACCTGGTTTCATTGGACCGGCATCACACCTGCAATTTCTGAAGGAGCTGCTCTCGCGTGCAAAGAGGCAATTGAAGCAGCTAATAAAAAGGGAATAACTGTTTCAACTGACCTGAACTTCAGGAAAAACCTGTGGAAATGGGGGAAAAATGCATCTGAAGTCATGCCAGATCTTGTTAAGGGTTGCGACATCATTCTTGGAAATGAGGAAGATGCAGCTAAGGTGTTCGGTATTCATCCGGAAGGGGTGGATGTTACAAAGGGACATGTTGAGGCATCAGCATATGAATCAGTATGCAAGCAGCTTATGCAGAAATTCCCAAAAGCAAAAAAAGTAATAATTACACTTCGCGGATCAATAAATGCAAACCATAACACCTGGTCAGGTGTACTGTGGGATGGTAAGAAACTTTCCCAGGCTCCTGAATATGATATCACGCACATTGTTGACAGAGTAGGTGGCGGAGATAGTTTTATGGGAGGACTTATATACGGACTCCTCACATTTGCCGGGGATGACCAGAAAGCGCTTGACTTTGCAGTTGCTGCTTCATGCCTCAAGCATACCGTAATCGGTGATTTTAACCTGGTAACTGTAAAAGAGGTTGAAACACTGATGGGAGGAGATGCCTCCGGACGCGTTTCAAGATAAAATTACTTTTAAACATTTAAACAAAAAAAAATGGCAAGATTTACAAGAATACAAGTAGCCCTGAAGATGGCAGAAGCAGGCATGATACCTGTTTTCTTCAACAAAGACGTTGAAGTTTGTAAGAAAGTGCTTGAAGCATGCTATAAGGGAGGAATAAGATTGTTCGAATTTACCAACAGGGGAGATTATGCCCATACAGTTTTTGAGCAGCTTAATAAATTTGCAGAAAAAGAGTTTCCTGACATGATTCTTGGAACAGGATCGGTAATTGATGCTCCAACTGCAGTTCTCTATATGCAGCTTGGGTCAAATTTCATCGTTTCTCCAATACTTAATGAAGAGATGGCTTATGTATGCAACAGGAGAAAAGTACTATGGTCACCCGGATGCGGATCAGCAAGTGAAATATCGAAAGCTGAATCGCTTGGCGCTGAAATAGTTAAAATATTTCCAGGCGCTCAGGTAGGAGGACCAAAGTTCGTTTCTGCTATAAGAGGTCCAATGCCTTGGACACAGATCATGCCGACCGGAGGGGTTGAACCTACTGAGGCTAATCTTACTGAATGGTTCAAAGCAGGTGCAGTTTGCTGCGGAATGGGATCTAAGCTCATCAAATCAGATCTCATCAAAGCAGGTAATTTCAAGCAGATTGAAGAGGATATTAAAGTAGCAATAGCTCTTGCCAAAAAGCTGAGGGAGCAATATCCTGTAAAGATCTGATTACATTTAATTGTTTTCCGATTAATAACAACCATTAAAAATTTTTACAAATGATAGCTGATATAATAAAGAACAGACATCTGTATGAATGTATTTCTCCAAGGATAAAAACCTCCCTGGAGTATATTTCAAAAACAGATTTTTCATCAATGGAACCTGGCAGATATGAACTGGACGGATCAAATCTGTTCGTTCTTGTCCAGGTATATGATTCAATTCCCAGGGAACAGGGTAGATGGGAATGTCATCAGAAATATATTGATATCCAGTACATTGCTGAAGGAGTTGAACAGATAGGTGTGAACAATATCGGGAAAATGAAGGTAACCACAGAATATAATCCTGAAAAAGATATTTCATTCCTTGGTGGTGATGGTGACTATGTAACTTTCTCAAAAGGAGCATATGGGATCTTTTTCCCTGAAGATGCCCACCAGCCTAAGATTGCACCCGGTAATGTCCCTGGAAAGGTTAAGAAGGTTGTGGTCAAGATAAAAATTGATTGACAATCTGACCTGAGAGTAACAATAAAAGCTGCCTGGGAAACATTTTCCGGCAGCTTTTATTTATATTACGTTTCTATAAAACATTCTTCATGATTATACCAGGTCAAATCAGCACAAAAGCTATAGCTCTAATAATAAAATATTTAACATTGTGGTTCATTCTCAGTATCATGTTGAACACCGGATGCAGGAACAATACAGCAGGTAATCTGTACGTACCTGTAAGAATCATTTTCGATACTGATCTTGGTTCTGACTATGATGATGTAGGAGCCCTTGCCTTTCTTCATGCTATGGCTGATAGTGGGAAAGCAGTTATACTGGCGACCATGGCTTCAAATAAATATGAATTGACAGTTCCGTCAATCGATGTTATTAATACCTATTTTAACAAGCCTGAAATACCAATAGGATCACCGAAAAGTGCCGGAGTGGATGACAGGACTTTTTACTCCTGGACAGACTCGATAGTTGCACAATATCCGCACATAATAAAATCAAATTCAGATGCTCCTGATGCTGTTGAGATCTACAGAAAGATCCTCAGTGAACAGCCTG
Organism: Bacteroidales bacterium; assembly: GCA_035531395.1. Classification (GTDB taxonomy): domain Bacteria; phylum Bacteroidota; class Bacteroidia; order Bacteroidales; family VadinHA17; genus LD21. Next base: position 88,768 of record DATKTA010000030.1, read on the forward strand.
ATGGTGCTGTAACAGTTATTACGGTTGGATTTCTTACAAACCTGTACAACCTGCTAAGGTCACAACCTGATAATATATCTGAGCTCCCCGGAACTGATCTTGTAAGGAAGAAGGTAAGAAATCTGGTAACAATGGGCGGTGTCTTTCCGGATAGAGGCAGGTCATTCAACATTTTCATGGATTCTGTAGCTTCAGAGTTTGTCTTACGCAACTGGCCCGGAGAGATTATCTTTACAGGCAACCATATTGGCGAGGCAATAAAAACAGGATTAAGACTTGTTAATTCTGATATAAATAACAGTCCCGTTAAGGATGCATACAGAATAAGTATGAGGCTTTCAGAGTGGGACAAAGATGGAAGAATGAGCTGGGATCAGACTGCTGTTCTGATAGGTATATATGGAACAGAAGGTTTTTTTGATACTGTTAGGGGGAAAATAACCGTATATCAGGACGGAAGTAATAGCTGGGAGAATAATAAATCCGGATCTCATTTATACGTAAACCAGAAAATGCCTGTTGAAGATATGGCAAGGTTCATAGAGAAGAGAATGATGCATTTGCCGGAACACAGATAAATTCAGCATGGCCGGATGCTGGTTGCTGGATTACCTTACACCTGTCGCCATGTGCCTTGAGCCTGTATATTAAAAACTCTGAGTTTTTTATAAATTGTATTTATCTTTAATGATAAATTATTAACGATATAAACCAAATGGCAAAGTATAGTCTTGAACCTGTTAGGGTTCCACCTGTTAATACAAAATACAGGAGTATAGTAACTAGTCTGCCTGTACCAGAGTCGCTTCCGGTATTTCAGCAACTTGCTGTATCAGAACCTGTTTCGATGATGGGACAACCCCCGGTAGTATGGGACAGGGCTGAAGGATTCCAGGTTTACGACAAGTGGGGTAACAAGTGGATAGACTGGTCATCGGGTGTACTGATAACCAATGCTGGACATGGGAGGAAGGAAATCTCCGATGCATTAAAGGAAGTGATTGAACATAAACTTCTTGCAACTTATGTTTTTGTGCATGAAAAACGCGCGGAACTTACAAAGATGCTTCAGGAGCTTGCACCTCAACCTTCAGAATACCAGGTATTTCTTCTGAGCACCGGGAGTGAGGCTACTGAAAACTGTATCAAACTGGCAAAGACATATGCTTTTGAGAAATACGGGCCAAACAAAAAATATTTTGTCTCTTTCAGAAATTCATTTCATGGCAGGACACTCGGAGCACAGCTTGCAGGAGGGAATCCCCGTCTTAAAACCTGGATTGTGGATGAAGGCAGAACATTTATCCAAATACCTTTTCCTGATGGATATAAGAACGAAAACACATCTTTCGATCTTTTCCTGTCTACACTTATGGAAAAGGGAATTAATCCACGTGATATTGCAGGAGTTATGACCGAATCATACCAGGGAGTAGGTCCTGATTTTCTCCCGGTTGAGTATGCCACTCGACTTGAGGCATTCTGCACTGAGCATGATATTATAACGATATTTGATGAGGTGCAATCTGGTTTCGGGAGGACAGGAAAAATGTTCTGCTATGAACATTACGGGATAAAACCTGATCTGATAGCCTGCGGAAAGGGTATCTCCTCCTCTCTGCCACTGTCTGCAGTAATAGGAAGAAAGGATATAATGTCACTTTTTTCTCCGGGATCGATGACTTCAACTCATTCCGGAAGTCCTTTACCGGTTGTTGCGGCAGTTGAAAACCTTAAGATAATAAAGAAGGAAAATCTTGTTGAGAATGCCCGGGTACTGGGTCAAATACTTATCCCTGAACTGCACCGTATCAGAAATAAGTACCCTGATGTGCTTGGCTGCGTACATGGGCTCGGACTTGTAGCAGGGATTCAGGTTGTCAGGAAGGGCACAAAGCAACCTGATGCTGAAACTGCCTTTAAAATCAATGAAAGGTGCTTTCACAAGGGTCTTCTCATGTTTGCACCTGTGGGTGTTGCCGGTGAATGTCTGAAAATTGCTCCTCCTCTAGTAATAAATGAGGAAGCACTGAGAGAATCAATATCAGTGCTCGAGGAGGCATGCGATGAAATACTTGGAGGATAAAAACTTTAAATTACTGCCAATGGGAAATATAGATGTGTTGATTATTGGAGGTGGAATGATTACCTATGACCTCATACTTCCTTCAATATATCATCTTCAGCGAACAGGGATTGCCGGAGATATAAAAGTATGCGCACTCGACTCCGGTCCTCTAAAAACGCTCAAAACATCAGGTGATATCCATGAGGCATTCCCCGGACAGGATTTTACACCCTTCCCTCCTCTGACTGAACCTGAAGAAAAAAAATTCCCGGACCTATACAAACAGGTGATATCCGGGATGAAACCCAGACAGATCGTTGTTGTTGCCATGCCAGACCAGATGCACTATCCAGTTGTTCTGGAAGCACTTAAAAATAATCAGCATGTCCTCTGTGTGAAACCGCTGGTCCTGAAATATGAACAGGCAGAAGAAATTGAAAAGATTGCGCATGAAAAAGGGCTTTTTGTCGGTATTGAATATCACAAGAGGTTCGACCGCAGATCGCTGATGGCGAAACGTAGTTTTGAACTCGGACATTTCGGTGAATTTGTGATGGGTGAAGCAAAACTTATTGAACCGTATTACTACAGATCATCAAATTTCCAGAACTGGTTTACATGTGATATGACAGACCCGTTTGTATATATTGGTTGTCATTATGTTGATCTGGTTTACTTTATAACCGGGCTAAAACCTGTGGAGGTATCTGTTTCAGGTATTAAAGGGAAGTTTCCCAATGGGAATGAAGCCTATATGTGGGCTCATGGAAGGGTCAGGTTTGAAAACAATGCTCTTCTGTCTGTTATTGATGGTCTGGGTTATCCCGACGAGGCAGCTGGAAGTAATGATCAGAGTCTGCAGATGTTCTTTGAAGGTGCAGGAAAGACAGGTATGATCAAACATAATGACCAGTTCAGAGGAGTTGAACATTCATATCTTGAGGGAATTGGCTGTGGTGGATCACATTTCAATTATGTAAGTCCTGATTTCTATAAACTTATCCCATGGGAAGGAGAAGGCTACAAACCGACCGGTTATGGTTATGAATCAATTGCCGCTTCTGTAACTATGGCATGGCAGATTGAAAATGAAGTCAGGGGAATTTCAGAAAACGAGTCGCTCGTGAAGAGAAGGAAGATCTTAAAGGAAGTGGATAAAAAAGGGATAATAGCTACGCCTGCTAACAGTTACATTAATGAGTTGGTGATAGAAGCTGCCCGGATATCCATACTAAGTGACGGGCTGCCTGTTTCAATCGTATATGGTAACAAACCGCATGTGAAGCTAAGAAAATGATAATTTATCTTATATTAACTATACCTGATTAAACCGCTCGAAAATCAATTTATTTACCCCAACCCCAGGGGGAGTAACTTGATTTTGGCTGCGCCGAGCTCCACTGCAGGAGGTGTTCGGTTCTTCGCTCCCCTTGGGGCAGGGTAATCGAAGAACCGGAGCGAAGTGGAACTCGACGAAGTCAAAATCAATAAACATTATAAAAACCATAACCATGAAAAAAACAGGCATTATCCTTCTTGTATCAGCAATTATGATTCTCTCTTCATGCAGCAGCAATAATGAAGAGTACAGATCAATAAGCCCCGAAACCCTGAAAGACAAAATAGCCGGTGGATGGGCTGGTAAAATGGTAGGTGTCACATATGGAGCCCCTACGGAATTCAGAGCCAGGGGCGTAACCTATGATGATTCAATCAGATGGAAACCCTCTGATATACGTGGTAGCATGTGGCAGGACGATATTTATGTACAGCTTACATTCCTGATGTCGATGGACAAGTATGGGATGGATGCACCCTCCAAAAAGTTCCAGGAGATGTTTGCCAGGGCAGGCTATGGATTATGGCATGCAAACATGCAGGCAAGGAAGAATTATTATGACAGTATTTTTGCTCCGTTATCAGGGACACCCGAGTATAACCTGCACGCCGATGATATTGATTTCCAGATTGAAGCTGACTATATTGGCTTCATGTGCCCCGGGATGCCAGAGACAGCAACTGCAATGGCTGACAAGATAGGCCGGATAATGAATTACGGTGAAGGCGTCTATGGAGGAATTTTTGTTGCAGCGCTGTATTCTGAAGCATATTTTGAAAATGATATTCCTAAAATTATTGAAAAGGCTCTTCTTTCAATCCCCTCAGAGAGTGATTATTACAAGATTATTAATGATGTTATTAAACTTCATCAGCATTATCCGGCCGACTGGAGAGCTGCTTGGAAAGAGTTGGAAGAAAAATGGGGAGATGTTGACATTTGCGGGGCCGGTGCTCCTTTCAACATCGATGCAAAACTTAATGGAGCCTATATAGTAATGGGGTTACTTTACGGAGAGGGCGATCCTATGAAGACACTTGAGATATCAACCCGCTGCGGACAGGATTCAGACTGCAATCCTTCCAATGCACTTGCAGTTCTTGGTGTGATAAATGGTTTCAGCGGTCTGCCTCAGTATATGCAGGATGGAGTAAGTGCCATGGGTGATTCACTCTTTATTTTTACATCATATTCATTTAATTCTGCTGTATCCAGCACAGTAAAATACGCAGAAAAACTAATTCAAAATGATGGAGGTACAGTAACAGAAAAGAATATCAGGATCAAGGTACAGACACCTGTTGCTGCTGAGTATGAAAACTCTTTCCCTGATGTTGTTTTTGATAAGAGCATTTCAATATTTAATGATGAAGGATGGTCTTTTAAGGGTAAATGGAAGCCTTTTGAAATCACTAATCGTAATAATGAAAAGATAAAGCAGTCGATGGTTGCTGAAAAAGAGGGTGATGAGCTGGAATTATCCTTCACAGGAACCGGAGTTTCTTTAGTTGGGAACTGGTACAGGGATGGAGGTAAGGCAGATGTATATGTTGACGGAACACTACACAGAAGCATTGATACATACTATGATTTTGCAAACCAGCAGCATACTGAAAGTATCTGGCATATTATGAAGCTTCAGCCTGGTGAACATAAAGTCAGATTAGTATTAAAAGGGGAAAAGAGGCCTGAGTCATCAGGCACTAAAGTATATATAACATCCGCAGTAATATTTAAAACCGAAGCAAAGAAAAGCGATACATGGAAATTCTCTTTTGAGAAATAAAAAAATATTTTATACCAGAAAAGGTTGTCTCAATAGTAGAAACCCATAAAATGAAGGTATCGCAAAATAGCTACGGTTAATTAATATACTTTTCAGACAGACTCTTTTATTTTCTGCAATGGTTCAATAAGATCTTTCTCAAATGCCTCCTTGTCGAAAGTGTTTTTATTTCCGAGGAATTCGACAATTTTTGAAACATCAGCATATGCATTGCCAAGACATGTTGAAGCTCCGGGTGAAGGAGTTATATTAAAAATAATATTGTCTCCGCTAAGTTTTGCTTCACCCAGCTCAAGTTTGCGGGTGGTATTATTTACTATCTGAGGCCTGGTACCTCCAATTCCTTTAGCAAATTTCAACTCGCTAAGTTTTAGTGAAGGTACTATCTTTCTGACCTCTTTTATAAAAAGTCTCTTCCCAAAATAAGGGAGGTCATAAAGGAAATTCATAAATACATAAGCAAAGAGAACCCTGTCAAAAATTATCTTTGAAAGGCTTATGATCGGGCTGATTCCGAGACCGAATGTTTTCCAGTACTCCCAGAAAGAGCTCCAGTTATGCCTTTCCAACTGAAAAATAGGCAAGGCTGTCGGGCCAAACCTTGTGACCTCTGAATTATGAACTTCAGGATCGCCATGGATTGCTGCAAATGGCAGCTTTGGTTGTTGAATTGTATAAACCTTGCCATTCAGAACTTTCGGGCCGGCATAAAAGCTTCCTGCCATCGACAATATTGAAAGGTTCTTGCCATAACCAAGAGACTTTGCAATCATAAGACTATGCCCCCCGGCAGCTACAATAACAGCAGTGGCTTTTATTTCTCCCTTATTTGTAATGGCAGTGTAATGATCACCTGTTTTCGATATTTTAAGCAGTTTTGTACCTAACTGAATGCTTTGAAGAGGATTATTTCTGAGTGAATCATCCACGAACGAATGACAAAGTTGCTTAAAATCAACAGTATAGCCATCTTCAGTAACCAGAGCAAGTATCTCCTGATCCGGATCTCTTCCTTCAAGTATCCTGGGTTCAACTTTCCCGATTTCTTCTTTTTCAATGATCCTGAGATTGGGAAAAAGTTCACCAAAAGGAGGGAATCTCTTCCTAAGGCCTTCAACCTGGTCTTTTCCAACAGCTAATACCATTTTAGAATATCTGCTGAACAGTTTCTTACTACCGCTTGCGGCACCTTCAGCTTCAAGATAATTCATGACCATGTCAGCCATCCATTTAACTTTTCTGGCCTTCTCAATAGAATAATTGGTTTCTATATCTCCAAAATGAAGAGTCTGACTGTTATTATATGATGCTGAATTAACCAGACCAAAATCAGAATACTTCTCAATCAGACATACATTTTTAATGTCAGTGTATTTACTTAAAGTATAAAGTAGTGCAGTACCAACCACACCGCCTCCTACAATAAGCACATCATATTTTTCAGTTGCTAAATCATTCATGTTATTACGTTTTTTAGCGTTCGTTCATTGGAACATATTCTTTCTTACCATATACATTTTTAAATGCAGGACGTATTATCCTTTTTGCCGCAAAAGTCAGTTCTTCTATGCGATGAGTGCACCATCCGGAAACTCTGGCAACTGCAAAGAGAGGTGTGTAAAGTTCTTTGGGAATATCGAGGCAGGCATATACAAATCCGGAATAGAAATCGACATTAATGCAGACTACTTTTGTGAAATTCTCCCCCTTGAATACTCTCAATACTTCAGGAGTCAGCCTTTCAACCATCTCATAAAGCTCAAATTCGTCAAGACGGCCTTTCTCAATTGCAAGTTCTCTTGCTTTTGCCTTGAGAATTCCAGCGCGCGGATCTGATATAGTATAGACAGCATGACCAATTCCGTATATCTTTCCGGTGTAATCATTTGCTTTCTTGTTAAGTATCTTAAGTAGGTAATCCTCAATCTCTTTTTCACTTTTCCAGTCTTCTACATGAGCTTTCATATCCTCCATCATCTCCAGCACCCTGATGTTTGCTCCGCCGTGCAAAGGCCCTTTCAGAGAGCCAATGGCAGAGGTAACTGATGAATAAATGTCAGTTTCGGAGGAGCTTGTAACTCTCATAGTAAAAGTTGAGTTATTTCCACCTCCATGTTCTGCATGGAGCACAAGAAGAAGATCAAGAAGATCGGCTTCAAGCTTTGTAAACCCGGTGCAATCCCCCTTTATAAGATACAGAAAATTCTCTGCTGTTGTCATTTCCGTCTGAGGATGACGTATTGAAAGAGTCTTTCCCTGATATAAGTGCCTCAATGCCTGGTATGAATAAGCAACTATTGTAGGGAATTTTGCCATAAGGTTCAGCGACTGTCTGACCATATTGTCAAGGGATATATCATCGGGCTTATCATCCAGTATATAGAGCCCGAGAACCGATCTGGCAAGAATGTTCAGAACATCCTTCCCCTTCATTGACAGGATCATGTCTTTAGTGAAATCATCAGGAAGTGATCTCAGCGATGCCATGTAATCTGAGAACTCTTTAAGTTCATCATGCTTTGGAAGACGTCCGGTCAAGAGAAGAAATACAGTTTCATCGAATCCATGCCTGTTCTCCTCCTGGAAACCATGTGTTATATCTTCAATATCGATACCTCGGTAAAGCAATCTTCCAGGTGTGGCTACTACCTTGTCATTTTCCTTTTTGTAGCCAACAACTTCACCGATGTTGGTCAGACCAACAAGCACACCTGTTCCATCCTTATTTCTCAGACCACGCTTTACATCAAACTGCTCAAACAACTCACTATTTATCTCACAGCATTTTTCTACCTCTGCTTCCAACTGTGTAAAGAATTCGGTTCTCATCGGGTATTGGTTTTCGGTTTATATGGTTTGATCTTAACTAAATATTTGAAATAATTGCATCTCCGAATTCAGAAGTCTTCACCAGTGTGGCATTCTCAGTAAGCCTGTGAAAATCGTAAGTCACCTTTTTGCTGAGAATTGTCTTTTCCAGACCACTGTAAATATTATCTGCCACTTCATCCCATCCCAGATATTCAAACATCAATGCTCCGGAAAGAATTACAGAACCTGGATTAACCTTATCCAGACCTGCATATTTGGGAGCAGTTCCATGAGTAGCTTCGAAAATAGCATGCCCCGTTTCATAATTTATGTTTGCCCCTGGTGCAATACCAATTCCACCAACAATGGCAGCAAGTGCATCAGAAATATAATCACCATTAAGGTTAAGTGTTGCAATAACAGAATATTCAGCAGGACGGGTAAGTATCTGCTGGAGAAATGCATCTGCGATTACATCCTTGATTATAATTTTTCCTGCATCCTCTGCCTGCTTTTGTGCTTTATCAGCTGCTTCAGCACCCTGTTTGTCAGCGATTTGTTTATGCTGAGACCATGTAAACACCTCATTACCAAACTCTCTCTCTGCAAGAGCATAGCCCCATTTCATAAATGCCCCCTCAGTATACTTCATTATATTACCTTTATGAACTAAAGTAACTGAAGGCAGCTTCTTTCTAATAGCCAATTTAATTGCCTGACGAACAAGACGTTCTGTACCTTCAACAGATACAGGTTTAATAGCTATTGATGTTGTTTGAGGGAAGCGTATCTTTTTGACACCCATTTCCTCAATAAGAAATTTCTTTACTTTTTCTGTTTCTGGAAATCCGTGCATAAATTCGATCCCGGCATAAATATCTTCAGTATTCTCCCTGAATATGTGCATATTTACCAGTTCAGGCTTTTTAACAGGACTAGGAACTCCTTTAAAGTATCGTACTGGTCGGTAACAGGTATATAAATCGAGAATTTGCCTCAGAGCTACATTTAACGAACGCATTCCCTCACCTACCGGAGTTGTAAGAGGACCTTTAATCCCAACCAGATATTCCCTGAAATCAGTAATAGTCTGGTCCGGAAGCCAGCTGCCCGTAAGTTTGAAAGCCTTTTCTCCTGCAAGAACCTCTTTCCAGGCTATTTTCCTTTTTCCTTTATAGGTTTTTTCCACTGCAGCATCAAATACTCTCACAGATGCATTCCATATATCCTGCCCTGTACCGTCTCCTTCAATAAATGGAATAATTGGATTTTCCGGTACTGAAAGCCGGCCATTTTTCAATGTAATCTTTTCCGGTGTCATATTATTTATTTAATTAATTGCTTCGACAAAATAACTATTTTATAAATACATCTCTTATCTCAAACGGAATTTGATTTTCTGATAAGGTTGAGTGCTCCTCCTGCCCTGAACCATTCAATCTGTGAATCATTGCATGTATGTTTTGCAATAATCTCATCTGTTGTGCCATCCGGATGATTGAGTATGATCACTACATTTTTCCCAGGAGCCAGTTCATTAAGTCCGGTAATATCGATCCTGTCTGTTTCCCTTACTTTATCATAATCACTCTTTTCATTGAATGTAAGAGGCAGTATACCCTGCTTCTTGAGATTTGTTTCATGTATTCTTGCGAATGATTTAACAAGTACAGTCTTAACATTCAGGAATCTAGGCTCCATTGCTGCATGTTCCCTCGATGAGCCTTCCCCGAAATTTTCCTCACCGACAACTACTGATCCTATACCTGCTGATTTATATGCCCTTGCAACAGCCGGAACAGCCACATAACTGCCTGTAAGCTGATTAAGTATCTCATTTGCCTTATTATTGAAGAAATTAATGGCACCGATCATATAGTTATTTGAAATATTATCGAGATGACCCCGATACTTTAACCAGAAACCGGCCATTGATATATGGTCAGTCGTGCACTTGCCTTTTACTTTAATCAATAAAGGAAGATTTTTAAAATCATTACCGTCCCATTCGTTGAAAGGAGTAAGATTCTGTAATCGCTCTGAATCAGGAGATATTGCTATTTCAATATCACTTCCGTCCATTGCAGGTTTCTGATACCCATTGTCAACTTTTCCGAAACCGTTGGGTGGAAGTTCATAACCTGATGGCTCAGCAATTTTGACAGCCACTCCCTCTTTATTAACCAGGGTATCAGTTATGGGGTTGAAAGTTAACTTTCCTGAGATGGCAATGGCAGTAACCAGTTCAGGAGAAGCAACAAAAGCATTTGTATTAGGATTACCATCTGCTCTTTTTGCAAAATTTCTGTTGAAGGAATGAATAACAGAATTCACAGGATTCTTGTCTGCCCCTTTCCTGTCCCACTGACCTATACATGGGCCGCAGGCATTTGCAAACACCTCACCACCTATCTCTTCAAACAGTTTAAGATAACCGTCTCTTTCCACAATATGCCTGATTTGCTCAGAACCTGGTGTAATCTTAAATTCTGACTTTGCCGAAAGCTTTACATCCAATGCATTTTTAACAACAGATGCTGCACGGGATATATCCTCATATGAAGAGTTGGTACATGAACCAATAAGTCCGACCTCAATATCAACTGGCCATCCGTTCTTTTCAGCAACCTCTTTCATTTTTGATACCGGAGTTGCAAGATCAGGTGTAAACGGGCCGTTTATGTAAGGCTCAAGTTCTGAAAGGTTTATTTCAAAATATTGGTCGTAGTATTTTTCAGGCGATGTAAGCACCTCAATATCAGACCGCAGATGTTCGCCTATGGCAACTGCCATTTCAGCAACTTCCTGCCTTCCGGTAGCTGTCAGATACCTTGCCATTGCTTCATCATAACCAAAAAGTGAGCATGTGGCCCCTATTTCAGCACCCATATTACAAATTGTTCCTTTCCCTGTTGCAGAAATTGAGTCAGCGCCCTCTCCGAAATATTCAACAATACATCCTGTTCCGCCACTTACAGTAAGCATGCCAGCCACTTTAAGAATAATATCTTTGGGTGATGCCCAACCGCTGAGCTGCCCTGTAAGCTTAATTCCTATAAGTTTTGGCATCTTAAGTTCCCATCCCATACCAGTCATAACATCCACTGCATCAGCTCCTCCTACTCCAATTGCTACCATACCCAGGCCGCCGGCATTTGGAGTATGTGAATCAGTACCTATCATCATTCCTCCCGGAAACGCATAATTCTCAAGGACAATCTGGTGAATAATGCCTGCTCCCGGTTTCCAGAATCCAATATTATATTTATTGCATACCGTGCTAAGGAAATCATAGACCTCCTTATTTCCCGTAGTTGCATTTTTCATATCCGCCTCTGCTCCTTCTTTTGCCATAATAAGATGATCACAGTGAACAGAAGATGGTACGGCTGTCTGCTGTTTGCCTGCCATCATAAACTGGAGCAATGCCATCTGAGCAGTCGCATCCTGCATTGCAACCCTGTCCGGAGCAAAGTCAACATAATCAATTCCCCGGGTAAAAGAACCGGCAGAATTACCTGGATAAAGATGAGTATAAAGTATTTTTTCACTAACAGTAAGAGGGCGCTTCAGTGTTTTTCTAATTTCCGTCAGTTTAAACGGCATATCCCTGTAAAAGGACCTGATCATTTCAATGTCAAAAATCATAGTAAGTAAAATGTTTTAAGAACGTATTTGTCCATTACCTTCGATTATCCATTTATAAGTGGTTAAAGCCTCAAGTGCCATTGGCCCCCTGGCATGTAATTTCTGAGTTGAGATACCAATCTCAGTCCCTAATCCAAACTCTGAGCCATCAGTGAAAGCAGTAGAAGCATTTGAATACACAGAGGAGGCATCAACCAATTTTATAAACAAATCTATTGATTTTTTGTTTTCAGAAATTATTGCTTCCGAGTGTTTTGATCCGAATTTGTTAATGTGAATAACAGCATCATCACAAGAGCTAACTGTTTTTATTGCCATCTTGTACGAAAGAAATTCTGTTCCGAATGAGTTCCTGTCGGTCTTTTTCAGAAGTTCTGCCGGATAATTGCCCGTAAGGGCTCTGTATGATGAAGGATCAGCATAAATTATTACATTTTTACCTGCACAGAGTCCTGTCAGATATGCAAGATCAGCCAGTCGTTTTTCATGTATCACCAGGCAATCGAGAGCATTGCAAACACTAACTCGTCTTGTTTTGGCATTGTTAATAATACTCCTGCCCTTTTCCCTGTCACCATATTCATCAAAATATGTATGGCATATTCCGGCGCCAGTCTCAATAACAGGAATTGTTGCATTCTCACGCACAAAATCAATCAGTCCCCTGCTACCGCGCGGAATAATAAGATCAACATACTGACTGGCATTTAATAGCTGATTAGTTTCGCTTCTGCCGGCAGGCAAAAGAGCCAATATATCGGGATTAATCCCATTTTCTGTCAGCACTGACCTTATAATCTTAACAATTGCAGTATTTGAGTTTATTGCATCGCTTCCACCTTTTAGTACACATGCATTTCCTGATTTGAAACAAAGAGAAAATACATCGAATGTCACATTTGGTCTTGCCTCATAAATGATACCAATGACACCGAAGGGAACGGAGATCCTTCTTATTTTCAGGCCGCTTGGTCTTTCACTCTCTGAGAGAACTCTACTCAGGGGCGAATCCATTTCAGCAACTCTTTTTATATCTGACACTATTGCCATTATTCGCTGACGGGAAAGCAAAAGCCTGTCGTAACGGGGATCTGATTCCGGCATTCTGGAAAGATCCTTGCTGTTCTCTGAGATTATATAATCAGAATTGTTCTCAGCTGCCTCAGCAACAAGCCTGAGTACTTTGGATACCATAATGTCATCAAGCAAATTCAACGACTGGCCTGCTTTAACAACATTTTTAAATACCGGAGTACAATTCATTTAAGACAAAAGATAAAAGTGTAAAGATAAGAGTATTATTAATCAATTTATTGACTGATCATGATGGGACAGGTATTCTGCTTTTTTCATCCAGAACAAGAAAATGATAGTGAATAAATGGTTTTTTCATTTTTTGGCCAAGGTTCTGTTCAGTCTTTTTGGAGTCGTAATGTGATTTTCCAAGACCTATCCTGTTGCCCTGTTCATCAAGGATGCTCACTATATCTCCCTTTTTAAATGCTCCGTGAACTTTCGTAATGCCTACCATCAGTAAACTTGAAGCCTTTTCACCCAGCAGTGCAGTTCGTGCTCCATCATTTACTGTTACAGCACCCCGGGCAAAGGTTCCTGAATGGGCCAGCCATTTTTTAACCCCGGATTCTTTCTTATGGCTGGCAATGAAATGAGTATAGGGAATATCCTTACCTCCAACAATATCAGTTATTACAGAATCTCTTGCTCCTTTTGCAATGAACACATCAATACCCTGTAACGCAATCTTTCTTGCTATTGCGTATTTCGTTAACATACCTCCCCGCCCGAATCCCGATTTGGCAGCTGTTATGTAGTTATCTAAATCTTTTGTATCCTCGTCTATCTGCCTTATCAGTTCAGAGCCGTTATTTCCAGGAAGGCCTGAAAAAATTCCGTCAACATTAGATAAAATAATAAGGGAGTTACAGTCCATCATTGAGGATATAAGACCAGAAAGTTCATCATTATCAGTGAACATAAGCTCCTCAATCGATACAGTATCATTTTCATTCACAATCGGCAAAACCTTATTCTCAAGCATGGCTGAAATACAGTTCTTCATATTTAGATAGTGTCGACGGTCTCTGAAACTCTCCTTGGTGGCAAGTACCTGACCGGCCTGAATATTATATTTTCCGAAGAGAAACTGGTAATTCGACATAAGCTTCACCTGCCCAATCGCTGCCCATATCTGCTTGGCCTCAATAATATTTGTCTTTTTTGAAATGGCAGCTCCATTTCTTCCAGCAGCCACCGCCCCGGATGAAATAAGTACTACCTCAATTCCCTGCTTATAAAGTATTGCGATATCCTCTACAATACGGAGCATTCTTCCGCTGTTAAGAGAACCATCAGCCTGGGCTATAACATGGCTTCCAACCTTAATCGCAATGCGGTTGAATTTTGTTTTAGTGTCTTTCAATTTTTTAGGCTTTATGATAAAATTTGCCGCAAAAATAATCAAATAAATGTATAAAACATCAATTTTATATGCATAATTATGCATTATATAAACCTAAGAAATCTTCAGTTCTAAATTTTCAGGATTTATCGCTTTGCAAGTTAATCCTGCTGGTTAACTAAAAAATCAAAACATGACTTTTATCACTTATCTGATCAGACTGAGATATCGCTCCTTGTTCTTAAGGAAGGCAAAAACCTGGTCATGATAATCACTGAAGCCAGGAGCAGGAATTCCATTAGGAGGTACAGCAGCACTTCCACTTCCGGTCTGAAACATATCGTGATGATAAATCACATATCCTCCAGCTTTCCATACATTATAAATATGGATTATATGGTCTGTTGGAATTACCGGGCTTTTAGGTCCACCATACAAAGGTGTTCCCTTTCTTGCCGGCTCATCGTCCACAACTGGTTTGTTAAACTTCTCAATAAGGTATTCAATCTCTTTCACTGCTACCTCCCAGTGGCTGTTATCATTACGTGTTGTATGGGGAGATAGGTAATCAATGGTTTGGTTTTCAATATTGCTCCCCAGTTCACCTGCGTAACCTGGTGAATTTGTCACAATCCTCTCAGAATCAACGTATTTAATAATTCTATAATAATCCAGGGTCCTGTAATTAAATTCATTCCATACTTGCAGAATTAAATTTCTGAATGGAATCAATGACTTCGTAAGTTCAGCAACTGCCTTATCGGACGTATCATCAGAGAGTCTTATATTCTCATTCCAACTCTCCCTTGAGAAGAGAACCAACAGGATAATGGTTCCTTCTGTGTCAGCATCACGCAGGATATCTTTCAACCTTGACAAATTTTCAGGCACTAATGTGCCATCAGGATTGAAAATGGTCTGATCATTTCCTGAATCAACAAATCCCCTCTCATTATCCCACTGGCACCATACCCTTAATACGTTTATACCACTATCTTTGAACTTTCTTATCCACTCCCTTCTAGTCTGACTATCCCTGTTAAATTCAGGATTATAAATAGCATTAAAAAAGCTGACTCCGGTAAATTCGAATTTTTCCCCATTTAATTCGAAATCTCTTCCTTTTACAGTAAGAATACTCTTTCCCTGGCCATAAGCATCTGAACTGACAATAAAAATGCCCAGAAATAACATTAATAAAATTCTCATTGAACTCATATTTTTGACTTTAAAATTTCAACTCCTTTGGAATCGTAATGAGTCCCGGCAACAAAAGCCCTGCTTGCTAAACCACCTTCTTCGTGATAACATAATATTCAATATTTATTCATGGATCAATTAATAATAAAGGTATGAAACTTATAAAGAAACACTACAACGAAGATTGCAATAATCTACTTTTCAGTTATATTCAGATATGTCAGGAACTGCAGTTATAATCTGCCTGATTTAACAATTTGCAAATCTGATAATAAGATATGTGCGAAGTACATATAAATCAAAAGTGAAAACATGTGTATGAATTAATATTCCAGTTGGCAAAAGGACGGATTCTAATTTATTATATTTGGTAAAATATTATTATGAATCATGAAGATATCACCTAAGAAATCTGATTGGCTAAATCTGCTTATACTTTCACTTATTGCAATATCGTGCGATAATACCTCGCTGGTACTGATCTCTGGCGAACAGAAAGTCTGGAATAATATAACACTTACCGTTACCGGTCCTCCTACCAGTGAATATGACACATTGAATCCATTTACAGATTACAGGATGGATGTTTATTTTACCAAGGGTCCAGACGAATTCATTGTTCCGGGCTACTATGCTGCTGATGGTAATGCAGCTGAATCTTCATCAAGATCAGGAGACAAATGGAGAGTAAACTTTACTCCACCCTCTGATGGAGAATGGAGCTATTTAGTAAGATTTGTCAAAGGGGTAAATGCTGCTGTAAGCGATGATCCCGAATATGGCATCAGGTGCTTCATTGATGGATTGAAAGGCACTTTCTATGTTGAAAAAAATGACATATCTGATCCGGATCCCAGAGCGAGGGGCAGCTTGAAATATGTTGGGGAACGCTACCTTAAATTTGAAGGTAGCAATGAATACTTCCTTAAAGGAGGAACCGACTCCCCTGAAAATTTTCTGGGTTACGCGGATTTTGACGGAACGTATTATGGAGGCAATAATATTACGAGAAGCGGGGAAGCTGGCCCAAACAAAGGAATGCACCTTTATGAACCCCATATCCGTGACTGGAAAGAGGGTGACCCCCAATGGAAGAATGGAAAAGGAAAGGGTATAATAGGAGCTCTTAACTACCTCTCATCGAAAGGAATGAATAGTTTTTACTTCCTCACTCTCAATATTCTGGGTGATGGGGAAGATGTATGGCCCTATACTGAGAGGAATGAAAGATACCGCTTTGATTGCAGCAAGCTTGACCAGTGGGAGATTCTCTTTTCTCATGCTGATAAGCTGGGTATAATGATTCATATTGTGCTACAGGAGACTGAAAATGAAACTCTTCTGGATTGCGGTTATTTGGACGTACAGCGTAAATTGTACCTGAGGGAACTGATAGCCCGCTTCTCGCACCATCTTGCTATTACCTGGAACCTGGGCGAAGAACATAATCCTGCTGATTTCTCGCCATATGGACAGACATATGAAGACACAAAAAAGATGGCTGATTATATTCGTCAAACTGATCCATACGATAACTTCATTGTTGTGCATACTCATGCTGATCCGAAGCAACGGCAAAAAGATATGAGTGAATACCTGGGTTTTAAAAATATAGAAGGGCCTTCAATACAATGCGGTAATGTTGACCAGGTTCATGAAGATGCAATCTACTGGATTAAGGAGTCCGGGAAACAGAATCATCAATGGGTTGTTTGCATTGACGAAATTGGTCAGCATTGGAAGGGAGCCCTCCCTGATGCCATTGATCCGGCACACGACACAATCAGATATAAAGTGTTATGGGGCAATTTAATGGCTGGAGGTGCCGGGGTTGAGTGGTATTTCGGATATATGTATCCTAACTCCGACCTTAGTTGTGAAGACTGGCGAAGCCGTGACAAATTATGGGATCAGACAAAAATAGCCCTTGACTTTTTTCACAAGTACCTTCCTTTCGCAGAAATGAGAAACGCTGATGAACTGACAAAAGACCCTGCCGATTTCTGTTTCGCCAGGGAGCGTGAAATATATGCTATTTACCTGCCACACGGCAGGGAAACAGCAATATCCCTGCCTGATGGGAAATATAATGTTAATTGGTTCAACCCTCGTGAAGGAGGAGATCTGATTCAGGGCAATGTTAAATTATTAACAGGCAAGGGTGTCGTTTCAACAGGCAAACCACCAGTTGATGAAGGCAAAGACTGGGTTTGCCTAATAAAAAGGCTAAAGGATTAATTTTTCAATTATTTAATCTGATATTCCGGTGCGCTGCACCTTTGTTTTATTTATCTGACGATTATCTACAAATATTATGGTGCTCCGCACCTTTTCTAGCAGTTACAGGCAGCGGAGAAAATTTCTGAAAAGATCAATATTTTGGTGCTCTGCACTTTAACAAGAAATTCTATGCAGCAGAGCTGCAAAATATTTGTAGAAATTCATTTAAAACACATATCATTAGGTGCAGCGCACCGTAACATTTAATCCCAAAGATAAATATCACTAAAAAATTCAAACAGGTATTCATCTTTAAATTCGATATTGTTTCTCACAAGCAGTTCCAGATATTCTTCTTTGAATGGTTTTTTATTATGATGCTCCTCTTGTGTTAAAATATACTTTGCCACAGAATCAATTTGGGAGCGGGAATGGGTAAACGCCCCGTAACCCTTTTGCCATTCAAACCTGAATTTAGATAATCTCCCCGCTTTTATCCACGAATTGGATGATGTTTTAATCTCTTCAAGAAGATCCGGGATCAGCTGATTTACATTATATCCGATTAAAATATGCAAATGGTCGGGCATTGTGCCTATTGCCAGCATTTTGTGCCGATGATTCTGAACAATTCCGGTAATATACTTTTCTAAATCATCTTTCCATTCTTTTTTAATCAGAGCATCGCGATTTTTCACCGCAAATACCAAATGAAAATAACATTGGGTATATGTGTTTGCCATAAGTTTCTATTTCAATTTTACAAATACATTTAGAAGAATACAATGAAACACCCAATTACCATCTCAAGCCCATTAATTTAGGATTTCAGAACCTGAATTTAATAAATTCATAAAAAAGGAAGTTAAAATATTAATGTTAACGGCTTACAACAATTTCTCCTTCAAGCTTTACATCAGAGGATGAAGGTCCTATATATAATCTGACTTTACCACCTTCTAACACAAAAGTCTGTTTATCAGTATCCCAATATGTAAGATCTGATGCCTTAAGCGGGATAGTCACTTTAATAGTTTCGCCTTTCTTTACAAAGACACGGGTGAAACCTTTCAGAGCTTTTGATGGTCTCTCCACCTTTGACTCAGGAAAACCTGCATATAATTGTGCTACTTCATCACTATCGAAATTTCCGGTATTCTGAACATTGAAAGTAACTTGTACTACTTCATCATTCTTTAAATTTCTTTTATCTGTTGTCAATCCCGAGTATTTAAATTCAGTGTAAGTAAGTCCGTATCCAAATGGAAAAATAGGTACATTTTTATCATACAGATAGGTTCTCCCGTTGCGAATATTATAATCAAGAATCGGCGGGAGCTGGTCAATTGATGTTATCCATGTCTGCACAAGACGTCCTGCTGGACTTACTTTCCCGGAGAGTATATCAGCCATAGCACTTCCCATCTCCTGGCTCGATTGAGTTACATGCAGAATTGCAGGAACATTCTCCTTCGACCAGTTGATCGCATAGGGGAAACTTGATACCATTATCAGGACAGTTTTGGGATTTGCAGCTTTTACAAGCTTTACAAGATCTTCCTGTTCAATTGTTATAGCCTGACGATCAACATCCTCACGCCCGTCACTTGGGACGTGGTTCTGTCCCCACCCCAGACCATAACTAAGAGGGTGGTTACCGATACAGACAATAGCAACATCACATTCTCTGGCTGCAATTACTGCAGAATCAGCCTTATTACCGGCTGCATACATAATCTTCACACCGTTTCCAAAAGCATCTCTGATCCCTTTAAGTATACTGACTGTATATGGAGGTGTTCCGGAATACCAGTCAGAAATTACTTTATCGGCAGAAGGACCTATAACAGCAAGAGATTTTATCTTACTGATATCCAGCGGTAAAAGATTATTTTCATTTTTAAGCAACACTACTGATTTCTCTGTTACTTTCTTAGCAAGATCCTTAGCCTCATCTTTAGTCCAGGGTGCAACAGTATCAGTTACCCCTATTGACAAATAGGGATTTTTAGGTGAGTTATCAAGCGCTCCCAGCTTTAACAGTACCCTGAAATTCCCGTATATCGCTTCATCGATCTCCTTTTCAGTTATTAGCCCTTTTGTCAGGGCCTCATTAACGGAAGACCTGTAATCGTCAAGGAACATTGTAATGCCGGCTTTTATACATTCTGCTGCTGCAACCACGAGATCGGGGTAATATTTATGGGTAGTGAGCAGCTGTTTAAAAGCGCCACCGTCAGTACATATTATGCCCCTCAATCCCCACATATTCATTGTAACATCCCTGAGAACAGGGTGCACTGTGCATGGAATGCCATTATATTTATTATATGCAGCCATATAGGCCTGCGATCCTGCTTTAACACCTTCCCTGAATGCATATGAATAATACTCATGGAACAATCTTTCATCGAAATCGGAGCTGTTGTAAGAACGGAGGTTCTCATTGCTGTTGGCAAGAAAATGCTTCATAAGGGATGCACTCTTCCAGTAAACCGGATCATTACCCTGTAATCCTTTTACAAAAGCTGCCACCATCTTCCCATTCAGGAAAGGATCTTCCCCATAACACTCTTCTGTCCTTCCCCATCTGATATCCCTCCCCATGTCGGCATTAGGTGCAAAAACAATAAGTCCGGATACTCCAAACCTGCTGTTCTGAGCCAGATATCTGGCTTCCGTGGCTTCCCAGTCGGCAACCTTCCTGATAAGATCAGTATCCCAGGTCTCAGCCAGACCAATTGCCTGGGGGAAGGTAGTGGTTGAAGAAGCTTTTGGTCCTTTCATTGCCCAGTTAGCGGGACCACTGTATGCCAGTCCATGCAATCCTTCAACAGTCCTGCCTTTGATTCCAAGTCTCGGTATAGCTATCCTCGGAGAAAGACAATTTACTTTTTCTTCTGTATTAAGAAGAGAAATAAGGTTCCTTATTCGTTCATCCTCTTTTAAACGGGTATCCTGGAAAGGGTAACTCTGAGAAAAGAGACAAAAATTAATAAGAATAAATGCCAGAATGAGTATAATTTTTTTCATGATTAAGATGGTCATATAAGTAATTTTTTCTAATTTGAAAGTTAATAAAAGCAGATCACATTATGAAAAAAAGTAAATGTCCGGCGAGTTGCCATTGCAGCAATGGAAGAAGAGATTTTCTTAAGAAAACAGCCCTGTTCAGTGCAGGAGCAATGCTCATCAATCCATTAAATATTTATTCAGATAGTGATTATGTGTTTCCCCGTATCCGGCAGTCTGGAGCCGCTTCAACGTATAAGCCAACAATAAAGGCTGCATTTGTCAGAAGAAAGGGTGATTATGGTATGAGATGGCCGGGTGCTGTTTATGATGGCGAGGCAGCCAGAAAAAAATATACAGAAGGATTGAAAGAGGAAGCAACCAGGCTTGGTATCAACCTTGATATCAGAGAATTGCCAATATATTCAGATGCAGAAGCTGATATCTGGACCATGGAGTCGAAGAATGCAAAAGCTGACGGACTTTTTGTGATTCTGCTTGACAGGCAGGAACATGCCTGGCCTACAGCTCAAAAAGCTGCTGAAACAGGCTTGCCAGTCATTGTTTTTTCACCACTGGGTTCTTCATTCACAACAAATACAATAAATCTTGCTGATAAACCTGGTTGTGTAATATTTTCGACCGATAATTTCAACCAGCCTCTATACGGATTAAAGATGCTAAAAACCGGTGCATTAATTAAAAAAACTAAATGTGTTGTAATTGCAGGCAGGGAACGGAAAGAAATGACACTCTCACCTGATACTGGCATTACCCTTCAATATGTACCGGCCGATACATTTATAAATACTTACAATAAGATGACTGTAAGCAATGATGTCATTAAAATGGCAGATCAATATATAAACCAGGCAGAACTTATAAAACACGCTACCCGCCAAGATGTTATCAATGGCATAAAAAGTTATCTTGTTGCAGGAAAGATCCTCCAAGATGAAAAGGCAGATGCCATCTCGATGGATTGCCTGGGAGCACTTGGCGATATTGACGTAAGCCTGCCCTGTATATCATGGTCAAGGATGAACGATGATGGAATTCCTGCTGCCTGTGAGGCTGATACAGGTTCAATTGCATCTCATATATTTGTTCAATATCTTTTTGACCGTCCGGGATTTCAGCAGGATCCAGTTGCAGATACCTCTGATGATACACTCATTGGAGCACACTGTTCATGCCCTACTCGTTTAAACGGGTTCAATAATCCGCCTGAACCATTTGAACTTATTCACCATCATGGCAACAGAGATGCAGTACCACGTACAATCTGGAAGGTAGGACAGAGAATATCATGTATGGATTTCTTGCCTGATGATGGAAAATCAAAGATGCTTATTTCAACAGGAACTGTAGTTGAAAATCTAAGTGTTCCTCCATCAGGTGGATGTGTTGTATCAGTCAAGGTTAAGATGGATAGCGGTCAGGAGGTTCTCTCATTTCCCGGTTTTCACCAGCTATTCTTTTATGGCGATTACAAGAGAGAATTAAAAGCATTCTGCCAGCTATATAATTATGATGCAGTAGTAGTCTGATAATAAATATATTTAAAAAAACCTGACAATCAAGCTATTACAACATGCACCTATTCCCTGGTTAATCTGATAGCTTTGATCAGACCCGCTTCACTGTTTGCAGGCATAAGCAATTTTAGCACAAGCTGTTCATTACCTGAATATAGTTCGATATTTCCAATTGTCATCCATGTCCAGGTCCTTTCCACTGATTCACTTCTTTTTACGTAATCGCGATCAGGAAGTATAAGAGATTCAAAAGGATCTTCAATCCTGAACAAACATATGCTTTTGTCTGATTTAATAGCAAAGTCACTCCCGATATCTGTAGCTGAGCAACCATACCTGAGTTCAACTTTATATGTACCACCTGTGACAATATCAAGGTTCCAGTAAATTGAATCACCAGGCTGCTTCCATCCCTCTGTATGAGCCTGGTTAGGATGAATGCTTGAGAATTTAATATTCCCTGAAAGTTTGGCATCCTGAACAGGCAGAATAAAACTCCTTTCTTCCGGAAATCCGGCTTCAATTGTTGTAACAGGTTCATATCCGCTTACAAGTTCATTCTCCCATCTGCCAAGTATTCCAGCAAGATCCATAACTGTCTCCTTTTCAATATCCGCGAGATTTTTTTTCTGATCCGGATCGTCAATCATATTAAAAAGAAGAGTATCATTTTTTGTTCTAACCAGACGAAACTCGTTATTTCTTACTGACGCATTGCAGTTTTCAAGATTTTGGAAAGCCTGTCTCGAAAAGATATATCTATCGGTTGGGGCCATCTCTTTTAGTATTACCCGGGAAAGATCCATTCCGTCAAGCGGCTTTTGCGGATCAAATTTTATACCACAGAGTTTAAGAATGGTAGGCAGAATATCAATATCCTGAGCAAGCTGGTTTGTAGTTCCGGGTTTTATAACGGATGGCCACCTTATATAAAATGGAACTCTTACCCCTCCCTCATCTGCTGATCCCTTTATGCCTTTCATACCACCATTGTAGCGGATTGTATTAGGACCATTATCGGAAAAGAAAATTACAATTGTATTATCAGAAAGATCCAGTTCATCAAGTTTCCTAAGAATCCTGCCGATGTTCTCATCCATATTTTCAACCATTCCATAGACTGAAGAAAGAGTTGAATCCAGGCCTTCCGAATTGTATTTGTTGAAGTATTTTTCTGGTACCTGAAAGGGAGAATGAGGAACATTGTATGGAACATAGCAGAGGAAAGGATTCTCTTTGTTAGCCTCAATGAAATCCAGGGCCTTATCTGTAAAAAAGTCACTTGTATAACCTTCGGCTCTAATCTCCTCATCGTTATGCAAGAACAAGGCATCATAATAATAGCCGAGATGACCCATGCAGAAGCCAACGAATTCGTCAAATCCCTGCCTGTTTGGATGCTGAAGATAATACCCTCCGTTATGCCATTTTCCGAAACAGCCGGTGGCATATCCATTTTCCTTTAGTATTTCTGCTATTGTAACCTCGTCACCTCTCATATTCTCAAATCCCTGGGTTACAGAAGACACCCCTGTCCTTAAAAAGTATCTCCCGGTAAGCATTTCTGATCTCGTTGGTGCGCTTAATGGGCATACATAGAACCTGTCGAAACTCATGCTCTGGGCAGAAAGCCTGTCAAGCACAGGTGTTTCAACTATTTTGTTGGTGTTCACATGCAGATCACCCCAACCCATATCATCTGCTAATAGAATAACAATGTTAGGTTTTTGTTTAGCTGAATCTCCGGAACAACCATATTGCACTCCTGCAACCAATGTGAGTCCTGCAAGTCCTGCCAGTCGTGCAGAACGTTCAAAAAGTGTAAGTCGTGAAGTTAAAGAAAACTCAAGTTTGTCTTTTATCATATAAGGTTTCATAAGCATCATTTTTTCATTATTGGCATGTTGGCATCAACACTTTTTCTCCACTGAGTCAATAGTCTGTACAATTCATCCGTTTTACCGGGCATACTTTCTGACAGATCAGTTGATTCTGAAATATCATCCTCGAGATTGTAGAGTTCAAGATCCTTTGTCTCATATAGTTCCACAAGCTTGTATTTACCCAGTCTGACAGCTCCTGCCGGACGTCCAAGCTGATTTGAAAAATGAGGATAGTGCCAGTAAAGAGGTCGTTCTGCCAAACCTGAGGATCCGGGTTCAAAAAATTCATTCAGAATACTCACCCCATCAATATTAAGAGGTAATTGCTTTATTCCTGTAAGCTCACACAAAGTAGGCAGGTAATCGACCGTACTATATACAAAATCAGAAGCAATCCCCGGTTTGATCTTCCCCGGCCAGCTAACAATAGCGGGTATTCTTATTCCACCTTCATAAATATGGCCCTTCCATTTTCTCAGAGGTAACATTGATGTAGGAGTAGGACCAAGCTCATCAAGCCCCAGTCCCCCGTTATCTGATGTAAAAATTACAAGTGTATTTTCAAGAAGGCCTTCCTTTCTGAGAGTTTCCATCACCCTGCCAACTCCTTCATCCAGACTCTCTATCATGGCTGCATAATTAGGATTGAATTTTTCCTCCGACTGCTGATATTTGAAGAAATATTTCATGAGTTTATCAGATCGTGGAACAATTCCAACATGAGGAGCTGAATATGCCAGGTAAAGAAAAAACGGTTTCTTTTTGTTCTTTTCCACAAATTCAACCCCATAGTCAGTTAGTTTGTCTGTGAGGTATTCAGTCCCATGATCAGTAAATTCATTTTTATATGAATCGAGAAAAATAGAATAGTTATAATAATCAAGTCCGTTTTTCCCAATCATGCGCGAATAGTCAAATCCCTGATTCCATGGAGCAATAGAATCCTGTCCCCCGAGGTGCCATTTCCCGACCATACCTGTTGTATATCCCTTTTTTTTAAGTATTTCTGCAATAGTTACTTCCCTGGCTTCAAGATATGGTTTCCATTCGGCTGGCAAAACAGGAGAAGCCTCATCAGTGCGATTTCCTGCAATAAAATTTGTTAGTTTAAGCCTTGCCGGGTATTTTCCAGTCATTATTGAAGCCCTTGTGGGAGAACTTACCGGGCATGCGGCATATGCCTGGGAAAATTTGATCCCGCTCTTGGCAAGAGCATCAAGGACAGGAGTTTCATAATTCTTATTGCCATAACAGCCGAGATCTTTCCATCCCAGGTCATCGGCAAGGATAAATACTATGTTTGGTTTTGAATCCTGAGAAGATGCAGCACTAGCCATAAACATCATTGGCAGTATACCTATTAGTCTATTCATAATTAAAATCTCCCTTTAGTATTTATTTGTGTAGCATTGTATTTTTTATCAACTGGTTCTCCCCTTATGTTAAATGATTCTGTTTTTATGTATCCGGGAAGTTTTTCATACCAGTCTTTTGTCAGATTTTCAGGAACGTTATCACCTGTTACCTCCATCCATTCCTTTAGTATCGTCCTAAGTTGATCAAGCTCTTTTTTGTGTTCAATTGAACCGGCAATATTATCAAACTGGTCAGGGCCAGTTAAACAATCGAATAACTCTTCATTTTCACGAGGAGCAATAAAAATATCTGACTGGTTTTTTGTCAGGCTGTTGCACTTCCTCAGACTATCAAGGTCCAAAAAAGAGAGGCTCCCTATTGCATCAGCAGGTCCCATCTGGGGGTACTGAGGCCTGGAATTAAAAATATACAGGAAATCTCTGGTCCTTACCATCCTCTCATGAGCCTCATAATCGTGCCAGTTATGTTCTGCAAAAACATAGTTTCTGAATTCCATAGCCGGATTTTTCAGGAGCTTCTTAAAACTAACACCCTGTACTGATTCAGGAATTTCAAGGCCTGCAATCGAAAGTATGGTTGGTGCAATATCGATTGAACTCACAAGGCTGTTACATACCTTTGCCCTTGTTCCTAAGCCCCCGGGCCAGTAAGCAATAAACGGGCTTCTCAATCCGCGGTCATTAACACGTGTTTTGCTGTGAGGGAAAGGCCTTCCATTATCAGCCATGATAATAATAAATGTATTATCAGCCACATTCTGTTTCTCCAGCTCTTCAAATACAAAACCAACATAGCTATCAAACCTGGCAATCTCGTCATAATAGGATGCCAGGTCCATTTTTGTCCATTCACCCTGTGCCAGATACAACGGAGGGATTACATCTTCAGGAGCATGAGTTCCTGAAAGGTCGTTAGGTCCCCATGGCCTATGAGCATCATAAGCTGCAAACCAGAAAAAGAAAGGTTTTTCCGGTGGTCTCTCTTTCAGGCATTTTATCCATTGTTCCTCACCACCATCGCCGTTTCCTTCCCTGTCTTTAATAAGATCAAATCCTCTTCTGGCATAATCTCCCATATGAAATTTGCCAGCCTGTGCAGAATAATAACCATTCATTTTAAGAATTTCCGGAAACGAAATCATGAATTCAGGAGGTTCTGTATGAAGTTCCGCTCCACCTGTATTGTGAGGATATCGACCAGTTATAATACTGTTTCGGCTTGGACTCGAAGAACTGGCAGTAAGGAAAAAATTATTGAATTTCAGTCCAGAAGCAGCCAGCCTGTCAATATTCGGTGTTTTTACCTGATTATTGCCGTAACATCCAATATCGTCCCAGCTTACATCATCTGCAATTAATATTATAAAATTTGGCTTTGTATCCCCGGAACTGCATGATACCGCACTAAGAAGTACCGGGGCACATAATAATGATGCAAGAAGCATGCTATCGCATCTCTTTTCCATAATATAAAAATAAGAAAAATCGTTTCATCTATTATACTTCTTATACCTTACGACTAATGCCGGACCCGGCAGACAAACCTCAATACCATGATGTTCAGTATCGGAGATGAGTTCAATTTCATTCGAGCCTTTTTTTAAGCTTGCAGGATCAACCTCGTTTATTGTACAAACAAGATCATGAGGAGAATTTCCGGAAGTTATCCTATATGGAATTCCACTCAGTTTGAATGGATCTTTTATATCTCCCTCACCTCCATCCCAGATTTTTAAATAAAGCTGAGACTCTTCAATATCCTCAGGATTGCCTGGTAATTTAAAAGTAGCCTTTTTCAACTGACCATCTCTTGACCAGAATGGAACAGGCATATCAGAACAATAAATTAGTTTCACATGCGGCCTGTCAGAGGGAAAATTGAAAGCAGCAGAAACATCCGACCAGCATTTAATTCCGTTATTGAATTCAACTAAAGCTAATATCCCCATCGGTTGATCCTGGTCAGGGATCATGCGGGTATCCCAATTGCAACGATAAGGTGGTTCTGATACAGTGCCGATATGTCCGTTCCAGTTTCGTTTAAACTGGTATCCATGCCACTGCGATTCTTTTCCTGAACCATTCCAGTCATAACCCTTATAATATCCGAAATAATGTACCCTCAGAATCTTTTCTTCGTATGATTTGTCGAATTTAAGATATATATCAACTGATTCGGATAAATTAATGTCGCTAAACTTTGGAACAGCTCTGAAGTCTGTCAATCCCGATCGTTTCAGAAATTGTGCATCCGGTCTGTAATAACATCTTATCCCAATCTCTTCCAAGAGGAAATGCCCCCAGAAGGTCTCACCCCTGTCACATGTAAACTGGATTGCATTTGTTCCAATTACAAGTTCTGTTTCAGCAATTTTAATTGTCGGAAAAAGATATTCACAATTGCCAACAGCAGTTTTTTCCGAGGGAAGAGAGTATGTTTTACCACCATTAATCTGGAATCTCTTATTGGCAGTCCTGGGATGACCTCCCCACATTTCACAAATAAGCTCTGCCATAACAAGCTGGGAGATAGTATCTTTGACCATAACAAGTGCAAGGCCGTTTACCTGAGCCTCATACCTTGATGAAAATTCAGGATGAGTACTCATACCCCTGTCACTCACTCTTGTCCTTTCACCCTCCTGCCTGTTGTTATTTATCCTTCCCTCATACTCCACCCAGTTCTCTGTAAAGAAGCCCGATTGAGAGTATAATGTATTAATACTCAGCAAAACGGACAGAAGTACCAACGTTTTAATTCTCATTATTTTAATTTAATAAATTAAGAGAATTGATTATCAATATCAACCCTGAAAACAGCCTCTTCAAATAGTTGATATCCCATTAAATTTCACCTTATAATTTTAACATTCCCCTGAATCCCTGAAGGTAGAAGTTCATATCCTTCAGTCCACCTCACTGCTGCAGGATTCTCCTTAAGACTTCTTACATAGTTACTCAATACAGTAGTATATTTAATCTCGAGGCTATTAGACCCTTTCTTTAACAAGCTGTCTATCCGAAACAAAGGTCTGCCATACCAATTAATACCTGCAAGTTTTCCATTTAAAAATACCTCAGTAACACCTCTGTTAACTTTTTCAAGTTCTATCCATTTTTCTGTTCCATCTGCGTTAAAAGTAGTTGAATATATCAGGCTACCTGCAAATGTATTAAGATCTGTATCTTCAGAAGTTCCAAATTGGAAAAGCGTATCAAAGGTACGTTCGAAACTAATTCCGTTAACATGCTGAAATTTCAGCTTCCATGGTCCCCCTATTACTGAGTTGTCCCCGATCCTTTTCCCTTCATCCTCCACAACCTTGCTGCCATTTATTTCAGGATCAAAAACAATAAGCAGCGACTGTAATGGATTCAATTCAATTGTCAGTGCATTCGCAGACTTGCTCCAGGGAAAAACTCTCCGGCTACCATCTTCCGGATTCCATATCCATGGAGTCTTATCTCCTGTTGGAAAGACAGCATCAATAGTAACAGATTTTGATCTGTTTGAGTTGACAAAGAAGTAAATATCCTTATTCCCTGAAACCTGTTTTATCTGAAAAACATTCTTGTCCGGATTTTTTATAACTACATTTCTCTCCAAATCAATTCTTTTCATCAGATCTGATGTCCATTCAAGCAAAAGATCAGGAGATTCAGGCTTTGCAACACTGATAACCTTATCAGGGTAGTTCTCAGTAATTTCATGGAATAAATCCTTAATAATCTCATCATTAGATACTGAATTATTGAATGAAAGTGACCTTTGAGGGTATCCGTCAATAGCTATTATTACACCTCCGCTTTTGGCAAACTCCAGTAAGGCCTTAGCTGTTTCAGGTTCAACCGCACTGATACCGCAAAGAATTACAGAATGGTAGGACATTGGTCCATATTTCAGTGTGCCATTTTCCATTTTTGCGTCGGATATTATCTTTTCATCAATATAATCGCATGATGTCCCTGTCTGGCTTAATGATTCCCATAATCTGTAACAGTACCAGGGTTCCATATGAAAAGGGACCCTGATAAGTCCTTTTTCACTCCAGATATCACCTGTCGGGCCGAGAACAGCAATATTCTTAACAGGCTGTGAATTCTGGAAAACTGAGGAAAGTCTGGCATTATAATCGACCCACTTCGAAAAATATGGCCACCAGGTATTCTGTTCACTGAAATAAGCTCCGAACCTAATCCATCCAGGAAAATCTTTCTCAGCAGGAGAGTAATTATACCCATGCAAAACGGTATGATTAATGCCGGAAATAAAATTCATATCATCGTGCCGTTTGATCTCTTCAAGAGATGCTTTAAAAACACCACGTGTATTTGTCATTGCTTCGCAGCTTATTATCTTTCTTCCCTTCAGATGTCCTCCTGAAGCCGCATACATGTTCCATATCATGTAACCATGAGCCTGGTTCCATATCCAATCATCTGTCTCCATTTCAACAGAATATATCCAGTTATTGCTTTCGGGGATATCCGGGATCATGTTTCCTTCCATCATTCCCATCAGAAATGGCGTACCGTAGGCCTGATAGCGGCATTTCAGTCCGTTTTCAGTACAAAAATCCTGAAAGGTCTTTGTAAAATTATCAAGGAATACTCTCACGAGCAACTTGTTATAATCATATCTTACACGTTTTACCCGATCCCTGAAATTATCACCAGAATTATCAGATTCATATCCACTATAGGATTCATAAAATATAAATGGGAACCATGGCTTCAGTTCATATCCGTAAGTCTTGTAAAATATATCCTCAAAATCGTCAGTCCAGTTTGCTCCAGCCAGTTCAATACTGTCACAGAAGAGTGCCCTGATAAGTTTACTGAGAGGAATGCCTGTATCATCACTAATTTTCTTCAACCTGTTCAAATAAGCACGAGTTATTTCACTCCTGAAATGATCCATAACAGGTCCGGCTGCTCCGGGTGCTCCATTCAGAACCTGTCCATGGCCTCTCTGAAGAATTCCATATACCAGGTTAAAGCTTCCAGAAGGAACCTTTAGTTTTAAGCCTTCTAAATCTGTACTGTTTTCCTTCAGGTCGATGATCTCAGATATTCCCTTTAGCGAATCAGGAATCAGATAAATGAAAAATATTTCATTGCTCAGTGCCTCTCCTTCAGTAGGCCGGCTCTGTGCGGCGAGCGCTTTACTCAACAAACTTTCAAGGTTTTCGTCAATCAGGCTTCCTCCTTTGCATGGAATTGTATTAGTAATAACCCTCTGGATTGTTTCACTTTCCTTCAGAAATTCTCCTCCGAAGGGCCAACCTGATCCGACAATCAGGTCGGTTATCATTCCCCTGTTTTTGGCCTCTTCTGCTGCCTTAACAAGAAGCCTGTTCCATCCAGGGCTAAGCCATGTAAGGGATTTTGTTCCGGAAGTATCTCCCTGTGGAGGCATGGCAATAGGGTTGATCTCAACCCCTCCGATTCCTGCAGAATGAAGTACATCAAGCTGCCTCTTAATCTCTCCCTCAGTTATCCTGTTACCATTCCACCACCACCTGACAAAAGGACGGGCCTCGGCTGGAGGGTCAGCAAATTCTCTTAAAAGATCATCCCCACTTTGTTGGGAACATTCATAAAGACCAATGAGTAAAGGCAGTAGCAATACTAAACTTATTTTCCTCATCTGTTACCAATTAATATTTAACATTACCTCTACGGGATTTCTCAAATCCCTCCAAGGGTAAAAAGGTTATATCCATTACCGGTTTGCATCCTGTTTGTTTTATAGAAAGAATTTGTATAACGATTAATTGCCTGTTGATTATCTTTAGCATTCAGATCTGACCAGATTTTCAACCAGCCATCATGAGAGTATGATAGGATCTGCTCTCCCTGTAAGTCAGTGAACTTGCATGCCATAGCCGATAAACCCCCAATATTTCCAATAATATTACCCTTTCTGTCAATCACATTCCCATCACCTTCAAAGTAACCCTTTACCAGTTCATGAATGCCATCACCATTAATATCAACCGGAATAGATGTATAAACATTAAAACCCATCTTAATTTTTTCTCCAGTTAAAGCCTTGTATGTATACTCCTCTACTTCAGTACGACGTTCACCTTCAGCGGTTCTTGTCTTTTTGCCTATTTTTACGCCGAGAACTACAGCTTCACCTTTTTCGCCCAAACGGGCTGCCCAACCTGTATCCATATGCCCCATATCAACATCGCTCCATAAAATAGCTCCTTTCTGGTCATACATTACAAGCCTGGGTGCCTGGTCGTTAAAACTTTCCCTGCAGGTAAAAACTCTCCATGTATTGTTATTGTAATCATAAACAGGCTGTATTATATCAGAATGTCCCTCCCAATTACTTTCGTCGGCACAAAACAGCTGCTTCCCTTTATCAAGTTCAATGCACCTTTCTCCCCAAAAAAGCTCATCAATCCCGTCTTTGTTAATATCCACTACCGGAGTGACATGGCTTCCCATAGCTCCTTTCGCATCTTTAGGTATATAGTGTTCCCAACGTAATGAAAGATCACTATTCCATGCCTGAATTTTCATAGGTCCGTAGGTCCCCTGAGCAGTAATCAATATAGGCTTATTGTCTACATAAGCACCCAAAATAAAATGACGGTAGAGGTGGGATAATTCCTGTGGCACTTCCGGATTGGGCCACTTAATTTCTGATAAAAGCTTCCCTGTTTCGGGATCCAGTTTCTCAAGCATATAATTCCGATAATTCATGGGATGCTCCGGATCGCGGTTGTTAATAATCCAGATTTCATCGCAGCCATCCTGATCGAGATCGAATGCAAACAAAGGACTGAACCATATACCCGGGACAATTCCTTCTCCTAAATCCTTTTTCCAAAGCAATTTTCCTGAAGTGGTCATCACTGCAAGTTTAAGAGTATGTTTAGGAAAGAAGAACATTCCTTCCCAGGGGTCTACCTCTGCCTCTTCTGAATACATAACAGCAATGGCATGAGGATATTTATTACCAATTGTCACAGGTACAGCCCTGAGCTGTCCTATTTTATCGCTTAGTTTTATTTCCATAACCGGTTTCATGTTGAACTCCTGTGCACTGCACAACCCCTTTAAAACCATCAAAAAAATCAAGATCAAAGGAAAACGCTTAATTTTCATATAGTTAAATTTAATTATCTTTCTAAAACCCTATATCTATTCGCTTATAAGAAGTCAGGTTTGGTGTTCCGTCATCGGTGACTTTAAGTACCAGATGAAGAGACTCCCCATGGCCCAATGCCGGCAATTTAATGGACACCTTACTGTTGTCTGCTTTAATTTCAATCTCCCCGGAAAGATTTTCTGTATCGGGATATACCATCCACTCATATATAAGCGAATTTCCATCAGGATCAGTTGAGCCATTAGCATCTAGATTAACTATTCTTCCTGATCCGGAACGAATAATAAGAAGATCTTTCCCTGATGAATTATTCACCTTAATTATTGGGGGATGGTTACATCTTGCATATTCATCAATGCACCAGTCCATACGAGCTGACCAGTCTCTTTGAAAGTCATCTCTCCACCTAAATACTGTTGCCCTTGCATTTCTTCCACCCGGGAATGAATCCACAGCATCGTTATAATATCTTTTTTCATTTCTGACAAACCGGCCTCCCCAGCCCCCAAACTCAGGGTGTTCAGCAATATTAAGCCCGTTTTTAAGAAAGAAAAACCATGATGGGGTATCTCCTTCTTTCATTACTCCATGCGGATTGGGGGCTGTCCATGTTTTTGTCGGGTAAAGCTCACCTAATGGGCCATGATTTTCCAGTACATTTTCCCTGATCCATTCCATTGACGTAAGGCTTTCATCTCCTCCCAGATAAATCCCGCGGTACGCTCCTTCGCGTCTGTCGACGCCTTCAGGTGCTTTAGCCAGGATATAGGAAAGTGAGAAATGCTCAGTGAAAATATGATCGAATATCTTATCCTGATCGCTGATATCATATACCCTGATTTTTGAAATAAAACTCCTGTATTCCTTACCCGATCTGTAGGTTTTTACTTTCCATAGCGCTTGTGCCAGATCGGTCTGCCCGCCGAAAATGCAAATATTTAAAGGTCTTTTATCTTTTTTGTCAACAGCCCGGATAATCCATTCCGAACCTTCAGTATCATGCCCCTCACCTACATTCGCCCAACCTCTGTCAGGATTTCCCTTCTTAACAACTGATAAAAGATATTCAGGAGCAGGAAAATCAGGACTGTGCTTAAGCAGATTCGGATATACCTGCTTATATCCATTAATTACCTCTTTAATCAAATCAGGTCTGACAACAGCTTTATCCAGTTCACCCGGAGTTCCTGATGCTGAACTGATCAATCCTTCAATCTCAAATTCATTTGAATAAACCATTAACCTGATCATGGATTGGGTGTCGTCAGGATCGCCACCAATATCGGAAGTAATTAGTAAGCGTGGAGTCTGGCAAAATCCCGGAAGCTTTAAAAAAAATAATACTGAAAGGATAAAAAAGCATTTCATTTTTATATTTCTATAATAAGTAGCTTAATGACAAATTATTCATAGACTCCTTTGTGTAAAAATATAATCCTCAATCCTGGTTCGAAACACCTTCAGGCTTTGGAAAATCCCGCATTGGACTGTATCGGATATATGTTTCAAAAATTTCTTTATCAGGACCTGCTACCCTGGGATCACCCGACCTGACAAGTTCTTTCAGAAGAACATCTTTCATATCCATCTCAACAGTAGCGTATTGCGAATCACCACACAGATTAACCAGACAATTCTGGTCTTTTTGAATATCATATAGCTCATACTCAGGTCGTTTATTAAAAGCCAGATCAAAATAATACTTAATGTTCTGATCGGTATGGTTTTCAACAAGAAAAGACTTGGAAGGACTTGCATCAACATCAGTAAATGCCCAATCAGAGTGATGAATCCCCTTATTATCTAAACCATACATTGGATGAAGTCCTTCTGAGCCGGATTTCAAATCTAATGACTGAGGATCTCCCGCCGGCCACAATTCAGGTTTCATATTCCAGATCAATAAATACCTTTCACTACGGATAACACGCTGCGGATATCCAAGGTTATCCCACCTCGAAGATGAATGACGCTCTCGGCCAGCATAGATATATTTTTTTGTACTATCAATTATACCTGATTTATCTGATCTAAAGATACCGGCTATGCTTTTGCCAGAAATCGGAAGCATTCCTGTCGGTTTAATTCCGGTAATATCAAATATTGTAGGCACGAAGTCAACAAAACTTACAGGATCATCAACTATACGGTTAGCTGAAATCATTTCAGGATAACAAATTGCGAGAGGGACATGGACTCCATAATCATACTCATTGGCTTTGGCCCTTGGAAATGGCATCCCGTTATCACCGGTAACTATTACAATTGTATTTTCAAGCTCTCCTATTGAATCAAGATAATTTAAAATCCTTGTAAGATGAAGATCGAACCATTCAATCTCAACGGCATAATCCAGCAGATCTCCCCTTATTACCTCATCATCGGGTAAAAAACCAGGAACTTCGACAACATCAGGATCTTTTTTGTTATGCTTCCATGAATCTTTTTCATAAGTGCGATGTGGTTCTGTTGCTCCATACCAGAAGTAAAAAGGCTGGTTTTTTTGCCTTTTCTTCATGAAGTCACGAAAATTAGCGTAATAATTTATATCACCAATTCCATCAGCTGTTCGGTCATCTGAAGGGTCTCCTTTTAAATATCTAATTGAATTATAAGCTGTGCCTGCAGCATTTTCAATTCTCCATAACGAATCATTTTCATTTCGGGCATATTGAAATGGGTCTACTCCTTTACCAGTAAACCCTGTATGATAACCATTCGCCTTAAGAATATCGACAACAGGAACATATTTTTTCATCCAGCTGGATGCATGCTGTCCGCTTTGCTCATTCTGCCAGTGGTAACGCCCAGTAACCAGAGAACTTCGTGAAGGAGCTGACCCGGGTGAACCTGCATAACAATTTGTAAAAAAAATTCCGCTATGTGCTACTCTGTCAAATCCGGGAGTATTTACAAATGTACATCCTGCAAAACTGGTGTGCATAAAAGACTGGTCATCGCTGATGGCTATCAGAATATTTGGACGACTAATATCAATTTTTTCCTGGGAATGGCAGGCAGACAATAAGAGCCCACCTCCAAGGGTATAAAAAAATGCAACTGGCTGAACATTCATTTTTTATTTTTTTAAATGAAAAATAAGTTGAAAGAACTTTCTCCTTCTTCTCAGTAATCATTCATATTATTTAACCCTCTCTTCCAATGATGTTACAATATCATCAAATTTCTTTGAAACACCCTCGTCAAATTTTGCCAGTTCTATCCATTCCTTCGAACCATAAACTCCTGCTTTAGAATAATCGAATGGAACAAATTTTATCTTTTTTGCTATTGACTGATTCCTGAAATGAAAATCAAATGAGGCAGGGCTGACAAAAAGTGGATCAGCAATTATGGAATGGCTATCCTTACCTGACCCCTTCCAATCTGCAAAGGAGTTATCTCCAAAATGCAGATCTCTTGTTCGCACATCCCAATAACAGTTATAATCAGAAAACAATTTGAACTTATCCCAGTTACTGCTTAAGAGAATACCTTTATCAAAGTAAATTATATTATTTGTAAAGGTAATTGACCTGTGTTCTTCAATCCTTGTTGCCTGCAGCTGCGACCTGATATTAAAGGCAAAAATATTATTCCTGATAATATTCTCTTTCCCATAATGCTGATGAAAACCTGAGCTCTTACATGCATAAACAAGATTATTCTCTTCAATTATCCCAAAAGATCCCTCATCTGTATAAAGCCCCCATCCTCCATAGTCGAATGAATAAATATGGTGAATCACATTATTGGAAACTGTTGTTCCTTCTGAAGCGCCAAGCGTATATACACCACCCATATCACATAATTCACCCCAGCCAAGGTGGTGTATATGGTTAAACTCAATTTTATTTCGTTTCGAAGGGCTTGGGGAATAACCCCAAACCCAGCCGGCAGATATTCCTGAATAGCGAAGATTGGCAATATCATTATGTGTCAGCTGATTATCACTGGCATTAAAAATAATGATCCCTACAGCACAGGGGAATATATGACCCGCATCACGTATTATATTGTTGTCAATTATTATGTTGTTGGTTATCTCCTCAGTCCTTTGACGAATTAAGGTTTCACCAATTTTTATTCCACCTGCTCCCAGATCATGCATATAACACCCTTTGACCAGGCAATGGCTGACTGCTCTTCGAAACCAGAATGCATAAGTTCCGGTTTGGTTAATTTCGCAGTTTAAGAATTCAATATTTTTTGCAAAATCAAGAGTTATAACAGCATCCACAGGCGCGGCTGCCTGGGCAGGCTCATTTCCATTAGCTGGGGTTGTATATCCTGCTGTTTCAAAAATAAGGTTCTCAAAATGAATGTTTTCCACTCTTTTCCCTGAAGCAGAATCACCCTGTATAACAATAAACTCCTTTATAACAGGTGCATAGAAGCTAGTATTCTTAATTGTCTCACCTGGTTTTGGAATATAATAGAGGTAGCCGGAACGATCAAGAAACCATTCGCCCGGTGTATCAAGAGCTCCCCTGAAGTTTTCAACAAGATACCGGGATCTGCTATTAATCGGATTCCACGGTTTCATTCCTCCTCCCACAGTATATACAGATGAGTTTTGACTACTGTAACCCGTAATACGCTTTCTTGAATTATCCCAATTGTGGTAAAATATTATTAATGCATTCTGAAAATCCTGGTTTCCGAAGGACTCAAAACACTGTGCATCAAGGCTATCAAGTTCAATTTTCTGTATAGCAAGCTTTGGTGCTCTCCCCTCTCCCCTCTCCCTTTTCCAGAACTGTTTCACTTACATTTTTAACAGTATAAAAGCCTTCATTTGGAGTACGGGCTCTGACAGCCCTTTGCCCGTTTACATACAACTGTTCAAAATAAGAGTTATAAAATGCAACCTGTGGCACAAAAACCCTCCAAAGATGATCATTAATCTGTTCAAAATCTTCAAGTTTTATTCCTCCCCTGAGAATTGCTTTAGAATCTTCTTCCGACTTGAATATCAAAGGAGAATCTTTTGTTCTGCTATCATCACTTGTAAGAAACAGTGGCTGGATCATAAAATATTCACCTGCAAGAGCAATGACTTCAACCGGCTGACTGATATTTCCGCTCTTCCTAAGTTCCCTGGCTTTATCGCGAGCAGCATAGAGAGAAGCCAGAGGCCTTTCTATAGTACCCGTATTGGCATCATTACCTGAAGGAGAGAGGTAGATCTTTTGGCACTGAACTACACCTCTTCCAATAAACAACATTCCAAACAACAAAATAACAGAGAGTTGCAATTTCATAGTATCTATTAATTTTAATTCTTAATGTCTATATGGTATATGACAAACCCAGATTCCAACTAAACCCCGGATATGGCGAAATATTACTGCTAATGGCCTGAATGCCATGAAAAAAGAGAGCTAATGGTTTCTTATTCAATGAAGCTGTCAGCTTTGGGGATATAAATAAACCATCATTGCTAGCGGTATAATTGATGTAAAACAGGTGAAGATTCACTGCCAAAAGGAAAGATTTCCCTATCCCTATTTCAGACCTTTCTGCCATGAGAGCCAGGTAATGACCGGTAATAGTACCCATATCCTGTCCCCGATCATTCCAGTATGCCCCTGATATAAAACTTCTTGCAGATGGCTTATATATAGCTGTGAATTCAGCTGCCCAGTATCTTTGTCCCTGAAGGATTGTCTCATCAGGCAGCTTATAATCACTGAAATACATGCTGAAGTTCAGGCCTGTCCTGAATTCAAATTTTGGTCTGTCAACTATTTTATAACGAAGCCAGTTATCTACGAACCAGGGTTGAATATCCATATCATATGCCAGCACCGGTTCATAGTTTAACCTGCCTTTTGTAAAGGTTGGAGCAACAATTACTGCAGGGGCTCCAAGAGAAAAAGAAGGGATGGATGATATTCCGTTGGTATTTATGCTGAAATTACAACCCGCTTTTAGCCCGGATTTTTCAGGATTCTCCTGAGTGTACGCAATTGTAAAAATGAATATGGAAATCAGAAAACAGGAGATTCGCATGATTCTATATTTAATGAATCCAAAATACATCTTTTTATCAAGATTGCCTTGAAAAATATTAAAAATGGTTAAGAGATTCTTAGCATCTCCAACATCAGGCAGACTGGCTCAGAATTACAGGCATTCAGTATTTAGTTAATAAGGAGGGCGGATCAGGATCGGTTCTGGATATATTTGCTGACCAGTTTCTGTAATTCCTTCCTGTTTATAGGCTTGGATAAATAATCATTACATCCGGCTTCTATAGCTTGTTCCCTGTCGCCGGAAAGTGAATAAGCAGTCTGGGCAATTATCGGAATAGTAAC
Source organism: Bacteroidales bacterium (assembly GCA_035531395.1). Lineage (GTDB taxonomy): Bacteria > Bacteroidota > Bacteroidia > Bacteroidales > VadinHA17 > LD21. Next base: position 127,520 of record DATKTA010000030.1, read on the forward strand.
ATTGAATTCCCTTATCTTTCTGGCAGCTTCAAGACCACTCATCCCCGGCATCTTTATATCCATCAATACAACTGATATATCAGCATCTCTTCTTACCATTTCAACAGTATCCTCACCGTTAATAGTCCTGATAAAGGTAACATCATCCAGCATAAGAGCCTTTTGTAAATAAAGGTAACTGGCATAGTCATCTTCCGCAATAAGAATCTTCTTTCCTGATATAGTTAGATTATCTGAATTGACAGGAGCTTCTTTCTTGTTATTATCTCCATCATCAGCAACATAAGGCAAAGAAAAGGTAAAAACAGTACCCCGACCAACTATTGATTCCACTGTTATTGAACCACCAAGCATCTTAACATAAGCGTTAACGATTGAAAGGCCAAGACCGGATCCCTCATGTGTTCTGGAGGTTGAAAGGTCAGCCTGAACAAACCTTTCGAAAACTGAACTTATTCTTTCTTCAGGTATACCTACACCGGAATCCTTTACATAGAATATAATTTTCTCTCCATCTAATTGACAGCCGAACTCAACACTACCTGAGGGAGTAAATTTAATGGCATTTTTAATAAGGTTGGAGATAATGCTGTCGAGTTTTTTCTTATCAGTTCTAAAAAACCTTACACCTGAAGGAAGCCTATTGTTTATTAAGTATTCAAGCCCCTTCTGATTTGTCTGTTGCCGGAAGAAACCATTATAATAGCCAAAAAGCTCTGAAACATTTACAGGGAATAAATTTACCTGCAGCCCTCCTGATTCTATTTTTGAGATCTCAATAATATCGTTAATTGTTTCCAGAAGCCTTTGTCCGCTTTGAGTGACAATATTTATATAAGCGTTTTTATTCTCATCTGAAAGGTCAGGCTCATTAAGAAGATTAAGAAAACCTATAATACCACTCATTGGAGTCCTTATTTCATGACTCATATTTGCAAGGAATGCTGACTTAAGCCGGTCACTCTCCTCGGCTTTCTCTTTGGCAGCAACAAGTTTTTGCTCAGCAATCCTTTTCTCTGTCACATCCCTGCCATAAGCTGAAAGTCCCATAACTTTGCCATCAACCAGAATGGGATTTATTGCAACCTCAACATAGATTGATGTATTATCTATATCAATCCTTTCCTCAAATATAAAATGTTCATTATTAAAGGCCCTGTCGTATCTTCCCTTCCATAACTCCCTTAGATGTTCAGGAAGAGCCTCAATTATGTTAACTCCCTTTGAGAGTTGTTTACCAAATGTCTGTTTAAAAGCAGTTACAAATACTTCATTCACATACTGGATCTCATAGTTCAGATTTACTGACCAGATATTTTCCAGAGTATTCTCTATAATGGCTTTTAGGTTTGCCTCATTTTCCTTTATGGCATTCTCTATATTCCTTTCCTCTGTAATATCTTCTAGAACACCATCAAAATATATTGGTTCTCCGTTTTTGTCATAGATCAGCCGGCTATTATCTCTTGCCCATATTAGATCTCCGATCTTATTCTTAAGCTGGAACTCCATAAGGTTTATTCCAGACTTTTTCCCTGCACTTTTTAACTGCTTCTGACGGATAGCAGGATTTGCATAATGATCCCTGACATTAAGCTTTTGAAAATCCTCACTAGAATCATAGCCCAGCATTCTGACAAGAGCAAAATTAGTATATACTATTTCCCCGTCAATAGTGGTTCTGTAAACTCCTACAGGAAGTTGTTCGGCAAGCGTCCTGTATTTATCCTCACTTTCTCTCAGAGCGTCGAGTGTCTGGAAAAGTTCAGTATTATCCCTTGCCATGGCAAATACTACATCCCGTCCGATAAACAGTCCCTTATTGAGTACGACATCCAGAGGGAATATGTCACTATTCTTTTTAAGGCCCCACCAATCAAATCTTTGAGGTTCACCACTGAAAGCTTTACGGATATTGAGCATTGTTTTCTCAATATTATTTAGTCCGGGAGCTGAAAGTTTCTCAGGAGTGAAACCAACTATTTCATTCCTGTCATATCCGTACAACTCAATAGCAGCATGGTTAACATCCAGGAAAACACCAGATTCATCAAGAACAAATATGGCGACGATAGTATGATCAAAGAGGCTCTTATAGCTTAATTCACTTTCTGCGAGCGAAGTGCTCATCTGAGTCATCCTTTCATTCTCAACCAGCAGATAACCAGTATTCTCAAGCTCACTCTGAAGACTTTTAAGGCATGTAACATCTTCAAACAAGGTAACAAGGAAATCTCCTTCCCCTTTCACAATCTGAACATCATACCATCGTTTTAACCTTTCTGAGTAAAATTCGATCTTATCACCTTTTTTGTCAGATAAGAACCTTTTATACAGAGCAACCAGACCTCTTTTATGTTTCTTATTATTTTTAAGAATCTCCGAAACCTTTTTCCCTGTTAAATTTTTCGAATCAATATCAGTTAAAGATTCAAAAACCTCATTGTGATCAATTATTTTAAAATCTTCAGGTTTTCCATTATTATCGAAAACAATTTCATGGCAGGCATAACCAAACCTGGCGTTCTTTATTACTGACTGATAGAACTTTTCTTCCATACTTCTTCAATCAAATAATGAATTTCTTTATAATCGATATATTATCACCAATGTGATGTCGATTCAAATTGTAAATTTAGCCTAAATATCTGTTTTTCTAATTTAATATAAATGAAATGAGACCAAAAACTTATTCCGGCGTAATGTTTTTGTTTTGCATCAGATTTTCGATAATACGGGCATTTGCATCCTTCTCATTTTCGTTAAGGATAAAATTATTATCACTCAAAAAGACAGCCCTGCTCCACTCAATAAGTTTTGACCGGGGAAAGGCTTGTGCCTGGCTGTCAAGCCATTTAAGAGCTTCATCCCTGTTCCCCTTATTCTCATAAGCCCAGGCAGTAACAACAGCATTTGAAGGAATGAAATTTCGCACAGTATTTTCTATTCTGGAAGAAAACTCAATAATCCTGTTCAGCTTCACCTTTGCCTCATTATTCTGTTTCATTCCGCTAAGGCAGATATAGCTCATCCAGTTTTCAAGCCGCATATCAATATCCTCATCATATGGTTTCCCTACCCCCAGATTTTCAGGCCAGAGATCAGCCTCACCGATGAACTTCAATGCACCTGAATATTTTTTCTTCTGCATAAGCAGAGCAGCCTGCATCAATTTGGCTTCACGATACATCTCCCTGCCACCTGTTGCTCCTTCAACCGGAATAATGTTCAACCGTGTAAGAAGAGCATCAGCCTCCTTATACCTTTTGCTAAGGAGTAAAGCCCTTGCATGTATTGTTCCCATCCGGAAATCATCAGGATGTGCTTTGTAAAATGGGCCCGTAATCTCAAGTGCTTTTTCATACAGACCATGATTGATGTAATAATTTGCCAGATACTGGTGGTATCTCCAATGTTTATCAAGCGAAAGGGCTTTTTTAAGGTCTTTCTCACACAGGATATCATCCTTCCCCTTAAGCATTTCTGCACGTGTAACATAGAATGGCGGGTAATCAGGTTTCTCGCCACAGGAGTTCAAAAGAGTAATTGATTCCTCAATGCGATTCCTGTCCCTATAGATCAGTGCAAGATGAAATCTGAGAAGCCAGTTATCTTCATTTTTCATCAGTGATTCAATGACCATGGCTGTTTCCCATCTGAAAGGGAATGAATAATCCGGCTTAATTGAAGAAAAATCAATCCTGATGTTTTCAAGGTAGCTTTTCCAGTATTCCCTTTCCGGATTCTCGGGGGATAAGGATAAGACTTTAAGCATTTCCTCTGTACAGCCAGCATTAAAATACCATACAGCCAGTTCCATTAACGTTTCATAAGGCAGTTCATTTCTTATCATCGATAAAAATTCATTTTTGCTTTGCTCAGTATTGTCTGAAATATATTTTTCAAACCTTACAAAATGATTAATAGGATCAAAAGCAAGAAGTGTCTCCTTAACCTTTTCAGCTTTTGATTTATCTGAGAGCTTCCTGTATATAACAGCCTGCATTTGAAGAGCTTCTATATTAAACCGATTATAATCCACAGCCCTTTCTGTATACCCGAGGGCTCTTTCATAATCCTTCTCCTTCAGATATGACCTGCCCAATCCTGTATAAGCAGCACTCCGATAATCCGAGGAGAGTGTTGCCAGGCTGTAGCCGTCCCTGGCATCTGTGATGTTACCAAGACGGTCATTGACTAGACCATAATAATAATTGGATTCTCCATCATGAGTATCGATGCTGAGGGCCCTGGTTGCATATTCAAGTGCTTTATCATATTGCAGGTTCCTGAGCATTAGTTCTGCCAGACGAAGTAATGTCGGAATATGATTATGATCAATTTCATATGCCGCTTTAAGCTTCTCCTCAGCACGAGGATACATTTTCTGATCCATTGCCTCCCTGCCTTCAACATACAACCCATATGAACTATTCCAGTCAAAATCATTCGGGGCCTCAACCGGTCTTTTAATTACCCGAAAACCGGGGTCTGAACTATATGCCAGTTTATTCCTTCCAACAGTAACCACAAGGTTTTTATCATTTCCATTGAACATAATTGAATCAGCAAATGTCTTCAAAGGTTCAAGTGTAATCTTCCGGCTGTAAATGACCTTGTCACCCTCTTTAATTTCAAGTTGCTCATCAATATGCTGTGCCGGAGAGAAATATACCTTGAGAAATCCTCCCTCTGCTTTCAGGTTAAGGGCTCCGTATTCATTTGCTTCAACATAGCCCCTGGTATTTAGAACCGGATAGAAATACTCGGTCCAAATATCAGTAGCATATGGAGCAAAACCCATATATTTAAATGGTGTATACAATGAACCTCTTGAGTTCTGGTTAAAAAGCCTGCCTGATTGCATTTCGACATACTGACCATCAGTATCTGTCAACAACTTTTCCCATATCATCCCCTGTCTCGAAAGGCCCCATATCCATATCTTCTTTCCGGCCTTATCGTCATAGTTACCGTACCTTACTACTCCAAACTTGTCATCATGCCAGTAAGCTCCGGCAAAACCGGCATACTTACCGAAAACATGGTATGATTTATAGCCCCCGAAATTATTCTCCTCATAAAAAGAAATCTTCTTCCCGTTCTTTTCATTTACAGGCCAGCTGGCATTCTCTCCTCCATGACCTATGTAATGAGTCCCGGGAAAGATGAATTCAAGGTTTCCAGCTGATTTGTACCCTCCGTTAAGCCAGTGGTAATAAGGCTGGGAAACTGGCGTTGAGTTGTACCAGAATGTTCTGGTAATAAAGTATGCTTTGTCCCCGGGAAGCCTTATTTCCAGACGCCAGTTGCTTCTGGTCAGGAGATCAAGTACTCCCACTATGCAGCTTACACTACCATCATTATTGTTTTGAATAATATAATCAACAGGAGTGGCACAATTCGGAGTATGTCCGATGATTCCATAATTAAGCTCAAGGCCTCCACTTGTATAGGGACCACGCATTGCAATATCACGGAATTTAACTGCATGATTATAATAAATAAACGGCTGGCCGGTAGATTTTTCAATGGCAGTCCACACTTTTCCTCCCACCTCCGGAAAAACAAGTACTTTTATGTAATCATTTTCAAGCTCAACAACCTTCCATTCCTTCTCAACAGGTTTATCTGTAAATCCATCATACCTGAAGTAAGGATAGAGTGATGTTAAAAGAGGTACGGGATTCGGATCAGAATAAGGGTAAGTGGTATAAACCTTTGTATACTCTTTTACAGTTGCCATACCAGTCTGGGAAAATCCTGCATATGAGATACATAATAATGTAATTGCTATAAAAACAATGCGAAATTCAGAGTAAATTTCTTTCATCTTTGCTGATTTTTATTATACGTTTAAATATAATAAATAATGAGTATATGGAATCATGCAAAAAAGTCTGTTGATTTTCAAGCGCTTTGGATTTCAATATTCATGATTGCCGATACTCAATTAATAAATTAAGCTATGGTATTTTGATTTTTCGATAAAATAAATGAGACCAGGAATTACAGAATAAAGTGATAGTTAGCTCCTATTAATAACACTATATCTTATTTGACAGTAATTACCTTACTAAAAGATACCGGCTTACCCTTACTATTGGTACCCTGTATGTTTATTTCAAATGCCCCGGTTATGTCAGATGTCCAGAATTCGACAAAAGGCTTCCTTTCAGAATTATTTGAGACTGAGGGATTCCAATATAGAGTATTTCGAAAATCAGGGATTCTTGATTTTTGTAAATCGGATGAAGAATAATCTGGAGTAAAAAATGACTTACACGGTTCAATAACCCTGTATTTCAATCTGACTGCATAATCAGGAAGAGTTACTCCGCGAAAGTCGCCTGTCTTTGTTATAACATTAACAATACCGAAGAACATATAATCTCCAACCATATATAAATTCCTGATAGCATCTATTTTTTCAACATTTTCCGGATCAAGTCCGGCAATAATTGCAGGATCATTTATCACAACACCATCAATAAAAAGGACAGGAGGTTTTTCATATATACGGTTGGTAACAGGGTCTGCAACAGTCATGCTGTAAGAATTCTTTTTTCTTTTTAATTGAATACCTGGAGTAAGTTCAAAAAAAACTTCTTCCATGAGTGGAAGCAAAACATAATGGTCCATAATTAATTCAATATCCGGTGTGCCGTAAAACCGCTTTGGGTGCATTAATAATAGAGGGGAATCATCTATATCTTTCTTATAATCAATCCCGTAAATCCTTGCCACCTGGTAGTTTACCCCCCATTTTGAGATATAATCAGGTCCAATCAAGATTGAAGTGTCTACTTTACTATCTCTTTGAACATAATCCTCAGTAAACCCGGTATTAATTAATATTGCCCCACCTTTATCAGCATCTTCAGGCTGTATTATCAGATCCCTCGCATCACTGGTTACAGGAAGAGTAAAACTGAATAATCCTGCACTATCCGTCCTGGAGTATTGGAATGTTGCCATTTTTCCAGGCATTGAAAGAAACAGGACTTTTCCCGGTAAAGGCATACGGGTCATTTTATCAATAAACCTTCCGGTCAGGTAATGGAAATCCTTCTCCATTAAATACTTTATTGAAGGCAATGTTCCTGAGATTACCATATCCCAGTCAATCCAGTTACTTTTGGCACTTTTCAGGAATCTGTCAATAGTATCAGCCGGGATATCTGAAAGTCTGTTATTCCTTATTGATTCGGGCAATATGCCAAATTCGGTCGCAAAAACCATGTAATCAGTTATTCCCGCAATTCTCATTTTGCCGTTGCCGGGGATAATTGATGTGCTGAAATTGCATGAATCCAACAGCTCTGATCCATCTTTCAGCTGGTTAAACGTCAGACTGACTTTTTGCCTGCGGTATATAGTATCTGCAAAGTGTAAATTCAGATCTTCTGATTCCTTATCCGGGGTATATAAATATTTTTCGAACAGGGGTTTCAATGCTGAATTAAAAATTACTACCTGATTTATCCCTGGAGTAAGGAGACTGTCCGGAACATAAGTATTTACTTCCCCGGCCTGAAGCTTAATGGTCTTAATAAGGTCAACTATTCCATGTGTCTGAATAAGAAGAAAGCATATATCATCGCCCGGAGATAGAAAGCCGTTGGCTGATGCTATACTGATGTTAGTTTCTGCATTTCCTTTTCTAATTACCTTCAAATCAATTCCAGGGTCAGGTTCATAAGCTTTGTCATTGCTGACACTTATCAATGAAGAATATTCATTAAACCCCGGTTTCCCACGGAGACTTCTTGAGCTTAGCGCATTATAAATATTTATTTCCCTGACAAAGCAATTATTCGGCATGAAGTTCTTCATCCAGTTTGTATATGCCTTTATAATATATCTGCCTGTGGAAAGTGTATCAGGTAACACAAAATATCCAGGCCCAAGGCCATTATTAAGGGTGATACGTTTTCTCACTACCGGACGACTATCAGAATTAATAAGTTCAACATATACAACTGAGCTGGAAGATGTTACAGCACTGGTTTGTCTGTCAATCAGATAGATTTTGAACCAGAAATCCTCTCCTGATATGTACTCATCTCTATCGGAATGAAGGTAAATTTCTTCACGGGGAACTGCCTCGCAATAATTCTTTAATTTTTGCCTTAATATCTCTCCGGGAGTGTTTCCCGTCTGCCCATTCAGATCAGACATGAAAAGCAGAACAACAATCACAGTCAATAATCTGTACATCTGATTCACTGTTTATCAATATCATCATTCCAGAAGTCAGGCCTGATTTTTGTACCACGCATAGTGCAGTCGGCACAAGCCTTGTTGTATGTTATTACTTTGATGGGTGGGGTTTCAAACGAACCGTCGAGAATAACCCAAACATATTTGCCAAGACCTGTAATAGGCTGACCTGCAGGGATTGAACCATTCGCACAGTCACGATATATATCTACCTGGCCTGAAAATTTATCTTCAATAAAAAGCCTCCTTGTTGTTTTTGCCGATACAGAGAAATAACCAAGGACTTTTTCACTGGGAGCATCAAGACAGTAAATATTACCCTGAATTGAAGCCGGGATGATATCATAAAGGCTCCCTGTCTGTTCAGCTATTTTCCGCATCTTATCCCAATAATCAAACTCTTGCTCATTAATTGAATACTGGATGACAAGGATACTATACTTATAGGCCAGCCTGTCAGTTTCATTTGACAGAAAATTTACAGGATACCGGCTTATTGAATTTTCGCTTAAAAGAGTAGTATTTTTTATTAAGATGGAGGTCGACTTATTTGTGGACCAGCATATTCTGTTTGGAACATCATAGGGCAGCCTGATTTCCCATGTTTCGATATAATCCCATCTGAAAAAACTGCATCCCTCACCTTTTTCTTTTGCGTCAAGATAGATCATGCAACCTTCACGTGGTGGACGTTCTTCATTACCGGCATCTATCAGTTCCCTTTCAAAAAATAGCTTGTCAATAGTTGGCACAGGTTTCATCTCCATTGGTTGGGACTCATAAGAATGATCATATGGTCCTCCCCCATTACTATTAATCTTCAGAGTATATAATCTCCCTATCTCACCCCTGAAATGTAAGGAATCAGTGATGTAGTAACCATTCCCAGTCTCCTTAAGTGTCCATGAATTACCAAGGTCATCAAGTATTCTGACTGTGTAACCCAGCACTGGCTTTGTATTTGCTTTCTTATCAAGGGGAAGAGATCTGGTAAGTCTGATGGTGTTTGTTTCAGGCTGATCAGTAACTAAACCTTCTACAACCAGGAGTTCCCTGTTCTCCTCAATCTCAGGCATAAATTGTGTAACACATCCCAATGGAATCAGTATAAATGCAAATAAAATCAGCAGTCGGAATTTTTTCATATTTTAAAAATCAAAACTATACGTTATAGAAGGAATAGCCTGAGCAAAAACCGATAGTTTATAACCATTTATAACATTCCCTTCCTTCTTAAAATATACTGAATATACATTTTCCCTTCCCAAAATGTTATATACCGAGAAAGTCCAACTTGGGTGGGCAATGCGCCTTGATTTCAGATTGCCGTTGTAACGCAGCAACAGATCGAGACGTGAATAGTCAGGCAATCTGTACTTATTTCTGTCGGTATAATAGATAAGAGTCTGATTTCTGATTGAATAGACAGTTATGGGGTATGTGATAGGCCGTCCGGTATTCATGATATAATTGGCAGAAAGACTCAACCTCCGTGAATACAGATAACCAAATGTAATTGCCAGATCATGAGGCTTATCAAAATTTGAAGGAAACCACTCTCCTGAATTGATCATCTCATCAGATCTGTCACTGGTACTCTTAAGCAAAGCTCTTGAGTAGGTGTAACCTACACTCCAGATATAACGGCCTTCTTGTTTTTTTACCATCAGTTCAACACCATAAGATTTACCTTTGACATCTACAAGATCCTGTTCGATGGTGCTGTTCATTATGAGCCGTGTTCCCCCTTTATAATCCACAATGTTCTTTGTCTGCTTGTAATAAATCTCTGCTGAGGCTTCAATAACTTTAATAAAGCGGTAGTAAAAACCGGCTGCATATTGATCCCCTGTTTCCGGCTGAAGGTAATAATCACTCAGTTTCCATGTATCAGATGGTGCAATGGAAGTTGAATTTGTTAAGAGATGGAGATATTGCCTGGTCCTGTTATAATTTATCTTCAGGGAGCTCTTTCCGGATAATTTAAAATTTAAGGACAATCTCAATTCCGGCCCCCAAAATGTTTTGTAGACCTCATGCGAACTGAAATTGAGAGTATCAAAAACTGTTGATTCGCTCCTTGTATATAAGGGGTCATATACAAGAACCTCTTTTGGTCCCGAGGCAAAATAGGATGAGAGCCTTAAACCTGCATTTATTGAAAAATAATCTGTGACAATAAATTTATCATCCATATACAATCCTGTTTCCAGTGCATGTTCTCTTACAAGTGAAACAGGAGATACAAGTGATGAATCTCCTGCAGGAAGATTACTTCCAGGCAATACCGAATACCTTGTAAGGTCTATGCCAAAATTGACCTCGTTTCTGCCCTCATACCAGTTAAAGTCTGATTTTAGTTCTGTACTGTTTATCCTGTGGGAAAGGACAAATGCCTCCTGAAGATTCTTAGAGCTGGATATGTCATAATCGTAGTTACTGTTATTCAATGTAATAACAGAAAAGAACTGACTGCTGAAAAAATGACGCCACTTTAGCGCATAAATTCTATTATTGTAAGCATAGGTGGTATCAGAGTTAAATTTAAAGGAATCATGACTATTGTATGTGGAGAAATCAATTTTGTTGCTATTATTCAGATCAAGGGTTAATCGCCCGTTCAGATCATAAAATGATATACTGCTATTTTGAAGTGACGGATTATCAAACATATGTATGAGCCAGTCTGAATAAGTAGTACGGCCGGCCAGCATGTATGTTAGTTTATCCTTTATTATAGGGCCTTCCACCAGAAGCTGGGTTGTCACAGGACTGATGCCTGCCTTGCCTGCAAATTCTTTCCTGTTGCCTTCCCTTGAAGATATATCCAGTACTGATGATATTCGTCCTCCATATCTGGCCGGAATACCACCTTTGTACAAGGTTACATCCCTGATGATCTCAGAATTTACTGCAGAAAAAAAGCCAAAAAAGTGGGATGCATTATAAACAGGAGCTCCATAGAGAAGTATGAGATTCTGATCGGCTGATCCTCCCCGGACATTAAATCCCGCAGAACCCTCTCCCACTGACTGAACCCCCGGTATAAGTAGTACGTTTTTAAAGATATCGGCCTCACCCATAGGGCTTGGAAGTAATTTAAAGGATGATATGTTTATCTTCTCCATACCAACCTCAAAACGTTGGAACATTACATTCTTTTCAGCCGAAATAACTGTCTCTTTGATTGGAATAAGCATACTATTCATCTCAACATTCAACTCTCCAGTCCCGTAGAGATTTATGTTTATCTGCTTTTCTTTCATCCCAATGAATGAGAACTGCAGGAGATGTGATTTGCGGGGAAGTTCAATTGAATAATAACCATACTGGTTTGAAATGGTCCCGGCAGATTCCTTGAGAACATAAACTGTTACACCTGAAACGGGAAGTTTGGTGTCCCTGTCAGTAATGTAACCTGTAACTATAGCAGGTCTTTCCTTATTTCTGTCGGCCGGATTCCCTATATCATAGTTTATGTTTTCTGTAAGTCTCTTGTCTTCCTCTGTTTCCCCATAGGCGGCCGGTGGAACAAACATTCCTTCTTTACTTTCAGGTTTGTTAGAGTCTTTGATGGCAAAATTATTTGTAAGTATTATATTTTTGTTATCATCAATAAAATAAAAGAGTGATTTTTGGCTGAGCACCCTGGTCAATAATTCGGATAAAGTATAATTGCCTTCTGCTATTGACGGATTAATATCCTTTATCCATTCATCCTTGTAATAAAATTTAATATCGTATAGTTTTTCAGCTTTTTGAACGAACTCTTCAAAAGTCATATCACCCTGTTCCCAGTATATTTGCGATCTCTCCTGTCCTCTGAGCATCAAAGAGAAAAAACAAGACAAAACAAGGAAACAAATCTTAAATCTCATATTCTTTTATCTAAGGCATAAGAGAGTCAAAAAATATCAGGACCGGTACATAAGAATCAGGGGATTTTACAGATAATTTTATCCTGTTAGCTGTTTTATATTCTTTTATCTCGCTCCATCTGTCTGAAAACTCCCTTTTAAAATCCCTGTTGCTCCTTATAAGAGTAAAAATGCCATCTTTCAATAGAAATATTCTGTCAACCTGAAAGAAATCCTCATAGTTTTTCCCGGGGCCCATCCCTGAAATCTCTTTTCTGCTTTTTACATATAATCCTGAATTTCCTTCATATACTACATTCACATACCCTGATAAATTATCAAGTGAATCTGTAATCAGGTGCAAGAAATTGTATATCCTGCCTTTATAAGTTATTGTGAATTCTTCAATCATTTCCCTGTTGAGCTGAAGTATTATTCCTTTATCAGTAATTGTAACTATTTCATCATTTAGAATATCATACCTTAACCGGAGCTTACTGAAAGTTTTGCCGTTCATTGTTACCTGGCCCGGCATGAATTCATCAGAGAACAGAAATGGATCGCCATGAACAGATGCATAGAGATTTCTCCAAACCCTTCCATTATAAAGTAACTGATTGGGAGGAATGGAGTCTTTTTCAAAGACTCCTGAAGCATTGAATGAGCCGGGAGGAATAGCTATTAACCATCCGCTCAATATAAAATTGATAATGAGAACAGTAAATAAAGGCAGAAACCTTTTATCCATGTACTAATTATGAGAAATATTGTTTCAATACTGCCAATTGTTACAAGGTTAATTCAAAACTTTGCGATCCCGCAATCACAGGAAAGCGATGATAACTTAATAAACAGGGCAAATAATAATGATAGACAGATCAAATATATTATTTATTCCTTCTTTATTTCCATTTTGTGTATTTTCATAATTATAATTACATCAATATATTCCTGAAGAAAGATAAATTGTGTATCCTTAAGATTAAATCGGTCAATAATAATTATTAGATTTAACTCTACAAATATTAAAAAATGGCAACAAAAACAAATTCACAACTTAAGGGAATAAGGCTTTATGCTATTGTATTACTCAGGATTGCCATTGGATGGCATTTTCTTTTCGAAGGTATTAGTAAGCTTTTCACTCCATCATGGTCGTCAGCAGACTATCTGATGCTTTCCAACTGGATTTTTAAAGGATTCTTTCACTGGATTGCTGAAAACCCGGGATTACTCGCAGTTGCTGATTTTACAGTAACCTGGGGGCTGATCATAATAGGTATTTCACTTTTCATCGGACTTTTTGACAGAATAGTATCCATTGCAGGAATGACCCTCCTGGCACTTTTCTGGCTTGCAAATCCTCCTCTTACAGGTTTGGATTTCGGACTGCCTCATGAAGGCAATTACCTTATTATAGACAAAAACCTTGTTGAATTCCTCGGGCTTCTTATACTTTTCCTCTTCCCTACCGGCAGGATCCTGGGAATATCGTTATTTTTCCCGCAACGGAAAAATATTGAAAACCAGACTGGAAACCAGGCTGACACGGATAAGGATAGTGTTACAGTTGCATCTGCAGAGAAGAGCAATATCGACCGCAGAGCAGTCATAAAAGGATTATCTTCGATTCCATTCCTAGGAGTTTTCGGTTATGCTCTCCTGAAGCAGAAACAATGGGAGTCGTATGAAGAGAAAAACCTTGTGGATGCAGTAACAGGAGCAAGCGCTAAGACCTTCAATGTAGCAAGCCTTAAAGAACTGAAAAGCCTTGTGCCAAGTGCTAAAATTAAGGATGTTGAATTCAGCAGGATCATCCTCGGTGGAAACCTTCTTTCAGGATATACACATTCACGTGATCTTATCTATGTTTCGCAGCTTGTAAAGGCATATCACCAGAAGGAAAAAATATTCGCGACTCTCCTTCTTGCAGAAAAGTGCGGTATAAATACGCTTCTCACCAATCCGATACTATGCTCACTTATTGATGAATACTGGAAAAGAGGAATTGGAAAAATACAGTTCATTTCCGACTGTTCAGGACTAAATTACGACGACAAAGGAGCATCTCCCATGCCTTTCAATGAATACCTCGACAAAGTTAAAAAAGCTATAGATACAGGTGCTGTAGCATGCTATATACAGGGTGAAACTGCAGATTATTACATGGGAAACGGACAAGCCGATGTTATCGAAAAAGTACTGGATTTTATAAAGCAGAACGGATTGATCACAGGTATAGGAGCTCACAAGATTGAAACAATAAAAGCATGTGTTGATATCGGCTTTGTTCCTGATTTCTGGATGAAAACTCTTCACCACCACGATTATTGGTCAGCAGGACACCCGGTTGAACACGACAATATGTTCTGCTACAAAACCGATGAAACAATTGCGTATATGAAGACACTTCCACAGCCATTTATAGCATTTAAGGTAATGGCCGCAGGAGCTATTCTTCCAAAAGACGGATTCAGGTTTGCATTTGAGAACGGTGCAGATTTTATCTGCGCCGGAATGTATGACTTTCAGATGGTTGAAGATGTAAATATAGCGTGCGATATCCTTAAGAGTGATATAAAAAGAGAAAGACAGTGGTATGCGTAGACACCTCAATCAGCTAGGGGAGATTCTGCCCCCGATCACGCCAAGGCGTGATCACCCCCTGAAGGGGGTTCAATTTTGTGCTGAGACTAAAACCACCTCCAATGGCGGGCCCTATTTGTTGGGACAGGTGGCAGTTCCGATAAAGACAAAATAAACATTAATATAATGAAAAAGACCTTATTCATAATCGTTCTAAATATCATAATAGATACAACTTATGGGCAACACAACACTGTAAAAATTATAAATGAGTACAACTCATGGAGCCTGGAACTCAATGGGAGGCCATTTTATGTAAAGGGAGTTGTAGGTGACACATATCTCGAAAAGGTTCAGGGATATGGAGGAAATTCTATAAGGATGGGGTCAAGGAAAGAAAACCTGGATAAAGCCCGCCAGCTTGGATTGTCAGTTCTTGTTAATCTTCCTGCAGGTGCAGAGCGATATGGATTCAGCTATGACGATACTGCTGCTGTGAGGAAACAGACTGAAAAGATTATCTCGATAGTTAATAACACCAGGGACCATCCTTCTGTTCTGATGTGGGCAGTAGGTAATGAGCTGGATTTTGTTCCACCAAATAACCCTTTCAATCCAAAAGTCTGGGATGGTGTTAATGAAGCTGCAAAAGCTATCCATGCTATTGATCCCGATCATCCTGTCATGACCGTCATCGGTACCAGCCGTATGTACAAGGTGGCCGATATCGTTGAGAGATGTCCTGATCTTGATCTTCTGGGAATTAATTCATACGGAGATATTTATACAATCGGTGATACTCTTTTAAAATATGGATGGACAAAGCCTTATGTCATTGCTGAATGGGGGCCTGACGGATACTGGGAAGTCAGGAAGACATCATGGAAAGCACCATATGAACAGACAGGACGTGAGAAGTATGACTGCTATGAAAGCAAGTACCTGAGAGCCATGAGTACAAGGAACAGGAGCTGCCTTGGATCATATGTGTTTTACTGGTCAGGATTCAAACAGGAGACTACTCATACATGGTTCTGCATGTTCGATTCAACAGGACTTGAATCACCTCAGGTAGGACTGATGCATAAGATGTGGACAGGCATGATGCCGGATAATGAAGCCCCAATAGTAGATTCCCTGAATATTGATCAGTATGTCCGTTACAATGATATTATTATTGCTCCCGGCAGTAATCACACATCGGTAGTTAGAGCTTCCGATCCCGACAATGACAGTCTTACTTACAGCTGGGAGATAAAACCGGAAGCAAAATATGCATCTTATGCAGGTCAGGGTGAGGTAGCGCCAAAGCCTGTAGCAGGCCTGGTATCTGGCGAAGGCCCGGAGGTTACTTTCAGGGCTCCGTCTGAACCTGGCGCATACAGGTTGTTTGTATACGCATTTGATATTAACGGACATTTCTCAACTGCCAATCTGCCATTCCTTGTGAAATGACGGGGAGACTGGGTGTGGGAGTCACTGGGCGAGGGGAAGACTTGGAGATCTGAAGTAATTTATATTTAACTTATATGAAAACAAAAACAGGGAAAGAGATAGAGAATACCATGAATAAGAATCCAAATAACTGGAAAGGGTTATTTTATTTTAACCGTAGAGATTACAGATTGATTGTTCCCAAAAGCAATCCTTATCTTGGATGGACGTTCAACTTTGCAAGTCCTTACACTTATCTGTTTATAGTGGCACTTGTAGCTTTGGCTCTGACCTTTAAATATCTGTTATAGTTCAAGTGTGCTCATTTGTTTGAGGATCCGGAATAGACTGAATTGCGTTGGACAACCACCTGGGAGCAAAAATTTATTAACTGACAATAAGATAGCTTTTTGCTCCAATACTTTTTCCTTCAAAATTAAAGTGCTTCCCACTGAAATTACAGATAATCCTGTCTCCGGTGGAAAAGGTTGTTTCTTCAACTTCGAAATCATCAGAAAGGAATCTGTGGTTTGTCATCTCAGCAGTACCGATCCTTTCGTGCCATTCATCTACATGTGACAGTGATCTGAAAAGTTCCTCCTGGTTCCATTCCGGATTTATGGAAAAGTGTGCCATATATCCCCATAACATATCTTCCAGATAACCAGGATAATCGGCATTCCTGCTTACACCCCCATAGCGGGTATTAAATACAGCGTCGTGGAAAACCAGAGGCCAGAGAGGGACAGATCTTCCACGTGTTCTCTGATGACGATTCTCAAACCAGTCGAGGTACGGAATCCCAAAATCTGCCGACTCCTCGCTCCCGAGGAGAATTCCCTGATGCTTATAAAACTTCATAAGTTCAATTTTTGCTTCAATATCCTCCTTTTTTGTAAGTCTGTTTTCAGGATCAAATGACTGGTACAGCTGCATGGCTGTAATTATATCAACAAACATTGCTTTTGGGGCAAGGGTCTTAATATTCTCCCAGTTCCTCTTTGCATACTCAAGGCTGTTCCTGGAATTAAGTATAAAGGCCTGACCTCCTGCCCATATCCCTCCTGTAAGAAGGCTGCCGTCTGCATTATGGTTAACTCCTCCCGGGAAGCTTGCTGTATGGTCATACATATCCTGATTATTGTCATGAAGGCAGGTAAGAACCGGGCCATTTGGAGCAAGTATCTCCTTTAGTTCTGAGATATCGCCAAGGGCAGGCTCAGGAGGCCATACATCGGGGTGGGAATAATCATATCCGCCATTTATCCATCCTCCTATTTTTATAAGGCCTTTATTAAGTCCGAGTTTTTTAAGCCTCTCTATCATCTCCTTTAGTTGCCTGTAGGTAAATAACACTTTAACACTGTTGACCTCCTTATCACCTTCTGATCTATTGTCAGAGGCATACAAATCCTCATTCTTCCTTATGTTATCTGACGGGAAAGCAAGGTTAATCCAGAAAGCCCGTCCCCCCAGCAGAGAGTTCAGATATTTGTTTGCATTAATCTTTTCATTCAGTGAAACAAACTTACCATTCTCTATTACCCATTTCCTGAACGTCTTGGCAATTGCCACGTAATCACCCTTAATAAACTGCATCCTCCATGTGTAGTTGTGACTCCATTTATTAAGTGTGCGTGTAAGGATTGGAGTAGCTGTTCTGTTGGCTACAAACCCGAAAGAATCTTCAAATCCCTCATCAAAAATCCCTATCCAGGATGAATCTCCGGAGGTTCCTCCCATAAACCTCATATTGAGACGGGTATAGAAAGGATAAATATATCTTGAGAACATTGATGACTCCTCTTTGTCGCGATAAATCTCACCAACCCCTTTAGGAATAACTATAGCATCTGATTTAAGAGGCGGAGGAAAAACCAGGCTTGGTATAGAATCATCAATATCACCGGTTTTGAATATAAGCCAGGGGCCATCGAGACTTATTTCACAGAAAAACTTTCCTACAACCAGATTATTAAGCGCTAGAAGTGTAAATCTTATTCCGGCTCCATCAATAACTCCAGCAAATCTTCCGGGGTACTCTCCTGTAAGGCTCCTGTTAGTATTCAGCCAGACATCTCCTGCCTCAACTATACTTTTATCCTGTATTGCAAGGGGCCATGATTCCCACTTATGTCCATTCATAAGCTCTTCAACCCTGAAAAAAGCATTTGAAAAGATTTCTACCTTTATGTGTTCATTCTGCAACTCCTTGAGGAGTGTAACTTTTTGTTCAACAGCATATTCATTCCTGTATTCAACATAACCGGGCGCTGGTATATTATTACCGGGATTCTTACAGGCTGACATTCCGGCAGCAGCAACAATTGAAGATTTTAAAAAATTTCTGCGTTTCATCATAATATAATTTTGATTTTAAAGGTATGATGAATCCCAAAGGGCTCGCCGAAGAAAACCGCACATGATTGACTTCGTCGAGCTCGCTTCGCTCGGTTGTAAATCATATTTATTTATGTTTGTAATTGTGGTCAATCATTTGGGTTTCATATGATTGTATTTTATTTCCGGAATTCAATTTTCAATGCAATGACTTTCCAGTCTGGCAGACTGACAGGCATTTTTAATTCCAGTGCTCCATCCATCTGTTCCCATTCGAGTTTTTCTTCCAGGCCCAGCATTGTAACATTCTTTATCTTTTTTTCTGCCAGTCCCGACTTTTTCCCCAGTGAATAAATGCTTATATCTGCTGCAGGTTTTTCCATCATGAAGGCGTACAGGATATTATCTTTTGTTGTAAATCTTATATCAGAGGACGTATATGGCCTTACATCTTTCACCCCTCCAAATGTTCCTTTGGTCTGGTTCAATGTTGAAGGACCCTCGCCATAGACCTTCCACGGGCGGGTAGCGTAAATACCCTCACCATTAGCCGGAATCCATTCGGCAATTTCTTCAAGAATGTCAAGTACATCCTGCTCAAGATCCCCCTCCGGAGTCTGAACAACATTCAGCAGCAGGTTCCCGTTTTTACTTACAATATCAACCAGCATCTGAATCACCTGATTCCCGGTCATATACTTCTGTCCGGTTCTGTAATACCAGTCTCCTATTGAGGTATCTGTCTGCCAGGGATAAGGACTTATTGAATCCATCGCCCCACGTTCAATATCGCTTACCCATCGGCCTTCAGAACCAAAATGTTTGCAGGTATAAACAGCTTCCAACCTGCCATCATTTTTCATAATATCCTGGTTATAAAAATGTGAGACCATACTCCTGCCTACATCGCCAAAAGGCATTTCACTGTCTGAATAAAGCAGGTCTGGCTGATACATATCAATCACTTCTGTTATGGATCTCAGCCATTCCTGATGGTTTGCTGAATCAGTTGTCAGCCATCCAACATCATTATCAGCAGTCTTCTTATGATACAGGTCCTGAAATTCAGGATTTGCACCATCATACGGGATCCCTTTCATTGGCCCTGTCCTGTCTGCATCATGACCAGGCTGAAACCATGTATAACTTGCCCCAAGGTGTTCTGAGACTCCGAATCGGAGGCCCTCATTTTTGGCTGCTTTCTGCCACAGTCCAACAACATCCTTCATGGGTCCCATCTTAACAGAATTCCATCTGTGGATCTTTGAATCCCACAGGAAAAAATTGTCATGATGTGTCGCCATACTCACGAAGTACCTGGCTCCTACCCTTTTATAAAGAGCCATGAGTTTATCCGGATCCCACCTTTCTGCCTTCCACAGCGGTATAATATCTTTGTATCCGAATTTTGAAGGATGTCCATAGTGCTCAAGATGATAATTATATTCCCGGCTTGACACTCCGGTAAACACTTTTGTTTTCCAGTCGCGTATATCTGATTCATACATTTTACGGGCATACCAGTCACCCTGACGGGGTACTGCCTGGGGACCCCAATGAGCCCATATTCCGAATTTGGCATCACGGAACCATTCAGGATACTGATATTGCCTGAATGATTCGATGTCGGAGGTAAAGGATGGAGTGAAAATCTTTAGCTTCTGTTCCGCTGCATCATGGTTACATGAAACAGGCAACATCAAAGTCGCACTTAGCAGGAAACCTTTAAACAAGGCTCTTGATCTCAAAAGTTTCATAAGTATTATTTTGACTTGTATTAATTCTTAGAGTAACCTTTATGCATTTGTGTCGTTTAAACCCACCCCTAGCCTCTCCGCCTAATGGCGGATCGGCCTTCCCCTCCAAGGAGGGGATTTCTAAAACCCATTGCGCCCTTATGCCTCTGCGCCTTTAGTGCAAAATAATTTATATTGAGAATACTACCATGCAAAGATTAAAAATTTGTAATTTATACCAGCAAATTAATAAAAAATTTTATACCGGCATAATATCATATTATATTCATTATGAAATCATTAAGATTTGTTTTTATCGTTCTCATATTAATATTCGTATCTGTCAGTTCCTATTCTGCCGACATAGAATGGAAAGCTCAATGGATAATGCACCCTGCTGTTCAGCCGCAGCAACATGCTGTTATCCTCTTTCGCAAATCATTTGACCTTCATGCCAAACCTTCAGGTTTTGTGATCCATCTTTCAGCCGATAATCATTACAGGTTATTTGTAAATGGAACTTACATTCTTCGCGGACCTGCAAGGGGTGATCTTTCGCACTGGTTCTACGAAACAGTGGACATTGCGGAATATCTGAAGCCCGGAAAGAATACTATTGCAATTGAAGTTGTTAACTGGGGCTCTAAACGGTCGTTCACTTTCTTCTCACAGATGACATCTTTCATTTTGCAGGGAGATTCTGAAAATGAAAAAGGGGTGAACACATCAGGGGGAAGCTGGAAATGTTATCACAACAAGGCGATTAATGCTAAGAATATAGACTGGATGACCGACAGAAGCACTATTGATTTCGGTTTGTATGTCGGTAATCCTACAGATAGCATCAGAGCAGAATTATATCCATGGGGATGGGAAACAACAAACTTCAATGACTCTGATTGGTTACCGGCAAAATGGTGTGATATAGCAGGAGGAAGAGATAACCAATTTGCCGGAGGTATACTTTACAGTGGAGGGAAGATGCTGATACCAAGAAGGACTCCAGTGCTTCAGGAAGAGAAGATTCATTTTTCAGAAGTGAGAAAGATGTCAGGTGTTGACAAGAGTGACGGATTTATTAAGGATAAAGGTAACCTTATCATACCGGCAAGGACTAAGGTGTCGATACTGATTGATAACGGGGTGGAGACTCTTGGTTACCCTGAAATGATATTGAGCGGAGGAAAAGAATCATGGATCAGGGCCATGTATGCCGAAAACATGATAATAAATAATAAATCAGCCAAGGGCAACAGAAACGATATTGAAGGTAAGAGAATGGTTGGACTCAAGGATATTTTTATTCCTGACGGAGGGGAAAAAAGATTGTTTAAACCAACATATATAAGGGCTTTCAGATTCATTCAGCTGGATATTGAGACAAAGAACGAACCTCTTACAATCAGTTCATATTATAATGTGGAATGCAAAGCTCCTCTTGAACTGAAGGCTTCATTCAAAACCGGAAATAGCGATTATGACTGGATTATGGAAACAGGATGGAGAACCATAAGCATATGTGCTCAGGATATATTACTGTCGGATGCTGCTTACGAACAAATGCAGTATACCGGCGATTCGAGAGTACATAATCTTTCACTTCTTACTCTTTCAGGTGATGATCGTCTTACACGCAATTCACTTATACAGTTTGATCAGTCGAGGATACCTGAAGGACTTACATATGCATGCTATCCCAATCCTTTTCATCTGATTATTCCCTCATACTCACTTATCTGGATAGACCAGGTTCATGATTATATGATGTGGAAAGATGACAGGGAGTTTATTTCAGGATTTGAATTGGGAATAACCAATGTATTAGAATGGTTTGAAAAGAGACGGCAGTCAAATGGTCTTTTGGGTAAAATAGACTGGTGGGGAGCTCTTGCCTGGCCCCGGCATTACAAAAATGGAGAACCTCCTGATATTTATAATGGCAATAACACCCTATACACACTTCATTATGCCTATACCCTCAGGCATGCTGCAGAAATATTCAGTTTCCTTGGTGACCATGAAAAGGCAGTACTTCTTTCAAAAAGAGCAGATGAAATCTGCGTAGCTGTAAATAAACTGTGTAAAAACAGCGAAGGCTTTTATTCAGAATCAATTGATAATAAGCAGGTAAGTCAGATCACAAATATTATGGCAATCCTGGCAGAAGCTGTAAATGGTGATGAAGCTAAAAAGCTGATGAAATCTTTGCTTGAACCAAAGGACTGGTTCGGACAGGTTGATCTCTTTCTCCATTTATATCTGTTCGAAGCTTTGAATAAAACCGGACTGCAGGAAAATTTTTCAAGGGAGGTTTCAGAGTGGAGACTGATGAAAGAAAGAGGATTGACAACTTTTGTTGAAGTCCCTCTCGAATGGGGTGAAGAGAACCAGCGATCGGAGTGCCATCCATGGAGCAGCTCTCCTGATTTCTATTTTTTCAGAACGGTATGCGGAATCCGGCCTGCGGCGCCCGGCCACAGGAGTGTTGAAATATCGCCTTCTTTTGGAGAGCTAACCCGGATAGAAGCTATCTATCCTCATCACCTTGGAAATATAGAAATAAACCTTATTAAGAAAGAATCTGGCATTGAGGGTGAAATTATCCTTCCGCAGGGCATGAAAGGTGACTTCATCTGGAGGACAAAAAAAATTACACTTAAACCAGGGAAACAAAAAATAGTTATATGAAAATAAATTTAAAACAATCATGCATTCTGATATTACTATTTTCTATTCTGAACATAGTATCAGCTTTCTGCCAGCAGCCCATAAAAACTTGGGAACTGTTTGAGGTATCACTGAAATCTTCAACTCCACCGGAGAACCCATATGTTAGCTTTCTTAATCAGGGCAGGACGCCTCATTTAATAGCTGTTTTTACAGGAATTTCAGGCGAATGTGCGGGCAAAACTTTGAAAATCCCGGGATTCTGGGATGGCAATGATATATGGAAAATCAGGTTTGCTCCTCCTTTACCCGGCATCTGGAAATATGTAACTTCCTCTGAAGACAGAAAATTAAATGGTAAGAAAGGTCAGCTCTCTGTTACCGGCTGGTCTGATGAAGAGAAAATACAAATACCAACCAGGAGAGGATTAATAGTTGTAAATAATGACAATGAGAGAAAAGGCAGATATTTTACCTATACAGATGGAACCCCCTGTCTCTGGATAGCAGATACCTGGTGGGATTGGACAAACCGCAGAATAAAATTCGAATCTTTTGCAAAATTAGTCGAAACAAGAGTTAGCCAGGGGTTCAATATCGGACAGCTTTTCTTTGCAGGAAACGGATGGGGAAGGGAGAGTTCACTGCTTGATGAATCATATCAGATCCCTGATCTTGACCAGATAAAAAAAGTAGAGAAAATGATAGCCTATGCCAACTCAAGAGGCATGACAGTCTGGATACATGCCTGGTGGAGCCGCGAAGGTATAAACAAATCGATAGGTGAAGAGAATTTTACAAGATGGTGGAGATATGTTGTTCACAGGCTCCAGGCTTACAATGTGATATGGGTCCTTGCCGGTGAATACAATATGAATAATTACGGTGGCTTCCCTCTTGAATTCTGGAACAGGCTTGGAGAAACAGTAAAGGCTGAAGATCCATATCAAAGGATCACAAGCGCACATCCTACACCTCCTATGTGGAACGGAGGAGCAGATGCTCCACAATGGTCAACTGCAGAGGCTGTTCATAATCAGACGTGGCTTGATTATAACCAGAGCCAGACAGGACATGCAAGGTGGTGCAACGAACTGACACCCACCATTATTACAAAGGCTTATAAAATGACTCCTGCTAAACCGGTAGTTGTTACAGAACCATGGTACGAATTCATCGAAGGCAATCCGACAGCAATGGATATTCGTTTTGGAGCATGGAGTGCGGTTATGTCGGGAGCTGCAGGTCAGACATATGGTGGAGGACACATATGGAGGGTACATTTACCTGAAAGACCAACAGGTGTCGGATCATGGCCTATGGACACAAGTTTCAATACAAATACAATGCTCTATCCCGGAGCTATTTCAGTAGGCTTCATGGGAAAATATCTCAACAATATTCAATGGTGGAGGTTGGAACCACATCCGGAGCTGGTACTCGAAAATCCTTCGAAATATTGCCTCGCAATTCCGGGGGAAGAATATCTCATTTATTTGAGATACGGAGGTTCTGTCAGGATTGATCTGAGACAATATTCGGGAAAATCATATTCATTTAAATGGACAGACCTTGTAAACAGTAAGGATTCAAGAAGTGATAAAATAAAAGGAGGAGCTGTCGTTGAAATAAAATGTCCTGAGGATTATCCTGCCCAGCCAAATTTCAAAGACTGGGTTCTTTACCTTAAAAATCAGTAATTCACAATGAACATTATAAGAATCTCATGACTCAGGATTCAACATTGAAAACACAGGTTCTATGAAAGATATATCAAGAAGATCATTTTTTGGGACAACGGCTTCAGCAGCAGCATATGGTATGCTGTCATGCACCAGGAATAAAGATGGTATTGCAGCGGATGATAAGGCAGCAGGACCAAGGATGCATCCACTGGATGGTATTCCAAAAGAAAAGATCCATATTACAGATATAAAGGTCACACTTCTTTCTTATGAAACACCGCGTGACAAACAATGGATACCAAGCTGGATACCACCCGATTATCTGTGGTGGAAAACCGACAGCATTTTTGTTGAAGTAATGACTGATCAGGGGATTACGGGTATTGGCGGGTCGAGCAGGTATGGAGGTGGAATTGAGGAAACGAAGAAACACATTGATACTGTTATCAAACCTGCAGTTCTTGGAAAGAATCCATGGGATATGGAATTCTTCGCATATAAAGGAGATAATATGTTAAGAAGATCAGCCTGGGCAGGCGTTGTATCTGCACTCTGGGATATAATAGGTAAAGCATGCGGCAAACCAGTATACAAACTTCTTGCAACAGATAATGAACCTGTTACCAGAATTCCATGCTATGCCAGTGCCGGTGAGGTTTATGAAAACTCTGTCTGGCCCGATGACCTGATTGCAGAAGCTTTAAGACATAAAGAGAAAGGTTACCTCGGATTTAAATTCCGGACAGGTATCTACTGGCCATACAGTAAGATGACCGTCAGTAAGTTTGTACCCTGGCTCGAAAAACTAAGAATGGCAGTCGGCCCTGAATTCGGGTTGATACTCGAAGGCAATGGACTTTTCAATCTTCAGCAATCGCTTGAAATAGCACCTGCTCTTGATGAGCTAAAATTCCTGTGGTTCGAAAAACCTATGACCGAAGATGGACCCGATGCAGTTGACAACTATCTTAAGGTCAGAGAAGCGCTTAAAAGTGTCAAAGTTTCAGGATTGGAGAAGGAGATGAAAATCGACAAGATCATGGACTGGCTCGAGGCTGGCGCAATAGATATCATCCAGCCCGACTGCAGCATAGCCGGTATAACTGAGTCGTGGTATTTGACAAGGATGGCTGCTATCAGAAATAAGCTTTTTTGCCCGCACAACTACCAATGCGGTTTCACTACGATGCAAAACGCTCATCTGGCTGCCGGCGATCCAAACCTGCTGCTGCTAGAGATTTGCGAGTGCTTTGATCCGCTGAAGGATAAGGTCTTTAAGGAGCCTCTGAAATTTACAAAGGGATATATCGAATTAAATGATAAGCCGGGATTTGGTGTTGAAGCCGCTGAAAGTCTGTCATCGAAATTTCCATACATCCCTGGCCCATACCAGAAAAAACGAACCTAAAAATAATACAATAAACATTATTACTGATGAAAAACCTCATTTTTGTCCTACTGCTGACTGTCAGCAATCTTATTAATTGCCAGACTACTGGTGAGATCAAACTACTAATCCGTGGTGATGATATCGGTTCATCACATACCGCTAATGTTGCTTGTATTGAATCATATAAAAACGGGATAATGAGAACTGTCGAGCTCATGGTACCAGGACCATGGTTTCCGGAAGCGATAAGACTGCTCAATGAGAATCCGGGTCTTGATGTCGGAGTTCATCTTGTCATAACCAGTGAATGGAATGACATAAAATGGAGGCCCCTAACCTGCTGCCCCAGCATTGTGGACAAGGATGGCTATTTCTACCCGATGATCTGGCAGCGGGAAGACTTTCCCAAAGGTACTGCTCTGAAAGATGCCCCCTGGAAAATAGATGAAATTGAAAAGGAATTCAGGGCTCAGATAGAGATGGCAAAAAGATATGTGCCGTATGTAAGTCATGTCAACTGTCATATGGGATGCGAGAGCTGTTCTCCTGAAATAGCTTCACTTGTAAGAAGGTTTGCAGATGAGTACAACCTGAACATAGAACCGGGGAAACTCGGTTATAAATATATTTCACTCTGGAAAAGAGAGGATACAACTCCTGAACAAAGGATTGCATCAGCAGTTAAAACCATCAAGGATCTGAAACCAGGAAAATACCTCTTCATTGACCATCCCGGACTTGATACTCCAGAAATGAGAGCGATATGGCATAAAGGTTACGAAAACGTGGCTGCCGACCGTGAGGGTGTAACAAGAGTATTTACCAGCAGTGAGGTTAAGAAGGTAATTTCTGAGAGAGCAATTAAACTTGTTTCATATAAAGAGATCTCAAAATAGTTATTAAACCATGGCAGGAATAAAATCAATTTTATCAGCAGCTGTTATTCTGATAGCAATTTCGTTAAACGCAGCCGAAGTTGAGCAATATTCAGTATTTGAAATAGAATTTAAAGGGCCTTCGGCTGATAATCCCTTCACGGATGTCCTGCTGTCTGCTGAATTCAGGCACCTTAACCGTTCACTTTTCTGTGAAGGTTTTTATGATGGCAACGGTATCTACAAAGTCAGGTTTATGCCTGATGAAGCAGGTGACTGGACTTACGTGACTAAAAGCAATAATAAGGAACTGGATAAGAAGAAAGGCAGTTTTTCCTGTACACCAGCTTCAGGCAATAATCACGGACCTGTCAAAGTCCGCAATGTTTTCGATTTCGGATACTCTGACGGGACACCTTTCTATCCAATAGGCACAACATGCTATGCCTGGGTACATCAGCCTGAGGAACTTGTTAAACAGACACTTGCATCCCTCGGAAAAACTAAGTTCAATAAGATCAGAATGACTGTGATGCCAAAGGATTACGATGTATATATAAATAATGAACCTCCTTTTTACCCTTTTGAGGGATCCAGGGAAAAAGGCTGGGATTTTTCAAGACCCAACCCGGCATTCTTCAGGAATTTTGAACAGAAGATTCTCGAATTGCAGAAGCTTGGAATTGAAGCCGATGTAATTCTATTTCATCCCTATGATAATGGTCACTGGAACCTGGATAAAATGAACCAGGAAGAGTCGATGTTTTATCTGCGATATCTTATTGCACGTATAGCATCATACAGGAATGTTTGGTGGTCAATGGCAAATGAATACGACATTTTGAGAAAAACAGATGAAGAGTGGGAAAAATATTTCAGGTTAATTCAGAAACATGATCCTTATCATCATCTCTGCAGTATCCATAACGGAATGAAGTGGTATAATCATTCAAAACCATGGATAACTCATTTAAGCATTCAGACTGCTTATCTTCAGGATATCCAGAATTGGCGTGAATTATATAATAAGCCTGTAATTATTGACGAATGTGTTTATGAGGGAAATATTCCGAACGACTGGGGCAATCTTACTCCGGAGGAGATGATGAACAGGTTCTGGATAGCCTTTTGTCGTGGAGCATACTGTACTCATGGTGAAACATACATTCATCCACAGAATATACTGTGGTGGTCTAAAGGAGGTACACTACACGGCAATAGTCCGGAAAGGATAGGATTTTTGCATATGATCATGACGGAAACGCCAACTGAAGGAGTTTACCCTTTCCATAATGTCTGGAACAAGGAGACTTACCTTATCAAGAACAAAGAGTTTTACCTTCATTATTATGGCAACAGCCAGCAGGCAAAGGCAAGGTTATATCTGCCTGAAGATGTGAAATTCAGACTTGAGGTAATCGATGCATGGAATATGACTGTAAACCAGGTTGAAGGAGAATACAGCGGAATGACAGAGATTCCTTTACCGGGAAAACCTTATATTGCCGTAAGAGCGACAAAAGTAAAATAGCAGCGTCGTTAAAAGCCTTTGTGCCTTTGCGCCTTTGCGAGAAAAAAGTAAAAAGTATGACAACAAGAAAAGAGTTTCTATCAATTGCCGGAATGGCATCCATTGGTGTTTTAAAGCCTGACATAAGCAACCCATTTGCTAATTACCCTGAAACAAGGTTCAGGTATTGTCTGAATACTTCTACCGTGAGTAAAAATCCTCTATATATTATAAAGTACATAGATATCGCATCCGAAGCCGGGTACGACGGAATAGAGATTTGGATAAGAGACCTGAAACTATATCTCGACTCGGGCAAAAAGGCCAGTGATCTAAGAAAATATCTGGCTGACAAAAACCTGACTGTAGAAAACGCAATAGGTTTTGCTCCCTGGCTGGCCGTAAAAGAGGCAGGTTTCCAGCAGATGAAGGAGGAGATGGAGATGGTTGCCTCAATTGGCGGGAAAAGGATTGCCGCACCGGCAGCCGGGGTAAAGGGAGATAAACCTCTTGATCTCTTCATGGCAGGTGAACGTTACCGGGAACTGGTTCAGCTTGGAAGGGAAACAGGTGTAATGCCACAACTTGAGTTCTGGGGTGCCTCCAATGTCCTCTGGCATATCGGGCAGACATTGATGATAGTTTCCGTTGCTGGTGATAAGGATGCCAGGATCCTTCCCGATGTTTTCCATATGTTCAGGGGAGGTTCATCGTTTGATACTCTTAAAATGATCGATGGATCACTGATTGATATTTTCCATTTCAATGATTTTATCTCTTCAAAAAACAGGACGAATCAGAATGATTCCGACAGGGTTTACCCGGGTGACGGAGCAGCTCCATTCAAAGAAATAATCTCAAGGTTGAGGATGATGGGTGGAGAAAAGGTTCTTTCACTGGAACTTTTCAATGAAACATATTGGAACGAAGCTCCTTTATCTGTTGCCAAAACCGGTCTCATGAAGATAAAGAGACTTGTAAATCTATAGGCGTCAGGCCAGCCTTCGCTAAAGCTATGGCTGCCAAAGCATCAGGCGACGGGTTGATTCTGGTTCGAAATTAGATAATAAGATATTAAACCACAGAGGGCACGGAGCGACACGGATTGAACTACTCTGTGATATCTCCGTGTTCTCCGTGTAATCCGTGGTTACAATATGATCCAAAACGGATAAACATTTAATCAATGAGAACTGCTAAAGCTGCTCCGATAAGACTCGACTGGGGCACTTCGGTAAATTCGATATATCTTTTTCTTTCCCCGCTAAAGTATTCCCTGAAGTACTTTTCAAATCTGATCCGGAAATTATGCAGGTTATAAAAGGTTGTTCCCTCAACTGTTGTAAGTACAGGTTTCTCAGGCGATTTACCCTTTTCACATTTCAGAACAACTGCTGACATACTCGCTGCAACAAGCTTTGCTGCACGATCTATTAAAGTGTTAATTATAAACCTGCAGTTATCAGCATCCATGCAATCTCTTAAAGAATCGACGAGAATATTTCCGGGCTGGATCTGCATCGAAACATATGAATTGGCCATTGAGGTTGACAATTCACTGATATTACTGATTCTCGTTGCTGTATTTTCTAAAAATACGCCCTCCCTGGCTGCAGCTTTAAGAACGAACAGAGTTAAACCTCCGAAGTACCCCCCCGAAAACATCTTCTCAAATTTATAGCTGCCGGGGTTGGCTGTTGTTTTGTCAAAAAGCATATCAAGATCTGTCCTGGGAGGTCTTCCGAAATCACCCGATTCAATATTTATTATCTGGCTTGCCTTTTGATCAAGGCTCGTGTTTTTCAGAATATTGCAGTTTCGTTCTATATAACAGGTATTGGTTCCTGTACCAAGAATATACCCAATGAATGAATCATAGGTTTTTCCAACAGATGCTGATTTTCCTGACAGCAGTGTAGCAACTGTATCATTCAGAATAACAATTTTTTTTGAAGGAGTTCCGAGAGCTTCAAGAAGATTTCTTCCTATTAGCTGTCCATGTACTTCAGGAGCCTGCACCTCTTTGCAGAACTGAATTAACCTGCCATCCTTGTCCGGCAGGATCTCAGTCGGATAGGAAAAACAAAAACCGATCCTGTTAACTTTATCAACCAGCGGCCTGATGTAGTCTGCAATTGTCGTAAAAAACTTCCTGCTGCTTATCTCTCCATCCAGCCCGGGCATCCCGTAATTAACTGTATCACTTATATTTACACCGTCTGATCCTGAAATGGTTATGATTGATGCCCTGAAATTAGTCCCGCCCGCGTCAATTGCAAGAACCGGGGTATCAGTAACAAAATCATTATCGGCTTCAATATATGTCGGGATCATTCTCATCCCTTCATCACTTCCCTCCAGACCAGAGAGCATATCCTCGGTAAACACTCTTACCAGATCATCCATATCGACATCGAATGATCTTAGTTTATGATTGCTCAGAAATTGTTCTGCACTATTCATTCTTCACCGAATCTTTTTCTTGCCTCATCCAGCATTACTGAAGTGGCAGTTGCACCCGAGCGCGTTGCTCCAGCTGCCTTCATTTTCAGTAAATCATCAAGGGTACGTACTCCTCCTGAACACTTTACCTGCACATTTGGACCGGAATGCTTTCTCATGAGTTCGATATCATGCACAGTAGCTCCCTTGTAATTAAAATCACCGTTTGGCTGTTTTACGTATCCGAACCCGGTTGATGTCTTCACAAAATCAGCACCAACCTTTGTGCAAATTTCACAAAGCCTGATCTTATCCTCATCTTTGGTCACAAAATCTGTTTCAAAGATAACCTTGACGATTGCTTTGCTCCTGTGACAAGTCTCAGTAACAAGCTTAATCTCATTTTCAACATAGCTCCAGTCACCTCCCAGAGCCTTACCAATATTAATAACCATATCAATTTCGGTTGCCCCATCTTTGCAGGCTTGTTCAGTCTCAAATACTTTTACTGACGTTGGACTGTTGCCATGAGGGAAACCTATGACACATCCAACGAGGACATCAGATCCCTTAAGGAGATCAACAGCCTGTTTTACGGCATACGGTTTTACGCAAACTGAAGCAACGTCATATTTTTTTGCTATTTCACACTCCCGCTTCAGATCGTTGTCGGTCATTACAGGATTAAGGATCGAATGGTCGATCATCTTTGCCAGTTCAGGTACTTTGGTCATATCTTTTCGATTTGTGTTATTTCACAAAATCCAATATTACAAATTTTTTAACCACGGAGTACATGGATTAACATGGAGAAAGAAATCCGTGATCCCCGTGCTCTCCATAATAAAATTTTCTATGTTGCAAATGTTGTTTTTTAATTTATTTTTATGAATTATAATTTCTTCTGACCCAAACAATGACCAAAAACAAAAACAGTATCTGACAATTATTATAAAAACTTTAAACAAATGACTGAAAATAACCAGATTAAACAAAACAAGGGACTTGTGTTCATCATTGCTAGTATTGCTGCAACAGGAGGCCTTCTATTCGGGTTTGACACCGGTGTTATATCCGGTGCAATACCTTTTTTCCAGAGTGCATTCGGTATAGACAACAGCTGGATTGAAATAATAACCACAGCAGGACTTGTAGGTGCTGTATTAGGCGCTATGTTCAGCGGCAGGATTGCAGATATAGTCGGAAGAAAAAAGGTTATTCTGGCAGCTGCAATAATTTTCATAATTGGTGCAATATGGTCAGGTGCAGCTCCCAGCCCTTTAATGCTTGTGTTTGCAAGGTTGTTCCTGGGTATAGCCATCGGCGTTTCCTCTTTCGCTGTGCCTCTCTATATAGCTGAAATATCTCCCACCAAGACCAGGGGGACCATGGTTTCAATGTTCCAGCTTCTGATCACAATCGGAATTATGGTGTCATACCTGAGCGATTCTGCCTTTGCAGTTCCGGATGGCCATGCGGATTATAACACCTGCTGGAGACCAATGTTTTATGTAGGTGTGATCCCGGCACTTATAATGTTCACAGGAATGATATTCCTCCCTGAAACACCAAGGTGGCTGATCAGCAAGGGCCATGAGAGCAAGTGCCG
Source organism: Bacteroidales bacterium (assembly GCA_035531395.1). Lineage (GTDB taxonomy): Bacteria > Bacteroidota > Bacteroidia > Bacteroidales > VadinHA17 > LD21. The sequence continues at coordinate 159,874 of DATKTA010000030.1, forward strand.
TGATGTCCTTCAGAAGGTGGAGGATCCTTCCCTTGTTGAAGAGGTTATTTATAGAATGAAAGCCGACATTGAGGCGGATAAGACAAATAAAGTAATATGGAGTGAAGTTTTTAAGAAGTGGCTGAGGGTGCCTCTTATTATTGCTGTCGGCATAATGTTTGTCCAGCAGTTTACCGGTATCAACACCATTATATATTATAGTCCCAAGATCTTCCTGATGTCAGGTTTTGCAGATGCACAGGCAGCAGTATGGGCTTCAGTCAGTGTCGGGGTAGTGAATGTGGCATTCACCATTCTTTCCCTTTTCATGATTGACAAACTTGGAAGAAGAAAACTTTATTTTATCGGGGTTACAGGACTGGTGTTAGCTCTTCTTGCCATGGGAACCTGTTTTGCACTTCAGGCTACTTTAGGAGAATCAATTAAGTGGCTGACGATATCTCTTATATGGTTTTATATAGCATGCTTTGCCATCAGCCTCGGGCCTCTTGGCTGGCTTATTATTTCAGAGGTTTTCCCTTTAAGTGTCAGAGGTATCGGATCAAGTATCGGGGCTCTCTCAAACTGGCTCTTTAATGGAGTTGTAGCCTTTACGTTCTTCAAGCTTGTAAAAGGACTTACGTTACCCGGTTCATCGATAATTCTTAAGGGTGAAGATCTGGGAAATCCGGCTGGTGCCTTCTACCTGTATGCACTTGTAGGTATAATCAGTCTGATATGGGGGTACTTCTATATACCTGAAACAAAGAATGTAACTCTTGAGAAGATAGAGGAACACTGGAGAAAAGGAACCAAACCTAAAGATATTCACAAATCATAAAGAATTCTGTAATTAATCTTCAAAAACTGCAGACAGGGGCCAGAATATACATATCTCTGCCTGCAGTTTTTTATTTTTTGCTTATCATCAATAAAGCTATATCAACAGAATATTCCGGAGTTCTTAGAATCCTTTTACCGCCGTTGTGAGTCAGACTTTCACTGGCAATGACATTACCTGTCGATGGATTGATCCATTTCACTATATAATTACCTTTCTCAAAGCTCAGTTCCATATTCTCCCTGTATTTCCCGGGAACAACCTTATAGCACGATCCCATTTTCATTGGCTCCCAGAACCAGCAACCATAAACACTATGATGGAAATAAGCTGCATACTGTCTGCCTGGTTCACTTATAGCCCTGTAAAAGGAGTTCTCGGAAATACCTCCCTGAACCAGAAGAGTATCCCTTCGCATATTAATAAAGTCTAAGCTCTCAATAAAATTCTTTAACACCTTTAGTTGAGTGAGAATCCTATGATTTTCAGTACCGGCAGCTCCAGGATTAAATGTTGAATAAAGTCCATTCAATTGCATGAATCCACTACCACCTCCGGTAAGAAATTCCCATGCCTCCACTCTTGATGCAGCTAATTTATCTCCTTCATATTGAGGATAATATGCAGTTTCTATCAATATCATTGGTTTCTCATGAAAGTATTCATAATCAAGGTTTGCAATACCCCATGTATATTCATTCATAAGAACATTTATTCTTTTGTCTTCTGAAAAATCTCCGGGTCCTCCCCTGGTGTGTGAATCAATAGTCTGGGCAACCAGGTGCTTTTTCGGTAGCCTGCTTTCGGTAAACATCACAGTTTCTATCATTTTACTGATCCATGCATGATACATTTCCGGAGGACAACCATCCTGAAATGGTTCATCACAAATATCCAGAATCACATTGTCAAATTGATTTACCTCTTCAGTAATTTTTCGCACATAAGCTTCGTGATATCTTGTAAGGGCATTATCTGTCAGAGTCTGCACCTCATTAAATTTACAGTTACCAATACCCTGTATATTATTGGTTTGATACATTGCCTGGTAACCCCATCTGTCAGGATACATTCCATTGAAGAAAGCTATATCTACTATAATATTCCTATCCTGAGCTTTGTCTATAAAATCTTTAAGTCGCCTGAAATATTCATCATTCCATCGGTCAAGATCAAGTTTGTACCCTCCAAGCACCTCATGAGCACCCGGAACTGATGTTTTTGCCCATGGAAGAATCTGCCTCCCGTTACGTGCTCCAAGGTTATTATCAGGCATGTACTCCCCATCCTTTTCAAAATAAGCTCCCGGATAAATACGTGTAAAATTCAACCCGTATTTAACCAGGGTATCAAGGAATACATTGTAATCAAAATCCAGATTAGTTACGGCCCCATAGTGCTGATCTGATGTTATCAGGAAGTAGGGTTTCCCCCGGTAGTTGAAATAATGTGGATTTGCAATATCTGTTTTCAATGGCTGGGACCAGACTTGTGGCTGTACTTGTCCTGATAAAAGGAATAGTAATATAAGTTTCCCTGAAAAACTCCTGGATATAATCTTTATGTTATAAAACATATTTTTGTTTTATTCTTTTATCATCTCAATAACCTCCATACACATCCTGCCGTTGTGATAAGGACATGTCCAGTAATTAGCCTTATCCCTGCCGGTTGCTACTCCTTTCTCATCCACAAGACTGAACCATCCTCCATTTCTATAGTCAACAAAATATTTTTTTGTATAGTTCCAGCCATTTACCGCCTTATCAAGGTATGATTCATCTCCTGTTATTTCAAATGCATTCAGGTATCCTACAATAGTTTCAGCCTGCTCCCACCACGACCTGATAGTTACTATATGACCAGTCTCCCTGTTTTTCTCAGTTAAAAGACTTCCATCAGGCTGAAGTCCTTCTGCAGCGGCATCTGCCACTTTAATACTCAGGCTTTCCACCTCTTCAATCAGTTCAGGATCCTTAAGAAGTCTTGCTGCCTCAACCATCAGCCACGATGCCTCAATATCATGCCCGTATGAATCTATCTGAGTAGTTGCATTCCATTGCCGGTCAAGAAAATAGATAGTATGGAAAGTCTTTTTATCGACAATTTTATCATTGAATACCTCAAGCACATTTTGCAACCTCGCCTCCATCCTTTCATCGGGCCATACCCTGTAAAGTCCTGCATAAGCCTCGACCAGATGAAGATGCGAGATCATGGTCTTTTCTTCTTTATCTGACTTCTCATTCAGGAGCCTGTCGTGACTGCGTTGCCATTCCCTTGTATATACCTCAAAATAACCGTTATATTCCCTGTCAAGTGCATACTTTTCAAGCAGGTCGAATATTTTAATCGCCTCATCAAGAACTTCTTTGTCAGCGGTAGCGCGGTAATACTCTGCAAAGGCATAAATGAAATATGACTCAGTCAGAGTTCCCTTTCTCATATCCCCGGGCTCGCCATTTGCCTTAACGGTCATGTATCCGCCACCATATTCCTTATCGATAAAATACTTTAGAATATAATCCTTTGCTCTTGTTGCAATGTGAAGATTTGAACTGTCGCCCAGTACCCTGAATGCTGAAGAAAAGGTCCACAGGATTCTTGCATTCAGGATTCCTCCCTTATCGGCATCGGGATATACCTGTTCTTTTGCATCCACCCGGCCATAAAATCCTCCGTTAATGGTATCAATCATTTTTGAAGACCAGTATGGCAATAGGTTTGTTGTAAGATTATCTTTAATCTCCTTTTTCAGGATAGCAAGTTTTTCTTTCTGCTCTGCTGTGATCTCTTTTTTTGATGAGCAGCCCTGGATACTATATACCAGTATAAATGCAATTAACAGTATTGTTGTATGCTTCATATGCTGGTTTGTCTTAAAGTTTAAGGTTTTGCAAATAGCTGTAGCATTCAACAAGGTCCTGCAAAGGATCGCCCGGAGCTCTTGTTTCCATTTCAACAATCAATCCATAATCAGAAATACCGCTCTTTTTTGCAGCCTCAAGCAGTTTTTTCCAGTCGATCACCCCTTTACCTGTTGGCACCACCTTTTTCTGAGTCGGGTCCCAATCATGAATATGCAGTGATTTGTAACGTCCCGGATACTTTGTAATATAACTAACCACATCAACACCTTCGGAAGCCACTGCCAGCTGGAACTGCATTTTTATGAGTGCAGGATCAAACAGACGCATCAGAATGTCATAAAGTTTTTCACCTTCCAATTCAGGTCCGATGGAATGATTATGATATACCATCTGCAGTCCTGCCTTCTTCACCTGTTCTGCCGACTTATTCATCTCATCGGCAACAACTTTCCAGTCATCGATTGTAGCATCCTTCTTAATCCATGCTGCTGATATTACCAGATCTTTTAATCCAAGCTTTTTCCCGTAGCTTATTGTTTCCTGAATCTTATCCAACTTCAGCTCCGGGTATTGGAAATGACAGCTTTTGCAAAACAAACCGGCATCCTCAATCTTTTTTCGGAGTTCCTCAACACTTAATTTTGTAAGAGGACCAAAACCACTTTTTTCATATCCTTTGGGAGAGCACATCTCAATTCCTTTATAACCTATTGCCTGTAGTTTTTTCATAGTACCTTCGAAATCCGTTCCCAGCATCTCCCGTACACCGTATGACTGGAAACTCATTGGCCAGTTAAAGGGTGTCGCGCCGGATAATAAAAAGTCTGTAGGCAGGCACATAGCTGCCAGAATTCCCATAGCACCTGTACCGGTAAATTCTCGTCTGGTTATTGCTTTCATTTGATTTAGATTTAAGTTGTATTAAAATTAATACTATTTTTTCATTAAATTTCATCCCATAAAACGACACATACTTTAATCCTGAGTATTTTCATCCAGATAATAAACCATTAAGCATTAAACATTAAACCATTAACCATTAATAACATGTTTATAATCAACTCTTACACACTTGCAGTAGTTTTTTGCTTCATAACTATGCTATGCTGGGGATCCTGGGCTAATACCTCAAAAGTATCAACAGATAAATGGCCTTTCCCTTTGTTTTACTGGGATTATTCACTGGGGCTGATATTGATGACGTTGATCTACGGATTCACAATGGGAAGCACAGGAGAAAGTGGAAGAAGCTTTATTGCCGACCTTCAGCAAGCTGATTCATCATCAATAACCTCAGCCTTTGTCGGGGGAATAGTATTCAACCTTTCAAACCTGCTTATAGTGGCAGCCATAGCCGTTGCAGGAATCTCGGTAGCTTTTCCTGTCGGAGTAGGTCTTGCCCTCGTCATCGGTGTAATTGTTAACTATATTAAGAAGCCTGCCGGCGATCCTGTCCTTCTTTTCGGTGGAGTACTTCTTGTAGTGGTTGCCATTGTAGTAAATGCAGTTGCATCGTCAAAAGTTTCAAAATCAAAGGGATCTACTCCTGTTAAGGGAATTGTCCTGTCAGTTTTGGCAGGTATCATAATGGGTTTCTTTTACCGGTTTGTGGCAGATGGCATGACGCTCAATTTCACATCACCCGATCCTGGAAAAATGACTCCCTATTCGGCGGTACTGATATTCTCATTGGGTGTATTCCTGTCCAACTTTCTCTGGAATACTGTCTTCATGTACAAGCCTGTGGAAGGAAGCAGGTCGACTTATAAAGAGTACTTTACAAACGGTACACCCAGGCAGCATATTTTCGGACTGCTGGGAGGAATGATATGGCTCACAGGTTTTCTTTTCAATCTTATCGCTTCAGACAAGGCTGGTCCCGCAATATCCTATGGTCTTGGACAGGGGGCCACAATGATCGGTGCAGCATGGGGTGTATTTGTATTCAAGGAATTCAAAGGGGCACCTCCCTCAATAAACAGGTACATTATAACAATGTTTGTGACTTTCTTTGCCGGGCTGGGCATGATAATTTTAGCCAGACTATAATAAAAGTATATTATGAGTAAAAAGATAATTGTAATAGGAAGTACAAACGTCGACTTCCTTATCAAGACAGAAAAGCTTCCCGGTTTCGGGGAGACAGTAACCGGCGGAGTATTTTTCCAGAACTACGGAGGTAAAGGAGCAAACCAGGCTGTTGGCGCTGCAAGGGCTGGTGGAGATGTAACATTTGTTACCTGCCTTGGTGAAGACCTCTATGCTGAGAACCTGATGGAGAACTTTAATAAGGATAACATTGAAACCAGTTTTGTTTTCAAAGATCATGATGAAGCAACAGGGTCGGCTCTGATAATGCTTGACAAGGATGGCAACAATTATCTGTCAGTAGCATCAGGCGCAAATTATAAGCTGACCCCTGAACATATTGACAAGGCTCTGAATACTATCCTCGAAGCTGAAATGATTGTAATGCAGATGGAAATACCATTTGAAACAACCAGTTACGTTTTTGAAATAGCAGAAAAAAATAACTTGAAAGTACTGTTTAATCTGGCCCCGGCCAGACCTTTCGACCTTTCAGTATTGAAGAAGACCTATGCCTTTGTCGTCAATGAGGTGGAGGCATCTATGGTCACCGGATTAAAGGTTGAAACAGATGATGAGATAAAAACGGCTGCACAGGAACTATTAAAACTTGGATGTAAAATTACAATTATAACACTTGGTGCACGAGGATCCTATGTGGCTTCCTCAGAATTTAACGGAATTGTACCTGCATTCAAAGTTAAAGCTGTTGATACAACTGCTGCAGGTGATGTTTATTGCGGAAGTCTTGCTGTTGCTCTGGTTGAAGGCAAATCTTTGTCTGATGCAGTAAGGTTTGCCGGTGCAGCTTCGGCGATCTCAGTTACACGTCTGGGTGCACAGCCTTCTGCACCCACCAGAAAAGAAATTGAAGAGTTTATGGCTGTAAATCTGTAAATCCAGATAATATGTTAACATTCAGAAGATTGATCCTGCCTTTAATAATCCTTTTACACTCAGTAACTGCATTCCCAAAAGATTATATTATCACTGATTTCGGGGCTCATCCGGGCAAACTTTCTACCACAGCCATCCAAAAGGCTGTTGATGAATGCTTTTCAGCAGGTGGCGGAAGAGTTGTCATACCTCCGGGAATTTTCATTACCGGACCAGTAATTCTGAAAAGTAATATCTGTATTTATCTGGAAAGCGGTGCAATTCTTAAGGGGAGTGAAAACATTGATGATTACCGGATCAATAACACCCGGCGGGGAATTTTCTTTTGCGAGGATGCCTGCAATGTATCTATTACCGGACAGGGGACTATCGATGCCAGCGGCTCTCATTTCTATGATTTCAGCCAGAATCACGGATCACCTGATTTTGAAAGGTCTCTTACAAGGCAGAAAGAGAATTATATGAAGGATGGTACCTTTTTCACGGACGGACCTGTAAGAAGAATCTCCATGCCGGGAATGACAATAGTATTCTTTCACTGTACGAAGGTGACTCTTTCAGGGATTACAGTAAAAGATACCCCGATATGGGCTATAAGGTTCGGATATTGCGAGGATGTACTGGTTGAAGGCATCACGATCAGGAACAATATTCTTATCCCCAACAGTGACGGCATTCACTGTACAGCATCGAGGAACATCAGGATCTCCGACTGTGATATTGTTGCCGGCGATGATGCAATAATTATGACCGGTTTTGATAAGAACGAAAACATTCCTGCATACAGCATGGCAGAACAGGCTGAAAAAACCTATGGCAATAAATCGGTTTATGCTGAAAACATGAATGTAACGAACTGCCAGCTCAGATCCAGCTCGGCCGGTATCAGGATAGGATATGGCCAGCACCCGATAAGGAGATGCAGCTTTTCAAATATTACAATTTATGATTCAAATCGGGGGATCGGGATTTTCGCACATGATACAACTGATATTGAAGATCTGATATTCAACAATATAATAATAGAAACCCGGCTGTATAACGGACACTGGTGGGGACATGGAGAACCGATACATCTGTCATGTGTATCACGGTTTCCGGGGCATGATGCCGGACAGATCCGGAATGTTATCTTTAGCAACATTATAGCAACAGGTGAACAGGGAATTCTTGTATTCGGCAGAAAAGAGAGCCGGATAGAGAATATTAGTTTCAATAATGTGAACCTCTTAATCAGAAAAGGCAGAGAGACACTTAGCTACGGAGGTAATTTTGATCTTCGTCCTGCTGCCGAAAGACCTATGCAGATTTTCGAACATGATATCCCGGGTATTTATGCTCAATATGTCACAAACCTTTCTATAAACGGATTTGAACTTGAATGGGATCCTCTTCTGCCTGACTTCTTTTCCAATGCCATTGAAGTAACTGAATTTAAAGATCTGAGGATTGACAGATTCCATGGTGAAGCTGCATTTAACTCCGGGGATAAGGCTGCAATAAAGCTAAGTGAAGGAACCGATTTTATAATCACCAATAGCAAAACTAATGGTAAAGAACCTGCTATAATCATGAAGAACATCAAATAATAATCCGGTATATACTAAGTTAATATATGAATTATACCTCTGTGATCTCTGATAGAACCTCGGTGGCCTCTGTGTTTAAAAAGATAGTAACCACAGAGGACACAGAGAAACACACAGAGTGCACAAAGAAATAATGAGGGCATGGGTGGCGGCAAAAACGGACTGGGATGGTGGCAGGGAGAAGAGGCATGGAACCAGCTTATGCATGGCGGAACAATGAGGATAGTATATGGAGCTGTATGCCTGTGGCAATGGAAAGTCACTCCGGATGAGCCTGGATGGGAAATTTGGACTGATGCACCAATGTCCTGGAAAGAGGCTATGGCACAGGAGGGCAGTAAATATCCCGGACTGGTATCAAAAGCTTTCGGCGGATACGATTTTGCAGATATGGAAAAACGACATGATCTTACAGGTAGTAAAAACTTACTTCTTGCAAAAGAGCGTACTTTTTACATATCTTACCTTGAAGAAGGGGGTGAAGCACTGCTTGGCAAGGATCCCGATCCTGAACTTGTGAAGTATTACTCCAATGAACTGCAGGTAAAAGCTGACACACCACCCACAATTCTTTTCCTTGCTGATGACGACAAGGCAGTACCTTCGGAAAACAGCATCCTTATGTACAGGGCTCTTCAGGCAAAGGGAGTTCCGGCTGAAATACACATTGTATCAGAAGGCGGACATGGCTACGGATTGAGCACCATGAATGAACATATCGGTTCATGGAAAGGTAATCTCAAACTCTGGCTGGAATGGATCAATAAACAACCAACCGGAAAATAAAACCTGTTCAGAAAGATATAGTTACTGAACTTCCTCCTGAGTAGCTGAGGGAAACAGTACCTCCCCTTCTAAGAGGATTCCAACTCCAGCAGTTATTGCCGGATTGTTCTTCATATTCAGCCGGTTTACCGTTTATCAATATTACCTCCGGTTTTGATAACAGCCTTAGGGTAACCTCTGAATGATCATCAAAAGTTGTGAATGTTATCTGTTCAGGGGAATAACTTATGGAACGTACAACTGATGACGATTTAAGCAAATGATTCTTAAAAGGTGCCAGTTCCGGCATTGCAGCCATGGCTCTGAGGTAATGACGTACATAATCGCCGTACCCGTCAGTAAGCCAGATATCATCCCTTATGTACCTGTTCCTGCCGTCTGATGCAACCGTATATGTTGCCCAGTTGAGTGTTCTGACTGCATTGGTGTTATACGTTGTATCGGCCGATAAAGCATAATACATCAGTTCCACTGAAGCCTGGCGTGATGAATGGCTGTTACCGGGAACCCTGTAAACAGTCTGCTCATTCATAACTGTTACCTTGTATTTCTCATACTCATGATTGCCAAGTTCCCTGTAAGTCCAGTCAATTATACCTTTAACCTCATTTTTCCAGTCAGGGAACAGGTCAGTGTGGTCCATAATGAACATTGCAAAGCTTATCGCATTTGTCTGTGTATCGCTCCAGCCCGGTATGTCTTCAAAGAAGGGACCCCATTTATTTGTTTTAAGAGGATATTCCTTCATCCAGCTAAGTATAGTATTAAAATTCTTATTCCAGATATCCTTATATCCAGGATCAAGGAGAGTGAGCTCCTCAAAAAGCATCATCGTGCCAGTCCAGTTAGTGGTATACAAGGCAGGTCTTACCTTTTTACCTGATCCCATGTTATCAAATAACGACCCTGTCTCTCCGGTTCTGGCATTCACCCTGAACGGAAGAGGAGAACATATACTATCGCCTGTCTGAATTTTGGAGACCAGCATGCCGGCTATTTTTTTTGCAGCTTCCAGATACTTCCTTTCACCCGTAATCTTGTAAACATTTACCAGTTCATATCCGAATGATCCGGCCTTATCAGGTTGTGTTATCCCTTTTCCGTTCCTCATATCTCCGTCATAGATACCCGAGTGAATTTCAGTATTATAAGGATAGGGAATGAAAGGCCATTTGTCATCTTTGGCTGATAATGATCTTTCGAGGTATGTATCAGCCAGGTACTTCATGTTTTCAATAATTTCAGGATATCCGGTATATGCATAAAGAAGGTTCCACGACGAAAGTGCCATGTTTATCTGGTCACCTCCCAGTCCCCTCATATCATGATTGGGTTTCCATACCTGGTGGTTCATATAATACTTCAATCCATTCGAATCAGTTTCCATTTTATTCCAGAAATTCCATACCAGCATAAGGACCGTGTCATACGATTCCCCACTATCTGCTGAAAACCATGGAAGAATGGATCCGTCTGATTTGCTTACTCTTACAGGGTGATATTGGATGGTATCACTGTAAAGTATAGTATCAGCATTTCCCTGATTTACCTGATGCTTTCCTGTACAGGATATAAATATCATTCCAGGTATTCCGGATAATATTGTTAATCTGAAAATTGCCGTACGAATCAGCCTGACCATGGTATCTTTTTTCATAATTAATGATTTTTCCATATAAAAATGATAATTTTATAGAAATGATCTGAAAAATCTGGTTTTCATCTGTTAATTTAGTAACAATTCATAATCTTTAATTACATGAACCGAAGAAAATTTATCAGCAATACAGCATTGACCTCAGCCGGCTTAGGAATAACCGGTGTCATGGCAGCAGAAAAACTTAACTTTACTCCTGTGCCTTCCGATACAATTAACCTTGGACTAATCGGTTGCAGGAACATGGGTTATGGTGATCTGCAGCAGCACCTTGCCAATCCCGGAGTGAACTGCGTAGCTTTGTGTGATATTGACGAAAACATTCTGAATGAAAAAGCAGCAGATCTGAAAAAGAAATTTAACCAGTCCCCAAAACTATATAAGGACTTCCGAAAGCTGCTTGAGCAGAAGGATATAGATGCTGTTATTATCGGCACCCCTGATCACTGGCACTGCCTGATGACAGTAAATGCCCTACAGGCCGGAAAAGATGTCTATGTTGAGAAACCTATGGCAAACAGCATTGCTGAATGCAATATTATGGTGAAGGCTGCTGATTATTACAAGGACCGTATTGTACAGATAGGTCAGCAACAAAGAAGCGGTTTTGTATTTCAGAAAGCGATGGAGATCATTAAATCAGGAAAAATCGGGAAGTTGAGAAGAGTAAATGTATGGGCAAACTTCTCGTATGGAGTAGGGCAACCTATTGTCCCTGATGAGCCAGTACCTGCCGGAGTTGATTTTGATATGTGGCTTGGCCCTGCACCTTCAAGATCATTTAATAAGAACAGGTTTCATGGAGTCTGGAGAATGTTTTGGGATTATGGCGGGGGACTTATGTCGGACTGGGGTGTGCACCTGATAGATATTGCCCTGTGGGCAAAAGATATTAAAAATGCACCAGAGAAGGTCCTTGTCTACGGCGCGAACACATTCGATGAACCAAGAATGAGAGAGACTTTCGATTCAATGAATATCATTTATCCGAAATCTGACTTTGTTATCAATTGGGATATGACTGCAGGCATACAGAGCGGTCCTTATGATTCTCCTTATGGTCTGGCATTTATTGGAGATCTTGCAACACTCACAGTGGATCGCAATAAACTGATTATCAAGCCAGAATGGGACAGTCAGGCTAAAAAGGGAAAGACAGAAGAATATAAATTTACTGAAGGCAAAGAATCTCACGGTGAACATGCAAAGAATTTCCTGGAGTGCATTAAGACCAGAAAAAAAACTGCCTGCACACCCGAGACAGGAAGAGCCGCAGCTGTTCATGTACATATTCCTAATATTGCGGCAAGGGTTGGAGAATCGATGCTTCTATGGGATGATGTAAACAGCAGATTTACCAATAGTGAAAAAGCCAATCAGCTTATTACCCCGACCTACCGCAAACCCTGGACATTACCAGCGTTCTGATGCGAAAGGGTGATGGGCAGAAACGAATAGCGGGAGATGGGAAGATAAACAACTGCTACTCTGTGTATCTCCGTGTTCTCCGTGCCTCCGTGGTTAAAAAAATTAATAAAAATTAAATCTATGATCACAAGAAGAAAATTCATCTCATCAACAGCAGTTGCAGCAACTGCAGCATTCTTATCAATTGATGCTTTCTCCTCACTCCAGACGAAAAAGAAACTTAAGAACTTTGGCTTTATAAGCGGAATTATTGGCAAGGAGCTTAAGGGTGACTGGAAAGCCGTTCTCAAACAGGCTGCCTCATATGGCTTCACAGAAATTGAGACAGGCAACTACATGGGAGAATCGGTCGAAAGTTTCCTTTCGTATCTGAAAGGAATAGGCATGAGCCTCCCGGCTGGAGGATTTGAATTCAAAGCCACGGAAGATGAACTAAAGAAAAGCATGGCTCTTTTAAAAAGTCTGAAGGTAAAATACGCAGTGGTCTACTGGCCCTGGTACACGGGTGGACCATTCACTCTCGATGACTGTAAAAAGAGTGCTGAAAGGCTGAACTACCTTGGTAAAGTATGCAAAGACAATGGTCTGATTCTCTGCTGGCATAACCATAATAAGGAATTCATTCCGATGGAATCAGGTCTGCCGTTTGACTTCCTTATGAATAATACTGATAAAAACCTTGTATTCTGTGAGCTCGATCTGTACTGGGTTAAGAAAGGAGGAGCTGATCCGCTTGAAATATTGAAGAAATATGCCGGACGTTTCCCGGTACTTCATGTAAAGGATATGGCCCCCGGCGATGAACAGGATTTCGAATGCCCGGGAAGCGGAATCATTGATTTTCCTTCATTATTCAAAGAAGCTGACAAGCAGGGAATAAAACACTATTTTGTAGAGAGAGATAATGTTCCTGATGGTCTGGCATGCCTTAAATCGTCGGGTGAATATTTGAAAAACATAACGTTTTAGAATTCAAAGTATCATTTAAAAAATATGAAACTGGATAATCATGCACCATTATTTCTGTGTCTTGGAGTACTTGCAACTTCTTCATGCAGATTTCAGGCAGGTGAAAAGGATCATTCCACTGATTCCAGACCCAATATCCTGTTCATAGCGGTTGATGATCTTAGACCAGAGCTTGGTTGTTATGGGAACAGGATCATCTCCTCCCCCAATATTGACAGGCTCGCATCCGAAGGTGTAATGTTCCAACGGGCATACTGTAATATACCGGTTTCCGGAGCATCACGTGCCAGTCTTCTGACCGGAACACGACCAACCAGTTACAGGTTTATTGACTTCGACACATGGGCTGAAAAGGACAACCCGGGGGCAATTACTCTTCCCCGTCATTTAAGGAATAACGGGTATTATACTGTTTCCCTCAGCAAGGTTTTCCACCATATGTACGACAGCAGGGATAGCTGGGATGAGGAATGGAGGCCTTCAGGAAAAGGTTCGTGGCGAAATTATGTACAGGATGATAACCTGAAAATTGACACACTCATAAAAAGGGGAATGCCTTTTGAATGTGCTGATGTCCCCGACACATCATATTTCGATGGAAAAACAACGCAGAAAGCAATTGAATTTTTAAAAAAGGCAGGTGACAGTGAGAAACCTTTCTTCCTGGCTGTCGGATTTCTTAAACCCCACCTCCCGTTCAATGCTCCAAAAAAATACTGGGATATCTATGACCCGGCAGTAATAGGAGTGGCAGATAATCCATATCCACCGGAGGATGCTCCTCGCCAGGCCATTCATAACTGGGGTGAGATGAGACAGTACTATTCAATTCCGGAAAAGGGTGCATTAACAGATTCAGCAGCCAATAAACTGAGACACGGCTATTATGCATGTGTCAGCTATACAGATTCCCAGGTTGGCATGCTGCTTGATGAACTTGAAAAAAACGGACTTGCAGAAAACACTGTAGTTGTACTCTGGGGTGATCATGGATGGAACCTGGGAGAACACGGTTTGTGGTGTAAGCATTGCAATTTCAAAACCTCGCTTAATGCACCACTTATTTTTAAGGTCCCCGGCATAACAAAAGGAGGGAAAAACAACAATATCACAGAATTCATAGATATCTATCCAACACTGTGCGAACTGACAGGATTGCCACTGCCATCGCATCTTGATGGTGAAAGCCTTGTGAAAAGACTGAAAAGTCCTGAAATGCAAGAAGACGACTATGCTGTCAGCAAATTTTTTGCCGGTGTCACTCTGATAGAGGATAATTATTTCTTTACTGAATTCATTGATAAAAATGATTCATCAGTAGCAAATATGCTATATGATCATGATTATGACCCTGATGAAAACATAAACCTATCTAAGAGAATTGGATATAAGGATGTGGTTTCCTCTATGTCATCACAGCTAAGGGAAAAAAGAGGCAAAGCATTTTTAAAGAATTAAAACTATTTATTATAGCATATAAAATTATTCAGTAGTGTCAACAGACATAAGACACATATGGTGCGGAGGGCATATTCAGAAACCTGCTGTCAGGGTACAGGCAGGAACTCTTTCAATGTTGTACGAAAACGGCAGTATCAGGTATATCTCTGCAGGGAAGAATGAAATAATAAGGATGGTATATTCCGCTGTCAGAGACAGGGAATGGCTGAGCGTGAAACCGGTTATCACCAGCGAATGGATTGAGAGATCTTCTGATTCATTCAGGATAGAGTACAAATGCAACTACATCACCAGTGAAATTGAGTTTGCTGCAAGCTATATAATTGAGGGAAAGCCGGACAACACCATTACCTTCATACTAGAAGGCGAAGCTAAATCAACATTCGAGAAAAACCGTATCGGATTTTGCGTTCTCCATCCTGTTGAAGGTCTGGCAGACAAATCCTGCATCATTACCCATACAGACGGAAGTATTGAACCTTCTTCTTTCCCGGCTTATATCAATCCACAGCAGCTTTTCACCGATATCAGGTCAATGAAATGGACCAGAGGTGAACTGGACTGCTTCATTGAATTTTCCGGAGATATTTTCGAAACAGAGGACCAGAGAAACTGGACCGATGCCTCATTTAAAACATATTCCACACCACAGAGTCTGCCTGCCCCTGTAAAAGTTAACAAAGGGGACCTGATATCCCAGAAGGTTATATTCAGGGCAGAGAACCCGGTTCGGAATTTTACTCAGGAAAATGGGATTATAAATATATCGCTTACAACAGAATCCTCAGTTCCTCTTCCAAAGATTGGAGTTGGCCGGTCAACACGTAATATTCCCCTTGAGGAGGATGAAATAGTTGTTCTCAGAAATATAAAATTTGATCATTATCGATGCAACCTTTATCTTTTTAACCCCGATTGGGAGCAGACTGCTGATAAATCAATGGAAGAAGCGTTAAAACTTGGTTATTTGTTAGAACTGGCTCTCTTTTTTGATGATGAATACAGGAATCAATCTGAATCTTTTGTAAGATGGATAGATAAGTCCGGGGCTGTTCCCGGGATAATTCTCATTTTCCACAAGAAGAACCAGGTCACCCCTCCATACCTTGAAGAGTACCTTGTACCTGTATTACGTAAAGCAATTCCTGAGGTTCTAATCTCAACAGGCACCAATGCAAATTTTGAGCAGCTTAATAGTGACCGGCCCAAAGATGGGGACAGCGACCTTATATGCTATTCTGTTCATCCACAGGAGCATGCATCAGACAATATCACACTTATTGAAAATCTGCGCGCACAGGCATATACTGTTGAAAGTTTAAGGCAATTCTCAGGCAAACGAGGGATATGGGTATCACCGGTAAACATACAAAGACGCTTTAATGCAAATATTGAAAACTACGAATCGCATTCTGCTGATGATTCCATCCCTTACCAGGTTGACAGCAGGATGATGTCACTATTTGGAGCATGCTGGACAGCCGGAAGTCTTAAATACATTGGCGAATCGGGAGTTTCAGGAATCACTTATTATGAAACCGCAGGCGAAAGAGGGATATTTCAGGGTAATATTAAGACACCATGGCCCGATTCTTTTCGCTCTTCGCCGGGTAAGATTTTTCCGGCTTTTCATATCTTCAGATGGCTGCTTGAAGATAAATCGTATAATATTATAAGCAGCAGTAGCTCCAAACCCCTTAATGCTGATGTACTTGCACTTCTCAATGGGTCTGAACTAAAAATAACAATATTCAATACCGGCAGTGAGAACCTGACTATCAGGATCAATGGTTCATATTCCGGCTTAACCAGAATTTGTCTTGAAACTGACATATTTGAGGATTCCGGAACTGATCCTTCCTGGATAAAAAACGGAACATGGTCAGCAGTTGCGGCAGATAATACACTGACATTAAGTCCCTATTCAATTACCTTTTTACAGGGGACTATTCAGAACCACTGATTCATCTCCGAAAACAGATAACACCAACAATATAAATTATAATAAACTCTTAACCTGGAACCTGAAACATGAAACCTTGAACTTTGAACCTTTAACCTAATTGAAATGATACTTGTACAAAACTATGCTCTGGCAGTTTTTCTATGCTTCGTGGCAATGGTTTGCTGGGGATCGTGGCAGAACACACAGAATCTCATTGGAAAAGAGTGGCGCTTCGAGCTCTTTTATTGGGATTATTCCCTTGGTATTCTGCTGTTTGCTTTGATAATGGCTTTCACGTTTGGCAGTTTGGGTAACCAGGGCAGGAGCTTTATCCCCGACCTGATACAGGCTGATCCCAAAAACCTTATTTCCTCTGCCCTGGGAGGATTTATCTGGAATATAGGGACTTTACTTCTTGTAGCATCTATTTCAATAGCAGGAATGTCAGTTGCATTCCCGATTGGCGGAGGAATCGGATGGACTCTTGGTATATTAATTAATTATATAGGTAAGCCGGAAGGTAATCCGGCTCTTCTTTTCGGAGGAACAGCAGTTATAGTACTTGCAATACTTGTCAGCATGCAATCGTACAGAAAGCTGGCGGATCATCAGAAGAAACCTTCCTTTAAAGGCATTGCACTGGCATTCCTTGCAGGTCTTTGCATTGCCTTTTTCTACAGGTTTGTAGCTGCCTCTATGGCTACTGACTTTGGACCTGCAGACGCAGGGAAAATAAGTTCATATACAGCTGTTGTCTTTTTCTCTGTAGGAGCCCTGGTAAGTACAATAATCGTAAATCCGTTCTTCATGGCAAAACCGGTACAGGGTGAGCCTGTAAAATTGTCGGGGTGGTTAAGAGGCGGAACGAGGGCACATCTTCTGGGATTGCTCGGCGGAGCAATATGGTGTCTTGGAAATTCCGTGAGCTTCATGTCAGTCGGAGCAGCAAGTCCTGCTATTTCTTACGGACTGAGCAATGCTGCACCTGTTGTTGCAGCTCTCTGGGGAATATTTGTCTGGAAGGAGTTCAGGGATGCACCTAAAGGAACAAACCTTCTGCTTACACTGATGTTTGTGTTCTATTTAATCGGGCTTGTACTTATAGTATATTCCCGGTTTACTTAAAAAATAACACCTGTTTAATATAATGCACTCAATTATGAATAAAATAGCGATTTCGTTTATCATACTATTATTAATTGCTTCAACCTCTTTTTCCCAGGAACATCCCTGGGTGGGGCCTTCGGCTGATTTCTCGCATGGCAGACTTAAAGTTTCTGAAAATAAAAGGTTCCTCGTGTATGAGGATGGTACTCCTTTTTTCTACCTGGGCGATACGGGCTGGGAACTTTTCCATCGCCTGAACAAAGAAGATGCAGAAAAATATCTTGAGAACAGGAGAACCAAGGGATTCACTGTAATCCAGGCAGTCGCGCTTGCCGAGCTCGATGGACTTAATACTCCGAACATGGAAGGTAACAAACCTCTTATCGGCAATGATCCACTTAAACCGAATGAAGCATACTGGAAGCATGTCGACTGGGTCATTAAAAAGGCAGCTGAGAAGGGCTTGTACATAGGACTTCTGCCCACATGGGGAGATAAGGTCGATCCGCAGAGATGGGGCAAAGGGCCGAAGATCTTCAATGAAGAAAATGGATTCGAGTATGGCAAATGGATAGGATTGAGATACAAGGATTATAAAAACATAATTTGGATAAATGGAGGCGACAGGCAGGGAGGTGGTGATAATTTTCCTGTATGGGAAGCAATTGCCAAAGGCATCAAGTCGGTTGACAAAAACCATCTGATGACCTTCCACCCTGCAGGTGAGAACAGCTCCTCGCAATGGTTCCACAACAGTTCCTGGCTCGACTTCAACATGGCACAGACCGGACATGGTCAGAGGTCATATGCAGCTTATATCAGGTTTATTGTGAGGGATTACAATCTGACTCCTGTCAAACCCTGTCTGGATGGTGAACCAAGATATGAAGACCATCCTGTTAACTGGAATCCCGATGTAATGGGCTGGTTTGATGAGGCTGATGTAAGGCAGGCTCTGTACTGGAATCTCTTCAGCGGTTCATTCGGACATACATACGGATGCCATCCGATATGGCAGATGAAAACACCTGAAAGGGAAGCAGTAGGTCTTGCCAGGCATAACTGGTACGATGTACTCGATCTGCCAGGGGCCTCCGATCTTATTCATGCCCGCAGACTTATGGAATCCCGTCCATTCACCTCAAGAGTGCCGGACCAGTCACTGATTGTACCTTCCTATTTTCCTGAGACTGACTATGTTGTGGCTACCCGTGGTAATGGGTATGCCTTTGTATATTTCCCCACAGGATGGAGCGCCGAGATTGATCTCAGAAAGCTGGGGATGCAGGCTATACATGCATACTGGTACAATCCCAGAAACGGGGAAACAACTTTAATTGAGACAATAGAGGTAATGAAACCATGGAAGTTTACTCCATCCTCAGGCGGAAGAGGAAATGACTGGGTGCTTATCCTTGATGATGCTTCCAAAGGATTCGACTTCCCTTACAGATAATATGGAAACAGGATTAAGCTCTTACACATATACCTGGGCAGTAGGTGTTGCAGGATCTATGCCTCAGGTGCCTTTAAAAGCCGAAGATATTATTGATAAAGCTTTTAATGCAGGTCTGGGGATAGTCCAGATTGCTGATAATATACCGCTGGAAAAATGGCCGGTTGAACAGCTTAAAGTCCTGCGATCGTATGCTGAGCATAAAAATGTCAGGATTGAAATGGGAGGTCGCGGAATGATGCCCGACCATACCCTTTCATGCCTTATGACTGCTGAAATACTCGGGTCACCCATACTGAGAATGGTGATTGATGGTCATAACTTTGAACCTGAAATTCAGGATATCTCTGCAATTATCAGGGATCTCCTGCCTGAATTTAAATCGCGTAACATAAAACTCGCAATTGAGAACCATGACAGGCTAAAAGCCCGTGAATTTGAAAAAATAATACTTAATGCCGGAAGCGATCTGGTTGGAATCTGCCTTGACAGTGTCAACTCAATGGGTGCAGGCGAAGGATTTGAAGAGGTATCCGGAATACTTATACCATATACGATTAACTTCCATGTAAAGGATTTTTCTGTTCGCAGGCTGTCACACAAAATGGGAATAATCATCGAAGGGACCCCGGCAGGCAAAGGAATGCTGAACATAAAAGAGATAGTGGATAAGCTTGAGGAAGATGGAAAGTGTGAAACTGCCATTCTTGAACTCTGGACTCCACCTGAAGAGAATATTGAAAGGACTATAGTAAAAGAGAATTTATGGGCTCAGGAGAGCATTGAATATTTGAAGAAAATCATAAACTGAATATGGATAAACTGAAATTTGCCGTATTAGGCTGCGGATTCTGGTCAAAGTTCCAGATCGGCGCCTGGAGTGAACTTGAAGGAGTTGAATTGATCGCTGTCTATAACCGTACTCTGTTGAAGGCTCAGAAAATAGCTAAGTACTTCAAAGTACCGTCCATTTATGATGATGCTGAAAAACTCTTCGCAAATGAAAAGCCCGATTTTGTTGACATCATCACTGATGTGGATACTCATGCTGCATTTGTAAAAATGGCTGTAAACCAAGGGATTAAACATATTATCTGCCAGAAGCCAATGGCGCCTGACTTTGATACCGCAAAAGAAATGGTAGATACATGTAAGAAAGCAGGTGCAAAACTCTATATCCATGAGAATTACAGGTGGCAGACCCCTGTACGCAGGTTTAAGCAGATCATCGATTCGGGTGTGATAGGAATGCCATTCAAGGCAAAAGTCACCTTCCTCTCAGGTTTCCCGGTTTTTGACAATCAGCCATTCCTTAAGGAGCTTGATCATTTTATTCTGACCGATATGGGTTCCCATATCCTTGATGTAACCAGGTACCTGTTCGGGGAATGCTCCGAATTATGGTGTGAGACCAGGTCCATAAACAAGGGGATAAAAGGAGAAGACCTTGCCGTTATTTTGATGAATATGAAAAATGGCATGCCGGTCTATACCGAAATGTCATACGCATCAATAGTTGAACATGACACTTTTTCAACACTTCATATACTTATTGAGGGAGAAAAGGGATCTGTATTCCTGGGTCCGGATTTCGAAATAAGAACAACCACAAGAGAAGAAACCAAATCTGAAACAGTGAAATTCCCATCATATCCCTGGGCAGATCCCTACTATATCGTAAATCACGAAAGCGGCATACATATTAACCGTAACATACTTGAGGCGATACAGGGTAAAGGTGAAGCAGAAAATACAGGAGAAGATAACCTTGAAACGGTAAGGCTGATATGGGCTAGTTATGAATCGGCGAAGAAAGGGGAAAAGATAAGTATAAAGGAATTTAATTAGGAAAACCACCGGGAGGCCCCTGACCACGACAGGGCGTGGTCACCCCCTTAGGGGGTAATTATTAATTATAGTGAAGAATGCAAAAATAAATCTGTAGTTATGGAAAAAGTAACATTAGTTGGTGCAGGAGGTAAAATGGGATTCCGCCTCACTCAAAATCTGAAGAACTCAGATTATGAAATGACCTATCTTGAGATCAGTCCGCAGGGTATGCAGAAGCTGGGAGAGAAAGGAATTGCAGTTACCCGGGCAGGTGATTGTATTCCTCATGCCGATATGGTTATCCTTGCAGTACCTGATGTGGCACTCTCGATGGTTTCGAAGGAGATGATCCCAATGATGAAAAGAGGAGCTCTTGTTGTTATCCTTGATCCTGCCGCTGCCCTTGCAGGCAAACTCTTTCATCGGAATGATGTGGCATATTTTATTACTCATCCGGCACATCCTTCCATCTTCAACTGGGAACCCGACGAGGAGAAAATGAAAGACCACTTCGGTGGTATAGCAGCAAAACAGGCAATAGTATGCGCCCTCATGAGCGGCACTGATGAAGACTATGCAAAGGGAGAACGACTTGCACGGACCTTTTACGGCCCTATCTATCGCTCCCACAGAATCACTGCTGAACAGATGGGTCTGCTTGAACCTGCCCTGGTAGAGACATTAGCCTCTACATGTATATACGTGATACGCCAGGGACTTGATGAAGTAATTAAAAGAGGCGTTCCGGCCGATGCAGCCAGGGACTTTCTCCTGGGACATCTGAGGATACAGATGGCTGTCCTTTTCAACGAACTGCCGGGGGCTGTATTTTCCGATGCTGCAAATAAAGCTTTACAGAGAGGACTAAAAGAGTTTATTAAAGATGACTGGAGAAAAGTATTTGAACCTGAAAACGTAATGAACCAAATAACATCAATAACATGAATAAGATATCAGTTGGAATATCAGCTTTCTTAATCCTTGTAGGAATTAGTTTACACTCACAGGATACTAACTGGAGTCATTTCAGGGGTAGCAACCTGGACGGGATTTGCCGTACTGCAAATATTCCCGTAAAATGGAACGATACAACCAATATCCTGTGGAAAGTTCCGATAAATGGGAAGGGATGGTCATCGCCTGTGGTATGGGGAAACCAGGTATGGATTACATCAGCTACAACCGATGG
Organism: Bacteroidales bacterium; assembly: GCA_035531395.1. Lineage (GTDB taxonomy): Bacteria > Bacteroidota > Bacteroidia > Bacteroidales > VadinHA17 > LD21. The sequence continues at coordinate 181,966 of DATKTA010000030.1, forward strand.
CAAACAAATGTTTGGTGTATGCCTGAATAAAAAGACAGGTAAGGAGATATTCAACCTGAAGCTTTTTGAATCTGCAACTACCTACTCCAAGCACGATTTTAATACATACGCTACCCCTACCCCATGTATCGAAGATGGATTTGTTTATATCCATTTCGGTACTTCAGGAACAGCCTGCGTAAAAACAAATGACGGTTCAATTGTTTGGAAACGCACCGATCTTAACTGTGAGCATGTACAGGGGCCAGCCTCATCTCCGATCATATATAAAAACATGCTGATATTGCACATCGAAGGAACTGACTTCCAGTATATTGTAGCACTCGACAAAGCTACAGGGAAAACTATCTGGAAGACAGACAGGCCGAAGGAGCTTTATGACAAGCTGAAACCGATAGGTAAAAAGGCATACATTACCCCGATTGTAATAAACATAAAAGGAAGGGATATCCTTATCTCAAACGGATCTGCAGTATGCATTGCCTATGATATCCTTACAGGAAAGGAGATTTGGAGATTTATTCAGGGAGAAGACTCCACCATTTCAATGCCAGTAACGGAAAATGGAATAGTCTATTTCTATACAGGATTCGTTACTCCTTCTGAAGGGGAACAGTACTCCGAGCTTGTGGCAATTGATCCTGGTGGCACAGGAGATATTACCTCAACTCCATTTGTAAAGTGGAGATTTAAAGAACCTGTACTTCAGCTTCTTACACCTGTAATAAAGGACGGTCTTATATATACGATCAATACCAAGAATCAGTTTAATTGTATAGATGCTGCTACAGGGATACCGTTATATACAAGAAGGATGACTGCCAAGTATAACTCTTCCCCGTTTTATGCTGGAGGAAATATTTATTTCACTTCTGTAGGCGGTGAAACAACTTTAATTAAAGAAGGAAGGAAGTTAGATATTGTATCACGGAACAAGATAAATGGTGAAATTTATGCAACACCGGCAATCTCAGGTAACCAACTTTTTATAAGAACTGCAACTGATTTGTATTGCATAAGCCGGAATTAGATCAGATCTTTTTTAAAACACAGAGGACACAGAGCATATGCACTCCTTGAATTCTGTGTTAAAAAATTCTTTATTGATGTGCAGTAAACATCTGTTCATAATGAGGCATCGGATCGAAGATACCTCCCCCCGACTTGTAGAACTCATCATCAAGTTCGTATACTCCTTTTTTAACATCCACCCAGCTCCCGTCACTCCTGGGATGATAACTTTTCATTGTCTCCCAGTTTTTATAGTTCTGATGCCCGTTGCTTTCTACCAGGCCCAGGTTACCTATTCCAGGGAAGGATGCAAGCCTTGAAGCTACATTCTTGTTCCACTCCACCAGCACAGGACTTACAGTAAGGTCGGCACAGAAACATGGAATATTTTTTTCATATGCTGCCTGTGCAATCTTCATTGTCATGCTGAGAGTCTTTGCAATTGCTTTAAGAGCCATTGCCTTGTAACCCATCTCAATACGTTTCAGGGCATCCTCAACAGTATGAGCACTCTCATCGGCAGCCAGCCTTACGGGGATATCATGAACATCAATTTCAAGCTCTTCGGGGAATGGCTCCTCTATTATTGCTATCTGGTCGAAGGCTCCGATTTTTTTTGCATGGTCGATCAGCTTCAGCAGAGTCTCTTTCGATTCGTATCTGCCATTGGCATCGAAGTAATAGGGAAGCTTCCCGTTCTTAGTATATACAGTCTTAAAACCTCCTATTGCCTTGTGTATGGCAGAAAGCCTTGCCTTGTCTTTTTCAAGCATCTCCGCCTGTGTGCCCGGCTGACCAATCTTTATCTTCATGAAGAAATATCCCTGGTCGGTGGCAGCTTTGATCTCGTCGATCGGTATGCTATATGCCATCAGTGGTATGCCGGCAACCTTGTTATGCTTATGTGAAAGAGCCGGTTTATAAGCCTCCGGGATAAGTTCATCAAATGTTTTGAGATTATTTTCTTTTGCAAAAAGTAACCATGCAGCATTATCAGGTGCCACCAGTGCATTTAGGGCAAATGTTTTCCGGAGGGCAGGATTTGAAGTCACCTTCTTACCATATTCATATATCTCGGGATATAATGCATCGAGGAGGTCCACAGGAGATGTAAAAGATTCTCCCTTAATCATCTGCATTGCTCTTTCCGTCATTGCGTACATAAGTGAGTTTCCTCCGCTTTCGGAGTGGGAAGCAAAAACACTTGCATCTGACCAGAGGACGCTTTGGGAACATAATCCTATTGAATGGTTACCCGATTCACTCTGCATATATGCTATTGACTGCCATATCTCACTCATATAGCCTCCCTTGAACCCGAAAGGCCTGATGAGCGGCTCCCTTTCAAAGTTGGCACTCACTCCTGCGATCTTTATCTTTTTCGACGGTGCCGGTCCGGCAGGCGGTGCGCCTGAAATATTCAGCGGGTATGCCAGTACAGCCGCACCGGCCATCGATACTCTTGAAATAAATTTCCTCCTGCTTTGCATCTTATCTTATTAAAGTTTCCAGGGACTGCGGTATTCGTACTGAAGCATACTGTTTGCTTTCTCACTGTTTGTAAACCGTTCTTTATCGGCATCCCACAAAAGCCTCTCCTGTGTTGCAACTGCTATATTGGCAAGGTGTGCAAATGAGGTTGACCGGTGTCCTTCTTCAAGTGTACAGAATGGTTGTTTACGTGACCTTACGCATGAGAGAAAATTGCTGATAAGTCCTGAAGTACTGTCAGCGCTGCTGCCGTCATCAAGGATCTGGCTCGGATTCCTGAACTCCTCCTCCTCCACCTGTTTACTCCACTTCTGGAACTGACCTGCAGAAGATGGAATTATCCTGTATCCTCTTTCGTTGGCATAAACATTGCCTTTCGTACCCCGCAGTTCAAGCTCACCATATGGAAATATATCTCCTCCGGTTGCTTCATATATGCCGAATGATATAATCTTCTTTGAAGCAAATTCAAATGTAACCTGCATGGTATCAGGAATATCGGCATCATGATCGAGAACAAACTTGCCTCCGTGGGCTGTTATTGCAACAGGGGCTCTCTCTCCCATCAGCCACCTGATAGCATCCATATAGTGAACTCCCCAGTTACCCATCTGGCTCGAATAATGGCTCCACCAGCGGAACATATACGGAGCAATGTTATACTGGTAAGGCTGATACTCCCTTGGGCCCAGCCACATATCCCAGTTAAAATCCTTCGGAGGCTGCTCTGGTTTCAGCTTTCCTATCCCATCGGGAGACATATTGCTTATCCTTGCTGCACGTCCGATAGAGATCTTACCTATTTTTCCCTGAGGTAACTCTTTGGCCAGCTTCTGAAATACAACATTTCCTCTTCGGTTTAAGCCTACTGCTACAATACGGCCGCTCTTTTCCATCGCCTGTACCATCTTTCTCCCTTCAACAAGTGTGTTTGTCAGAGGCTTTTCCACGTAAACGTCTTTACCAGCTTCCACAGCATGTATCATCATAAGTGCATGCCAGTGGTCGGGAGTTGCGATGCAAACAGCGTCAATATTCTTATCCTGCAGGAGCTTTCGGTAATCGTTGTACCGTGCCGGCTTAACCGGGAATTTTTCTCCCATTGTGGGTATCTGTCCCGGCATGACAGATAAGTATCGTGGGTCGACCCTGCTCCTGTCACGCTGCAGGTACGGTTCATAAATATCACAAAGGGCTGCAACTTCCTGGTCGGGTTGATCCATAAATAGTTTCAGAAGCTGGGAACCACGGTTACCAACACCAATGAATCCCATCCTGATCTTGTCATTTGCTCCCATGATACGGTTGTAACTTGAAGCAGTCAGGGAGCCGGCACCTAAGGAGACTCCTGCTGTAACAAGACCTGCCTTACCAATAAATTCGCGACGGGTCGATTTGCTTTTATCTTCCATGATCTGTATATTATTCTGGTATTATGATTATTGGACATCATGAACTCACCCCCTTTAATTCCCCCTCTCTGCTCTGCAAAGAGGGGGAAACGAATGACCTGAATTGTTTTACACCCCTCTTTGCGAAGCAGAGAGGGGGCGGGGGGGTGAGTTTGTGACTATTTTATGATCGGTGTTAAGACAATATTCCTGTAGTTAACAGTACCATGGTCGCCCTGCAGGTAAATTGGACCTGCCTTAAAGACATCTGATATAATAGCACCGCCGGTAGGTCCGTATGCAGGCTGGTTATCGATGATCTTAACACCATTAAGTATTATAGTTACATGCCTGTCACAGAGGATCATCTCCATGGTCTGCCACTGTCCGGCAGCTTTTTCAGCGCTTACAGTCGGGCATACCCTGCTGTAAAGGCCGCCCATATTATGAGGATCGAGAGCTTTTTTATAAGAGTCCACAACCTGTATTTCGTACATACCTCTGAGGTATACACCGCTATTGCTTCCTGCAGGAATATTCACCTCGAGTTTCAGGTTGAAATCTTCAAATTCCTTTTCTGTTCTGAGGTTTCCATATGCAATATGAGGCTGCCCTTCGGTTTGTACCGGGTTGTTTGAAAGAACACCATCTTTAACTGTCCATCCATTTGTGTTTTTTTCGTTTATAAGTTTCCAGCCTGCAAGGTCCTTGCTGTTGAAAAGTTTAACCGGATCACCATATTTTACTTTTGAAAGATCAGGAGCAGCCGGAGGAGCCGGCAGTTTTGTACCAACAAATCTGGCGCTGTCGACACCAAGACCGTTATTCTTTGGATTAAGGAATATTCCTTCTATTTTATCACCATTTTTTACAACCTCAAGCCAGATTGTAAACACGCTGATTTTAAGAGGATTATTGTTCGCATCCTTTTCTCTGACAACTGTTCTGCTTTCCCGCTGTACCATAAGAACATGATCTTTTGCGAGGAATACAGATGATACAGGCAAAACACTTCCGCCAACCCACAGTAGTTTACCGTCGAGATAACCATTTTCCTGTGTTACTTCCAGCCAGCTTACACCACCGCCGTTAACATCGATGGTCCATTGGCCAACGAATTCCGAAATATCAGTTTTAACGGATGAAGACTGAGTAGCCGGTTGAGGATTACACGAGGTGATCATAAATGTCACCAAAAAAGATGCAAAGAATAAGGAGATTGTTTTCATAGGTCACGTAGTTATAAGTTTTTGTAATGGATATAAAGTTAACAAAAGATTCTTCGCCAGAAAGGTAAAACTCCGGTTTTTTTGATACAGGTTGCCTGAAACAGGCAGCACAAGACCTGAGGATGAACAGTTTGAGAGTGATCACCAGGTGGTTATTTTATAGTCATATAGTTTCCATTAAATGTTTACCTTAGAGGGGTATAAAATGATCTTATCATAAACTGATACTGAATTAAGAACAGATGGCGATTGTTAAACTATGAGAAACGCAAGACTGCCCTTTACGTTAGCTTTATTTTTAATCTTTTTCCATTGTACCACTTATTCACAGGCTAATAGAAAACAGGAGAAAAGAATACCTCTTTTTACAGGCAAATATCTTATCGGCATACAGTTCAACCCCCTTTTTACGAAGGATTATAAGACTGCCGGTTATATTGCCGGCATCAGGTATGGCTATAAGATTTCTGAACCGGTTACTCTCGCAGCAGAAGCCTCGGGCTACTTCTTAAATGGTCACATATCTGACCTGTCACAATCGTCTGAAGAGTATTCCGGACTAAGCCTGGGAGCTATTGGCAGATATTCATCTCCTGCAAGAAAAAGAGTTCAGGGCTTCCTCGAACTCTCTCCTCTTTACCATATGTATCTGAAAGATAGTACAGCGACTGTTCAGTACAGCGGCGGCACCTTTGCATTCTATGTCGCTCCGGGATTCTCCCTGTTCAGCCGGAACAGAAAATTCAGCTTCGATTTGTATTATAAAATTTCAACCCAGACATTTTCAAACAGCAGACACACAATTGTGGCTTATAAATTAAACTACCATTTCAAATAAAAATGTTACCACTGAAGAACATGAAGCCTGGATTTCGGAAGAAATCGATTGACAGACAAATGTTCAGTAAGAATGCAGTTTATACAATCTTGCTTTTAATGGTAGTAGTTGAGCTTTCCTCATTTTCAGTTCCTGAAAACAAACCTGTTGGGGAAAAACCTGTTATAATAATGAATATTCCGGGATATCCGCTTGTATTTGAGCTTAACAAAGGAGATTCAATTCTGATCGACCGCACATACAAAAACAAACAGATAACCAGAACAATTCAACTAAAGGATTACAGGCTGTTCAGAGAGTATAACAACTGGTTTCCTGATTCACTGGGGGAATCAGACTTTTACAAGGCTGAAGTTGATGTTATTGTCTCAGGAAATATGTTTACCCTCAGGATGCAGCCATACCAGATGCCGGTATCAGTCGATGGGCTTAGAATTTATGTGGAAGCTGTAAAAAAGGTCGATGAGATCCCAAACCTCGATCCGGTAGATAAAATGGAAAAGGATGTAAGGCTTTCTGTTGTCATTGATGGTGAGCCATGGGGAATCCCTTCCGAAATTGAATTTCCGCTGAAGCAATACAGGTATCGTTCGGCATCATACAATAACACATGGGGTGCACTTGTTCCCTTCAATCTCCTCTATTATCACAGAGGTGAGGATTTTGGAGCAATACCCGATAAACTTGAAGTAACTGCCTGGGTTAAAGGAGAAATAATCCGGTCTCCTCTTCCTCAAGGCAATATAGGTTCCAACAGTATCATGATCAGGGACAAAAATGAATTAGTATATGATTATTCTCACTGCAATACAGAATATATCGATCCTGGTGTACAGAAAGGCAGATCAGTTGAAAAGGGTCAGTACTTAGCCAAAACCGGTATGACCTGGGATGGCAGGAAATCACAGCATTCCGACCCTCATCTTCACACAGGTATGGGCTACAATGGCTATCAGCTGTCGCTTTTCCCGTATGCTGTTGAAAGCTATTTAAGGATGTATAATGACAAGCTGATTGCAATAGCCGGAGGTTACCGGTTTGCAAAGGTTGGTGAAACAGTCGAGATTGATGGTTCACGCAGTATCTGCCGCGATGGTGAAAAAATCGAATCATGGCAATGGAAGCTACATGACGGGCAGATTGTAAATCAACCTGTTACCGTACTGAAATATAATTCACCCGGGTATTATTCCGAAGAGCTTACTGTAAAAACCGAAGGTGGAACAATTGACAGTGACTTCCTGCAGGTAAGAGTATTTGAAGAGAATTCAACCAGGAAAATAGCTTATGGATGGGCTTATTACTATCCTGTAAGGAATATCAAACCAGGAATGGATATAGTTTTCTGGAACAGACTTATAAATACCGATACCGAAGTAAAGATTGATTTTGGCGATGGTACTGCTGCTCAGACAATAAAAGAAGAGATAAAACACTCCTACGATCATAGCGGGAATTATATTGTTGAACTCAGCTCACGAGGCCCGGCAAATGAACCTGTTTCCGTTAAACTTGAGGTAGTTGTGGATTAAAGTTCTACGATGCACGTTGCAGGTTGCAGGCATCGGCACCAATCCCAGCGCCCTGCGCCCTGCGCCCTGAGCCACGGGCTCTGATTTCCGATCAACAATTTCCCTCCAAACATCAGACCTTCACCAGAGTAGCACCTTGCAAAGCACGTGTCTCTGTTAATATATTAACAACCCATTCTGCCCCTGACAATTTTTTCTTACCTTCGGTATGCATTACAATTCCGGCGGAAATATTTTACTGAGCGAGACAATATAATAGTTTAATAATCTACTTGTTAGTGCATTTATCTATTGTGACTGACGGGACGGAAGTATGGATTACTCTCTGTATTACTTCATAACCAGAAGGTACCTTGAACCTGCTTTTCCGGTAGATTGTGAGTACTTTTTGTCATTATATAAGCAAGTTACCTGCAAGCTGGTGACAGTGAGTACGGAATGACAAAGTGAAAATAGATTTGAAACAGATAATAAAAGATTAATATGAGCGATGACATTAAAACAATTTACGATTTTGACTATCGATTAATTCGTGAATATTTTTCAAGCGTTGAAAGACAAGGTCCAGGAAGTCCTCAAGTAACACTTCAGGCGTTGGGTTTTGTTGACAACCTGACCGAAAACTCTCTTATTGCCGATATTGGATGTGGAACAGGCGGGCAAACCATGATATTGGGGCAAAACGCTCCAGGAAAGATTACTGGCATTGACTTTTCCTCCGAATATATCAAAAAGTTGAATAAAAATGCCGAACAGTTGAATCTGCAAAACAAAGTAAAAGGTATTGTTGGGTCAATGGATAACCTTCCTTTTCGAGAAGAGGAGTTTGACTTGATTTGGTCTGAAGGAGCTATTTACAATATTGGCTTTGAACGAGGTTTGAAAGAGTGGCGAAAATTTATGAAGCGAGGCGGATATATTGCTATTACCGAAAACACCTGGTTTACTATGGAGCGACCTGCAGAGATTCAAAAGTTTTGGCAAAAAGCCTACCCTGAAATAGACACGATTTCAAATAAGGTTGCCCAAATGCAAAAAGCAGGATTCATGCCTGTTGCAACCTTTGTTCTACCTGAAAATTGTTGGACGGAACATTTTTATCCTCCGCTGGTTGCTGCCCGGGAAATCTTCTTGAGAAAATATGCCGGAAATAAAGCTGCTGAGGATTTTATAAAATATGAACAGTATGTGACAGAATTATATTACAAATATAAATCGTATTTCGGTTATGCATTTTATATCGGAAAAAGGATTGAATGATGCCAGCAGGTAACATCGTGTAAAAACAAGGCGGCGCGCAGTATCTGTATGATAAGTAAACAAAAATATATAAACGGTCTAGGGGCTAATCAGCAAGTCGGGATAACACCCGCCCAATTTTTACACGAGGACCGTTAGCCTTAATGAGTGGTCTTTTTTTGTCATCGTTGGCACACTTTTTGAGCTTACTAATTCAGTAAGTTCCATTATTAAGGTTTCCTGAAGCTTTTGGTTTATTCTGATGTAAGTTATTAATATTCAACTACAAAATGAAAATAAAACATTCCCTGATTATTGTATTGATGTTATTCTTATCATTTTGTTCAAAAGATGATAATGATATCGACTCATTTGCATTTGGTACTGCTGCTGGAGAATGTTATGGCAATTGTGCAAGATTCTTCTTAATTAAAAACAATAATCTATATCCTGATGATATGGATTACTATTATAATGCAGATTTGAAGTTTCAAAATGAGCCATTATCAGTTGACAAATACAACCTTGCAAAGAGTTTAGTTGATGATTTCCCAATATATCTTAAAAATAACCCAAATAAAACATTCGGATGTCCTGACTGCTATGATCAAGGTGGGGTACATATTGAAATAAATCGTAATGGGGATATTGAAATCTGGCATATAGATATGAGTGTTGATAGTCAACCAACTGAAATTCGTAATTATATTCAAGAAATGTTAAATATTCTTGAACAGCTTTAATAAAAACAAATCACTAAGGCTAATACATAGGGCTTCATACGGTGCGCAGCACCCAGTAATGAAGCCCACGTTGAACTAAATCCATCCGGAACTATATTATGGGGATTCAATAAAGTTTATTAAGGTTTTTTACCGGGGTGATGAGAGTTTTCTTTCCTGGTTCTGCACTAATGGAGCTACCTTAATTTAGGTTCCATGGGAAATGAACGGATTAAGCCGGCAGATTCAGAGATACTTTTTCAGGTATAGTCAATACAAATGCTTTTTGTCCATTAAATCAGACAATTAAGCTGGTTTTGTATTCTGTGGAATGAATGAACTGAGTTATGGAAGAGTGGGAGAACGGCTTCGTGGTATGACACTAGCAGGAATAAGCCGTCCTTTCCTGCAACTCGGACAACAGATTATGTCAACACCAATCAGACGATTAATTCGCTCAGCGGTAGTTTCCACTTGTTGTAACACCATCTTACCGCCCTTTTTCAGGATGGTGGTCAGGAATCGTAAACTGTAAATACCGTAGTGGCGTATCTTAACAAATCCCCTGGGAAGAATGTGCATGCAAAAACGCCTCAGGAACTCCTCTGCGCTAAGACAGGTTATTTTTTGTCTGCCCTGATCACTGTAGTCTTTAAGAGAGAATACGACCTGATGATCTGTGATATTGACAATACGGTGATTTGTAATTGCCACCCGGTGAGTATACTGGCCAAGATAACCTACTACATGTTCAGGTTTTCCCATGGAAGGTTCACAAAAAACCACCCATGGCTTGCTCCATGCAGCTTTAATCTGATCCCTGTAATCCGGAAGAAGTTCTTTTCGCGTGAGATACTTCTTCACAGCGTCCATGAACCTTCCCCGGAACTTAAGACTCAACCTGGTGACCGGATAAAGATATTTGCCCGTTTTACCGATATGTTTCATTTTGCCCCTGACCGAATAACCAAGAGCCGGAACTATGCAGTGTATGTGAGGATGAAGACTCAGGTTCTGTCCCCATGTATGCAGTATACAGATAGCCCCACTCTCCACCGCATAATGGCTATAGCCAAACGAGCATAAAACATCCCAGACAGCCTGGAACAATTGATTATAGAACCACTTACTATCAATGGTGCAGATTTCATTCAGTACCTCAGGCACAGTGAAGACAATATGATAATGCCTGACCGGATACGCACTTTTAATACGGTCTTCAATCCAGAATGCCTGTTTTACACTCTGGCATTTGGGACAATGACGGTTGCGGCAGGAGTTGTAGCTTATATGCTCGCTTCCACAATTATCACAACGATATTTATGTCCGCCCAGAGCTGCCGTCCTGCACATGGACAAGGCTTGCAGAACGCGGAGTTGATACGAGTTTGGCTGATGATTGATGATAAAACTTTCGCCAAACCGGCGGATGATATCTGCAACTTCGTGTTCGGGGCGGCTCATAGAGCCTCCTTATACAGGGTGTCCAACGGACTATGAGCCTTAATAACATCGAGACGGGCAACATGCAGATAAATCATCGTAGTGGTGACGTCAGCATGACCCAGGAGCTCTTTTACCGTGACGATATTTACTCCTTCTTCAAGAAGGTGAGTCGCATAGCTGTGACGCAGGGAATGAAGATTGACTCCTTTTTTGATGCCTGCACGTTTGAGCGCTTCACGCATAAGCCAGCTAAGGCCGTTAATGCTATAGCGTCCATCAGCTTCCTTTCCATTGAAGAGATAATCATGTGGCTTTTCAACTTCCAGGTATTTCTTTAATCCGCGTGACATATAGTATGAAAGAGGAACAATCCTGTCTTTTAAATATTTGCTCTTCCTTATATGGATGGTGTGCCGCTCGAAATCTATATCCGGTACTTTAAGGTTGATAGCTTCCTGTCTGCGAAGGCCTGCAGAATATATAAGTGTCAGAATGATGCGATGCTTCAGAAGCTTTGGCGCTTTGAATAATGCTTTGAGTTCACTGCGGTTAAGAATAACCGGCAGGGTGGCCTCTTTTTTAAGTGATGGTAGTTTTATAGCAAGATCAGTCTTGCCAACATGACGAAAATAATACCTGAGCCCATAAACCATGTGCTTGAATCCGCTTCGTGAAGGAGACCGGCTGTCTATGGCCAGGGAGGTGAGGTATTCGTTGATCTCATCATCGGAGATCTTTTCCGGAAGGCAGCCGAAATGCAGGCTTATCTGCGCAATTTTACGGATGTAGTTACTGAGGGTACTGTGGCTCTGTCCTTTGAGAATGACCTGTTGCTGCATTCCTTTGTAAACCTTATCAAAGCCAGTGACTCCCGTCAGAGCTTTTTGAACGATGGTAGGTTCAGTCCTTTTTTTTCATGGTAAGTAAATTAAGTGAATATTGAACCTACAAAATACTAAAAGTAGTAATCCGGTTGATGGCCATCCAGCGAAGCGGGATTTAGTTCAACACGGACAATGTTAATTGCCTCGTCAGCCATGAAAATTGCAGCATCGACTAGAAACAATTATAAGAGAAACCACATCACAACTTATCAGATTTTGTGTACCAGGAGAACTCCTGCTACCGTGAAAAAGTCAATAGGGCTGCCGGCTAGCCCGCAGCTTTCAGGGTTTTTGCATAGCCACTTTGACAATTGTACCTTGATAAGAAACATCAGTACCGTCTACCTGGACTATTCCATCTGGACAGTTGCATCTGGACGAGAAATTGCTCGTCCATCTACCGGGACTTTGCAAAAACACATGCCAACCCCGACACCCCGCCTGCGGCGGGGCAGGCTCCCGGAAACTCCCCATACCACCGGGCCGGTTAGCACAAATACAGTGCACATTATATGATATATAGTTAATATTAATAAAGACTTAGAATGGAAACACAAACTGATCAGAAGAAAGAATCGAAAGTAAAAAAATCAACCCTTTTTACAAAGATTAATACAAAAGCAGAAGCTGAAAAACCATTAAAAAGCATCAGAACATTATTTTCTGTGCTTGGAATTTTAGTTATTATTGGAGGTCTCGCTCAGGCTCAAAAAACAAGATGGGAATATTTATTAATTATTCTAATTGCCTTAGGATTCATTGTATGTTCATTTAGTCTTAAAAAATATAAAAGTCTGGGTGCAGCATATGGACTTTTATTTCTTTCAATTTCGGCTGTCTTGATTCTGACAATTAGTATGACAATGAAGGGCTTTAACCTGATCGCAGTGTTTTTTTATCTACTCGCTTTCTTTTCAAGCATTGATGCAATAATGATCATTAAACAAGTTGAAAAATTGAATAAAATTGAAGAAGCCAAAAATCCACCAGAAAATGAGTCCTAATTCTATCATTAGCCATTTTCCATTGATATTTAAACGAAATAGAAGAAATCAAGATTTAATACTCGTACATCTGTTTTTATTATACATAGACAAATTCTATAAGAAATCTCTGATTAATAAAATTACTCAACCATGGAGAAATGACGAACATTCTCAGAACTGGAACAACAACGGCCATACTCCAAAGCAATAAAACTTCTCTGATTTCTTTCTTAGGTTCCGGACTTTTAGAAAATGGAGCAGGATAATTACCTTGATACATTTCGTATTAAGAGACAATCCCTATCCATCTACCGGCTTATCGCAGATATCCGAGTACAAAAAATGACAAAGAAAATAATTAATACCTTGCTTGAGAAACGAGTTAGCGGTTATGTAATATTAGTATCAAAGCTATGAACATAGAAACAAACAGATTAATTTTAAGAGAGATTTCTTGGGATGATTTAGAAGATATTCATCGACTCAATTCACTTCCTGAAGTCAGTGAGTTTAATATAACTGGCATACCTAAAGATATTGAAGAGACCAAAGAGTCTATTCGTCCATATATTGAGGGACAAACAATAATACCTAGACCATTTTATAATTGGAAAATAGAAAGTAAGGATAAGATGGAATTTATTGGTTTGGCAAATATAAAGTTCTCACTAGATAGGTTGAGGCTAGGTGAGATTTCTTTTAAATTATTTCCTGATCATTGGGGAAAAGGTTATGCAACTGAGGTTTTAAAAAAGTTGATAACGACTGGATTTGATTATTTTAAATTACATAAGATTGAAGCAGGAACTATAATAGAAAATAGTAAATCGATTAGAGTGCTTGAAAAATCTGGAATGATAAGAGAAGGCATAAGAAGAAAGATAGTTCCAATAAGAGGAGAATGGAAAGATGGATACCTCTATGCTATTGTTGAAGATGATATTAGAGATTATTAAAAAATAAAACATGAACCACAACACGGACGGTTTAATTAATAAGCTTCCCGCAAAGCGGGACAGGCTGTCATGGCTTTTGCTCCCGATAGCTATCGGGAGTCACTTATACAACTTTATCGTGATATGACAAATCCTGTCCATCAATCGGGACTTTTCAAAACGCGTGCAATACCCTCCTTGTACGGCCAAATAAACTACATAGTTAAATACGTATTAAACTACGTAGTCCATCCATCGTCGGGTAACATGCCTCCCCTGCATTCTGGCTCCTCACTATCCCGACATCACAATTCGAGACTTAACGCTCGGCACTATTGCCGGGCCCTTAGTCTTCATGGGTCCACTAAACTAAAGAATCAACTTAAGATTAAAATACAATGAAAAAAAAACAATGGTATGAGAGTCTCTTTCAAGACTATGGACAGAAATATGATTCTGAAGGCTTTACACAAGGAACCATAGGGGAATGTGACTTTATCGAAAAAGAATTTGATTTTAACAGATCTCTCAAAATCCTGGATATTGGATGTGGAACCGGGAGACACTCCATAGAACTTACCAAAAGAGGGTATAATATCACTGGAATAGATCTGTCTGATTCAATGCTTCAAAAAGCCAGAGCCAATGCAAAAGCAAACAACCTGGAAATCAAATTCCTGAATTTTGATGCAAGAAATCTACCCTTTGACAGGGACTTTGATGCAGCAATAATGCTCTGTGAAGGAGGATTTCCATTAATGGAAACAGATGAAATGAATTTTGAGATACTTAAAAATGTTACCAGATCACTTAAGAACAAATGCAAATTTATATTTACAACATTGAATGGTCTGTTTCCTTTATACCACTCAGTCGAAAAATTCCTTACAGATACCTCACAAGCAGGTAATGCGACGTACAGAAGTAATACATTCGACTTAATGACGTTCAGGGACTTCAATGTAACCGAATTCATAGATGATTACGGTAACAATAAATCTCTTGATTGTAACGAAAGATATTATGTCCCAAGCGAGATAACCTGGCTTCTGAAGTCATTAGGATTTAAGAAAATAGAAATATTCGCAGCAAAACTAGGGGCATTCTCCAGAAATGACAAGCTCACTACTGAAGATTTTGAAATGCTGATTATTGCAGAAAAGGAAAAACAAACCACAAAAGCGTAACATGAACAATAAAGGAAAATTGTCCAGCCTTCGCTAATTAAAATTAAAAAGCGCAACCAGCCTGTAACGGTATCATTTTAAGGTTTGAACAGAGTACTATCTTAATTGTTATATATGATAATTTAAGATCCCGCAGGTACTATGAAGGCTAAATTTGTAAGTGCCCTGATATAAAAATATTGTTAATTAAAATGACTGATTGTTTTCTAAACATAAAACTATGTCAAACCCTGATACAAAAAAGGAGTTATCCCCGAAGCAAAGTGAGGAACTAATCAAATCGCTGAAATCCCGTTTTGAGAAAAACATGAACCGCCATAAAGGCCTTGAATGGGCCAAACTAATTTCAAAGCTGGAAGCCGATAAAGAAAAACTGTGGTCCCTGAGTGAAATGGAAAGAACCGGAGGTGAACCGGATGTTGTTGGTTATGATAAAAAGACCGGCGAATACCTTTTTTATGATTGTTCAGCGGAAAGCCCAAAAGGCCGCAGAAGTGTTTGTTACGACCGTGAGGCGCTTGACTCAAGAAAAGAATTTAAACCAAAAGATACTGCTATGGATATGGCTGCTGCAATGGGCATTGAACTTTTAACTGAAGAACAATACCGGGAGTTGCAGAAACTTGATTCCTTCGATACGAAAACATCGAGCTGGCTGAAGACACCTGTTGAGATCAGAAAACTCGGCGGTGCCATTTTTGCCGATCGTCGTTACAACCATGTCTTTGTGTATCACAACGGTGCACCCTCTTACTATGGTGTCAGGGGATTCAGGGGCGCGTTAAGCATCTGAATTTGTAACCTGTCCTTCTCGTCCACCACTAGTTAATATATGTGATGTGGAGTACTCAGGAACCTGTTACTGCCTGTTCAGTGCAGCATTTTTGTATCTCCTGTTTTCCAGTATCCTTGTATAATTAAGGGCAAGCTTATTGTTGTAATCCTCATAGGCTTTCTGGGCCCATCCGAGAGCATTATCCAGATCGCCGTTTATCTCATTGATAATGGCCATGTTGTAACATGCTCTTCCTGCTATTTTCCCACTCGGATTATTCGTCTCCTTCTCCCACAATTCTCCTGCCTCATCCCACCTTCCAAGCTGTGCCCTTCTTTTTGCAATCTTGAAATTATCTGTACCTTTTACATAATAGTTACGGGAAACTCTTATCTGGTATGGTAATATACGTATGGCATATCCCCGTCCTGCCTTATTACTTACCTTATTAACGGCATCTTTTCTTCCTATCAGGCCGGCAGCAGCTACCAGCGGGTTGATACCTTTACCTGAAAATACAATCGATTCTTCATAAATATATTCATCAAGGATTGATTTTGAAGCCGGATAATAAATCCTCCAGCCCGTCTTAACTATTGTCTGCATGTCAGCCTGATGCTCAAAGCCCGGAATATTACCCAGGGGTGTTTTCATCGCAACTTTGCGCGATGCATAGTTCAATTTGGTATCAGTATCGTACTTTTCAAGTGCAAAGATTGCATCAACTGATGATTCTTTGCAAAGCATATCTACTATATCCCAATTAAGAGGAGGTGGTAAAACAGCCAGCTTTGAAGTTTTAAATTTAGTGTTATCAATAATTTTAATTTCATTGAAACGACTGTTTGCCGACAGCTCCTCCCTGAGACCGTTGATACTCTCAGCTGCCCCGTCTTTATCAAGGTTCTTACCTTCAAGTGACAGTGTTTTGTCAATAGCATCAATTACTTTTGTTTCATCTGTAGGCAGGTACCTGTTAATGATCCCCACGCTGACCACATCTGAAGGTACCATTACTGGTGCAGGCTCTACAACATTAAGATACAGCTCATTAGTTTTACATGAAACCAGTATGGCTCCGGCCATAATTACCATCAGATAATTTTTCATCGATCAATCATTTTTTATTGAAATTCTAACATTGCATAAGGCCTGTATAACCCTTGCATCATCTGCAGAGTTTTATTAAAGTTTTGAAAGAAAATCGGCAAACCTTATAATATCATCCTGCGAATCGAATTTGACTTTTTTTGATTTAAGAAATTCTTTTATTTCATCTTCTTTCTGAGGATACAATCCCATTATATTCTTCTTTTTAAATTCAATAAGATCACCTGATGAAGTCAGAATGAAGAACTCCAGAGTCCTCTGGAATTCCAAATCATCAGCAGAAATAATATCATAAATCTTACCGCCAAGAGGTAATGACTTATATGAATCAACTGAAGAAGTTCTGTTTGGAGTACCCATAGCCCCCTTTTTTACAATATCCTTAAGTTTTATCTTGTCCTTAAGGCAAACCTTCACTGTGCCACTGTGGATAAGCTTTAGATAGCCATTTTTGTAAATAAATGTATCCTGAGCTACTGCTATCAGAGTTATGTCATTCTTCCTGGAAATTACCATTGTGTCATTATCCTGGAAAAACTCAATCTCTCCCAGGAGCAGGTTATAGTTCAACTTGCTGTCGCTGGCCATTCCTGTTTTCATAAAAACCTGTCCTTCTGTAAATTGGGGATAAAGATATCTTTCACTATAAGGAAATTTATCAATTACTTTAGTTCCTGCCGGCACAGTAATTATACTATAATACTGAGCCGATAAACAGCTGAGCATAAAAAGAGCTGCACAAATCGTACTTAATGTCTTTTTCATCTTTTGTGTATTGAATTACTATTGGTTCTTGTTGCTTGTTGGCAAAAATCAAGTTAAAAGCTGCCTTGCACCCATCCGCCTTTTACCTTCTGACTTTTTTAATACTTTTAACTTTTGTCTTTTAACTTTTGTCTTTTAACTTTTATCTTTCAATCTTATATTCCTTATCCCTGCCGTAGTGTTCCACGAAGCTATTCCGAGTGGTTTTGACAGGTTAACTTCCGGACGTATGGAAAGTTTCTTTCCGTCAGTTAAAAAGTCCACAACTTTTTCTTCATCTATCCATACTTCTATTTTGTTTTCAACTACTGAAAGTCTGATGGCGTACCATCGGTTCTTCTCAAAGTTCCGCATAGTTGTTGTTTCATTCTCAGATGCATCCTTTCCATCTATACAACTCAAACCTGTTATGGGCCCTCCCCATCCTCCTGCAATAAACGTGCAGAAATTATTCCCTACAGGAAATGTGAGTCCGCAAAAGAAATCGTTTCCTTCTCTTCTTCGGACCTCAAGTGAAATTTCATAATCTTTTGAAGGAACTTCCCTGGTATAATTTATACCGGTGCATCCATCTCCCATACCCAGTATTATTTCGCCTCCTGAAACTGAAACAGGACCCTGTGGTCCAAAGTTTGTGATCTCCCATCCATCAAGTGAGATGCCATTAAACAGATATGTACTATCGAATTTTTTCTCCGGGATGACCGGTTCAGCTTTAGTTTTATGATCACCTCCTCTGCATCCTGCTGCAACCAGGATTATAACTGATAAAAGTACAACAAAAGGGAAACTAATCAGTTTAATTATTCTCATAATCCTGAATTTGTGAGATAACCTTAACAATAGAATATTACCATTCCGGAGGCCACTCTGAAAGCAGCTTGAAGAACATTATTTCCTTATAATAAGGTTTTGTTTTCTCTTCAATTGCGAGCATCTGTTCAGCAGAGAGCGGTTTGAAATTTTCAGCTATTTTAATATTCTCTTCAAGTTCTGTAATATCATCAAGGCCTACAATTATTGTACTTATTGGAAGAGACATTACATACTCCATTGCCTCTTTCATGGTAATTATTCCTCCATGAGCAAAGATCCTGTCGCGTGCAGGGATCTTCATACCTACAATGCCCATTCCTTTTGATACTGCAGTTGGAAGGAATTTCTCTATAAAAGGATCATAATGTTTATCGGCAGCATTAAGTGCGCATAGAACGTTATCGAAAGGATATCTTTCAGCCATGGCTTTTAATACATCAGGACCTTCATGACCTGTGAATCCTATAAACCTTATAACCTTCTCATCCCTCATCTTTTCCATGGCCTTAACAACACCACCGGCAGCAAACCACTTATCGATCTCAGTTATTTCCGCTTTTTTCACATTGTGGATCTGCCAGAGGTCCAGATGGTCGGTTTGCAAATTCTTAAGAGTCTTTTCAATCAGCCTCATTGAACCGTCGTAGGTGCGATCATGTGTTTTGGATGCAAGAAATACCTCATTTCTCCGGGTCTTCATCACCTGTCCGATATTTCTTTCACTCGTACCCATGGCATCTTCTTTTGTGATAGTTGCTGTACTTCTGCCATATGCGGCAGCAGTATCGATATAGTTGATGCCCAGATCAATTGCTTTGTTTACTATCTGCACTGCCAGGTTCTCCTTGCCCGGGGTTTCAACAGTAGCCTGTCCGCCCAAACTGTAAATTCCAACCATATGGCCTGTTTTTCCTAGAGGTCTCAACGGCATTTTTCCCTTCTTAAATACTATGTCTGCAGCGTTAACAGAGTTTAGATAGGGATATAATCCTGCAACTGCTGATGCTGCAAGCATTTTCTGCAGGAATTCGCGACGTGAATTAAGATTTGATTTTTTCATATCGTTTTTTTTATAAAATTATTAAATATCCTGATACCGGAGCAATGAATGCGATGAATATCAGTATGTATGATAATTTTTATTGATCTGGTGCGAAAATCTGCTTTGATAAATTCAGAATTCTTAACCTAATGTAACATTTATGACTATTTTAGGGGAATCAAACCATAAACAGATATGAAAAACCAAATCTCACGCCGGCATTTTCTCCAGAGCAGCATCGCAGCAGGTATTGGACTGGCAGCGATGAAACATCTTACCTCATGCACTGACATCAAGGCACAGGGGATGCAATTCGGCCTGGTCACCTACCTGTGGGCACAGCACTGGGACCTTCCGACAATAATAACTAACTGTGAACTTGCCGGATATTCCGGTGTTGAACTCCGTACCCAGCATGCTCATGGTGTTGAGACAAATCTCACTTCGTCACAGCGGGCTGATGTTAAAAAACGGTTTGCCGACAGCACAGTAACCTGCATTGGCTACGGCTCCAACTTTGAATATCATAGTACTGATCCTGCTAAGCTTCGTGAAAATATTGAACAGACAAAAGAGTATATTAAACTATGTGCTGACATAGGGGCAACAGGCATCAAAGTAAAACCTAATGATCTGCCGGCCGAAGTGCCTGTTGAAAAAACAATTGAACAGATTGCCGCTTCACTCAATGAGGTTGGAAGGTTTGCAAAGGATTACGGCCTGCTTGTAAGAGTTGAGGTGCACGGTAACAAAACACAGGAGATACCGGTAATGAAAGCAATTTTCGACCAGGTGACTGAACCTGATGTAAAAATATGCTGGAATTGTAATGACCAGGATCTTCTTCCTCCCGGACTGGAAGCAAATTTCAACTCATTAAAAAAATGGTTTGGAGATACAGTGCACATAAGGGAGCTAAACGATGGAAATTATCCTTATCAGCAGCTTTTTGATCTGTTCAAAGCTATTGATTATAAGGGATGGATATTGCTTGAGGCACGTACTGAACCTGCCGATACCGTTGCAGCTATGAAGGAACAATTAAATATCTTCAACGAAATGATAAATAGGAAAGCTTCCTGATAGCTATGTATTTGCATACACATGCACATTTTTATGATAATCAGATACATGAGGCTAAATCATGCATTAAAAATCAAATTATATTATTATGAGAAGAAGAATATTAATGCCACTAATACTTATCCTGGTTCTGAATGCCTATTCTCAGACCAGTTATACACCGACTCCTGAAAATCTCAAATCGAGGGAGTGGTTTCAGGATGCAAAATTCGGGATGTTCATTCACTGGGGTGTTTACAGTGTTCTCGGTGATGGTGAATGGGTAATGTTCAACCAGGGAATTGACAAGAAGACATACGAAAAGGTACCCGGTTTCTTTAATCCTGTCAGCTTTAATCCCGCTGAATGGGTTGCACTTGTGAAGGCTGCCGGAATGAAATATATTACCATCACCAGTAAGCACCACGATGGCTTTGCCATGTTCGATTCGAAGCTCACCGACTGGGATATTGTTGACCGTACCCCATACAAAAAGGATGTACTGAAAATGCTTGCAGATGAGTGTCATAAGCAGGGGGTTAAACTCTTCTTCTACCATTCTCACCTTGACTGGTACCAGGATAATTACTTCCCTCTTGGCAGAACAGGACAAACCTCAGGACGACCTGCCGGAGGTGACTGGTATAAATACCTCGATTATATGGATGGGCAGCTTTCAGAGCTGCTTACCAACTACGGTGAAATAGGCGGTATCTGGTTTGACGGATTCTGGGATAAGAAAGACGCTGACTGGCGTCTCGAAAAAACGTACAAACTAATCCATAGTCTGCAGCCTGCAACTCTTATCTCCAATAACCATCACCAGGCTATCATTCCCGGAGAAGATTTTCAAGCTTTTGAAAAAGATCTGCCAGGACATAACACTACAGGATTCTCAGGGGAATCAGTGGTAGGACAGCTTCCCCTGGAGACATGCGAAACAATGAATAACTCATGGGGCTTCAACCTTCAGGATAATAGATATAAATCGACAAAGGATCTGATACAGTACCTGGTAAAAGCTGCAGGATACAACTCCAATTTCCTTCTTAATGTTGGTCCTATGCCCAATGGACGAATTCAGCCCGAATTTGTTGCCACCCTGAATGAAATGGGTAAATGGATGGAGAAGAACGGAGAGACGATCTATGGAACACGCGGGGGTCCGGTACCGCCAAAAAGCTGGGGTGTAACAACTTATAAAGGAAACAAGATATATGTGCATGTTCTGAATGCAGAGGAGGATAACATACTAATCCCTGAATTCGGTAAAAAAGTAAAGAGTATAACATCATTTTCATCGCCGGTAAAACTCAAATTCAAACAGGATTCTTTCGGCATAACAGTTTCTATACCAAAAGAAATTAAAGATGAAACTGATACAATTCTGATAATCGAAATATAGAGTTATGGAGAAAAAGCTTGGCAAACAATTTATCCACCATGTTTTCTTCTGGCTTAAAGATCCTTATGATATAGAAGCAATATCCAGATTTGAGAAAGCAGCCAGGGAACTCATCACGGTTGAAACAATAGTTGACTCCCATATCGGCGTTCCAGCTTCCACCAGCAGGGATGTAATTGACACATCATACACCTATTCAATCCTTACAACCTATAAAAACAAAGAGGATCAGGAGATATATCAGACCCATCCCAAACACCTGAAATTCATTGAGGATTGCCAGGAGCTCTGGGAGGAAGTGGTAGTTTATGATACCGTTAGTATTTAACCCCCCGTGCCTTCCAAAAGGAGGGCTAAATGGTGGGCTCAAAAATGGACTCCAGGTGGAGTTTTCACCTGACCCTATTTCAAATATACCTCCAGTACCGGGATCTCCACAGGCGGCTTCTGTACAGGCAGCTGAAGAGAGAGGCTTCCTGTATCCTCTCCGGTTCCAGCAGAGAATTTAACTTCGGAAGCATCATGAAGAAACTGTACATACTTCACCTTATCATTCATTCCTTTCAGGTTCACTCTTCCCATTGGATAGGCAAGTAAATGGATATATAATTTTTTTGTAACCGGATTATAAGTAAGCAAAGTATTCGGAGGTGCAGAAAACTCTGAAGGCGCCTCAGTACATCCATATATTGACCTGTTGTTATACTTCATCCACTCTCCCATCGACTTGAGCCTGTCCTGGGCCCTGGGGTCAAATGTGCCCCTGGCTGTCGGTCCAACATTAAGAAGAAGGTTTCCTCCCTTACTGACAGATTCAATTAGCAGCTCGAGCAACTGGGCATTGCTTTTCCATGTATGCTCATCACGGTAATAGCCCCATGATCCGGAAAATGTCTGGCAAGTCTCCCAGGGAATTCTTTTACCATTGTATTCGGGCCATTTTGTGACCTTTACCTGTTCAGGCGAAACAAAATCCCATCCACCATCCACATCTTTAAGGTCGAGCCTGTCATCAACAATAATACCTGGCTGCAGTGAACGGGCAAGCTTAAGAAGCCCTTCTGAATCCCAGTCAGCACGCCCTTTGCCATTCTTACCCGGAAATGAAAAATCGAACCATATAATGCTGATCTCCCCGTAGTTGGTAAGGAGCTCCTTTACCTGGTTCTTAATGTATTCCCTGTATTTGCTCATATCCTTTCCTTTATTGAGGGCAGCATATTCCTCATCGGTGTTCACCCGCAGAGGATGCATCCTGTCGATGGTATAATCGGGATGATGCCAGTCGATCAGTGAATAATAGAAGCCTACTTTAAGCCCTTCAGCCCTGAAAGCCTCAACATACTCTTTAATAAGATCTTTGCCAACAGGTGTATTGGTTGCCTTATAATCAGTGAATTTGGAATCAAAAAGACAAAATCCCTCATGGTGCTTGGCAGTTAGAACTACATATTTCATCCCTGCAGCCTTTGCCTGCTTTGCCCATTCCCTGGGATCGTAGAGGTCGGGGTTGAACATCTCAAAATATTTCTGATACTGTTCGTTGTTAAGACGTTCATAATTCTTTACCCATTCATGACGGGCAGGGAGGGCATATAATCCCCAGTGGATAAACATTCCGAAACGGGCATCAGTCCACCATTTCATTCGCTGTATCTTCTGGGCTTCAGTCTCTTTGGGGAGCTGAGCCTGAGAATACTGTGAAATTATTAACAGTAAAAATGCTAATGTAATGATTGATAGGTTTTTTAGTTTCATAGATAATCAGTTTAGTCAGAGTAAATATCATTCTTCTATATAAAGATATAAAATAATCACTTTGATAAAATTTATTAAAATACTAAAGACACATTTAAGATTTCTCGTCCCGAATCACGCGTTAGCGGGATGAGGGATCTCCAATATTTTTCAATAAGAATTCCTTTGATCTAAATGACAGTTCAGCGAAACTCTACCTTAAATTTAAAAGTACCTTTTCTGAAGGATTGCTAAAAGATCATCAGGTGAGATTTTAACAGGATTATTCTTACAGTCGGTATTCCTGACTATTTCAGTAAAATCACTTTCTTCTGCACCTGCAGTTTTCAAACCAGGCAGTTTTATTTCTTCGCTGAGACTGTAGAGATATTCTATAAACCCGTCAATAAAATAATCATCGCTCCCCTCCTTCCTGTCAAGGAATAACCTCCCAAGTGAAGCATATTTCAAAAGTGCTTCTTCGTTTTTCTTTTTGCGTAAAATCCTTATGTTTATCTCATTAGCTGAAGCCATCAGTGTCCCGCAGATAATGCCGTGAGGGATATCATACCTGGCACCCATTGAAGATGCAAAACCATGCACTACACCGAGTCCTGCATTAGCAAGACAGATCCCTGATGTAAGGGCAGCAAAGGACATTCCTGCCCTGGCTTCAATATCACTACCATCCTTACAGCTTCTCAGAAGCGAACTCTTAACTGCCTTCAGACCTTCAAAAGCAAGAGCATCAGTATAAGGATGTGATTTGTCAGAAAGATAGGCCTCTGTAAGCTGTGTGAAGCAGTCCATGCCACTTGCAGCAGTTAAATCAGCAGGGCAGTTAAGAGTAAGCTCAGGATCGATCAGAGCAATTTCAGGTACAAAATTATCATGCCTCAGCGATCTCTTAAAACCATCTGGTCCTGTATGTGAAATTACAGCGTTCTTTGTTGCTTCGCTTCCGGTACCGGAGGTTGTGGAAACTGCTATATACGGGATTTTTGTACCGGGATGAGTCTTTGTGCCGGTCATCTCAAGATATTCCTTTACTGAATCTTTCTTATAAAGCATTGCTGATACAGCCTTACCTGCATCGAGGGCACTTCCTCCGCCTATACCTATCACCAGATCGATCGTGACATCACCTATCTGCCTTACAGCATTATCTATCATTTCAGGTGTTGGCTCACTGCTAATGAAAATATGGTGCCATACATCACCATCCTTTTCAAGATCAGCGAAAAGCTTTTCTGCCTGGTATGATTTAAGAAATGAACTTTTTCCAGTCACGATTATTAATCTGCTGCCAAAAATTCTTACAAATTCAGGCAGCCGTACAATAATACCGTTTTTAAAATGAATGGCCGGTATTCTTGCAAACTGAAATGGTTTTACCATTGTGAAGGATCTTCCGGTTCTATTATCTTGTATTTTACTCCTTTACGTGGTTCGTCCATATAATCGACAACAGCATCACGCCAATAGGTATAATGTGGAGTAAGCTTATGATCAGCTGCCGCCTGTTCAGTTTCATAGGCCTCATATAGCATGAACTGGCATGGATCGTCTGCCATCTGAACTACATCAAACCTGAGATTACCAGGCTCCTTCACCGATTCGCGGTGATTATCAATTGTCGCATTTATGAAACGATCTATCAGATCTTTCTTCACCTTAATATGCACACATGTTACTATCATGATTAAAGATAATTTTGGTAAAGTTAAATTATTGGCCTTATTTCAGGTATAAACAATTTAATTATTATCCAGTTCAGAATGTAAACCGATGATGCTATCAAAAATATCAGAAAGTAACTTCCTGTAGTATCAAGGATCAACCCGACAAATGATGCTGCCAGGGCTCCCCCTATTGCTGCTGCAAAACCTGCAAGGCCGGTCATTGAGCCAACTGCTTTCTTTGGATATATATCCGAGATCATTGTAAACATATTTGATGCCCAGCCACAATGTCCGGCACAACCTACAGCAATCAGAATTACAGTAAGCCAGAGGCTTTTTATCTGAGGAACAATCACAATAGGCAAGACAACCAGCGCGCTTATCAGGACTGCCATTTTCCTGGCATAATCAACTGATCGTCCTTTATTGATCAGATAAGAGGATATCCATCCTCCGCCTATACCTCCAAAACTTGCAACTCCATAAATAACGATCAATGGTATTACGGCCTCTTTGATATTGACCCCATGCATTTTGTGAAGGAAATCAGGAGTCCAGAAAAGAAAAAACCACCATACCCAGTCTGAAATAAACCGTGTTGCGCATAATGCATAGGTTTGCCTGTATCTGAAAAGATCGGTCCATTTCACATCATCTGAATTTTCAATCCCGTTTGAATCCTGGAGTATATGATCCTTTTCTTCCCTTGAAAGTCGCGGATGTTTTGCAACAGGGAAGTAGAAAAGAAGCCAGCAGATGATCCACAAAAATCCCAGTCCTCCTGTAATTATAAACGCCCATTGCCATCCCATAGTTACTGCAATACCAGTAACTATAACCGGAGCGGCAATTGCCCCTATGGATGACCCGGAATTGAACAGTCCGGTTGCATGTGCCCTTTCTTTTTGCGGGAACCATTCGGCCACAGTTTTTATGGCCGCTGGAAAATTTGCAGATTCACCCAGACCAAGAAAAAGCCTTGCTGCAGCAAAACTCATTGCTGAACGTGCAGCAGCATGAAGCATCCCGGCAATGCTCCAGACTGCTATTGCTACAGTGTAGCCCAACCGTGTTCCAAATTTATCAAGCAAAACTCCGGTGAGGAGCATACCTGCAGCATATGCCAGCTGGAATACTGAAACAATTAACCCGTAATCGAACTCGCTCCATCCCAGATCAATCTCAATATATGGTTTCAGAATGCCAATTACCTGCCTGTCAATATAGTTAATAGTTGTTGCAAAAAACAATAATCCAAGAATTGCAAAGCGTATATTTCCCTTTATTTTATTCATGAATCGATTTTATAACCTCAAAAAAAATTACGCCATTTCACTATATTTAAACCATGCATCCCTGAAGGCTATTATGGTCTCCCATCTGGTATCAATTGCAGTATTGCAGCTGGATGAAAAAATAAATCTGTTCTTATAGGGAAGCATCTTCCTGAACAGCTTCTCTACATAATCAAAAATCGCCTCCCTTGTTTTAAGATCTCTTGTCTCAATGGCGCTGATTCCCCCTGTAATAATAAAATTTCCGCTGGTCATTTTCATCGCCTCATCAAGCATGACATCACCTAGAGGTGGAGAGGCAACTCCTTCAAGACCATCCACGCCATATGAGGAAATAAGTTCAAGGTTGTCCGATTGCTGCCCGCATGCATGAATAAAAAACCTTGCTCCGTTGGAGTGACAGATCTCACTTGCTTTAATATAATATGAAGATGAATATTCCCGGACATAATCAGGTGGATGGAACATTGTATCAAGATTATCCATCGACATTATTACCCTTACTCCGCTCTTAACAGCCTGTTCAATGCATCTTAACTGCGACTCTTCATGAAATTCTAAAAGTTGCTGTGCTTTTTCCGGATTCTCCATCAGGGAAAAAACAGTGTTAACAGGTCCCATGGTGAGATGCATCATCTTCAGAGGACTGAAAAACTCGCCGGCAATTACAAAGCCTTTTTCACCAACTGAGTTACAAATATTGTCGAATTTCTCTTTACAGAACTCCCATCTCCTTGCGGTTATAAAGCGTTTAAAAAGATCAAAATCCTTAATGATATCAACAAACAAAAACTTATTCTGCACGAGGGTCGATTCATTGAACAGGTAGATCAGCTTCTCATCCAATGTGCCGGTTGAACATCGGTATTTACGTGATATTACTTTATCCTTTCCGGAAAAGGTGATCTCTTCTGACAGGTCAAAACCATCGATTATTTCATCGCAAAGTCCTCCAAACCAGTAACTTTCAGGATCTGAATATACATTTCTGCTGAAGACATCCACTCCCAAAAAATCATAAAGATCAAATAATGAATTGCAATGCCCTATTTCATCAGGCAGCAAATTGTGATCCTTCTGATGCTTGAACCATTGCCAGTAGTTTGGCGCATAAACAAAACGCGAAGGTTCCTCATTTGCCAGGATCCTTTCAATCTCTGATTTTGCTGACCTCCTACCCACTATATAATGATTACATGATTAATATAAATAACCTCCTGCTTATTTCTCTTTCAGCTCTTTCAGGATGACATTGGTTAGGACAAAAGATGAGATCTGATGATGAGGTGCTGTTTCATCTATAACCAGGTAATAATGACCATCCGCTTCCATATCTTTCAGCCTGGCTTTCACGCTTCCTTCAAATGTTCTGAGATCTTTGTCGTAGTCTCGTTCTGGATCATGTTGCTTTTGTCCGAAGCAGCAGTCATCATTCCGGTTCAGTATCTGTATCTGCTTGCGACCTTTACCGTAAGCTCCAAGAACATATAGATCGGGATAGCCGGCAATCTCCCTGTACATATCAGGTAAGAATTGTTCAATATCACCCATTGATCCTCCTGATCTGTAATAAACAGGCATTGATCCTGCCACTGAAAAGCTGTATTTTATCCTCTCATCTATTGCAGCAAGGAGATTGGTTGTCCAGCCGCCTCCGGAAAGGCCTACCATGTTTATATCCTGATAATTAACTTTTTCAACAAGGTAATTAAGACTTACAATTTCAGGTTCGAGAAAAAACCGCAATCCCCAGGTTGATGGATGATCCCCGGGGCCGAGGTCAGTGTTAATAATGCTGCAATGGTCAAGGTTGCAGCTTGTATCTGAAACATGAGGCATATAAACTGCAAGAACATCAAAGCCATTGTCGAGCAGTCCGGTAATAGTTGCTTCCACTCCATAGCTATGATCTGTTCCCGGAGATTCTTTAAAGGAACACAAATGTCCGGGGTTGAATATTACCAGTCTCTTATTCCTTTTGACCGGGACAAATAAATATGCAAGATCTTTTACAGGTATTTCTCCCTCTGATAATGAAGCTTTAACCGGTATCTCTATCCTGTCAACCCGGGAAAGTGATGAGATCTGATTCAATGGACTGACAACATCAGGGGAAATAATAACATCAGTTCTGTCAGGCATATTATCGGTACCCCAGATAGCTCGTATGATCTCTTTCCGTTTACTTTTAACTGCAGCAGGGCTGTGAATTTTTATTTCCCTGTCGTCAGTATATTGCAGATCGCAGCTGATATATTGATCTTCATAGTTCCCCGGATACGCAGCTATCCTGTTTGCTTCAGACCACACCGAAGATCTGTTTTCGTTGCTTACAGGTTTCTCTGAGTCTCTGAGATCATTGCCTGTCAGGGTAATGTGCTCACTTGAAGTGCCTGATAATTGAAGGAATGTCCCTGTACCTTTAAGGGCAATGCACGATTGAATAAAGGCATTTCTGACTCCATCAAATGACAGAACCGCAGCTGACTGATCTGTTAGAGCCCTCAAACCTTTAAATATGACTTCTTCAACATCATCACAAATTATAGCAGGTCGTCTTTCAGTATTCTTATATCCGAGTTCAATATTGTCAAATCTGATATTCCTGCAGTGCCTGCAATAAAATCCATATGCCGGAAGAGTTCCAAACATGCCAAATTCCGGATAGGTCATGGGTAGTTCAGAAATTTCACGTTTAGCATGCTCGCCGGTACCTCCCCCTTCATATTCTATAAAAATGTTGCTGAGATTTACATTTTCAACCATGTAACCCGGCAATCCTGTTATTGAACTTCCTGTCATGCTCACATTAGTTGCCTGAATATTATCAATGAATACATCAGAGAGACTGCCCATACCTGGTTTTTGCGTGCCTTCCATATATGGACGAGCCCTGTTCCCCAACCGGATAAAAATAGCCGCTCCCACATGATCCATGGTAATATTTGAGATTGAAACACGTTCCAGTTTTCCCCCATCAACAAGCTGGAGAGTTATTCCAGCAAGGTGAGTATCATAAATTGTGGAATTGCTGAACACAATATCCTGGAACCCTCCATTGGTTTCAGTTCCAAGTTTAAAGGCGTTGCAATCTGAACTTAAAATACAATTTGTAATAGTTACATTCTTACA
Organism: Bacteroidales bacterium; assembly: GCA_035531395.1. GTDB lineage: Bacteria > Bacteroidota > Bacteroidia > Bacteroidales > VadinHA17 > LD21. The sequence goes on from DATKTA010000030.1 coordinate 211,678, forward strand.
AGGCCGGTCGAGAGTGCTTTTCAGAACAATAGCATCATCTCCACTGCCAATATTACAGTTTGAGATCATTACCCTGCTGCAGCCATCAATATCTATCCCGTCATTATTGTGGTTTACCCTGCTGTCCACTGTAATGCCATCAATATTAACATCTTCACACTGTAGGTAATGCTGAACCCACATTGGCGAATTTATTATTTTCACATCGCGGAGAAGAATGTTCCTGCAGTTTATCATACGGATTAAATAAGGCCGGCTTTTATAGAAAAAGGATTCATCTTTCTTTCTCAATCCTTCATCATTATCCATATTTTCAACTTTGAATGAAGCACCATTTCCGTCAATCAGGCCTTTGCCCGTAATAGAAATGTTTTCAAGCCCTTCAGCATAAATAAGGCTTTTGTCTGTATAATTATCTGTGTATGACCTTACTTTTGAAATTGTCACTGGATAATCCTTCAGATTTTTACTACCCTCCAGAACAGCTCCGGCATCAAGGAACAATCTAACATTACTCTTCAGATAAATAGTACCGGAAACATACTTACCGGCAGGAAACCAGACGGTTCCTCCTCCTGATTTTGAACATGCATCGATCGCAGCCTGAATTGGTTTTGTATTTATAGCAGTCCCATTGCCTTTTGCCCCATAATCAAGTATATTAAATACAAAAGGAGCAGCCCCTGAAAGTAATGGAATGTTAAGTATGATGCATATCAAAAATATTTCCCATATTCGCTTTACTGATCTCATATCCTTAATTATCATAATGTTAAATAATGGTTATCCCTGAAAGGCTGAAACAGTGCTTTGACCGGGTACATTTTATCTCAATATTTAGCTGATCCACGGTCACAAAATAGTCCAAAGATTAATTTTTTACATTGTTCTATTGATGCATAAAATACCTGCAACGTAGTTCTCTTATTTTTGTAATATCTCGAAAACTGCACCATCATATTTTTTGTCAAGAGTCACCCTGAAACCGATCTCTTTTAGTTCCTTGCCTGTTGAATACATAATAAGGTCACCGGAAGGTGCTTTTCTTACTTCATAATTGTATAAAGGATTAAGGAAGTTAACTGTAACAGTTCTTGTATTTTCAACAGATCCCTGCCTGAAGATACCCACAATTCCACCTGTTTTTGTATCGGTATTGATCCTCTGGTACCCATCCCATAAGCCTTCAGACGGCTCGCCGTAACCACTTAGATCCTGCCTGAAGGACATATAATCGTGCGTCTCCTGTGTTTTCCTCATCCAGTCAGCCCATGTATTCATCCTGGCTCTCTCCTCTTTTGTCAGTTCTCGGGGATCGCCGAGCACTATTGGAAGAGAACCATTAAGCGACATCAGGGATATCTCAAATTCAGGATCTTCAAAATGCTGATTCCCAATTACCATTGCAGTTGCTGGAATTACAGGAGAACGCCACCACGACATATTTCTTACTCTCAGCGATCCAAGAGGAACCCTCTCAGAAAAATTTGAAAGCCAGTTACCTTCAGCATGTTTGCACATATCCAGATCTATAAGCTGCAAAGCACCCATTGTTTCAAAGGTACAGTCGATGAATAGAGATGGTGCCTCCTTATGAAGATCATCAAACAGTGCCCATGTCCGCTGGTACATTTCCAGCAAAGATTCATTGCGGTCTTTGTGCATAGTATGGTCCTTGGCGTGACATCCTGATCTGGTTTTATCTGTTGTATAGGCTCCGGTTGCCACTGCAAAATCTCCCTTGATATACTCTAGCCCATGTTCTTTAACGAGGGTTAAAATAACATCCTTTATATGGTCATACCAGCCGGTTGTCATACACATCGAATAGCTCTCCCATCCATACATCTTATCAAAGTCTGCATGAAGGCTTATAGGGCTTCCGTCTGCTTTTCTGACAAGCCATTCAGGATGTTCCCTGAAGACCTTGCTTTTTGATTCAGCCGCACCAAGGCTTATCCATAATCCGGGTTTCATCCCCTTGCTCTTTATGTAGTCAAATACAGGCTTAAGCCCATTAGGAAATTTTTCCTTGTTTATGCCCCAGTCGCCATAGTTGTCTTGCCATCCGTCATCAATAATGAACTCTTCAATACCACATTCAGCTGCAGCATCTGCCAGCTCATAAATAAGCTTCTCATTGATATTATGAAGGAAAGGTTCCCATGTATTATAAACAAATACTGGCTTTTCAGAGATCTTGCTAAGCCGGGTTCCCATGTGAAGCCTCACATAATCACTTACAGTTGTGTTCAACACATAGAACGGATCGCTATTATCCTCGTAAATAGCAGTAAATACCCATGTACTCACCCATTTTTCTGACGGGCTGAGCCATTTGCGGAATCCATAGGTCTGAGAAGGATGGGTAAGTCCGATTGTAAACTGCTGCGGTTTAAGAAAGGCAGTGGTCCGTTTCATTACTCCGGGTGCCTCATTACCGAGGACAATTCCTCTCCTGTTTCGAAACTGGTGAGCAACGACCACAGGATCATAACATTCTCCAACATAAGGTCCCAGAGCTTTCTGCCTCCCATATTCATGCATGATCCAGGTATGGGTCCCATCATCACCGGTAAACTTAATACTTTCGATATCAGGGGCTTCAATCTTTATTTCCGTTTTACCTGTGTTTTCAAATATGATATTCTTTTTTATCAGAGGCAGATCTGGATAGAGAATATATTTTACAGTTAACCGCAGATCTGCAGAAGGGTGATCAAGAATAACAGCTGCCCCGTTCCCACCGTGTTCATCATTAATTAACTTAATGTTCAGAACCTTCCATCTATCACTACCATCAATGGTTTTCCCATCAGCCTCAAATGAGAACTCAGGAGACCCTTCGGCAAGGAAGTCTGACTTGCTCTGCTCCAACTTCATACTTGTTGAGACAATCCCTCCCTTCTCACCACCTAGAAGTATAACACGCATTATGATACCATTATCCAGAACAAGTTTATCCATGGATTCAATTCTGGCATATTGCTGGGCAGAAAGAGCTGCCGGAACAAGGAAAAACAATATACCTGCTGCTTTCAGACTTAATTTCATAGTTTAGACTTTAGCTTGCCTTAAACGTAAATATAGGTTTTTTTGGTATCTTTGATACAGTTCTCAATACAACAGAAAATAACATGATGATAAAGAAGGCACTTTTTCTGGTAATAATGATCTTGTTGTGGGTAAGCCTCAGTGCACAGGAAAGTGATTGTAAAGTATTGCTGCCCAGGTTATCAGGATCATACAAGGGAGAATGCAGAAAAGGACTTGCACATGGTGTAGGGGTAGCACAGGGGACTGACAGGTACGAAGGAGAATTCAGAAAAGGAGTACCAAATGGCAGAGGTGCCTACAGATGGTCTGATGGAACATTCTATGAAGGTTACTATAAACAGGGACTCCGTGAGGGTTCAGGAAAAATGACATACAGAGCTGATTCGGTAATTACAGGTTTCTGGAAAGCAGATAGATATGTCGGTAAACATCATGTCAAAAAATATGAGGTTTTGAAGAGCAGGTTTATTGCCCGTTCCTCTTTCATCAAGACATCAAATTCTCCGAATCAGATCAAGGTAAAGCTAACCATGGGAGGAGCGCCAAATAATTCTGTTCAGGATTTCTCCATGACATACAGCAGTGGTGATGAGTATAACCCTGGAAATGCTTATGGCATACAAAACATTACATACCCTGTTACTGTAAGATTAACATACCGTACTTGGAATGCCTTTCGAACCGTTATGACAGATTGTACATTCGAATTCAGGATCAATGAACCAGGTTCATGGGATGTAAACGTCCAAAACTAGCATCAAACAATAAACTGTTGGCAGTTGGCAAATTAGCAACGTGCAACAGGTTGCATTTTCCTTTCGCCTCCCGATAGCTATCGGGACGCCTTACTTAACCACATCGATCTCTTTTTTCTCCCTGAAGAAGAAGATAAATATTATCAGCACAGCAACAGCTATATATGCCGGTACAAACCATATATTACGCCACTGATATTCCTGTTCGGCTACTGAATAATATGTTGTTACGAAGCCCGAAAACCATGTACCTATAAACATTCCAAGACCATAAGTAACGAAAGTAAAAAGCCCCTGCGCTGCACTCTTGATACTTTCATTCGACTTCTTTTCAGTGTACATATAGCCGGTTACGAAGAAGAAATCATAACATACTCCATGTAAAATAATTCCTGAATAAAGCATCCATAGGTTGGCTCCCATGTTTCCATAGGCAAAACAGAGATATCTCAGTATCCATGCACTCATTCCTATCAACAGCATCTTCTTCACTCCTATCCTGTTAAAAAGGAATGGAATAGCCAGGATAAACAACGCTTCAGATATCTGACCCATAACCATTTTACCTGCAGTGTTTTCCATCCCTGACTGGTTCAGATATAGATTTGCAAATCCGAAATAGAACGAGAGAGGGATGCATACAAAAATTGCCGCAATAAAAAATATCAGGTATGGTTTATCTTTAAACAGAACCAGGGCATCGATGCCCATAACAGATTTAGCTGATGTACTTGTCTTTTCCTGCGGAGGAGTATCTGGCAGGAAGAAGCTGTAAAAGCCTAATGCAACCGAGACAATGGCTGCCATATAAAATGTAAGCGGCGTCTGCTCAATTCCCAGCAGGGAAATCATGAATCCTGATATTACCCAGCCGACGGTACCAAATACTCTTATCGGCGGGAATTGCTTGCCAATATCTGTCATCTGCCTGAATGCCACGCTATTGGAAAGGGCAATAGTGGGCATATAAGCCAGGGAGTAAAAGAGTATCACCCAGTAGAATGCAGTATTCGTCGTGATCTTCGAAGCCAGGAATAGCAAAATACCTCCGAGTATATGCAATCCGCCCATAACTTTCTGAGCTGCAAAAAACCTGTCGGCAATCATCCCCACAAAGAATGGAGAGATCATGGTTGCTATGGCAAGTGCACTGTATGCAGCACCTATCTGGATGCCTGATGAGCCCAGATATTTCGACATGAATGTTCCCATTGTTACATACCATGATCCCCAGATGAAATACTGAAGGAACATCATTGAGGAGAGGACAATAGTTGTTTTGGTCTTCATAGATCAGTTTATTAAAGGATTAACCTCTGATTCATCTGAAACAGAATAATCTCCCATAATTAATAAAAAAAATTATAATTTCAATACATTGTAATAAATTTTGCTCATCAGAATCAGTGATCCATATATTTGACATTTTCATTATGTTTGATGACTTTTTGTTGACTCAGGTACATTAAATCCAGTCCTGTAATGGGCTGAAATATTTGCATTCAGATGCTTAAAAGGGTAATATCTGCCGGGGTATTTTTTATGATTCTGTCTGCTGTTTTAAACGGGCAGGAACATAATATCAATAGAGCAGAAAGACAGTTGAAAGTTGATATCGACTCTATTCTTCAAACTCAGGTAGACCTTGATAATATTCCCGGTGCAGTTATCTTGATAAAAAAGGATGGAAAGATTATATACCGTAAGGCATATGGATATGCTAAGAAGTACGATTATGATCATACAATGCCTGACAAGCCTGAGAAGATGCGTGTCAGGCATATGTTTGATATAGCATCACTCACCAAGGTTATTGGAACAACTACCTCTGTAATGTTAATGGCAGACAGGGGTCTGATTAATATTGATGACCAGGTATCCAAATACATAAAAGCATTTGATACGCCTGATAAAAAGGACATAACAATCCGGCACCTTTTAATCCATACTGCAGGTCTCTATGAATGGTATCCAATGTATTACAGAGCATCAAATAAGGAAGAATCTTTCAGGCTGATCGGGGAACTTCCCTTAAAATATCCTGTGGGGGAGCAAAGGAAATACAGCGATCTTGGATTTACATTGCTGGGTGAAATAATTGAAATTGTTTCAGGAGAAAAACTTGATCTGTACATGCAGAAGAATATTTTTCAGCCTCTGGGCATGAAACATACTGCATATAATCCTCTGAAAAACAGCAAATTTAGAAAAATCGCATCCACATCATCAGGAAATCCATATGAAAAGAGAATGGTAAGTGATTCCACTCTTGGCTTCACCGTGAAGGAGATCGATCCGGCAAAGTGGAATGGCTGGCGCAATTATGTTCTCAGAGGGGAGGTGAATGATGGTAATGCCTGGTATGCCAATGAAGGTGTTTCAGGTGCTGCCGGGATCTTTTCCAATGCAGATGATCTACAGAAACTTGTTGATGTATTGATTAACGAAGGGAGAATTAAATCAGATAAGTTCATCTCTTCAGAAATTATCAGGACCTTTCTGACAAAAGACGAGTTTAACAATGGACTTGGCTGGATGATGGACCCTGATAATTCATTTATGAAGAGTACACCTGAAGGCTCATTCGGTCATACAGGATTTACAGGAACAAGTATAGTAGTCATACCGAATGAAAAGATTTCAGTTATATTGCTCATAAACAGGCAATATTCAGGTTTACTTGAAAATGGTGATTACTACAATGTTAATCCGATAAGGTTACAGATAATAAGTACAGTATTGGATAACTTGTCTGCAAATAATTTACAATAGCTATATGAAAACTATTCAGATATTGACTTCACTCCTTTTACTTATTTATCAGGGAACTTTTCTGACAGCTCAGACTGATAGTACAGTGAGAGAAGCAGAAGAGTCGATGCTAAAAGCTACCCGCTTTATGGTGGAAAATGTCAGTACTAAAGGGGGTTATCTCTGGAATTACCTTCCGGATATGTCACGCAGGTGGGGAGAGATGGAAGCCTACTCCACAATGATATGGGTTCAGCATCCCGGAACCGTGAGCATGGGGCATCTGTTCCTTGATGCTTTTAAAGTTACAGGGAATGAATATTACTATGCGGCTGCAGAAAAAGCAGCTGCAGCAATCATATGGGGACAGTTGGATTGCGGAGGATGGAATTATATAATTGATTTTGCCGGTGACAGATCGCTCAAGGAATGGTATAATACTATCGGGAAAAACGGTTGGAGACTGGAGGAGTTTCAACATTATTACGGTAATGCAACATTTGACGATGATGTATCATCTGATGCGGCGAGGTTTCTCCTGAGAATGTACCTGGTAAAAATGGATGTGAAGTACAAGCCAGCTCTGGATAAAGCAATCAACTTTATCATCAACAGTCAATATCCTCTTGGAGGATGGCCTCAGCGCTATCCTCTGCGTTATGAATTTGCAAAGAAGGGATTACCTGACTATACGTCCTATTATACTTTCAATGATGATGTTATCTGGGAAAATATTAACTTCCTCATCCAGTGTTATATCACTTTGGGAGAAGAGAGGTTCCTCGATCCTATCTACCGGGGAATGAATTTCTACATCATCACCCAGCAGGGCAATCTCCAGGCCGCATGGGGTCAACAGTACAATATGAAACTTGAGCCAACCGGAGCCAGAACCTACGAACCTCCATCGGTGATGCCTGAATACACTTACGGCAATTCACTGCTGGTGATGAAATTCTATGAGTACACCGGTGATCGTAAATTCATTTCACGCATTCCGGATGCAATAAAGTGGCTTGAAAATACCCGCCTTCCAAATGATAAAGCCGGAAACGGGAAATATACCCATCCTACTTTTATTGAGTTAGGTACTGATAAACCTCTGTATGTTCACAGAAAAGGTTCAAATGTAGAATACGGATATTATTATTACGATTATAGCGACGAAAAACTACTCGCCCATTATGGAGGTAAAACAAAAATAAATATTGAAAGGCTGAAAGAAATTTATAATCACCTCAACTCATTACCGCCAGATTCTGTCACAAAAAATTCTCCGCTCAGGGTAGAAAGTTTTAAAAATACCGGTCTTCCGCCAGACCATTATAATCTGAGCCGTTATTCCCTGATTGAGGTCCCTGATATTAAGAAAGCCATTGCCATTATTAGTTCACTTGACAACCAAGGCAGATGGTTGGTAACTAATCAGAATACCAGTAATCCATGGAAGGGAAATGGAAAGATAAAAGAACTGACAGACAGGTACGCTTCTACTAATGCCGGTGATGAAACTGATACTTCACCATACCAGGATACATCCGATCAGAAATATATTTCAACGTGGGAATATATTAAGAATATGAACCTTCTGCTCAACTACATAGATAGCAGGAAGTAACAATTTTATGAAAGAATATTACTCTACGAATACCTTAACCTTCCAAATGCCAGGTTAAAGAAAAATCCATTCACATTCTTTTTCCCATTGAGGTTAGCAAAATAGCCAACTCCGAGACCAAATCCCTTTAAAAGATTAAGGTTTATGCCTGCCTCAAAAGGGAAATTTGCTGTGTAGTGTTTTTCATACTTAGAATAAGGTATGGTAGTATAGGGAGGGGTTGGAAAAATTATTACCTCCTCGTCATACTTAAGTAATCCGATACCCCCTGAAACATTGAACCTCACGTATCTGCCAAAAGATAGCTCATACAGAAGATCAGTATCATAGTAGTTCATCCAATGTGATTCATTGATTGTCATGAAATGGTTCAGGAAGCGAAATTCAAATCCATGATTTAAAATATTTTTTTCACCCTGTGTCTTAGTTGTAATTGGTCTTAAAAAGTTAACACTCAGAAAAAGTGACACTCCACCGTTGGAATCGGTAGGACCGGTATAAGAATTATCATTAAAACCGCCAACTCCAAGATTTAACCAGTTTAGCCTGGGTGGATTAGTCTGACAAAAGGAAGATGATGAAATTGTCAGACATATTAATAAGGTGAGATGTTTAATAATTGTGATCACCTCGTCCGGAATAAATATATTTATTCAGCAATGTTTGATCAAAGTTAAGATTTATTATTTTCAAAGTCATTTTTTTTGCACCAGGTGAATCCCCTAAAAGGATAGCTATAAAGCGTTCAGTTGTTAAAACAGGCTATATTATTTGCAATTCATGCAAGCTTAAATTTGATCGAATAAAAGAAAACAGGCACTGTTCAAATTGCTTTGCATGCACGGGATGTGAAATCTACTATTGTCCCCGGTAAAGTCGATGAATAATTTACAATAATAAGGTATGAAAGAAAAAACGCGGTTAAAAATTACGACATTTTCATATTTTAAAAGATATTTCCTAATTTAGTATCTTCCCTGCCAGAAATTTTAGAAATATGATCATTTATTGCCTGATTAGAGGAAAATATGTCATCTGATAATGAGCTAAAAAACAAAATTGAAGAGCTTGAGGCTAAGATAAAAATTCTTGAGGCTGAGCTTCTGGCTTGCAGCAATGATGAATCCGCATCGAGGCTCAGACGTGCTGAGATTGCATCACGAAGTGGTAACTGGGAACTCTTTATCGACAAAGGGAGGGTATACGGATCAGAAGGAGCTATGAGGCTCTATGGCATGAAAAGACATAAAATGGATTTTGAAATTGTCAAAAAAATCCCTCTTCCTGAATACAGGCCCCTACTCGATTCATCGCTCAGTCAGCTCATAACTGAAAATAAACCATACGATATTGAATTCAAGATCAGAAATGCTGAAACAGGTGAAATTATTGATATCCATTCAACAGCTGAATATGATAAAAAAACCAGGAGAGTATTCGGAATCATACATGATATCACCTCACAAAAAATTTCAGAAGAACAGATAAAAAGAAAAAGCAGTGAACTCTCAATTTTACTTGAAATCACGCTGGGCCTTTTGGAAAAAGCTGACAAACGGATAGTTCTGAAAAAAATCCTGGAGGGCGCAAACCATCTCGTTGGTCTTGATACAGGAGCAATTTATTCTGTGATTGAAGCAAATCTGATACTGGAATCTACCATACCTGAAATGCCGGAGGATTTCCCGGATGAATTCCGCAAAGCTCTCCTTGTAAGCCATCCTCATATTTCTAAATCCATTGAGAGAGGCACTCCTCTGATTGTGGAAGATATAACTCATGAAAAACTGACTCCTCAAGAGACTGTTATAATTACACAGAGAAAGATGAGGACGATACTTTTTATTCCTCTGATCGCAAGCGGACAAAAATATGGAGTCATTATACTGGGCACAATTGGGAGAATAAAACATTTTGATGAGCATGAGATTTCTCTTTGCAGAACTATTTCCAACATAGCATCACTTGCACTGGAAAATTCCATACTGATAACCAATCTTAAATCTGCAAGGGATAAGGCGGAGGAGAGTGATAAGCTGAAAACAGCATTTCTGCATAATATCTCTCATGAAATAAGAACACCTCTTAATGCCATAATAGGCTTCACAGGTTTCCTTGATCAGCCTGACCTGGAGGAGTCTGAGAGAAAGAAATTCATTGAAATTATCCAGCAGAGCAATAACCAGCTATTGACCATTATCGATGATATTTTCAATGTTTCACATATAGAAGCCGGGCAGATACTTTTTAAGGAAAAATCCACGGAAATTATTACGCTTCTCAATAATCTCTATATCCAGTTCCTTCCTGAGGCAGAAAAAAAAGGACTGGAATTAAGGCTCGAAAACTCAAATTTCCGGGACGATAAGTACATAATTAATACCGATGAGGGTAAGCTGATTCAGGTGCTTTCAAATCTCCTTGGCAATGCAATCAAGTTTACACACCAGGGTCACATTATTCTGGGATGCAAAAAAGACAAGGCAGGGATTACTTTCTCAGTAGAGGATACAGGGATAGGGATACCGCAATTGGAACATGAAAAAATATTTTATCGTTTTTACCAGGTAGACAAATCTATATCCAGGGTATATTCCGGAACAGGTCTTGGATTATCGATTTCTGATGCTTATGTCAGGCTGATAGGTGGAGTCATTAAGATTGACTCTGAACCGGGCAGGGGTTCGCGTTTCTCGTTCACTATTCCTCTTTCTGCCAGAACTACTCCTAAGAAAAATATGTTTTCTGAAAAACGTATAACCAAGTATGTAAAAGGGGAAAAGACAACAATTCTCATTGCGGAAGATGATATTTTCAGTTATCAGTTTCTTGAGGTGATGCTAAAGGATATGAATATCAACATTATCCATGCATTAAACGGGAAGCAGGCACTGGATATTTGCAGCTCTGGTGAGAAAATTGATCTTGTCCTGATGGATATAAAAATGCCAGTGATGGATGGATATATGGCAACCTCCGAAATTAAAAAAATACTTCCTGACCTGCCGGTAATAGCCCAGTCTGCTTATGCAGAAATGGAAGACAAAAATAAAGCCTTTATGGCAGGATGTTCCGACTTTATAGCCAAACCAATCACAAAAACTCAAATCAAATCTGTGATAGAGAAGTACCTTAGCCTTTAGTTTTACTGAATTTTCTTAAGCTCTGTTAATATCACTTAAGAAATAATTTTACAGTTATAATATAGTTAAGATCTTTTCTTTTAAACGAGATCCAGTATTATATACAGCCATCAAAATGCTGAGTTATAATGATTATTTAGTAATAATAGTCATACACTTAGTTCTTTCTGCACATTAGGGATCAGATGATTCTAAAGCAAATCTTAATGATTTTTTAATCTTCTGTTAATCCGGGCTTAATATGCTCGAATTACCATTGTAGTCATTATTTAATAAAATCTAAAGAAAATGGAAAACAACAAACAGAAGATTTTAAATTATGCCGGAGCAGTCGCCATAGCTCTGTTGCTAACTGGAATAGTAATTATTTCTGTTTCAAATTCAAAAGGCAGGAAAAATCTTAATTCTGAAAAACTAAAATCAGAAAAGCTCTTATCTGAAAAATTATCAATTGAAAAAGAACTGGGAAAAATGCAGGCTGATTTTTCTTCACTTAAGCAGAAAAACGATGCAGACCAAAAACTGCTTGCCGAGATTAACATTAAAATCGCCGAGACCGAGAAAAAAATTAATTCACTGACCGGTGAGAACAGGTCATTAAGGAGTACCATGAAGGAATTGGAGGAACTTAAGAAACTAAAATCTGATCTGGAAAATGATCTGGCAAAGTCGAAATCTGATTCTGACAAAATGCTGGCCAGAAACAACGATCTGCAGAGTGAACTTACAAAGAAGGATAAGGAAATAAAAAACCTTGCCCAGCAACTTGAGAATGCAACGATTTATAACGCAGATAATTTTATGGTTACTGCAACCAGAGGCAAGAAAACTGAAAAACTTGTTATCTGTGCCTCAAGAGCAAAAAAGCTGAATATCTCCTTTGAGATTCCGAACAACCTGACTGAGGCAATTAGTTTTAAGATGGTAACTCCATCAGGAACCACCATAAACTCTGATGACAAGGCTCTTTCATGGTTTATGCCTCTTGATTCAAGAAATTTAACTGCAAGCCTTTCATCAGCAACGGGTGAGTTTGAGCAGTCTCGCCAGGTTGTATTAAATTATTCACCAAAAACTAAACTTCTAAAGGGGGAATATAAAATACAGCTACTCAGCAATGGCAAAAGCATTGGGAACTGCCGGTTAATGCTGAAATAAAAATTTATATAAAAATCCCTGTTAATCTGAATGCATAGTTATGAGATTTTACTTAATCATATTGGTCAGCATCGCACTGATTTGTGGCTCTTGTTCAGGAACAAATAAACAGCTACGGAAAAACAAAAAATCTACAGTAGAAAATTTTCCGAACAAACCAGAAGATAATCATTCAACGGAACCGGCAGATGTAATTAAAGAGGTTGAGGAAAAGCTTGTTCCTATAAATGAAAAATTACCGGATCCTCACCACTTCTTTGTTATTATTAGGTAGCTTCAGAGATCCTGAAAATGCCAGAAAATATCAGACAAGGATAGTTAAACAGGGATTCAATTCTGAGATCCTTAAGAATGAAGCAGGACTATACAGAGTTTCTGTCTTATCTACGGATGAAGCAGAAATTGCCAGGGAGAAGATCAGGCATATAAGAAAAATGTTTCCTGAATATTTCGACACATGGTTACTGGTTCAGAAAAAATAATATTTGTTTTAAATAACACCTTTATTCCTAATAAAAAGAAATCAAATGAAAAAGATGAAATATTTAGTATTTCCCATAACTCTGATAGTTTTTCTGAATTCGTGTGCACCTGTTTATAAGTGTGGCGAATCAAAACCCGAGAAACAACCTGTTACCTGGAGCAAAAATCTGAAAACAGTTGTAAATGAAAGGGATAAATTGTGCACGAGCCTGGCATCGAAGGAAAAGGAAAATTCTCAATTGAAGAATAACATTTCTGAACTAACCCGTAAACATGCAGAACTTACTCAACAATATAATAGTCTGACTGCCATGAATAATGATTTGCAGGAAAAATATAAAAACCTGACAAATGAAAGCCTTTCACAGACCGACAAACTGAGCAAGGCTCTGAAAGCAAAATCAGAGGAACTGGATGCCAAGGAAAAATTGTTGTTGGAAAGAGAAAGAACACTGGATGAAATGAGACATATAATAGCAAGACAAGACTCTATAACAAACAGGTTAAACACTATCCTTAGAAATGCTCTGTTAGGCTTCAATTCTGATGAATTATCCGTGGAAATCAAAAACGGTAAAGTATATGTGTCAATGTCTGATAAGCTTCTTTTCAAATCAGGAAGTTCCACAGTAGAATCTAAAGGAAAAGAAGCTTTGAAACTTTTGGCCGGTGTCCTTGATAAGAATAACGACGTTAATATTCTTGTGGAAGGGCATACAGATAATGTTCCAATTAGAACATCCGTTTACAAAGACAATTGGGATCTGAGTGTTGTAAGAGCCACTTCAATAGTCAGAATACTCACTTCTGAATATCGGATTACTCCTGCACGTCTGACAGCATCTGGCAAAGGGGAATATTTTCCAAAGGCAGATAATGAAACACCGGAAGGGAGAGCAAAAAACAGAAGAACGGAAATAATTCTTTCCCCAAATCTGGATGAAGTAATCCAATTTCTGACAGAATAACAATTTGTATGTAAAATATAAGCTTTGAAAGGGGGTTGGCTTTTCTGTAAACTCTAACCCGTTCGGTTAAAAATATTATAAACTGACACTCATCAGAAACTAAATTTTCAATACACAAAATTAACAAAAAGTAAAAATATGAAAGATTTTAAAGGCTTATTGATTATAATGTTAGTCATCTTCTCAGGCGGGCAAATGGCAACAGCACAGAATTTAAAATTTGGACATATCAACAGCGATGAAATTATCCAGGCGCTTCCAGATTTTGATACAGCAAGAGTTAAGCTCGATAAATTCAGAAATGAACTGATTAGTCACCTTGAACTTATGTCAAAAGAATTAAACAGCAAGAATGATGCATATCAGAAAAAAAATAAAAATCTCAGTGAATTGGTAAGACAGGTAAAAGAGCGGGAGCTGAACGATATGAACAGGAGAATCCAGGAATTTCAAAACAATGCTCAGAATCAATTGCAGGAAAAACAGGCTGAACTTTTTCAGCCTGTTTATTTAAAAGTTGAAAAAGCTATTAAGGATGTTGGTAAAGAGAATGGGTTTTTATATGTATTCGATACCTCAGAGGGAGGGTCTCTGGCCTATTTTAACGAAGCACAGAGTACTAATGTTACGCCATTAGTTAAAGCAAAATTAAAAATTAAATAAGGAGCCTTGGTCAGAAGAATTTCCTGAGAACTCATTTTACAGAATTTATTGACTGATTTATTGTAATTTTGAGCAAGCCTCGATAATTAAACCCGGATTCCTGATGAAAATATTACTGGTTGAAGACGAACCTCAGGTTGTTGAATTTATAAGAAAAGGGCTTTCTGAAAATGGATATGAATCAGAAGTCGCCTTTGACGGGCAGATAGGAGAAGTTCTTGCTTCAAAAGGAGATTTCGATCTGATAATTCTGGATGTTATCCTGCCTGTAATAAACGGTTATGATCTTTGCAGAAGAATTAGGGGAAAGGATATTCAGATCCCTGTTCTGATGCTTACTGCACTTGGAACCACTGAAGATAAATTGTCAGGGTTTGATGCAGGAGCAGATGATTACCTTGTAAAACCTTTTGAGTTTGCTGAACTGCTTGCCAGAATAAAAGCACTGACAAAAAGATCTTCAGGACTGATTCAGACATCCAGACAGATCAAAATTGCTGACCTTACACTTGATTTTAACAGAAAATCTGCAACCCGTGGAGACAAGAGTATTGAGCTAACAGGTAAAGAATTTGAACTGCTTGAATTTCTTATGATAAATAAAGGCAGAGTGGTATCTCGTGCAGAAATCGCTGAAAAAGTATGGGATATAACCTTCGATACCGGCACAAACGTTGTAGATGTGTATATCAGTATTTTGAGAAAAAAAATTGATAAGGATTATGAACAGAAATTAATTCATACCAGGGTTGGTCTTGGTTATTATATTGATGAGCCGTAATGGAAATCAGAAAAAAATTATTATATCAGTTTATTGCCATTGTTGCCCTGATTCTCATTTTCTCTTCACTTTCAGTTTATATCTCTTTCTCCGGAGGAAGGAAGGAGGAGTTTTATGAGCGTCTGGGAAGTAAGGCAAAAATGGTAGCACAGATGCTTATTGAAATAGACGAGATTGATGCAGAACTATTAAAAAGAATTGAAAAGAATAACCCTGTTAGTCTTCCTAACGAGAAAATCATTATCTACGATTTTAATGACAAAATTGTATATAGTACAGATGATAACCATTTTTTAAGTATTCCACCTCAATTAATAACTGAAGTAAGGTTAAAGGAAGAAGTCCGCCTTAAACAAAAATCATTTGAAATACTTGGCCAGTTTTATACCGGGAAGTATGACAGATATGTTGTCTTTGCCGCAGCTACTGATATTTATGGCCTGGCAAAACTTAAACGTCTAAAAATCAGTCTTTTTATTGTCTTCCTTTTCAGTATGGTTGTTGTTTTTCTTTCAGGCCGGATCTTTGTATCAAGGGCATTAACACCCATTTCTGATATCATGACCCAGGTGGATGAGATAGGTGTTCTCAACCTTGATTCAAGGATTTCTGAAGGAAATGGGAAAGACGAGCTTGCACGCCTTGGACAAACATTTAATAAGATGCTTGAGAGGATTGAAGCTGCATTTAAAACTCAAAAGAACTTTATAGCTAACGCTTCCCATGAATTGCGTACTCCTCTGACAGTCATAACAGGTCAACTGGAAGTGATTCTGATGAATGATAGAAAAATTGGAGAATACAAAGAGGCGATCGCCTCTGCCCTGGGAAATATTAAAAATCTCAACAATATTTCAAACCGTCTTCTCCAACTTGCTCAGGCCAGCTCTGAATTCGCGGAAACTGATTTCAGTCCTATAAGGATAGATGAAATACTCTGGATTGCGAGGAAAGATATTTTGAAAATCCATGATAATTATGGCATATCAATTAGCTTTTCTGAGTCAATAGATGATGAAATCAAACTCCAGGTAAAAGGTAATGAGCAGTTACTGATAACTGCATTGAGTAATATGATTGATAATGGCTGCAAATATTCTGATAATCATTCCGTTGAAATAAGCGTATATAATCACGATAATAATGTGATAATGGTATTTTCCGACAAAGGGATTGGCATCTCAGAAGAAGATATTAAGATGATCTTCCAGCCATTTTTCCGCGCCGGGAATGCTATAGGGACCAAAGGGCATGGTATAGGATTATCTCTTGTTGAAAAAATTATTACGCTTCACAAAGGCAAAATAACAGTAAAATCGGAACTCATGAAAGGAAGTTCTTTTACTCTATCACTTCCTTTGAATGTACAAGCATGATTGGGAATTGCCTGCGGCGATTCTCTGAGGGGGTGCTTAACAAAGGAAAGCCTTGCTCTGACAATCCGGAATGTATTTTCAGGATGCTCCCCTCTTTGCAAAGCAGAGAGGGGATGTCAGGGCTTTGGCCATGACAGGGGTGAGTTCATGATGTGAAAATATGAAAGAAAAAATTGAAGAAATTGCAAAGAGCATTAAACGGCACCGAGAATTAGAAATGACAGCGCCTGATATTACAAATAAAGACGTTGCAGGCTCCAAAGTCAATTATAATGGACAAAACCAACAGTTTTGGATTGTAAATTACGAAAACAAAGGTGGTATTCGGTTTACAGGAGATATTACAGGTTCTGTGACAGGCACTTAGATGGGGGATCTTTTAGAGCTTCTAATACCACTTTTGCCTTGAAATCGGCACTGAATTTTCGTCTGTGTTTCTTTTCCATAATGACAACAATTTAAGTTTTATTTTCACAACTTAAATCACTGTCCTAAATTTGGGGTACATTATAAAATTTGCTTGCGCATAATTATGCTAAGCTTGATTCAATCGCTTAACAATGCTAAATTAATTTTACCACTGCATAAAATACATTGGCCAGATAAAGAAAGACTTGAACAGAGGTATTTGGATTTTCTAAAAGCAGGATGAGATTGATAACGTGCAAGTTACAAAATCCGTCACCAATTCCGTCACCCCCTTAAAAACAAAAAACCGCAAGACATTGATCTTACGGGTATATTTTTTCAGAGTGAGTAAGAGTGAGAGTACTGAGAAAAAAGAACGAGAGTGTTCGCTCTCACTCTTTTTTAAGTGGGACCTGGTATATTTTATTGGCTGGCTGAATCTATATATTTAATTTTTAATTGTTTAAGTAATTCATGATATTGCTCAATATCTGCATGTCCTATAACCTCTTCCTCAATTATTTTAAATTGTTCTAAAATCTCATTTCTTTTTTGTTCGCTAAGTGCTTTATTTGCTATTGGAAAAAGCACATCCTCTTCCTTCTGAATGTGGCTATGTAATAGATTTACATAGTTTGTTAAACAGGCTGATACTAATCCATAGGAATTTGCAAAGTTTTTTTTATAATCTTCAACGCCTGCAATAAGTCCATTGATGTAGCCCCTTCCAACGTTGTGTTCTTGGAGCATTACACCAACTGGGCCATTATCTTCCTGAATTCCTGCCAAAACAAGAGCAGGAAACAGGGCAGTTTCTTCTTTACCATGATGACATTTATCAGCATAATATTTAAGGAAATCAATTATCTTCTCAACATCTCTTGTGTCAAATCCCTGATCTGTCTCTATGTTTCCAGCAATTTTACTCATAATGCTTAACATTTCTTTAATCACATTATGTTCGTGGATTAAATCTTCGATTGGCGTCATAGTTCTGTTTATTTAAGTTTTTTGAAAATTTATTTTCAATACTTTATGCAGTTTTTAACACCTGATTTGTTCTAGTAAATCATAATAATACAAACCTAATTCAAGGATTGATAATACCATTTTCAAAATCGAAAGGGAAAAGCAGATTCCATTCCTTGCTTCCAAATTTAAACCTTAGTTTCAAAGAAACAAAATAAAGATTTGTTCAGTATCGAGATATTCGCTTGTTATAAAACTGAACTGATTAATTTTAATATGGACGAAAGAATTATTGATAAGACTCTTGGGGGTAGTTTAAAAATAATTTGACATCTGTAATGCACTGACAAGGTGATCGTTGAAAAATCCGTCACCAATTCCGTCAACAAGAAATTCAAAACCCCTGCAAATCATTGATCTACAGGGGTCTGCGATTAGGGGTTGTGGTGCCACTAAGTTTGCTCCAATTCGTTCCAATATACAACTAAGTATTTATGAATAAATACATTTATCATAAGCTGCTTACGAAATTAAATGCTTAAGAGATTTCAAATGTCTTTTCATACTTTGATAATGTGATCCATTCCAGTAAATCCGTTTACAATCCGGGCATTCTTTAAATTTCCGATAATATTGCCTGGTTTTGGGTAATAAACGGTTCAGAATTTCCTTTTTTGCAACATCTTTTAGCAATCCATTGCATTCCATACAACGTGTAAAAAGACTGATTCGATTTTTTAAATCAAAATGAAGTAGTACATCTTTTAATTGCTCATGAGGCGAAATGGATCTTATCCAATAACCATGAGTCACCTTTTTATTCTTAAGTAATCCTATATCCCTGGTCAGGATAACTCTTTTATCCAGTATTGCTAGATTAATGATTTCCGCATCGTTATAGTTAGTACGATAATAAGTATCAAAGCCGCTTAATCGGAGGTATTTTGTGAGTTTCCCCAGGTGAACATCCGAAATAAACTTTAAATCCCGCAAAGGGTTTTCCCTTATATGCGTGACAGAAGCGATATCAAAACTTTCAAAAACAGGATAAACGGATACGGAATCTGCATTTTTAAGTTTATAAGCAAAATCAACCGATTGACTATTCACGAGAATCAGGTCAACTTCAACATGTGGTACCCCCATGGCCTCAATAGCATCTTTAACTGAAGGAGTGCCGCTAAACGAATATGAAAATAGCTTTCCCCTCTTCCCCAAAGGCAGAAAATCATTTAATTCCGCATAAAATCTGAAATAAGCAAGGCTCATTTTTATTTTGCAATGAATACCCGCTCTCAACATGTCAAATGAAGAATAAGGTTGGTATCAGGGTCGTCAATATGTTTAACAGCTTCAGGCGTACTCATAACAATTAGTTCTACACCTTTACAAACGGCGATATCACTAACTTCATCCATTATTGGGAGGCTCGAACTATGTCCTGTACCGACAATGAGACGCTTACAATTCCATGGAATATTCTCTTCCTTTGACAGTGGTGTATGTCCGAATCTGTCACTATATTTTTTCGATTCTGTTTTCTTCCTTTTCTTAATCGAACCCTTATTTATAACCACATCTTTCCAGTAGGTTTCTCCGTCAATTGTAATTGACCCGAATGAAAGATTATTCACTATCATGATGAATCTCCTTTCTCTTTTATTTATTACATTCTAAATATACGAAAATGTAAAGGAATTAGCTGGAATGGTAACAAAGTACTTAATATAACTGAAATTTGTTACAATAATGTAGTTTATGCGATTAATTATGTGTATGTTATAAAAATCGTCAACAATCCCGTCAACAAGAAATTTTAAAAGCCCCTGCAAATCATTGATCTACAGGGGTCTGCATTTTAAGGTTGTGGCACTATAATGACTAGATCATTATCCAATTATCTATCCGACTGAAAATCAGAATATCCACATACCTTATCATGAATAAATTACCCTGCTGTAAGATGCAGGGTAATTTTATCTTAAATAATTAAAACAATCCTTGTTGCAGTTTTACTTTATTTGTGAATTTCTCATCCCGGATCTTCTCTCCATTTTGAATTATAGAAATCTGTCCAGCGGGTTCTCCTAGCGTAGCAAACATGATTTCATACTTCTTTGAATTAATTTCAAACCTCACTCCCATCATATCATCAGTTTTTATCCTTTCAGAGGCAACCATGGATTTCATACCAAGATCTCCTACCTGGATCAGATGAAGGAAATTGTCTTCAGATTGAGCTTTGATTGGAACCACTTCGATTCTCCATTGGCCCAGTAATGGAACAGTATCTAATGGCACTTTATTACTTCTCCTGTAATTCCAATCCTCAGGAGTTAACACGGGTAATGGCCAATTTCTCCCTCCAGACCAAAATTGTTTTCCCGGTCCACCAATTTTTGTTAAACCAGCATATTCAGGAAATATCGTCCTGCAAAACAACTTGCCATTATCATACTCTTCATAAAATTCGTTACTTTTTATCATTGGTTCTGAAGCCGTATGAAGAAGCCATGTTTTCTTATATTCAGGTTTAACAGTGATTACCCTGTCAAATATTACAAAGTGATCGGGTAAAAGAAACAAAAACTGACGCAGAACCAGTTTTGACTTATCCTCATGATATGATTTTGTCGCATCAGAAGCAATATAAACATAATCTTTGTTTTCATCAAATGCAACAATATCAGAGGCCAAAAGCTTAGACTGTCCACCATCATTTGGAATGGGAAGATCTTCTTCAGATAAAGCAGGCCCTCCCCAGTATCTCGGCATAACTTCACCTGGCATATTTATCAGAATACAATTGTGCGCAACAGTCCTGCAGAAGTAATGAGTCAATTGGTTACCGGGCTCTGGGCGGGTTCCAGTATCCAATGCACGAAATCCCTTTTTAAATATAACAAAATTGTTATTGTCATAATGTCTGTGTTGGCTTATCATGCCATCTGCTGTAAAAAGGGCATGTGTATCATCTGTGCTAGGCCCGGATCTCATAAAGACCTGCCCCATATTCTCAAAATACATTCCTGAAGGCATTGCCTGTAAAGGCTCAGCAGCGTTAATCTGGTCATAAGTGTTTACAAGCAGGAATCGTGTAAAGGGAATAGCATCAATTGGTTGTCTTTTCACTTTTGTCTGCATCCATTTTGCCAGCTCAGCCATTTCCGGTTGTGTTTCTCCGTAGAAATGGATCATCTGTGACAAATGGATGTGCATGCTTCCTAATGGAAGATTATTATCAAAATGAGGGGAATCGCCATATCCGAACATTTTATCACCTGGCAGCCAGTTCCAGTAGATATAGTACAGAAAGTCTGGCACATATGGCCATTCTTTTGATATGTTTATTCCGGTTGCTGATTGAAAAGTATGAAAGAAATTGAATTCAGCCCATGGATACGCACCCATACAATAACCCAGAACAGCAGTTGCAGCACCACCGTCATCTCCAGCACTATTGCGTCTGTATTCTAATAGCATTGTATAATCATCATACCCTTTCTTGAGCAATTTTTCTGCTAATTCATCATCTATCCCAGTCTTATGAAAGACAACTCCTGCATACCAGGCAAGACATGGTGGTCCATAAAATCCTGTTTTATAGTCACCAGTATTTTCCCTGAAAAAAGCTGTACGCTTTCCATCATACAACATTCCATTTATAGTTATAAGAAGCGGTCCTCCAATCTCAACTCTTTCTTTTTCTGAAAGATCTTCAAATATCCAATCGAAAGCACAAAGAGTCCCAATCCGTGAGAAAGCATACCATTGAATGTTCAATTTTGCATCATTCCTCAGCATGTAATAGCTATTCAAAGCCTTCAATAATTCTTTGGTCAGATCAAGGTATTTTTCCTCTTTCAGAACCCTGTAAAGAAATGCTGACTCCGCCGCCCTTAATCCATATTCATGGTCAGTGTTTTGTGTACCATCATTAACATATGGCGCTTTAAATTCTATCTTTTGTCCTATCAGATTATCTACCCTGGCTTTCATTTCATCAAAAAGGCCTTTTTCCTCTTTCAGGGCTCGACCTTTTACTAGCTTAAATGTCGAATTATTAAAAAATAATCTTGGATGATCATTGTGTATTTTAGACATCCATGAATAATTTTCATAATAATTAGTTTCTGGGGATGGGGAGGAACACGAATTGCTGAGTAAAATGCTAAATAAGCAAATCAGCAATGTACCGTATGTTATTTGTAATCTGCTTTTCATTTTTAATTTTATTTGAGATTATTTGTAATATTACTGTATAAATTCAACAATTAAGCGTTACTATTCGAAGGAAATTAGCTTTGATTCATATTTCTAAATTTTAGATCTAATCAATAGTATTAAATAGATATTTCAAGACACTTAAAATTATTCTGTGAATAGCAAAAAGACAATGCTCAGATATTTCAATTTGTTGTGTTTTCATACAAGTTTGATTAGTGAGTAATTAGAAATGAAAAAGCCCGGAACCAAAGTCCCAGGCTATACTTTCGTTGAATAATATGCTGATATATAAATAGTTAAGGTATAGTGCAATAATACATCATACCCTAATTAGCTGTTTTTAAGCTATTTGCGACATTATTGTGTTTCGACAATGGCAGATACTACTAAAGGGGAGATAGTGTCTTAAACAGGCTAAAAATGGCCTTGAAATAGGTATTTGAGATATTGTATGTTATTGATAAACAGATTTATATGAAATAAAATGATTGATGGGGATTTGGGGAGAGGATTTGCAAATACTTAAATCAGGTATGTCTTTTACCAGCTTATTAGCAGCAGTTTGATTATTATTCTATCGTAAGATTATATATCAAATGATCTTCGCTATTGGTTCCCTCATATTCCCAGTCACTATTTTCAATGCCAGAATATATGATAGTACTATCACTTTTAATCCCCGCATAAACATAAAAATCATTCCAGGCGTTAGATGGCATGACGTGTCCTCCTGATGCTTCGGTAAACGTGAAAATATAAGTTTTATCACCCGGATTAATTTCATTTGCTACCAACTCTATCTCACCAGTTCCAAAATTTCCAAATGCTGTAATAAATAGTTTACTCATAGTATTATTAGTGATATAATAATCACCATGAGTTATTGGTTCTCCAATCCCGTTGCAAGTAGTACAAACCACTGCAATAGATAATAAACCATAGAGAAATAAAACATTTTTCGTTAGTGTATTATCCATTTTAATTGCTGCTAACGTATGTGTATACCTCAATTGTGAATATATTCCTTATATGACTCATTTTGTATTTATCTATATATCTATCTTTTACCTTGTTATATTATGTACAACAAGCTCTTTTTTGCAAGAGAGTTATTGCTTATATGAGTGATATTTCTCCAGTCTCGCTCGATATATGTCCTTTCCTTTAAGAGCTTCAGCATTATAGTTAATTCTTTCCTGGGACTGGTATCAAATTTAAACCATAGTCTTTTTAAAAACAATTATATTTTGCACTCCCCAAAATCCCAGGTTGCATAATTAATATCTTCCTATATATGGTTAAGATATATTGCAACTTGAAACATGCTGTTTAATAGATTGTTATTAAGTGCTTTAAGTAACATTCTGGGTTGATAAACGTATACAATAGTACAACACAATTCGTGTCAATCAATTCCGGAGTTAATGGCTCAGTTTGATCTGGAATAATCATAACAATTTAATAACACATAACAATGAAAATACTGACAAAACATTTCAGGCTGAATGGCCTGCCATATACCTTACTGAAGAGAAATGATAAGGTAGCATTATATGGTATTGGTGGGACCTATACTGATGAAATCTTACATTATGAAGTTGATATTATATACATACGAAAAGACAAATATGGTGAACGCGAGGCTATCCCCTCTAATGGACAATTTGGTAGGGATCGAAGCAGATGTTTTGCTAATGAGAAATTAGCTCAGGAGTGGTATGATAAACTCACTACAGAATTGTATCAGGTGGCACCAAAACTTGTATCAGGGGTAGGACAAAACACTGAAGTCATAACTGAGTATCAATTGGTATAGTTTATGAACCTCTGATACTAAAAATAAGCATATATGCAGATTGATGATTATTGGGGAATTGGGGCAGGGAATTATAAGGATTGTGAAATTAGTAACGGTTAGAATATGAAGAGTACAATATTTTAATCATTCAGTTGATCAACTTGTAATACAGAGAATTCTTTGTATTTCCCATTTATGTTATAGCCTTTAATTTTGGAGTAATAATCCCTTCTCGGAAAACATTCATTGCACTCTTCCTTGCTCGTTTTAAATTCTGAAATTTTATATTCCTTTTTAATCAATTTGCAATACAATCGGTAATCATAATCTACACTAAGTTTTCTATTTGAGTGTCCCAAAAATATTTTACTTGGAGCTACTGGAAATATCTCAATGATTAAACTGTCTTCAACGATTTTAAAGTCAGATCCCTTTTTATAGAAGACTAAAAATGTTGAATCTAACTCAGCTTGAGTGAAATTAAGAAATTCAATATCACCTATATCATCAGCACCATTACAGTAAATTTCTGTACAACAGGAATTTAATCCAATAGTAGAAATTACAATTAAACCTAAAAACAGGTTTAAGTTATCCCTAAGTATAATATTCCATCGACTATTCAGAGATTCATTCATCAGAGTTATTTTATTTAAGATAGTTTCTAATAAAGTATATAAATACTTATGTATTTGAATAAATTACTGCCAACATCTGAGTATATATTATAAGACTATTTTTGATTTCTATCTCTGCTACCAAAGTTACATCTTGTTCAACCCAAAGTCAACTATATCTAATATTTCAATCAACTATTTACCAAAGTAACAATACCTTACTTAAAAGACCTAATATCATTTGTCCTACAAATGGCATCCCAAATTCCCTCAATTAAATTCAGTCAACGGCGAGCCGTCGCGAGTAGCAGACAATTTTCGGCATATGAAGTGGGGTTATTGAATGACTAAAGCAAGGCTTATGAAGTAACCCACCAGGGCTTGGCCTTGATGCGTCATGAAATATTGCTTTCTGCAAACCCGCGTTTGCCGAATAAAATTGGCTGCAGCAGGCGAGCACTTATCAATAGTGAGGGTTGCGATTTATGTTGTATACCTAAAGCCTATGTATTCTGCAATACAACATAAAGAGAGAAACCCTCACACCTATTATCTGTGTAAAATGGTGTTTCATAAAGAGAGCAAACTGAACAGCTTTCATCAAGGCAAGTATAAGATCTAAAGGAAGATAATAGTTGTATAAATGGTATAAAAGTAATAACTTACCTTATTATTTATAAAATTATTCAATATGAAGAGAAGGTTCGTTTTTCTATTTGTGTGCCTTTTTAGTTTCATGCGATTAAATGGTCAATGTGTAAAATCCGGGCATACTGACCACATCTCGCCGGTTATCATGTCAATATTGAAATATGTTAATTGATAATAAATTAGCTCCGGTTACAGATGGTCAATCCCATCCGGCGAAAAGTGGTCAAGGACAACGGCTTTTCCAATATGATGATTTATATAGGCGATTGATCTTTACCTTTATGTTTTTGAGTTCTATGCCTCCTGGCAGCAAATTCTAAGGCTTTCAAAATTAAACTAACATCATCCATTGTGGTTGGTCTTAATAGTAGGATTGATCAACTTCTTTGCTTCTCTTAGCACTTTCTCCCCTGGCAGAGCATCTTTCCTCCTCTCAAATTCCTCCTTGGTCAACTCCTCTGCAGCCTCATACGTGATCTCAAGGACAGGTTCCCCGACAAAGGTCTTGCCGATCTGATAGTACATTACATAAAACACAACATCAAAGTAATTCGTCTGCCTGGGAGGCAGTAATTTCCTCTTTGAATGGTCTAGTACAGTCACTATACAATGATTAAGTATAATGTCCTCATCCGGTATCATAGTAGTCATGATGAACTCTCTCATCTGCTTTATTACTTCGTCATCACAACGATACTTCCGGGTGATCTTCCTGAAGTTCTTGTCGTCAATGAGTGCCATCATTACTAAAATTACTTTTCTCTTGGTTTTACCAAGCCTAATAACCAATCATTTTTGCCATCAGAAATTACTTCATAAGCTACAATTTCCATATCATCGGCCATCTTATATACAAGTTTTTTAGGATCAGTTCCATCACATAAGAAAAAACAGGGACAGCCATATTTTCTAACTGGGTCAAGAAAACACCAACTTGGATTAAAATCATTAGCAGCTTTAATTTCAATTTGTAATCCCTGAATTGAACCATCGTCAAGCAATAAATCAGGTCCTTTGTTATTCAATGAACGTACTATTTGACCAAGTGCAGCTACAATCTCAACTTTAAACCATGCCTCAATTCCTGTTCGTGGAAAGCGCTTAATATTACGCAGGGAATCTATCCTGAGCCTAATTCTTGCTGCCACCGGATCAAATATCTCACATTTGAGGTCCATCGATTATTATTTTTGAAATCTATAGCGATACAATAATAATTTTATATATTCTCAGATACCTTTACCATTACCTAAAGATAAGAAGAATCAACCAAATCAGATATTGATTATTCTCCAAACTCTTGACTTTCCTCTCATCCTTTCCTAACTTGAAGTAGTCAAACCAAATCTTAAAGCTATCGGAGGTCATGCAAACTATTATTGGATTATCGAGCATCTGATCGTCTTGAAGGGTGAATTTCATAGAATCACGAAAGAAAAGTATCAGCCTGTTATCAATGAACTGAGTACTTATGAAGTATTCCCACATACCGACAATGATCACTTGCCTGATTATAAACAGTTGGCTGCAAAATTAAAATACAGTCAAAGCAAGATGAACTCATTATTAAGAGACCTCCTGAAGGAACTGGTAGTCGAGTTTCATTATCCTCCGCTTGAAGTAAAAAAACACGTTCATCAGTTTCTAATTCTTATCCCTTGGGATGAAGAACGAGATATACCAAATAAGAAATACGTGGAACAAGCAAGACAGCAATCCATCTATATAGAAATGGAATTGCCAGTCACTCCTCGTATTGGGGAAGAAGTAAATATCCCATTTATTGAAGAA
This sequence comes from Bacteroidales bacterium, assembly GCA_035531395.1. GTDB lineage: Bacteria > Bacteroidota > Bacteroidia > Bacteroidales > VadinHA17 > LD21. The sequence goes on from DATKTA010000030.1 coordinate 238,892, forward strand.
ACTGGTAAATTCTACCGAGGGTATGTTCATGAGATCAAGCACAAGATAACTGGCAGTACTCAGGAAATAATGATCTATGTCCATCCTTGGGATGACTACTACCATAGGTGGGTTAAGATGCAGGATGAATATGAACGTAGGCAGAGATGGAAAGCCAGTTTGAGAAATGGGTGAAAATCCACGCTAAAAACAAATCTGTGTATTCATTTGTGTATTCAAATAAAAAAGCAGCTATGATTTAAATTTCATAACTGCTTGATTTTCTGTGTAGCGAGAGGGAGAATTGAACTCCCGACCTCATGATTATGAATCATGCGCTCTAACCAACTGAGCTATCTCGCCAAAAGAACAATATTCCGTCATTCCGGAACAACTCTCTGCTTTTGAGGGTGCAAATATAATGCGTTTGTTACAAAATAGCAATATGATTTTTTAGTTTCAATATTTTTTCTATATTGCAGAATAAGTTGTGAAAAAGTTTGAAAATTATCATGAGCTTGAAATTGGAACTCGAATATACTCTGAACTGTTCATCAAAAGTGCTTTTCTCATGGTTAAGCACCCCTGAAGGCCTAGAAGAATGGTTTGCCGATAAGGTTGTTGTAGAAAAAGACCTCTTCACCTTTACATGGGATGAGACTGAATCAGAAGCCAGATTGTCAGCTTTCAAAGAAAATAAATTTGTCCGTTTTGAATGGATCGGAAAAGAGGATGAAGAATCAAATTATTTCGAGTTCAAAATTATTGTCCAGGAACTGACAAGTGATCTTGCACTCATCATAACCGACTTCACTGATCCGGAAGAAAAAGAGGATACAATATTCCTTTGGGATACTCAAATCGGAGATCTGAAGAGAATCCTGGGAATCTAAATAAAATCCCAATGGTTTGAAGGCGCAGATACTCAGTGCATTAATGGTTTTCGGAAAAACTGATCCCTTCGACTTTTGCCCTGTAAATTGATAACCTGTATTAGCAAACCATTAAGCCCTTGCGCCCAGCCTTCGCTTTTCAGCTATGGTTGGCAAAGCATTGTGCCGATACGCCATATCTACAAAAATCCATTCCCTTATGAATATCTCATAAAATTCGAGTAATTTTGCACACAAATTTTTAACAGTGTTAAAAAAGGTCGACACTTTTGTTTTTAAATCATTCATTGGCCCACTGATTCTGACTTTTTTCATTGTGCTAATAATTCTTTTGCTTCAGTTTCTGTGGATGTACGTCGACGAGCTTGCAGGGAAAGGCCTTAATTTAATAATCCTTGCTGAACTCATATATTATTTCTCCCTTACTTTTGTTCCAATGGCCCTGCCTCTGGCAATCCTGCTGGCTGCACTTATGACCTTCGGAAACATGGGTGAATTCAGCGAACTCTCTGCCCTTAAATCGTCAGGCATACCTCTTCAGAGGATCATGCGACCTCTGATAATATTCATTGGTGCTATTTCAATTGTATCTTTCTTTTTCTCAAACGATGTATTGCCCTTTGCCACATCAAAGGCCAGGACTCTCCTTTATGATATCCGGCGAAAAAAACCTGATATAAATATTCAGGCCGGCCCTTTTTACAACGGAGTCCCCGACTTCAGTATAAAGGTAACCTCAAAAGATCCTGTTACAAACCGCCTCGACAAACTGATCATATACGATCATCGCGAAAAGAGGGGAAATGTCGCAGTGACTCTTGCTGATTCAGGATATATGAAGACTACACAGGATGGATCAGGTCTGATAATGACCTTATATAACGGATATACATTCAATGAACTAAGTGAAAAAAACGTAAGCGTAAGCGATAGAAAATACCCCTCCAGGAAGGATTACTTTAAGGAACAGACCATTGTTATGCCTCTTTCAGGCTTTGACCTGGAAAGAAGCCAGGATGGCCTTTTCAAATCGAATGCAGCAATGATGACAATTTCTGACCTGACTTTCCATATTGATTCACTTGGTAAAGCTTACAATAACAGGGTTAACACTCACTTCAAAGACTTCCAGACCTCTAAAGTATATTACATAGCCAACTATTACTACCTGGCTAACCTGCCTAAAACCAGGGAAGACTCATTGAAGAAGTCGCCAGTGTTTGAAACTAATGTATTATTTGATTCACTGCCTGTTGCTGAAAGAAAAGAAACTGTTACAAGAGCGATAGAGCACATTAAGGATGCCAACCTGTACCTTTCACAGATAAGCGAATCACACTACTGGGAGATTAAGGTACTGAAACGGTACGAGGTTGAATGGAACAAAAAACTTACCATGTCTTTCGCATGCATGGTATTCTTCTTTATCGGCGCACCTCTTGGAGCCATCATCAGAAAGGGAGGTCTGGGCACACCTGCTGTAATATCAATATTTTTCTTTGTGATCTACTACGTGATATCCCTTTCAGGACAAAAGCTCGCTGAAGAGAACATTATCGGCACTTTCGCCGGGATGTGGGCCGCTTCATATATACTCTTACCCATCGGGGTGTTCCTTACATATAAAGCCACTACTGATTCAGTTATAATGAACATAGACACCTATCTTTTATTTTTCAAAAAAATCAAAGATGCGGCCTACAGGTTTACAATGAATGAGAAAATTAATGAATAAGCAAGAAACATAAATTGGTTCTCAAAATGGATGATTTCAGATTTAATACTATAGATGAGGCTGTTGAAGACATCAGGAGCGGCAAACTGCTGATTGTTGTGGATGATGAGGATCGCGAGAATGAAGGAGATTTCATATGTGCTGCAGAACTGATTACAGCTGAACTTGTAAATTTCATGGCAAAGCATGGCAGGGGTCTTATATGTGTAGCTCTGCCTGAAGAGAGATGTGAAGAGCTTGATCTCCATCTCATGGTAGGTAATAATACCTCACTGCACGAAACACAATTTACAGTAACTGTCGATCTTTTAAATAATGAAACTACAACAGGGGTATCGGCAAAAGACAGGGCTCTCACGATTAAAGCTCTTGCAGATCCGTCAACTAAACCTTCAGACCTGGGCAGACCAGGGCATATATTTCCTTTAAAAGCAAAAGCCAAAGGTGTTCTCAGAAGAGCCGGCCATACTGAAGCTGTCGTTGATCTGACACGTATGGCAGGACTGCGTCCAGGAGGAGCACTTGTTGAAATCATGAATGACGACGGATCAATGGCCCGCCTTGACGATCTCAAAAAAATCAGTCAGAAGTTTGATATAAAAATAATCGCAATAGCAGACCTCATAAAATACACCCTTGAAAGGGATTCAATAATTGAAAAGGGAGAGAGAGTAAAGCTCCCGACAAGCACAGGTGATTTTGAATTCATCCCATTCCGACAGACTAGTAACGGCCTTGAGCACTCAGCGCTTGTAAAAGGTACATGGACGAGAGATGAACCGGTACTTGTCAGACTCCATTCATCATGTTTCACCGGAGATATTTTCGGGTCAATGAGATGCGACTGCGGGCCTCAGCTCCAGAAAGCAATGGAGATGGTGGAGAAAGAAGGGAAAGGGGTTGTGATATACCTTAGTCAGGAAGGAAGAGGTATCGGACTTTTAAATAAAATAAAAGCTTACAGATTACAGGATGAAGGTATGGATACCGTTCAGGCTAACCTGAAGCTTGGATTTGGAGAAGATGAGAGGGATTATGGTGTGGGTGCCAGCATTATGCATGAACTTGGTCTCGGTAAAGTCAGACTTATATCAAATAATCCCGTAAAAAGAGCAGGACTTGAAGGTTATGGAATAAAAATAGTGGAAACAATTCCTCTTATAATTGAATCGAATCCTCATAACAAATTCTATCTTGAAACAAAAGCAAATAAGATGGGGCATAATCTTACATGCTATAAAAACCTAAGAAAGGATTGATTTTTTAATTAACTTTGAGTATTAATTCACATTCATGAAGAGACTCAGGATAGTATTTATGGGTACTCCCGAATTTGCTGTAGCCACTCTGGGTTCACTGCTTATGAATGGGTTTAATGTTATTGGTGTTGTAACTGTCCCGGATAAACCAGCAGGCAGGGGAAGAACTATTCAGAAATCTGCAGTAAAGAGCTTTGCTGAATCAAGTTACATTCCTGTATTTCAGCCTGATAATCTAAAGGATAGTGAATTTATCAAGACACTTAAGGATTTAAAACCCGATGTCTTCATTGTGGTTGCGTTCAGAATGCTTCCTGAGGTAGTCTGGAAAATTCCTTCCCTGGGAACATATAACCTGCATGCCTCCCTCCTGCCTGATTACAGGGGAGCTGCACCTATAACCCATGCAATAATCAATGGTGAAACAAGAACTGGCGTTACCACATTTTTAATTGACGATAAAATTGACACCGGGAATATCCTGCTCAGGGAAGAGATACATATCTTCCCCTTTGAAAACGCAGGGGATCTTCATGACCGGATGACAAAACTGGGTACAAGACTTGTTATAAAAACGCTGGCAGGGATTGCTGATAAAAGTATCACTCCACAGCCGCAATCAAACTTTATCACTCCCGGGACAGAACTTAGAACAGCTCCTAAGATACATACTGAGGATTGTATAATTAACTGGAATACAGGAGCAATAAAGATACATAATCTGATCAGGGGTCTGGCACCTTACCCTGGAGCACGTTCAATATTGAAAGGCTTGAAAAAGTCTCTTACTATAAAAATATTCGAAAGTATCCCTGAAATAGAAACACATAACCATTCTCCGGGCACTATAATATCTGACGGTAAACACTTTTTAAAAATTGCCTGCCCTGATGGCTTTGTGAATATAACCTACCTCCAGCTCGAAGCGAAAAAGAAAATGAATTCAATTGAATTCCTGAGAGGATGCAATATTTCGGATTATACCATCGGTTTCAATTAACAGGTTTCATACTTCTGAGCCATAGTCTTTCTCCCTCCTTTGGCTCAGATCCTTCCTCCATCCTGTTCATCTCATAAAGCTTCTTAAGCTTTAAACCATATTGCTGTGATATAGAATACATTGAATCTCCACTGTTTACAACATGTGTCTCTTTGCCGGGCTCGGCCTTATCTCTTTTTGGCTGCAAATAAAGTATCATTCCCGCTACAACTGTAAAATCGTTATCAAGTTCATTATATTTTGATAATTCCCATCTTAAAAGTTTAAATTCCTTCTCGATGGACTCCCTTGTATCATTCTCAATTGTTAAAATATACTGTATCCTGTTTTTTTCTTTTATTCTTGAAATATGGCCGGGAACGACAAAACTATCATTATTCTGCTGAGCAGAATTGTCCGGAGGCCTATTTACAGTTTCATTCTTAGCCGCTTTGGAATTATCAGGTTTTAACGATTTCCCTGATGAACTGTTTCGACCCAAATCATATCGCCATAACTCGTTCTCCTCAATATTACGTATAAGCATATTTGCATAATCAGGATTTGTTGCATAACCTGCCTTCTTTAACCCTTTAGCCCATCCTTTGTAATCTTTCTGATCGAGCTCAAAAAGGAATCTGTATCTTGAAGTTGAAGTCAGAAAATCGGAATGATCATAATAAGATTCTTCCGGCTTGCGGTATTTCCTGAAACATTCATTTCTTCTGTCATCGTGGTGTTTAATCGTGGGCCCGGACCAATCGGAATGGCATTTAATTCCAAAATGGTTATTTGCTTCAGTTGCCAGGCGACTACGGCCATAATCTGATTCTATTATACCCTGCGCAAGAGTAATGCTGGCAGGAATGCCTGTTCGCCGCATCTCGCTCATTGCCAGATCTTTGTATGTCTCTATATAATCACCCGCCAACCCGTTCAATACTGGTATAGTAGTTGCCGGCTTTTTAACACTGCAGGACCAGAGTGCTGAAATCAGTACGATAAATGATAGATATATTCCGTTTCTCGACATTTTCTTTTGTTTACTGGCAAAAATAGGAAAAAGTGCCAAACATCTTATTAAATAACTTTGACACAACTCACTTAAGGCACTCCAAACTTAATTTACTACCTTTAACAACATTAAAAATAACAGCTTTGAAAACAAAAAACATATCAATAATATACAAGGAAGCAGATGATCCTGAAGAACTTGAGAATGGCGATAAAGAACTTCTTGATGAGGCAATCGCAGCTGCAGTGAATGCTTATGCTCCATATTCGGGATTCAAAGTTGGTGCTGCTCTCAGGCTCGAAAGCGGTAAAGTTATAAAGGGCACAAATGTTGAAAATGCTGCATTCCCTTCAGGAATCTGTGCGGAAAGAAATGTAATTTCTACATCGGTTTCAAACCATCCCCACGATAAACCACTGGTTATAGCCATTGCTGCCTTAAATGATAAAGGACTGACCGAGGAGCCGGTAACTCCATGTGGAAATTGCAGACAAGTGATAGCTGAGGAAGAATTGAGAAGTAATACAAAGATTAAGATAATTCTGGGTGGCAGAAACAAAACCTTAATAATAGAAAGTATAAGCAGCCTGCTGCCCTTACAATTCAGTAAAAACTCTATTCCTTCAAATCTTCCTTAATGATCAGCTGGAAGCCAGCTCCATGAATATTCTTGATATTCAGAGATGGATCATCTGTAAGATATCTTCTTAGCTTTGTAATATATACATCCATGCTCCGGGCTGTGAAATAATCGTCAGATCCCCATATTTTTTTCAAAGCCATATCTCTGTTTATCAATTCATTAGGATTGGAAGCAAGAAGTTCGAGCAACTCTGCTTCCTTTGGAGATAGTTTTGTCTCCACATCATTTATGGTGAGTGTTCTGAGCCGGGCGTTGAACATAAAAAGACCCAGTTTGTAAATATCCTTTGTCCCTGACTGAAAATCTCTTCTGGCAAGGATTGCCCTTATTTTTGCAAGAAGAATATCGGTATCAAAAGGTTTGGTTACATAATCGTCACCTCCAACCCCGTATCCTTTAAGTACATCTTCCTTAAGTTTTTTCGCTGTCAGGAAAATAATCGGAACTTCATTATTGATCTGCCTTATCTCATTTGCTATTGTGAAACCGTCAACATGCGGCAGCATCACATCAAGGATACATATATTAAATATCCCCTTTCTGAAGTGATCCAGGGCGTATTTTCCGTCGTCGACCCATTCGACTGTGAAATCATTTATTTCAAGATACGATTTCAGTACTGAGCCGAAGCTCAGATCATCCTCAACCAGGAATATTTTTACAGGTTTTGTGTTCATTTCAGTTTTCGTAATTAGATGGTAAGAATACTTCAAATTTACTCCCTTTGCCAGGTTCACTGGTAACTTGTATTGTTCCCTTATGGGCATCAATAATAGCGCGTGCATAGTTCAGGCCAAGACCGAATCCCTTTACATCGTGAACGTTCCCGGAAGCCTGTCGATAGAATCTTTCAAATATCTTGCTTTGAACGGCTTTGCTCATGCCAATCCCATTGTCTGCAACGGAGAAGATAAAACCGTGGTCTGAATTAAATGTTTTTATAGTTATCTCAGGATTTTCAGGAGAATATTTCACAGCATTATCAAGCAGATTATTTACAAGGTTGGAAAGGTGTTCGCTATCCCCAAAAATTATCGGATCGCTGGCCTCAAAATGTTTAACAACCTTACCATTCCTCTGCTGCACCTGAATAGACATTGTATCCAGAACATGATCGATTATGGTATGCATCGATATGTTTTCAAACTTAAACTGTATCTCCTTCTTGTCGAGTGATGCAATCTGCAGAATCGTTTCAACCTTTTTGTTCATCCTGCTATTCTCCTTCTTGATCATACTTATGAACTGGAGTACTTTCGATCCATCATTAATTATTTTCGGATTTGAGATTGTATCAGCAGCAAGTGATATTGTAGCAATAGGAGTTTTGAATTCATGAGTCATATTGTTTATAAAATCAGATTTCATTTCTGAAATCTTCTTCTGTCTTATAATAAAAAACAGGCTGAGTGCAAAGGTTGCCACAATAAACAGTGAGAAAGCAAGAGAACCTCCCAGAAGCCAGATGGTCTGACCGAGAACATAATTTGTTTTTGCAGGAAAAATAATAGAAAGCATAATATCCTGCCTGATAATATTCCCTGGGAAAAGTCTTACTATATAATGGCTCTTCAGAAAGTCATTCTTGCTGGCTTTTGTATAAGTCCCCTCCTGTACCTCTCCGTTTTTGATAACTGCATATTCAAAAGGAGTCTGAATGCCTGCATAGTTTAAGGTTTGCTTTAATGCATAGCCAACATCCCTGTTGTTTAATTCAAGAGTCTTCTCCCATTGATAAATCTCTGAGATAAGCTGATCGCTGAGGTTATGAAACTCACCAGCCCTTTTCTTTACCCATTCCAGAAATTCCTGCTGACGTGTAGACAAATCCCTTGTATTAACACTCCCCTCCTCTCCACGTTTTACAACCTGCATCTTCCGTGTTTCATTCTCTGTTGCTACAAGAAGAATGACAGAATCGGAAACAACAGAAGTGTCACCTGTGAACACATATGATTTTGATCCATAAGAATAGCTGTCCGTATCTGCTGTACCTGAGTATGACTGGTTGTCGATTCTGACGCTGAAACCGCTGCTATCCATCGAGGAATAACTCTGAATACTCAGATAATTGGCAGATTCAGACTGATAAATCCTACCGAATACCAGAGGATCTGCAGGCATAAAATTATTGAAGAAATTTAACCTTTGTGATGATTCAATCACATCAGCTGCATTGTAAAGGCATGAAATAACAGCAGTGTTAAAATTTTCATTCCTTATTGCAAATGCATTTACAATCCATTTGGCCTGAACCCATATTATGCCAATTATGGATAGAACCATCATTATTATAAGGCTTGTAAATCTGGTTTTGTTCATGATACAAATTTATATTATATAACATTCGGAAAGTATTTATTTAACTTTTCCTTAACGCTTATTAACCGGGCATTAATCATGAACCGGCTTAATAGTACTAATTTTGTTCAGTTTTTAACTAATTCAAAACTGACGCCATGAAAAAAATCGCTGCACTTATTTCAATATCTTTGGTAGCTTGCCTGATACCACTGATAAGTCTCTCAGGACAGGATGTCAAAACCGAAAAGAAAATAAAGATTGTTATTGATGACGGATCCGGGAAAAAAGTTATTGTTGACACTGTTTATACCGGAGCTGAAATTGAAACAATAAAACTTGATAATGGCAATATGATTTTTATTTCAGATCAGGGAAAGGAACAGAATCTTTCGGGTGCAAAGAAAATTATGGTTACTGTATCTGATGATTGTGACAGCGCTGAAAATGTTATAAATTCGTCGGAAAGTGGAGATGTGGCAGTATGGACTCAGAAGGTTGATAATGAAACGGGTGAAAAGGTAATAGTTGTCAAAAAATCATATAATAATAACAATACCCTTGAAAAAACCTACGATGTAAAGGTTATAACAGACGATAATGACAGAACAGTTGAATCTGCCAGGTTTGTAGTTGCAAAGGATGGCATGGTCGTTACTGTTGAAGGTCAGGATGAAGAGAAAGCCAGGGAGCTGATGAAGGTTATCGAGGAACACCTTGGGGTTCAAAACAAATCTGAAGAAAAACAGACGAAGTCAGAGCCTAAGAAGAATAAAAAATAAAATTATCAGGTAAATCTTCATACAGGAGACTCATAAAGTGCTAAAATCTTTTGTAGTCTCCGGTATATTTTTTGCCACTTTCTAAATGGCACTTTTATTTTACTGCATTAACAAAATGTGACCAGATATCGCCTTCAGGGAAATGTGCGGTAATTACAACCGGTTCCTTTTTCACAGGATGTACGAACTCAAGCCTTCTTGCAAACAGGCTTATACTACCGTCTTCATTTGACCTCTGATAACCATATTTAAGGTCTCCTTTTACAGGGCAGCCTATCTTTGCCAGCTGGGCTCTTATCTGGTGATGCCTTCCCGTATGAAGCTCAACCTCCAGAAGATAATACCTCTCCGATCTGCCTAGTATACGGTAAGTAAGATTCGCCTCTCTGGAGCCTTTTACCTCATTATCATACACATAACTCTTATTCTGTTTTTCATTTTTCTTCAGAAAGTGACTTATTGTAGCCTCTTCGGCAGGAGGATTATCTTTAACAATTGCATAATAGATCTTTTTAACCTGCCTTGTTCTGAAGATCTCATTCATACGCTCAAGTGCCTTCGATGTCCTGGCATACAACAATATACCACTCACCGGGCGGTCAAGTCTGTGCACAATTCCAAGGTAAACGTCACCTGGCTTATTATACTTTCTTGCAATATATTTTTTGACTTCTGCATCAAGAGGAGCATCACCGGTTTTGTCGCTCTGAGAAAGTTCGGATGATCTTTTAAAAACTGCAATCAGATGATTGTCCTCGTAAAGTATCTCAACCATATTCCTTTTTTAATACTGTTCCTTTTCATTGGGGAAATCGTTCGATCTAACATCTGCTATATATGTCTGAACAGCACCTTTTATCTCAGCATGTAAATTATGGTAACGTCTGAGAAATCTGGGAGAAAACTCCTGGGTAAGGCCCAGCATGTCATGAAGAACTAGTACCTGTCCATCAACCTTACTTCCGGCACCTATTCCTATCAAAGGTATTTTCAGACTTTTAGTAACCTCTTCGGCCAGCCTGGCCGGTATCTTTTCAAGAACAATTGCAAAACAACCTATTTCCTCAAGCAGCCTTGCATCTTCCTTCAAACACTTTGCCTCTTCCTCCTCTCGTGCCCTTACAACATAAGTTCCAAATTTGTGGATTGCCTGCGGAGTAAGGCCAAGATGTCCCATTACAGGGATTCCGGCAGACAGGATCCTTTCAACAGATTCCAACACCTCCTTACCCCCTTCAAGCTTAACTGCATGAGCGCCTGTCTCCTTCATAATTCTGATCGATGATGACAGAGCCTCCTTTGAGTTACCCTGATATGTTCCGAATGGCAGATCAACAACTACCAGGGCTCTTTTTACAGCACGCACTACCGAAGCTGCATGGTATATCATATTATCAAGGGTTATAGGCAGGGTAGTCTCAAAGCCTGCCATAACGTTTGACGCAGAGTCTCCAACAAGAATCACATCTATCTCGGCGGCATCAACAATCTTCGCCATTGAAAAATCGTATGCAGTAAGCATTGCAATCTTTTCACCTTTGAGTTTCATCTCATGCAGAACATGAGTCGTTACCCTTTTTACAGATTTGTGTATCGACATAATGAGACATGTTATGATTAAGGATGACAAAGTTACTCAATTGTACGGTATGATAAATCTTTAGCATTAATTCTTTTCAGATTGACATATATTGAGATTTAACCTGTCGTTTTGTCACCTATTGAAACTCTAACAGTAAAAAAAATCAATATACAGTGTGCCATTATTTCATATTAATGTCATAATTCTGCTATGGCATAATCATTGATTACTTATTAAGAAAATTGGAAAAATTAAATTAATATAATATGGGAAAGATAATTGGTATCGATCTGGGAACAACAAACTCATGCGTAGCAGTAATGGAAGGCAATGAGCCTGTTGTAATTCCTAACAGCGAAGGTAAAAGAACTACTCCTTCGATAGTTGCATTTATTGAGAATGGAGAGAGAAAAGTCGGGGATCCTGCAAAAAGACAGGCCATCACTAATGCTAACAAGACAATCTATTCTATAAAAAGATTCATGGGTGAAACCTATGACAAGGTTAACACAGAAATAAAAAGAGTAACATATACTGTAGTTAAGGGGGATAATAATACTCCAAGAGTAAAAATCGACAACAGGATGTACTCACCACAGGAGATTTCAGCAATGGTCCTTCAGAAAATGAAGAAAACTGCTGAGGATTATCTTGGTCAGGAGGTAACTGATGCAGTAATTACTGTTCCTGCATACTTCAGTGACTCACAGCGCCAGGCAACCAAAGAGGCCGGTGAAATTGCCGGGCTTAATGTAAGAAGGATCATTAATGAACCTACAGCTGCTTCACTTGCTTACGGTCTCGACAAGAAATCACTGGACCTTAAGATTGCAGTATTTGACCTTGGTGGAGGTACATTTGATATTTCAATCCTTGAGCTTGGAGATGGTGTATTTGAAGTCAAATCAACCAATGGTGACACCCACCTCGGAGGAGATGATTTTGACCATAAAATTATTGACTGGCTTGCAGAGGGATTTCTGAAGGAAGAAGGTATAGACCTTAGGAAAGACCCTATGGCTCTTCAGCGTCTTAAAGAGGCTGCTGAAAAGGCGAAAATTGAGCTCTCAAGTTCAACCAGCACTGAGATTAATCTTCCTTACATTATGCCGGTAGACGGTATTCCAAAACACCTTGTTAAAACTCTTACAAGGTCAAATTTCGAGAAGATTTGCGACAGCCTCATACAGAGATGTATCGAACCATGCAGAACAGCTCTGAAGGATTCCGGATTTTCAGTGTCAGATATAAATGAGGTTTTGCTTGTAGGTGGATCAACCAGAATACCTGCAATCCAGCAGCTTGTTGAAAAATTCTTCGGAAAGGTCCCTTCAAAGGGAGTGAATCCTGATGAGGTAGTGGCCGTTGGTGCGGCTATTCAGGGCGGTGTACTAACAGGTGAGGTCAAAGATGTCCTGCTGCTTGATGTTACACCTCTTTCTCTTGGAATTGAAACTATGGGTGGAGTGATGACAAGGCTCATCGAATCTAACACTACAATACCAACCAAGAAAACTGAGGTATTTACAACAGCTGCCGACAGCCAGCCTTCAGTTGAGATACATGTGCTTCAGGGTGAAAGGCCAATGGCTGCCGGAAATAAGACAATCGGAAGATTTCATCTCGACGGTATTCCACCGTCACCAAGAGGCGTACCGCAGATTGAAGTGAGCTTCGATATTGATGCAAACGGTATTCTTCATGTAGCAGCAAAAGACAGAGGTACCGGAAAAGAACAGAGAATAAGGATTGAAGCTTCATCTGGCCTTACCGATAACGAAATAAAGAGGATGCGCGATGAAGCCCAGGCTAACGCTGAAGCAGATAAACAGGCACGTGAAAAAGTAGAAAAGTTAAATACTGCTGACAGTATGATATTTACTACAGAAAAACAGCTGAAGGAATTCGGCGATAAGCTGCCTGAAGATAAGAAACCTGCTATCGAAGATGCTCTTACTAAACTTAAAGAGGCTCACAAAGCACAGGATATTGATGCGATTGACAAAGCACTTGCCGAACTGAACTCCGTATGGCAGGTTGCATCAGAGGAGATGTACAAAACAGCTCAGAATACAACTGGCGAACCCTCATCTCAGCCAGATGCCGACCAGGCCGGGCCTCAAAGCAGCAAAGGCGGCAATGATGAGGTCACCGATGTTGACTTCGAAGAAGTTAAGTAAATAACCAGATAAAAATTCAGAAAGGGAGCAATTTAAGCTCCCTTTTTTATTCTTATCCCTATTATTTGTACTTTTATTAAATAATTCTCCAGACTTTATGAATTCCAGATTATTATTGACATTCCTGATTTTACTGATCCCGTCCCTGTTGTTTTCGCAGATAGATACGGACCTGAACAGAACCGATAATGCAGGCATGAAACAGGGGCACTGGATAAAAAGGTATCCGGATAATATAATTATGTACGAAGGATTCTTTAAGGATAATAATCCTGTAGGGGAGTTTAAAAGATACAGTTCCGACGGTACAATAAAGTCAGTTCTCATTTACAGCAATAACGGCACCGAAGTAGATGCAAAAATCTATCATCCAAATGGTTATCTTGCTGCCAGTGGCAAGTATATTAACAGGAAGAAAGAGGGTCTGTGGCAGTTTTCCTCTGAATTTACTGATGGATATATGGTGAGTGAGGAGAGCTATTCCGGAAATAAGAGGAACGGCAGTTCTGTTAAGTTTTATCCTGACGGTACTGTTGCCGAAAAAATGAATTTTAATAATGATACAGCACAGGGTGAATGGATAAAATATTATTCAAATGGCAACCTCAGCCTTAGATCCAGTTATCTTAACGGCAAAATAAACGGAAAATTCGAAGCCTGGTTTGACAATGACAAACTACAGTTCTCAGGTGATTATTTAAATGACAAAAGAAATGGCACCTGGTTAGTATACGAAAAGGATGGCAGTTTGAAATACAAAATGGAGTATTCAAATGGTGTCACGAATGACCGGCAGATGGACATTGATTCTTCTGACTACCTCGATTCCCTTGAATTGAATAAAGGCAGAATGCCTGATCCTGAGAAAACAGGAAATATATGGTAAGATTTTCAGGTTGCATCTTGTTTATCATTCTTACAATGCTGGCGCAGGGACAGCCAACAGATTATAATTATTTCTACAGGATATATTTTATTGATAAAGGGGATACCAGACCTGATGATTACATCCCTTCACAACTTCTCTCTGAAAAAGCTGTTTTAAGAAGGGAAAAAGCCGGTATTGATCTACTCGATTACAGGGATTTGCCTGTCAACAGGCAATATATCAATGAAATCATATCAATGGGACTTACTCTCCACTGTACTTCAAAATGGATGAATACTGCCTTGTTTAAAAGCACCACATCATTTAATATCGATAATATTACTGATCTGACTTATGTCAGTTCCGTCAAAACAGTAAAAATTCCTGGCAAAAAGAATATAGCATCAGATAAGCTATTTCTCAGCCTTGAAGAAACGTATGATTATCCTTACGACCGACCGATCACAATGCTGAATGGCTATATTCTTCACAACCAGGGATATAATGGCAATGGGATACTGATAGCAGTTCTTGACGGAGGATTCGATAATACGGAAGAGATATCATCCCTTGCTGGCATGAGGAGCAGAAATGGAATCAAAGCAACATTTGATTTTGTTCAGAATTCTGAATATGTATATAATTCAAGTTCACATGGTACTGCTGTTCTTTCAGTCCTTGCGGGAAAGCTGCCATATGTTATCGAGGGTACTGCGCAGCAGGCTGATTATCTGCTTCTTAAGACAGAAGATGTAACTTCAGAATTTCCATGTGAGGAAGACTACTGGGCTGCGGGTGCAGAATTTGCGGATAGCTCTGGTGCTGACATAATAACAACTTCACTTGGGTATTCGACATTTGATGATCCGTCAATGAGTTATAACTACTCTGATCTCGATGGTGAAACAGCTTTTGTTACGATAGCAGCCGATATTGCCGCATCAAAAGGGATGGTTGTTTTCAGCAGTGCAGGCAACGAACGGAATAAAACATGGAAACGGATTATATGTCCTTCTGATGGAGACAGTGTAATTGGTGTTGGAGCTGTTGACGGATATAACCTGATTTCTGATTTTTCATCAGCCGGACCCGCATATGACAGAAGAATTAAACCCGACAACACTGCAATGGGAGTTGCTGTACCTGCCCAGACATCTGTTGTTTCAGTAGTCAGGGTAAATGGCACATCTTTTTCCTGTCCTGTTTTAAGTGGAATGACAGCCTGCCTGATGCAGGCTGTTCCGGGAGTAAGAAACACTGATATTATAAAGGCTCTCAGGGAATCAGCAGACAGATATACTGCACCCGATTCGCTCTATGGTTTTGGAATTCCTGATTTGAGTCAGGCACTCATAAAACTTCAGGATTTGTTTTTAATCGTTCCCGATCAATTTTCGGTTGCCGGACCCAATCCTACCACAGGTGAATTTGAAATTATATTCAGAGAACAGTACGAATCAGTTATTGCAGAGATATTTACATCAACAGGTCAACTCATCTGGAAAAAGAAAATTGATACCTTTGCAGGAAGGAGCCTTAAAATAAATGAGCTTGTGAACAGGGAACAGGGTTTATATCTAATAAGATTAACTACCCCTGCTGCCAGCTCGGTACATAAGATTATTAAACTCAGAAATTGAAAATGCAAGGCAGATTCTCCTTATCGGAATTGCAGGTAATAATCAGGGATTCCTTATATCTGGCTTTACCTGATTTCTACTGGGTTATCGGAGAAATTTCAGAGATCAAGCAAAACTACTCTGGCCACTGCTATCTTGAACTTATTGAAAAACAGACAGATGAAATAAAAATCAAGGCCAGGATCAGGGCAGTTATCTGGGGCAGCCGGTATGGGTTCATCAAATCTTTCTTTGAAAATGCCACCGGGGAAACACTGAAAGAAGGGTTAAAAGTTCTTTTAAAGGGAAAAATCGAATACCATGAGCTATATGGATTAAGCCTTGTAATTACTGACATAGATCCATCCTTTACACTGGGAGAAATGGCTGCCAGACGGATGCAGATAATCAGGAGGCTTGAAGATGAGGGTGTTTTCGGGATGAACAGAGAGCTTGAGATACCACTTGTGCCGCAAAGAGTTGCTGTAATTTCCTCGCGTACAGCTGCCGGCTATTCTGATTTCATGGATCAGCTTCGGACGAATAACTACGGATATGTTTACTATACAGCTCTTTTTGATGCCGTAATGCAGGGAAGCGAAACTGAACAAAGCATAATCAATGCCATGAACAGAATAGCATCAAGTGCAGAAATGTTTGATGTTGTTGTCATTATAAGAGGAGGTGGTTCTCAGACTGATCTGAGCTGGTTCGACAACTACAATATTGCCTATTATGTTACGCAGTTCCCTCTTCCTGTAATTACAGGGATTGGACATGAAAAGGATTTATCTGTCACAGACATGGTTGCATGCAAACCACTTAAGACTCCTACTGCAGTGGCAAACTTTCTGGTTGAATGCATAAATACAACTGAAAACCACCTGATAGAAATGGGAACTGACATCAAGACTCTGACCCTGGGTGTTCTTGATGAATTTAAAGAACGTCTTGACAGATCTAAAAATATTATTTCACCTCTTACCAGGATAATGATTTCAGATTTCAGAAAGAGTCTGTCTGATGTATCAATTGAGATATTAAATCTGGGGAAGGACAAAATACACAGAGCCAGGTTAATAATAGCCAATCACAAATCTAAACTGGAATCAGAATCGAAATCTTTAAATTCAAACAAAGACGTATATATCGAGTCATTAAAGTCAGGTATTATTACAAAAACGCGCGATCTGCTTAAGCGAAACAGAGAAAAGGTGTTTACAATGGGAACAAGTCTTAATATTCTGAATCCGGAAAATATTCTTAAGAGAGGCTACACAATAACATCTTTGAATGGGAGGATTTTAAAGGATTCTGAACTGATTTCCATTGATGATACAATTGAAACAAAATTCAGTGATGGTAAGATATCAAGTAAAGTGACAGGCAAGTATGATAAAAAATAGAAAATTATAATCATGGCAAAGAAAGAATTTTCATTCAATGATTCACTTCTCAAAATTGAAGAGATACTTAGGAATATTGAAAGCGGCGAGCTTGATGTAGACAAGCTTTCGGCTGAAGTAAAAAAAGCTTCGGAGTTGATTAAACTATGTCAGAAAAAACTGAGGACCACAGAAGAAGAGATTAATAGCATTTTCAGAGATCTGTCTTAAAAAAAAGGATCACGCTTCAGCGTGACCCAATTCTTGATACCCTAAACCTAAATCCATGAAAAAAAACCTATTACCCTGCTTTTTTCAACTATTATTATTTAAACGATAAAACGAGGGTAATTGTTTCAATTTAGGTATACTATTTATCGGATACTGCTCCTTTTTTGACGAACAGCCTATTTTTCTACACCAAGTACGTCTTTGAATGCTTTAACGAATGTATCTTTTGGCAAAGCACCCATTGCCATCTGTGGCTGTCCCGTGGCGGGAACAAAAAGAAAAGAAGGGATACTGCGTATTCCGAAAACTGAAGCAAGCTCCTGCTCCTCTTCCGTGTTCACCTTATAAACATCAAGCTTGCCATCAAAGTCCTTTGCAAGTTCTTCAAGTACAGGCGCCACCATTTTGCACGGAGCACACCAGTCAGCATAAAAATCAATTATACATGGTTTCTCACCTTCAAATTTCCACTCTTTATTAGTCTCAAAATTGAAAACCTTGTTTAGGAAGGTCTCCTTTGTTAAATGCTCTACCATCTTGTTTTTATTTATTTAATATTCATAATAATTCCTTGTTTTTATTATGACAACCTTTATGCCATGTATCTGTTTAACCCATAAGTTACTCAAAATTGAGTATAAATTGTAACTTTGTCATGATTATTCTTACAAATTGTCATATCTATATATGAATATATGTCTTAATGACAAAATTTTTGAAACTCTCTCAAGTGTAGTTGATGCTGAACATGTTGAAGCATATGTGATCGGTGGCTGGGTGAGAGACTCTATTTTAAATCGGGAACATTCAGACAAAGACATAGATATTGTAGTAGTTGGAAGCGGTATTGATATTGCACGCAAAGCTGCCCGCAAAATAGGAAAGGGTATAAAGGTTACTGTTTTCAGGAACTTTGGCACTGCGATGTTCAGGGCTGGAGAGTATGAAATAGAATTTGTTGGCGCCAGGAAAGAGTCATATTCAAGGGGATCAAGGAAACCTGTAGTGGAAAATGGTACACTTGAGGATGACCAGAAAAGACGGGATTTTACAATAAATGCACTGGCAGTTAGCCTAAATGGAGGAACTTACGGGAAAATGCTTGACCCATTTGGAGGACTAAGTGACATTGAGAACAAGGTAATCAGAACTCCACTTGATCCTGACACAACTTTCTCCGATGATCCTCTCAGGATGATGAGAGCCATCAGGTTCGCAAGCCAACTTAATTTTAGTATTGACCAGGAAACCTTTCACTCCATTAAAAAAAATACTGAAAGGATAAAAATTGTTTCACCTGAAAGAGTTGTTGCTGAACTCAATAAGATTATTCTCTGCTCCCATCCTTCAAAAGGATTGAATATGCTTGACAGATCCGGGTTACTCAGGATCATCCTTCCTGCACTTGACAAACTGAAGGGAGTAGAGACACTTGAAGGCAAAGCACATAAAGACAATTTTCATCATTCTCTTAAGGTCCTTGATAATATAAGTAAAAAGACCGATAACTTATGGCTAAGATGGGCAGCTCTTCTTCATGATATTGCAAAACCGGTTACCAAAAAGTATATCCCTGATACAGGATGGTCATTTCACGGTCATGAATATATCGGATCAAAAATGATTCCTGAAATATTTCGTGAGCTAAGGCTTCCTTTAAATGAAAAGATGAAATATGTCCAGAAGCTTGTAGACCTTCATCTAAGGCCCATAGTGCTCTCCCATGACACTGTAACAGACTCAGCCATAAGAAGATTGCTTTTTGAGGCGGGGAATGACATTGATGACCTTATGCTGCTTTGTGAAGCGGATATAACCTCAAAGAATGAGACGAAAAAGACAAAGCATCTGGATAATTTCAGCGTTGTCAGGAAGAAGCTGAAGGAGATTGAAGAAAAAGATGCTCTCAGAAATTTCCAGCCACCTGTTGATGGAAGCGAAATTATTAAAGCTTTTGGTATAAAACCAGGAAGGGAGGTTGGTATAATAAAGAATGCCATTCGCGAAGCTATTATTGAAGGTGATATTCCCAATGAACATGAGGCAGCCTGGAAACTGATGATCGAAAAAGGGAAGGATCTTGGGCTTATACCAGTCGATCCCACTATTTAGTTATCAAGTCAAGAAGTACAGGCAAGTGGTCACTATATCCGCCATGATATCTATATCCGCGATAGGTTGAGAACGGTGAAGATCCAGGATACAAAGGGTCCTTTTCGAGTAAAAATCCGGGCTTAAAGATCCGGAAGTAATTAATCGCAGTTCCCAATCCGGATTCATTGTTAATCAATGATTCTGAAACAATTACCTGATCGATCATTTCCCAGATTCCTTTATACCTGTATGAACCTTCCCCCTTCGCCGCCAGGTTCTCTGCCAGGTTTATCAGCTTTGAACTAGAAAAATCAGAGTTGAGAAGTGTCTCTATTTCAATATCACCAGGAGTTGAGTTAAAGTCTCCACATATAATTATTTTTGCCATACCTGAAGTTACTCTGAAAACTGAATCGCATACTTCATGAACCATTGTAGCAATTGATATCCTCAGATCTTCTCCGGCCAATGATCCCCCTCTTCTTGATGGCCAGTGATTTACAAAGAGATGAATGGTGTCAGTTTTTACAAGAAAACAGGAATATAGTACGCTTCTCGTGTGAAACTCTTTTATGTTTTCAGGAATCAGATATCTATAGCCAAGAAGTTCAATTGATTTTTTATTGTAAATCAAACAAACATCTATTCCCCTCAAATCAGGTGATTCCTCATGAACAATTCCAAATTCACATTTCGACAGATATGTATTAAACAATAAATCCTGCAGGATTTTTCGGTTCTCAACTTCGCAAAAGGAAATAATATCAGGTATATTCCATTCACCCGCCGAGACTATTGTCTTGTAGAGAGAATTGTACTTTTTATTGTAACGACTGTAATTCCAACGCATTACACCATCAGGAAGAAAATCTTCATCATTATTCAGGGAATCATCTTTAATATCAAAAAAATTTTCAACATTATAGAACATAATCCTTATACGATCTGATTCTGTCCCCTGACTGAATAAGCAAGGAAGTATTGCGCTAAACAATAATACCATCAGTAAAATCCTGAATAAATTCCTTATCATAAGAGCAGCGATAATTCCCTGATGTCAATCGAAAACCGGGAATTTTAAACAAACATGAATATAACAAAAAAGGCGAAGAAAAATACTTCGCCTCTATATTTATTCAACTTGTTAATAAGCATTTATCCATCGGTAACGTCTTGCACTTTCTCCGAATTTTACCGCCATTGTTATTTCATGAGTGCCATATGTTGACGATCTGATGTCGGTCAGGGTAAAGTCTATAGCATAGGCAAAATAGAATCTGTCATATTTTAACCCAAGCATCAGGATTATAGCATCACCTGTCCGGTAAGAGAGACCTGCCCAGTAATCATTTTTATAATAAACCCTTCCTGTCAGATCCATCTGAATTGATTTAAATAACATATCCGATGATTTAATAAAGCCTGAAGGTTCAAGAGTCCAGTCAGCATTAAGTGGAAACTTCATACCCCCTGTAAGGAAGAAATGACCAAGTTCATTTCTGTCGACCCTGGAAGTATCTCCGAATATAAGATTTCCCCTTAGTAAATTAGTCATGGCGAAACCTGCATAGTACCTCGAAGTGGTAAAACTTGCGCCGAAATTGAAATCTGTAATAAATACTGACCTGTCATATGAATTTATTAATGGATCATTTGGTTCATATATCAGTCCTTCTGTATTTACATAATACTGGTAACCGGTCATGGCAAGTCCGAATGCCAGGTTATTTGGCATCCCTTCGGTTCTACCCATCGAGATATGGTATGCATACATAGCCTGGAACCCTGTTCTTCTCATGATTCCATTGTTATCATTAAAGAGATATCCTCCAACCCCAACTTTTCCTCCTTTAGTCGGTTTAACAAGCTTTTTCTTAACAGAGGTCGATTTTGAAATATAACTATTCTTAAGAAGCCTCGTCTGAAAACTGGCAGCATAGGTACTTGGCGATCCTGCCATCCCTACCCATTGCTCCCTTACAGTAAGGTTAACCGTTGTATATCCATCTCTGCCGGTAAATGATGGATTAACCAGGAAGCCATTCATTATGTATTGTGAATACATTGGTACCTGCTGGCCTGAAATGATGCCAGAAATAAAGAATAAGGCTATGCCAGATATTATAGTTTTAAATAGTCTTATTAATTTTCCCTTCATATAGGTAAAATTATCTTAAAATACTTACCACTCCGGATCGTGGTTTTGAGCCATTATTCAGATGCAGAATATAATGGTATGAATCATTTGGCATCTGTTTCCCGTTTGATGTTCCATCCCATTCATTGGCAGATATGTTCTTTGTTTTAAAGACCAGCCTGCCCCATCTGTTATATACAAGCACTTCTGCATCCGGGAATAGTTCAATATTCCTTATTTTCCATGTATCATTGAATCCATCATTATTTGGTGTAATAATCTCCTGAACCACAAGACAAGTTTCCGATCCCACAACTCCTACTTCACTATCAACAGAAGCAGCACAACCGTTGGCATCGGTTACAATTACGCTGTAAGTTCCGTCTGTTACATTCGTCCTGTTAACCGAAGTTACTCCATCAGACCATATAACATTATATGGAGGAGTACCTCCTGACAGGTCAAGTGAAATGCTGCCATCCGGGGTATCAGGGCACGATGCATCAACAACGATACTACTTATTGCAATAGCGGTTGGTTCTGTTATTGATACAGCAATATCCGCTGTACACAAATTGGCATCACGTACTGTAATTATATGAGATCCTGAACCAAGACCACTGAAAGTACCTGAGACCTGATATCCAACGGCATTTATACTGAATTCATATGGAGCTACTCCTCCTGCTCCATCAACAGTCACACTACCATCAACCGAGCCTGGACATGATACATTTGTCTGGGTTGATATATTACCTGAAAGGACAGTTGCAGGCTCAGTCAAAGTAATATCATGAGGAGTAGCCTGACAGTTATTCGCATCCGTTACAACCACGCTGTAAGAGCCGGCAGTAAGTCCTGTCTGATCTTCAATTCCCTGAACAACTCCGTTTCCTGTCCATACGTAATTGTAAGGAGCACTACCGCCAGCTACTGTAACATCAATGGCACCAGTGGCTGAACCTGTGCATAAAATATTGCCAGGTATTGAGGTCACATTAATGGGGGAACTAACTGCAATGACAACTGCATTTGATGTTGCCGGACCTCCGCTCTGACATGCCTCGCTGGAAGTTAGAACCACCGTGATAATGTCACCGTCATCCGGCACATATGAATAAACTGCATTGTCTGTACCAACAGGAGTCAAACCATTATACCATTGATATGATGGTGTAAGTCCGCCGTTAACAAGTGTGGCAGTTAAGGTAACTGATGCCCCGGCACATATGGGATTGATATCAGCAGCAATCGAAACGCTTACAGGCAGAATCGGGTTAACAACTAAAGTAACTGCATTAGATGTGGACGGACCACTACTCTGGCATATTTCATTTGAAGTAAGAACAACGGTAATAACATCGCCATTTGCAGGTACATAGGAGTATGCAGGACTGCCAGATCCAACAGCAGTTGCCCCGTTATACCACTGGTATGAAGGGGTTGTGCCTCCATTAACAGGTGTGGCTGTAAATGTTACTGTTGTTCCTTCACAAACATTGTTTGCATCCTCTGCTACTGTTACACTGACAGGCAGAGGTGGATTCACAGTCATTGTTATTGCATTGGAAGTTGCCGGACTACCACTCTGGCATATTTCGCCTGAGCTAAGCACTACCGTAATAATATCACCATCTGCAGGGAGATAAGAGAATACAGGATTGTCTGTTCCGACAGCAGTTGCACCATTATACCACTGATATGAAGGTATTGTTCCTCCATTAACCGGTGTGGCTGTATAGGTTACTGTTGTTCCTTCACAAACATTATTTAAATCCTCTGCTATTGTTACGCTTACAGGCAGTCCCGGACTAACAGACATTGTTATTGCATTTGAAGTTGCGGGACCACCGCTCTGGCATGTCTCACTGGAAGTAAGTACAACCGTTATAAGATCGCCATCTGAAGGAGTATATGAATAAACAGCATTGTCTGTTCCAACAGCTGTCACTCCGTTATACCATTGATATGATGGTGTTATGCCACCGTAAACCGGTGTAGCAGTGAATGTAACGTTACTTCCTGTACATGCCGGATTGGCATCAGCTGCTATAGATACGCTTGCAGCAAGAACTGGATTTACATTCATAGTGATGTTATTTGACGTAGCTGGTCCTCCACTCTGGCAAGTCTCACTGGAAGTAAGGATAAGATTTACAACATCTCCGTTAACCGGCACATATGAGAATGCAGGTAAGTTGCCTCCTGCATTTAAACCATTGACACTCCACTGGTATGACGGTGTTACTCCCTCATTAACCGGTGTAGCTGTGAAGCTTACTGTGATGCCTTCGCAAACATCGTTTGCATCCTCAGCTATCGTTACGCTGACAGGGAGAGCCGGATCGACTACCATTGTAACTGTATTCGATGTGGCAGGTCCTCCGCTCTGGCATGTCTCACTTGATGTAAGAACTACTGTTATCACATCTCCATCAGCAGGAACGTATGCATAAGTCGGGCTGTCTGTACCAACAGAGGTTGCACCATTGTACCATTGATATGCAGGTGTAATACCACCGTTTACAGGTGTTGCGGTGAATGTTACTGTAGTCCCTGCGCAGACATTATTAAGATCTTCTATTATTGAGACACTTACTGGAACAGAAGGATTTAGTGTTATTGTTACTGTTAACCTGGTAGCACTCTCACAACTTCCTACTGTCTGGCTTGCATAATATGTACCTGTAACAAGGGCATCTGTCGATAATAACGGAGTGCCGCCTGTTGCTACCGTATACCATTGTACTGCTGTTCCTGTTGCACTG
>DATKTA010000031.1:0-235067 GCA_035531395.1 Bacteroidales bacterium
TTAACCATTAACCATTAACCATTAACCATTAACCATTAACCATTAACCATTAACCATTAACCATTAACCATTAACCATTAACCATTAACCATTAACCATTAACCATTAACCATTAACCATTAACCATTAACCATTATAAAACCATGAACAGACGAGATTTTACAAGAACAGCCGTAACCGGTGCTGCCAGTATCAGCATCTCCCCTATGATCCTTACAGAGAACGGATGGAAAGGGGCCAATGAGAGGGTTAATATTGCAGTAATAGGTATCAGAAGCATGGGACAATCGCATATAGCAGGATACTCTGCTCATAAAAATGCGAGGGTGGTTGCTCTTTGCGATCCTGACAGTAATCTTTTTGATGAAAGGATCAGGAATCATTTCACTGATAAGGGACTGCCTGAACCAAAGAAATACAGTGATATTAGAAAACTGCTTGAAAACAAGGATATAGATGCAGTATCGATTGCCACCCCAAACCACTGGCATGCGCTTGCTTCAATATGGGCACTACAGGCTGGTAAACACGTTTCAGTAGAGAAACCATGCTGTCATAATTTCTTTGAAGGAAGGAAACTGGTTGAAGCTGCAGAAAAATACAAGCTTATTGTCCAGGACGGTGCCGAGCAACGGACCAATCCTTGCGCCAGGAGCATGGCAGAATATCTTCATAGCGGGAAACTTGGCGAGGTGTATATGGCGAAAGGTCTGTGCTATAAGTGGAGAGACACAATAGGAAAAACTTATGAAGAACCTGTTCCTGATGGAGTTGATTATGATCTTTGGCTTGGTCCGGCACCAAAACGTCCGTTCACAAAAAACAGGTTCCACTATAACTGGCACTGGAACTGGGATTTTGGAAATGGTGATATGGGGAATCAGGGTGTTCATGAAATGGACATTGCAAGATGGGGACTCGGAGTTACACTTCCTACAAGGATAAGCGCAATTGGCGGACATGTAATGTTTGATGATGATCAGCAGACACCCAATGTACTCATGGCAGTATTTGAATTTCCAAATCCCGAGGGTGAAGGTGATAAAAAGAAAATCCTGCAATTCGAAGTACGCCACTGGATAACAAACCGTGAAGCAATAAAAAGTGAGAATCCGGCAGACGGAAATACTTACATGGTAAGCGCTGACAATACGGTAGGCAATCTCTTTTACGGTTCAAAAGGATTCATGACAAAGAATGTCAATGAGTGGGAAACATATATGGGTAAGGACAGGGTTGCAGGAGAAAAAGGCAGCGGGCTGGGTGACCATTACGAAGATTTCGTGGAAGCAATCAGGGCAAATGACCAGAAACTTGCCATGGGAGACATAAGGGAAGGCTTTTATTCATGTGCACTCATACATCTTGCAAATATCTCCTACAGGCTGGGAAGAACCCTTGATTTTGATCCTGTAAAAATGAAATTCATAAATGATACTGAGGCAGATGCAATGCTCACAAAGGAGTACAGAAAGCCTTTTGTGGTTCCTGAAAATGTGTAAGAGCGTATAGACGGACTTGATATTGGCGCCATTTCTTCAGGATAAGACAAGCTGGGAAGAACAACACCCTGGTAAAATCTGATTAAGATGAACAGTAAGAAAAGAATTAAGCTCGCTCTGAATCATACAGAGCCTGACAGGGTACCATACGATCTTGCAGGGACAACTGTAACAGGCATAAGCAAGAAGGCCTTTATAAGGGCAATGAAATTAAGGGGAATATCACAAGAATATGAAATAAAAGAGATTGATCCGATCCAGCAGATAGTAACGCCTGTTGAATCAACACTTAATGAGCTCAGGTCTGATACAAGAAGGATCGGTGCGCGAAGGATCCCCGATTTTGAAAAGATTGTTTCCAGAATTGATGAAAAGTTATCTCTTACAGATGTATGGGGCTGCGAATGGAAGATGAATGAGAACACCGATTTCTATTTCAATCAGTGTTCGTTTCCACTTGAGTCATATCCTTCAATAGAGGAAGGGCTCAAAAACTATAAGATCCCTTCCATAAATTATCATAAAGAGATAATATTAAGTGATCTGGAAGAGCAGGTAAAATCTATTAAGGGTTACGGAGTAATTGCTGACAGAAACTGTGCGGGACTTACAGAAACATCATTACGTATAAGAGGATATCAGAACTGGTTTATTGACACCATTACTGATAAAGCTGGAGTAGAAAAACTATTTGATATCGTACTGGAGTACAAGTTCAGCTACTGGGACCTTGTTACTGACTGGTTGATTAAAAATGATCTGGATGGCGAAGTTGATGTAATATCCGAATGTGATGATCTTGGTACACAAACCTCTACGTTGATTGAGCCAGAATACCTGAGAACGGCTGTTATTCCAAGGTTTGGGTCCTTATGGGCACATATAAAAAACAAACTGCCGCATGTGAAGATCTTTATGCACACCTGCGGTTCAGTAAGAGAGTTACTTCCTGATCTTATTGAGGCTGGTCTTGATATTTATAATCCTGTTCAATTCACAGCTGCAAACATGGATATTAAAGCTCTGAAGAGAGATTTCGGTAAGGATCTGGTATTCTGGGGAGGAGGAATAAATACCCAGTCCACACTCAAAAGCGGCAGCGTTTCTGAAGTGAAGGATGAAGTTAAAAGGATTATTGACATTATGGCTCCGGGAGGAGGATTTGTATATACTCCCGTCCATAACGTACAGGAAGATGTGCCTGCTGAAAATTTCTGGGCTATGTGGGATACTCTGATGGAATTTGGCAGGTATTAACTTTTATACAATCTTCCCTGCCATGTGTCCAACACTTCCATTTTATTTTCTATAAGGCTGACAATCTGATCAGTACGTTTCTTACCCCACCCTTCTCCTGTCAGAAACCTTGGAGGTGCCTCGCCCGTAAATCTTTCAACAACTATTCGTGGGGTCAGCCGTTCAAGAAACTGAATGAAAAACATAAGGTATTCATCCCATGTAAATAGCTCAAAGTCACTTGGATTATCTTTAAACTCCATTTCCATTCCGGTTCCCTTTATGATCTGAAGCTGGTGAAATTTAACAGTATGTAATGGCAGATCTGAAATTATTTCCGCCTGGTCAATCATCTCCTGACGGGATTCTCCCGGTAATCCAAAAATAAAATGAGCTCCGGTCCTGATCCCCATTGCTGCCGTCTTTTCAACAGCCTCCACTGCTTCCTCAAATGAGTGTCCCCTGTTGATCCTGGTAAGAGTTTTATTGTAACACGACTCAATACCGTATTCCACCGCTACATAGAATTTTTCAGAAAGCTCACTCAAATAAGCAAGCTTTTCATCATTTATGCAATCAGGACGAGTACCTATGACCAAACCTATAACCCCGGGGTATCCAAGAGCCTCACTATATAATTTTCGCAACTTTTCGACCGGAGCATAGGTGTTTGAAAAGGCCTGAAAATAAGCAAGGTACGAAACAGCCTCACTATATCTCCATTTATGAAACTGAATACCTTCCTCTATTTGAGTGGTCACTGATTTCTCAGGAATACAGTATGACGGATTAAAAGCATCATTATTGCAATATGTGCATCCTCCTGTACCTTTTGTCCCGTCGCGGTTTGGACATGTAAACCCTGCATCGATCGAAACTTTCTGAACCCTGGCACCATAAAGCGACCGGAAATAGTTGGAATAAGCATTGAACCTTCGCTCATGACCCCACTGATATATTCTTTTATGATCTACCATTCAGGCCGGAACTACAAGGTTATTATCAACATACCAGATAAATGCTTCAATATCTTTAAATCCCATTTCAGAAAGGAGCTTCCTGTAGTAATCTAACTGTCTAAGATATTGATTAGCAGGCTCTCCAAATTTAAAATCCACAATTATGGTCTTTCCATCCCGGAAAATAATTCTGTCAGGTCTTCGCTGAGAACCTGATGGTAATAGTATCCCGGCTTCTTTAAGCACTTTATTTTCATGGCTGAACCATTCTTTTATACCAGGAGATGAAATAAGTGAATTTATTTTCTGCTCAATGGAAGATGATTCTTCTTCCGTTATCTTTCCTTCCAGCACAAGTTTTCTTACCGAAGGTTTTATATCATCAGCAGTATCAATACCTTCAAAAACCTCATGCATAAGCTTTCCATAGTTGATCCTGTCCATGAATCCTCCATCCCTCTGATGAAAATAGTATTCCCCGTGAAGTTTCAGCCGGAGTGAATCTGTTTCCCTGCTTACATGATAACTATTATACTGCCTGCCCTTAAATTTAACCGGCTCACTTCCTGTGACAGTAATTTCTCCCATTTCAAAAATTCTTGTCTCTGTGTTAAAATAACATGCAAGGTCAGTATCACTGAAATTATCAGTTAATTTTCCTGCAATAAGGGCATTCTTTAGGACAGAGGCTATAGTATTTTCACCACGCGGATTATCTACACTGAATCCGTACAATGCCTCTTTAGCCCTTGTAAAAGCTACATACAGGAGATTTATATTATCAATGAAGACTGAGTATCTTTCATCAGTATAGTCATCAGAAAAGATGGTATTTAATAACTCCCTGCTATATCTGACAGGGACTATTCCCAGTTTATTAAATGGCTCGGTTGAAGGCTTCACCCATAGGACCGGAGGTTTTGCAGGAAGATGATCGAGGTTCCATGATATGAAAGGAAGTATTACTATCCTGAATTCCAGCCCCTTTGATTTATGGATGGTCAGAATTCTTACAGCATCCTGATTATCAGGAAGAACCACGGATTTATTACTTCCGGTTGTTTCCCACCATTCAAGAAATGAAGCAGAGTCTGTAGTCCGGGTACCTGAGTAATTTAGCACATGATCCTGAAAAGTATGCAGATATGGCACATTCCATGAAACAGCACCAAGTTTGAAGAAACTTATTATTCTTTCAGTGGCTTCAAATAATGGCAGATGCCTTAAGAGCTCCAAAAACTCTTTGAATCCTTCAGGAAAATACCTTGATGACTCCTCAATAAGCTCTGAACTGATCAAATTAACAGAGTCTGCTCTGGCATCACCTTCTGACAAGAGATAAAACCTGAGCATAAGCGCTCTTGAAATCATATCGGAAGGATCGTTTATTACCTTAAGAACCGCTATGATAAAATTCAATACCGGTGCATTCCCCAGCAGCAATGAGTCATTCGATACTGCCCTGAATTCTTCAGAAGGACGTTCAATTGCCGGCAGATTGTTATAATCGATAAGAGTTTTAAGAACCATTGAACCTTCTCTCCCATCCCTTACTATGATACCAATATCAGATGGTTTATAGCCTTTTTCAAGGACAGAAACAATTATTTCAGGCAGTTTCTCAAGTACAGATGCCTTCCATGCATTTTCTTTTGTGTTCTCAATAAATTCTAATCGTATATAACCACCCTGGCGCTTTCCTGCATCTTTCTGTACAGCTTCAGAATAGAGTCTTTTAAAACTGACCGGATATTTTCCGTCTGACAGCATCTCATCAATCTGTTCAGGAATAACGGAGAAGAGTGTGTTATTGAACCTGATTATTTCCGGAGAACTTCTCCAGTTAGTAGTCAGAGGCTTGCTGATGATCCTCTCATGATCTACCATATTGTTTAACACTGTACCCAGTATTCTCCAGTCGCTGTTCCGCCATCTGTATATTGACTGCTTTACATCTCCTACCACCAGGTTGTCTGAACCTTCAGCCATGCTGTTATCAATAAGAGGCTGAAAATTATTCCACTGAATAACTGAGGTATCCTGGAACTCATCTATCATAAAATTATCATACCTGTTACCAGCCTTCTCATAAATGAATGATGCCTGGTCACCTGCAGTGATTAGTCTCAGTACCTCTCCGGCATCAGACAGAAGGAAACTGTTTTCTGAAGATGTAATCTCATGAATATTCTTCAGAACATCAGAAAGAATTCCCAGGGAATATATGTTCAGAAGAATTGCCTCCGAGGTTTTGTATTCAATAATATGCTGATAATAATATTTCAATGCTTCCAGCAATGTCTGGCCCAGTCCTGCATCTATTGTATTCCGGAGAGAAAGATGTGGCTCACCCGTTGACCATTTAGGATTCTCACCGGTGATTTCAAGCACATAACTGTTCGGTTCTTTAACGGAACCTGACAATAGTGAACGTATAAAACCAGGTATTCCTTTTCCCTTCTGATAAAACATTGAATCATCAAGATTGTGTTCAGAGAAAATGACATCAGCCTGTTTACCGAATTTCCGCAGAGAATTCTCAAATGAAAAATTAATTGATCTGAGTTCTTTTATGTATTCAAGAAGAAATTCCTTATTACCAATAAGAGCACGCTCAGATTCAGAAAGAACTTTGAATTTTTCTTTGAACAGCTCCTCCGAAAGGGAAAGTATACTATCTCTAAGGTTCCAGCTTTTTTCCTCCTCAATATTTGACAGGGCAAACTTTGTGAGCCATAATTTAAGCTGAGGATCCTCCCCGGCGGATTTAATCATTTCATCGACTGCTGAAGAAAGAATCAGGCTGTGGTCCATCTCGATATTAAATCCTGAATGCAGACCTGCCTCCCTCGCAAAGGCTCTTAATATTTTTTGAAAAAAACTATCTATAGTTGAAACTGAAAACCTGGAGTAGTCATGAAGAATGGAGTTCAAAATCTCCCCAGCTTCTTCTCTTATCCATTCTTCTGATCTGCCTGTGGATATGATAAGCTGATCCAGGTAATCAGACTTCTGCCCCGTTCCAAGCCGGTGAAGGTTTTCAAGTATCCTCAACTTCATTTCCGCAGTGGCTTTGTTGGTAAAAGTTACTGCCAGGATTCTTCTGTAATTATAACGTGACTTGAAAACATGAGCAAGGTAAACAGCTGCAAGTGTGTATGTTTTACCCGATCCGGCTGATGCGTTGTATATCGTGAGAGTACCTTTACCCATGGTGATATAAAGGTAATGTTTTTTATCTTTGCACCGTGAAAAAGAGGGTTGTCATAGGATTATCGGGAGGCGTTGATTCAAGTGTTGCTGCCTGGATTCTCAAAGAACAGGGCTATGATGTGACCGGACTATTTATGAGGAACTGGCATGATACTACAGGACTCCTGCAGAGTGATTGCCACTGGGAGGATGATATGATGTTTGCAGAAATGGTGGCAAAAAAGCTGAAAATACCGTTTCATATGGTTGATCTGAGCGGCCCATACAGACAGCGAGTTGTTGATTACATGTTTGCAGAATATGAGAAAGGCCGTACACCTAACCCCGATGTTCTTTGTAACAGAGAGATAAAATTTGATTCTTTTGCCGATGAGGCAAGAAAGCTTGGCGGAGACTATGTGGCCACAGGTCATTACTGCAGAAAAGATACAATTAGTGTCAGAAATACACTTATACACCGGCTTCTTGCAGGGAAAGATGAAAACAAGGACCAGAGCTATTTCTTGTGTCAGTTAAGCCAGGAGCAGCTTGCCACAGCTCTTTTTCCTGTCGGCGACCTGGTCAAACCGGAAGTCAGGAAAATTGCAGACAATCTTGGGCTGGCAACTGCACAGCGTAAGGATTCCCAGGGTATCTGTTTCGTTGGAAAAGTACATCTGCCTACATTCCTCCAGCAAAAGCTGGCACAAAAAAATGGTGACATAATTGAAATTACCGACAGGTCGGCTTATCCTTCAATTGAAGACGGGTATCCATCAGAAGAAATTTCAAATGACTGGCTGAAAAAAATGTCTGAACCTTTTAGATACAGGCCGGATAGTGGAAGGAAAATAGGTAACCACAACGGGGCTCACTATTATACAATAGGTCAACGCAAGGGAATGAATATAGGCGGTTATACCGAACCCTTGTTTGTTATTGCCATCGATGTGGAGAATAATATTGTTTATGTTGGTGAGGGGCATTCCCATCCGGGTCTGAACCGGAAAGGACTTACTATAAACAGGGATGAGGTTCACTGGATTCGCAGGGACAAGGAAATTAAAGATGGTGAAAGCTGCGATTTACTTGTAAGAATAAGATATCGCCAGCCCCTGCAGAAGGCTCGTCTTTATATGAGAAAAGAGGGACTGCATATTATCTTCGATCAACTTCAGAGAGGTGTTGCACCAGGACAGTTTGCTGCATGGTATGAAGGTGATGAAGTTTTGGGTTCAGGAGTAATTGCCCGGTGATGTCTGACGGCATTTTAGTGTGACGGGACAAGAATCCTGATTTCAGCAGCTCTCTTTTCTACGGGTTCCTTGCAGTAAGTCTTATTTTTCCGGCAAAGGCTTAATCTGATTTGGCTTGTTCTGCCAGCTGACAACAAAGACGCCTGTAAAAATAAGCACTGCAGATAATATCATATGAATATCAATTCTGTCCTGCCCTAAAATAGTAGCAAGATAGGCAGCAATAACCGGATTGAGGTATGTATAGGTACTTACAATAGTAGGGCTCAAACGCCTGAGTCCGAATGCTATGAGCAGGTAGCCAAGATAAGTGGCAAAAAACAGGACAAATCCTATTCCAAGCCATCCATTAAATGTAATTGCTGACCAGTCGGTGGCCCGGAGGCTGGGAAAACCAAGTGAGATATTGATAAACATCCCGAAGAAAAAGGTCCATTTCATCACATTTACCGGATGATATTTCTCAAGCATTCTTTTAATAATCACTGTATAAAATGCCCAGCTTATTGTGTTCACAAGAGTCAGAATATCTCCCACAAAAGTCCTGCTGCTTACATCCGGAGTCCCATTTTCAAGTATCAGGATAAGTACACCGGTCAATCCTATTGAAAGACCTATTCCTTTGAGAAAGGTAATATTCTCTTTTAGAATAAGTGCAGCAAGAATAAAGGCAAATATCGGGTTTGTAGATACGATAATTGAAGAGTTAACCGGGGATGTATAATTCAGGCCAACAAGAAACAAAACCTGATTAGTTACTACCCCGAAAAGAGAACAGAAAGCAAGAAAGAAGATATCCTGCCTGCTCACCTTTTCCCTGGGCAGGAAAAGGCTGGTAAACCAGAAGAGTGAAACAGCACTGATGCTTCTGATAGCTACAAGGGCAAGTGGTTTGATCTGTTCAGGCATAATGGCTTTTGCGATCGAGTAATTCATACCATAAATGATATTGGCAATCAGAAGCGAAAGGTGAGCCCTGGTTTTAAAACCACTTTTAAACATACCTGAATTTTGAGATGCAAAAGTATTAAAACATCAATGCTTTGCAAAATAATTAAACCTCAACTCCATTATTAACATGCAGGTTATTACTATGACTAATTATAGATATATTTGAAGAAAAATAATATGAATATCGGCAATCATGAATAATAAATAGTAGATAGCTTGAAAATCAATGCAATTTTATAGATAATTCCAATACTCAATAAAAAGGTATGAATAAAGTCTCAATAATAAGCGGAGGAGCCAGTGGTCTTGGTTTTGAAATTGCTTCATTGCTTGTAAAAGAGGGTAAAAAAGTTATTATCCTGGGCCGAACTAATGACAAACTTCAGAGAGCATGTGAAAAACTGAAAAAAAGTGCATCCGGAGTTGTACCTGAAGCAATGATGTGCAACATTGGAAATGAGTGCGACATTAAAAAATTAGGTGACTACCTTGTGAGGAACCAGATGCTGGTTGAATTTCTTTTCAACAATGCAGGAATGGGCCTGTTTGTAAAATCATATTCCCTGACATCTGCAATGGTGGACAGGGTTTTCGAAGCAAACCTCAAGGGTATGATTCTCCTTACATCTGAAATTCTAAGAATGACTCCTCTGGAGGAAGAGCTAACCATTGTCAATATTATGTCAACTTCCGCGCTTATTGGAAGAGCTGAAGAGACTATCTATTGTGCAGCAAAATGGGGTGCAAGGGGATTTACTGAGGCACTCCGTGTTGAGCTTAAAGGTTTAAAAAGAAATATTATAGCTGTTTATCCTGGCGGAATGAGGACAGATTTCTGGAATATGCCAGGTCAGTCACGGGACTTATCCGCATTTATGGATCCGGCACTTGTAGCAGAGAAGATTGTAAATGCAGTAGTTCTCTCTGACAAGATGCTTGTCACGGATATTACTATCAACAGGAGGTGACTGGGAGACTGGAAGATCAGGAGAGGCGATTCCTGTAATCTTTATAACCAAATTCACGAATAAGTTTAAAAATATTTTCCCTGGTCCAGATGCCAATGGAGGGATGATGTACTCCGTTAAATGTTGTGGTTTTTACCATTGTATAATGTATCATATCAAGGAATACAATCCTGTCGCCGGGTTTCAGTTCACTGTCGAACGACCAGTCTCCCATTACATCACCTGAGAGACATGAATTTCCTCCCAGGCGGTAAGTAGGTTTTCCCTCAACCGGATCTGAAGCTCCGATAATTTTAGGTTTATAAGGCATTTCCAAGCAGTCAGGCATGTGAGCAGTAAAGGAAACGTCGAGAATGGCCGTCTTAATATTCTGATTTTCAACAATATCTTCAACAACAGCAACTAATTCACCGGTTTCCCATGCAAATGCACTCCCGGGTTCAAGAATGATATGAAGTCCCGTCCTCTCCCTGAAACTCTTCAATATCCTTATGAGATGATCAGTGTCGTAGTTTTTTCGTGTTATAAGATGCCCCCCTCCCATGTTAATCCATTTTATCTTGTTGAAATATTTTCCAAACTTATTTTCAACAATATCAAGAACTTTCTCAAGAGCATAGGAATCAGATTCGAAAAGAACATGAAAATGAAAGCCTTCAATCCCTTCAGGCAAATTATCACCAATTGCCTCAGCAGTAACACCGAGTCTTGAACCCGGGCTGCATGGATTATAGATACCATGGCTTACCTCTGAGTATTCAGGATTAATTCTCAGCCCTGCAGAAATTTTTTTCGAATCTTTCTGTAGAATATTCGAAAAATTATTATACTGTTTGATTGAATTAAAAGTTACATGCGAACTGAATTTCAACACTTTATCGAAATCTTTTTCCTTAAATACAGGTGAATATGTATGTGCAGATACCCCGATCTCATCAAAGCAAAGCCTTGCCTCATCAGCTGAGCTGGCAGCAGCTCCTGAAACATATTCTCTCAGAATTGGAAACACACCCCACATTGCAAATCCCTTGAAGGCAAGAATTATCTCTGCCCCTGATCTATCAGAGACATTTTTTATCAATGCAAGGTTATTGCGAAATCTCTCCTCGTCTATCACATAACAGGGAGAAGGTATCTTTGAATAATTTATCATATTTCCAAATCAATAACCAGGAAGACCTACATCTCGAGATCCACATCATGCAGTTCCACCCATGGAAGACCGAGCTTATTCAATTCCGCCATGAAAGGATCGGGATCAAATTCTTCAACGTTGAATACCCCGTGTTTCTTCCAGATACCTTTAAGATACATCATTGCCCCAATAGTTGCAGGCACTCCAGTTGTATAACTTACTCCCTGAGTTCCTGTTTCAGCATATGCTGTCTCATGGCTGCAATTATTGTAAACATAATATGTTTTCTCTTTTCCATCCTTAAGCCCTTTGATCCTGCAACCTATTGATGTCTGTCCTTTATAGTTTTCGCCAAGTTCACCCGGATCAGGAAGAACAGCCTTAAGGAACTGTAATGGAATTATTTGCCTTCCTTCGAACATGATAGGTTCAATACCTGCCATCCCTATATTCTGAATAACACGAAGATGGGTAAGATACTCCTGCCCGAATGTCATCCAGAATCTGGCTCTTTTGAGAGTGGGAAAATTCTTTACAAGCGACTCAAGCTCTTCATGGTATATTACATAAGATTCCTTAGGTCCTATGTGAGGATAGTTAATCGGTTTATGTATTTCATGAGGCCTTGTGAATACCCACTGACCATTTTCCCAGTATTTGCCTTTCTGTGTAACCTCCCTGATATTTATCTCCGGATTAAAATTGGTTGCAAATGGTTTCCCGTGATCACCTGCATTACAGTCAACTATATCCAGATAATGCAGTTCATCAAAATGATGTTTCGCAGCATAGGCTGTAAAAATTGAGGTTACTCCCGGATCGAATCCGCAGCCCAGTATCGCTGTAAGTCCGGCATTTTTAAATCTGTCCTGATATGCCCATTGCCAGCTATATTCAAATCTGGCTTCCTCAAGAGGTTCATAATTGGCGGTATCGAGATATGCCACTCCCGTCTCAAGGCAGGCATCCATTATATGAAGATCCTGGTATGGCAAGGCCACATTTACAACAATTTCCGGATTAAAAGATTTAATTAGTTTAACCAGTTGGGTTACATCATCTGCGTCAACCTGAGCCGTCTGAACTCTGTTTCCGCCAATTTTTGCTGCAATTGCATCACATTTTGATTTAGTACGGCTCGCAAGCATTATTTCGCTGAAAACATCAGGAAGGGCAGCCATTTTATGAACAACGACAGTTCCTACACCACCGGCTCCTATTACTAATACTTTTCCCATATTTTTATTTTTTTTCACTCATATGTGACAATAGGATGTTTAAAGAAATTACGATTCTGCTTCAAATATAAAACTTATAAATGACCATTCAATGATATTCCTCAGCCAGACAAAAGAATATCTCTTACTTAACTGGCAGAAACAGGTAACTAATTCTGATTATATTTGTATCCTTAATTCTCCTGAAGATCTCTATGAAACTGATAAATCCGTTGCTGATTCTGAGGATCTTAAGTACAATACTGTTGATTGAAACAGTTTCTGTCCTTTCATGCATCCCGGTAGCACTGATATACCATGAACCTCCTGAACCTTTCATATGGTCTGCTATATTCTCCTTCCTTTTTGCGGCATTATTCAGGTTTATAAC
Organism: Bacteroidales bacterium; assembly: GCA_035531395.1. Lineage (GTDB taxonomy): Bacteria > Bacteroidota > Bacteroidia > Bacteroidales > VadinHA17 > LD21. The sequence continues at coordinate 12,808 of DATKTA010000031.1, forward strand.
CAGCGATGCTGAGTATAAAAAATTCAGCAACAGGGATGGATACCTTGTTGTTGCACTCTCGTGGATTTTATTCCTTGCATTTGGATCTCTTCCATATATTCTTAGCGGGACAATACCATCTTTCATAGATGCATTTTTTGAATCCAGTTCGGGATTCACAACAACCGGAGCAACTATTTTTAGTGATGTAGAGGTCCTTCCCTATTCTATCCATTTCTGGAGAAGCCTCACTCACTGGCTGGGAGGATTAGGTTTCATTGTTTTGATAATAATTATATTACCATCGCTTAAAGTTACAGGTTATCAGCTCTTCAGTCTTGAATCATCCCTGAAAGAAAAGATACATCCAAAAACAAAATCGATCGGATACAGGATTATGTTCATATATCTGGGACTTACTATTGCTCAGATTATTCTGCTGAATCTTGGAGAGATGAGCTTATTCGAAAGCATCTGCCACTCATTCGGAACTGTTGCGACAGGCGGATTCTCAACCAGGAATATTGGAATGTCCGCTTTTTCAGCTTATAGTCAGTATATAGTAATGATCTTTATGTTCCTTGCCGGTGTTAGTATGGTTGTCTATTACTACCTGATCAAGCTTAATTTCAGGAAGATCATTCAGAATGAAGAGTTCTGGTTCTATATCGGGACAGTTGTGGTTATAGGAGGATTGGTTACCTCAATTCTTCTTGCTGAATCAACTGCTCCGCTTGAACATTCAATCAGGCATGGTTTTTTTAATGTGATCTCATTAATTACCACAACAGGTTACGCATCAACAGACTATATTAAGTGGCCGGGGCCGGCGCTTATGCTGGTCTTCCTGATGTTGTTTACAGGTGCAAGTACCGGTTCAACCACAGGTAATATAAAGATGGGAAGACATCTGATTGTGCTCAAGAATATAAAAAGTGTTTTTGTTAAAATAAACCACCCTAATGCTCTTGCCAATATCAGATTCAATGGCAAAGTAATGACTGAAAAGATCAATTTTTCAATCCTTTCATTTCTAATCCTTTACCTCTTTATATTCATGGCTGGTACTCTTATAGTGGTACTAACAGGTCCGGACGTATTAACCTCCGCAAGCGCTGTTGCTGCATCACTCGGCAATGTAGGTCCTGGACTGGGAACTGTAGGTCCCCTGCACAATTATTCGCATATGCATGAAATTACCAAACTAATTCTAAGCTTGCTGATGATCGTGGGAAGAGTGGAAATGATAACTATAATGGCTATTTTTACAAGAACCTTCTGGAAGGTGTAACATGTGATTCAGGCATCAGGAGCCAGATTGGTGACTCTGACCCCAATAAAACGAACAGAAGTCAGTGTATTAAGTGACTTATTTCAGTCAGTAAGAATCTGCCTTACACGTTCAAGACTCTCAGGAGTTCCTACATCCACCCAGTATCCTTCATCGTGCTTAAGGGTAAAGATAGAATGTGCATCAGCAAGTTCAAGGTAAAGGTCAATTATTGAATATATGCCCTCTTTCATATACCCGAAGATCTCAGGTTCAACAATATGCATACTCGAAAAAGCAATCTGATGCAATCTGCCTGATGATTTGACTCCTGACAGTATCTCTTCTCCTGTTTCTGCATTTCTCCATCCCCTCAGACGAGTTTCCTCATCAATCAGGATAAATCTTTTACCTGGCCTGTGTCTTACTGCGAGGGTTGCAAGTCCTTTTTTCTCAAGGTGCAGATTATATAGAGACTTCAGATCAAGATCAGAAACAATATCAACATTATAAAGCAGAAATGGATTGTCATCGAAAAACCACTTTGCCTTATACAGACCTCCTCCGTTCTCGAGAAGCATATCACGTTCATTTGATACAGAGATTCTGAATCCCATCCGGTTAAGCTTCCTTATCTCAGCCTCCACCATATCTGCAAAATGGTGAACATTAATGATTATATCATCAAATCCGTATGAGGAGCAACGTTCAACGGCACGATGAAGCAGAGTTTTTCCATTAACATCAACAAGAGCCTTTGGAATTGTTTCAGTTATCTTACCTAGTCGTTTGCCCATACCGGCAGCGAAGATCATTGCTTTCATTGTCTTCTGGTCTTAAGGTCTTCTGGTCATACGGTTATGCGATTATATTGTCCTCCTTCAGGTTTTTATACAATCCAGTTGAAGGAACGTTTCTGACTGCTGTAAACAATTCCGGAAGATCGATCGGCAGGCTACCCGAGTCAATAATACTTGTAAGAAGTTCAATTGCAGGAACAATACTACCTGTAAAAGTTGGTTTCTTTTCATATAAACCTCTGAAACCGAAAGCTCCTAGTGCCTGCATAAGTCTGATCATGCTGAATCCTGCATAATATCCTCTGAATTCATCTTTGTTTTCACCTGAGATCAAGCAGAAATTCTCAACGTAATAGTCTAGAAGCCTCTTTCTTGATTCTGCCGGTACATGTGCCTTGGCATCATACAACAGTGAAGCAACATCATATTGCGGAGCTCCTTTTCTTCCTCCCTGGTAATCAATGAACCATGGTTCTCCGTCAACAACCATCACATTCGCTGACTGGAAGTCGCGGTAAAGAAAATAATCCTGACCTGTTTCAAGAAGGAAGTCGGACATTTTATCGAAATCGTTTTCAAGCCTCCGTTCATTGAATGGTGCAGCAAGAAGTTTGAGAAGCATGTATTTGAAATAATTCATGTCCCACATCATCGACTGCCTGTCAAAACTCTTGTGAGGGTAGCATAATTCAAGATCAAGTCCTTTAATACCCTCCATCTGAAAGCTGATCAGTGTATCCAGTACTTTCCTGTACAGTTCTTCTGCTTCTGATTTAAATCCGTTGGTCTGAAGCCATGTATATAAATTATTATCACCCAGATCCCTGAGGAAGTAGATAAACTGGTCAGACATTATTCCATATATTTCAGGCACAGGTAATCCTTTAGACAGAAAATGGGCTGTAAATCCAGTAAAAGCCGCATTTTCTTCAGGATTGGCATTATAGGCACCAATGATACTCTTCTTTCCATCATATATTCTGAAGTACTTCCTGTCGGAACCTGATTGGGGAAGAGCAACTATCTGAATATCCTCAACCCCGAAAAACATCTTATAACCGTCTGATACTATATCAATTATCTGCATTTATTTTCTTTCTTCTTGTAACTGTTAACTATTATCTAAATTGTTCAAGGTTCAACGATAAAGTATCTTGTATCTCGTGCCTTGTGCCCTGCGTCGTGCGTAATCATAACTTAATAAATATTTTCTTTCTGTACAGTATCAGCACAATCGACCATATAATTAATACCTGAAATATAGCAAATAGGAAACTTCCCATCATAGGCCCTGCGAGTGGAGCAAAAATCTTCTGATAAATCCATGAATAAAGATTTAATTGTTCCTCTCCTGCTTCGATCCTGACGTTAAGCATAATCCTGGTCCATATTCCGGCGAGTGAATAGGCAAAGATAGCATTCGTTCCAAAAACCAGAAAGAATGTTCCCCATTTCTGTAGTTTAAGAACGTCAGCTACCAGATAAATTACAGCCAGTAATATCATTGCTAGTCCTGCAGTATAAAGCACATATGAACTTGTCCAGAGAGGCTTATTGACTGGAAAAAATAATCCCCACAGATAACCAAGACCGGCAGAGGCTACTCCCAACAGAATGAGTCTTATAACAGCCTTATCTCCTTTTGTACTTCTGCTGATCATTTCACCGGTGAAATATCCAATAATTACTGTTGCTATGGCCGGTATTGTGCTTAGTAATCCTTCAGGTTCAAAAGGTACTCCGAATCCCCTGTAAATGTGATTAGTACCAAGCAAGGCCAGGTCAACCTTTGCAGCCAGGTTCGATTCAAGACTATAGGGATCTGCCCCGCCGAACAAAGCCAGTAATCCCCAGTAGCCCAACAATATTATGGCAACTACAATCCATAAATAGTCACGTTTTACTGTAAGGCATATGATGGCGCCAAAACCATAGGCAAGGGCAATCCTTTGAAGTACACCCATTATCCTCAGGGTTGAATAGTCCCGTATGAATTTCGGGAATATTGCCAGGAAGAGTCCGACAATGAAGATCAGAATCATGCGTCTGACAATTCTTATTACAGATCCTGTATTGAATTCATTACCATATTTCTTAAGCGAATAAAATGTTGATACTCCAACGATAAACAGGAAGAAAGGAAAAACCAGATCGGTTGGAGTACATCCATGCCATTTGGCATGCCTGAGAGGCGGATAAACATAATCCCAGCTACCAGGGGTATTAACTATAATCATAAATGCGATGGTCAATCCCCTGAAAATATCTAATGAGACTAACCGTGCTGATTTTTTTGCCATAAAGTGAATTTCAATATAACTGGTAAAATTAATAATTTAACGTGAGTACTTAAGGCTAACTGGTTTAAGAAATACTAATAGTTATAACCCTTTAAAGTCTGCCATCACGCAAATATTTCTTCGCCATTCTATCCTCAGGGTGGGTGCTTGCGAAAGTGACCCAATATTCAGCAATAGTTGATTTTATTTCCTTTCTTAATATCCAGAGACCAATCAGATTTGGAACTGTCATCAATGCGATAGTAATATAGGAAAGAGACCAGATTATTGTTGTATCAGTAAACGATGCAATAAAGAATGCTCCAACATAAACAAACCTGTAATATATTATATATTTCGGCCCAATAAGGTATGTAAGGGCCCTGTCGCCATAGTAAGACCATGATATTGCTGTGGAAAATGCAAATAGCAAAAGCCCGATGGAAACAATATATTGTCCCCAGTCTCCCAGGAAGCTTCTGCGGAAAGCTTCTGTCGTAAGCTGAGCACTGTGTATTAGCGACTTCCCTACTACATTAACAGACGGAGAAGAAGGTTGCCATTTACCATTTGTAACATTTATCTGACCTGTAAACAGATCCTTACCATCATAAAATTTAAAACCTTCAGCTACCGAACGTGAACATATCAATGTTATCGGAGTAATTAATTCACCATCAGATATTTCAAGATTTCCATTAAATAATGGCATTGGACCATTGTTTCTTACAAAATTTACAACTAGTTTTTTATCTGAAGGTACATTCTCATCATAGCTGCGATCGAGGAATACCATATCAGCACTCTGGAACTGGTTCTCAATTTTTTCGGTCCATACTCCGGAAGAAAGAATAACAAGTCCTGTTAGAGTACAAATAATTATTGTATCAATAAAAGGCTCAAGGATCGCGACCATTCCCTCCGATACAGGCTCCGGTGCTCTTGCAGCAGAATGTGCAATAGGAGCTGATCCCTGGCCTGATTCGTTGGAGAATAATCCCCTGTTTACACCCCTGTTGATTGCAAAAGCAACAGATGCCCCCATAAATCCACCAGTGGCAGCGGAACCGGTAAAAACCGTTGAAAAGAGCGAAATGAATGATGGAATTATATTCTCATAATTAGTGAGGATCACAAATATGGCACCAATGAAATAGAAAATAGCCATGCCCGGGACAAGTTTTTCAGTTACTTTGGCAATTCTTTTTATTCCACCAATTATTATAAGAGCCAGTAACAATGATAATATTGCTCCGGTAATAATATGCTTAATCCCGAATGTTGCAAATACTGAATTTGAAATGCTGTTTATCTGAGGCAAGCTTCCTGTTCCAAAAGAAGAAAGCACAGTAGCTGCAGCAAAAAAAGCGCCCAGAACAACTCCCGTTTTTATCACTTTTCCACTTTTAGTTTTAATATTTAGCCTCTTTTTCATGTAATACATTGGTCCGCCTGAAACTGATCCATCCGGGAGTACATCTCTGTACTTATGTGAAATAGAAACCTCAACCATTTTTGTACACATACCTATAGCAGCAGTAACAAGCATCCAGAAAAGTGCGGCAGGTCCACCGAGATGAATCGCCAGTGCCACTCCTGCAATATTTCCCGTACCAACTGTACCTGACAGAGCAGTCGCCAATGCCTGAAAATGTGTAGTATCGCCAACATCAAGATGATGATCATACTTACCTTTCACTACATCAACAGCATGTCTGAAATATCTGAATTGAGGAAATTTAAGATAAATTGTAAAGAAAATGCCTGTTCCCAGAAGGAGGATAACGAACCAGGGGTGACCTCCAATGTAACCATCGAGCATTATTAAAAATTCGTTGATTTGTTGCATAAAAGGGATTTAATTATTGGTAAATGGTTTTATGTGTATTGGCAAATGTAATAATTTATCAATAAGAAGAAACCCATTTAACAAATACTAACCCTTATATACTGCCTGACATTTTCTCTTTCTTTTCAGAAAGAATTTTCCACGAAGCAGGATGCTTAAACGAGTACGAAAAAAATTTAATTACATTTGACATTAGTTCCTGATCATTTTAAAAACAACACTTAATTATGACTCAAAAGAAAAATCCGCTATTGCTTGTATTAATGCTGGCTTCTTTGTTTTTAGTACCTGAAGCCAAAGCACAAACACAAGACCCTCCGTTTCTGAAATATCTTAATCATCCCTGGGTGGATTCTGTTTTGAAGACACTCTCACTTGATGAACAGATTGCTCAATGCATCTGGATAGCTGCCTGGTCAGACAAAGATATAGCCCATGAATTTGAAACAAGCGAGATAATAAAAAAATATGGTATAGGAGGAGTTATCTTCTTCCAGGGTACTGCGGCCAAGCAGGCAGAACTCACAAATTATTATCAGAGAATATCTAAAGTACCTCTGCTTATTGCCATGGATGCTGAATGGGGTACTGGAATGAGGCTGAACAATGTGGACAGGTATCCCTACCAGATGACCCTCGGAGCAATCAAAAACGATTCGCTTATTTATCAGTTTGGCAAGGCAGTAGCCTTACAGTTCAGAAGGCTTGGAATGCATGTCAACCTTGCTCCTGTAGCGGATATTAATAATAATCCTGAAAATCCTGTCATAAATTACAGGTCATTTGGTGAAGAAAGAGAGAATGTCGCCACAAAAACAATCATGTATATGAAAGGTATGCAGGATAACGGCATACTGGCAACAGCCAAACATTTTCCAGGGCATGGCGATACGGATGTTGACTCGCATGAAGATCTTCCAAAAATTTCACATCCCAGGTCACGGCTGGAGGAGATTGAAATATACCCCTTCCAAAAGCTCATAAATGAGGGGGCTGGTGCAATTATGACAGCTCATATTAATCTTCCATCGCTTGATACAACATCCGGGCTACCATCAACTCTTTCACCTGTAATTATAAAGGAACTGCTGAAGCAACAACTGGGATTTAAAGGACTGGTAATAACAGATGCCATGAACATGCAGGGTGTCACAAAATATTTCAAACCCGGGGAAGCTGATGCCAGGGCACTTCTGGCAGGAAATGACGTAGTTGAATTCGTATTGAATGTCGAGGCAGCAATAAATGAAATCAAAAATTACTTAAATGCAAAAAAGATAAGACCTGAAGAACTATCGCTGAAGTGCCGTAAAATAATTGCTTTGAAATACTGGGCAGGACTATCTGAAAAAAGGATAATTAACCCAGAGAATATTAATGAAGACTTATCACCTGCAGCTTCAAAAGCATTGATCCGAAACCTCTATGCAAGCGCCCTTACGGTTCTGAATAATAATCAAAATCTTCTCCCGCTTAAAAATCTTGATAAAATAAGGATTGCAACAGTAGCAGTTAACCGGAAAGCAATAACTCCTTACCAGGTTCAGATCGGCAAATATCTTAAGGCAGACCATTATAATATAGATCCTTCTGATAAAGATGAGGTTAGCAGCCTCCTGAAAAAGCTTGTCGAATATGATATTGTAATGGCTGGCGTTTACGGACTTGACCAGAGGCCTCAGAGAGGATTCGGAATAACAACCGAAATGACAAGTTTCATTGATCAGCTTGTTGTCAATCAGAAAACAATTGTGACCTGGTTTGGAAATCCATATGGGATAGCTAAAATTGCTTCTCTTGAGCGGGCAGACGGGCTTATCCTGGCCTATCAGGAGAATATTGATGCAGAGGAGCTTTCGGGTCAGCTCATTTTTGGAGGTATTGGCGCAAAAGGTGCCCTTCCTGTTACAATAAATAATAAATGGAAATCTGAATTTGGAATTATTACTCCGGGTAATCTCAGATTACAGTATGGAATTCCTGAGAGTGCAGGAATCTCCTCATCTGTCATAAATCATAAAATTGACTCAATTGTTAATGCTGCGCTTAAAGCAAAAGCATTTCCCGGATGTGTTGTTATGGCAGCTCGAAAAGGGATTGTTGTCTTCCATAAGGCATACGGATTCCAGACCTATGATGACAGAACTCCTGTAAGGGATGATGATCTTTTTGATCTTGCATCTGTAAGCAAAGTATCTTCTTCACTTCCAGGATTCATGGTACTGGATACTGAAGATAAATTCTCACCCGACAATACTCTAGGCAGTTATCTGCCCTATTTCAATAAATCCAACAAGGGAGATCTTGTTATGAGGGATATATTTACCCACCAGGCGGGGCTGACTCCATTTATTCCCTTTTACAGATTTACAACAAAGGAAGATGGCAGTTACAAAAGGCATACCTGTAGCCCGGTATACAGCAACAAATACCCGGTTATGATTGCAAATAACGTGTATCTATATAAGAATTACAGGAAGAAGATGTTCGCCGAGATCAAAAAGAGCAAGCTCGGTGAAAAAAAATATAATTATTCAGACCTTACCTTCATTATAACTCCTGCTATCATTGAAAATATTACCGGGCAAAACTGGGTCGAATTTGTTACAGATAATATATACAGGAAAATAGGTGCCAATGATCTTACATTTAATCCTTACAGGAAGTACTCCTTAAGCAGAATTATTCCTACAGAATATGATTCACTTTTCCGCAAACAGCAATTGCATGGAACTGTTCATGATGAAATGGCAGGTATGCTTGGAGGCATCTCAGGACATGCCGGGCTGTTTGCAACTTCAAATGATCTCATGAAGCTTATGGAGCTCTACAGGAGAATGGGTAATTATGGAGGAGAACAACTTATTGGCCATGATGTTTTGAAGGAGTATACAAGCGTTCAATTCCCCGCGAATGATAACAGAAGAGGTGTGGGATTTGACAAACCAATGTTAAATAATTCACAATTACCGCCAGAGAGTGCATATCCGGCAAAAGATGCATCTCCATCAAGTTTTGGTCATTCAGGGTATACTGGCACATTTGTTTGGGTTGACCCGGAAAAAGAAATTTCATATGTTTTCTTCTCTAACAGGGTTTTTCCCACCAGGAACAACAACCTTATATCCGATTTGAGTGTCAGAGGATCGATTCTTCAGGCAATATATGATTCAATTATAGAATGAAGACGGAAGACGTCACAATAGCTAAAAGGAAGACCGAGGTAAATAAAAAAACCAGACCTGAAAAATAAGTCTGGTTTTTTTGTGCCCAGGACAAGACTCGAACTTGCACACCCTTACGAGCACCAGCCCCTCAAGCTGGCGTGTCTACCAATTTCACCACCTGGGCAGGTGGATGTGCCCAGAACAGGACTCGAACCTGCACATCATTGCTGACACTAGTCCCTGAAACTAGCGCGTCTACCAATTTCGCCATCTGGGCTCTATCGAGTGACAGCGGGTGCAAAAATAAATAAAAAATTGAATAAACATATCCTGGAAATAAATGTTTGTAAAAAAAATAACCTGATAATAAGCAATCTTAATTAAAAGATTATTTTTGCTCCCTGATTCAGTTGTATGAAAAACGGCATTAAAAAGATATTGTGGTGTATTAAGCATCTGTGGTGCAGGTCTGCATAATCTTTATAATGTACAGTGAGAGATTAATAAGATAAGAGACCTGCAAGAAGATGCAGGTTTTTTTTTAACCAAATTCTGCATGATGAAAGTAATGAAATTCGGAGGTACCTCGGTCGGAAATACTGACAGGATGAGAGCTCTGATACCTTTAATAATTGATTCCGACAGGAATATTGTGGTATTGTCAGCGATGGCAGGAACCACCAACAGCCTTGTAGAGATTGCAGAACTTCTTTATGCCGACAAGATTGATGAGGCATCACAAAAGAACGATCAGCTCAGAGCGCAGTACCATAAGGTAGTTGATGAACTTTATGAGACTGAAAAATATTTAAAATCAGGACATGAGCTTATTAACACCCATTTTGAATATATAAGAAACTTTACGCTAAGAGTTTTTACAAAGCTGCAGGAAAGAGCAATACTGGCCCAGGGAGAACTTATTTCCACCTCACTCTTTCATATGCTTCTGCAGGAGAAAGGCATCAGGGCAGGTCTTTTACCGGCACTTTCTTTTATGAGAATTGATAAAGATGGTGAACCGGATTATTATTATATAGAGGAAAATCTGAAAAGAGAGCTCAGGAGATGTCCAAAGGATAATATCATTATCACCCAGGGATTCATTTGCCGCAATGCGTACGGTGAAATTGACAACCTGAAAAGAGGCGGAAGCGATTTCACTGCATCGATCATTGGAGCATCCATAAAAGCTGATGAGATACAGATATGGACAGATATAAATGGCTTCCATAATAATGATCCCCGTTTTGTTGAGAATACACAAGTTATCAGGGAGCTTTCATTCGATGAGGCAGCTGAACTGGCTTATTTTGGAGCAAAAATACTGCACCCCTCAAGCGTTAACCCCGCCAGGGAAAAGAATATACCTGTAAGACTTAAGAATACATTGGACCCTGAAGATGTTGGTACATTGATAACGGCTGAATGTAAGCTTGAGGATTATAAGGCGGTTGCAGCCAAGGATGGGATATCAGTACTGAGAATAAGATCCGACAGGATGCTTATGGCATACGGGTTTCTCAGAAAGGTTTTCGAAATATTTGAAGCTTATAAGACGCCTATTGATATGATCACAACTTCAGAGGTATCGGTATCTATTACAGTTGATAATTCAAAGTTTATCAATGAAATAGCCAAAGACCTCAGGGAACTTGGCGCTGTGGAGATTGAACAGAACCAGACTATTGTATGTGTTGTAGGCGATTTCAGGACTTCCCGCACAGGTTCTGCACCTGAAATCTTCGAAGCCCTTGATACCATACCGCTAAAAATGATATCTTACGGAGGCAGCTCTTACAGCCTCTCATTGCTTATTGATACTGCCAACAAAGTGGATGCCTTGAAGCTATTAAGTAAACACCTTTTCATTTAGAGTTATGATCAGCCCTCAAATACTTGAAAAATTAAGGAACATACCTACCCCTTTCTACTATTACGATATGGAGGTACTGAAGTCTACTCTTGACATTCTGAAAAAAGAATCAGATAATTCAGGATATAAGGTTCATTATGCAGTAAAGGCTAACCATAATCCCCGTATTCTTAAATTAATATCTTCATACGGCTTCGGTGCTGATTGTGTCAGCGGGAACGAGATAGCTGCTGCAATAGAGGCAGGATTCAATCCTGATGATATTGTATTTGCCGGTGTTGGGAAAACCGACAGAGAGATCGAATTAGCATTGAAAGCAGATATATTCTGTTTCAATTGCGAATCGATACCTGAGATCGAGGTAATCAACCACCTGGCATCAGAACAGAACAAGACAGCCAAAATTGCACTTAGGATAAATCCGTATATCGAGGCACATACTCACAAATATATTACCACAGGAATTGAGGAAAGCAAGTTTGGCATAAACACCTGGGAACTAGATAATGTAATTATTAAGCTTAAGGAACTCAATAATGTGAAACTTATCGGAATGCATTTTCACATTGGTTCTCAGATAACAAGGATGTCTGTTTTTAAAAGCCTCTGCACACGTCTAAATGAGATTCAGAACTGGTTTACCTCGAGGGGATTGTTTCTTGAAGTTGTGAATGTTGGTGGTGGCCTGGGGATTGATTATGAAAATCCTGAGATTACTCCTCCAATTGAAAAGTATTTCTCTCTTCTTAATGAATTTATCGATCTGCTTCCCGGGCAGACAATCCATATGGAACCGGGCCGTTCAATAATAGGCCAGTGCGGCAGCCTCATATCCCGTGTTCTCTATATCAAGAACGGAAGTAATACACAATTCGCCATTATTGATGCCGGTATGACAGATCTTATAAGACCTGCTCTTTACCAGGCACGTCATAAAATAGAAAATCTCACATCAAAAGGAAACCTGTACAGGTATGATGTTGTAGGTCCTGTTTGCGAATCATCTGATACGTTTGCCAAGTATATTGAATTACCTGAAACACAACGAAACGACATCATTGCAATAAGGTCAGCAGGAGCATATGGTGAAGCAATGGCATCAAGATATAATCTAAGGGAACTGCCGAAATCAGTTTTCTCAGATGAGCTTTGATGAAAAATTATAATTTCAGGATACCAAGGCTGTAAAGGAATACCATTGCAATAGCAACAGGAGCTACAAACCTTACAATAAACATATAAACAGGCAGATACCCGGCTTTAAGTTTACCTTCATTTGTAAGTTCATCTTTTGTACGCTGAGGGTTGAAAGACCAGCCTATAAAAATTACAATGAACAGACCTCCAAGAGGCAACATTATGTTGGACGTAAGAAATTCCAGCAATCCAAAAATATTTTTTCCGGCTATAGTTAAGTTTCTCAGACTTCCCATTGATAAGACAGTTACAATGCCCAGTACAGAAACCATTAGTGTGGCTGCAATAGTAGCCTTCTTCCTGGTCATCCTGAGTTCTTCCACAAGATAAGCAACTATGACCTCCAGTACTGATATCGTTGATGTCAGAGCTGCAACTGCAAGCAGAATGAAAAATATCAGCTGAAATACCTGGCCAAGGGGCATCTTCTGAAAAACTCCCGGCAATACAATAAATACAAGGCCTGTGCCTGAAGCAGGCGAACCACCCAGGGCAAATACAGCCGGGAAGATTGCCACTCCGGCAATTATAGCTATCAAGGTATCCGCTATGCTGACAGCCACGGCAGATGACCCTAAATTCTCACTCTTATTTATGTAGGAACCGTAAGTAATGAGGGTTCCCATTCCAATACTAAGTGAAAAAAAGGCCTGACCGAGAGCCTCAAGTATCACCTTTGGAGTTATTTTGCCAAAATCCGGATAAAAGAGAAAATTAAGTCCTGCCCTTGAACCTTCAAGAGTTACTGACCTTATGCACAAAGCTATAAGCAAAACAAACAGGATTGGCATCAGCATCTTTGTATATCTTTCAATCCCGTTTTTGACTCCTGAAAGTATTATAAAACCAGTGAATCCCATGAATACAACGAACCATATAACAGGTCGATACGAACCCTGAAGAAACTCATCAAACATCAGTGTGAGTTCTGAATCATTTTTCCCTGCCAGGTTGCCGGTTAGAGTCTGATAGAAGTATTCAAGAGTCCAGCCTGAAACAGTCGTATAGAAGGCAAGAATCATGAAGGCAGCCGCAACTCCCATTATACCAATAAGATACCATGGCTGGCCAGGAGCCAGTTTTCTGAAGGATCCATATGGATTCTTCTGCCCTGCCCTGCCAATAACAAATTCTGAAGTCATTACAGGAATGCCTATAGCAAATACAAATAACAGGTAGATAATCAGAAATGCTCCGCCACCGTTCTCTCCTGCTACGTATGGAAAGCGCCAGATATTTCCTAAACCGATTGCTGAGCCGGCAACTGCTGCAATAACAGCAAATCTGCTGGAAAAACTATCTCTGCTGTTGTCTGAAGAATCGTTCATATTTTTTGTTAGTTGATTTTAATAAGTCTGATGTATTCTGACCTTTTAAAAAACAGATGGTACTTCACTATATAAATTGCCCAGCCGTACTGTCAAAGTTAATTTCGGCCAATATTACAAATAATTTATTAACTCCTGAAAAGGAAATTAAGAATTAAGAAATGTAAAATTGGCTGATATTTTGTTTAAAATAGCATTTTAAAAATTTACATTTGAAGACAAAAACAAATCAAAGATGAAAAAGACTCTCTATGTTCTGACTGCACTTATTCTTCTATCCTGCAATCCATTAAGTGAATATCAAAACCTGCCTGAGGTTAAGTCCTGGGAAAATGATATCCTGAAGTTTGAACAACTTGACAAAACAGAAAATTATCCCTCAGAATCAATAATTTTTGCAGGGAGTTCCAGCATCCGGCTGTGGTCTACTTTAAAGGAAGATATTGCACCATATCCTGTTATTCAGAGAGGATACGGAGGCGCTAAATTGAGTGATTTTGCAGTTTATGCCGATCGCATATTTGATCCGCATGAATGCAGAGCCATAGTTATCTTTGTTGCCAACGACATTACAGGTTCAGAAAACGACAAGAGCCCGGAAGAGGTACTCAGACTTTATAAGCACGTGGTTAAAACAATTCGCAAGAATCATAAAAATACTCCTGTTTTCTGGATTGCCATAACACCCACAAGTTCGAGATGGAAAGCATGGCCTCAGATCCGGAATGCCAATAAGCTCATTAAGGAATACTGCGAAAAGAGTCAAAACCTCTATTTTATCACAACTGATTTCGCATTTCTCGGACAGGATGGCAAACCTAAGGATGAATTATTCAGGGATGATCTCCTGCACCTGAATGATCAGGGATATGCTTTATGGAAGGAGATTGTGAAGAAGGAGTTGGATTCGGTACTTAAATAAATGTTTCTTTATGTATGATAACATGTAGGAACATGCCGTGGTATGTCCATACATTGGCATTAATTGTATCGGGGCTGTCAAAATAATAAAATTTAACCACTGAGGACACAAAGTTATATCAAAGTACACGAAGATAAAACCTTGTTTATTAGACCTTTGTGACCTCTGTGCATTTTCTTGGTGATCTCTGTGGTTAATGGATTTTTACTTTTTCAATACCCCCAAATCTATTTCTTCCTTATGCTTTTATTCAGAAGATATTCATAATCTTTCGGTCCCTTATAGGTTCCGGGGTAAGTTTTTCCTTCAACTTTACGTTCAAGTTTTTTGATAACCATGCTTCTTTCACCGCGTGTATTACCTTTTCCATGATCAACAACATCAACCCAGGCAACAAACCACTGGATCTTGTCCGGAATAATCTTTTGAGTAGTAACAAAAGCAGGATCTTCATCCCTCAGAGTATAATTATCGTGTGTTTCTTCCCACACATCAACATAGTGCTTTATAGGATCGAGATCAGCGAATACTACGATTCCATCGTTATCAGTATAACCTTCAATTATCATATTAGTCAGGTTGTCCCAGTCTGAAAGTGTCTGATAGAGAATAACACTGGCATCAGGAACTGCATATTCATCCCAATACTCAAGTACCTCAACTACAAGAAGGCTGGGCTCAACTACATCAAGCTGCATAATTGCCTTTGATTCCTTTCCCTTTTTGGAATAGGCAGTAAGAACAACATCGTACTGACCAGTAAGCTGGAAGACATGAACCGGATGCTTATCAGTTGAAATATAACCATCACCAAAATCCCATTCAAATGTCTCTGCATTGTCCGAAGTGTTATTAAAAAAAACTTCTGAACCAACCTTTGCTTTATCTATTTCGATATAAAAATCTGCCACCGGATCTTTAGAACAGGAAATAAGAACCAGAGGAAGAATAAACGTGATATAAAATATCTTTTTCATAAGATTGTTATTAATTTCTAAAATTGTTATTTCAAATTGCGTGCCATTTGTATTTCGTTTTCTCCAGAGGACTAAGTAATCTCCTTCTGCTGCCCGGAATGAGCCTGTAAATATAAAAAATATCATTATCTTTGCACTCCAATTTAAAGCATATAAATAATAATGATTAAAATAACATTTCCCGACTCATCAGTAAGGGAATATAATAGTGGAATAAACAGCCTTCAGATAGCTGAACATATCAGTCCCAGACTTGCAAAAGAGGTCTATTCAGCAACAGTTAATGGTGAAACCTGGGATCTTACCAAACCTATCAATAGTGACTCAGCCCTTAAGCTAAATAAGTGGGATGATGAAGAGGGCAAACATGCTTTCTGGCATTCATCGGCACATTTAATGGCTGAAGCGCTTGAATCATTATATCCAGGAATAAAGTTTGGTATCGGACCGGCGATAGAGAATGGGTTCTACTATGATGTTGATCCCGGCGATGATAAGGTTATTACAGATGCTGACCTGGTTAAAATTGAGAACCGGATGAAGGAACTTGCTGCAATGAACCTGACTTATAAAAGGCAGGATATCAGCAAAAAAGAGGCTATCGAACTTTTTACAAGGAAAGGTGATGATTATAAAACCGAACTTATCAGCGAACTAGAGGATGGGACGATAACTCTCTATACCCAGGGTAATTTCACTGATCTCTGCAGAGGACCTCACCTGCCATCAACAGAACCGCTGAAAGCAATAAAGCTCTTAAGTGTTGCCGGTGCCTACTGGAGAGGAAATGAGAACAGAAAGATGCTCACCAGGATATATGGCATAACCTTCCCTAAGCAGAAATTGCTCGATGAATACCTGGTATTCCTTGAAGAGGCGAAAAGAAGGGACCACAGGAAAATAGGAAAAGAACTTGAACTTTTCACTTTCTCACCGAAAGTAGGGATGGGACTTCCTCTCTGGATGCCAAAAGGGTCGGATATCAGGCAGAACCTTATTACATTCCTTACATCTGTACTCAGGAAAAGAGGTTATAAGATTGTTACCACTCCCCATATCGGGAATGTAAATCTCTATAAGACATCTGGTCATTATGAGAAATATGGAGCAGATTCATTTCAGCCTATATCCACTCCACAAGAGGGGGAACAATTTATGCTGAAGCCTATGAACTGTCCTCACCATTGCGAAATATATAATGCAACTCCACACTCTTACAAAGATCTTCCTTTAAGGATGGCCGAGTTTGGCACTGTTTACAGGTACGAACAGAGTGGTGAGCTTCATGGACTTACAAGGGTCAGAAGTTTCACACAGGATGATGCACACCATTTCTGCAGGCAGGATCAGCTCCGTGAGGAATTCAAGAGCATTATTGATTTGATTCTCTATATCTTCCATATTCTGAATTTCAACGATTTCACTGCACAGGTTTCGCTGCGTGATCCCGAAAACAAGCAGAAATATATAGGATCGGATGAGAACTGGGAAAAAGCTGAACGTGATATTATAGAGGCTGCTGCCGAAAAGAACCTTCAGACAACAGTTGTTCTGGGGGAAGCTGCATTTTACGGACCCAAGCTCGACTTCATGGTTAAAGATGCGATTGGAAGGAAATGGCAGCTTGGGACTATACAGGTAGACTATAACCTTCCTGAAAGATTCGAACTGACCTATAATGGTAGCGACAACCAGAAGCACAGGCCTGTAATGATCCATCGTACTATCTTCGGATCGCTGGAGAGATTCGTTGCCGTACTTATTGAAAACTCGGCAGGAAAATTCCCTCTCTGGCTTGCACCCGATAAAGCAGTCATATTGCCAATAAGCGAAAAATTCAATGATTATGCAGGAAAAGTTTTGGAAATTCTAAATAATTCCGATATTTGCACTCTTATTGACGAAAGAAGCGAAAAGATAGGTAAAAAGATCAGGGATAATGAATTAAAGAGGATTCCCTACCTGTTAATTATAGGTGAAAAAGAGGTTGAAAACGGTACAATTTCTGTCCGTAAGCAGGGCGAAGGAGATAAGGGAAGCATGAAAGTAGAAGAATTTGTCAGCTTTATTCATGAAGAGATAAAAAAAGAGATAGCCATTTGATGCAATTAGTATTAATAAAAATAAGGAGGAAAGAGTCATAGCTTTACCAATAAGGCGAAGCCCGGCAAGGATAACCCAACCGGCTCACAAAATCAATCAAAGGATCACTGCTAAAGTGGTCAGGGTAGTAGGTGAAGAGATCGAAGCTCAGGTAATGAGTATTGCAGATGCACTTCGCCTGGCAGACAACCTGGAACTAGATCTTGTGGAAATCTCTCCAAGCGCAGATCCTCCTGTTTGTAAAATTGTTGATTACCAGAAATTTCTGTATCAGCAAAAGAAAAAACAGAAAGAGATCAAAGCTAAAACTACTAAAGTTGTGGTTAAAGAGATCAGGTTTGGTCCCAATACTGATGACCACGACTATAATTTTAAGCTCAAGCATGCCATAAGGTTCCTCGAAGAGGGTGCAAAGGTGAGAGCTTATGTTTTCTTTAAAGGAAGATCAATTCTCTTTAAGGAACAGGGAGAAGTTCTGCTTCTGCGCTTTGCAAACGACCTCGAAGAGTATGGTAAGCCCGATCAGCTGCCAAAACTTGAAGGAAAGCGCATGATAGTTTCATTCTCAACAAAGAAGAAGAAATAGTTAAATTTGATATATTTTATAGAGAAAATGCCAAAAATGAAAACAAACTCCGGTGCGAAGAAGAGATTCTCACTGACCGGAACAGGAAAGATCAAGCGTAAGCATGCTTTCAAAAGTCACATCCTTACAAAGAAATCAACCAAGAGAAAAAGAAACCTTGGATATTCAGGCGAGGTTGACAAAACTGACCTCAAAAATGTAAAGTTGTTACTTGCAATGAAATAATTGTAATACGCTCAGATTAAAGTAAAATTAGTATTAACAGAATGTTCAGCTTTAAGCTCCCTCTGAAACGGGACGCTGACTTTCAAAAAAAATGAGTTATGCCAAGATCAGTAAATTCGGTTGCATCGAGAACCAGAAGAAAAAAGGTTCTTAAGCAGACAAAAGGAAATTTCGGTTCACGAAGGAATGTAATAACAGTTGCGAAGAATACCCTTGATAAAGGTTTAGGATATGCTTATCGTGACAGAAGAAAGAAGAAGGGCCAGTTCAGGTCTCTCTGGATACAGAGGATTAATGCAGGAGTCCGCCAGTATGATATGAGCTATTCTGAGTTTATCGGAAAGCTCGACAAAAAGGGAATAACACTTAACCGGAAAACCCTGGCCGACCTGGCAATGAATCACCCGGAGGCATTCAAAGCGATTGTTGAAAAGGTTAAATAATCGATTATACTACCGGACTTTCATAAACATCCTTCCCCACCTGATCTTCTTAAGACCCTGAGCTTCCTTGTCAATAGAGAGCCAGATAAATTTGGGTTTGCCGACTATATGATCATCAGGAACAAAGCCCCAGTAACGCGAATCTGCTGAATTGTGACGGTTATCGCCCATCATCCAGTAGTATCCCATTTTGAAAGTATAACTTGTTGCGGGAGAACCATTAATATATATGGTGCCGCCTTCAACCTTAAGATCATTATCCTCATAAACATCTATAATTCTTTCAAAGAGGCATATATTGGAAGTGTCAAGCTGCACTGTTGACCCTTTTTCCGGCAGCCACAGAGGCCCAAAATTATCTTCGTTCCACTTATAAGCGGGATTATGAGGAAAAATATGCGAAGCCCATTCGCCTTCACGGGCCAGTACAGGCGATACCTCTGATACATTGGTAAAATTTGATATTGTAGCAGCATTTGCTTTTGTAAGCGGCAGCAGATATGCTGATCCTGAAATCATAGCCTGGTCAGCCCTTGAAATCGACAGTCTTTCAAACGCCTTTGGATTGATTGAAGTTCCGTTGGTCCTGACAACAAATGTTGTCTGCTGGGTAGAATTGTCAGGTACTTCAGCACCATTGACAAACAATACCCCTGCTTTTATAGTGACAGTATCACCTGGAATACCAACACATCTCTTAACATAATTATCACGCCTGTCAACAGGTCTGTAAATAATTTCATGCTGCTGCCTGATCTGATTCCTTGCCATCTGCATATAGACATCTTCCGGTAAGGGTACAGATCCTGTATATTGATCCCTCGATTTGAAATCCCTGGCTGTTCTTCTTACAATCTCATAATAGCTTGTAACCTGTTCATCAGCTACCACTGTATCGCCAGCAGGAAAATTAAATACGATTGGGTCATTATTCTTAACCTTTCCACCACCTGCAAGACGCTTATAAGGCCATATTACGAGGTTTGACCACGACCGCCCGTTGGTTATCGGCATCGTATGCTGTGTAAACGGGAATGCAATCGGAGTATTGGGCATCCTGGGACCGTATGCCAGTTTACTCACAAATAGATGGTCTCCAACGAGTAGCGACTTCTCCATCGATGGTGTAGGTATACGATAGTTCTGAAAGAGGAAAATGTTTATAAGGGTAACAGCAATCACAGCAAAAATCAGTGCATCAAGCCACTCAATAAAAGCATTGTTCCTTCCATTACGTTTCTTCCAGAAAGTCCAGTTAACTTTTTCAGTGACATACATGTCGAATATAATGCCAAGTCCCAGCAGGAGCCAGAAATTGCCTATCCAGATTACCACCAGGATGTATATCAGTGCGACTATACCAAAGCGGAAATATTTACTTGAAAAGATCTCATTCATTATTTAAGTGTTTTTTCAGAAGCGACAAAAGTAATATAATTATCAGAATCCCATTACATCATTCATGGTGAATACTCCCTTTCTGGTGGAAATAAACTCGGCAGCAACCACAGCACCCAATGCTAAACCCTTCCTGTTCTTTGCCTCATGTCTGAAACTAAGACTATCTATCTCACAATCCCAGTTAACAGAATGTGTACCGGGTACATCACCTTCCCTTATTGAGATGATCGGTATCGATCCTGCCTGCTGACTACTTCCTTTGTGCCATCCTTTATATCCATTGTGCTCGCCGGCTATACCTTCTGCCAGGGTAATTGCTGTACCACTCGGGGAATCAAGCTTCCTTGTATGATGTATTTCTTCAATTGACACCGAATAGTCACTGTATTTTTTCATACTACGGGCCAGTTCTGAACTAAGCCTGAAAAAGAGGTTAACACCCAGGCTGAAATTGGTAGCATGAATAAAAGATGTATTATTTTTCCTGCATAAATCAGCTGCCCTTTCATAATCATCAAGCCATCCTGTTGTGCCTGATAAAACAGGGATACCACAATTCAGACATTCTGAGATATTATGAAATGCGGTTGATGGAAGTGAAAACTCAATTGCTGTATCAATTCCCTTAAGATTTAGTTTATTTAAATCAGAGGTATTATCCTTATCAATAATTAATCCGATATTATGACCCCGCTTAAGTGCAATAGTTTCAACCTCGTGGCCCATCCTGCCATAACCGATAAGAGCTATATTCATGCTGAAATAATTTTTGCGAATTTACCTGTTTCAATCATGTAAGAGAAATAAAATCATACAAAATACCATAACTATTGTCATATCTTTACTTTTGCAAATAATAACGTAACAATTCTTTACTTATTACTTCTGACTCTTCATGGTCTGAGGCAGACATAAAAAATAATATTATATTTCCGATCAGAAATAACAGTACCATGAAAAACATAATCATCTCATTATCAATGGCAGGAATGATAATAGCAGGTTCGTGCAGCAACAATGAAACTGCCGATCTTGTAATAATTAATGGCAGGATATTTACAGCGGATGATGAAAATCCTGCAGCCGAGGCTATAGCTGTGAAAGGTGAAAAAATAATCCTGGCAGGCACAACCCGGAAGGTTAAAAAAATGATCGCA
Organism: Bacteroidales bacterium; assembly: GCA_035531395.1. Lineage (GTDB taxonomy): Bacteria > Bacteroidota > Bacteroidia > Bacteroidales > VadinHA17 > LD21. The sequence continues at coordinate 34,364 of DATKTA010000031.1, forward strand.
GTTGGAACCACAACTGTTATTGATGCTAGAGGAAGACTTGTACTGCCAGGCTTTAACGATGCTCATGTTCACTTCGGGCCGCTCGATCCTGATTATATTGAACTAAGATACACTACCAATCCTTCAGTATTTACTGAAAAAGTCAGGGAACAGGTTGCAAAGTCAATACCGGGCCAGCTAATAAGAGGAGGGCACTGGGAACACGAAATGTTCATAGATAAAAAATGGCCGACCAAAGAACTGATTGACAAGGTTTCACCCAATAATCCTGTAATACTAACCAGGGCTGACGGACATTCAGTACTTGTTAATTCATATATTCTAAAGGCATCGGGAATTACGAAGGTTACAAAGGTGCCATTTGGTGGTGAGATCCAGAAAGATCCCGTGACAGGAGAACCCACTGGTATAATAAAAGAGAATGCTATGGATCTTATCAAAACAGGTGCAAAGGTTACAGCACTATCTGATAAAGAAAAGGAAGAGAAGACATGGCAGGGGTACCTTCTTGCACTTAAAGAGGCACGCCAGCTGGGAGTAACAAGTATTCAGATCCCCGGCTGGGGTGATTTTGATGCCTACAGGAAGCTGCGGACAGAAGGATATCTTACAAGCAGGATAGATATTGGAGAACCTCTTACCGCTGATCATGAAAAATTGAAAAAATATCTTGAAACAGCAAAACAATATCCCAGGGAAAACGACTGGATCCGATTCGGTTACCTTAAGGCATTTATAGACGGGACAATCGGATCAGGAACAGCCCTGATGTTTGAACCATTCACTGATAATCCGGAAACTTCAGGACTGGCAATGATGCCTTATGAAGAGTTTGAAAATATGGTACTTGCTGCTGACAAGCTCGGTTTTCAGATAGGTGTCCATTCTATTGGCGATAAGGGTAATAACTGGACTTTAAATGCATTTGAAAAAGCAAGAGAAGTAAATGGATTACGTGACAGCAGGCACCGGGATGAACATGCCCAAACGCTCTCCCCTGCTGATATACCAAGATTTGCTGAGCTTGGGGTGATTGCTTCCATGCAGCCAACTCACTGTATATCAGACAAAAAATTCGTTATTAAACGAATTGGTGAAGAAAGATCAAAAGGTGCATATGCATGGAAAAGTCTTGCTGATGCAGGTGCCAGAATAGCATTTGGAACTGACTACCAGGTGGAACCTCTTAATCCTATGGAAGGACTTTATGCTTCTGTTACCAGGAAAGATAGGATGGGAGAAGAGGGAGATGGATGGTATCCTGAGCAAAAAATTTCAATGGCTGATGCAATAAAATATTATACTACAGGAGCATCTTATGCTCAGTTTATGGAAGACAGGAAAGGCAAGATAAAAGCAGGATATCTTGCTGATATTGTTATAACTGACAAAGATCTCTTTAATATCCTGGAGAATGAAATAATGCAAACAAAAATTGATTATACTATTGTAGGAGGCAAGGTAGTTTATTCTTCGGGAAAGAGATAGTTACTCCTTCCCTCCAGGGAATAAAGAATCTCAAGTGCCTCTTCCCTGTTCCTGCCGCAAAAATCAGGTTCTGCCTGATAGTCAGAACAAACCTTTGGCCTTGACGGATCATTGAAAAGGGCACACTTGTAATCATCAAGAAGGTGGATACATCTTACTCCAGAAGGTTTACCATCAGGCATTCCGGGTATGTATGACGAAATCGATATTGCAATGCAGCATGCACCACAGCCTGGACGACAATCCATAGGAACAAGATAAAAGACAAAAATATAAAGATTAAAGGCAAAAGGCAATAGACTGAAAGGAATTTGAAATCAGAGTGCTTTATAGCATAACTAATATACAATATTGTAGCTTTGTAACTGCTGAATATAAATGAATTAATGATCCGCAAAAAATCAAATATGAGTAAAACAACACCTCTAAATCCAACTTGCAAAAAGAGAATTTATAATTCATTGGAGGAGGCACAGGATATGATCAATTATATTAATGATCAGCGTGTTGTAAGGGAAATACGTCCATATAAATGTACTGAATGCGGGTTCTGGCATCTGACAAGTAAATCATGATGAAAGAATATTCTTAGCCTGAATTCTTACTGCTTTTTTCCTTGTGCCATTGTGCCATTGCGCCATTTCCCTCTTTATGCAGCTGTTTTTGCGCCTTTGTTACTTTCTTATTACTTTTGAAAAAAAGGGGTAAATGAGAATTGATATAATTACAGTCTTGCCTGAATTACTTGAGAGTCCTCTCAACTATTCTATAGTAAAAAGGGCAAGAGAAAAGGGCCTCGTTGAAATTAATATCATCAATCTCCGGGATTTCACATCAGATAAATATAAAACTGTGGATGACTATGCTTTCGGCGGAGGTGCGGGAATGGTAATGATGATAGAACCGGTTTTCAAGGCAATTGAGGCATTAAAGAAAGATAGAGAATATGATGATATCATCTATACGTCACCAGATGGTGAAAGGTTTACTCAGAAAATGGCAAATATGCTCTCCCTTAAAAATAACATCATAATACTGGCTGGTCATTATAAAGGTATTGATCATCGAATACGCGAACACCTGATAACCAGGGAGATATCAATCGGTGATTATGTCCTGTCAGGTGGTGAGATACCGGCTGCTGCCATTACAGATGCAATTGTCCGGCTGATACCGGGAGCAATATCTGATGAACAGTCAGCCCTCTCCGACTCTTTCCAGGATAACCTACTGGCTCCTCCTGTTTATACACGACCGGCCGATTTCAAAGGGTGGAAAGTGCCTGATATTCTTCTTTCGGGACATGCAGCTGAGATAGATAAATGGAGACATGAACAATCTGTCGAAAGAACTCAAAAACTAAGACCAGACCTTTCTGATGATGAATAAGATTTACTCAATGTTTATGATGGGCAGTATCATAGTCCTTTCATTTTTGTTCTTTTCATGCTCAAACAAATCTGCAGAAGACTCCCTTAAAGTTGGTTTCCTAAATCCACCAGATTCAGCAAGACCAGGAGTCTACTGGTATTTTATGGATGGTAACCTCAACCGTGAGGCCATGACAGCAGATCTAGAATCAATGAAACGAGCCGGAATAGGCTATGTTCTTTTCCTGGAAGTTAATGTAGGTATCCCACGAGGTAAAGTAGACTTTCTCAGCGAGGAGTGGCAGGAGCTTTACAAGCATGCAGTCAGGGAAGCTGAACGGCTTGGAATAAAAATTATTCTGGGATCAGGTCCGGGATGGGCTGGCAGCGGAGGGCCATGGGTTACACCCGGAAAATCGATGACTCACCTTGTAGCAACTGATACAACAATTCAAGGTCCGGGTAAATTTAATGGGAAACTCAAAGTCCCGCAAAATAAAAAGCCATTTTTCGGTGAAGGCAGCCTGACTCCCGGACTTAAGAAAATACGGGATGACTGGTACGAAGATGTATTTGTTCTTGCTTTTCCGGAAAAAGGTGATGGCAAAAGAATAGAGGATACCGATGAAAAAGCTCTTTACTACCGTGCTCCATATACATCACAACCAGGTGTTTTGCCATATATCGTCTCTTCCGCATACAACAATGAATCAAAGGATTCTGCAATTGATCCGGAATCTGTTGTACAAATTGTGGGACGACTTCATAAGGATGGTATCCTTGAATGGGAAGTACCTCCCGGCAAATGGACCATAATGAGATTTGCAAGAAGGAATAACGGTGCTGTGACGCGACCTGCACCGGAACCTGGATTAGGATTCGAAGCTGATAAATTTGATACTGCATCATTTGATTCCCATTATGATACATATGTTGGAAAACTTATCAGAAAAGTAAAGCCTGCAAAGGACAAATCAGGAGGCGGATGGACAATGATTCACATCGATAGCTGGGAAATGGGTGCTCAGAACTGGAGTCCGCATTTCAGATCAGAATTCAAAAAAAGAAGAGGGTATGATCCGCTCCCCTTCCTGCCAGTCTATACCGGCAGAATTGTCGGCAGCAGGGAAATAAGTGAGCGATTCCTTTGGGACCTCCGCCAAACTGCCAATGAACTTATAATTGGAAATCATGCAGGACGATTCAAAGAACTTGGCAGACGTGAGGGCTTCAGACTCTCAATTGAGCCATACGACATGAATCCGGCAGCAGATCTTGACCTGGGTGCTGTGGCAGATATTCCTATGTGCGAATTCTGGACAGATGGTCTTGGGTTTAACTCATCCTTCAGCTGCATTGAGGCTACCTCTGTTGCTCATGTAAAAGGATTACCAGTGGTAGCAGCAGAAGCTTTTACCGCTGATTCCCCGGAAGCATGGAAAAAGTACCCCGGAAATATGAAAAACCAGGGTGACTGGGCCTTTTGCATGGGTATAAACAGATTTATCTACCATACTTTTGCCCATAAGCCGTTACCCGATAAATACAGACCCGGTATGACCATGGGTCCCTATGGTGTACACTGGGACCGCGGACAAACCTGGTGGAATATGTCTGACGGATACCATAAATATGTTACACGGTGCCAATACGTTCTGTCACAGGGTAGTACAGTGACTGATATACTATACCTTGCACCGGAAGGAGCTCCACAGGTGTTTCTTCCTCCTCCTACAGCACTTGAAGGAACTTCAGTAATGCCAGATAAAAAGGGATATTCGTTCGATGGCTGTTCCCCTCGCTTCCTGGTTGAGAATGCAAAAACAGATAATGGGAAGATAGTGTTTCCAGGAGGAGGCTCATACAGCATAATGATACTTCCGCAAGTAGAAACAATGACACCAGAACTACTTTCAAAAATAAAATCACTTGTCAATGAAGGTGCAGTGATCGTTGGAAATCCACCATTAAAGTCACCATCGATGGTAAACTACCCCGATTGCGACCGGCAGGTTGCTATTCTGACAGAGGAGATATGGGGAACAGGAAAATTGCCGGCAGAGTTCCAGAAAAGAGATTATGGAAAGGGAGAAATTTGGTGTGGCGAAAAGATCCTCAGTAAGTTTAACACTGGTTTCCAGCTTAAAGACAGCCTGAATATTTATCCAGATTACCAGATCACTGTTTCTCTGCTGGAAAATTCAGGACTGAACCAGGATTTTACATCATCAGGCAGTATACGTTATATCCACAGATCGTTATCTGACAGGGAGATCTATTTCATATCAAACCGCACTGATTCAACAATATATGATGATTGTAACTTCAGAAACGGATCAGTAAATGCAGAAATATGGGACCCTCTGACAGGAAATATCAATTCTGCAGATGTTATAAGTGATAAAAATTCATATACACTTAAAATCAGATTGGAACCATATCAGAGTTATTTTGTGGTTTTTTACCATGGTCGGAAAAATGATAAGAACCAGACTATTAATTTTTCAGAGGGAAAAGTCCTTTCCACACTTGATGGACCATGGAATGTAACATTTGATACAACCTGGGGAGGTCCGGAAAATGTCGTTTTTGAAACTCTTTCTGACTGGTCAGCCAATTCTGATGAAGGAATCAGGTACTATTCCGGTACAGCTCTTTATAGCATAAAATTCAAGCCGGTTGAAAATGCTGATTTAAATGAAAATAGTCGCTATTATCTTAATCTTGGTAAGGTTCGCAATCTGGCCAGAATAAGACTAAATGGAAATGATCTTGGAGTTGTATGGACAGCGCCTTGGCAGGTAGAGATAACAGGAGATTTCATGAAAAATGAAAATCTTCTTGAGATAGAAGTGGCAAACCTTTGGATTAACAGGCTTATTGGTGATGAAAAAGAGCCATGGGATGGTATAACTGATGGTAAATGGCCTGAATGGCTGGTAAGCGGAATTGAAAGGAATAGCAAACGTTTTACTTTTACAACCCATCGATATTATAAAAAGGAAGATCCGTTATATGAATCAGGTTTATTGGGGCCTGTAAGGATAATATATTACACGGATTAAAGTCAATATGTTATTTTGAATTCTTAAAAAGCTTTTGTAAGATTGTATTCACACTTATCTGTTTATTAACCATTTAATAATCAACAACATGAATACTCAGGATTATATCACCCGGGAAGATAAATACGGTGCACACAATTATCATCCGCTTCCTGTGGTGCTTGAGAGAGGCGAAGGTCCGTTCGTTTGGGATGTAGAAGGAAAGAGATATTTTGATTTTCTGTCCGCTTATTCGGCAGTAAACCAGGGACATTGCCATCCCAAAATTATTAAGGCTCTGACTGACCAGGCTACCAGGCTTACACTTACATCAAGGGCATTCTACAATTCTGTTCTCGGCGAATATGAGGAGTATGTAACAAAATATTTCAAATACGATAAAGTACTCCCAATGAATTCAGGAGCAGAAGCTGATGAGACTGCACTTAAACTTTGCCGAAAATGGGCATATAAGAAAAAAGGTATAAAGCAGGATCATGCAAAGATCATTGCCTGTGACGGAAACTTTCATGGAAGGACTATTAGCATAATTTCAATGTCGACGGATCCTGATGCAAGGAATGATTACGGCCCCTTCACCCCGGGTTATATAATAATTCCTTATAACGATCTCCATGCTCTTGAAGAAGCTCTTAAGGATCCGGATGTTTCCGGTTTCCTGGTAGAACCGATACAGGGAGAGGCCGGGGTATACGTCCCTGATGAAGGATATCTGAAAAAAGCTTATGACCTTTGCAAGGCAAATAATGTTCTGTTCATTGCTGACGAGGTACAGACTGGTATTGCCCGTACAGGAAAACTTCTGGCATGTGACCATGAGGGTGTACGTCCTGATATCCTTATACTTGGCAAAGCTCTTTCGGGAGGTGTTCTGCCTGTTTCTGCAGTTTTTGCCGATGATGAGATAATGCTTACAATCAAACCCGGAGAGCATGGTTCTACATTTGGAGGGAACCCTCTTGCCTGCAAAGTGGCCATAGCGGCTCTGGAAGTTATAAAAAATGAAAAACTGGCTGAAAATGCTGATCATCTCGGACAGATATTCCGATCAGAGTTCAGTAATATTAATTCGGATATGATTGAGCTTGTAAGAGGGAAAGGGCTGCTTAATGCAGTTGTTATCAGGCCTAAGAACGGAAAGGAAGCATGGGATGTATGTCTGGCAATGAAAGAAAAGGGTGTTATAGCTAAACCAACACACGGACATATCATCAGGTTTGCTCCTCCCCTCGTTATCACTGAAACACAGCTCAGAGAAGCAATAGTACTTATCAAAGAGGCATTTAAATTATTTGAATAACAATAGAATTCAACCTGACTGGCAACAGCCTGAAACAGGGCGTACCACTGGTTTAAAGATTTATCTATGACTATAAGAAACAGATTTCGGAGCCTCAGCACCTTGCCTGGGGCCTTTCTATTTATATATTTTTTAAGCTCGTGTGCTGCAACCAAAACCAGTGACGTTACTGAAAAACAGCTCGCTCAGCATATTGAATACCTTTCCTCTGACCAGTTGCAGGGAAGACTAACAGGCTCGGAAGGTGACAGCCTGGCGGCATTATATATAAAGAATGAACTTACTTCATTTGGATTTGAACCTCTCACGGGAGATGGCTTCCAGAGATTCACTATAACAAAAAAGGTATTCCCGGGCAGTAATAATTTCTTTTCAGTTAATGGAAAGGAATACAATCTTGAAAAGGATTTTATCCCTATGGGATTTAGCTCTAATGGTGAAGTGGAAGCTGAAGTAATTTTTGCCGGATATGGATTCAATATCAATACTGACAGCATAAAATGGAATGATTATGCAAACCTTAATGTCAAAGATAAATGGGTCATGATATTACGGGATGATCCGGAGGTGAATGATACAAGAAGCTTCTTCATTCCTTTTAGCGGAGACAGGAATAAAGCCCTTATAGCCAGAGATATGGGAGCCTCAGGAGTACTGCTGGTAGCAGGACCCGGATCAGATGACCAGGATACATTTGAACCTCTCAATAAGAATGATTTTTCAGTTGGCCTGCCAGTATTCAGGATAAAACGTGAAGTTGCGGATCAGATCCTTAAAAAAGTAAGGGCTACAACTGCCGCCCTTGAGAAAAAACTCAATGACAGCAGAAAGCCTTTTGGACTTAATACAGGAGTAAACCTGACGGCAAAAGCTGAAATTGAAAAAGAGGAAACAGGTACAAGAAATGTGGCAATGATACTTTCTGGAACTGACGAAAAACTTAAAAACGAATATATAATAATAGGGGCACATTTCGACCATATTGGATTGGGAGGCCCGGGATCATCAAGCAGGGCTGTTGACACTATCGGGGTCCATCATGGGGCAGATGATAATGCGTCGGGTGTAGCAATGATGCTGGAACTTGCTGAAAAATTTGCCCAGACTAAAAACAGTCACAAAAGAAGTATCATCTGTATCGGTTTTACAGGGGAAGAAATGGGATTGCTGGGCTCCAAGTATTTCACCGAGAATCCTGGCATCGATCTTAAAATGGTCAATGCCATGATCAATATGGATATGATTGGCAGACTTCGAGAAACCAATATGCTGCAGATAAGCGGAGTAGGAACCGCTGAAGGGTTAAGGGAACTTGTCTATTCCCTGAGTGATACAACAGTGATCAAACTCGCTCTCTCTGAAGAAGGTTATGGTCCGTCCGATCATTCCGCTTTCTACGGAAAAAATATCCCTGTCCTGTCCTATACCACAGGTGCTCATCTTGACTATCACACTCCTAACGATATTGCCGACAGTATTAATTACAATGGTATGATCGCCATCTCATCTCTAATATACAGCATGGGATTAACGCTTGCCACATCGCCTGATAGGATGAAATTCAGAGAGGCCGCTCCTCCAGTTGAATCATCAAAGCCGTCAAGGAGAAAGGGGATTACACTGGGTATAATGCCGGATGTTGCAGGAATTATCAAGAATGGACTGAGGGCTGATTTTGTGACACCCGGTAAACCGGCTGCCCTTGGAGGTATGAAAAAAGGTGATATAATCACAGCTATCAATGGCATGCCGGTAAATAATATACAGGACTATATGTTCAGAATGGCTCAGCTTAAACGCGGGGAAACAATTAACGTTGAAGTATTAAGAGACGGGAAGAAAGAGGTACTGCTGATACAATTGTAAGCGGAAGGCGGAAGGGCGTGGAGCGTGTAACGAAAGTATAGAAATCAATTAAACAAAACCGAGATAAAGATGATAAAATCAATGCTCTGGATACTAACAATAATTATTACTCTTTTGGCAGCCTATTACCAGAGAAAGACAGGGCCTACTCATCCAAGAAAAGTATTGGTCACAGTCAATGATTCGGTTTACAAGCTTAATATGGTCCGAAGCATTGCCCTTAATGACAGGTCAGAGGTTAAGCTTAAAATAACTGACCCTTCGGTTAAAGCTAATCTTTTCTTTAAAAGGCTTGGTATTGAGGAAGAGTTTCAGATTTCAGAGTTTCAATACAAGGAATATCCTGTTGAATCATTTCTGATGAACAAGGTATTTCACATAACCAAAGAGAAAGGGCTGTTTGCCGAGCTGCCACCGCAGCCTGCTGCCGGGAAACTTCAGTATTTTATTGAAATAACTGATTCAAAAGGTACTCAGTCACTTTTCAAAGACTCACCGATAGTAATCAGGTACAAGGGGGGAGTTCCTTCTTACATACTGGTACCTCATGTTCTTATAATGTTTGTTGCGATGCTTTTTTCAACCCTTGCCGGACTGATGGCAATGGTAAAAATGCCTTTGTATAAGCAGTATGCACTATGGACCCTGATACTTCTTACTGCAGGAGGAATGATTCTCGGACCTCTTGTACAAAAATATGCTTTTGATGAGCTATGGACAGGAGTTCCTTTTGGATGGGACCTCACAGACAATAAAACTCTTATTTCTTATCTTTTCTGGATCCTGGCAGTATATATGAACAGGAAAAAAGATAAACCGATATACACTATTATTGCTGCATTCATACTTCTGCTTGTATACTCAATTCCGCACAGTCTGTTCGGATCAGAACTTGATTATACGAGCGGAAAAGTTACACAGGGAATGACTATGATTTTTTTCTGATTATTTTTGATTTTTTTTGATTTTTTTTGATTCAAGTGCAGCATTGTAATATTTACCCCGTCTATTGATTGTAAAATTGATAGAAAGTGGGTGCAGCAACACAGATAAAACCAAGTCTTTATATAAAGATGGCAAATGTAGAAGCCGCATTCAAGAACATACACCAGGATTTAATTGACGGGTGTAAAACAGGCGACCAGAAAGCGCAGTTTCAGATTTACAAATTATACTACAAGGCGATGTATAATACAAGTCTGAGAATAGTAACCGACTCAATGGAAGCCGAGGATATAATGCAGGAGTCATTCTTGTCGGCCTTTGAAAAGATTGACACTTACTCAGGAACAGTAAGTTTCGGGGCATGGCTTAAGAAGATAGTGGTCAACAGATCACTTGATGCTCTTAGCAGACGTAAAGCGATCTTTGAAGATATTGATTCACTTGTTGGGTTAAAAGACGATTCGGGAGATGAAGCAGCCCGGAACGAAGAGCTGGACGTGAGGATTGAGGAAGTGAAGGAGTCTATTGAAAGGCTTCCTGACGGTTACAGGATCATCCTCTCCCTCTACCTTCTTGAAGGTTATGATCATGATGAAATTGCTGAAATACTTTCAATAAACAGCAGTACATCAAGATCTCAACTATCAAGAGCAAAGCAGAAACTCATCAGTGAATTGAAGAGGAAATGAAAAATCAACAGGTATGAAAACGATAGAGGAAATTGTAAGAAGCAGCAAAAATTTCTGGGATGACCAGGAGCCTGAAGAGGGTCACTTCGAAAGATTCAGCGTTAAGCTTGAACTCAGAAGGCAGGCAAGAACACCCAGGAGAAGCATTGTGCCCTATCTCCTGAAAGCAGCAGTTGTTACTTTGCTTGTAACACTCTCCTCACTCTGGACATGGGATCACTTCATTCGTTCAGACAGCAAAAGAATGTCGCTCGGAGAAGTTTCACCACAATACAGAGAGGTTGAGAACTACTACATCCACGAGGTAAACCTTATGGAAGAGGAGATAGTGAATACTGATGTTCATAATTCCCTCGAACAGAAGGAGATGCTTATCAGTGAGCTAAAAAGCATGGATTCTGTTTACGTTTCACTGCAGAAAGAGCTTAAAGCCAATCCGAACGACGAACGGATAATCAATGCAATGATTGAACATTACCAGACGAAACTGGAGGTTATGACATTTATTGTAAATCAGCTTAAGACTATCAGAAATAACAACACTAATAACACTAATATTGAGGAAAATGAAAAGGTATTATTATAAAACAGGATTGCTCCTTCTAGCGGCTATTCTCTGTTTCCCTCTTTTTGCCAGGGCAGAAGAGGTATCAAAGGAATTCCACAAGGAGTATACACCGGGGCCAAATACTACCCTGGAGATAAACAACAGGTATGGAGATGTAGCTATCACAAGCTGGGATAAAAACCAGATAGTGATAGATGTAAAGGTAACTGTTGAGCTCCCCAACAGGGAGAAGGCAGAAAAACTGCTGGAATACATTGATGTTCAGTTCACTGAAGATGGCGATCTCATTAAAGCCACAACAGTAATTGATGACAAGTTCAGCTTTACGGGCTGGGGAGGTGAATCAAGAAAATTCAGCATTGATTATGATGTAAAAATGCCTAAAAACATAGCACTCAGACTGGCCAACAGGTATGGAAATACCAAGATCAATGAAATGACAGGGCCGGTCAGTCTTGATATCAAATATGGTAATCTGACAGCAGGCAGACTCGTAAGGGGAAATGAGAAACCATGGAACAGCCTTAACCTGGCTTACGGTAAAGGATCAATTGAAGAGATAGGCTGGATGACAGTTAATATCAGATATACAGGCAGACTTGAAATAAACAAGAGTACTGCAATCCTTCTCGACAGTAAGTATTCAAAGCTTTCTCTCGGAGAAACGAGTTCTGTTGTTGGCGAAAGCAAGTATGACAATATCAAAATTGATAAAATCAAAAATCTCGATCTTGACAATGGATATTCAGACGTAAGCATAGGCACTCTGGCAACAAAACTCAGATATGAAGGCAGTTATGGATCATTCTCAATAGAGAATATACCGGCGGATTTTGAATCAATCGACCTGGAAGCAAGGTATATGGGTGTAAAGCTCGGAATTGCCGAGAATGCCAGCTACGAACTGGATGGTCATGTGAGATACGGCGGATTGAGGTACAACGAGGATAACTTCAAATTCAACAGAAGAATTGTAGAGAATAATTCAACTGAGGTTTCAGGAGTTGTAGGTAAAAATGATTCACCAAAATCAAAAGTTAAAATTGAAGCTTCATACGGGACAGTAAAACTATATCAATAAGGCTCAGGGCTCAGGGCAAAAAAACAGTTTTCAGAGTTAAGAAACAGGGCGGAAGAAATTCCGCCCTGTTTATGTTTTATAACATGTTATCAAATCCGGTCTGCTTTTATTTTCCATTTATTTCCCTTTCTCCCCTTCATTCCATTCCACCTTCTTCCTTAAAGATAAAAACTCCCTCCTCCCCGTCAGCTGTAGCAAAGCCACGGAACATACCTTTTGAGTTAAATGGCATTGATACTTTACCGGATTTATCCACACAAATTACACCTCCACTTCCACCTGCTTTTACAAGTTTATCATTGACAACTATTTCAGAAGCTTCTTTTAGTGTTAAACCTTTGTATTCCATCAAAGCTGAAATGTCGTGTGCCACGGTCCATCTGATAAAGTATTCACCATGTCCGGTTGCAGAAACTGCACACGTATTATTGTTTGCATAGGTACCAGCCCCAATTATCGGTGCATCCCCTATTCTGTTATACCTTTTATTTGTCATCCCCCCTGTAGATGTACCTGCTGCAAGATTCCCATGCCTGTCGAGCGCACAACAACCGACAGTACCATTCTTTTCCCGTTTAAGTATCTCAAGCAGCTCATTATATCTTTTGTCAGTTTTAAAATATGATGGAGGCACAATCTCCAGGCCCTGTTCTTTTGCAAATTCTGATGCACCTGAGCCGGTCAGCATAACATGTGCAGACTTTGCCATTACTGTCCGTGCTGCTGTTATAGGATTCTTTATGTCCGTTACACCTGCAACGGCTCCTGCTGACAGGTCAGATCCATCCATAATAGAAGCATCAAGCTCATTACGGCCTTCATGAGTAAAAACAGCTCCCTTCCCGGCATTAAAAAGAGGATTGTCTTCAAGATAACGGATCGTTTTTTCAACAGCATCAAGTGATGTACCACCTTGAGAAAGTATCTCTTTTCCAATATCAAGTGCCTCTTTTAGAGCAGCTCTGTATTGCTTATCCAGTTCAGGAGTCAGATTCTCTGTCGACATAGCCCCGGCTCCGCCATGGACTACTATTGCCCATTCCTGTATAACAATCTGTTTATCTGCATTATCTGTTAAAGACTTATTCCTTTTTCCACAGGAAGATGCAAATAGTACTGCAGCTATTAGCACTGTTGTTAACGAAATTCTTAATTTCATCTGTTTTTATATTCATTTATTCAGGTAACAAGTAACCATACAATATTAATAATTTTTGAAATGTTACATGTAGAAAAACCAACAGAAGATAAGCTTGAGAAGCTTGGAGTTGAATCATGGCCGATCTGGGAAAAAGAGGTTTCCGTCTTCCCATGGGAATATGATGATAAAGAGACATGCTATATTCTTGAAGGTGAGGTTGAAGTCACTCCGGCTGATGGCAAGCCGGTAAGCTTTGGCAAAGGAGACCTTGTTATATTCAGCGAGGGATTGAAGTGCACATGGAATATTAAGAAAGCTGTTAAGAAGCATTACAGGTTCGGCTAATATTCTCCTGAATGCAGACGGTTGATATAATTATTTTTGTAATCTATCTTGCAGGGATTGTCATATTCGGAAGTTCTTTTTTCAGAAAGAATAAATCATCCGCAGCATTTACCTTAGGGAATGGAAAGATACCTACCTGGGTAATCTCCATGTCAATATTCGCCACCTTCGTCAGCAGCATAAGCTATATTGCCTTGCCCGGCCAGGCATTTCAATCGAACTGGAATCCATTTGTATTCAGTCTTTCACTGCCATTTGCTTCATACATGGCAGCAAAGTTTTTTGTACCTCTTTACAGGTCAGTAAACAGTCCATCCGCTTATACTTATCTCGAATTGAGATTCGGTCCCTGGGCCAGGATATATGCCTCTGTAATGTACCTTCTGACCCAGCTTATGAGGACCGGAACAATATTGTTCCTGCTTGCCCTGACGCTTAATATTATATCGGGCTGGGATATGGTTACTGTCATTTTATTAACAGGAGTAAGCGTAATGATATATGCAATGCTGGGCGGAATACAGGCAGTCGTATGGACTGATGCGGTACAGGGGATCATTCTTATTGCCGGGGCTGTTGTAAGTACTTTGGTAATTATTTTTGGAATGCCTGAAGGTCCCTTACAGATTTTCACAATAGCTGAAGAAAATAACAAATTCAGCCTGGGAAGCTTTAGTCTTTCACCGGGTGAATCAACTTTCTGGGTGGTACTGATCTACGGTATATTTATAAATCTTCAGAATTTTGGGATAGACCAGAACTACATTCAGCGATATATGACTGCTTCTTCAGACAAAGAGGCTCAAAAGTCAGCAGTGTGGGGAGGACTGATATATATTCCCGTTTCGATGCTCTTTCTTTTCATTGGCACTTCATTGTTCAGCTACTATTCTGCACATCCCGGGATTTTACCTGATAACATACAGACAGACAGAATTTTCCCCTATTTCATTGTAAGCTCATTACCGACCGGACTTAAGGGACTTCTGATAGCTTCAATATTTGCTGCAGGTATGAGTACAATTTCAACAAGTATTAACAGCTCGGCAACAGTAATCCTGAATGACTATTTTCTGAAAAAGACCAGGTCAGAGAATAGGGAAAGAAGTAATATGAAAATACTTTATATATCTTCATTTGTATTCAGTATTACAGCGATCTTAATTGCTGTAGCAATGATAAATGTTCAGAGTGCTCTGGATGCATGGTGGAAACTGGCTTCTATCTTCAGTGGAGGCATGCTTGGCTTATTCCTGCTGGGTTATTTTTCACCAAAAGTCAAAAATACTGCTGCCTTATCAGGAGTTATCATTGGTGTATTAGTTATAGGTTGGATGAGCCTCTCCCCTATCTTCTTTACCAACAACGAGTTTCAGAATTTTTTAAGCCCCTTTCACAGCTACCTCTCAATTGTTTTTGGAACAACTGTTATTTTTATTGTGGGTTTTCTGATTGGATACCTGATAAACAAAATAAAAAAACATGAAACCAATTAAAACCAGTACTGTTATTTTATTAACAATACTTTTTGCAGGTTCCTCTGCCAATCTTATTAGTCAATCAAATAAAGTTCCGGGTGTTATTGTAGATTATATACCGGCATCAACAAATGTATTCATTGGATCTCCATCAATTTGTATATTGCCAAACGGAGATTATATAGCCTCACACGACCACTTCGGCCCAGGTTCAACTGAACATGCAAAAGCCTTAACAGCAGTATTCAGATCAACTGACAAAGGGAAATCATGGAAGAAGATATCTGAAATTGATGGTCAGTTCTGGTCTAACCTTTTCGTACATAATGGTGCCTTATATATTATGGGTACATGGAAACACCATGGAAATCTAATAATTCGTCGCTCGTTGGATGAGGGTATTTCATGGAGTAAGCCTGTCGACAGTGCAAATGGTCTGCTGCTTGAGGGAGAATACCATACGGCTCCAATGCCGGTTATTATTCACAATGGGCGGCTCTGGCGGGCAATTGAAAACGCAAAATCATCTACCACAGCATGGGGCAGACGATATAGTGCTATGGTTCTCTCCATACCTGTTGATAAAGACCTGTTAAATGCCTCAAACTGGACAGCATCCAATTCATTACCATACGACTCGACCTATCTGGATGGCAAATTCAGTGGATGGCTTGAAGGTAATGCTGTTGTCACGCCAGAAGCCAATATGGTAGATATTTTAAGGGTAGCCACATCAGAGAAAGGAAAAGACATGGCTGCTTTTGTTAACATCAGTGATGATGGGCTTTCTGCTTCATTTGATACTTCTGAAGGTTTCATAAATTTTATCGGTGGTTCAAGAAAATTCAGCATACGCCGTGACAAAGGAACAGGCATATACTGGACAATTTCCAATATGATAACAGACGATTTTAAAGAACTGGACGCAGGTTCAGTCAGAAACACTCTGGTAATTCAGAGTTCAGATGATCTGAAAAATTGGACTGTTCATAAAATTCTTCTTCACCATCCGGATCATAAAAAACATGGTTTCCAGTATATTGACTGGCAGTTCGATGGAAAAGACATTATCTTCCTGTCGAGAACCTCATACGATGATGAATTTGGTGGTGCCAATAATTACCATGACGCTAATTATCTTACATTCCACAGGATAAAAAATTTCAGAAAACTGGTAAGAAATAGTATCAATTGAATTAGAAGCCAGTTATTGACAGTTATACTGCTACCAGGTTAATTCGCATATTAAAGATGACATGCCAATGTACCGTTGCGCCATTGTGCCTTTGCGCCGTTACGCCTTTATATATCCATCTCAACAACTGTAATCCCTGAACCCCCGAACTCAACATGTTCATCTCTGTAACTCTTTACCACATCGATTGTTGCCAGATATTCACGGATTAGCTGACGGAGTATACCATTCCCTTTCCCGTGAAGGATCCTCAAGTTACGATGCTGAACAATTAAGGCATTATCAATCAGATCACGTACCTGGTTGATTGCTTCCTCTCCCCTGACACCCCGTATATCGATCTCGGGCTTGAAGCTGATATTCCGCTGTACAAGTCCCGCGTCGTTTTCTCTTAGAGGCATATTTGACCTGAGGCTTTTTTTTAATTCCGACCGGGTAATCCGTTCTATTTTATCGAGAGGAACCTGAAATATCAGAGTGCCGGTTTCAACCTCGGCCTTTTTGCCTTTTATGGAGACAATTTCTCCTGCAGCCATTGTATCCTTCATCCTCACAGCATCACCAAGCTGAAATGGCAGGTTATTTTCCACAGGCGGAGATTCTTTCTTTTCCGGGTCTTTTTCCCTTCGGATCTTTTTAGCTTTAGAATGCAATACAGCGATCTTTTGTTCAGTAGGAGTTACAATCGGTTTAATCTCTTCTTCCAATACATCTTTAAACTCTTCAAGTTGCTGTCGTACCTCCTTTGTTTTCTCTTTTTCTGCCTGCGATTCTTTAATCTGCCTGATAGTGTTTTCTATCATTCTGTTTGATTCACTCAGCAATTTCTGAGCTTCATCTTTAGCTTTGGCAATAATCTCTTTTCTAAGACTTTTTGCCCCCGAAAGTTCATTTTCATAATCGACCATAAGCTCCTCAAGCCTCTTTTCATGCTGCCGTATGCTTTGACGCTTCATCTCCCAGTAACGCTTGTCGCGTGCAATATCTTTAAGATGCCTGTCATAGTTTATATTCTTCACACCTGCCTTTTCAGATGCTGCAGAAAGTATTTCCTCCGGCAATCCTATCTTACGTGCTATTTCGAATGCAAAAGAACTTCCCGGTTTTCCTATATTCAGCTGGAAAAGCGGTTGCATAAGATGGTTGTCGAAAGCCATTGCACCGTTTACAATTCCATCAGTAAGTGATGCGAAGTGCTTGAGATTTGTATAGTGAGTCGTGATCACACCAAAAACTTTTTCTCTGTTAAGCTTACCAAGTATTGCCTCTGCAATTGACCCACCAAGCATAGGTTCGGTTCCTGTCCCGAACTCATCAATAAGAATCAGCGTTTTTTCATTGCTGTTCTTCACAAAGAACTTCATGTTTATAAGATGGGAACTATAAGTACTCAAATCATTGTCGATACTCTGCTCATCGCCTATATCTATAAGAATGCTTTTAAAAATTCCAGTCTCCGAACCTTCAGCCACAGGAATTGTAAGTCCGCACTGAATCATATACTGAAGCAGCCCAACAGTTTTCAGGCACACTGATTTGCCTCCTGCGTTAGGACCGGAGATAAGCAATATCCTCTCCTTCTCGTCCAGAACCATATCGAGCGGTACAACTTTTCTTCCGGGTGTTTTCCCGAATGACAGAAACAATAGTGGATGTACAGCTTTCCTCCAGATGATCACCGGCGCAGGATTCAAGCCAGGCTTGATTGAATGGAGTCTATTTCCAAGTTTTGCCTTAGCTCTCAGAAAATCAATTTCACCAAGAAAAAAATTCAATTCGAGAAGATCGTCAACATATGGCCTGATATTGTCAGCAAATGCAATCAGTATCCTAACAATCTCCCTTTTCTCCTCATATTCCAGCTCAACAATATCATTATTCATCTCCACAATCTCCTCAGGCTCAATAAAAACAGTCTTACCTGAGGCTGACTGATCGTGGATTAGTCCTCTGATTTTTCTTTTATCATAAGCATTTACGGGAATTACTCCCCTTCCGTTCCTGACTGATGCTGAAGTATCTGCATCAACAAATCCCTCCGCCTGGGCTTGTTTAAGAATAGCATGCAGCCTCCTGGATACCTGAATGTTTTTGCCAATAAGGTCAGCCCTTATTTCCTTCAGCCTGGAAGATGCATGGTCTCTAATAATCCCCTTCTTATCTATTATTCTGTCAATAGCCTCCAGCACATAAGGGTATGTTTTAACCGGACTGCACATCCCTCGGAGAACCGGGTATTTTACTGCCTCTTTACCACTGAAAAAATTGAGAATTGACTTTACAGTTTCTAGCGATCGTTTCAGGTCAAATACCTCATGTACCTCAGGAAAAGTTCCCTCAATCCTTATCTTGTTTAGTGAGTCTGATATTTTATAATAATGCTCTGAAGGGAACTTTTCCTCAAGCTGAAGTAACTGCTGGAATTCATAAGTGGCTGATAATTCATGGGATAAAAAATCAAAATCATCTGAAAAATTTAAATTATCAACCATTTCAATACCCATGGGACTAAGGCAGTTCTCCTTCAACATACTTCTGATCCTGTCAAATCCAATCTTGCTTTCGAAATTCTCGGGGTAAATCATTTGTCAAAGATAAAATACAAAAGTATAAAGATTATAGTAATAATGTTTCTTATTCCCCCTTTGAAGGGTCCCGATAGCTATCGGGCAGGGGGATGTTTTTTAGAAGAAAAAAGGCATCAGGTGTCAGGCGTCAGGCGACGATGCAAAAGAAAAAATGAGGGCTTGATCTTTTATTGACTATTTTGATTTAAAAAATCTTAGTGTAACTTGGTGCCTTTGAGCCTTGGTGGTAAAAAAAATTAATAGCCACAAAGACGCCAAGACACTAAGATTCACCAAGAATATATCATGAAATTATTATAATAATACATTCTCAGGAAAATGAAAATATTAGATTTCAAATTACTCATTACCACATTTTTATTTATTAATCTATTCTTTCAAAAAGTCGATTGTCAGATTTATGAAACCATCCCCCTTCCTGAGCATCCACGTCCTGATTTCCAGAGGGAGAAATGGAAAAATCTGAATGGTATTTGGAATTTCAGATTTGATCCGGAGAATAGTGGAATAAATGACCAATGGTATAACCAGCCTGACAAATTTGACAGAAAAATAGTAGTGCCTTTCCCATGGGGATCGAAATTATCAGGAGTAAGTAACGAAGCTGAAATTGGCTGGTACAACCGGGAAATTGAGATACCAGAAGACTGGGATGGAAAGAAAGTTTTTATTGTTTTTGGTGCAAGCGACTGGATAACAACTGCGTGGCTAAATGGACAGAAAATTGGAACTTTCCAGGGTGGATATACTCCTTTCGAATTTGACATTACACCTTTTATCAAAAATGGACAGAAACACCAACTTGTAGTGCGCGTAGATGATTCGCCTTTCTCATATAAACTTGAAGGCAAGCAGGGTTACGGTCAGGCCAAGGGTATCTGGCAGACTGTTTATCTTGATGCCCGGGGTGACAACTTCATTAAATCAGTGCATTTCACCCCTGACATAGATAAACAGAAAGTGACTGTAAAAGTTATAACAAGCCAGCCTGCAACAACTAAAACTACTCTTAAGCTTACTTTCATGAACGGCAGCCAGGCAAAACCTGAAATAATACAAAAAATTAAAAAGGGGGAGAATGAGCTTAACTTCCAGCTTCCGGTAGAAAACATGGTCCTTTGGGATCTGAACAACCCTTTCCTTTATGATGTATTGGTGACTATTCTTGAAAATAATGCTGAGATTGATCATGTGCAAAGTTATTTTGGGATGAGAAAAATCAGTACAGTCAATCTTCCCGGTCTGAACTATAATTATATCGCTCTTAATAATAAACCTGTCTATCTTCAGATGTGTCTTGACCAGTCATATAACCCTGATGGATTCTATACCTTTCCTTCAGATGAATTTATGAAAGAAGAAATAGTGCGCTCAAAGCGTATAGGATTGAATACTAACAGGATACATATTAAGGTTGAAATTCCCCGAAAGCTATACTGGGCTGACAAACTGGGACTTCTGATCATGGCTGATGTACCAAATTTCTGGGGTGAGCCTGACAAAGAGGCTCAGCATGAACATCTTGTTGCAATGGAAGGTATGATTGAAAGAGATTACAATCATCCTTCAATATTCCAGTGGGTTCTCTTTAATGAAACATGGGGATTATTCACCGAGAAAAAAGAACCTAAAAAGGAGAGATTGTACCTTCCGGAAACACAGGAATGGGTCGAAAGTTTATACAGACAGGCTAAAGTTATGGATCCAACCAGGCTGGTTGAAGATAATTCTGCATGCAATTACGATCATGTGGTGTCAGACGTAAACAGCTGGCATGTCTATATCCCGGGATATGAATGGAAAAAACATCTTGATGAGGTATGCTCTAACACTTTTCCCGGATCGAAATGGAACTTTATCGGAGGTCGAATCCAGGAAGAACAACCTCTGTTCAACAGCGAATGTGGAAATGTATGGGGCTATAGCGGCAGTACAGGAGATGTTGACTGGAGCTGGGATTATCACCTTATGATGAATGAGTTCAGAAGTCATCCTAAAATATGTGGCTGGCTTTATACGGAACATCATGATGTTATTAATGAGTGGAACGGATACTATAAATATGACAGAAGTGAAAAATATACCGGCCTTGAGGATATTGTGCCAGGAATGACCCTGAAAGATCTTCACAGTGATGTTTATATCTCTGTTGATGGTCCTCTTTGCAGGGAAGTAAAGCCTTTCGAATCTGTTCAGCTTCCACTCTTTGCGTCGTTCATGACCGATGCGGATCTTGGTACAAACCTGACGGTAAAGACGGACCTTTATGGCTGGGACAATACCGGGAACTATTGGTTTCTGCCAGGCTCTTCTTTATCAATCCAGTATAAGAAATGGGATGCAGGAGTGGCTGGCAGGATTAATTTAATGATCCCTGATAAACAAGGAATCGCTATATTAACAGTTGTTACTGTTGATGCTTCCGGCCGGGTGCTGCACAGGAACTTCACAACCTTCTTCATTGGCGACAAGTCATTTAACCGACTGGATAGCATCAATAATGAGGGTCAGGAAATGACCGTTGTAAGATTTGCCCCTTCTTCATTTAAATCGCAAAGCTGGAGCCAGAAGCAGTGGAATGTACTTAACGGATTAAAGGTTGATGGTGCCGGATACGGATATTTTGAATATGAAATAGAACTGCCGGAAACAATTTCGGCAGATAATACTGAAACTGTTTCTTTGATAGCGGAACTCTCTGCAAAACAGCTGTTTGGAAAAGACAGAAAAGATGCCAGACTTCCGGAAGGTGACTATATGCTTGGAAAGGGAACCAATGATCCCAGCCAGAATCCGAACTCCTATCCGATGACAGATACACGAAAATATTCTTCCATGGTAAGGATTGTTGTAAACGGAGAGTCACTTGGAACATTCTTCCTTGAGGATGATCCTGCTGATCACCGGGGCATACTATCGTGGTATTCACAACCACATGACAGAAAATTGTATGAAGCAGGTTCTTACGGATACCTGGTTAAAGCATCAATACCGGCAGAAGTGATCAGGAAGGCATCAGACAGACAACTTAAGATAAGATTTGAGGTAGATGAATCATTCCCTGGCGGACTTGCCATTTATGGAGAACGCTTCGGCCGGTACCCGGTTGATCCGTCGGTGATTTTTGTAAAGAAAAAATAAATCCGGATATTCAGGGTCCTCTTCTGAGAGAGCCTGCCCCTCAACAGGTAGTGGGCTGAGGCGTATTTGTTAATTTTTGTTAATAAAATTCCTCTTTTTATATGGATATACATTTTTAAATACATTTGATACTCAACATAATTAATTAACAAATATCATTATGAAATTAATAAATCTTAAAGCAGCAGTTTTTGTCTTGTTCCTGCTGCCTTCGCTATTACTTGCACAGAATGAAAATGTCGATCTTGCGATGATATACAAGATCAAGCAGGAAGGATTGAAATACTCCCAGATCGAAGAGCTTGCATTTGGGCTTACTGATCTCACAGGGCCAAGACTCACTGGTTCAACCGGGATGACTCGTGGCAATGAGTGGGCAAAAAAGAAGATGGAAGAACTTGGATTCCAGAACGTAAGGATAGAAGCGGCTTGCGACTTCAGTAAACCGGGATGGGATAATCTTAAAACATATGCGGCAATGACTGCTCCATACTATGCCAACTTTGCGTGTAATCCTGTTGCCTGGACAGGTAGCACAAATGGATTAATCAAAGCTGAAGTTGTATATGTTGATATAAATACTGAAGCGGATATGGATAAATACAAGGGTAAGCTTTCAGGAAAGATAGTACTGCTTCCATCCGCAACACAATATGAAGTTAATTTTGATCCACTGGCAAGCAGATATATTGATGCACAACTTGCCGAAATGGCAAAGAGATCAGAAGGCAGATCAGGCAGAAGACCCCGGATGGACTTTGCTCAATATGCAGCAATGAGGGCTTTGCGGAACAAAATTTCAGAATTTCTCAGTAATGAAGGGGCTGCTGTAATTCTAAATGGTTCAGGTACTTTTAATGTTCCCAGATCAAACAGCGTCAGTTATAAGAAGGGAGAAAAAGAACCGGTGGCCCAACTGAACCTGCCGGTTGAGGCACATGGCAGAATGGAAAGGATCCTCAAGCATAACCTTCCGGTGGAGATGGAAATCGAGATTCAGAATAAGTTCTTTGATAGTCCTACTGTGTACAACGTAATAGGTGAAATCCCTGGTACTGACAAAACGCTAAAAAACGAAGTAGTCATGATTGGAGCCCATATCGATTCCTGGCATGGAGGAACCGGAGCAGCTGATAATGCATCTGGCTGTATTGTGATGATGGAAGCATTAAGAATTTTAAAGGCAATTGATGCCGCACCAAAAAGAACGATTAGAGTTGCCCTGTGGGGTGGCGAGGAAGAGGGATTCCTCGGATCGAGGGGATATGCAGACAAATACCTTGTTGATCCGAAAACCAAAGAGCATAAACCGGATTATGATAAGTTCGCAGGTTACTTTAATATGGATAACGGATCAGGTAAGTACAGAGGCATTTACCTCCAGGAAAATGATGTTATCAGACCGGTGTTTAAGGAATGGATGAAACCATTTGAAGATATGGGGGTTACCACCATTTCTCCGAATAATACAGGTGGCACCGACCATCTGACATTCAATGGTTTGGGACTACCTGGATTTCAGTTCATACAGGATGAAATTGAATATCGACGTGGTTATCATACAGTAATGGATACATATGAGAGGCTGGTAATGGAAGATCTTAAACACAATGCGGTGATCACAGCAGCTTTTGCATATAATGCTGCAATGCGTATGGCAAAGATACCGGCAAAACCTGTAATGAAACCAAGACCTGAATCAGAAAGACCAAGATTCTAAAATGAATTATCAGGTATTAAATTTACATCCCCCTTCCACCTTTGAAGGGGGATTTTTTACTTCCCTCCGATTAACTTCTGCAACTCTTTTATATGTGACATGTAAATACCTCGCGGAGAGGTATTGTATTTTTTGCAAAGCGAGGCAGCGTAGCCTGTTGCAACTCCCATCTGACCTGTTGTATTCATCACCCTGGGGCCCCCCAGACCAACATGAGAGCAGCTGAAGCACCTTCCGGCCATCAGGAGGTTCCTGATATTCTTTGAATAGAGTGATCTGTATGGGATATAATAATGATCAACAGGATAGAAAAGAGCTACTGAAAGAAAATCAGGTTTTGAATTATCCTTCAGATTCTGCTGATAGTGAACATCTATATCTCTCTGTTCCATGGCTACAGCATCGGGAAACTCAACCATATTCTTTTCATCCTGAAAGGTATATATATAATCCCCTACAAGGCGTCGCGATTCTCTTTTCCCGATAAGAAATGAAACCCAATCAAGGTCGAAACTAGCATTTTCAGGAATTTTCTTCGCATTATAGAAGGAACCATAAACAGCCTTGAACATGTGGTCCCTGATGGCCTCAGCATCATCTACCTGGTGCATGTCATCTACAGAATACTCCCATTCCCATTCACCCTGTAAAGCAGCAAAGTCCCCGGCAACATCCATAGCCCATGGAACCTCAGGAAAAAGAACCGGAACTCCCTTATCAACACTGCGCCACAAAAGAGATGATCCCATCACCCTGTTATCAGCTTTTACCGGGCTCCATAATTCTTTATGTAAATCCCAGTTTTCATTGTATTTCAAGGAGTCTTCCCTTCCGTACATATACTCGGCTCCTGCCCAGTAGCCTATCCAGCCATCACCGGTACAGTCAATGAAGATGGGGGCTGAAAAACGTATTGTCTCACCCGTGGAGGTATGCTTCGCATCCACTGACGTTATTGAATCGGAAATTGTATTTGCAGAATATGCTTTGAAGTTCAGAAACTGATGAATATCAGGGTACTGACTCATAGCGTTATGGCGTTTTCTGTCATCCCTTACAGCATCGGGAGAGCCGTTAGGCCAGTGGACCGTATTAAGCATATTTAATATTCGTCCTGACTTCCAGGTTATACCTTCAGTATGTACACGGATCTCACTGCTTGCATTTCCACCAAGAATGGGACGATCATGAATAAGTGCCACCTTCATTCCCTGTTCTGCAGCAGCAATTGATGCAGCACATCCTGCTATCCCTCCTCCTACAACAACCAGATCAAACGATTCTTTTCTTTGAGGAAAGTCACTTTCCTTCAGGAGGGTCTTTCTAAATAGTGTCAGCTCTTTGAGATCAGACGGAGGAGCTGTTTTCACAGTACTTAAATAGATTGCATCACAACGTCCTTCAAAACCGGTCAGATCATGAAGTCCGACCCTTGCAACCTTATCTTTGATCTTCACATCTCCTGCATACTGCCATCCCCATCCACCATTAGTTCCCAGGTCCGTATCAAGCTCCTTTCCATCAACCAGCACTCTGAATCGTCCGGGGGCATCCCATTCGCCAACGGCCCAGTTCATGGTCCGTACCCAAATATTATATTTTCCCGGAGCGGGGATATCTAACTCTTGCACTGCATCTTCAACAGGTCTGCCAAGTCCATGTGCCAGAAGATATGGCGATCCCATCTGAAATACAAATTGTGGATCAACAACCCAGCCGCCTTTATCAGAAAAACTTTCAGTCTCAATCAATACCTCATACTTTTGATTATTACATCCAGAAAGCAGCAAGATGAGAATTAGTACTAATAAATTCAGATTCTTCATAAATCATACATCTATTACAAATTATAAATATTTACTAATAATTACAAAATTTTGATCGTGGACCTATCATCTCATGGATTTTAGCAATCCAACATTACTACCATTATAAGTTCCAAACTAAAGTTGTTTCAAATATTTCTTTATCGCTATGGCCAAATCAGCCCCAAAATCCCGTGCGTTTTGCTGAGTAATTATTTGTCCCTCGTTGGTCCCATATGGAAATTCAAACGAAATTGGCAGTTTAACACCTTCAAGGGTAGATGCCCATGTTTTAAATGAAACTCCTGCAGTATAAGAAGCTGAAGTATTCCAGTCAATTCCAAAAGGCATATAAATTTTATTGGAAACCTTAAGCTCACCTTTGTTAGTGCTTTTCAGAATCTTACAGAATAATTTCTGTTGTTCTGCAATCCTCTCATTTTCTGTACCTACAACAAGAATATTTTCATGATAATCACCCTTTATCCATGGACAATGTAAGTCCATGGCAATGGCTAATTTATTTTCAGCCCACTGCGGAACCCATTCTTTTAAAGCTTTAGTTGACCCATATATGCTTCTTTCTCCATAGTCCCTGTTTTGATCATGAGGTTTCCTGTTTTTTCCCTGATCCCCATTTTCAACTCCATCTTTATCGATAAAGGGGATAAAGCAAAATTCAACATTATTTTTCAACCAATTGTCATTCAAAATTTCTTTAACAAGTCCTTCTATTTCATAATTTGCCATCATCTCGCAGGCATGGTGACGGGCAGTGATTAGTACCTTATACTTAACATTATCATTTGGTGGTTTTATGAATAGTCTCTCTATTTCTTTTCCTGTTTTGGTTTTTGTCAGACTATTTAGAGTTACATAGTCAGATTCCAAAAATGGCTTAATAAAATTATCGAAGTCCTTCTGGACATAGGGCATTCCCATACTAAAACGAACATCGTCATCGGTATCAAAAGTGAAAGAGAAGGCTTCACTATATTCAATCTCTCCGTTAATCCAATGCCAGGTTGAACCCTGATCCTTACTGATTGCCTGACCCATTGCTGTAAATACATTAGGCTTAGTAAAAACGAAAGTCAGGGACTTACCCTTTGCCTGTTTGACAGCAAAGCACCAGTAGAACCAATCACCTTCAGTGTCTCTCAGATCAGGATGCATCCAGATAGTGTCATTACTAATTCTTTCTACAGAAATATTTCCAGATGGAAAATCAGAATATATTTTTAACTTCTGTCCTGCAGTTTTTGCGGCCAGAAATGAGATAACGAAGGTTATAATTAATGTTTTTTTCATTTTTAAACCTTATCTGGTAAATGAAATTTAAATCCGCATCAACAATCAATCAGCACAATTTTGTTATTTCGTTATGCTGTTATACCGTTGTGCCGTTGTGCAGTTAATTCGACTTATTTTCCATATCTTTCATCGATAATTGAACACGTTTCCGTTCGATGTCAACAGCAATAATCTTCACCATAACATGCTGGTGAAGTTTCACAACGGTTGATGGATCTGATACATATTTGTTGCTCAGGTTTGAAATATGAACAAGACCATCCTGCTTGATTCCTATATCTACGAAGGCGCCAAATTTTGTAACATTTGTTACAATTCCAGGAACTACCATACCAGGCTTACAGTCCTCCATTGAATGAATGTCTGCAAACTGGAAAACTTTAATTTTGGATCTCGGATCACGTCCCGGCTTGGCAAGTTCTTCCATTATATCCTTTAGCGTAGGTAAACCTGTTGCACTGGTAATATATTTATCAAACTTTATCTCCTTTCTCTTTGCATCATTTGTCATCAACTCCCTGACATCGCATCCAAGATCCTTCGACATCCTTTCAACAACGTGGTAGCTTTCCGGATGTACAGCACTTGAATCCAGTGGATTGGATGCATTTCTGATCCTCAGAAATCCGGCACTCTGTTCAAAAGCCTTATCACCCATCCTTTTAACCTTGAGAAGATCTTTTCTTGCCTTGAACGGACCATTATCAGTTCTGTAATCGATTATATTCTGTGCCAGTTGTGGACCCAGCCCTGAAACATATGTAAGAAGATGCTTGCTTGCAGTATTAACTTCAACACCTACAGCATTCACACAGCTCATGACCACATCATCGAGCGATTTCTGTAGCTTTTGCTGATCTATATCGTGCTGGTACTGACCAACGCCAATTGACTTCGGATCAATCTTAACAAGTTCTGCCAGCGGATCCATGAGTCTTCTGCCTATCGATACAGCTCCCCTTACCGTAACATCATAATCAGAGAATTCCTCACGTGCAACTTTTGAAGCGGAATAAATTGAAGCTCCAGCCTCACTTACAACAAATACCTGAATATCATTTTCAAATTTGACCCATTTGATAAATTCCTCTGTCTCCCTGCTTGCTGTACCGTTACCTATGGCAATTGCTTCAATCTTGTATGCATTTACCATAGTAAGAATCTTCTTCACCGACATCGCAGTTTCATTCTGTGGAGGATGAGGATAAATAGTTTCATTATGAAGCAGATTACCCTGCCTGTCGAGACAGACAATCTTGCATCCGGTTCTGAATCCAGGATCGATGGCAAGTACATTTTTCTCACCAAGGGGAGAGCCCAGTAATAGTTGACGCAGATTGTCAGCAAAAACCGCTATAGCATCATTATCAGCTTTTTCCTTTGAAATGTTCCTGAATTCAGTTTCCATCGATGATGACAGTAATCTCTTCCAGCTATCCTTTACGGCTTCACTTACAATTTCCGATGAATCATTTCTGCCAATGATGAAAATAGAATTCAGAGTTTCTAAAGCTCTTTCCTCAGAAGGTTCTATTGATAGCCTCAGGAATCCTTCCTCCTCTCCCCTTCTCATTGCCAGAAGTCTGTGAGACGGGCATTTTCTGAGTGGCTCCGACCAGTCGAAATAATCACTGTATTTTATTCCTTCTGCCTCCTTCCCCTTAACAGCCTTTGAATAGATAACAGCCTCTTTTTCAAAGATATTTCTAAGATGTTTCCTCGCTTTTTCATCCTCGCTGACCCATTCTGCAATAATATCAGAAGCACCTGCAATGGCTTCCTCCACAGTTATCACCTGCTCATTCAGGAATTCCTCCGCCCGGCCTGCAGGATCGTTTTCTTTCTGTTCTATAATGAGTTGTGCCAGAGGCTCAAGGCCCTTCTCTCTGGCAATTGTTGCACGGGTCCTCCTCTTTGGTCTGTATGGAAGGTAGATATCCTCAAGCTCCGACATTGTCAATGCAGCATCTATCCTGGCTCTCAGCTCAGGAGTCATTTTTTCCTGCTCATCAATCGACCTTATTATAGCTTCCCTGCGAGCATCAAGTTCTTTCAGCCTCTCGAATTCTTCCTTGATATGCATCAGCTGTACCTCATCAAGGCTTCCTGTCATCTCCTTGCGGTACCTGCTGATGAAGGGAACTGTAGCACCTCCATCAAGAAGCCTGATGGTGTTCTCCACCTGCCAGTCATGAAGGGCCAGTTTCTTTGCGATTAAAAGGATATTCTTATCTGCACTCATATTTTGATGGTGTTACTGTTCGAGGGTTTGAGGGTTCGACGGTTCAAGGGTACGATGGTACGACAGTCCAACGGTTAGAATGTTTTGGTTCCCCTCTGGGGAGAGCCTGCCCCGCATCAGCGTGGGGCCAGGGGTGGGTTTGCCTATAAGCTCAAATGTTTTCAATTACTTAGAATTATTCAACATAAATAACCAATCCCTTCAGGTATTCGCTTTCCGGGTGATAGATATTCACAGGATGATCAGGCGGCTGACTCATCTGATAAAGAATCCTGACAGTCCTTCCTGTATTTGCTGCGGCTGCAAATACTGATTTCCTGAAGTTCTCCTTTGTCACTACCTGTGAGCATGAAAAGGTAAAAATTATTCCTCCTGGTTTTACCTGTTCTATAGCTTTCATATTAAGTCGCTTGTATCCCTGCAATGCATTTGCAAGAACATTATTATGTTTCGCAAAAGCAGGAGGATCCAATATTATCAGGTCATACCTGTCTTTGATATCATTCATATATTCGAATGCATCAACCTTAAAGGACTCATGCCTTTTATCATCACCGTAATTGAGCCGGATATTCTCATTTGCAAGTTCAATTGCTGAATATGAACTGTCAACGGTATGAACAGTTGCTGCATTGTTCATGGCATAAACAGAGAAACCACCTGTATAACCAAACATATTAAGAACATTTCGTCCTTCTGTAAACTTACAAAGCAGCTTCCTGTTGTCGCGCTGGTCAATAAAAAATCCTGTCTTCTGTCCTGTTGTCCAGTCTATCCGGAATTTATATCCATTTTCAGTTACAGTGACAGGCTCTGAATTCCCGTACAGATATTCATTTGAGGCCTTTACACAGGACATATGCGGTATTGTTCCCTCGCTTTTGTCATAAACAGAAACTATCTGATCTTTAAGTAATTCAACCAGAACAGAAGTTATCACCTCCCTTATTCTATAGAACCCAACTGAATGCATCTGCATTACAGCTACCCCGTTGTAATAGTCGATAATAAGTCCGGGAAGTCCATCGCCTTCTCCATGTATCAGCCTGTAAACATTCAGGTCAGAATTACCAATTATTCCAATGGATTTTCTGTAACTGATTGCATTTCTGATCTTTTCTCTGAAAAAATCTATGTCAATATTTATATTTTCAAAGGAGAGAATCCTTACCGCAATTGAACTTGGCTGATAATGACCTACAGCAAGAAAATTATCTTTATTGTCAAATACATCAACCAGATCACCCTCAGCAGGAGTACCGTACATCTTCTTTATAGCACCGGAAAACACCCATGGGTGAAATCTTTTAACTGATTGCTCCTTTCCAGATCTAAGTACAATCTTAATCCTTTCCATCATATCACATTAAAACCTTTAAACTTTAAATATTTTAGGCACTCCGAACTTCTCTTCCATTGGTCAGCTTCCTGTAAATCTGGTGACATACCCACGCATCAGTAGCAGCATAAACCTGTTGTGCCTCGGTAAGTTTTTCTGCTTCCCAGTCAGTGACCTGCTGTCTTTTGGATATCCTGAAACCAAGTACGATAGCTGTAATTTTTTTCAACCCAGAGCTTTCTATTCCGAATTCTTTTACAAATGACTGAAGATCAATAAATCCTTCGGGTGAAAACTTTTTAACACCCTTCAGGAAACGGATATCATCATGTATTGCTACACCTGCCTTCGTTACTGCCGGATCTGATAAAAGATCTATTAATTCCTCTGGAAGGCCAATCCTGTTTATCCTGAACAGTACTGCAAGATTTTCAGTAGATAGCTGAATCAGAGAAACTTTATTTCTTTTACCTTTTTTGAAGGTAGGCCTTGTCTCGGTATCAAAACCGAGAAGATCCTTGCCTAAAAGTTTCGGAAATACTGATCTGAAAGTTTTATAATCTTCTACCACAACTATCTCCCCCCGGAACCAGGAAAGGTCACGTACGGCAATCTCTTCTGCCGTGATATTGGGGTTGTATTTACTGTTTACCATTATTATTTCTGAATTCTCTCTGACGTCTGCTTATGAACCAGTCGGAAGTATTCCTCTCATCATCACTGATATCCTCTTCCTCAATCTTTCCTATCTCCTCTCCCGAATAAATAAAACTATGTATTGCCCTCATTGAATTTACCAGTTTCTGTCCCCAGAATGTCTCAAAATTAAGCCTGCACTCCCAAATGGCATCATTCATAACTTCATTTGTCCCGGTTTGATATAAAAGAAGAAAATCCTTGATATCCTGATATATATCGGACATATTTTCGGATATGGATGCAACTATCGCCTCATCGGTTTCTTTTGTTCTTTCGTCAAAAACCTCCATATAATCATCCGCTGTACCGAACTTCTTTCTCAGATTATCGCATATCCTTATCCAGTCATTCTCAGTAACAAATTTTTCATTACCGTCTTCAAATATTGGATCAAGTTGTGGAAGTAATGAAGCTTTGAGATACATAAGAGGAAGTATCCGCTGTAGTATTTTAAGAAGTTCATCCCCTTTCAGGTCCCGGGCATGCTCGGCATATTTACAGAATTCGTTTGCGACAGCAACAAATTCAATTACATTCCTTGAATATACCGGTTCTGAACTGTTTTCCATAGATATTTTATAAATAAGCTACAAAATTAGACATTTACTATTAGTATAAGTAAACAACCTCTTTTTTTTGTATTAACTGACATATATCTGTATTTTTATTGATTAATCCTTGAAAAATAATTCCAATGTTATTCGGAAACTACAAGCTTTTATATGATATCATAGTAAAAAGCATCGATTGCCACAGAATTTATCATGATCCTCTCTATACCCTTGCATATGGTACCGATGCAAGCTTCTACAGACTTATTCCCAAAATGGTTATTCGGGCAAATAATGAGCAGGAGGTCTCACTGATCCTTCAGGAATGCAGCAAACTGATGATACCTGTTACATTCAGGGCTGCCGGAACTAGTCTTTCAGGTCAGGCCATAACTGATTCAGTTCTTCTGGTTGCAGGAAATGAGTGGAAAAATGCCAGGATAGAGGATAAAGGCAATTATATAACTCTGCAGCCGGGCCTTATAGGTGGCAGGGTCAACAAAATGCTTGCACCATACGGGAAAAAAATTGGTCCCGATCCGGCTTCAATAAATGCAGCGATGATAGGTGGTATTGTTGCAAACAATGCCAGCGGAATGTGTTGTGGAACTGCTGAAAATTCCTACAAAACTGTTGCAGGTCTCAGGATAGTGCTGGCTGACGGAACCATTCTCAATACCAGAGACCAGAAAAGTAAAGATAAATTCAGTGAGAGCCATCCTATGCTTTTATCAGATATTAGAAAGCTGGCAAAAAAGGCTAAAGAGAATACCACACTGGCAGAGCGCATCAGGAAGAAGTACAAAATGAAAAACACAACCGGCTATAGTCTGAATGCTCTGGTTGATTTTACAGATCCCTTTGAGATTATAGAGCATTTGATGGTTGGTTCTGAAGGAACATTGGGATTTATCTCAGAGATAACATTCAGAACTGTCACGGAACTTCCTCATAAAGCTACTTCATTGATTATTTTTCCTGATATCAAGAATGCCTGTATGGCCGTTTCATTGCTTAAATCTACACCGGTTCAGGCAGTTGAACTGATTGACAGGGCAGGCTTAAGATCAGTAGAAAATGAAAATGGAGTACCAGGATACCTTAAAACACTTGATAATACAGCATGTGCCCTTTTGATTGAAACAGCAGCCGAAGATATTGAAGGACTGGAGAATAAGATTGAGATCATTAAGCAAAGTATAATTTCAATACCTACACTTTTTGGAGTAAAATTTACAGATATCCCGGCTGAATATGAGCTGTTATGGAAAATCCGCAAAGGATTATTCCCTTCAGTAGGTGCGATGCGCAGGGCCGGAAAAACTGTAATAATTGAGGATGTTGCATTTCCCGTGCCCAGGCTTGCTGAAGCGACGCTTGACCTGCAGGATATTCTTAAGAAATACAACTATAATGAAGCCGTAATCTTCGGACACACACTTGAAGGCAATCTTCATTTTGTGTTTACTCAGGATTTCAGCATACAATCAGAGATAGGCAGGTATAGTAATATGCTTGTAGAAGTGTCAGATCTTGTAGTAAAGAAATATGACGGGTCATTAAAGGCCGAACATGGTACGGGCCGGAATATGGCGCCCTTTGTTGAGCTCGAATGGGGCAGGGAAGCATACCAGATGATGATAGAGATAAAAAAGATCTTTGATCCTGAGGGGATTTTAAATCCTGGAGTAATACTTAATGATGACAGTAATATTCATCTGAAGGATTTTAAACCCCTGCACGCCGCTAATGAAATAATTGATAAGTGTACCGATTGCGGATTCTGTGAATCTGCTTGCGTTTCGGCCGACATGACACTATCGCCGAGACAAAGGATCACAGTACACCGCGAAATCAAATCACTACTTTCAACAGGCGATCAGCCACATCTGGCCGCCTCGCTTGTAAAAGCATATTCCTATGCAGGAAATGAGACCTGTGCAACTGATGGCCTATGTGCTGTGAGTTGTCCTGTTAAAATTGACACAGGCAAACTTGTTAAGAGCCTCAGAAAAGAAAAGATAGGAAATAAACACCGCATGGCTATGTGGATTGCCGATAACATGAATAAGGTAACCTCAGTTATGAGGGTAGCGCTAAGCACTGTATCATTTATTCACAGTGTAATAGGAACCACAGTTATGAAATTTTTAGCAGGTGGCATAAGAAGGATCTCTTTTAACTCAATTCCTGCCTGGAATGAATATATGCCATCGGGTTCATCAAAAATCAGAAAAGATCAGTCACCATTATCAGAAAAAAGAAGCAAGGTTGTCTATTTCCCTTCCTGCATCAACAGGTCGATGGGTGTATCGCGGGAATACATGGAGGAGAAACAACTCTCGGAAATGATGGTACAACTTATAGAAAAAGGAGGTTACGAAGTAATATATCCTGAAAATCTGAATAATCTGTGCTGTGGAATGGCCTTCCTGAGCAAAGGTTATATAGAGGCTGGCGATAAAAAATCAAAGGAGCTTGAGACTGAGTTACTTAAAGCAAGTAATAATGGAGTATACCCTGTTATTTGCGATATGAGCCCATGCCTCTTTACCATGAAAGAGAATATAAAATCAGGACTTAAATTATATGAACCGGTTGAGTTTATTATGACATATCTGATTCCAAATCTTAAAATTACACCTGTTGATAAAACAATCACAGTTTTTCCGGTTTGCAGCATGAAGAAGATGGGGCTCGAAAACAAACTTGCTGAGCTTGCGCGACTGTGTGCAAGGGAGGTGATAGTGGCAGATACCAACTGTTGCGGTTTTGCCGGCGACCGGGGATTTACCTATCCCGAACTAAATAAGCATGGCCTTCGGAATCTGAAATCACAGATCCCTGATGATGTAACTAATGGTTACTCAACAAGCAGGACATGTGAAATAGGGTTGAGTCTTCATTCAGGAGTATCGCATAAATCGATTGTATATCTGGTGGACAGGGTAAGTAGTTCAAAATAAAGTGACTGATCTTGAAATAGTTAACTAGCAAATGAAAATATCTAATATTATGTTAGAACAAATAAATAATTGCATAAATATATTACTTTAAGAACCAGTGTAAATAATAATAAAATCATGAAACCATCAGGATGCATTCTATTTATGGTGCTTTTAACAATTTCAGTTACATGCAATAACATACCTGCTGAAAAAGAGGCTGTCAATGTCAGTTTCCCTGTTATTAATGGTCCCATCCAGATCACCGATAACAACAAGGAACATCTCTTCGCAAGCTATTATGGAATAAATTCATTCAACAGATCAGAAACCTATGCCACAGTGCTGGAGACTGAACTGAAATATGAGCTTCCGGATAAAAATAATCCGGCTACACTGGGGATGATTGATCTGAAAACAAAAGAATTTATTCCGCTTTCCCAGACAAGGGCCTGGAATTTCCAGCAGGGCTGTATGGCTCACTGGCTTGGAACTTCTCCTGATTCACTGATCATCTTCAACGACTTGAGAAATGGTAAGTTCGTTTCAGTAATAGTGAACGTACATACAAAAGAAGAGATTAAAACCTTTCCATTTCCGATAAGCGCAGTTGCTTCAGACGGATTACATGCAATTAGCATCAATTTCTCCAGACTTAGAATTACAAGACCAGATTATGGTTACGGTGGCAATGGTCAGGATTCACGGAAGGATATCCCTTTCCCGGAAGATGACGGTCTGTTTCTTATCGACCTGAAAACAGGTGATTTAAAGCTTCTTGTTTCATATGATCAGGTAAAAGATCTGGTCCCTCCTCTTGAAGAAGGAAGCATTGAATGGTTTAACCATACCCTTTTCAGCAGAAATGGTTCAAAAATATTCTGGCTGTCAAGGCAGACAAGCGGCAACCAGAGAATTACCACCTCCTTTACTGTCAACATTGATGGAACAAATCTTCAAAGATGCTTTCCAGATAACTGGGGAGGCTCTCATTTTGACTGGCTGAATGATGATGAGCTCATGATCACATCAGCTTACGAGGGGAAACAATATGCCCATGTACTTTTCACTGTCGGGGAAAAAAATTATAAACGGCTTGGCAAAGGACTTCTTGATTATGATGGTCATGGTACCTTCTCGCCTGATCAGAAATGGATGGTGACTGATACTTACCCATCGGGCGGATTAAAGGAACAAAAAATTTATCTGATGGACATGAAAAGTGAAGCAGTAATATCACTCGGCAGATTTGTTCAGCCTGCTGAATTTGAAGGATACTGGCGCTGCGATATTCATTGCCGGTGGAGTCAGAGTGGAAAAATTATTGGGTTTAACTCTACTAATTCCGGAAGCCGGCAGGTATATATTTACAAGATTAAGTAGATGATTCCTATTTTATATTTTATGTTAAACTTCATTTATTAAGTAATATTAATTCTATATTTTATGAAAAAATCTCTGACTGTTACAATTTTAACCTTTGGCCTGATTGCGTCATCATGCTCATCTGAATCAGGCAAGGTGGAATTCGTAAACAAGGAACAGGATAAGAGAGTGGAGGTGCTTATTGATGGAAAGCTTTTCACTGCATTCATCTATCCTGAAAATATGGAAAAGCAGGTACTCTATCCTATCAATACAGCATCAGGAAAACCTGTTACCCGAGGCTACCCTTTAGAACCAAGAGCTTTTGAAAGAACAGACCATCCTCACCATGTTGGTCTCTGGCTCAATTTTGGTGATGTCAACGGTCTGGACTTCTGGAACAATTCGTTTGCAATTGCCGATTCAGTAAAGCACAGGTATGGCTCTGTAAAGTTTAACAAAATAGTCTCCATGGATCCCTCTAAAGGTAACCTGATAACTAGTTCCTGGTGGGAGGATATAAATTCGGGGATACTCCTCGATGAAGAAACATCATTTAATTTTTCAGGAGATGAGAATTCAAGAATTATAGAGAGGAGTACAACGCTTACAGCACGTGAGCAGGTCACCTTCACTGAAAACAAAGAAGGATTGCTGGGATTACGTGTTGACCGGGCTTTTGAAGAACCTTCAACCCAACCTGAAAAATTTCTGGATGCCAATGGGATAGAGACTGAAGTTCCTGTTCTGAATAATGAAGGAGTAAATGGCATTTACAGGAACGAGGAAGGAAAAACCGGTGGCGATGTATGGGGAAAACGAAGCCGGTGGGTGGCTCTCCGTGCAGAAAAAGAAGGAGAGATAATAACTATTGTCATCTTCGATAATCCCGGAAATCCAAATTTCCCGGCATGGTCACATGCCCGCGGCTATGGGCTCTTTGCCTGTAATAACCTCGGGGGCCGCGCTATTGATAAAACCGCCGGTGAAGTAAAAATAATCCTTCAGCCAGGAGAAAAAATTGTATTTAAGCATAAAATACTTATTACCGGAGATATTAAAGATGAACAGATAAATAGAATGGCCGCTGAATTTAAATAGACATGACTACCATGTAATAATCTGCATTTATTATTAGAATATACTATGAAAAAACTGAATCATAAAATCTTCACTAATGGAAACAAAAAAGAACAAATCAAGAAGAACCTTTATAAAAACAGCTGTCAGCGGGGCCGTTGCAGCTGCTGTTGCTCCATCTGTAGTTAAGGGATCGATAACAATTCCAGAGATTGTTCCTCAGTCAGCACAGGGGTCAAATGACAGGATCCGGGTTGCTGTCCTGGGAATAAATGGCCGGGGTCAGACACATATAGAAGAGATTATGGGGCTGTCAAAAAAAATGAATGTTGAAGTTGCTGCTCTATGTGACCCTGATATGGATATTCTCAGAGAAAGGGCCGTAGATTTTGAAAAAAAATATGGCAAAAAAGTTATGATAGAACAGGACTTCAGAAAGGCGTATGAGGATAAGACCATTCATGCTGTAGCTATAGCTTCTCCTAACCACTGGCATGCTCTTCAAACAATATGGGCCTGCCAGGCAGGCAAAGATGTTTATGTTGAAAAACCAGCTACTCATAATGTAACTGAAGGCAGAAAAATGATAGAGGCTGCCTATAAGTATAACCGTATAGTCCAGCATGGGGTTCAGCTACGAAGCTCAGTGTCTATAAGAGAAGCTGTCAAGCATCTGGAAGAGGGATTGATCGGACGTGTACACATGTCGCGCGGACTGGTTTACAGGTGGAGGCCCGATATTGGAGATAAGGGCATCTCACAGATTCCTGCAGGACTTAATTACGATCTCTGGTGTGGCCCCGCTCCCATGCGCCCATTCAGCCGTAACCTAGTCCACTATAACTGGCACTGGCACTGGAATTATGGTAACGGTGATGTGGGAAACCAGGGCATCCACGAAACTGATCTTTGCATGTGGGGACTGGGTGTTGATAAACTGCCTGAAAGGATTACCTCAATGGGAGGAAAATTCCTGTGGGATGACTGTAAAGAGGTGCCTGAAATACAGACATCAATTTACCATTACCCAAAAGAGAAAAAGATAATTCAGTTCGAAGTACGCAACTGGTGCACCAATCTTGAAGATGGAGCCGGAGTTGGCAATATCTTTTACGGAGATAAAGGCTATATGGTCATCAAAGGATACGGAACATACGAAACTTACCTTGGAGAAAACCGTGAAAAGGGCCCATCAAGATCTGAGACAGGGGAACTTACACTGCACTTCCAGAACTGGTTTGAAGCTATCCGGGCACGTAATATGTCAATTCAGAATGGCCCTGTTCAGACTGGTCATCTGGCTTCATCCCTCGCACATCTTGGAAATATCTCTTATCGGCTTGGACGTCAACTTGAATTTGATCATGTGGCAGAAAGATTCATCGGTGAAGGTGAGAATGAAGCTAATGCCATGCTTAGCCGTGAATACCGAGCTCCTTATCTGTTGCCCGATGTTGTTTAATCAATTCGGCTGACTTTATTAATGCGATGAAAATAAAGCAACTAATCAGAGAGTCTTGTAATATAATTCTCTGTTCCGTAGCTATCATCTTTCTTCCCGGATGCGGTGAGCCTGAACGTAATGTGTCGATTGAAAATGACAGGTTATTGTTCAACTTCGATAAAAAAACCGGCGCCCTGGTTAACTTCAGGGATCTCGCTGACGCCTGCGACTTCCATGACGAAAGTATACATGCTTATTCGCCATGGGAAATAGAGCTGACTGACTCTTCAGGAATACAAACCATTAATAACGAAGATGCAACAAGATTCAGGTACTGGAAACCAAATGAAACTACTCTTATCCTTGAATGGGACAGATTTAATGTTCTGAAGAGTAAAAAATTTGCTGTCACAGCCATTGTTGAACTTGACAGTACAAAATCAATGTCATACTGGAGGATCTCCCTCGATAGTACAAGAGGTATTCAGGTCAACAGACTGGCCTTCCCGAGAATTAAGATAACGAAAATTGAAGGAGACGAATATCTTGCAGTACCGGAATGGATGGGACAGTTAATGAAAAATCCGAGAGACTATTTGAATTCATTGAATACCAGTATCAAGAAATTTGAGTGGAGTTATCCGGGCCCGCTCTCAATGCAGTGTGCGGCATTATACACGCCAGGTGAAAGGGGTTTTTATGCATCATGTAATGATACGCTTGCATATAGAAAAAATATGGCATTCATACTCGACAGTGCAGGCAACCTGGTTTACCAGATGAATAATTTTCCGGCTATAGACGCTGCTTCAAGTAAGTATGAAACCACATACTCTTCAATTATTGGTTCTTTTGCTGGTGATTGGATAACAGCTGCTATATTATACCGCGACTGGGGTTCGAAACAGAAATGGTCGAGGGAGAGCAGGTTTAATCTTAACAAGACCCCTGAATGGCTTGAAAAGACTGCATTATGGGTATGGAACAGGGGCAGATCATCAAATGTACTGGCTCCTGCTTCAGACATACAGAAGAGGCTGGGTCTTCCGGTTAGTGTCTTCTGGCACTGGTGGCATGGCTGCTCCTACGATGACGGATTTCCTGAATATATTCCTCCACGCGAAGGAAAGATATCTTTTACTAAAGCAATGTCGTTTGCTCATGACAAAGGAATTAATGCAATTGTTTACATGAACCAGGCGCTTTGGGGAACTACTACTGAAAGCTGGAAAGATGAGGATGCTGAGAGGTATGCTGCAAAAGATATCAAAGGAAATACTCTTACACATGTATTCAATATATTTACCGTTAAACCGACTGCATACATGTGCATGGGGACGCAGTTCTGGAAAGATAAGTATTCATCCCTGTGTGACAGTGCAGTGAATACCTATGGTGCAAATGGTGTTTATATGGATATGGCTTGCCTTAATACCATGTGTTTTGACAGAAGCCATGGTCATCCCATAGGTGGAGGCAATTATCATATTCAGAATTTCGGAAAAATGACAAGTCTTATCAGATCAAAGATCAGGGACAAAGATAACCTCGTACTTGCCGGTGAAGGAGCCGGTGAAGTGTGGCTGCCCTACCTCGATCTTTTCCTTACGCTTGCAGTCAGCAAAGAACGATATGCCGGTCCGGGGGCGTGGGAAACCATACCTTTCTTCCAGGCTGTATACCATCAGTATTCCATAACTTATGGCAACTATTCTTCTCTTCTTGTTCCTCCCTATGATGAATTATGGCCTTCACAATATGCTCCAAAAGAGCCACTTAAGATGCTTGACAGCAAATATAACAGGCAATTT
Organism: Bacteroidales bacterium; assembly: GCA_035531395.1. GTDB lineage: Bacteria > Bacteroidota > Bacteroidia > Bacteroidales > VadinHA17 > LD21. The sequence goes on from DATKTA010000031.1 coordinate 74,939, forward strand.
CTTATGGAACAGGCAAGGTCATTTGCATGGGGACTTCAGCCCACAATCTCTAACTACCAGGCTTTTCTTGCTACTGAAAGAAAAGATGAAATAGGGTATTTTTTAGATCTGTGCAAAGTCAGAAACCAGGGATTGGAATATCTGTTGAGAGGAAAATTCATGAGGACACCATATTTTGAAATACCTTATGAAGAGATGGATATTTCAAAGTTATCGATATATGCCGGAAAAATGGGTGAAAGCGTAACATCTTTCAAAGGTAGCTTCCCCCTTATTTATACCGGCACATGGAAAGCTGAAAACGGTGATCTGGGAATAGCAATTGCGAATATCAGTGATGATCCTTTCAGAATCGACCTGAAATTCAATGCTGAAGATTATGATCTGACATCTTCCGGCAGTATATATATTATTGATTATAAGGAGAGAAAGAAGATTTCTTACTATTCAGGGGGAATTATAAGTGTAGATTATACACTTAAAACCAATGGATCATGCATCATAGAATTTATACCTGACTCAGATACTAACTGATCAAGTTTGATAAAGGTGATTAAATCTTAATTGTCTTTATAACTATTTAATCTCATCGTAAACACGTACATAATCCACAATGAAATAATCAGGGAGCTTAATATTCTTCAAAATTGGAGAAGATGATCCCTCACGGTAACCCATACATTCAGTCGACAATAAGATAAACTGTTCACGATGTGAAACAGGACCTGAAATTCTCCAGGTCTCTTTGCCATCAACATAAAAGACATAGCCAGTTGGACTCCAGTGAAGACCAAAAGTATGAAAGTCATCATTGGTTTCCCTAATACTAATAGGTCCTGATCCCTCTCCTTTATGATCCTTTCCATAACCGTTCCAGTGAATATTGTGACTTATTATGCCATCCCGTGTAAAATTTTCCATAATATCTATTTCAACTCCTGAATCCAAAGGATCGAGCGTTGATCCTATTGTTGGGGATTGAAGCCAGAAAGCGGACCACCAACCTGGTTGTGTAGGCAATTTACACCTGATCTCATAATAACCATATTTATGCAAAAATCTCGCAGATTCTATTTTTCCAATTGGCCAGGACAATTTTGAGTTACCATACTGATCTCCTGGAAAATCCATATAATTACTCCCTGTCTGCAGTTGTGAAGAATAGTAATCACCGTCCTTTTCATATATTCTAAGTAGGAGGTTACCTTTCCCGTCAAGTTGAGCGGCATCATCAGTCCATGTTTTATGCCGGGAATGCATAATGTATAACCTGTAATCCCATTTATTGGTATCTAAATCGAATCCATCAAATTCGTCGTTCCAAACCAACTTCCATCTGAATCCGGAGGGGAGCTGGCTTTCAACTCGAGGGATCTCATTAGGATTTAATACACCTTTGTTTTTGATCTTTTGTGAAAAAGCATTTGTTATGAACAGACACAGAATAACCGAAATACAAATTTTAATATTACTTGCTTTCATTTATAAATCAATTAATTAGCAATATGTAATTTAGTCCAACCCAAATATAGTTATTTTATCTATTTTTACTTTTAAAAATAGATCACATGAAAAGGCGAAGTTTTATTTCCAATAATCTGGCTATTGGAGCAATGATTCCAGCTTCATACGCTACAATGGGATTGGCAGGTCAAAATGCAGGACACCCCATCCAGAATCAGGAAGAAGTCATCATTGAAAAACCACGAGAAGACAAACCTCATAAGGGTAAAGTACTGGCAGTAATCCAGCCCCATTGCGATGACATACCAATATTTGCCGCAGGTACTGTTGCTAAACTGATTTATGAAGGATATACAGGTTACCTGATCAGAACCACCAATGATGAAGCTGCAGGTTCAGGAGCAACATCAGGAGAGCGTTTTTTGAATAATGAAAAGGATAATGCCGAAGTTGCCAGGGTTCTCGGTCTTAAGAAAACATATGACCTTAACTATGCAAATCACAGGATGGATGAATATAATATCCAGGAGATCAAGGGCAGGCTGATCTTCCTGTTCAGACTTCTGAAGGTAGATACTCTCATTTCCTATGATCCCTGGGGATTGTATGAAGAAAATCCTGATCACTATATAACAGCCAGGGCTGTGGAGGCAGCAAGATGGATGGCAGGTATGGGTACTGATTATCCTGAACAGCTCGAGGTAGTACAACCTCACACTGTTAAGGAGATGTATTACCATGCCCGCGGGCCTCAGATTGTAAACCGGGTTGTTGACATAAGCCGTTTTATAGATACCAAAGTTGAAAGCAATATCGTCTGTAAAACCCAGGGGCCCGGAGGTAATGCGGGTTCAAGGCTAAGACTAAAAATGGCAGCAGACGGGAAAAAACTTCCGATCCTCGGCAATGATGACAGGACAGCAAACTTTAATTATATCAAGGAATTCGTATTGGAGCCAGACAGGATAAACGGGGCAAAATATGGATTGGAATGGGCAGAGTGTTTTCATTATATTGGTCCTCCCACTTCAAGCCTTGACAACTATATTCAAAAAAATGCCATAACATTGTAACAAGCAGAATCTATGCGAAAACTCGCTGAATTTTTATTGCTTATTATTGCTTTTCTGACAACAACGTCGGGCAGCAGAAAAGAACATATTATTTTTCTGGAAGCTGAAAGTTTCAGTAATCGGGGTGGATGGGTGATTGACCAGCAATCAACTGATTTAATAGGATCTCCCTATATCCTCGCGCATGGTCTTGGAATTCCGGTTGAGGATGCTTCAACAACAATAAATGTCCCTGTAACCAGTGAATACAGGATTTGGGTAAGAACACACGACTGGATTGCTCCATGGGATGTTAAAGGCGCACCTGGTAAATTTGAACTAATTATCGACAACAAACCGCTAAATACTGTTTTTGGTACAGAAGGGATCAGATGGAACTGGCAGTCGGGTGTTTCAGTAAAATTAAATAAGGGGAATGTCACTATTGCAATACATGACCTTACCGGATTTGATGGCAGGTGTGATGCCATCATCCTATCGTCTGATATACAATTCATTCCGCCGGAAGATAATGACCGGCTGAATGAACTCAGGAAAAGATTAACTCTGTCCGGTATAGAACCTGATGATGCAGGTTCATTCGACCTGGTTGTGGTTGGTGGCGGAATGGCAGGTTGTTCTGCAGCTCTCACTGCCGCCAGACTGGGCTGCAAAGTGGCGCTGATACAGAACAGACCTGTATTAGGTGGAAACAACAGTTCGGAAGTTCGTGTAGGACTTTCCGGCCTTATTTACCAGGAGCCTTATAAAAACCTGGGTAAGAGTGTGGATGAGATAGGATCTGTTGGCCACTGGACACTATATGAAGCAAATCAGGATCCTCAATCTCCCCGCAGCAGAAACATTCTTGAAATTATTGCAAAAAACCCGGAGAAAAAGATTCATAATGCAGGTCCCGCTTCAAATTATGGAGATGAAAGGAAGAGAGGAGTAATTGAAGGAGAACCAAATATTTCACTTTTCCTGAACACTCATGTCTTCAGGGCAGATATGGATAATGACCGCATAGCAGTTGTTTATGGTAAAAATATTATTACAGGGGTTGAAACAAAATTCAGTGGAAAACTATTCGCTGACTGTACCGGTGATGCAAATCTTGGATTTATGGCTGGTGCCGACTTCAGGGATGGCAGAGAGGGAAGGGATGAAACCGGAGAGCCAAGTGCTCCTGAATCACCTGATTATCTGGTGATGGGAACATCAGTTCAATGGTATGCCGAGGAAGTTCAGGAAGTATCTCCTTTCCCTGAATGTCCGTGGGCAGTTCAGTTCAATGAAAAAACCGTGCATAAAGTGATAAGGGGTGACTGGGATTGGGAAACAGGATTAAGCAGGAACCAGGTTGACGAGATTGAATTCATACGCGATTATGCCCTCAGGGTTACCTTTGGCAATTGGGATTACCTGAAAAACAAAAGCAGGAATAAAAATATATATGATCACTACAAACTGGCGTGGGTGGCATATATAGGTGGAAAAAGAGAATCCAGGAGACTTATGGGTGATATAGTTCTTAAAGAACAGGATATTGACAACAGGGTCATTTATCCTGATGCATCCTTCACGACTACCTGGAGCATAGATCTCCATTATCCGGCAAAATCAGATGATTTTACAGGCGAACCTTTCCGGTCAACTGCCGATCAGAAAGATATCAAACCATACCCGGTACCTTACAGATGTCTTTATTCCAGAAATGTAAGCAATATGTTCATGGCTGGCAGGAACATCAGTGTTACGCATGTTGCTCTGGGTACAGTCAGGGTACAGCGTACTACTTCTATGATGGGAGAAGTTGTTGGTATGGCAGCTTCACTCTGCAAAAAGAAAAATGCAATGCCAAGGGATATATATCATACTTATCTTGAAGACCTTAAAACACTTATGACTGAGGGGATTCCCGTAAAACAGTAAATTAGATAATATGAGGACTTATATATTAAAATCGCTTGTTATAGCTATTCTTTTTTCGCTGACTTCCGTCAGCATTACAGCTGATCTGCCCGAAGAGAATACTGTCGTCAGGTTCGGTATCTGCACTGATGTCCATAAAGATATTATGCATGATGCAGATGAAAGGCTGGCTGCATTCATTAATAAAGCAACTGCTTCGGATCTGGACTTTATTATCCAGCTTGGTGATTTTTGCAGACCATATGATTATAATCTCGCGTTTTTAAAAATATGGAATAGCTTTCCTGGAGAGAAGTACCATGTTCTTGGCAATCACGAAACTGACGGAGGATTTACCAGGGAAGAATCGATAAAATTCCTGGGGTCTCCCGCAAAATATTACTCTTTTGATAAAAATGGTTTTCATTTCATCATTCTCGATGGCAATGATGTTAATCCATCGCCCGATAAGGCTTCAGGTTATCCAAGATTTATTGGAGATGAGCAGAAGAAATGGCTGATCAACGACCTCAGATACAGTAAATATCATACATTTATCTTTTCCCACCAGTCACTTGAGGGAAATGGAATTGAAAACAGGGAAGAGATCAGGAAAATACTTGAAGATGAAAATTCTTCTGCCGGTTTTAAAAAGATTATCGCCTGCTTCAGCGGACATCACCACACAGATTATTCTACGGGAATCAACGGTATATTTTATATCCAGGTAAACAGCATGTCTTATTCCTGGGTAGGTGAGCAATATGCCATGATAAGGTATAGTGAAGAAATTGATAAAAAATACCCATGGATAAAATATACAATACCCTATCAGGATCCACTGTATGCGATTGTTGAAGTAAAAAAAGGGACAATCTCTGTTTCAGGAGTAAACAGTTCTTTTGTGGGATCTGGCCCTGACGAACTAAAGATTCCGTCGCGACCCGAAAATGACAAAATTGTTCCGGTTATCAGCAGCAGAAAACTTAAGTTCTGATCAGCAACGCCAGGAGAGTTTCAATTCATTATCCTGACTGAGCTTATTGTGATCAAGCAGCCATCGGATAACTTTGATAACCTTATCCTCAGGATATCCTGTAATTCTTACAAGTTGTTCCGCATCGACACTTTGTATTTCCAGTGCCTTTTTAACTTCGCCAAGGATCAGGTCAAATTCATATTTACTGAGTTCCAGTTCATTTCGTTTCCGGCAAACATCACATATTCCGCACCTGTCTGATTCCTCACCAAAATAATCAAGTAGCATGACAGACCTGCAACGGTTTTCTGATTCAACATATTCAATCATCCGGGTAAGTCTCTTCTCATACTTTTCTTTTACCTGGAGGTAGTTTTCAGCAGTGATTAGCAGGGCTTTCCTCATAAGGCGTTCTTCATTAAAAATTACAAGGGAGCTCTTCTTTCCGGGGATATACCTTATAATATTATATGATGATAGCTTAACCAGGTACTGATAGATTGTATCACGGCTTGCACCCGATTTGCGGCTTAAAACCTCTTCATTTACCGGAACAAAATCAGAGAACATGCCGGTGTATGAACGCAACAATAGCTTAATGAATGAATCGAAGGATTCATTGGCAACCTGAAACTTATAAAGATCATCACGACTAACAATAAAATGCACTCGTGATGGATTGTTGATCTCTTCAGTAAACTCCATATAACCCTCTCTCTGGAGAAACTGAAGACTGTTATAAGTTTCAATCACAGGAAACCTGTATTTTGAAATGAATTCATAAAGATTAAAGTCAAATACATTGTCTTTTCCGGAACCCTCCGGCACCTTCAGATAGTTGCATAAAGCCTCGTAAACATCTTTGATTTTTTCGACCGGAGGAAATTTCTTCCTTATTGAATCTGTCAGTCTTCCCTTATCGGCTTTCGAATAAAGTAAAACTGCAAAAGCAGGCTTGTTATCACGGCCTACCCTTCCACTCTCCTGAAAAAAGTTTTCAATTGAATCGGGTATATCCCAATGAATTACGAATCGTACCTCTGCTTTGTCGATACCCATTCCAAATGCATTCGTTGACACAATTACACGAGTCTCTCCCTTTGTCCATGCTGCCTGCCTCTTATCCCTTATATCATCAGAAAGGCCTGCATGATAATAATCGGCACTGATACCTTCCTTAATAAGCAACTCAGCTATCTCACGGCATCTCTTCCTGCTTCTGACATAAACTATCCCGCTTCCTGATATCTTCGATAATGTCTTTACAAGGTAACTCCCCTTATCCTCCACCTTTCGTACAAGATATGATATATTTTTCCGTTCAAAGCTGGTTCTGAGAACATTAGATTCCCTGAACCGTAGCTTTTTCATTATATCTTCAATAACCAGTGGTGTTGCAGTAGCAGTGAGGGCAAGAAACGGAATATCTGCCCTGATATGATCTCTCAAGTCCGAAATCTTTAGATAAGATGGTCTGAAATCGTATCCCCATTGTGATATACAATGAGCTTCATCAATGGCAACAAGTGAAAGATTAAGTCTTGATACCTTGTACTGGAACAAACTGGTTGCTATTCTTTCAGGAGAGACATACAGGAACTTATAATCACCATAAATGCAGTTTTCCAGAGCTATTTCTATCTCTTCAGAAGACATCCCTGAATGTATGGCTATTGACTTGATCTCCATGCCATTAAGCCTACTTACCTGTTCTTTCATTAAGGCAATAAGAGGTGTGATCACAAGGCATATTCCTTTTGATGCAATTGCAGGAACCTGGAATGTCAGTGACTTCCCTCCTCCTGTAGGCATAAGTCCGAGAGTATCTCTGCCCGAGACAACTGAACTTATTATCTCTTCCTGCAAAGGTCTGAAAGAAGTAAAGCCCCAGTATTTAATTAAGATCTTCCTGTAAGTTTCGAGATTCATGTCCTTTTTGCACTATTCACAAATGTAATAACTGTAATTCAATTTTTTATGTGGTTGAAAAGAAAGAGATGTTTCTGGAGTTCTGTTTTTTTTCGTAATTTGCGCCAGCAAAATGAAAACCCTACCCTCATGTCATTCATTAAAGATAAAATACTTTATGAAGGATTAACTTTCGACGATGTTCTTCTCGTTCCTTCATACTCGGAAGTGCTTCCAAGGGAAGTTGATCTGAGCACATACTTCACCAGGAAAATACGCCTGAACACTCCTATTGTTTCAGCTGCTATGGATACTGTTACAGAGGAAGAGCTCGCAATAGCTATAGCCCGTGAAGGAGGAATTGGGGTTATACATAAGAACATGTCAATTGAGAGACAGGCTGCTCAGGTTAAAAGAGTTAAGAGAGCAGAAAATGTAATGATCTTTGATCCTATAACCATAAGCCTCGATGCAAATGTTGCAGAGGCGATGAACCTGATGAGTGAGTACAGGATAGGGGGAATTCCTGTTGTTGACAAGGATGGTATTCTGAAAGGGATTGTAACAAACAGAGATCTCCGATTTGAAAATAACCACAAAAAGAAGATCACTGATGTGATGACTACCGATCTTATAACAACGAATCACAAAACAAACCTGGAGGCTGCTGCAAGGATTCTTCAAAAACATAAAATCGAGAAACTGCCGATGGTTGATGAAAAAGGCAAACTTATCGGGCTTATAACATACAAGGACATAACCAAGACAAAGGACCGTCCAAACTCATGCAAGGATGAAATGGGTAGACTGATGGTTGCAGGTGCTGTAGGGATTGCAGCTGATACACTTACAAGGGTTGAAGCCCTGATAAATGCCAATGTTGATGCAATAGTAATTGATACTGCCCATGGTCACTCTGTAAATGTTATTAATATTCTTAGGGAAGTAAAACGTAACTATCCTTATATTGAGGTCATTGTTGGTAATATAGGGACTGCTGAAGCAGCAAAGAAACTAGCCAGCGAAGGTGCGGATGCCCTTAAGGTAGGAATAGGTCCGGGATCGATATGTACAACAAGGGTAGTTGCCGGTGTGGGAATTCCCCAGATATCAGCTATATATAATGTTGCAAAGGCTATCGAAGGATCGGGAATACCTGTGATTGCAGATGGAGGTATCAGATATTCAGGTGATATAATAAAAGCCTTAGCTGCAGGTGCTGACTCCATTATGGCAGGATCTCTGTTTGCTGGAGTTGAGGAATCGCCTGGTGAGACTATTATTTATAATGGAAGAAAGTTCAAGGCTTACAGGGGAATGGGTTCAATAGAAGCAATGCAGCAGGGATCAAAAGACAGGTATTTCCAGGACGTTGAAGATGACATTAAAAAGCTTGTTCCTGAAGGTATTGCAGCCAGGGTGCCATATAAGGGAACGCTGTCTGAGGTGGTATACCAGATGACAGGAGGCCTGCGAGCTGGAATGGGTTACGTAGGTGCAAAAAACATTTCAATTCTGAAGAAAGAGGGCAAATTTGTAAGAATTACTAATTCAGGCATAATTGAAAGTCATCCTCATGACGTATCAATAACCAGAGAATCACCAAATTACAGCAGGAAATCGTTTGAATAATATAACAGGTATCATCTTTTTCTGATGAGGATTAGTTCATCATTATTGTTCATTTTTTTACTGTTGTCACCTTTTCTGAGTGAGGCACAGGACCCAAATAATAAAATTTTACTTACAGTTAATGGAGTCAGAATCCAGTCTGGAGAGTTTATAAGGATGTACAACAAAAGCAGGGAACCTGGGAAACAGTCGGATGTGAATTCATATCTGAATCAGTTCATAATTTTTAAATTAAAGGTTGCAGATGCCATAAGTGAAGGTATTGACACAACAAAGGCCTTTAAAACAGAACTCAACGGATACCGAAGGCAGCTGGCTCAAAGCTATCTTACAGATAACAGAAAAAAAGAGGAATTACTTAAAAAGGCTTACCAGAGAACGTTATCTGAAATTAACGCCTGGCATATACTTATATCACTTCCCCAGAATCCCCAACCTGAGGATACAATTATTGCATGGGATAAAGCCATGGATGTCAGGACCAGGATTCTTCAGGGGGAACAGTTTGAACAGGTAGCCCGTGCTGCATCCGATGATCAGTCAGTAAAAGTAAACGGAGGTAATCTTGGATATTTTACTGCATTTCAAATGATTATGCCATTTGAAGATGCAGCATTTACACTTAAAAAAAGGGAATTATCAAATCCTGTGCGTACTCCGTACGGATATCATATTATAAAAGTTACTGATATACGCCCTTCCCGTGGCAAGGTTCATGTTGCTCATATTATGAAAGTTGTACCTCCCGGAGCAAACGATGATACTATAAAAAAGGTGGAATCTGATATTTCAAATATCTATTCAAGACTGGAGAATGGTGAATCTTTTAGTGAACTGGCAAAAACTCTTTCTGACCATAAAGAATCAGCTTCAAGAGGAGGTGAACTGAATTGGTTCGGAGCCGGTGAGATGATCCCTGAATTTGCTGAAGCAGCTTTTGCAATTGCAGACACTGGATCTTACAGTAAACCTGTAAGGACCCCTTATGGATGGCATATAATTATACTTCTGGAAAAAAGACCACCTGGCTCTTTTGAAGAGACAAAATCATTCTTAGAAAGCAAAATGAATCAATCTTATCTCAATGCAGTAAGCAGAAAAGAGCTGGTAAACAAACTAAAAAAGGAATATAAATTCACTTTAGGAAATGAGCTTTACGCATGGTTTATAAGAAATACTGATTCGCTTATTATCCATGGCTTAAAAAAATATGACAGAGATAGTCTGCCTGCTGGAAATATATATACCTTTGCCAACCAGTCATTATCTGCCAGAGAATTTGCAAATTATATTGAGAAGAGTGGATCGTTAATCCTGGTAAGGGAACCTGAACTGTTTATTGATAGATCAGTAGAAGAAAGATCATCAGAACATATACTTACCTATGAAAATAGTATCCTTGAAAAGAAATATCCGGAATTCAGATACCTGATGAATGAATTCCATGATGGAATTTTACTGTTTGAAATATCAGGAAAGAAGGTTTGGCAAAGGCTCGATAGTGATTCGACAGGAATTATGAATTATTATGATGAGCATAAAAATGAACATCTTTCTGTAAAAGGAATTGAGGCAAAAATATATACTATAATGATACCCGGGCAGCAAAAATCTCTTGATGATGCATATGCAAAATTTTCAGGTAAACCCGATCTGGATTCAAGACTCTCAAAAAAATTCAGCAAAAAAGGTATTATGAATCTCTCAATAACTGACAGTACCTGGTTTCAGGGTTGTGATAATGAAATTGATAGCATCAGGTGGGAAAAAGGTGCACATTCATTTAGCTGGAAAGGGTACCCATCTGTGGGCGTAATCAGGAACATTATTAATCCAATACCGCTTCCATTTGAAAAGGTTCAGGGCCTAATGATGTCTGGATATCAGGAAAAGCTGGAGAATGACTGGATAGAACAATTAAAGGGGAAATATTCCGTTAAGGTCGATAGCAACGAATTTAATAATGTGAAGAAGAGGATTTCAAATGAATAGAGTCAGCATCCTATCACTTTTTATACTGCTCATGGCAGCTTGCATCAATAACAATAAACCTCCTCAGAGAGTCCCGGTTGCAGAGGTTGGCAAGGTTGTACTATATTACGACGAACTGCCAAAACTTATACAAAAAGGGATAAATGAAGCGGACAGTATTGCAATAGTGCAGAACTATATCAATAAATGGGCAAAACGGGAACTATTACTTCAGAAGGCCGGACAAAATATGTCCAGAGAAGTTATGGATGAAATTGATAAACAGATTGAAGAGACAAGGGCTAACCTTATTATATATCAGTATCAGAGGCAGATGATGCTTGAAAAGATGGATACAGTGATTACTGATGCAGAGATAGAAAACTACTATGCCTCAAACGAAAGAAGCTTCACACTTAATTCCAATATTCTAAAAGCACTATTTATTAAGCTGCCTGCTGAGACTCCTGATATTAACAAAATCAGAAGTCTCGCCCGGTCAAATGATCAAAGTGATTTGCAGCAACTTGAAAGTATATGTTATCAATTCGCAGAAAAATTTGATGACTTCAATGAAGACTGGGTAAGAATGGACAGGCTTTCTATTGAGCTACCTCAGGAGATTGAGAATGAGGAGAACTTTCTGAGAAGGACCACTTTCCACGAAATAAACGACTCATCGTCAGTATACCTTATCTCGATCAGGGATTACAGGTTGAGGTCAACGCTTGCCCCATTCGAATATGTGAAAGATGATATTAAAAGAATTATAATAAATTCAAGGAGATTTGAATTTATTCAATCGCTTGAGAATGGAATTTATAATGAGGGTTTGAAAGAAAACAGTTTTAAGATATATTGATTTGTGATGAGAAGAATAAAAGTATTGTTGATTATTGTTTTAAGTTTATATACGGTCAGGATGCCATTGCTAAATGCCCAAGCTCTTGTTGAATCAATAGCTGCTGTGATAGGTAATGAGGTTATATATCTTTCCGACCTGGAAGCTACCATTGCAGATCTGAAGAGATCAGGAAACAAGGCCCCCCTGGATGAATTAAGATGCAATGTGTTCAATGAAATGCTCATTTCAAAACTATTTATTGATCAGGCAAGAATCGACAGTATTGAAGTCACTGATGATGTTATTGAAGGTGAACTAAATATGCGTATTAATGATGCTATTAGAAGAGCAGGCAGCCAGGAAGCCCTTGAGCAATATTTCAAGAAGAGCATGATTGAGATAAGACGAGATATCAGAAAAACTATGCTTGAACAGGAGGTTGTACGGGAGGTGCAGTCAAAAATTTCTGAAAACCTTACAATGACACCCTCCGGAGTAAAAAGGTTTTACAGCGCAATGGACAAGGATAGTCTTCCGGTTATACCGGCTAAATATCAATTAAGGATTATCCAGCTTGAACCACCATCTAATGAGGATAATAAAGCTGAAGCGCGCCAGAGGTTATTGGATATGAGGAGCCAGATACTTGAGGGAAAAAGTTTCAGTGTTCTTGCCACCCTATATTCAGAGGATAAAGAATCAGCAAAAAATGGTGGTGAAATAGGATATCTGACACGAGGTGAACTGGATAAGGAGTACGCAAATGCTGCATTCAGCCTGACAAAAAACACTGTATCAAAAGTTGTTGAATCGAAATTTGGCTTCCATCTGATCCAGCTTATCGACCGCAAAGGTGATATGGTAAATACCAGGCATATTCTGATACGACCGAAGGTTAAACCTGACCAGGAAAAAGAAGCTGTAAATAAACTGGACAGCATTGCTGACCTGATAAGAAGAGACAGTATGAAATTTGAAGAGGCCGCACTAAGGTTCTCATCGCATAAAGACAGCCGCATAAACGGAGGAAGACTTGTTAATCCAAACCCTTCTGACAGGGTAACCTGGCTAAACCTTGAAGAATTGAACACTGATATGTACATGAACGTAAGGGAGCTCAAGGTTGGTGAAATATCCAGAGCTTTTAAAACAACTGACGACAATAACAACCCGGTATTCAGAATAGTCAAACTTGATTCTGAAATACCTGCACACAAGGCAAACCTGAAGGATGATTATCAGATTCTGTATGATGGGGCATTGATGGAAAAGAGACAGAAATTGTATGAAGAATGGATCACCAATAAACTTGAGATCACCTATATTAGAATAAGTGAAGAGTACAAAACATGCGATTTCCTTCAGAAAGGATGGCTGAAATAAAGTCCCTGCAAAAGCATAGAAAACTTCCTGACATCAGGCTTCTCCCTTACATCCTGATTGCATTGCTATTTGCATTTTCATTGCAGTCGCAGGACTCTCCTGAGAACATCCGGAATAAGAGAAAAGTTGAACTGATCTATGCTGATGAAGATATTGTTCTAAGAGATGAACATACAGGAACTGATATACATCATATTATCGGCAATGTAAAATTCAGAATGGATGAAAGCACACTGTCCTGCGACAGTGCTCACTGGTTGCCTGACAAAATGCAGATATCAGCATTCAGCAGAGCTCATCTGGAACAGGGTGACACGCTAAACCTTTTTGGTGACTATATGTTTTATGATGGAAAAACAGATATTGCTGTCGTTAAGGGGAACGTGGAGCTGATCGATAAAGAAACCCATCTTTATACTGATGCAATAAATTATGATGTAATAAACCAGATTGCCGATTACGAATCAAGAGGGCGAATCACTAATGCTGATAATACTCTAACCAGCATAATCGGAATTTATTTTGTAAATCAGAATCTGTTTCATTTCAAAGACAGTGTAAAGATTGTGAATCCGGATTATGTGATGACTTCAGATACAATGGATTATAATACAAAAACGGAAACTGTCCATTTTACAGGACCTTCTGAAGTCAGAGGAGACAGCATTTACATGTATTGTGAAAGAGGCTGGTATGATACCAGAACCAGAATAAGCTCAATCTGGAGCAATGCATATATTGACAATATGAAAAACAGCCTCAGGGCTGATTCAATCTTTTACAATGACAGCATTGGATTTGGTGAAGGTTTCAGAAATGTTGTAATAGAGGATACTACAAATAACCTCTTTGTTAGTGGCAACTACGCCTACTACAATAAAACTCCTGAAAAGTATTTTGCAACCGATAGTGCGCTGTTTATTCAGGTTACAAATAATGATTCTTTGTATCTCCATGCTGATACGCTTATGGCTTTCAATATTCCGGATACAATAAAAGAGTACCGCCTTGTAAAAGCCTTTTATAAATGCAGAATCTTCAGCAAGGATATTCAAGCTAAATGCGATTCACTGACATTTTCATTCCAGGATACTATAATAAGGCTGTATCACGATCCTGTTATATGGTCAACTGAGAACCAGCTTACAGCTGATTCTATGGCCCTATTCACTAAAAACCAGGAGACTGACAGGCTCGAATTGTATAACTCTGCATTTGTCACAAGCAAAATAGATACACTCAGATATAACCAGGTAAAAGGAGACAATCTGATTGCGTACTTCAAGGATGATAAAGTATATAAAATAGTTCTTAAAGGTAATGGAGAATCCATATATTATCTACTTGACGGGCAAGAGCTTGCCGGTGTAAACAGGTCAAAATCAACCGACATACAGATATTGATGGAGGAGGGTAAAGTATCTGAAGTGATTGAAAATCAAAATCCTTCAGGATATATTGATCCTCCTGTATCTCTAAGTCTGAAAGAACCTAAACTGGAAGGCTTTAGTTGGCTTGAAATATTAAGGCCTAAGGGAAAAACTGATATATTCAGAAAATAAAGAGGCTGATCATTCAACCAGCCTCCTTATTAATATTCATCCTCATTAAAGAAGAAATCGTCCTTACTTGGATAATCAGGCCAGATATCTTCTATACTTTCATAAATATCTCCTTCATCTTCAATCTCCTGAAGGTTCTCAATCACTTCCATAGGGGCACCTGACCTAATGGCGAAATCAATCAGCTCATCTTTAGTTGCAGGCCATGGAGCATCCTCAAGTTTTGATGCTAATTCAAGTGTCCAGTACATAATTTCTTAATTAAAATATGACTTTTCAAAGTCTGCAAATATAAAAATTATTTTATGTAAAAAACAATACTGGCTTTTTACTTTTTCAACGTATCATTCAATCCATTTAACTTCCTCATTATCAGTATCTATTGAAATTTTCCTGGACAAAACAAAAAGAAAATCAGACAGTCTGTTAAGAATTTTGACGACAACTACAGGAATTTTTTCAGTTTCATTCAGACGTAATACAGCTCTTTCTGCCCTTCTGCATACACACCTTGAAATATGACAATATGAAACAATAATGCTCCCGCCAGGAAGGAGAAAATTTTTCAGAGGTTGCAGGGTCTCTTCCATCTTATCTATTTCTTCCTCCAGCACTGCGAGACACTTCTCCTCAGGCAAAATAATTCTGGCATTTGGGTTTTCAGGATCGCTGGCAAGTGCTGCAGCACATAACATCAGCTGACTCTGCAAATATATAAGCAGATCTTTCCTTGCCTGGTTTTCCTTATGATCCCTTAATAGCCCTATCCATGCTATAAGTTCATCTACAGACCCATAGGCTTCAACTCGTTGTGAATGCTTAGGGACTCTTCTCCCGCCGGAAAGGGATGTAGTGCCATCATCACCTGTAAGAGTATAGATTTTCATTGATGGTGTGAAATTTAATGTAAGTCAGACTTCAGGAAAGCCTAAGCTTTGATATACTTCTCATTAATAATATCTTGCGAAATTTCACCATCGAAAAGACGGATTATTCGGGCAGCATGTTTTGCAATATCCTCCTCATGAGTAACGACAATGACAGTATTTCCCTGTTTATGAATATTATCAAGAAGTCCCATTATATCAACTGAAGTCTTACTATCAAGGTTTCCGGTTGGTTCATCCGCAAGTATAATTGAAGGCTTATTTACAAGTGCTCTGGCAATTGCCACTCTCTGACGCTGACCACCTGACAATTCATTAGGCTTGTGCGTCATACGGTCCGCAAGGCCTACCTCATTAAGGGTGTCTATAGCCATTTTCTCTCTTTCAGCTTTTGGAACGCCCGCATATATCAAAGGAAGGGTTACATTCTCAAGAGCAGAATAACGTGGAAGAAGGTTAAATGTCTGGAATACAAATCCAATCTCCTTGTTACGTATTTCTGCCAGGTAATCATCTTCCATCTTGCTGACATCTATTCCGTTAAGAACATAGCTTCCACTTGAAGGTGTGTCAAGGCATCCAAGAAGGTTCATCAGCGTAGATTTGCCAGATCCGGAGGGTCCCATAATTGCCACATATTCATTCCTTCCAATATTAACAGATACTGAACGTAATGCTCTTACAATAACCGATCCGACCTGGTAGTTCTTGACAATATTATGAATCTCAATAACTTTATTCATAGTAGTTTAAAAATTTGAATTTCCGAAATTAGACTAAATAAGTTAAATATTGAATTAATAATTCCTAATTTTTGTTAATGGCTCACAACAAAGTGATTGCTGTTAATTCCTGTGCGGAAAAAGACTATTCCCATTCTGTGTATATCTATTGTCATTGTCACTTTTCTGTGTTCCCTGATAGTTTTCCATGCATCCTTCATTTCAGGAGTAAGATAAATGTCATCCAGCACAACAACTGTCTGATAGCCCGAATTTTCAGCAATAATATTAAAATATCTCAAAACAGCATCTTTCCTGTGATTTCCATCAATAAATACCAGGCCCGGAGAATCTTTCCGATTTAATAATGACGGCAGGCAATCATCAAATGATCCGCAATGAACTGAGATATTACCTACACCGGCATTCCTGATTGTATTTTCTGCTAACCTGGCAGTTTCCACGCATCCTTCTATTGTGTCTATTTTACTTTCAGAACATGATACAGCCATATACATAGAACTTATTCCCAATGCAGTACCGAGCTCAATAACACCTGTACCTCCGAATTGTTTCGCAAGGTTTGATAACAGTTTCCCGTATTTTTCAGGAATTGACGAATTCCTGGCTATGTCGGATACTTTCCTGCTTCTTTGTGCACTATTATTTTTTACAGATCCGGTTCCAAGGTCATTAACCATTATTGTTCTTTTATCTCGTTCAAGTTCTTTCCGTACCCACTCAATCTTACTGACAACAGCTTCATCAATTTTATTCCTGAATACTCTTGAAACTACATCATAAATAAAAGGACTATTAATTCCATGACCCTTTCTGTGACGAGAAAATAGCTTGTACCTGAGATATTCTTTTGTTCTGAAAAAAAACATTCCGCCTTATGATTTAATTAGGTCAGGATGGTAAAAATAATTAATTTCGGATTGCATTTCTTTTAATAAATTCCCTGATGATTGTACAGGAATTTTTCGATACAAACATAACATATTTACCCGGGGTTGGTCCCAAAAGGGCTGAACTTCTAAATAAAGAGTTATCAATATTCACATTCAGGGACCTTCTTTACTATTTCCCGTATAAATATATTGACCGCACAAAATTTTATAAAATTGAAGAACTTGATCCTGAACTTCCACATGTACAGATAAAGGGATCCATAAAAGGATATTCAACAGAAGGCCATGGGAAAGGGAAACGTCTTACTGCTGATTTCCAGGATGATACCGGCACTATAAAGCTTGTCTGGTTTAAAGGAACAAAGTGGGTAAGTGCAAATTATCCACCGGGTATTGAATATATTGTTTTTGGCAAGCCCGGTGTCTTTAATGGTATGATCAATATAATCCATCCTGAAATTGAGGCATCAAGCAAGGTTTCAGAAAGGATAAGCTCAGCTTTACAGGCCCAATATAGCACTACAGAAAAGCTTAAGAATCAGTTCCTGACATCAAAGTCTATCAGTACGCTTGTTGGGACGCTGTTAAAACAGATAAAGTTCAGAATCCATGAGTCTCTGTCATCCTGGATGGTATCTCAGTATAAGCTGATGGAACTTCATGATGCCATCCACAAAATACATTTTCCATCCAATACCGACGAGCTTGAAAAAGCAAGATACAGGCTAAAATTTGAAGAGCTGTTTTACATTCAGCTCAACTTATTAAGATTTAAGGCAAACAGAAATATCAGGTATAAGGGATTTGTATTCAGTAATGTAGGTAAATATTTCAACAGTTTCTACTACAATAACCTGCCATTCAGGCTTACTGAAGCCCAGAAACGTGTCATGAAGGAGATAAGAAAAGATCTGGGTTCAGGCAGGCAAATGAACAGATTACTGCAGGGAGATGTTGGTAGCGGAAAGACTCTGGTTGCAATGATGAGCATGCTTATTGCAGTTGACAATGGCTATCAAGCCTGTATTATGGCTCCTACTGAAATACTTGCAACTCAGCATTATAATACAATTATAAAACTTCTGGAAGGAATTGATATAAAGATATCTCTACTGACAGGCTCATCAAAACGTACATCACGAAACCGGATCGCTGAAACATTAATGGACAGCTCCCTTAATATCCTTATTGGTACTCATGCTCTTATTGAAGACAACGTAAAATTCAATAATCTGGGGCTGGTTATAATTGATGAACAACATAGATTTGGAGTTGAGCAGAGAGCCCGTCTGTGGCAGAAAAACCTACATCCCCCTCATGTACTTGTTATGACGGCCACTCCTATTCCGAGGACTCTTGCAATGACATTATATGGTGATCTTGACGTATCGGTAATAGATGAACTGCCTCCTGGCAGAGTTCCGATCAAAACCATGCACTTCACTGACCCTGAAAGGAACAAGGTATTTGGTTTTGTCAGAAACCAGATAAGGGAGGGACGCCAGGCATACTTTGTTTATCCGTTGATTAAGGAATCCGAATCTATGGATTATAAGGACCTTGAGGATGGATGGGATACTATATCCAGGGTGTTTCCTTCGCCTGAATACTGCATAAGTATTGTGCATGGAAGGATGACTCCTTCCGAAAAAGAAAGCTCAATGATATTATTCAAGGAGGGCCATGCTCATATCCTGGTTGCCACGACAGTTATTGAAGTAGGTGTAGATATTCCAAATGCCACAGTAATGGTAATTGAAAGCTCAGAACGATTTGGCCTCTCACAACTACACCAGCTCAGGGGCCGAGTCGGAAGAGGAGCCGATCAGTCATATTGTATACTTATGAGCTCCGATAAATTGTCGAAGGAAGCAGTTAAACGCATCGAGGTAATGATCAGTACAAATGACGGTTTTGAAATTGCAGAAACAGACCTTCAGCTGAGGGGACCTGGTGATATTGAAGGGACACAGCAAAGCGGTATTCCTTTTGATCTCAAAATAGCCAACATCGGAAAAGATGGCCAGATAATAGAATATGTAAGACATATTGCTGAAAATATACTTGAAAGAGATCCATTACTTTCTGACGCAAAGAATGGGGTACTCAGGGCAGAGCTCTCAAGAATATTCAGTCAGAAACAGTCATGGAGCAATATAAGTTAATTACTGTCTTATTTATATTCAGGATAAATAATCTGATTTTATCAAAAACTGATAAAAAGCAGGTTCAGATTTTTGCACAATTTTAAATTTGTCATCTGAAATTTTCAGAAATAAATGAAAGATCTATACTCAGAGAAAACTATAATTCACAAAGGAATTGTACAAAAATCCGAAAATGAATCTGTTACAGTTTTTATTACCGTTGAACCAGCCTGCTCCGGATGTCATGCAGAGGGCTCTTGCTCTTTATCAGGTAAACAGGATAAAATAGTTGATATAAAGGGTCATTATAATGTGAAAGAGGGAGATCCAGTGACTGTAGTTTTGAAGCAATCGTCTGGTTTTACCGCACTGTTTCTCGGATATATTCTACCTCTTATTGTGGTGATAACATGCATGATAATATTTGCGGCTCTGAAATATCCTGAGCTGACAACTGGTCTGGCAGCCATTTCTTCACTTCTTCCTTATTATCTGATTCTCTACTTGCTGAGAAAAAGAATCGATGATAAGTTTATTTTTTCATTAAAAGTCTGATTGATGAGCTCTGTTGTTATTATAACGATCATAAGTCTAAGTCTGCTGGCCAGTGTTGCAGCAGTAATTTTATATTTTGTCGCGCAAAAATTCAAGGTTTATGAAGATCCAAGGATTGATCAGATTC
The DNA here is from genome assembly GCA_035531395.1 of Bacteroidales bacterium. GTDB lineage: Bacteria > Bacteroidota > Bacteroidia > Bacteroidales > VadinHA17 > LD21. Next base: position 95,000 of record DATKTA010000031.1, read on the forward strand.
AGGATATTCTCCCTGCAGCTAATTGCGGAGGCTGCGGATTTGCAGGCTGTCGCAATTTTGCTGAAGCTCTTGTTACAGCCGAAACCTTTGAAGGGTTGAATTGCCCTGTAGGCGGAAATTCAGTAATGGATGCGGCAGCAGGTATTCTGGGAAAGGCAGCTATTGCTGTGGATCCGACAGTCGCGGTTCTCCTATGCAATGGTACGTCTGAATTCAGACCTCATACTTCAGTATATAACGGTACAGCTGATTGCAGGATACAACACAGCCTGTATTTAGGAGAAACGGATTGCAGCTATGGCTGCCTGGGAAATGGCGATTGTGTAAGAGCTTGTCAGTTTGATGCCATGTTTATGGACCCGACTACCAATCTTCCGGTAATTGTTGACAATAATTGCGTAGCATGTGGTGCCTGTGTTAAAGCCTGCCCCAGAAACCTGATAGAACTTCGCAAAAAGGCAAAAAAAGACAGAAAGCTATATGTTGCATGTTCAAATTGTGATAAGGGAGGACCAGCAAGAAGAGCGTGCAAGGTGGCCTGCATCGGGTGCAGCAAATGTTTTAAAGTATGTGAGTTTGATGCTATTACAATTGAAAATAACCTTGCGTATATTAATGCCGGGAAATGCACATTCTGTAGAAAATGTGTCTCCGAATGTCCAACAAATTCAATACTCGAAATTAATTTCCCGCCCCGGAAACCCAAAGCAGAGTTAGCAACAGAAACAATAAACAGGTAATTAAACGAATCATAAAAAGTATAAACAAAGTGCTTAAGACATTTCCAGTAGGAGGCATTCATCCGCCAGAGTTCAAATTGACTTCAAATGAACCGATCAGACAGCTTCCTGTTCCTCAAAGCGTTACTATTCCTATGGCACAACATATCGGTGCTCCGGCTACGATACTTGTAAAAAAAGGTGATAATGTTAAAACAGGACAACTGATAGCATCAGTAAACGGATTCGTATCATCAAACATCCATTCATCAGTATCCGGTACCGTCAGTAAGATAGATACAATACTTGATACTACCGGGTACAGGCAGATGGCAGTATATATTGATGTAATAGATGATATATGGATTGATACAATAGACCGAAGCCCTAACCTTATAAATGAGATTAATCTTTCTCCTGAAGAGATAACAGAAAAATGCCGGGATGCAGGTATTGTGGGACTTGGTGGTGCCACATTTCCATCACATGTGAAGCTTGCTATTCCGAAGGGGAAGAAATGTAACATACTGATAATAAATGGAGTGGAATGCGAACCATATCTTACTTCTGATCACAGGCTGATGTTGGAAAAAGGAGAAGAGGTTATTGTCGGAATCACAATACTCATGAAAGCTCTTGGCGTAGACAGGGCAATGATAGGCATCGAGAACAACAAAAAGGATGCTATAAAACTACTTTCAAAACTGGCATTAAATTATAAAGGTATAACAGTTCATGCACTAGCTGTCAAATATCCTCAGGGTGCAGAAAAACAACTTATCAAGGCACTTATAAACAGGGAAGTCCCTTCAGGCCGGCTCCCAATTGATGTGGGAACTGTTGTACATAATGTTGGCACTGCATATGCTATATATGAGGCACTACAGAAAAAGAAGCCTCTTTTTGAGAGGGTAGTGACAGTAACCGGAAAATCACTCTCAAATCCCGGTAACTTCCTTGTAAGGATAGGAACACCTGTAAAAGATCTGATTGAAACAGCAGGAGGACTCCCTGAAAACACAGGCAAGATTATCAATGGTGGCCCCATGATGGGAAAAGCCTTGAATAATACAGATGTACCTGTTGTAAAAGGGACATCAGGAATAGTACTATTCCCAGAAGCAGAATCGAAAAGAGCTCAGGTAAAGCCGTGTATCAGGTGTGCCAGATGCATTTCCGCATGTGCCTTGAACCTTGAGCCTCACCTGCTTGCCAATCTATCAGAAAAAGGGTTATTCGAGAGAGCTGAACAGGAAAAAATAACTGATTGTATGGAATGTGGTTCCTGCAGCTTTATCTGTCCAGCCGGCAGACCACTTCTCGATTATATAAGACTAGGAAAATCAACCGTTGTCAGGATGGCACGAAAGAGAAACATTAAATAACAGAAAATTATATTTCATGAGCAATCTGCTGTACATATCCCACTCTCCACATATCCAGGCAAAGGAATCAACAGAAAAACTGATGTATGGAGTGGTACTTGCCTTAACTCCTGCCCTCCTTGCATCCATATACTTTTTTGGTATGGGTGCAATAATTGTTACTGCAACAGCAGTTGCTTCATGTATTACTTTTGAATACCTTATACAAAGATTTTTACTTAAAAAACCTCAGTCAATTTCTGATGGGTCTGCACTTGTGACGGGATTACTGCTTGCTATGAACCTGCCTTCAAATATTCCAGTTTTTTTGATAATTATTGGAAGCCTGGTGGCTATTGGAGTAGGTAAAATGACTTTCGGTGGGCTTGGCTGCAATCCTTTTAATCCGGCACTGGTAGGAAGGGTGTTTATGCTTATTTCCTTTCCTGTTCAGATGACTACCTGGCCTGTTCCATCAGGTTTAAAAACCGGTTACATAGATGCATCAACAGGTGCCACTCCCCTGGCAATAATCAAGGAGGGTCTTAAAAACGGAGAATCACTGTCCCAGTTAATGGAAAAGATACCTGATAACCTTAATATGGTTCTTGGAAATATGGGAGGATCACTTGGTGAAGTATCAGCAATTGCGCTTATAATTGGTTTGTTATATATGCTCTGGAAAAAGATAATTACCTGGCATATACCAGTATCCGTAATAGGAAGTTTAGCTGTGTTAACTTCTGTTTTATGGATTATAAATCCTGATTCCTATGCAAGCCCGGGATTTCATCTCCTTGCCGGAGGGGTCCTCCTAGGAGCAATATTCATGGCTACCGACTATGTGACATCCCCTATGAACCCAAAAGCTATGATAATATATGGTTGCGGGATTGGGATACTAACGGCTATAATCAGGATATGGGGAGCATATCCCGAGGGAGTCTCATTCGCTATTCTGATCATGAATGCATTTGTACCGCTTATGAACACCTATATTAAACCCCGCAGATTCGGAGAGGAGGTAAAACATGGCTAAAACAGAATCCAACTTCAGGAACATGGTCCTGTCACTTACTCTTATTTCACTTGTGGCTTCTGCATGCCTCGGTTTTGTATATGAATTCACCAAGGGACCAATAGAACTATCTAATCTAAACAAGAAAGTAAATGCTATCAAACAAGTGGTCCCTGAATTCAATAATAACCCGTATGAAGAGATGTTCAGACTTCCGACAGGTGAAGGAGACAGCCTGGATATATTTCCAGCAAAAAAAGATGATGTACTTGTAGGTTATGCAATAACTACTTTTACTAAAAACGGGTTTAGTGGAAATATTACACTAATGGCAGGATTCAAACCAGATGGAACTATTGTAAACATAACGGTTCTTGAACATAAAGAGACTCCGGGGCTTGGTACAAAGATGACTCAACCAGGGTTCAAAGACCAGTTTATGGAAAAAAATCCATCAGAATTCAAACTTAAGGTAAAAAAAGACGGAGGAGCTGTTGATGCAATTACAGCAGCCACAATAAGCTCAAGGGCTTTCTGCGATGCAGTTCAGAGAGCCTATAACACACTTCAGAAAGGAGAGATGAAATGAATCAGTTAACAAACTTCACAAAAGGATTTATAAAAGAGAATCCTATCCTGGTCCTTATCCTGGGCTGCTGCCCTACCCTTGCTACCACGTCTTCAGCATTGAATGGACTGGGGATGGGAATTGCAACCACATTTGTCCTGGTAGGATCAAATGTAGTAGTATCGTTGCTTGCTAACCTGATCCCTGACAAGGTAAGAATTCCATCATTTATTGTGATTATTGCTTCATTCGTTACGATTGTAGATCTCCTGATGCAGGCATACGTACCAGGTCTTTATGAGAAACTTGGAATATTCATTCCTCTTATTGTTGTAAACTGTATTGTTCTTGGAAGAGCTGAAGCATTTGCAAGTAAAAACAGTGTTTTATCATCTTTTATTGATGGAGCAGGAATGGGACTTGGATTCACTGCTGCTCTGGGTATCCTTGGAGCCATACGGGAGATAGTCGGAAGCGGATCGATTCTGGGATATAAATTCATTCCCGGTGACGGGATCCTCGTCTTTATACTGGCGCCGGGAGCCTTCATTGCCCTGGGTTACATGATAGCGATTGTTAACAAAATCCGAAAAACATAATATCTGACAAATGGAATATATCTTAATCATTATATCAGCTGTATTTATAAATAATGTGGTACTGGCACAATTTCTTGGGATCTGCCCTTTTCTTGGTGTATCAAATAAAGTGAGTACAGCTCTTGGTATGGCTGGGGCTGTGACATTTGTCACAGTTCTTGCAACGATGGTAACATATCTGATCCAGGTATTTATATTAAATCCTCTTGGAATAGGATTTATGCAGACAATAACATTCATTCTTGTGATTGCTTCCCTTGTCCAGATGGTGGAAATAATACTTAAAAAAGTCAGTAAAGGATTATACCAGGCATTGGGTATCTTTCTTCCTCTAATTACAACCAACTGTGCTGTCCTGGGTGTTGCAATTCTTGTAATCAAAAAAAATTATAATCTGATCGAAGGCGTAGTGTACAGTGGAGCAACAGCAATTGGATTCGGCTTAGCTCTTGTGATTCTTGCAGGAATCAGAGAGCAGCTTGAACTGGCAGATGTCCCCAAAGGAATGAAAGGTGTTCCTGTATCCCTTGTAATCGCTGGAATACTGGCACTTGCCTTTATGGGGTTCACAGGGATTGTCAAGTAGCTTTTTGATCATTCCCATCTAATTTTTCATATTACTCTTAAAAAAACTTAAATTCCCGCACTATTACGGGATTTTAATTAAATTTGTTTTACCTGATTTCCCATTTGTAGTGATACATGGTTTTCAAACTGATAAATAACGAAATATCAGGATTGAGGTTCATTAATATGAGAAAGCTCCTGTTTCAGGATATAATATCAGGAGGACATTATTTTAAATGTCAGAGATCATAGTTTCAATTTCAAAAAAGAAATAAAATGAGAAAAAAAGCTTTACTGTTACTGTTTCTAAGTTTGATCACTGCAGCCATAATATCGGCCCAGACATATAACATTGTTATAAAGGGAGGTCATGTCATTGACCCAAAAAACAACATTAATGAACTGATGGATGTTGCTGTGAAAGATGGCAAGATTGCCTTGCTTGCAAAAAATATTGATCCTAAAGAGGGAATCCAGGTTGTTGATGCCAAAGGAATGTATGTAACCCCCGGCCTGATTGACATTCATGTTCATGTATACAACGGGACAAAAATGGATCAGCAATATATGAACGGCCCGAATCCGGTTCCGCCAGACGGATTTACTTTCAGGGTTGGTGTTACTACAGTTGTGGATGCAGGATGTGCAGGATGGAGAACATTTCCGGATTTTAAGAAACAGACAATTGATGCTTCTCAGACTAGGGTGCTTGCTTTTCTTAATATTGTAGGCGAGGGAATGCGAGGAGGACCTTTTGAGCAGAACCAGAAAGACATGGATCCTAAGGTTACAGCAGAATTTGCAAAAAAGAATTCAAAAGATATCGTTGGAATAAAACTGGCTCACTACAGCGGACGGGACTGGAATCCTGTACTGCTTGCTGAGGAAGCAGGCAAACTCTGTGATATGCCTATTATGGTTGACCTTGGGGGTGCTAGACCCGCACTTTCACTCGACACACTTTTTATGCAGGTGTACCGTCCGGGTGATATATTCACCCACTGCTTTGGGCAACTGGGAGAAAGCAGGGAAAGCATTGTGGATGTAAATACTAACAAAATCAGACCCTTCGTATGGGACGCACAAAAACGCGGTGTAATATTTGATGTTGGTTATGGAGGCATCAGTTTTGCATATTCACAGGCAATACCTGCCGTCAAAAGCGGTTTCTATCCTGATGCAATAAGTACAGATCTTCATATCGGCAGTATGAACAATGCAATGAAAGACATGCTGACAACAATGAACAAATTCATGTCCATTGGAATGGATCTTGAAAGTGTAATTAAAGCCAGTACCTGGAAGCCTGCCCAGATTATAAAACATCCTGAATTAGGCCATCTCTCAGTAGGTTCAGAAGCAGATATCGCTATCCTGAATATGAGAACAGGAAAATTTGGCTTCTTTGATTATACCGGCAAAAAAATTGAAGCAAATAAGAAACTGGAATGCGAGATGACGATAAGAGCAGGCAAAATAGTTTATGATCTCAACGGTATTGCCAATCCTGTGGTGCTTGCACGAAGAAGATACCAATGATGTTTTTATTATATGTTGGTCAAATGATCTGAATTCCTTAATTTTAAATCTTGTTTTGCATCAATAGCAGTTAATAATCGTTAAAAAAATACCAGACAAAAATGAAAAGAAGAGAAGTAATCAAAAGCCTTTCTGTAATCCCCATATCAGGAGCAGTTTTAGGCAGCACAGCTGTGCTTGGAACCGGAATTTTATCATGTTCTACCCCAAAACGCGACATTTTCAAAGAACTGGGAATAAGAACATTTATAAATGCAGCGGGAACATATACTGCATTATCAGGATGTATTATGCATGAAGAAGTAGTTGAAACAATCAGGCATTCATCACAGAAATATGCAGCCATCAATGAAGTACAGGACAAAGTAGGGGCAAAAATTGCAGAACTATGCCATGCTGAATCTGCTATGGTTACAGCAGGCTGCTGGTCAGCTCTGGTTTTGGGAACTGCCGGTGTGCTTACAGGTACTGATCGTGAAAAAGTTGCAATGCTTCCCAATCTTGAAAATCTTAAATCAGAAGTAATAGTACAAAAGACACATAATCATGGTTATGTTCATGCCCTTACAAACACCGGTGTATCTATCGTGGAAATTGAAACTGTTGAAGAACTGGAGAATGCAATAAATGAAAAAACAGCCATGATGTGGTTCCTTAATTATGCCGGCCCGTCGGGTCAGATACAGGATCAGGAATGGGTTGCTCTTGGCAAAAAGCATAATATTCCCACAATGATTGATATGGCAGCTGATTCAACTCCTGTTTCAAATCTGCGGAAATTCAACGATATGGGATTTGACCTGGTCTGCGTTTCGGGTGGTAAAGGACTTACAGGGCCTCAGAGTGCAGGCATCCTGATGGGCAAAAAAGACCTTATTGCTGCTGCCAGGCTGAATGCACCTCCTAATGGAGGTAATATCGGCCGTGGCATGAAGGTAAATAAAGAGGAAATACTTGGAATGTATGTTGCACTTGAGAAATTTATAAACAGAGACCACGAAAAACAATGGAAAATCTGGGAAGACAGGATTGCCGTAATGGAGAATGCAGCTAAATCAATCGATGGTGTAACTACAAGTGTCTCTGTTCCACCTGTAGCAAATATTACTCCTACGCTTTCTATTTCATGGGATACGTCAAAAATAAAAGTAGACTGCAATGAATTCCGAAGCAGGCTGAGGGATGGAAATCCTTCAATTGAAATGATGGGCGGTAAGGATAACCTGGTCATTACATCCTGGATGATGAAGGACGGTGAGGATAAAATTGTTGCAGCCAGGATTGTCGAGGAGTTAAAGAAAGCTTCAGCATAACTAAAGCTACGATTTAAAACTAATCCTCAAAATTATGAGAATAAGAAACATACTCTGTACTGCTTGCCTCATTATCCTGCCAGGTATGAGTTCTGCCCAGAATTATGACATAGTGATTAAAGGAGGACATGTTATTGATCCCAAAAACAAGATTGATGCTGTCATGGACCTTGCTATCAAGGATAAAAAAATTGCCCTGGTAGCTAAAACTATCGACGAAAAAGAGGGAAAACGTACAATTAATGCAAAAGGACTCTTTGTTACACCCGGTATTATAGATGCACATGTGCACTTATATTATGGGAATAATATGGACCAGGGATTGATGGATGGACCAAGTTCAGTTCAGGCTGATGCATTCTCATTCAGGGCAGGTGTTACAACTATGGTGGATGTTGGAAGCTCCGGGTACAGAACTTTCCCAAAATTCAAGGAGACAAGCATAGATGGTTCCCAGACGAGAATACTGGCACTGATCAATATTGCCGGTGAAGGAATGAGAGGCGGTCCGTTTGAACAGACAACAAAGGATATGATCCCAAAACGAGCGGCTGAGGTTGCTAAGAAATATCCCGATATAGTTGTAGGATTCAAGCTTGCACATTACAGCGGTCATGAATGGGGTCCGACCGATAGCGTTGTGGCTGCAGGCAAAATGGCTAACCTTCCTGTAATGATTGATTTTGGAGGAGCAGAGCCTCCCCTGCCCCTCGAGGAACTGCTTATGAAACATCTCAGACCAGGAGACATTTATACTCATCAATATGCTTATTTCCCTGATACACGAGAGCCGGTAATAGATGCTAATGGAAAAGTAAAACCTTTTGTTTTTGAGGCAGTTAAGAGAGGTATTAAATTTGATGTGGGTCATGGAGGAGGATCTTTCCGGTGGAAAGTTGCAATACCATCTGTTCAGCAGGGCTTTTTGCCAGACGCTATCAGTTCTGATCTTCATACAGGAAGTATGAACGGAGGAATGAAGGATATGACCAACCTTATGTCGAAGTTTCTCGCCCTGGGCCTTCCACTTCAGGATGTAATTAACCGATCAACATGGATGCCTGCCCAGATGATTAACAGGCCATTACTTGGTAACCTGAGTGTTGGAACTGAAGCTGATGTTGCATTGTTCAGTATTGTTAAAGGGGATTTTGGATTCGTGGATATAGGCACAGATAAATTAAAAGGTGATCAGAAAATTGTTGCAGAGCTTACTATCAGAGCCGGAAAAATTGTGTGGGACCTTAACGGACTGGCTGCAAATGAAGTTAAAAAATAATAATCAAACCCCTATCGGCTTAAATAACAAATATATAATCTATTCTAATTTTAAGCATATTAATTAACTATAAAAAATCTATTATGAAAACAGAAAGAAGATCAGCACTTAAGAAAATGTTTGCTTCGGTTGTAGGATTGGCAGGCCTTGGACTGGCTGCAAAAGCAAGTTCCTCAGATGAAAAGACAGCAGGAAATGTCACTAACTTCCAGAATGCTCCTCTATTCTCAGGCAACACTAAATTAGGGAACCTGGTTTTTATAGCTGGGAAAGGAGCTCATGTAGCACCATTTACCATTGAAGCCCATACTGAAATAGTACTTAAAGAACTTGAGAAAGAACTTATAAAAGCTGGTTCATCGATGGAAAAAGTACTGAAAGTCAGTGTTTTTCTGAATGACATTGCCGACTATAAAGGGATGAATGAAGTATATAAAGGTCGTTTTGGCCAGAAACCTCCGGTACGTACAACAGTTGCTGTTGCCAAAGGTGGCGTTCCAGGTGATTCTCTGGTTGAGATGGATGCTATTGCATATATTTAATCAGATATAAATGAGCAGATAACCTATATGAAATTCATATAGGTTATTTTTTTTAACTGGATTTCATTGATAATGAAACAAATAACCCCATGAGAATAATATATCGCAAAAGGCTTTTCAGAAATATCAGAGTTCTCTCCTCTCTGATGATAGTACTGTGTTCATTTTCATCCATATCATATTCCCAGCTAAATACACTTTCAAACATTATCCGGATTGAAAGACATCAGCCTGTGAAAATGAGTGATGGAATTATACTTTATGCTGATCTGTATCTGCCTGCAGAACCCGGAAAATACCCTACAATTGTGTCAAGTACGCCATACGGAGTACAGAGAGACGGTTCTCATGAAATGTTTGTAAAATTTGCACAACACGGTTATGCAGTTGCATATTTTGATGTCCGTGGTCGGTATGAAAGCGAAGGAAAATGGGAACCATTCAGGCATGAGGCAAAGGATGGTTATGAGGCTATTGAATGGGCCGCTATACAACCTTTCTCAAATGGAAAAGTGGCTACATATGGAGGCAGCTATGTTGGACATAACCAGTGGGCAGCTTCTTCACAGGCTCCACCTCACATGGTTGCAGCTTTCCCTTCTCTTGCATCTACTAACATTTATGGTAACTGGATTACTATGGGCGGTGCTTTTCGTCTGAGCTTCAATTATGGCTGGGGGGTGGTAAGAATGCCAAACAGGATTATGCTTCCCCAATACTGGCACACCGAGGGTTATATGCCTGAAGACTACCAGTATGAGAATGTATTGATGCATCTCCCTCTTAATGATATGGATATTACCTTTGAAGGTTCCCCCGTACAGCATTACAGAGACTGGCTTAAACATGAGAGCTATGACGAATACTGGAAAGCTATCAGCGATGAGGAACGGTTCAATAAGATAAAAGTACCTACTCAGACTCTTGGAGGATGGTTCGATATCTTTCTGATGGGTACTATTAACGGGTATACAGGGATGAAGAAGAATGGTGCAACACCCGAAGCAAGAGATGGTGCCCACATGATAATAGGGCCATGGGGCCATGGACCAACACAATCATACGGAGGAATTGACTTCACACCTGACGCAAAGCTTGACATGTTCCAGTTTCATATGCGCTTTTATGATTACTACCTTAAAGGGATAAAGACAGGAATTGAAAATGAGAAGCCTGTTCAGCTCTTCTATATGGGTGTCAATAAGTGGAGAAGCGAGACTGACTGGCCAATACCGGGAACCCAGTATAAAGAATTATACCTCGACAGCAAGGGCAAGGCAAACTCAGTCAGAGGAGACGGAATGCTGACATTTACAAGACCATCAGCAGAAATTGATACGTATTTCTATGATCCTCTAAATCCAGTACCCACAACCGGAGGTAACAACTGTTGTGGAACACCGACACTCGCCGGGCCCCGTGATCAAAGACCGCTGGAAAGAAGGGAAGATATGCTTGTGTATACCAGCGAATTTCTTAAAGAAACCATAACTATTGCAGGACCAGTTCGAATAAAACTTCATGCAGCCACAGACGGTACAGATACTGACTGGATGATAAAACTGGTTGATGCTTATCCTGATGGATACGCAATGCCCATTTCTGAAGGTATCCTGAGGGCTCGTTTCCGTAATGGACTTGATAAAATGAAATTATTAAGCCCAAACCAGACGTATGAATATGATATTGAAATGACAGGGACAGCAAATGCATTCTTGCCAGGTCACAGGATAAGGGTAGATATAACATCAAGTAATTTCCCGCAGTTTGACAGGAATCCTAATACCGGAGAACCTCTTGGCAGCAGTGCAAAAACAAGGGTTGCAAAGCAAACTATATATCATGGAGGAACTACACTGAGCCATATTTTACTTCCGGTAGTTTCTGAAGTATCCAAATAGTAAATACAATGATTATGAAAAGAAGACAAGCAATTAAAAACCTTTCAATATTGCCTGTTGCAGGAGTTGCAATGGGCACCATACCTGATATTGAATCATTTATAAAAACTAAAGATAAAACTACTGCACCCAAAAGAGATTTCTTCAAGGAACTTGGAGTGATACCCAGAATAAATGCTGGAGCTACCATGACTTACCTTTCCGGCTCACTTATGATGCCTGAAGTACTTGAGGCAATCAATTCTACATGCCATGATTTTGCAAATATGTACGAACTTCAGGACAAGGCAGGTGCAAAAATTGCCGAAATGCTAAATTGTGAGGCAGCTATGGTAACATCAGGAGCCGCTGGGGCTTTGGTGCTAGGAACTGCTGCATGTATTACCGGTACAGATCCTGAATTGATAAAAACTTTACCAGATCCACCTGGACCTCGCCGTGAGGTAATAATACAGAAAACCCACAGGTATATTTTTGATCAGGCTGTCAGAAGTACTGGTGTCAGACTTGTTGAAGTTGAAGATGCCGGGCATATGGAAAGATCGATCAATGAAAGTACTGTAATGGCACTTTTCTTCAATGGAGCTGAATCATGGGGTGGACCTGCTGACAAGATCAAGCACGAAGAGTTTGTTGAGATATGTAAACGTCATAAAATACCATCATTCATAGATGCAGCTGCTGATGTTCCACCTGTTGACAATCTTTTCAAGTATCAGAAAATAGGATTTGACCTGGTGACATTCTCAGGGGGAAAGATGATAATGGGACCACAGAGTGCCGGGCTGCTGTTCGGCAGAAAATATCTGATTGAGGCTGCAAAGCTTAACAACAGTCCATATGAGAGCCCTATTGGCCGTCCTATGAAGGTAAATAAAGAAGAGATCTTCGGGATGTACGCTGCACTGAAGTTATATCTTGAAAAAGATCATAAAAAAGAGTGGCAGGAATGGCTTGACAGAATCAGTTTTATAATATCAAAAATTGAAAAGGTACCGACAATAAAAGCAGAAACGACAATTCCTAAAGGCCCGGCAAACGTATTCCCAAGCCTTAGGATAAGCTGGGATCAGTCAAAGGTTAAGATAACTCCGCGGGAAGTATCCAAAGCACTTGAAGATGGAACGCCCAGCATTATAGCAGGCGGTCGAGGCAACTCACTTAGTGTTGGAGTTGTACTGCTTCGCCCCGACCAGGTGGATATAGTGGCAAACAGAATCAGGGAAATCCTCCAGAAAGCGACAGGATAATACAACCCACAAAAAAAGGGGTTTAAATAAAACCCCTTTTTTTACATAACATTATATGATCATGTGTAGATAACCATCTCTCGTTCAGCATCCCAACCCATACCTTTAACATACATATTATATAGTCCTGGCTGGGAAAATCCATCCCAAACCACCTGGTGAATACCCGGTTCCAGATCATCAGCATGCATCCTCCATACCACTTCACCATGACGATTGAGAATGTCAACATAAACATCGCCTTTTTCAGGAACATTTACTTCCATAACTACCTTATCTCTTGAATCTGTGCCTATTGCCCTGATGGAAGGTTCTTCTACCCTTGCAATTTTACCTGATTTCCAGGAATTATAATCGAATGGCTGATCAACCATGTGATACTTTTCTTCATTCATTCCCCCGGTATTCCTGGGCAGATAGTAAGTTAACAAAGGTGTCCTTTTAAATGTATCTAGTTTAACCTTTTTCGCTTTTCCATCATTCCAGAGATAAACAGGAATATCAAACGGGTCCAGAACATTTGAAAGCCCCCTTTCAATACCAATATGGAAAAGTCCGAAATTACCGGGTTCGTGACCTGCAAGCCAGTGAGCTATAATATCCACCCTGAAAGAATCTTTTCCGAATATTATATTGTTGCTCATGAAATCCATTGCCCTTCCGTCGTGGGGTCCACCCTGGAATCCATCACCATCACGGCCATAAATACCTTCAACAATACTTATCCCTGTTGGAGTAATACTATATGAGTCACACATTCTCTGCGCCCATTGCTCCATCCAGAATCCACTATTGAAAGGCGGCCTGTCCATTTTCTCATTCCATCTTGGGAAACCAGCTTCAACATGTTTCTTCTGCAGCTCATCTATCCTTGCCAGATAATCAGGCTGAAAGAACTGGTGATATCTTTTATCATATGTCTTAAATATATCGACGCTGCCACCGCAATAGGAATGAAAGGTCTTTCCTGTAATGCCCTGGAGGTTTTTGATAGCTCCTGTAATTCCCATCTGGTGAGCTTTAAACTTGGCAATATTTATCAGGAATGTATCGGAAGCTGTCATTGGAGCCATAAATCCTACCTCCTTGAAAACCACACCATCAACCTTTTTAAATATTATCTCATCTCCAAGATCCCAATAGTTTTTTGAAGAAAGATCCTTAAGGTTGAAATTATTCCTGTCAGCCATCTCCTGGTATCCGTTTGTCTTCCACAGAAACGCGCAGGCACATTCGCGAAGATAAAAATCCTGTGGCCCGATATCCCTTACTGCATTTAGGTAACCTTCTATAAAATTCAGATCGGTCGTTATGCCCATATTTGCATCAGGGTCCTTCTTACTGCCAGTACTGCAAGTCCAGTTAGGTTTACAGGTGATTCTTGTACTGTTTGAATATCCCTTGCCTCCGGATGTCTTAACAAACATTTCCCCGGCAAGTTTATATGCTGCCTTATAAATTGCAGATTTATCTGTCTTCTCCTTTACAGAAGTAAGATTTATAAAGACAGCTTCAGGATGCTCCTTTATAAAAGGATGCAGATCAAAACCATCTGATGAATCGTTAAAAGGATTGGCCGACGCGTTAAATCGCGATCCAACCATTCCTAATACTCCTGCTGCTGATGATACTTTTATAAAATCGCGTCGTCTCATTCTTAAGTATAAATAACCATTTCACTCTCAGCATCCCATCCCATACCTTTAACATAAGTATTGTACAAACCCGGAGATGAGAAACCATCCCATACTAACTGGTGAGTACCTGGTTCAAGATCATCAGCGTGCATTCTCCAAACAAGCTCTCCCTGACGGTTAAGTATATCAACATAAACATCACCTTTCTCAGGAACAGAAACCTCCATAACTATCTTTTCGTTTGAATCAGTACCAAGAGCCTTTATTGATGGTGTATCAACCCTTGCAATGGTTCCGCTCTTCCATGCATTATAATCAAACGGTTCGTCGCATATATGGTATTTGTCTTCATTTTGTCCGTTTGTATTTCTTCTGAGGTAATATGTCACAAGAGGAGTCCTTTTTAATGAATCAAGATTCACTTTCTTTGCCTTTCCATCTTCCCACAGATAAACAGGGATATCAGCTGGATCAAGAACATTTGAGAGACCTCTTTCAATCCCTATATGGAAGAGACCAAAATTACCCGGCTCATGTCCTGCAAGCCAGTGTGTTATTATATCCACGCGGAAAGGATCCTTCCCGAAGATGATATTATTGCTCATAAAGTCTTTGGCCCTTCCATCATGAGGTCCGCCTGCAAAACCATCCCCGTCACGGCCGTATACACCTTCTACAATATTAATGCCTGTGGGTGTTACGCTGAATGAATCGAGCATTCTCTGTACCCACTGCTCCATAAACAGACCGCCTCCATATGGAGGTCTGTCCATAACAGTATCCCATCTGGGTATTCCGGCAGCAACATGCTTTTTGTGCAGCTCTGCAATATGAGCCATATAATCTGGCTGAAAAAACTGGTGATAATGCTTATCGTATGATTTGAAGATATCAAAATGACCTCCACAGAACTGATAGAACTTTCGCCCGGTTATGCCCTGAAGATTCTTAATGGAGGCAGTAATACCCATCTGGTGCGACTTGAATTTAGCTATATTAATCAGGAATGTATCAGGAGCATTCATGGGTGCCATATACCCTGCTTCCTTAAAAACAACCCCGTCAATCTTCTTGAAGATAATTTCATCACCCAGTTCCCAGTAATCTTTGGTTGAAAGGTTTTTAAGGTTAAAATTATTCCTTTCGCACATTCCAGTATAACCATTAGTGGCCCAGGAGTTAGGAGTTGCACACTCCCTTAGATAAAATTCCTGAGGTCCCTTAACCTTCACACCATTTAGAAAACCTTCAATAAAGTTATTATCTGTAGTAATACCCATATTGGCAGTAGGGTCATTCTTGTCGATCCTGCTGCTTGTCCAGTTTGGTTTACAGGTTATTTTAGTAGAATTTGGATAACCCTTACCTCTGCCGGTCTTAACAAACATTTCAGAAGATAATTTGAAAGAGGCATCATATATAGCCTTTGAATCTGTCTTTTCTTTGACAGAAGTAAGATTTATAAAAACCGCTTCAGGATGTTCCTTGATGAATGGATGAAGATCAAAACCATCTGCTTTTGCATCGAAAGGAGATGCATATCCATCATATCCCTTTCCTACCAGGCCAGCAATACCTGCTGCAGAGGAAACCTTTATAAAATCACGTCTTTTCATATGCTATAAGGGTAAAGTCTTTCAGCTATAAAAGTAAACAAATAAGAATTCAAAATGTTTGCCAAAGTTTTAAATATTGTTAAATCAGTTAGTTGCTACCTGCAACCAGATCAATTAAAAAAGTGGTACCTGGTGAAAATTACAGGCACCACTAATACAAAATATTAAATATCAATTAATTATCCGGCTTTTCAGGTTGCAAGAGGTTGTCCCTTGGGAATCCTTATAGGCCTGTTATTAAGACGATGTTCATGGCGTATTGCAGTAAATTTTGCTGCTATATATTCGCCCATATAGATCTGCCCTTCCATCTTGTCAGCTGAGGCAGTACCATAGAATATAAATGGTACATTATCAGCTAACTGTCTTTCACTACTGCTTAATTTAATCTGGTCTCCTTCAATTATACCATACATCTCCCTCATTGAAAAATCACTTTTATGCGATCCCTTTATCCAGTTTCCATCCTGCTCAATAAAGAAAGTATGCTGACTTTTGCTGCTGTAGAATTCAATATCTACATCCCATCGTCCTGCAAGATTCGCAGCCGGCGCAGCCATCACTTTTGGCTTCTGGTTCTTCCTTGAAAGGATCTCATAAATTCTGTCACCGACAATCTTATCATTTCCTGGCTGCATCTGACCTGAAGATAAATTTACTGATGTTTTTCCCGAGTCATCTAGATAGGTGTTGTGCACAGCAATCCTTGGTTGTTTGGTAGCCAGTTCTTCAGCAACATCCATTCCATTAATATTAAGTTGATCAGGGTCCCATGAAATAATAAGTGAGGGACTATGATTTGAAAGACCTCGTGGTTCGCGAATAGTACAGGTCACATCTTTAACAGATGATAATCTTTTTGAAATATTTTCAAGATAGGTATGCCATGTCTTCATCTTTTCCACGTGGTCCCTTTTTATCCAGGCTTCAACTGCAGCAAGCATTCCCATCATTTCTTCCTTGCCAACCTTATTGTCGCGTCCTGGACCATGATGAGGCGAGCTGGCCTGCCATGCTGACATAAGGATATCTTTTTTACCAAGTAACAGACCAGCGCATTGCGGGCCACATATAGCCTTACCACCACTGTAAGCAACTACAGTAGCTCCCCTCTGGAGATGAACATTCGGGAAAGTCAAATCTTCGGCTGCAGCATCAACCAGGATAGGAATATTGAAAGGTTTTGCCATCCTTGCAATTGATTCAAGAGAGAAAGGCTGGTCTGCAGCTACATCATTATTAGCCATCATATAAATCATTGCCGTCCTGTTGTTGAGAGATTTCTCAAGCTCTTCTGGTGTATCTATTGTTATAACTTTAACACCAATATTCCTTATTGCATGATCATAGGCATTCCTCGATCTTCTGGGAATAACAACCTCAGTTTTGTCAAATCCTGTCAGATCAGGTATCCTAACCAGTTTTTCAGGATTACCACCTGTAACACAAGCAGCTGTAACATGCTTCATTCCGGCGGCACAACCAGCTGAAACCATACCCCATTCAGCACCTGTTATATCAGCAAGTCTCCTTCCAATACCAAATGCAAGCTCATCATATTGTATGAAATAACCCGCAGCATCATGCATGGCAGTTACAACTTCAGGCCTTTCGACTGAACCTCCGATAATTGTATAGGTTCCGACACAGTTAATTACCGGATCAACGCCAATCGACTGGTAGATATTCTGACCAGGTGCGAGAGGTCCCCTGGCAGAAGACAATATTGCCTCCAATGGAAGTACACTGCCTGCGAATGGCAAAATAGACAAACTCTTTATAATATCTCTTCGTTCCATGATAAATAGATTAGGTTATGATTATTTAAATATCTGTATTTTAGTCAATTAAACATATGCTATGCAATCCATCTGGATATAGGCGTCAGCGGGTGGTAAACCTCCCGGAACAGCTACTGTGGTTCGCACAGGTGGGTTCTTTCCAAATCTTCCACTGTAGACCTCATTCATCCCCTGAAAGTCCTTCATATCATTGAGATAAACGCTTACCTTAAGAACCTTTTCCATCGAAGAACCTGCTTTCTTAAGTTCTCCTTCAATAACTTTCAGAACATTATCAGTATGTACTTTTATGTCACCGTCAAGGCGATCTCCTCGTCCTGATACAAATACAAGATTTCCAAGCCTGGTATATCCTGAAAACATTGGGATATCCTGGTAATCTGTTAATTCTGGTACCGCTTTTCCGGCATCATATCCCTCGCCTGCAGAAGCGGCTATACCGAATCCCGCAAAACCAGCTAATGCTGTGAATACTTTTCTTATTGCGTCTCTCCTTACTGTTTTCATTTACAACTAATTTAATTACCTGACAATCGCTTTTCTATTTTACTGCCAGGCTTTTTGCGCCCAATCCGTTCATATCCCAGACTACCCTGCCGGCTTTGATAGTCATCTCAGCCTCCAGCCTGCGGTCGCCTGTTAATCTGGTGTTTTTGGTATCGATAAATCCAAAAGTACCTTTCCTAACACTAATAATTGCTATATCAGCTTCTGCTCCTGGTCCAAGATTTCCCAGGTCAGCCCTCTTAATAGCACTTGCAGGGCTCCATGTAGCTGAATTAATTACATCCTTTAGGCTCATTCCCAAATTCAGAAATTTTGACATGGTTTCAAGCATATTCTTCATACCTGAATTCATACTTGAACGATGAAGATCAGACCCGAAAGAATTTGGTACAAGACCCTGTTTAAGTGCAGGGATAGCAACATCAAAATGAAACATCCCGCCACCATGGCCGACATCAAAAAGCACCCCTTTTTTCTTTGCTTCTATAACAGAATTCTTAAGTTTTCCACTCTCATCCAGGATGCACTCTCTGTCAGAAGCTGTACAATATGTATGGGAAAAGATATCTCCTGGTCGCATGCGCTTAAGAAGCTCATCCAAAGGATACTCAGGCAGGTGACATTCAAGAAAGAAGGGTACATTCGCAATTTCACAGGCTTCCATAGACCTTTCGAAAGGAGTCCACTCCTTTCCCCTGAAATGGCCCAGTTTAACTCCTACAATAATTTCAGGGGACTGTTTAATTACAAGTGAAGTCATCCTCGCATCCATATCATTCATATCCTCCTCACTGGGAAATCCTGTCATTCCTCCTCCTGCTATGTTAAGAAAAACCAGAACGCGTGTAACTGAACGATCAATAACATTTTTTTTGAGAAGAGGAAAGTTTCTCCATCCTGATGTGCCGGCATCCACAACAGTTGTTATACCTGACTTAAGTGTAATGTCATCAGGTGATACACAGGAGAAACCATCAGCAAAACCCTGGTTGCTTCCTACAAATACATGTGTATGAGGATCAATAAATCCGGGAGTTACATACATCCCTTTAGCATCTATGGTTCTCTTTGCTCCAGCAGAAGAAATACCTTTGGCAACTTTCAGGATTTTTCCTCCTGATATTGCAACATCCATTTGCTCATCAATATTATTCCCTGGATCTATCACATGACCATTCTTTATCAGGATATCAATTTCCTGTCCGGCGGCTGAGATTCCGATTGATAATACCAGCAGAAGCATTATTGATCTTAAATATCTACCTGAAAACAAATCTATTATCATAACATTTTGTTTTTAATATAGAAAACATAAACTAGTCATGGTTTAGCATTCCACATCTGTGAAGCGATGCCATTCAGGTCCCAAACAACCCTGCCTTCCCTCAGTGTCAATTCAGCTTCAAGTTTCTGTGTACCGCTAAGCCTTTTCGCTCTTACATCAGTATATCCAAATTCACCTTTACGAAGACTGAAAACTGCCACATCAGCAACTGCTCCAACACTCAGGTTTCCAAGTTCCGGTCTTTTGATTACTTTGGCAGGAATCCAGGTTGCACGAAGTATTACATCCTGTACAGACAATCCCATTGCCATGAATTTTGAAAGCAGGTTAGTCATATCCTTCATCCCTCCATTCATGCTACCTGTATGAAGATCTGAGCTTATAACATCGGCAATAAATCCCTGTTGTATTGAAGGTATTGCCTGGGCAAAATGAAAGGCACCGCCTCCATGACCGACATCGAATATTATGCCCCTTTTCTGAGCCTCAAAAATGAATGGTTTGACTTTTCCGTTTTCATCAACAGGGACTTCCCTGTCCTTTGGAGCATTAGCATATGTATGTGTCCAGATATCACCAGGTCGGAGATGTTTCATAAAAAGCTCTTCAATTGGGAGCGGCGGGTGATGTTCACCAAGATCGACCATGACCGGAACATTTGCAATTGTGCCTGCCTTTACAGCCTGATCGACCTGCGTAAAATCAGGGCCCCAGTAATGCGCTGATTTAACACCTACCAGAATATCGGGGTATAACCGGGTTATCATGTAAGCAGCCATCTCCTGATTCATATCATTTATATCCTGCTCCTCAAATCTTCCCAGCATTCCTACTCCTACTATATTAAGAAAGGCGAGTACCCTGGTTTTCGATCTGTCAATTGTTTGCTTCTTGAATGTTCTGAAATTGCGCCATCCTGCTGATCCTGCATCAACAACAGTCGTTACTCCGGCTCTGAATGTAAAACCATCAGGTGGAAGTGCATCCCATCCATTAGCAATATATGATTCCGGATCATTCCCCTGGAACGCGTGTACATGCATGTCAATAAGTCCTGGAGTTACATACATTCCTGTAACATCGACCACTCTTCTTACATTTTTAACCGGAATATCCTTTGCTACCTGCTTTACTATTCCATCTGAAATAGCTATGTCCATCTTTTCATCGATATTATTCTTGGGATCAATTACATGCCCCCCCTTCAGAAGAATATCGATACTCTGTGCTTCCGCAGAAATAGTTATTCCTTTTAAAAAAAACAACATAAGAAAGGCTATGCCAAACGCCAGAATATTCAGATTATGATTTTCGTTCTGTTTCATATTAAGTTAGCATTAAGAATATATTATGGTTCAATTATTGCTCCGTTAAATGGCATATGAGGGTAAATTTAAGAATTTAGTAAACCCTCCTGTCATAATATTTGTTAAATATTGTACAATCTTTGATAGGATTAAATAAATTGGAACCGAAGCAAATGATAATACAGCACTTTTTTTCTATTTTTACTAATAATAAATCTTCTTACAATGAAAAATATTCTTACAACAAAAAGAATTCTTTTAACTTCTCTTGCACTAATATTTATTTTTATTAATGGCAATTCAAATGATATTGGAATACCTGCCAGGAAATATTATTCAGCTACTGTAGATAATAAAGATAATATCTGGTTCCTTACTGAACTTGGAATTGTAAGTTACGATGGACAGAGATGGAGCCTTCATAATGGTAAAATGCAGGGAAAAGATCTGAAAGACATTGCCTTTGATTACAGCATTGAAGGAACCGGTTTCTGGATAGCAACCGGAAGTGGCATAACCTCACTCAAATCCCCTGCTGAAAAAGACAGTCCGTCAACAATATACACTACCGATAACGCAGCAATTATGAGCAACAATGTTATTAAGGTTGTAGTGGGGAAAAACAATGTCAAATGGGTCGGTACAGCAAAAGGAGTGGCAGCTTTTTATAAAAACAAATGGCTTGAAAGCGATTATGAAGATCTTTATCCCTCAGTTATATTCGAAGAGTACCCAATAACAGCGATGGCAACAAATCCGGCCGGCGATTCACTTTATGTCGGCACTAAAGGTGCCGGGGTTGCAAGGATTTTCAAAAATGAAGTCGACGGTATATCTGGTGCTTCCGTCTATTCCCAGTGGGGTCCCATAATAATCCCATCGGACAATGTTTTAAGTGTATTTATTGGGAAAAATGGTGCAAAATGGTTCGGTACAGATATGGGAGTTGCCTTACATACCGGTATTAATACGCTTGAGAACTGGGTTGTATATACAAAAGAAGAGGGCCTTATTAATGACAGCGTTCAGGCTATCGGCGCTGATCAGAAAGGAAACGTCTGGTTTGGTACCCTGGGTGGAATATCTGTTTTTGATGGCAAAGGCTTCACGAACTATACAAAAGATAACGGATTGAATAGTAATAATATACTATGCATAGTTACAGATAGTAAAGGTGTCGTTTGGATAGGAACAGATGACGGTGTTAACAGCTTCAGTGAAGGCGCATTCAAATCTTACAGATAGTTTGCTTCTTAATTATTATAAAACTTTAAGAAAATTATATTATGATGAAAAAAATTACCAGAAGGGATTTTTTCGGCAAAAGTGCAGCAGGTTTCGGAGCAGCAATGATCGCATCCCGGTTTCCTGTAAGCCTAGATTCAGATACATTTATGAAAACCGTCAACATGCCGGTTGGTTTCCAGGTTTGGACCATTAAGGACAAGCTTGTTAGTGACTTCCCTGGCACATTGAAAATGATGTACGATCTGGGTTACAGAAGCATGGAAATGTGTTCACCTCCAGGATATGAATCATCAGGATTTGGACCTCTTATGAAGCTGAAGCCCAAGGAAATGAAAAAAATAATTAATGATGCCGGACTTATTTGTGAAAGTTCTCATTATGTTACGGCAGAGCTCAGGGATAACCTTCAGGAAAGGATAGATTTTGCACTGGAATCAGGACAAAAACAGATGATTTTATCCAGCTTCTGGCTCCCTAAAGATGCAACTCTTGATGACTGGAGAAAGGCAGCAGATGAATTAAATAAGATTGGGGAAAAATCTAAGAAAGCCGGGATCCCAATGGGATTTCACAACCACCATATGGAATTTGCCATGATCGGGGATAAACTTATATATGAAGAACTTATGAAAGTTTTTGATCCGGACTATGTCAAAATGCAATTCCAGGTTGCTGTAATAAGCATAGGATACAAAGCTGCAGATTATTTCAAAAAATATCCGGGAAGATTCATTTCAGCACATCTGGCAGACTGGTCGGATCAAACAAAGAAAGAGGCTCCAATCGGTCAAGGTATTGTTGACTGGAAAGAGTTTTTCGCTGCTTTAAAGACCGGAGGAGTTAAGAATATTTTTATTGAAATGAGTCCTGCTACTTTCAAGGATAGCGCGACTTATCTGAACTCTCTTTAAAAGTATTCTTAAAAATAAGCTACTAAAGTATTGGAAGTCATGCACAGACTTTTTTACTTCCAAGATTCTTGTAAATAAATACTAATTATTCCTGATAGACAGGGAAAATAAAAGTCAGATTTCATCTGTTACTTCGGAAATAATTTGTTAATTGTGTTATGTTTCCCCGGCATTGGAAAATATGACACTTAATGATTATTATCGTGTTCTCGGATTATCTCCTGAAGCGTCAGTTGAAGAGATCAAGAAGGCTTACAGAAAAAAGGCCCGGCAGTTCCATCCGGATATAAATCATGGAGATGATGCCAAGGATCTTTTTATTTTAATAACTGAAGCATATGATTTCCTTATATCCTACCATGAGAAAATCCAATCTGATGAGGAGGCCTATTTCCATGCGATGGAGGAGTGGCGAAAATACAGGCAGAACCGGTCCAGAAAAAGGGCCAGTGCATATGCCAGAGCTCCATATTCAACTTTCAGAAATACAAAGTTTTACAAGACGACCAGGATATTTGATGGGACAGCCATAATATATGGTTTTATCATTTCAGTAATGGTCATTGTTTACACAATTATTGGTTATTTCTACAGACTTCATCACCCTATTCCGGGTTTGGAAAAACCTTCAGTTTTTGCATTTGTTATGCTTCTGCTCCTAGGTATTGTATTTTTTATTGTATCGGTCACATACCTTAGAAACTATATTGCCGAATCAAGAAAAAGAAAAAGAAAGAGAAAATCACCATCTTCTCAATAATTATTGAATAGACCAAAATATAATTACATTGCATATAAAAATCGATAAATGAGGTTTATTTCAGGTTTGCTATTCATCTCTATCCTATTAATAAAAATGTCGTTAGACAAAGATTCTGAGGAATTTGCTAATAGCGGGCAGAACGAGGAACCTCTTTTTTCCTTTGGGATAATTGCTGATGTTCAATATGCTGATAAAGAGCCTGCAGGGACACGTTATTACAGATCATCGATCACTAAGTTAAGAGAGGCCATCTCTGCTTTCAAACAAGATTCGGTTGATTTCGTTATTACACTTGGCGATCTAATAGATCAGGACATAAGATCTTATAATCCTCTACTTAATATTATGGATTCGTCCGGTTTGAAATTTTATCATGTGTCTGGAAATCATGATTATTCAGTTGATCCAGCATATATAGAAAAACTCCCTGAAGTTTACATCCAAAAACCTGGTTATTTTGCAATTACTCATAAGAACTTCAGGTTTATCTTTATTAACGGGAATGAAATAAGCACTTACAGCAACAAAAACAAATCAAACATAAAAGAGGCCGAGACTCTTCTCGATTCCATTAAAAAAAGAGGTGAACAAAATGCAGTGGAATGGAATGGTGCTGTAAGTAAAAAGCAACTTATATGGCTTGATAAACAGATTAATAAAGCCTCCCTGAAAAACAGTAAGGTAATTCTCATTTGTCATTTTCCGGTTTTCCCTGAGAATATTCATAACCTGCTTAATTACAAAGATGTTCTGTCAGTAATGGAAAAATATAACAATTGTTTAGCATGGTTTAATGGTCATAACCATGCAGGAAATTACGGAAAAATAAATAAGACACATTTTGTTACATTCAAGGGTATGGTTGAAACCGAAAACCAGAACAGCTTTGCCAGGGTAGATGTATACAGTAACAAGATATGGATTATAGGATCAGGACGTGAAAAAATCCGGAAACTGGCAGAATGATAAATCAGCTTATCTTGATGAAATTAAATGGCACATCGAGAATTGCGGCAAAATATTCACCCCGTTCAAGTATATCATCATCACCGTCCTCATAGTACCAGTTGATGATGAATTTTTTGTTTTTCAAACTCACATAAGTTATTTTCTGCATCACATGGATCAGAACCTTTGCACTTGCACTGTTACAGTATTCCAGATTCATATCCACACGCGTCACATTTGCAGGATTAATGATATATTGAGTTACCCAGTCCTCTATAGGTGCAAAAAATTCAGTGACATTCTCATGAATTGAGCGCCCCCTGAATCTGATGATCCCATCAGGACTTAACAATATCTCAGGTGTATTCTTAGTCGGAGAAATCTTCAGCTCCTGCATCTGATATCTTTTGTTACGAAAATAATAATAAATATGATAAAACCTATAGAATTTATCGTTAATGAGTACATGAACACAGCTAAGGAAAAATTAATATCTGGCCAGCGGAATCACTTCATGTCCTGAAAACTCACCCCTGATATATTTATAATATCCTGTAATTCCAATCATAGCAGCATTATCAGTTGTATATCTGAATTCAGGAACGAATAGATTCCATTTCCTCCTGCCCGCTTCTTCTTTCATACTGTTTCTTAATCCTGAATTGGCAGATACGCCTCCGGCAATACCTATTTCACTAATACCTGTTTCCAGTGATGCTTTTACAGTTTTACTGATAAGTATGCTGATAATAGTACTTTGAAGAGAAGCGCATATGTCTGCTTTATTTTTCTCAACAAAATCCGGGTCTTCTTTAATCCTGTCCCTGAGAAAATAGAGAAAACTTGTTTTTAATCCGCTGAAACTGAAATCCAGACCTTTAATAACAGGTTTTGCAAACTTAAAAGCCCTGTCATTTCCTTCCATTGCAAGTTTGTCAATCATCGGTCCGGCCGGATATTCAAAACCCATTACTTTACCGCATTTGTCAAAGGCTTCGCCGGCAGCATCATCAATTGTATTTCCTATCATCTCCATTTCATAATGATTCTTCATTATTATTATCCTTGTATGACCTCCCGACACAAGTAAACAAAGAAAAGGAAAAGACGGAATCCTGTTTTCCCTGTTATTTTCAAGAATAAAATGAGCCATAATATGGGCTTGAAGATGATTAACTTCTATCAGCGGTATTTTTCTGGCTATAGCAAACCCTTTTGCAAAGGAAGTGCCCACAAGCAATGATCCAAGCAAACCTGGTCCCCTGGTAAAGGCTACCGCATCTATCTCTGAAATTTTAATACCTGCCCGAATTAAAGCCTGCTGGGTTACAGGTACAATATTGGCCTGATGGGCTCTTGAGGCCAGTTCAGGGACAACTCCCCCATAAGATTTATGTACATCCTGGTTTGCAATAAGGTTTGAAAGAACATATCCGTCTCTGATTACTGCCACTGATGTATCATCACATGAAGATTCTATAGCTAGAATTGTAACTGCCATCCTTACTTTGTTTTTCGGTATATTTTAGGTTATTTTGATATCTGAAATATTACAGTGATCAATGGCCAAAAGTATAAAAAAAGCTCTTAAGTATTTTGTTTTTGTATCGGGAGTGTTGGCCATACTCTTACTGACCATCTTTTTGCTATTACAGGCACCTGTGGTACAGACCTTTATTATACATAAGGTTTCTGATAGAATTTCAAAAGATTTCAAATCAACCATCCAGATAGGATCAATCGAATACAAATTCTTCAACAGACTTATAATAAATGATTTACTAATTAAAGACCAGAATAATGATACTCTTATATACGTTGAGAAAACAATAGCCGGAATAAGGAATTATTATCTGAGAGAGAATTCTGTAAAACTGGGAAAGATTTATCTTATCAAACCGGTATTTGCATTGATAACTGATTCAACCGGACTCATGAACCTCCGATGGTATCTTGATAAACTGAAAAGAAGCCCGGATATGCAAAATAGAAAAAAGAGCAGAATTTCAGTGGATCTGATAGATTTTCATGATGCCAGATTTTCCCTTACTGATAGAAGGGGCAAACAAGGAAAAAGTGATTTCAATTTCAATAATCTTTGCCTTAGTTCAATTAACGGATCCCTTGATATGCTGAGAATAGAAGATGATACAGCATCATTCTCAATCCATAATCTGCGTTTTGATGAATCAACAGGATTCAAGGTAAAAAAACTCAGCAGTACACTTAATATTTCGAAGGGCAGTATAATCTTCAACAAAGCATTTATTACCAGTGCAAGCAGTATTTTAAATATCGATAATCTGACTTTACTGACTGATTCCACAGGTTCATTCAGCAATTTTACTGAAAAGGTCAGAATTTCCACTCGCTTGGAGAAATCCCTCATCAGTACCACAGATCTGCAATACTTTATGCCGGTATTCAAAAAAATAAATGAGTCAGTCTTTCTCTCCGGCAGGGTATCAGGAACAATATCAGAACTGCGTGGAAGGAATATTCTGATCTCTTTCAGGGATTACTCCCTCCTCGATTGTGATTTTGATATCTCAGGGCTCCCTGATATTAATAACTCATTTATTTATCTTGGCATAAATAACCTGATCACCAATGCAAAGGACCTCGAGAAAATAACTATTTCTGAAAACAATAAACTTGAACTTCCTGATTTATTACTTAAACTGGGGAATATTTCATTTGACGGTAGTTTCACCGGATTCATTACCGACTTTGTGACATACGGCCATTTCAGATCAGATTTTGGAACAATTACAACCGACCTTTCAATGAGGCCGGAAACCAGAAAAAGTTACAGGATAAAAGGCCTGATGAACGGAAATGCGATAAATCTGGGAGAAATATCAGGCAAAAGAAATCTTCTGGGAAACATGAGTTTCAGGACAAATATTGACGGTTATGCCAGTTCGATGAAGAAATTTAATTTGGATCTGACTGGAAATATTGACAGCCTGCAATTCAAAGAATATACTTACAGAGATATTTCCCTGGAGGGATTGTTTACGGAAAGAGCTTGGGACGGAAGTATTAAAATTACTGACAATAATGTTAAAATGGATTTTCTGGGCCTTTTCAACTTTGAAAATAAGTTACCAGAATTTGATTTTACTCTCAATATCGCCAATGCAAATCTTTATAATCTCAATCTGGAAAAATCAGATACCACATCCTCAGCAACGCTTCTCCTGACTTCAAACTTCAGTGGTAATACTATTGATAATCTCGACGGGGAGATCAGACTACTGAACTCTAATTTTATCAGATATGGTAACAGTCTCGAATTGTATGACTTTTCTGTAAAAACCTATCTGTCTGAAGACAAACCAGTTTTTAGTCTGAGAAGTGACTTTGTAGATGCCGAAATAACTGGTCCTCACAATTTCAGTGAATTTGGAAACCTTACCAGGTATCTCCTGTCGCGAATTATGCCTATGATGTTTCCGGCAGATGTGAAGGAAAAGGATATAAAAGGAAACAATTTCTCATTTAAAATAAAATTTAAAAATTCAGATGAGATAAATAATTTTCTACATACCGGCTTCTTGATTTCTGAAAACAGTTTTATTGAAGGGGATATATATCCTGATAGTTTATTAAGGATTTACTGTAATTCTAAAAAGCTCTCGGTTTACAATAATATATTCAATGATTTTGTGCTCACTTCTGGGATAAAAGGTAATGAACTTGGTCTGGGTATCCAGAGCAGTTCTCTTGAGCTCCTCCGCCAGTCTAAACTTGAAAATTTCAAGATAGATTTCAGTTCTTTGTATGACAATTTTGTTTATGCTATGAACTGGGGCGGTTTAAAAAATTCAGAAAATAAAGGAAGTTTTAATGCCAGGGGAAATTTTGCGAAAAAAGACTCAAGTCAAAAGAATGCTATACTGAATATAGTAATAGACTCCTCAGATTTTTATTCAAAAAACAATCGGTGGAATGTTAAAAGATCTACAATTATTGTAGACTCAAATGCGGTCAGGATCAACAAGTTCATGGTTGGAACTGATGACTACTTCTACAGCATAAACGGATCCGTTTCAAAAAATCCTACTGATACTCTGAAAATTGGATTAAAAGGGATAGATATCACACCACTTAATTACTTAATTATCAGGAATAAGAACAAACCTAAAGAGGCCTTTTCTCCTGAATTCAAGGGACAGCTAAATGGGAACATTTTCATTTCTAACCTATACAAAGAATTGCAGCTTGTTGGAAACCTGTCAGTTGAAAATTTCGGAGTACTGGGGACAGAGTATGGAATCCTTGATATAAGCTCTGCACTTGATATAAACAGTAAAGTTATCAATATCAATGCAAAAAATAATATGGAAGGGAAGAAAATGATTGATATTACAGGATTCTATGACCCACCTTCAAGGAAATTAGATCTGACAGGCATTACAACAAAACTTTCTATAAAACCTCTAAATAAGCTTCTGAAAGCCTTTGCCTCAGATATATCCGGAACAGCTACAGGTAAAGTAAACCTTGTCGGGCAGCCAGGGTCTATAGTTCTTACAGGTGCATTGTTTGCAGAGAACTCGTCATTGAAAATTGATTATCTCCAAACAAAATATAAGCTGAATGACTCAGTCAGGTTTGACAGAAAAGGTATTAATTTCAATAATATCAGGATTAGTGATGAAAAGGGTAATCTGGCGACTCTATCCGGATTGGTATCACATAAGAATTTTAAGAATTTCGAATCAAATGTCACAATCAACGTAAATGATTGCATGGTGCTTAACACCAAACCAAAGGACAATGAACTTTTTTATGGAACTGCTTTTGCTACAGGTGTTACAACTATAAAAAGCACTAAAAATGGCTCAGTGGAATTTGATATCTCCGCAAGAAGCGGTCGCAATACAAGATTTTATGTTCCACTTAATACTTCACTTTCGGTTTCAGATGTTTCATTTATCACTTTCGACGACACAGCAATTGACACATCAGCTGATCCTACTTCATCGAGAAAGCTTATTCCTGCACCTGTAAAAACCACCGGTTTTGATATCAATATGGATCTTGAGGTTACCCCTGCTGCCGAAGTTCAACTTATTTTTGATATGACTGTTGGAGATGTTATGAAAGCTACCGGATCAGGAGATCTCAACATTAGCCTTAATAAAAAAGGGGAATTCCGGATAACTGGTGATTATATTATTGATAATGGTGATTATCTCTTCACATTACAGAATATATTAAACAAGCCATTTTCAGTTGAAAACGGTGGAAAAATAATGTTTAACGGAGACATATACGATGCAGAAATTGATCTCAAAGCTATATATAAATTGAGAGCATCACTTGCTGATATAATGCCTCCGGACATGGCGTCGAATGAGAGAGTACCTGTTGAATGTCAGATAAACCTTACTGGAAAGCTGTTCAACCCTTTTATCAGATTTGACGTCTATCTTCCAACTGCCGATGAGAAAACCAGGACAATTGTCAGAAATGCTATTGTCACAGAGGAACAAATGAGCCGTCAGTTCCTTTACCTTCTCGTAATGAACAGCTTCTATCCTGACCCTGCGATGACTTCAGGACCACCCCCCAGCTCAGGTACTGCAGGCACAGCCGCGGCAGTAACAACATCAGAAATGCTCTCCAGCCAGCTTAGCAATATGCTATCCAAAATAAGCAGTGACTTCGATATTGGAGTTGTATACCGTCCTGGAGTGGGGAACAGTGAAATCAATTCAGATCAGCTCGAAGTTGCACTTTCAAAACAGATATTGAATGACAAGGTTATTATCAATGGGAATTTTGACGTTAGGGGTTCCAACGCTGATCCTAATACCAATCAAATAACAGGTGATTTCGATGCTGAAGTTAAATTAACGGACAGAATCCGATTAAAAGTATTTAACAGGTACAACAACCCCTATACAGGAAAAACAGAACCATATACACAGGGCGTTGGGGTTTTCTTCAGGCAGGAATTTGACAAAATCTCTGATCTCTTCTCAAAAAAGGAAAAGTCAGAAATTAAGAAAGAGGAAGAGGTAAATATAAAAGATGAGAAAGATAAATGATCGTAAAATCCTGTAAATGGAAACCCTGGTTAATAAATAATATAGGTTTGTTATTAAATATGGATAATAGAACAGGCATTAATTACGTTTTTTAATAGCTTCGCACTTAAATGTATTTGAAATTACATCAGGACGAACGCATAAATAATTAAAATTTAAAACTTTATGGCATTGATACAACTTTTTTTTCAAGGCACGCAGGTTCCCGTGGAAGGTACTGCAGAGATTGAATTATCTCTCTGGGATCTCATGGTTAAAGGCGGATGGATAATGATCCCTATTATACTTCTGTCATTTGTGGCCGCATACATATTCATTGAAAGATATTACGTAATCAGGCAGGCTACAAAAGAAGATACCAATTTTATGAACAGGATCAAAGACTATATTCACGACGGAAAGATAGATGCAGCTCTAGCTCTCTGCAGGTCTACCGACAGTCCGTCTGCCAGAATGGTCGAAAAAGGAATAAACCGCCTTGGAAGACCACTTCAGGACATCAGTACTGCAATTGAGAATGTAGGTAAGCTTGAGATTTCAAAACTTGAAAAAGGGTTCCCCACGCTGGCTACAATAACCGGAGCTGAACCAATGCTTGGATTCCTTGGAACAGTGATAGGTATGGTACAATCCTTTTATACTATGTCACAGGCTGGGAACAATGTCGAAGTATCAATGATGTCGGGAGGTATCTATACTGCGCTGATAACAACTGTCGCAGGTCTTACTGTTGGAATTCTAGGCTACTTTGCTTACAATACTCTTGTGGTAAGAGTGGAAAGAGTGGTTTTTAATCTGGAAGCAACGCTTACAGAGTTTATGGATATTTTGAATGAACCTGTTAAATCTTCAAAGTAAATGGCACTCACCCAGAGAAATAAGATAAACTTAAACTTTAGTACTGTAGGGATGACCGATGTGGTATTTAATCTCCTTATTTTTTTCATGCTTACATCTACTCTCGTTCACCCTTCAGCTCTTAAGCTGCTGCTGCCTAAAGGCAGTAACCAGACATCAGCTAAACCCCTGACAACCGTATCAGTTACCAGCGACCTGAAGTATTATGTTGAACTGCAGCCAGTTGCGCTCGATGAGCTTGAAGGAGTTTTGAAACAAAAACTGGGAGAAAAACCTGATACCTATATCTCCCTGCATGCAGATAAAAGTGTTCCATTTGAAAACGTGGTAAATGTATTGAACATTGCTCAAAAAAATAATTACAAGCTGATAATTGCAACATCTCCCAAATAGAGATATCCGGAAATTGCCTTCCGAGAAAGGTAAAGGATTAGCCGGTTCCATAATAATACATCTTGTTTTATTACTGGTGCTTGTATTTGTCAGTTTTTCATTACCTGCCCCTCCTGAAATTGAGGAGGGTATCGAAGTTAATTTTGGAACTGATTTTACAGGCATTGGAATGATAGAGCCATCCACTGTTGCCAGTCAGATTGATGCTACAACTCCGCCTCCGGCAACGGAGACAATAAAGACAGAGGATGAACCTCTCCTTACCCAGAATGATGAGGAGGCTCCTGAAGTTAAAAAGGTTAATCCTGAAGCTGAAAAGAAAAAAAAGGAGATTGAAGAGGCTGAAAGAATAAAAAGAGAGACATTGGAAAATGAGAGAAAGAGAAAAGAAGCAGAAGAAATTGAAAGAAAAAGAATTGAGGCTGAACAGAAGCGCCAGGAAGATATAATGAACCGTACAAAAAATGCCCTTGCAGGTTCCAAAAATGCTGGAAGCAACTCTACCAGTGAAGGTGTTGCAGGTGGTCCGGGGAACCAGGGAGTTACAACCGGTTCAGTCGATTCAAATGTACGTGGTGATGGTGGAGGTACGGGCAACAACGGGATATCATATGACCTCCAGGGACGGGGTTTCCAGAAACTACCCACACCTAAATATGACTATCAGGGCGAAGGAAGAGTTGTTGTTGAGGTGAGTGTTGACAGGGCAGGAAAAGTGATACAGGCTATTCCTGGTTCAAAAGGATCAACTACGCTTGATGAATACCTCCTGAGAGTGGCAAAGGAGGCAGCTCTGCAGGCAAGATTTGAGGCCAAACCTTCTGCTCCTGTTGTCCAGAAAGGCACAATAACTTATAATTTTATTCTGAAATAACTCCTGAAATTATTGCTTTAAAATCTCATTAATAGCATTTCTGAGATTATCAATCAGATCATTGTCCTTAATAATATAATCATTTATTCCTTTTCTGGCAAGCTCAAGAACTATCTCTCCCTTCTCCTGTCCTGATAACATTATTACAGGAGTTTCAGGTTTTGTCTCCTTTATCTTATCAAATACCTCCATCCCGTTCATTACTTTCTTATCATTGCTGATAAAATAATAATCGAGGATAATAATGTCAGGATTCTTGTTTAATACCTTGAGACAATCTTCTCCGTAGGTAAATGACTCAACATGGAATCCCTCTGATGCCAACCGCTTCATAACCAAATTATTAATTAATTGATCATCATCAACCATGAAGATTAGTTTCTGTTTATCCATGAAAAGGCATATTTGGTGTATATTACGAATTTAACAATATTTTCAATAATAATCTAAAAATAGAAATAAGGATTGGATATTACACTTACATAGCAAATAACGGATATGATTTCATCATGCTTACCACTTTCTCTCCCACTCTTGCAATTACTGCCTCATTATCAATATTTGAGATCACTTCATCAATCAGTTCAACAATATTACCCATATCCTCAGCCTTCAGACCCCTGGTTGTCACAGCAGGAGTTCCAACCCTTATACCTGATGCAAGGAATGGTGATCGGCTGTCAAAAGGCACCATATTCTTATTTACGGTTATATGTGCAAGTCCAAGAGTATTTTCTACCATCTTTCCAGTGATATTAGGAAACTTAGTCCTGAGATCTATTAGCATAAGATGGTTGTCAGTTCCACCGGATACAACTTTATAACCTTTGCCGGTAAATGCTTTTGACATCTCTTCTGCGTTCTTCTTTACTTTTTTCTGATATTCAGCGAATGAAGGATCAAGCGCCTCACTGAAGGCAACTGCTTTTGACGCGATAACATGTTCAAGCGGACCACCCTGTACTCCCGGAAAAACTGAGGAATTAAGAAGAGATGACATCATCCTCAACTCTCCTTTTGTAGTTTTAATACCCCAGGGATTGATAAAATCCTTTCCCATAAGAATAACTCCACCCCTTGGTCCGCGAAGGGTTTTATGGGTTGTTGACGTGACAATATGGGCAAATTTCAGTGGATTTTTTAGCAAGCCTGCGGCAATCAGACCAGCCGGATGCGCCATATCAACGACAAATATTGCACCAATATTATCAGCAATCTTTCGCATTCTTTCATAATCCCATTCACGTGAATAGGCTGAAGCACCACCAATGATCATCTTCAGTTTTTCCTTAGTGGCAATCTCCTCCATCATATCATAGTCAACCAGACCACTTTCTTCCTTAACGCTGTAAGCAACAGGTTTATAAAGGATGCCTGATGAGTTAACCGGAGAACCGTGAGAAAGATGCCCGCCATGAGCAAGGTTCAGTCCCATGAATGAATCACCAGGGTTCATTACAGTCATGAATACTGCCATATTGGCCTGGGCACCGGAATGAGGCTGGACATTAGCGTATTCCGCATCAAAAAGCTGCTTAAGCCGATCAATTGCTATCTGTTCCGACTGGTCAACAACCTCACAACCACCATAGTACCTGTTACCCGGATAACCCTCCGCATATTTATTGGTCATAACAGAGCCCATTGCTTCCAATACCTGTGGGCTCACAAAATTCTCTGATGCAATAAGTTCTATGCCATTTATTTGGCGCTCTTTTTCCTTCTCAATAAGGTCAAAAATCAATTTATCTCTCATGATATTATTTTTTTTATGTCTACTCTTCAGAATATTCCACCAGCAGCTCCCTATAGGTTGAATATATTCTCGATTTTGAAATAAATCCTACATAATATCCATTATCAAGAACAGGCAGGTTCCATGCCCCCGTCTTTCTGAATGCCTCCATTACAACTTCCATATTCTCTTTAATATCTATATAGGTTGGAGGTATGGCCATTATATCTTTCACAAAGGTAGTCTTATATAACTCCTGATTGAACATAATCTCTCTTACATCATCAAGACTTACTACACCCTCCAGAATATTATACTGATCCACTACCGGGAAAATATTCCTGCTTGAGTTGGAAATGATCCTTATTAAATCTCCCAAGGTATCACCCGGCCTTACTATTTTAAGGTCGGTCTCTATCTCTCTTTTCCAGTTCATACGGGTAAGTACTGCTTTATCCTTGTCATGTGTTATCAGTTCTCCTCGTTTTGCCAGTTCCACATGATAGATCGAGTGCTTTTCAAAGCTTCTGGTAGTAATATAAGCCACTGTTGAGGTGATTATCAAGGGAATCAAAAGGTTATAACCACCTGTTATTTCTGCAATAAGGAAAATAGCTGTAAGGGGAGCATGCATTACTCCCGCCATCATCCCTGCCATTCCCGCCAGTACAAACCGGTTATCAGGAAGGTCAACCTGCAAATACCTGCCAAGCAAACCTGCAATGAAAAAACCGCTTATTCCTCCGATAAAAAGTGTGGGGGCAAAAATCCCTCCTACTCCTCCTGCTCCATTAGTGGCACTGCTTGCAACCACCTTTAGCATTATCAGCCCGGCGAGGAAACCAAATATTACCAGGTAGTTATCCGTCATCCTTCCAAAAAGGCTGCCAGCAAAAAGCTTACCAGAATCACCCTGCAGCAGCGACATAATGGTATCATATCCCTCACCGTAAAAAGGTGGAAAAATATAAATAAGTATACCAAGGATTGTGCCGCCAACAACAAGACGAACATACTGATTTTTAACCTTTTCAAAATTTGCTTCAAGAAAAAGGGTCATTCTGGAAAAATATAATGAGAGTAGACCTGAAATTATCCCGAGGACAATATACCAGTGAGTATTAAGGATATTAAAGGACTCTGTAATATTAAAGGAAAAAAGTACCCTGTCACCCATAAGAAAGTATGCGACTGTAGCAGCAGTGACAGATGATATTAGCAGAGGCACTATTGAAGATATAGTAAGGTCAAGCATCAATATTTCCAAAACAAACACTATACCTGCAATAGGAGCTTTGAAAATACCAGAAACAGCTCCGGCTGCACCACACCCTATCAGAAGAGTTATATTCTTATTGCTGACCCTGAAGAATCTTCCCACTGTCGATCCTATTGATGATCCAGTAAGAACTATAGGAGCTTCAGCTCCGACGGATCCACCAAATCCAATGGTAAGCGTACTGGCCAAAACCGAACTCCAGCTATTATGACCGCGCATGAAACCCCTTCTCTTAGATATAGCATGCAATACCCTGCTGATACCATGACTTATATTGTCCCTGACTACAAATTTTACAAATAACAAGGTTAGAAGCATACCCAGAACCGGGTAAGCCAGATACAAATAGCCACCTGATTCGCTCGTAATATCTCTTGTAAGAAATATCTGAGTATAATGAATCGTATTTTTAAGAAAAGCAGCTGCAAGTGCACTAAGAAAACCAACAACAAGGCTAAGAAAATATACTATTTTAACCTGGTCAATATTTTTAAGATTTGTTCTGAAGATCTTTTTGAAAAATATGGTCTTGAACATAATTATGCAAATATAGAAACAATACTAAACCTTGCCAGTTTTTTATTTAAGTTTGTCCCTGGGAAGATCCGAAAAGCAAATTTTGAAAAAAATCATTTCATATCTAATCCTTTTGCTTTTCCTGGTAAAGGTCGATAATTGCCTGGCTCAGGAGAAATGTGAAGTCCCTGAATCGCCAGTACTAAAACTTGTTACTGTCGATCCGGAATCAGGAATTGTTTTTTTAAACTGGGATTTGAGTCCTTCTGGAAATATTGCAGCTTATGTGATTTATACTTATGACAAAGGTGTGGGAATACCTGTTGATACCATTTGGGATCCTTTATCCACAAATTATCAGCATATCACTCCCGCAACTAGATATTTCAGTGTATCATATGTGGTTGCAGCTCACAGGATGCCAAATTGCACCAGCCCTCTTTCAAATCACCTGAACACTATTTTTACTGAAGCAAAAATAGACACCTGCAACAAAAAAATTACCTTATCCTGGAATCACTATATTTCTGATCCACATAAAGTTACAGGATATTCAATTATGGCCTCAGTGAATGGAGGTGCATTTTCTGAAATTGCTGAAGTAAGCCTGGACTCTGTTAGATTCACCCTAAGTGATTTTATAACAGATTCAGAATACTGTTTCATTGTATACGCAAACCTTGAGCAAGGATCAATTTCGAGGTCCAATATAGCCTGCCTTTCAACCGCAATGCAGAGACCTCCTGAATGGATAAATGCAGATTATGCGACAATTCAGGACAACAAGGTATCTCTCTCTTTTACAATAGATCCAGCATCGGAAATATCTAGCTTCGTACTGGAAAGAGAGACAGGGATATCAGGTATATTCGTAGAAATAGCAAGACCTGTATCTTCCTCAGACATTGTTAAATATGTTGATGACAAGGCAGATGCGAGGTCGGTTAACCTTTACAGACTTTCGGCAATAAATGCTTGCAGCAAACCAATTACTATATCAAATCTTGCATCTAATATTGTTCTATCACTCGAAAAAGTCAACAGCGATATACTCCTCAGATGGAACCAGTACAAATACTGGAATGGAGAAGTAAGTTCATACAACCTTCTTGCAAATACGGGTAACGGGTATATTCAGATATCGAACATAAACTCGTCTGATTCATCTGTTATTGTTGATTACAGGGATCTTATGTATGATATTACAACAGGTAAGCTCTGTTTTGAAATAAGTGCAAATGAAGTATCTAATCCATATGGTATATCAGGATCGTCATTATCGCAGGA
The DNA here is from genome assembly GCA_035531395.1 of Bacteroidales bacterium. Taxonomy (GTDB): domain Bacteria; phylum Bacteroidota; class Bacteroidia; order Bacteroidales; family VadinHA17; genus LD21. The sequence goes on from DATKTA010000031.1 coordinate 132,687, forward strand.
AGCCTGTACTGATCCTTTGGAGATTATCACTGTACCTGATGTTTTCACTCCCAATAATGATCTTGTTAATGACCTGTTCAGACCCGTACTTTCATTCACGCCTGCCGATTACATCCTTATAATTAGCGACAGGCAGGGAAAAACACTATTTGAAACCAGAAATTACAGTGAGTCCTGGGATGGTACTGAAAAAGGGAAGCCTGTTTCACAAGGTGTATTCCTATGGTATTTAAGAGTAACAACTCCTTCAGGAAAAGCTATTTCTAAAACAGGAACAGTAACTGTTTATTTCAACCGTTAATAAATTTATCATAGCCTTAACCAAGATGCTGTATACTCTTAACAGTGTAAAAGATTATCTTTGTAGTTTGCACAAAAAGGTGTGTTATTATTTTTTATGGCCAATAAAGATGTTTTTGACGAGGAGGATGTACAACGGATAAATTCTGAATATGAATCGCTTGTAAGCAACCTCATACGCTGCAATAAACCTGGAGACAAAGAGCTGATTGAAAAAGCATTTTCCATAGCCAATGAGGCTCACTGGAATATGCGTCGTAAATCAGGAGAGCCATATGTTATCCATCCTATTTGTGTTGCCAAGATTGTCAACCAGGAAATTGGTCTTGGAGCAAGGTCAATAGCTACAGCCCTTCTTCATGATGTTGTTGAAGATACCGATTATTCTTTAAATGATATCGAAAGGGAATTCGGTCCCAAGATAGCCTCTCTCATAGACGGTCTTACTAAAATTTCCGGAACATACAACAAGGAAACATCAACCTCAATGCAGGCTGAAAATTTCAGAAAGATGCTGCTTACTCTTTCTGATGATCTCAGGGTGATACTGATAAAAATAGCTGACAGGTTACATAATATGAGGACCCTTGAATCCATGCCCGAGCATAAGCAAATGAAGGTTGCAGGTGAAACAATATTTCTATATGCCCCTCTTGCACAAAGACTCGGACTGTATGCAATAAAGAGTGAGCTTGAAGATCTGAGTTTTAAGTTCCGCCAGCCTCAGATTTACGATGAGATTATGGCCAAACTAAAACACAGTGAAAAGAAGAATGTAGCCCTCATCAACAAATTTGCACTCCCTGTTATCGAAAAGCTAACTGAGGCCGGATTTCAGTTTGACATAAGTGGAAGGCCCAAATCGGTATTCTCGATCTGGAAAAAAATGCAGGCTAAAAATGTTCCTTTTGAAGAGATATATGATGTACTTGCAGTAAGGATTGTTTTTAAACCTGTACCAGGCATACCTGAAAAAACACAATGCTGGAACATTTATTCCATTATCACCGACTCATATCTTCCAAAACCTGACAGATTGCGCGACTGGGTCAGCCGACCTAAACCAAATGGATATGAAGCGCTGCACCTTACAGTAATGGGTCCTGAAGGCAGATGGATTGAAATACAGATCAGGAGTGAGCGCATGGACGAGATAGCTGAAAGAGGCTATGCGGCCCACTGGAAATACAAAGGCGATGAAACACCTGAAAGTGAGCTTGATAAATGGATAAAGAAGATCAGACTGTTACTAGAGAATCCACTGGAAGATCCTATTGAATTCCTTGATGAATTCAAAATGAACCTCTTTTCATCAGAAATCATGGTTTTTACTCCTAAAGGACTCCTGGTAAGCCTGCCAAAAGGTGCTTCATCTCTCGACTTTGCATATGAAATTCATACCGAAGTTGGTAATAAAGCCATTGGCGCTAAAATAAATTACAGACTTAACCCGGTTAGTGCTGTACTTAACAGTGGTGATCAAGTTGAGATAATAACTTCAGATATAGCAAAGCCTCAAAAGGAGTGGTTGAATCATGTACGTACAGCCAAAGCCAAAGATGCTATCAGAATTGCCCTTCGAAACGAGTCCAAGGATATTATTCAGAAAGGTTCAGAGATACTTGAAGAACAGCTTGGCAAGCTCAATTTCAAGCTTTCCAATGAGAATCTGAAAATACTGCAGGAAGAGTACGATGTAATTAATAAAGATGAGCTTCTAATTGGGATCGGCCTTGGAAAAATTAACCTTGATGATCTGAAGAAGGTTCTCAGAAGGAATACTACAATAAATGTGATCAAATTCTGGGACCTGAAGTTTATTGGAGCCAGGAAAGAAAAGAAAGATGAACCCAGTCGCTCATCAAAAATTGACAAAAAGGTTCCATTCCTCCTGAGTGAGAATATTGAGACTGCCAGTCAGTCGTATAGTATTGCAAAGTGTTGTAATCCTATACCTGGTGATGAGGTAATCGGCTATCATACGCCGGAAGGATCAATTATGATCCATAAACCAAAATGCCCCGAAGCTATAAGGATTATGTCGAATGAAGGGGACCGCATTCTTGCAGTTAAGTGGGCTATACATAAGCTGAACGCATTTCTGGCAAGAATCAGTATGAACGGCATTGACAGGCTGGGACTAGTTAACGAAATAACAAATATTATATCCTCTGAGCTTAAGGTTAATATGACGCGTATCAATATTTCAGTGAATAAGGGGATATTTGAAGGTACGATTGATGTGTACGTTCATCATACAAAGGACCTTAATGGCCTGATTTTGAAGATTTCGAACATTAACGGGATTGAAAACGTCAGGAGAGTTGAGGACATCTCATGATCATTTATTTACAACTGTCCACATTCACTCTTATTCAAATGAAAATATTTACATTTGCCATTATTTAAAATTAGACCAAATATGTTTAACGACAATACAAGGATCACTGTTAAAAAGATCTTTACTGAGTATCTCGAAAAGAAAGGGCACAGAAAGACTCCCGAGAGATATGCCATACTGGATGAGATATACTCGCGTTCAGGTCATTTTGATATTGAATCGCTTTACATATTTATGAAAAATAAGAATTACAGGGTCAGCAGAGCTACACTTTATAATACAATTGAATTACTTCTTGATTGCAACCTGGTAATAAAGCACCAGTTTGGAAAGAACATAGCACAATTTGAGAGGGCATACCAATGTGGTCAGCACGATCATATAATTGATATTGAAACAGGGAGGGTAATTGAATTCTGTGACCCTCGCATTTATGAGATAATTAGTACAGCCACTGAACTGCATAATTTTACGCCTCTATATCATTCTCTCTATATTTATGGCAATGTAGATGACGGGAAAAAAGAGCAGGAAAAAAAGCAGTAGTCAAAACCGATCGAGATTTTCCACAATCGAATAAATTCGTAACTTACAAACTGCAAATAAATACTTATTTAATTTTATAATATGAACATTGACATACTGTTAGGGCTTCAATGGGGTGATGAAGGAAAAGGAAAACTGGTTGATGCATTAAGTCCTGGATTTGATGTTATTGCAAGATTTCAGGGAGGTCCAAATGCAGGTCACTCCCTCGAGTTCAATAATATCAAACATGTACTACACCTCATCCCTTCGGGAATATTTCATCCTGAAAAACTTAACATTATAGGCAATGGAGTAGTTATAGATCCTGCTGTATTCAAAAAAGAGATAGACGAACTAATACCATATACATCTGATCTTACAAAAAAACTGGTGATCTCGACACGGGCAAATCTTATACTCCCTACCCACAGAATACTAGATGCAGCATATGAAAAACAGAAAGGAAAAACAAAGATAGGGTCAACACTGAAAGGCATCGGACCAGCGTATACTGACAAAACAGCCAGGTCAGGTTTAAGAGTTGGCGATATCCTCCGAAAGGATTTCAAAGATCTTTATAAGATTAATTGTGAAAGGCATCTTACTATACTTAAGAATTATGGCTTCAGTTTTAGCCTGGATGAATATGAAAAGGGTTGGTTTGAAGGGATCGAACTCCTTAAGGAATTCAGGATACTAAATACAGAATATCTGGTAAATGAACTTGCCGCAGGAGGAAGCAGAATACTTGCTGAGGGTGCTCAGGGAACGATGCTTGACATTGATTTTGGATCATACCCATTTGTTACATCTTCTAATACAATAAGTGCAGGTGCTTGTATAGGACTTGGCATTTCGCCTAAAAGCATTGGTGAAGTTTATGGAATATTCAAAGCCTATTGTACCAGAGTTGGCAGCGGCCCCTTTCCCACAGAACTTAAAGATGAAACTGGTAATACCCTGCGAGCTACTGGAAAGGAGTTTGGTGCTACAACTGGAAGACCAAGAAGATGCGGATGGCTTGACTTGCCTGCACTGAAATATTCTATAATGATTAACGGTACTACAAAGCTCTTTATGACAAAAGCTGATGTTATGTCAGGTTTTAAAACTATAAAGGTTTGTACCTCATATAAAATTGACGGGAAAGAGATTACTGAAATTCCTTTTGGCAATGAATCAATAATTGAACCTGTTTATACTGAACTGCCGGGATGGCAACAGGATATATCCGGAATACGCAATTATAACCAGCTACCTTCAGAGCTGAAGGGATTCGTTGAATTTGTTGAAAATTATTGCAGCGTACCGGTAACCCTCGTCTCAGTTGGCCCTGACAGGGAAGAGACGATATTCAGATAAGAGTAATTGAATCTGCTAATTATCAATATAGAGCCAGGCATCCAGAACAATATTTTCCTGGTAATCATGCAACTTGTTAATTGCTGGACTGAAACTGTCAAAAGCTTCTGCGGAAACCAGTTCAAACCTGCTACCTTTCATTTTGAGGATACTTACATTGTAGCCTTTATTCTTATATTCATCAGCAAGATCCCTGGCATATTCCGGGGTATAGAAACTTCCAACTATAATATGGTATTTAAATGCCAGCTTTGCCTCCTCTGCCAGCCTTATGGAATCTAACCGGGCATTTTCCAGTGCCTGCAATGCTTCCTGAGCTTTTCTGATAGAATCTACTATCCTTAGACTGTCCTGACGGGCAAGCCATACACCTGTTGTATCTACTTTCTTTTTACCAAACCATCCTCCTATCTTTTTACACGAAGGTGAAAATACCAATACCATAATTAATATGAACAATACGGCAGATAAATGTCTCATAATGTAACGGTTAAAATGAATTAATCAATAGCAGACGGATTTACATTAAATGATATTAATCAAAGATACAAATATTTGTCAATCAAAACAAATGATAATAATAGATACAATAGTAATGTAGATGTGCTGAATTTTGTATATTCGGCTTGAAAAAATAGTTATTTTAATCTAAATCATGATTAAATGAAATCCATAATCCAATTTTTTGATGAAAGTGTCGAAAAGTTTAGCAACAATGTATACCTGTGGGAAAAACCCCATGACAGATATGAAGGTACAACATATGAAGAAACAAGAAAACAGGTACATGAGTTTGCAGCCGGGTTAACAAGACTCGGTATAAATAAAGGCGACAGGCTTAGCCTTATTTCAGAGGGAAGAAACAGTTGGGTCATAGGTGAGCTGGGAATACTTTTTACCGGGGCAATCAATGTTCCTTTGTCAGTAAAGCTTAATCCTGAGGAGATAAAATTCAGGATCAACCATTCAGGTTCAAGGATGATTCTGGTTTCGTCAGGCCAGGCAGCAAAATTCAGGGAAGTTATGGGAGAATGCCCCACAATTGAAAAAATAGTGCACTTCGATACTCAGGAGGAATATGCAACTAATGAGATTCATTTCAATGAAGTAAGGAAGCTAGGACGTGAATGGCTCGACCTGCCAGGGAATATGGAGAGCTTCACACTGCTTTCTAAAAGTATACTACCTTCTGACTTTGCTAACATTTGCTATACGTCAGGCACAACTGCTGATCCTAAGGGCATAATCCTGACTCATGGTAACTATGTGTCCAACGTCTATCAGTCTTACAGTCTGATAGATATACCCTCCTTCTATAAAACATTGCTTATTCTTCCATGGGACCATTCATTCGGTCATACCTGTGGTATATTTGCTTTTATGGGAAAAGGGGCGAGTATTGCATCGGTTAAGATTGGAAAAACACCTATGGAAACTCTCAGGAACCTTCCGGTTTGTCTTAAGGAAATTAAACCAAACATGCTCATGAGCGTCCCCGCTATAGCCAAAAACTTCAGGAAGAATATAGAAAAGGGTATTAAGGAGAAAGGAAAAATAATTGAATTCCTGTTCAATCATGCACTTAAAATATCATATTCGTATAATAAGGAGGGATGGAACAAAGGAAAAGGCCTTCAGAAACTAAAGAAGCCACTACTCAGGATATATGATAAAATTCTATTCACCAAGATAAGGGAAGCTTATGGTGGTGAACTGGATTACTTTATTGGTGGCGGCGCACTTCTGGACATTGAGTTACAAAGATTTTTTTATGCACTCGGAATACCTATGTACCAGGGTTATGGATTAAGTGAAGCATCCCCCGTAATCTCTTCAAATTCTGCCGGCAGACATAAACTTGGATCATCAGGAGTTCTTGTCAATAACATGGACCTTAAAATCTGCGATGATGATAGAAATGAACTTCCTGTTGGCCAGAAAGGTGAAATAGTAATCAGGGGTGGAAATGTTATGCATGGATACTGGAAAAACGATAATGCTACTATTGAAGCCATCAGGGATGGATGGCTGTATACAGGGGATATGGGTTATATGTCGGAAGACGGATTCCTTTATGTGCTTGGCAGATTTAAAAGTCTCCTTATTGCTGACGACGGAGAAAAATTCAGCCCCGAAGGAATTGAGGAAGCAATATCCGAACGGTCGAAATATATTGACCAGTGCATGTTGTACAACAACCAGAAACCATATACTGTGGCTCTTATTGTGCCTAACCAGCATGCCCTGAAATTGTATCTTGAAGAAAAAAATCTTACAGCTGATACAGATGATGGTAAGAGAGCAGTATTAACTCTTATAGAAAATGAGGTAAATGAATACCGGACAAACGGAAAATATAGCAATATGTTCCCTCAAAGATGGCTGCCAGTTGCCATAGGTATTCTGGAACAAAGCTTTACAGAAGATAACGGTCTTATGAACTCAACAATGAAAATCGTTCGAGGCAAAATAATGGATAAATTCCAGTACCTGATTGACTACCTATATACTCCTGATGGAAAAATAGTTACAAATGAGAGAAACATCGAAGAGGTGGAAAAAATGAAACTAGGATAATAACTATCTGGAGAAACCTGCTAATCAGAAATATGAGATTAAATATTGCAATTGGAACTATTGTTTTCCTTCTTTTATGTTTGTCATGTAACAGAGCTCAAAAAAAATCCCTGAAAGAATGGAAAATTGCAGATAATACAATTCTGACAGAATGGGCACTGCAGGTTGATCCAGCAATGCCCTGGCCAGAATATCCTCGACCCGATGCAAAGAGAGATAATTGGCTTAACCTCAACGGATTATGGGATTATACAATAACAGATTCCGAAACTATCCCTCAAAACTGGGATGGAAAGATACTTGTTCCATACCCTGTTGAATCAGCTCTTTCAGGAGTAAAGAGGCGTGTCACTGAGAATGATTACTTGTGGTACAGACGTACATTTAAAATTCCAAGGTCGTGGAGAAAAAAGCAAATACTTTTAAATTTTGAGGCATCTGACTGGGAAACAACTATTTATATAGACGGACAGGAGGCCGGCAAACACAAAGGAGGTTATGATCCTTTTTCAATAAACATAAATGAATATCTGAACAGGAAAAGAAACCACGATCTTCTTGTACGCATATGGGACCCTACCGACAAAGGGACACAGCCTCGCGGCAAACAGGTTTCTGAACCAGGAGGTATCTGGTACACACCTGTAACGGGCATATGGCAGACAGTCTGGATGGAACCCGTGCCTGATTCATATATCTCATCCTTCAGGAGTACTGCAAATATTGAGACAGCTACAATTACTTTTTCAACCGATATAGTAAACCCTGGCCAAAATGAGGTTAATATTTCAATTCTGAGAGAGGGTAAAGTAATTGCCAATGGTAATGGAAACAGTAATGAAAACATAACGATAGAAATTCCGGAACCGAAGCTATGGACTCCCGAGAATCCTTTCCTTTACATTGTTATTATCGAATTGAAGAAAAAGGGAAAAACCATAGATAAAGTGACAGGTTATACTGGCCTGAGAAAGATATCAGTTGGAAAAACAGTTGATGGATTTAACAGGATTCTCCTCAATAATAAATTCGTATATCAGAATGGACCGCTGGACCAGGGTTTCTGGCCTGATGGAATTTATACCCCACCAACAGAAAATGCCATGGTTTTCGATCTTGAAATGACGAAGAAAATGGGATTTAACCTGTTAAGAAAACATGTGAAAGTCGAAAACAGGATTTTCTATCACTGGTGTGACAGACTAGGCTTATTGGTCTGGCAGGATATGCCAAGTGGTGAAAAATATATTTCAGGGGATCAACCTGATATTATCAGATCACAGGAATCATCTGAACAGTTTGAATATGAACTTAAAAGGATGATTGAAACCAGGTACAACCATCCTTCGATAATAATGTGGGTGCCATTTAATGAGGGATGGGGGCAGTTTGACACGGAAAGGATTACTAAACTCATTAAAGACTATGATACCACAAGACTTGTAAATAGTGCCTCGGGATGGACTGACAGAGGTACCGGAGATGTAAACGATATCCACCATTATCCTGATCCTGTTGTACCTGCCGGTGAGGCAGAAAGGGCAATTGTGCTGGGTGAATTTGGAGGTTTGGGGCTTCCATTACAGGGTCACACCTGGGAAGAAAAGAACTGGGGTTACAGAAATATGGAAGATTCAATGCAGTTACTCGCCAGATATGAATCATATTACAATCAGATTCACCGTTTTGTAAGAGAAAACGGGCTTAGTTCAACTATTTATACACAGACTACAGATGTTGAAACAGAGACCAATGGCCTGATGACGTACGACAGAAAGATTAATAAGATGGGGGCTGAAAATGTTTTTAAAGCCAATAATAATATCATTCCTCCTTATCTGGAATCTCCTGTAACGATATTCACTGATAGCTTTTTACTCAGATTGTCAAATTACAAACAGGGTGGCATCATATACTATACAAGTGACGGAAGCGAACCACAGATCAGTTCAAATCAGTTCAAAGAACCAATAAATCTTACTGAATCAACTGTTATTAAGACATTTACCAAATGGGATGCAATAAGGAGCAGGACAATAAACCTGAAAATTGAAAAGAAGAAACCACTTAAGGCTATGGAGGTTTACGATCTTAAACCCGGGCTGATTGCATCAGTTTACTATGGCAATTTTGATATGCTGCCTGAATTTAATACTCTGAGACCTGCGTTTAAAAAAACTGTTATGGAAATATCCCATAAGCTGGCAAGAAGAGATTCCAATTTTGCAATGGAATATGAAGGATATCTGCTGATTCCTGCTGATGATGTATATGGTTTGTCATTGATATCTGATAATGGAAGCAGATTGTTCCTGGATGGTAAAGAAATAATCAGTAATGACGGGATCCATGGAATGAGGGAAGAGGGAGGATATTTTCCACTGGGTAAAGGCTATCATAAAATCAGGTTAGAATATTTTCAGCGTGAAGGCGGAGTTGGATTAAAACTATTGCTTGAGGTACCTGGACATCAGAAATCAAATATACCTGATCCCTGGCTGTTGCATTGATAATCAAATAATAAGTCTGCTTTTAAACGGCAAAAAAGTCATAAAATCTGCATGGTGAACAATATAGGCTTCTGTTGTCCTCTTTACCAGGTCTCCTTCATGTGCATGAGCAGCAATGATATGACAAACTTCGGGTGGTACACCACACTCCTCGGCCAGCGACACTCCTGAGAATGGATGCCTTAAATACTTTCCATATTTGCCCTGTACTGCTTTACCATTATTGTCAAGCTCATATTCAAGAAGTTTTCCAACATCAGCAAGGATAGCTCCTGCAATAAGCACATCCATGTTTACCGGAAGTTCATTTCCAAAGAATAAGTTAATCTTCTCCCCGCTTTCTCTTGATATATGCACAACACACCTTTTGTGAGCCATGAAACTTACTCGAATATCCGGTCCGCACAGGAGTGTGAATGGAATCTCGTCCAGATCATTTGCGTTCAGGACACTTCTGCTCAGGGCAAGATCCCAGGTTTTTGCAGTTTTTTCCCTGAGTTCATTATCATTGATCCAATTAAGCTCAGGCCATAGTTTTCTAACTTCGTCTGTCATATATATGAATTACTAAACCAGTTTTGAAATTATAGCATCTGTCATCTCAACAGTTGATGCAGCACCATTCTGAATTACTTCAGGGCTTCCCGGCATCTTCATCATATCATAAGTTCTCACTCTACCCTCTTCGATGACCAGGGCAATTGATTTTCTTATTCTGTCTGAAATTTCCTTCTCATTAAGATAATCAAGCATCATACATGCTGACTCAATCATTGCAATAGGATTAACTATAGATACGGGATAATCAGAATACTTGGGAGCTGATCCATGGGTTGGTTCAAATACAGCTGTCCCATTATCTGAATACTGGGCACTACATGCAAAACCAAGCCCGCCAATCAACCCTGCAAATGCATCTGATGCAATATCGCCAAACATATTCCCTGCAACGATAACCTCATAATCCTCAGGATTTTTGGTAAGCCACATCATCTGAGCATCTATATTGGTATTATGGAGCCTGATTTCAGGGTATACATTCTTCTGGATCTCTTTTGCGAGCTTCCACATTAAACCTGAAGTCTCCCTTATTACATTAGGTTTTTCACAAACTGTAACAGTTTTATAACCATACTTCCTGGCATGCTCAAAGGCTGCTGAAAGAATTCTTTCAGTTGCCCTTCGTGTAAAAATCCTAGTAGATACCGATAAGTCACTAACAGGGACATCTCCAAAATTTTTACTGAACCTGGGATGAGTCATCAATGCATTATATACCTGCTCAGGAGGTGATGTCCATTCTACACCTGAATATAAACCTTCTGTATTCTGCCTGAAAATAACAACATCAATCAGAGGTTCCTCAATTGTATTGCCTTTTCCCCTGCGAATAAAATTCAGCGGATTGCCTTTATATGATTTACAGGGCCTGACACAGATATCAAGGTTAAAAAGCTGTCTTAGCCCTACAATAGGACTTGAATAAGTATATCCCCTATCTTTGAGCGAAGGATCAAGCTCAGCATTTGCTTCCTCTTTTGGTTTTGATGTTATTGCCCCGAAGAGTGCTGTTTTATGCTTGCTAATTAAATCAATTGTCCTTTCAGGTAATGGATTCCCCTCTTTACACCAGAATTCCCAGCCTATATCACCATGAATATACTCTGCACTGAAACCTGCTGCATCAAGAACACGCAGAGCCTCGTTAAGGACAACTGAACCAATACCATCTCCTGGAAGTGTAACTATTTTGTGCTTTTTCATAAACTAATTAATTGTTAGTCATCACGATGATCCTTCAGTAAAATTAGTCATTTTTTTTATGGATTAAAACTGATGTAAATCCTTTTAAAGGTCTATAAATACAATAATTATACTACATTTGTCGCTTAATTTTGAAAAGGGGAAAAATATTAACAATGGGGCTTTTAAGTAGACTAAAACCTGAACAGGTTTGGGAATATTTTGAACAGATATGCAGCATTCCACGGACCTCCAGGAATGAAGGGATGATCAGGAAATATCTGCTGGATTTCGCAGCAAATAATAATCTTGAATCGAAGGAAGATGCAGTCGGAAACATACTAATAACCAGGCAGCCTTTTCCGGGAAAGGAAAAGGTAAAAACAGTCGTTCTGCAAAGTCATATGGATATGGTAGGTGAAAAAAATGCCAACCATCCTCATAACTGGAAAACAGATCCGATAAAACCATTGGTGAATGGTGAATGGGTTGCTTCATCCGGCACAACACTTGGAGCTGATGATGGCATAGGTATTGCTGCCCAGATGGCTATTCTTACTGACAAGGACCTTAAGTGTGGAAAAATTGAATGCTTATTCACTGTTGATGAAGAATCAGGAATGACAGGTGCTATCAATCTGAAACCAAATTTTTTTACAGGAAAAACTCTTCTAAACCTTGACTCGGAGGATGAAGGTATTCTATACATAGGCTGCGCAGGAGGAATTGATACGATAGGAATTTTACATTATGAACCGATACCTGTACGAAGTAACAGTTGTGCTTTTGAAATTTCTGTAACAGGTCTTCGTGGTGGCCATTCAGGAGATGAAATTCATAAGGGTCTTGGCAATTCTGTAAAGATCATAAATCAGCTTCTATCTGTTCTTGACAAGAAGTATGGTGTTAATCTTGCTAATCTTGATGCAGGAAATCTTAGAAATGCAATACCACGTGAAGCGTTTGCAACAATTGTATCAGACTTAACAAAAAGGGAAGGTATCGAGAGATCGGTTTCAGATTTTCATAAAAGTCAGTCATTGTATTTTGGTGAAACAGAAAAGGATATTAAGATATCCTTAAATATTACTGAATTACCTGAATTCACAATGGACAAGGATAGTCAGTTGATGCTCAATGCAGCACTGGAATGCTGTCCTCATGGAGTTATTGCCTGGTCAAAAGAAATGGAAGATCTGGTAGAAACATCAACAAACCTTGCATCTGCAAAATTCACTGATAATAATAGTATAATAATAGTAACAACCCATAGGAGCTCAGTAGAATCAGCAAAACACGAAACAGCTGCAAAAGTTGCAAGATGCCTTCTTAAAGCTAATGCAGAAATTAAACACTCAGACGGTTACCCGGGATGGGAGCCTGACATGAATTCAGAAATACTTGCCATCACAAGTAATGCTTATGTAAACCTCTTTGGCAAAGATCCTCAGGTAAAAGCTATTCATGCCGGGCTGGAATGCGGCCTTATATATGAAACCTTCAAAGGGATCGATATGATCTCATTCGGACCTACTATCAGAGGTGCTCATACACCGGAAGAAAAGATTGAAATAGCATCAACCCAAATGTTCTGGATGCTGCTCAAAGAAGTGATTTGCAGTATGCCTGAAGCTTCATGATATAGCTCTTCACAAGATCAGCGGAGCTAATTATAATTCAGAAACTCATCTTTTGTAGCACCGCAAATCGGGCAAATATAGTCATCCGGCAAATCGCTGAATTTTGTTCCGGGTTCGATTCCCCCGGCAGGATCGCCCTGCTCAGGGTCATAAATATATCCACATACAACACACTTAAACATATCTTTCAGGTTATTAAGTTTTTATTTTTCTTACAACATCGATAACTGTGCCATCAACCCATTTTATAACAGCTACAATTCTTTCATCAAATTCAGGTTTTTGAGGCCTTCCGCAAATCCTTTCAGCTTCATCCCTGAGTTCCTCTATGGAAACAACAGGCAGTCCGCTTCCCTTAACACTTTTGATCAGATCTTGTCTTAGAGGATTAATTGCAATCCCTCTTTCAGTAATTATTACATCGATCAATTCACCCGGACCACATAAGGTAGTTACCTTATCTACGATCACCGGTATCCTGTCGCGGAACAATGGTAGCGGTAATATCACATTTCTTGCATGCAGACAATTCTGCCAGCCTCCAATACCATGAAGCAAACAACCATCCGAGTGTGTAACTACATTCCCGTTGAAGTTAAGGTCGACCTCTGTGGCTCCAAGGATCATAATATCCATCATACTCGTCAGGTTTCCCTTTGAATGAAAGTTATAGGCATTGAAAACCGGATAAGGTATATGATTGGGATTTTCTTCAACTGATCTTACCGCATCGAGATCAAATGCCTGTGCATCAAGTATGTAACCCATCTGACCTTCTTCCAGCATTTTTACCATATATCTGGTGCTACCTCCGAAACCAAACCTGGATTTCCATCCTTTCTTCTTCAGGATTTCATTAACAAACACTGCAATAGCAAGTGAAGTACCTCCCGCACCAGCCTGCATTGTTACACCATCTTTAAGAATTCCGGACCGGTCAAGAAATTTTGCTGTCAGCTCGGCAATAAGCAGCCTGTCAGGGCTTTTTGTGATCTGGGTTGTGCCTGATACTATTTTTTCAGGAATTCCAATTTTATCCACCACAACTACATAATCAACATAGTTTCCTTCAATCTCAAAAGGGAAACAGGGAAAATCCACCAAATTATCAGTAACTACAATCACTTTCGAAGCAAACATATAATCGGCTTTGGCATAACCTATCACGCCGCAGGCCGATGATCCACCTGTTCCCTTTGCATTACCGAATATATCAGCAGAAGGTGCCACAAGAACAGCTATATCTATCTTTACCTCACCATCCTGTATAGCCTGAACCCTTCCACCATGCGATCTGAGAACCGCAGTACCCTTCATTTTTCCCTCTGATACAAACCTGCCAAGTGGCCCGTTCATACTCCCTTCAATCCTGTTGATAGTACCATCTTCAAGATATCTTATTAAAGGATCATTACATGGAAATGAGGCAGATGGAAACCATACAAGATCTCTCATTCCCATTTTTGAAGCTATTTCGAAAATGGTATTACTTACAAGATCTCCGTCCCTTAAATGGTGATGGGTTGAAATAGTCATTCCGTCAGCAAGTCCGCACTTTAACAGAGCTTCTTCAAGTGAACCCGCAAGCTTGTTTCCATCATCAGGAAAATCAGTACAGGTAGGAATCAGCGGTGCATATTTTCTTCCTTCAGGCTTGTGTCTCCCAACACCTTTAAAAGGAATAACAGGCTTGCCATTTATCTCAAGAGGAATTTCCCTGCCTGCAGCATTGATTATTGTTTTACCTCCCATATAATATCTACCTGATCTTTAATTAAATTTTATTGGTTAGTATCCTCCAGGTTATCGTTTAATAGTCCAAGTTTTCTGGCAAGATTCAGTGTCCTCTGTGCGCGATTCACAACTGGAGCATCAATCATTTTTGATCCCAGGGCCACTACGCCTAAGCCCAATGCCCTGGCATCCTCAAAAGCCCTGACAATATCTTTTGATTTTTCTATTTCAGCAGCATCAGGTGCGAATCCCTCTTTTATAACAGCAATCTGCCTGGGATGTATACATCCCATTCCTTCAAACCCCATAGCTTTTGAAGAAAGGACTGTCTTCCTGAGGCCTTCCAGGTCATTTACATCAGAAAATACTGAATCAATTGGCTGAATTCTTATTGCCTTGGAAGCAACTATCAGTCTTGACCTGGCATAGAGCGATTCGAGGCCCTCAAATGTTCTCTGAACACCCAGGTCGGAGGTGTAATCTTCAAGCCCGATAGCCATTGCTGCAACTGACCCTGAACGTGCTATTTCAGTAACATTTTCAATCCCGAGTGCACTCTCGATAACAGGCATCAGAAATACTTCATTGCTGATTTTGTGTCTCTCCTGAATGTCCTTGATCCTATTTTCAACCTTCGCAACTGTATATGAATCCTCGCACTTGGGTATAAGTATCAGATTTACATAATGTGGGATCACGTATTCTAAATCCTCCAAACCACGTTCTCCCTGATTGATTCTGACCATTCTCTCAGCTCCGTAAAAGTTTATTTGTCTCAGAGCGTTTCTGACAAGATACCTCGACTCATCCTTCTTATCAGGTGCAACAGAATCCTCAAAGTCCAGGATAATCCCATCGGCAGAATGAAGTCCGGAATTGATCATAAGACCAGGAGTATTACCGGGAAGATAAAGTCTTGAATATCTGAATCTTTCACGCGTAGTGGAATTTGTATTCTCAGGTATCATATCAGGAAGATACTCTCCTGAGGCATCTGTTATTTCCTTAACAGCAGCTTCAAGCCTGGCAGAAATTACAAATGGAAGTGCTCCGGAATCATTAATGGTCAGACGGGCATTCTGTATGTCAAAATATTTAAGAATTTCAAGACATTGTGATTTTATTGATTTCCCATAGAGCGCTTTCACTTTCGAATTAAGCTCAAAACTAATACCACCTGTATGTTTTATCTCCAGAGTAATTTCACAGTCTGATCGTACTTTGGGACCAAAATTACCTGTTACTGCAACAGATTTTTTCATATCTGTATCGGCTGTTTATTATTATAAAAATAAGAAATAAACAAGAAAACCTGAACTTTAACTGATATAATATGAACAGCCTGGTTCATTATGAAAACTGCTTATCTCTTAAGTTCACATATCTCAATAAGTACTCCTGAAGTGGATTTTGGATGAAGAAATGCAATGTCAAGACCTTCAGCTCCTTTCCTTGGTTTGTTATCGATCAGACTGATACCGGAATTACTGGCCTCAGATAATCTTTCTTCAATATTTTCAACAGCAAAGGCAATATGATGTATTCCCTCTCCTTTCTTCTGAATAAATTTCCCGACAGGTCCTTCAGGATCAGTAGACTCAAGAAGCTCAATTTTGGTCTGACCTACCATAAAAAATGCAGTTCGAACCTTCTGATCGGGCACTTCTTCTATTTTATAGCATTCAAGACCGAAGGTACTTTCATAAAAGTTTATCGCTTTTTCGAGATTACTTACTGCAATTCCGATATGTTCAATATGAGTTGGTTTCATGATATATATTTGCAACTAATGTCAAAGGTAGAAAGATAGAAACTAACTTATAGAGATAAATATCATATTAGACATTTTATTTTAATGCCTTAAGGATTCTTAGTAGTATATTTGCAGCCGGAATCCGTAAGCTCAATAATTGTTTGGGATTCACTGAACCATAAGAGATTTGAATTGTTAAAATATTACTTCATCTCATCATATTTATACTATGAGAATTTTAAGTTATGAATGCTTTTCGGGTATCAGCGGAGATATGAATCTGGGTGCCATGATCGATCTGGGAATCGATAAGGATTACTTGATCGGCGAATTGAACAAACTGAATCTTAAAGGATGGGAACTGGTTGTACAAAAAGATCAGCGGCATGGGATATATGGTACGAAAGTTACAGTGAGACAGACCAGACATGAGCATGCCCACAGACATCTTTCAGATATTGAAAAAATAGTAAATGATTCAACACTTGATAACAAGGTAAAAGACCTCAGCTTAAAAATCTTCATAAAAATTGCCGAAGCTGAAGCCCACGTTCACGGAATTTCTATTGAAAGAATACATTTCCATGAGGTTGGAGCAATCGACTCTATTGTTGACATAGTAGGAGCAGCAATATGCTTCAATGCCCTTAATCCTGATGCTGTTCATGTTTCACCGGTTGAGCTTGGAGGAGGATTTGTAAAATGTGATCATGGCAGATTACCGGTACCCGCACCTGCTACTGCAGAAATAATTAAAGGTATTCAGGTAAAAAAGGGAGGAGTTGACTTTGAAGCCACAACACCAACTGGTGCTGCAATAATTGCTGCATTTGGGACCCATTTTGGTACTGATACAATTTTCAAAACTGAAAAAACAGGATATGGTGTGGGACATAAAGAACATTCTGATGTACCAAACCTTCTCAGGGTATCGCTTGGAGAAATAGTTACCGGGACTGAAACCGGACACGATGCACTTCAGATTGAATGTAATATAGATGATATGAATCCTGAGTTTTTTGATCATATCTCAGAAAAACTTTTTAAGGCCGGAGCAGCGGATGTTTTTCTCTCAAATATAATTATGAAGAAAGGCCGACCAGGAATCGTTCTGCATGTAATATGTGAAAATGACGTTGCAAGCCAGGTAAAGAAAATCATTTTCAGCGAATCCACCTCTCTGGGTATCAGAACATTCCCTTTCAGGAAAGATACACTTACAAGAAAACTGGAAACAATTAATACCCAGTTCGGCGATGTAAGGATCAAACGTTCATTTTATAACGGAGTTGAGGTTTCAGCAAAGCCTGAATATGATGATTGTAAAAGGATAGCAGCAGAAAATGATAAGCCGGTAAAGGAGGTTTATAACAGGGTAATGGCAGTGATAAGTAATAGTAAGGCGTAAGGCGTGAGGATTATCAATGTAAGTAAAAAACAAAATACATTACAACATTTAGGTATGACAGATAGTAAATTACAAAAACTAAACAGAATATTAAAGGAACTTGATTCAGCTGTAGTAGCATTTTCAGGAGGAGTAGACAGCTCCTTTCTGCTTTATATGGCACATAAGGCAAATAAAAGAGGCATTGTAGCTGTAACCATTAAAACTCCATATATTCCGTCCCGTGAAATAGAGGAAGCAACAGAATTCACTAAAATACATGGAATTAAACACCAGATTCTTAATTTATCCTTCCCTGAAATAATCAGACACAATCCGGTGGAAAGATGCTATCTATGTAAAAAGACCCTTTTTAACCAGATAATTGATTTTGCCAGAACTAATAAATATGAATCGATACTGGATGGATCAAATTCTGATGACAGAGGAGAATTCAGGCCAGGTATGAAAGCTCTTAAAGAGATGGGGATCAGAAGCCCACTACTTGAATCAGGGATTACTAAAAGTGAAATCAGGGAGCAGTTACGAAAAGAGGGCCTGAATATCTGGGATAAACCAGCTATGGCCTGCCTTCTTACAAGAATTCCTTACAATACAGAAATAAAGACTGAATTACTGAAAATGATAGAGGAGGCAGAAAATATTCTTTTCGAAATAGGATATCCCGGGACCAGAGTCAGAGTTCATGAGGATATAGCCAGAATTGAATGCCTTCCCGGGTATCTTGAGAAGATAATCCAGAATCCTGAAAGAGAACAAATTGTTGCACAACTAAAGAAAATAGGCTTCAGATATATATCTTTGGACCTTGAAGGTTATAGAACAGGCAGCCTGAACCCAGAAAATTAACTTATATGAATATCAAGGAAGTCGAGAAACTTTTAAATGATGTAAAAGAAGGGAACGTCTCTATAGACAACGCGCTTGAAGTATTGAAGAATTTTCCTTACACTGATCTTGGTTTCGCAAGGATAGATCATCACCGTGAAATAAGAACAGGATATCCCGAAATTGTGTATTGTGCAGGAAAAACTGTAGAACAGGTAAAAGAGATCTTCAGGGTGATGGTTGAGAAGGAGAATAATGTGGTTGGAACAAGAGCCAGCCAGGAGATGTTTGATGAAGTGAAATCAATAATACCTGAAGCAGTCTTTTATAAGATGGCCAGGATAATATCGGTGCTGAAGAAAAAACCAGTCCCTCAGGAGAGCAAAATTGCAGTTATTACAGCAGGAACCTCAGATATGCCTGTTGCCGAAGAGGCTGCTGTTACTGCCGAACTTCTTGGCAACAATGTAATCAGAATATATGATGCCGGAGTAGCGGGTATCCACAGATTAGTTGACAAGTTGCCGGAGATCAGAAAGTGCAAGGTGGTTGTTGTGATAGCAGGTATGGAAGGTGCTCTGGCCAGTGTTGTGGGAGGCCTGGTTGACAAACCAGTAATTGCAGTGCCTACCAGTGTTGGTTATGGTGCCAATTTTGGAGGAATCTCAGCGCTTCTTGCCATGCTGACAAGCTGTTCCACTGGCGTTACTGTAGTAAATATCGACAATGGATTTGGTGCTGGCTTTTCAGCCAGCATGATTAATAAAATCGAATGAAACTCTGCGATGGCAGGAAAGATACTTGTCTCAACTGCATACTTGCCCCCGGTTGCATACTTTTCATTAATATCTGATGTGGATGAGGTTTTAATTGAAAAAGAGGAGAATTATCTCAAACAGACATACAGAAACAGGTGTTATATTCTTTCAGCCAATGGGATTCAATCACTGTCTGTACCTGTCCTTCTCGGCAGTTTTCATAAGACAGTCATAAAAAATATCCGGATCGACTATTCCAGAAGGTGGCAGCAGGTTCATCTGCGAGCTTTGAGTGCCGCCTATAGAGCATCGCCATATTTTGAATATTACTTTGAAGCCATTGAAAGGATAATCTCTGCCAGGCATGAATATCTTCTTGACCTTAACATGGAACTAACTACATTCTTTCTTGAATCAGTTAAAATGAAACGAAAGATTAAATATACTTCTCATTTCGCACCTGTAAAGAATAATCCCGGCGATTTCAGATACAATTTTTCACCAAAAAAGGAGTTTAAAAGAGACTATAAAGAATACTTGCAGGTCTTTTCAGAACGACATGGTTTCGTCCCAGGTTTAAGTATAGCTGATCTGCTTTTTAATACTGGTCCTGATGCCCCCGGCTTCCTGTAAATAACAGAGGCTGCCCTGTTATGGGCAGCCTCAAAAAAAGGAAGTCATCAAAGAATTATAAACCAAATTTGAATCCCATAGTAAGGGAAAACATATTCTTATTTGTTTCCAGGTTATAAGTAGCAGGCGTAAACCATGGATCGAGCTGATAAAGATAATTCACTTGTGAGGATTTATAATTCACATATCCGAAATCTATCGAAATATTCCTCTCCCTGAATCCTAAACCGCAAGAAATAGTTCTGTAATCAAGATCTGAATTCTCTTCAATTGATTTGAATGGTTTTCCATAATATCCATATCCTGATCTGAAATAGAGTTTATTAAGCCTGAATTCACCTCCAAGACGAAAGTTACTTACAGCCTTAAGTGATCCTCTGATAGCATCATTTTTTTCACTGTAATTATATCCATCACCTGTCTGAAAAAAATAAGCAGAGCTATAATCAACGTATTCATAATCAGCACTTAGCAAAGCAAACTTCTGAACCTGTACCCCTACTCCTGCAAGAAATCTGAAAGGTGTATTTAGAGCATAATTAAACCTTAATGGTTCATTATGTGCCGGATAAGTGCTTCCATCGGTGAATTTGGATGAAATATCCTCATAGAAGTACTCATCAATTTTGTAGTAGGTAGGTGTATGAAAAGCCAGGCCAATTCTGACCATTTCAACCGGTTTGGCAATAAGTCCGAATTTGAAAGTAAAACCTGTTCCCCTGTCCTCAAAATAATCGATATAATTAAAACTCTTGAATTGGGACGGCAGAGAAACATCAGTTGACTCAATATGCTCAAAATAACTACTATAACGAAGTGTATTGATACCCAGGGTAGCACCGAAAAATATCTTATTTGAATAATTACCCCCAAACGAGATGGCATGTTCTCCAAGGTACCCCTCATAAGAGGCTGAGCGTTTTACATTATGTCCATAAACCGAAGAGGGATTATCCCCATAGTTTGAAAAAACCGTTCCATAGGAATTACCACCTGCCCCTGTTATTGTATCAATTATCCATGTATCGTATGCTATACCTTCTGCACCCTCTAAATCTGTAAAGTGAGTCCCTTCACTATATCCTGCCCAGGCATCTGCCATTGAGCTGGAATTATTTATACCTGAAACCATATAATTCTGATTCAGATTATTGGTCATATTGAATGAATAGCCAATATTGAATGAAATAAGGCCACTTGTTCCATCATTCTTTAGCATGTTTCTGACAAAACCACCCTGGTTTAAGTTGAAGTTATAAAGATAGTCAGCTGTAGATCCGTTAAAATTCGTGTTGGAACGGATATAATTCAACTGTGGAGTGATACTTAATTCGGAGGATCTGTATACCCCTATTCCTGCAGGATTCTGACTCAATGATGAGAGATCTGCTCCAAGCGCAGTAAATGCTCCTCCCATAGAATTGTACCTTGCTGTTCCTGAATAGAACACCTGTGAATATCTTAATGCATCATCTATATTTTGTGCACTGATTATCCCAGTAAACATTAGCACTGATAATGCTATCAAAGCTGCCTTTTTCATATAAAACTGTTTCTTTTGTAAAAATAAACCTTCACTCTTGAGCCGGAATGGGCTGCTTATGAAGTACCTAATCAACAGGATATCTATCTTCTACCGGATGATGATCCCGAAGAACTGCGGGAAGATGACCCTGACGAATATGAAGACGACCCTGAAGAAAATGAAGAAGATCCTGATGAATATGAGGAGCCGCCCGAATAGGAACTTCTGGATCCGGATCTTGAAGCACCTGAATACCCGGATGAGGATGACTTGTTATACGAACCGGATGAAATACTTCCCCCGCTTTCAGCACTCCTCCTGGTAGGAACAGAATACTGCACACGATTACTACTCCTTGAGACCGTACTCCTTTGATTGCCATTGTAGGATGGATTGCTTCTGTAATTACTTCCGCTTTTCTGGTAAGAATTTCCGCTTGGAGTTCTGCTGTTATTATATGAAGGTCGAGTACTCATTCTTGGATTATTATAACTTGGAAGATAGGTCCTGTTGGTACTTTTATATTCAGGGCGTGAACTAACAGACTCAGATCCTGCAGAAACAGGTGAGCGGGAAGTTCCCCCTTTAGCATCCTGTGTAACAGTTCTTGCTGATGTTGCAGCCTTTGACACCCCTGTAACTGCAGAAGGATCTGTCCTTCTGATAGATGAAGAGGCAGATTCATTACCTGCATAACTCCTTACTCTGCCTTCTGAAGCTGATGATCGTGAATTCATGGAAGAAACATCCCTCCTTGAGTATGCACTAACCCCACCGCCGCCTGAGTTAGCATTTGCTCTGGATGACATTGTACTTGGCCTTTCCCTCCTGCCATAATTAACATAAGAATCCTCATCACCATATCCGGAATAATATCCTCGCGAATAATAAGGCGAATAATAACCTCCATAATATGGCTGATAGTAGTAAGAATAATACGGGGAATAAGGATAGCCCCATCCCCTGTTAAATCCTAAGCCGAAATATGGGTAGCCAAATCCAAAACCAAAACTTGAATAGGGATAACCATAATTAAAACTGAAGTAATAAGGATCACGCCAGTAAGGATCAAAATAATTCCCGTAGAACATGTTCAGCCTTCCAGAATATGAATCATAATAGTCATACCCATTACCACCACTATAGTTATTTATAATTACCTGATCACTATTTTGAAGTGCATCATTAAACTGTCCCGAAACAAGAGTATCAACTGCATATTTGTTATCATAGTAGTCATCTACATTCAGATTCTGCTCGGCTATCTCCTCCCTTATTATATTTTGCCTCCTAACAGGAGGATTGTCAGATGATGAATAATAAAGATCATCGTATTCCCCTCCTGCATATTGTGTTGCTGAACACGATCCAAGAAGAAAAAGGAAACCGACTGATATGTATGCTAATGCTCTCATTATTGATTTGCATTTAAGTTATAAAATATATAACACAAATATTATACCAAAAGAAGTAAATTCTAAATCAATTTCATAATGTTATCCAACCCTGAACTTATATCCTGCTTTATCATTGTATGCGAGTTTCCACTGAATGTCTCTGCAAAATTACCTTCTCCGAGAAGAGGAAGTCTTTGAAGATGATGATCCTGAGGACTTTGAATCACTTTTTGATGACGTACTTTTCCTCGACTGGCTGTTTCCTGAAGAGCTGCTTTTTGAACTGCTCTTCAATGAACCTTTTGAAACAGATCCGGAAGATGATCTGCTCCTGCCTGAGGAGTAATTCCCGCTGGGTTGTCTGCTAGCGGGAGAAGTAACCCTGGATTCAGATTTCGAATTAGATATTGTACGCACATTGCCATTGCTTCTTGCTCCGCTCTCATACTGGCTCCTGCTCCGGGTTGTGGCATTTGAATTATTGTTTGTAGCGGCAGAAGAACCTGGCCTGTTACTGTTACCTATTGTCCTGGTTGAAGATCCAGTTCCTGCACTGTTGATTCCAGTACCTTTCCCAACATTGTCAGCTTTGCCTCCATTACCATTATTGCCCGTATTGCGATTGTTATTATTGTTACTGTTGTTATTATTCCCATTATTGGAGTTATTACTCCTGTTTCCGTTATCCACACTGTTGTTATTGTTCCCATTGTTAGTATTATTGCTGTTGTTACCATCGTCAACACTGTTATTATTGTTGCCATTATTAGTGTTGTTACTTCTGTTTCCGTCGTCTACACTGTTATTATTGTTGCCATTATTGCTGTTATTACCATTATTACCATTATTACCATTATTCTCATTATTGGCGTTATTGCCATTGTTCCCGTTATTGCCGTTATTGCCGTTATTGCCGTTATTGCCGTTATTACCGTTATTACCGTTATTGCCGTTATTGCCGTTATTGCCGTTATTACCGTTATTGCCGTTATTGCCGTTATTGCCGTTGCTGCTGTTGCTGTCGTTATTAGCATTATTACTGCCTTCACCGTTATTGCCATTATCCCTGACTCTTCTGTCTTTTGAAGGACTTAAATATCTCCGTGTTTCTCCACCTGAAGTATTATCTGCTGCGGTGGATTCTCGTCTTGTAGTATTCCCTGACTTATTTCCGGATGGACTGTAATTATAGCTTGTTTTAACAGGCCTGTTATTATCATAATAGTGGTGATGATTTTGAACATAAACGTTTCTCCCGTAATAAGCCGGAGGGTACCAGCTGTATCCTACTCTGATATTTACTACTGCCGGAGTATACCAGTAATTGTTATATGCCGGTGCATATCCCCAATAGTACGAATTCGAAAAGTAAGGGTCATAGCCTCCTCTGGAATAGCCATAATCGTACCCATATGAAGAGTATCCGGAAGAATACCCGAATCCCATTCCAAAACTTCCACCATCATAAATACTGACACCCCAGCTATAAGGCTGATAATTATACCAATATGTTTCAGTAAAGACAGGGGCATAATAATTGAATGAGGTATACGATCGATGAAATCTGTTTATCCTGGATGAATAATAATAGTCATAATCGTTGTGATAATTATTTACCACTACAGTAGTTGCGCCATCGTGCCTGTTACTGGCAAACTCAACCGATTGTGCGTTAAGTGAGGAAGAGGCTATCAGGAGTATTATACTTAATCCTATGTGGTATTTTGCTTTCATGACGTACCTGCCTTTCTTTTTTGAATAATAACTGAAGTTTTTGTTTATTTTTGCTCAATCTTTAGCAAAGTTAAAACAAATAGCATACCAAAAAAATGGCAAAGTACTTGACAAACCGGGAAGAAAATTATGCACAGTGGTACAATGACCTGGTTATAAAGGCCGATCTTGCTGAAAATTCGGTTGTTAGAGGATGTATGGTTATTAAACCTTACGGATATGCAATATGGGAAAAAATTCAGGCTGAACTTGACCGGTTATTTAAGGAAACAGGGCATGTAAATGCCTATTTTCCACTTTTCATTCCTAAATCATTCTTCAGCAAGGAGGCTGCACATGTTGAGGGATTTGCAAAGGAATGCGCTGTTGTAACTCATTACAGGCTTAAAACAGACGAATCAGGAAAAGGAATTGTAGTTGACCCCACGGCAAAGCTTGAAGAAGAGCTCATAATAAGACCAACTTCCGAAACAATCATATGGAATTCCTATAAAAACTGGATTCAATCTTACCGTGATCTGCCTATCCTGATAAACCAGTGGGCTAATGTTGTGCGATGGGAAATGAGAACAAGGCTTTTCCTAAGAACTACTGAATTCCTCTGGCAGGAAGGTCATACGGCACACGCAACGCGGTCGGAAGCAATTGAGGAGACTGAACGAATGATAAATGTTTATGCAGGTTTTGCGGAAAACAGCATGGCTCTCCCGGTAATCAAAGGCTATAAAAGTGAAAATGAAAGGTTTGCCGGAGCACTTGATACTTACGCAATTGAGGCTCTTATGCAGGATGGAAAGGCACTTCAGGCCGGAACCAGCCATTTCCTGGGACAGAATTTTGCAAAAGCATTTGATGTTCAGTTTACAGACAAATCAGGTAAACTTGATTATGTTTGGGCAACATCCTGGGGAGTTTCAACAAGGCTAATGGGTGCAATAATTATGGGGCATGCAGACAATAATGGTCTGGTACTTCCTCCAAAGTTAGCTCCGATTCAGGTTGTAATTATTCCAATATTTAAAAATGATGAGCAGTTGGCATCTATTTCTGAAACTGCTGTAAGAATAAAGTCAGATCTTGATAAAAGAGGAATCTCAGTAAAATATGATAACAGGGATAATAACACTCCCGGATTTAAATTTGCTGATTATGAGCTTAAGGGTGTACCTGTACGACTGGCAATAGGTCCGCGTGATCTTCAGAATAATACTATTGAGGTTGCCAGAAGAGATACTCTTACTAAAGAGACTATTCCTATTGATAAGGTTAGTGAGTACATACCGGCACTTCTTGAAGAAATCCAGTCAAATATTTTCCGGAAAGCATTGAATTTCAGAAAGGAGAATACTTTTTTTGTTGATAAATGGGATGATTTTCTGAAAATCCTTGATGACAAGGGTGGTTTCATAATGGCACACTGGGACGGAACAGCAGAGACAGAAGAAAAGATAAAGGAAGAGACTAAAGCAACAATACGATGCATACCATTTGACAGCCCTGAGGAGGAGGGAAAATGCATTTACACCGGGAAACCTTCAAGACGCAGGGTCCTCTTTGCAAGATCTTACTAATACACAGCAGGGACTTCTATACTATTGTCCCTGTTTTAATTAAATGTAATTTTTACTATTTTAGTTGTCTGATACTTCTAAATAAACTCACACCGTGTCATGTCAAATCCGAATGATAAAAAGCCGGTAATAATAAGTACCCTGAAGGAGAAGTCGCTTCTGAAACAGAAAGTATTTGATAATACCTTACAATCTTTCTCTGTCCTAAAGTATGTCCTTAAGAGTATGACCAAAGACATAAATGTCAATCTTGCTGGTACTGATTCGAGGATAAAGCTTGAATATACAGACAGAAGTAATTTTGATGTTCAGCTAAAGGTAGCTGCAGATGTCCTCCTTTTCAGTATGCATTCAAACATCTTTCAGTTCGACAGGGAACATCCGGCCTGGAAAACAGAATATATTCAGAAAAACAAGTACAATGCCTATTCTGGAATAATAAATATTTATAATTTTCTTGCTGATTCCTTCAAGTATTCAAGAGTCGATGATCTGGGCTATCTTATTGCCAGGATATTTATCAATCATGAAAAACAGTACTTTGTTGAAGGAAAGCGCCAAATGGGAATGTTATTTACTAATTTTGGAAGCGAAGAAATAAGTAAAAAATCATTGCAGAATATTATATCGACTGCAATACAGTATTCATTGGAATTTGATTTACTTGTACCTCCATATGATACTGTGAAAATTGCAACTGTCGGTCAGGTAGAAGCGAAGATACAGAATTCCAGATTAATAACTGGCAAAAGGCTTGGTTTCCAGTTCAATTCAGATGATGTTCTTGTTGACAATTCGCATGAAACCTGATGTATATCCGGTTCAGGAAATATGGATGTGCCATTAAGCCTCTTTTTTTTCTGGCTCTTAGCCTTATTTCAGTAGAATCCTATTCCCAGCTGAGGGCTATTGGAGATACAGTTATTGTTATTCCTTCAGGTTCATTTATTCAGATAAAAGACAGCATATCTTACTTTTCAAACGATACCATCCTGTGGGTACCGTCTGGTGTTGATCCTTATGTTGTGTATGAAAGAGAAAGGAATAAGGAATTTTACGACTCACTTAAACTTAGAGCTTCCAGAAAACCATTTGCTAAAAAAATATATGATCTGGTGGTTGTAGCACCTGAACAGGCAAATCAAAAAGAGATTACCAGTGAGAGTGACAGAAATTATATTGATTATGAAGGGAAAAAGATAAGGAAGATAGAGGTAAGAAGACTTAGTGTTTTCGGTACAAGTATAAACAATCCTGCTGATCAGTCCCCTGAAAAACATGAAAATATCCTTAATAAAACCCATATTAATACTCTTGAAGGGATAATCAGAAAGAACCTTCTATTTAAGACCGGAGAAAGTATATCACCTCTTGTTCTAAGTGACAATGAAAGGTTACTTAGGCAGCTTTCATTTATTGATGATGCCAGAATAATTGTGGTTCCTGTATCAGAAGAAGAGGCTGATATTGTAGTTATTACAAAAGATGTATATTCTCTTGGTGCCAGTTATGACTACAGAGGTTTTAAAAAAGGAAATGTCTCAATATTCGAAAAAAACATTTTCGGAATTGGCCATGAGCTCGGATTTAACTTCCCTTTTGATACGGAAAAATCAAATTATCCAGGATTTGGTGTCAACTACAAGATTGATAATATCAGTAAGACGTTTATAAACTTCAGAACATTTTTTATGGACGGACTTGGACAGACCAGCTATGGGTTCGGTCTCAACCGCCCCCTGGTAAGTTCGTCAACAAAATATGCAGGAGGAATTTCAATTACCCAGATGTACACATCTGAAGATTTCGATACCCTGGGAGTTGCTGAGCCAGTTAGCTATAACCTTCAGGATTATTGGCTGTCGCGATCATTCCTTTTTAACACCAGTGAGGTTAAGCGACTCATAATAGGTGGCCGCTACTATAATAATAATGTATTTGAACATCCTGAAATTTACCCCGATTCATATTATAAGTACCAGCAGTATAAAATATTCCTTGGTTCTGTTGCCTTTTCACACCAGAAGTATTATAAAACGAATCTGATCTATGGTTATGGAAGAACCGAGGATGTCCCTTATGGTGCAATGCTTAGATTTACAGGAGGCAGGGAATTCAATGAGTTTAAAACAAGAACCTATCTTGGATCAGATATTTCAATTGGCAAATCATTTCGGAAAATTGGTTACTTCTATTCTTCCTTCGCTATAGGAGGATATCTGATTGACAGTAAAACAGAACAGGGTATATTTGCGGTCCGAATGAACTATTTTTCTAATCTATTAACTTCCGGTCGAAATAAAATCAGAAACTTTGTAACAATTGATTATTCACGTGGAGTTGGCAGATACTCTGATGAATATCTTCGTTTTCTCAGGGAAAACGGATTCACAGGATTCAGAAATGACTCAATTGGAGGAACACAAAGGCTTACATTAAGTCTGGAATCTGTTCTCTTTAGTCCGGCAAACTTCCTTGGCTTCAGATTTGCTTATTATGGGTTTGCAGATCTTGGATATCTGTCTGATTCCAATGAGACAATTGCAAATGGATTCATTCTATCTGCTATAGGCCTGGGAATAAGGATAAGGAACAACAACCTCCTATTTAACACCCTCCAGATAAGATTCGCATTCTTTCCAGTTAAACCAGAATTTTCAAGGATCAATAATGTAGTAATCTCAGGTGAACAGCTTCTGAAACCATATAATTTTGATCCTGGTCCTCCATCTGTAATTCAGTACCATTAATAAACAAAACTGATATATATAAGAAGTATGTTGTCCTCTTCTTCTATCCAGCAGACTTTACTTTTGTATGCCCTACTGAATTATTGGCTTTCCAGGGAAAAATTAAAGAATTTGAGAAAAGGAAAGTTGCTGTTGTCGGATGTTCAGTTGATTCTCATTTCTCTCAAAGGAAATGGCTCCAGCCTGAGCCTAAAGACAGTGGTATCAAAGGTGTTAAATACCCAATAGTATCAGATCTTTCAAAAACTATCTCTGAAAATTACGATGTTCTGGCCGGAACTTATGAGTATTCAGAAGAGCTGACTGGAATAAAGGTCAGGAAGTGATGTAGGAAACACAGGAAAGTGTGGCAGATTATCTTTCAAAACATTAACTTAATTTTTATTTTTGTAAAACATTACAATCTTTTATGCTAACAGAATTCATCAACTATATTTCGGAGAATAAAATGCTGGACAGTGGTGCCAGAGTACTACTTACAGTAAGCGGGGGAATCGATTCCATGGTCATGACTGATCTGTTCCTAAAAGCTGGCTATGAAACAGGGATGGCGCATTGCAACTTCAGCCTTCGTGGAAAGGATTCTGATATGGATGAGGAACTTGTTAGAAAATTTGCTGAACAGAATAACCTGCCGTTCTACTCTGTTAAGTTCAGCACAAAAGAGTTTGCCAAAAGGGAAAATTTGTCAATCCAGATGGCAGCCAGGCAACTAAGGTACGGCTGGTTTGAGCAGATCAGGTTGGATAATGGTTATGATATGATAGCTGTTGCACACAACGAGAATGATAATATTGAGACTCTTTTAATTAATCTTGTCAGGGGAACAGGTATTTCAGGTCTTACAGGTATGCGACCTGTCAGTAAAAAAATCATCAGACCATTACTTTTTGCATCTCGATCTGAAATTGTACAATACAGTAACAAATACAATATTAGTTTTCGTGAAGACAGATCTAATGCAGATACAAAGTATACAAGAAATAAGATAAGGCACCTTATTATACCTGTTCTTAAAAAAATAAATCCTGCACTGGAAAAAACTCTTTCCGAAACAATTGGCAGATTGAGAGAGACTGACGAACTGGTTGATAGATTTATTTCTGAAATTAGAGAAAATATATCTGAATCTGATGGAGTTACTATAACATTCGATGTGATAAAACTTGAGAAATACCTTAATGAAAAAAGTGTACTTTATGAACTGTTTCGTCCGTTCGGTCTTTCAGGAGCACAGACTGCGGATCTTATGAATATAATATGCGGAAAAACAGGTGGGCAGTTGTATACTGCTTCTCACCGGATACTGAAAAACAGAAATAAGATTATACTTTCACCAAAAGACAAAGTAACTGATTCCCAATACATCATTTATAACAAGGCGGATATGGAAAATATTCCCTTTATTGTTTCAGCTAATACACAGGAAATTAAACATGGCTTTGTTATTCCTGAAGATAAACTGACCGCATGCCTTGACGAAAATGAAATAGACTATCCGCTTATTATAAGAAGATGGAAGAATGGAGACTATTTCTATCCCCTCGGAATGAAAAACAGAAAAAAGATCAGTGATTTCCTAATTGACATCAAAAAGTCACTTCTAGAAAAGGAAAAGATTAATGTTCTTGTATCCGGAGGAAGAATTGCATGGGTAATAGGAGAAAGGATTGACAGCCGTTTCATGATCAAAGCTTCTACAAAAATGGTTTTGATAATAAAATCAAAAAACTGATTTTTTCTTCCTTAACCCATATATCCCTCGGTCAATAAGTAGCAGGTCGGCCAAAACAATAGCAGCAGCAGCTTCAATAATAACAGGAATTCGGAGAGCAATACATGTATCATGCCTTCCCTTTACTTTAAGTGTAGTCATTTTTTCTTCCTTAAAGTTAAATGTTGTCTGATCTGCTCCAGTGGATGAGGTTGGTTTAACAACAGTTCTGAAAATTATTTCATTTCCATTTGTTATTCCGCCGTTTATCCCACCTGCATTATTTGTGACAGTCTTACCCATACTGTCCATGAAAGGATCATTATGCTGTGATCCTCTCATTGCTGCTGCAGCAAACCCTGCTCCGAATTCAATTCCTTTTATAGCCGGGATAGAAAAAATAAGATGGCTAAGCGCTGATTCGAAAGAATAAAAAAACGGTTCTCCAATTCCGGCAGGCGGATCCTGAATCCGGCATTCGATAATACCACCGATAGTATCGTTTGATGCTATTGCCATATCAAGTGCTTCTTCGATATTTTCTGAGCCCCCGGCTGAAATCAGTTTTGCAGATACCCTGGAATCAGTAATGATTTTCTTTGCAATAACACCTGCCGCAACAAGTCCCCATGTAATCCTTCCTGAAAAATGACCGCTCCCCCTCATATCTGAATATCCGGAATACTTTATAGCTGAAACAAAATCAGAATGTCCCGGCCGGGGAATATTCCTGAATTCATCATAGTCGGATGATATCTTATCGCTGTTTTTTGTCATCAGAGTCAACGGAGCACCTGTAGTAAAACCCTGGAACACTCCACTCAATATCTCCGGCAAATCTGGCTCCCGTCGTTTGGTGGTTCCCCTGCTTCCGCTTTGCCTGCGTTTCAGATCAGCATGAAAATCTTCAGGCTTTATGGAAATGCCAGGCGGAATACCGTCAATTACAATTCCTATTGCAGGACCATGTGACTCACCGAATATCGTAACTCTGAAAATAACTCCAAAGGAATTCATATTATAATCTTTTTTTCCTGAATCTC
Organism: Bacteroidales bacterium; assembly: GCA_035531395.1. Taxonomy (GTDB): domain Bacteria; phylum Bacteroidota; class Bacteroidia; order Bacteroidales; family VadinHA17; genus LD21. Next base: position 164,536 of record DATKTA010000031.1, read on the forward strand.
TTATAAAAATCTATAATTTCAGTTACAGCCATCTTCTTCACTGAAGCCTTACCAATACCCTCAGTAAAAACAAAATGGATTGATGATCCGGACTTCTTTTTATCATGTATAATCAGATTTTCCATCTCATAATCTGTAATGTACTGTTGATCAAGAAGATTAAATCCTTTCAAAACATCAATTATCCTGTCTTTTTCAGCCTGGTCTATAAAACCTTTTTCAAGGGAGAATTCAGCAGCCAGCTCCATACCTGAAGCAACTGCAAATCCGTGTTTTAATCTTCTCTGTAGTTCAATAGCATGTCCGAATGTATGACCAAAATTAAGAATCCGCCGCAGACCTGTCTCATTTTCATCCTCCGACACAACCATTGATTTAAAATTAACAGCCTTGGTTACCAGCATTGCAAGCATCTCTTTGTCTCGCAAAAGTATTTCCCTGCCGCTTTTTTCTATAATACTAAAGAGTTCACTATCACCAATGACAGCTGTTTTTATTAATTCTGCGAGACCCGATAGAAATTCATCATCAGGAAGGGTCAGAAGCATAACCGGATCACAGATTACAAACTCAGGCTGCCTTATTATCCCGATCATATTCTTTGCAAGACCCAGATTGACACCGTTCTTTCCACCTGTACTGGCATCAACCTGTGAAAGCAGACTGGTTGAAATAAAACCACATCTTATTCCCCTCATATAAACTGATGCCAGAAAACCTCCAATATCACATACTACTCCCCCTCCTACTGCCAGTATGAAACCAGATCTGTCAATTCCTTCATTAAGTAACTTAACGGCAAGATCTTCCACCACCTGCAACTTCTTACTAACCTCTCCCGGAGTCACTGAAAATACAGGGAATTTAGGAAAAGCGTCACCATACAGTCTTAGTATATTATCATCGGTTATAATAACCACACCTGATTCAGGAAGAAGTTCATTAACAGACTCCCATGACTCACCTACCATAATCTCTGATTTGGTGAAAGGTGTATTTATAAATATTTTTCCCAAGCGTAGAGTAATTAAATGCTAAAATAATCAATTCATTTCGCAATCATGCAGGAATGGCACAATTATAAAAATCATCCACCTTTTTCACTTAGCTCCAGCCATCTCATCTCCTTTACATCAAGGGCTTTCAGGATATCTCCATGCCTCCGTGATTTGATTAAAAGCTCATCTTGACCAAGAGTGCCTTTGCTGAGCTCATTTTCAATCTCTTTTTTTTCAGTCTCCAGGTTTTTAATATCCGATGTCAGTTCTTCAAACTCTCTTTTCTCTTTGTATGAAAGACCCGTTTTTCTGCTTTTTATATTAAAAGAATCTTTTTCAGGTATTAATAGATTGCTGTTTTTCTCTTTTAATTGAATAACTTCATTCTGAGACTCTTCTTCAGAGTTTCTTAATTGCGTATAATTCCCCGGAAAATCTTTAATGACTCCATCTCCCTTATACTCAAAGATATGATCAACTATTTTATCCATAAAGTACCTGTCGTGGGATACTACCATTACACACCCTTTGAAACCGGCCAGATATTCTTCCAGAACATTAAGGGTAAGAATATCAAGATCATTTGTAGGCTCATCAAGGATCAGGAAGTTTGGATTTTTCATCAATACCGTCAGAAGATAAAGCCTCCGTTTTTCTCCACCTGAAAGTTTCCTGACATATGTGTATTGCTTATCAGGGGGAAATAAAAAATAATTCATAAACTGTGTAACTGAAAGTTTACTTCCATCTCCCAGCTCTACTGTTTCCGCTATGTTTTTAACTGCATCTATGACCGTCAGATCTTCATCAAATTGAATTCCTTCCTGACGATAATAACCGAATACAATAGTATCTCCTTTTTCCACAGTACCTGACTCGGCGGATATAAGGCCTGTAATAATATTAAGCAGAGTTGTCTTTCCTGTTCCGTTTCTCCCTATCAGACCAATCTTTTCAAACCGGCTGAAAGAATAGGAAAAATCCTTAATTAATAATATATCATTGTAAGATTTGCATAGCCCCTTCAGAACAAGAATCTTTTTCCCCATCCTGGAAATATTGACATTAATATTAATTGTCTGATCGGCAGGCTTATATATTGCTTTCTCCTTAAGGTCATAAAATGAGTCAATCCTTGATTTGGCCTTATGCCTGCGTGCTTTAGGCATTCGTCTCATCCAGTCGAGTTCTGTTCTGAGAAGATTTCTGGCTTTATCAACATTTGACCTTTCTGACTGTTCCCTCATCTCCTTTTTCTCAAGAAAATACTCATAATTCCCTGCATATCGATAGATCTGATTTCCTGAAAGCTCCATAATAACATTGCATATCCTGTCAAGAAAATACCTGTCATGAGTAACCATCAGGATGGTTTTATTTGATTTAATGAGATACTCTTCAAACCACTCTATCATATCAAGATCAAGATGATTGGTAGGTTCATCCAGAATAAGCAAATCCGACTCTTCAACCAGTACCTTTGCGAGAGCAATCCTCTTCTTCTGACCACCTGAAAGGGTAGCTATCCTGGCATTAAGATCTGTCAGCTTAAGTTTTGAAAGTATCTGTTTTACAGCCACTTCATATTCCCAGGCCTTGAGGTCATCCATTTGCTGGATAATTTCATGAAGTTTATCGTTCTGACCCAGTGCCAGGCATGTTTCATACTCTTTTATTGTACTGTCCAATTTATTGTTACTGCAAAAGAGCTCATCAATAATTGAGTTGGATTCATTTAAAACCGGGTACTGCCTGAGATATGCGATTTTAAGCCCCCTCTTTATACTAAGATTTCCGCTGTCAGCACTCTCAATTCCTGCAATAATATCGAGCATTGATGATTTACCTGCCCCATTAACAGCAATAAGAGCAATTTTATCGTCCTTGTTTACATTCAGGCTAATGTTCTCAAAAATTATCCTGTCGCCTATCCTTCTTGATATATTGTCAACCTGGAGGTAACTAACCATACTCATCAAATATTGCGCAAAGATAAAAAGTGTTACCTTAACAACACTATATTTTAAAATTCACATGACACTTAAGGAACGATACAGAAAAACAATTGAATACTTTCTGGAAACTAATCCATTTGCTGACACAGAACTTGAATACGACAACCCTTTTGAGCTGGTTGTAGCTGTAATCCTTTCAGCGCAATGTACCGACAAGAGAGTCAATATGATAATGCCTGCGCTTATTGATAAATATCATGATGCCGAATCTATGTCTAAAGCATCAGCCGAAGAAATATTCCATTATATTAAATCCTGTTCATACCCTAACAATAAGTCAAAACATCTTGCAGGGATGTCACGGATGCTCTTCACTGAATTCGGAGGCATAGTACCTTCAGATCCCGATCAGCTTCAAAGGCTGCCGGGTGTCGGAAGAAAAACTGCAAATGTTTTGCTATCAGTATTATATAAAAAGCCTGTTATGGCAGTAGATACTCATGTTTTCAGAGTTGCCAACAGGATAGGACTTACTGTAGCGAGGAATCCTTCACAATGCGAGTTACAACTTACTAAGAATATTCCTGAGGATTTTTTAAACAGAGCCCATCACTGGCTTATACTGCATGGGCGTTATGTATGTATGGCAAGAAATCCGCTCTGCACTGAATGCGGAATTACAGACTTCTGCAAATACTATCAAAAAAACCGCAATCTAAAAGCAAATAAAAATAAAATTAAAAATTCTTTAGAAAAATCCTGAAAATACGAATAATTGCTATTTTTAGTTCCTGAATCAATTGTAGTAAATGTCATATACTGAAAGAGAATATAATGATCCGACGTTCAGGGACAACGTTCTGCTTGAAACCCTTTATAATTCAATCCCTTCAGCTCTGGCAATAACAACAACTGCAGGTTTGGTTACAATGATCAACAGTGAATTCACAAACATGTTTGGATATTCACAGGAGGAAACATCCGGCATGAATCTTAATGATCTTATTGTCCCCGATCACCTCAGGGAAGAAGCTAACCAGATTGATATGCTATCGGCAGAGAATATGAAAGATGTAAGGCAGACCGTAAGGATAAACAATCAGGGAAAACAGATCTATGTCTCTATGGTAGCTAGAGGGATTTTTATAAATAATGAGCATGTTGCCAACCTTGCTATTTATAGCGACATTTCAGCTGAGAAGAAGAAGCAGCTCCTGCAGGAAATACTCTTTAACATTTCAACAGCTGCCATCAAACAGTATGACCTTAAAGAAATATATCCCACAATTGTTCATGAATTAAGTAAAATATGGGATACCAATAACTTCTTCATAGCTTTGTATAACAAGGATGATGATAAAATCTCTCTGCCATTTTTTGCTGATGAAAAAGATAGTTTTGCTAACATCCCTACTGAAAAAACTATAACCGGGTATGTAATAAAACAGAACAAATCAGTTCTGTTAAAGGAATCCGATCTAAAAATTCTGGAGGAACAGGGAGAAATAGACCTGATAGGAACGCCATGTAAGGTCTGGATGGGTGTTCCACTCAGGGTGGAAGGAAATATAATCGGAATGATGTGCCTGCAGGATTATAATGATGAAAACAAATTTTCACTTGATGATCTGTATGTTCTTGATTTTATAGCCAACCAGATTGCTCTTTCTATTCAGAGGAGAATAATGCTTGATAACCTTATCATTGCCAGGCAAAAAGCAGAGGAAGCTGCACAATCGAAACAATTGTTCATGTCCACAATGAGTCATGAAATAAGGACACCCCTCAATGAAGTTATTGGTATTACCAATCTACTGATGCAGGGGAATCCACGTGAAGATCAGATGGATTTTATTAAAACCCTCAAGTTTTCAGGCAATCATTTGCTGACGCTGGTAAATGATGTACTTGACTACAATAAGATGGAGTCAGGTAAAATTATATTTGAACAGACACAATTCAACCTGGGTGATTTCCTTGAAGAAATAATGCGATCTTACTCTTTCAGGTCAAAGGCAAAGAATCTTAGTTTTGAACTGAACAAGGAGATGACACTGCCAGCTGAAGTTATTGGCGACCCGATAAGATTAAACCAGATCCTTTCAAATCTGCTTTCAAATGCTCTCAAGTTCACGAACAATGGTGGCATAAAAGTTATGGTAAAAGAGCATTCACGTGCTGGTAACCATATTAAAATTAAATTTTCTGTTTCTGATACAGGTATTGGTATTCCTAAAGAAAAACATTCAGCTATTTTTGAAGGATTTACACAGGCCTCAGCCGATACAACAAGACAATACGGTGGAACTGGTCTGGGTCTTGCTATCTGTAAAAAGCTCATCGAACTCCAGGGAGGCTCAATAAATATTGAAAGCGAGCCTGGCAAAGGATCAACTTTCAGTTTCATAATTATTCTTGGCATATCTGACTTAACCAGTGCTGACCAGAAAGTAGAACAACCAGAAAACTATACCGGACTTGAAGGTAAAAGGATACTTGTCGCTGAGGATAACAAGATAAACTTCTTTGTAGCCAATAAATTCCTTACAGGCTGGGGTGTTGAGGTAACGCATGCTGAAAATGGCCAGCTCGCACTTGAAAAGCTGATGTCAGATGATTTCGATCTAATACTTATGGACCTTCAGATGCCTGTTATGGACGGAATAGAGGCCTCAAAAAGAATAAGAGAATCTGATAACCTGAAAATTAAGAATATCCCTATTGTAGCTCTTACAGCTGCAATCATGTCGGAAAGCCATGACAAAATAGAACACCTTCACATAAATGATTATATATTAAAACCTTTCAAGCCTCATGATCTGTTTGAAAGAATACTGAAGCATGTGAGGTAAGGCGTAAGGTGTAAGGCGAAAGGCGAAAGGCTAATGGCCCAGGGCGGAAGGCAGGTAGGAAGTTTAACGATTTATGCAGTATTTTCCAATATAAGATGACGCTTTCTGGTTCCCAAGTGAATATGATCTTTTAAAATCGTGGCAGGCATCATCTATTTCTCCTCTATTTATTAACGTAATGCCTTTATTTAACCAGACATCAGAATTATCAGGTTTCAGATCGAGAGACATGCTGTAATCATCAGCTGCCCACTCCCACGACTTTGATACAAAATACGAATTTGCTCTGTCAACATAGCAATCAGCATCATTGGGATGCAGCTTAAGGTTTTTTGAGAAATATTCGAGAGCTTTAAGATTATCACCTGATTCAGTTTCTACTTTTCCGGCAAGGCTTAATGCATACTTATCCTCAGGGTAAAGTTCCAGGAATTTTTCTATATCTCTGATAGCTTTATCTATTTCCCCTGTTTCCCGGTAACAATCCGCTCTTGATATTATCAACCTGGCGTCAGCAACTCCCGACTCAAGAAGTTTAGAATATGTCACTGAAGCACCTGCATAATTTAACTGTCCTGTCTGTGCCCTGGCCAGCAAACGCATATATTTCTCATTTTCAGGATAAGTAGTCGTGAGTTGCCTGGCAGTCAGAACTGCATCATTATACTTCCCTGAAACAACATTTATAAGAGTCTCTGAATATAACGTCTCTTCACTATCAGGGTAGCCTTTCTTTAACTCTGCAAAAATCGCTTTTGAATCTTCAATCTTATTTCCTGAAGTAAGGAACTCGATCTCTGATCTGCTTCTTTCAGCAAAGTTGTACCACTCCTTTTTCCAGAATTGTCTCCACTCAGAACGGTTCTCAATTCTGCCAAATGCAGGTTCCAGCATTATCTCTTTTTCGCTTAACTTGTATTTGGAATTCATATGCATTCCCAGATGATAAAGAGAGGTTGCGGCATCTCCCTTAAGGGCATAAACCTTTGCAAGTCTAAAGTCACCTGAATGTTCCTTAAGCTTGTTTGCCTGGTTTAAATCCATGATTGCACCAGAATAATCCTTTTCTTCAAGACAGACCTCTGCCCTCTGGATATGAAGCCTGTAATCGGTCTCCAGGGCAATAGCTTTATCAAGGAGATTAATTGCATCGGTATTCCGTCCTGAGGCAGCAAGAGCTTTAGCTTTTAGTATAACATCTATATCATTCTGACCTTTAACACCAGAAGTAAACAAAATGATAATAGAAATCATTAATATTCGATATTTGTAACTACTCAGCGTCATTTGGTCTCCTCTTTCTTAACTTTAGCATCCAGTTCAGTGATAACATGAACAAATCCAGACAGATGGAACAGTTCGATACCCGAAATACGATTCTCATACACATCACACTGATAGAAGTATACTCCGGGAGAAACTATCTTACCCTTGTAAGTTCCATCCCAGTCAATTTTTGGTTTATCAGTGCTGAATATCAATAATCCATTCCTGTTGAATAATTTGAAATCAATTTTTTCAACCAGACCCGAAGTTTTTGCCACAAGCCTGTCATTTATATCATCGCCGTTAGGAGTAAATACATTTGGTATCTCATAAAAATTACATGAATCGATACAAACCATTACTGATTTCTCGCTTTCGTTACCGATGAAGTCAAATGATGATACCGCATAGCAGCCTGAAATGACATCACCCGGGAAATGCCTGTAAGAAAACACATTTGGATCATCAATCTCAATGAGAAGTCCGAGGTTTTCCTCCGAGGTTTGTTTATAGTATAACCTGTAACCGGCTATATCGCCAAAACAGCTGGAATCGGTAATTACCCACGTAATCGTATTGTAAAGACTATCGCACTGACTTGTTACATTTATCTCAGGTGTACATGGTGGTTCATTATCTTCAGGTGTGACACATTGTTTTTCAGAGAAATTAAGGAGATTTCTGGGCATGCCATCGGTAAGATAACCACCAAATGATCTCACCATATAACAATACTCCTTACCATTTTCAAAGACCTTGTCGGTATAAAAAAGCTGATTTGTAGAAGAAATCGAATCATACAGCATAGTTGACTCATTCAACCGATATATATCATACCTGGTATTAACCCAGGGGACATTCCTGGCAAATGAAAGCTTTGCCTTTTTGTCACCTGGAGAAGCAGTAAGGTAGAGCGATGATGCATACGCAGGCTCACCGATAAGAAATCTATTACCCGGTGCATCATTCCAGAGCTCAATTTTATAAATATAACCGGCTGAAGTTGTATTAAAAAGAGTATCAATATATGTAGTATCGTTTAAGTCGGCTGTAATTATTGATTTGATCTGGCTGTAATCACTTCCTCCCGTACCAGTGGCCCGGTATATTAAATATTCATATGGGCCTGTTGCAGGAATAGTATCAAGCTGGTCAGGTTTCTCCCAGGAAATAAAGATTGACCCGTTTACCTGATCTGTATTGCTGACACTGACATTACGTATGACCGGAATACCGGACACCAGTGAAGATGTTATCTCATTTGACGATTTGCTTTCAGTTCCATTCGGATAAACAGCAACAATCCTGTATGTATACTCCCTGCCATACTGCAGTCCCTGACCATTATCACTGTCTGAATATGTAGTTGTTGAACTACCTGTAATATATCCCACCTTTGCAAATCCGAGAGAGAGCGGGACTCCTGCTGTACATGAATCAGGAATAAAATCAGATGCACCTTCACGCCTGTAAATGCTGAATCCGGCGATTGCATCTGTGCCATAACCGGACCAGGTAAGTCTTATTTGTTTACCTTCAGGCACAGCATTAAGAAAATTGGGAGCAGGGCCTAAAACCTTAATCTTAATATTATCTATATCAGCCAGCCTGACATCACTGTTATAATCTTCTGATTTAAAAATCACATCATAAGGCTGATTTCTTACAGCTTTATGACAGGGTATCCATCTGAATATGGAGGAAGCAAAACCAGTAACAGAATCCACCTTTGTGAAAGATGCAGGACAATCCTTCAGAGTATAGACTCCGGAAGTCGATTTAAGTGATAGAAAATCATTATCCTCATCAGTTGCAGAGAAGAGGAAATCGATTGTATCCCCCACTTCTGCACAATAATCTCTTAAAGGTCCGTTTACTGGAGGTTTATTTTTAGTACTATAAACTTCAATCTGCATATCTCTGACTACCAATCCAATCTTTTTCCCATTCCTCCACTCCTGTATTTCCATAGCAACATTAAAAATACCGGTATCAGCAGGGGTATCCCAGATCAGGTCTCCGCTAATTGAATCAACTCTTATTGAATGAGTTGCAGGAGGCAATGTATAATTCTCAATAGGTTTTCCATCTTCACGGGTACAAACAGTAAGTTTATATGAAAGACTGTCACCATCAGGATCATAAGCTGCAGGATTATGTATAAAGACATATCCGTAAGCTGCTTTGTCATATGGAGGGTTCAATAAAACAGGAGTACTGTTCATTCCCATTGAGGGGTTAACTGTAAGTATTGTTGATATTGAAAAAACAACATTGACTGAATTAGGGATATTTTTCACTCCCAGGTTCCTGTTTGGATCCTGAACCACAATTTTATATATACCTGGTCCCGGGTAGGTATGAATAATCTTGTATATATTCCTTTTATAATAATTTGGCAATAATAACTCATCGACACGTGGTGCAGTCGAAGTTGAATTATCACCCCATTCCACATCAAGTGTTTTTCTGTCGGCAAAACTAAGCGTATAAGTGAAAGTGGTTATTGTAATTTCATAAGTAAGATCCGACAACTGAACATAAGTGATCTCTCCTGCCCTGTTATGCGTGGCAAATAAATTTGCCTGAATGACTGAGCTCAGCATCAGTAACATTAGTACCCTTATAGTAATCTTTTTCACCCTTCTACTTAATTTTAAAAGTCTGTTCAGTAAAATCTGATGTTAGTTTTATACCCTCTTCAAAATTATCCGCCTTAACTATCAGAAGGTTCGATTGATCTTTATACAACCTGGTCATAATCATATTCCTTACAGTAATCATCTTAGGTTGTTTTGCTGTTTTATATTCAACATTGAGTTTAACTTCATTGTCAACTATTTCCAGATCATTTAATTTTCCGGTCAGAAGTTCTTTATTAACCCTTATCAAAAGCATACTGTTTATATAGTTCTCCATTACCTTCATTGATTCAGGAGCTGGATGCTTAAAGAAATCAGCTTCCCGATTTTCCCCACTAATTATGAGGTCGAGCAGAAAATCATCGAAGTACATTTTAACAAACACTTTCAAAGAATCATTTTCCGGGATATAATCAATGCTGGTCATTGTTACATGAACCGGATGAAGAATAAACCAAATTAATAAAACAAGATTTTTAATCATCTCACCAGTCTTCAGGCCTGTAAAAGGCCACAAAAATCAGACCACTTATTACTCTTCATCAATGTTTACACGGTCTTTAAGATAATTGACAGAACCAACTTCAATGAAAGAAAATCCTGAGCCTGCAGCAAAATTACCTGCAAGTACAACAACGATATCATCCCCTTTTAAATTGTGGGTTTTTACAAGTTTTTTCAGGGCAATATGAATAAAGTCGTCAACTGAGCTTTTACTCTCCTGGTATCCGGCATAAACTCCGTAAGATAGTGCCAGTTCCCTCATAGTCCTTTTTGAATAGCTCTGGGCAAGAATCAGGTTAATTCCTCTGTATGAAGCCATATCCCTGATTGTTCTTCCCATTGTTGTATCAGCTATTATACCCTTTGCACCAATTCTGAATGCTGTTTTTACTGCAACTTTTGCAAGGTATGCAGATATTTCCCCGGTTGCATCAAAGTATGGAATATCAAGAAATTTCTCCTTATTCTTTTCCACTTCAAGAGCTACCTTAGTCATTGTCTTCACAGATTCAACAGGATATTTTCCATTTGCAGTCTCTCCGCTGAGCATAATAGCATCTGTCTGAGAATATATAGCATTGGCAATATCACTTACCTCAGCGCGTGTCGGTCTGGGATTATTAATCATCGAATGCAGCATCTGCGTTGCAACAATGACAGGCTTTCTGGTAATTATACATTTGTTGATAATCATTTTTTGTATCACAGGGATTTTTTCATAAGGTACTTCGATAGCCAGGTCTCCCCTTGCAACCATAATCCCATAAACATGATCTATAATGTCATCCAGATTATCAACACCCTCCTGGTTCTCAATTTTTGCAATTATTTTAACATCGCTTTTGAAAGATTTCAGAACATTTTGAATATCAATTACATCCTGGGTTGACCTGACAAATGAATGTGCAATAAAATCAACTTCTGATTCGGCAGCCATTTTAAGAAAGGCTCTGTCTTTATCGGTAAGAGAAGGAAGATTTATTCTGGCTCCCGGGACATTAACACTTTTCCTTGATCCGAGAACCCCGTCATTTTCAATTATACATTCAAGCTCAACACCATTTTTTCTCACAGCTTTTAGTTCCAGTTCACCATCATCAATAAGTATCATAGTACCAGTTGAAATTTCGGATGCGAATTTTGGATAGCTTACATAGATAGCATCTGAAGAGGTCTTTTTTTCCGGATTTCCGATTATACTAATTTTATCACCTTTTTTGAGTTGCACCGGGGCATCACATGCAGTAGTACGAATTTCAGGTCCTTTTGTATCAACAAGTATGGCGATCCTGTCAGAAACCTTTCGAATATTTTCGATCATCTTTAAGGCAGCCTCAACTGTGACATGTGCAGAGTTAATCCTGACAACATCCATACCTGCCTCAAAAAGCTGGTTTACAAAAGCTGGCTTGCAGTTCTTGTCAGATAGTGTGGCAACTATTTTTGTTCTTTTCCTGTTCATTATTTATGCTTATTTAGTTTCATTATTTCCTTATGTGCCTCAATTGCAAGCCTGTAGCTATCAAGTCCAAATCCGGAAACAGTGCCCATGCAAACTGCTGATATAATGCTTTTATGTCTGAATTCTTCACGTGCAAAAATATTTGTAATATGCACTTCAACCACAGGAACTTTTATTGAGGCTATCGCATCATGAATAGCCACTGATGTATGTGTATAGGCCCCGGCATTAAGAACGATGCCGTCATATGATATTCCTGATTTGTGAATCTCATTTATGATTTCCCCTTCAACATTCGACTGGAAATAGTCAAAAGTAATTTCAGGAAACCTTGTCTTTATAAGTTTCAGATACTCGTCAAACGTTGAATGACCATATTTATCAGGTTCCCGCGTTCCAAGAAGGTTAAGGTTTGGCCCATTTATAATTTCTATTTTCATCTGATATCGAGTTTTTTACAGAAACATCAAAAGTATTACAGATCAAATTCAAAATGGTAAAAATAGACAAAAATTAATTATACTTTTATGACACTGTTCTCAAATAAAAGCAGAATTCAATGAGCCTCACATGGCAGCAATCATTAAAAAGCTTTGAGACCTATCTGAGGTTAGAAAAATCATTATCAGAGAATAGTGTTGAAGCTTATTTGCATGATGTCAGGAAACTGGAGAGTTTTTTTGATAAAAAAGGAAAGAACACTTCCCCCTCAGATATAGTTTACACTGATTTGAAAGAGTTTCTTGGCTGGTATGGTGAAGAAAACAGCAATACCCGTACACAGTCAAGGGTACTCTCCGGTATCAGAGCCTTTTACAAATTTCTGCTTATAGAGGGTGAAACAGATGAGAATCCAGCTTCCCTTCTTGAATCGCCAAAAATTGGATTCAAACTTCCACAGGTACTTTCAGTAGCGGAGATTGACAGGATAATTGAGGCAATTGACCATAGTAAACCTGAAGGTCACAGGAATAAGGCAATAATTGAAACACTTTACGGCTGCGGTCTGCGGGTATCTGAGCTTGTGAATCTGCATATTACTGACATCCATGATGGAGAAGGATTTGTTGTAGTTACCGGCAAAGGCAATAAACAAAGACTGGTACCGATAAGTGGAAAAGCTCTGAAAGAAATTGAAATATACAAGGCCTTAAGGAAGCACCTGCCTCATATCCATGATGAAAATATTCTGTTTCTTAACAGAAGAGGCAGAAGACTAACAAGAGCAATGATTTTTACGATAATTAAAGATCTGGCTGCAAGGGCGGGAATCGCTAAGAAAATAAGTCCTCATACCTTCAGGCATTCCTTTGCAACACATATGGTTGAGGCAGGCGCCGATCTGAGAGCCGTGCAGGAGATGCTGGGCCATGAATCAATCCTGACCACAGAGATATACACTCATATTGACAGAAGCTTTCTCAGGGATACATTAATAATGTTCCACCCGAGGTCCTGAAAGCAGAAAACGGGTTTTAAAAATCCGATTTTTATATTAACTTTGCGCCTGATTTCAAAAAAAATACATTAATTATTTCAAATCAATAACATTATGTCAAACATTAAGAGAGTTTACTCCTTTGGAAAGAAGACTGCAGAGGGTAAGGCCGACATGAAAAACCTCCTTGGAGGTAAAGGTGCCAACCTTGCAGAAATGTGCCTTCTGGGCCTTCCGGTACCTGCCGGTTTTACAATTACAACAGAAGCTTGTAACGAGTACTACAAGAATGATTGTACTCTTCCTTCAGAACTGATGCCTGAAGTATGGGCAGCTATGAAAAAAACTGAAGAGACGATGAGCATGAAATATGGTGATCCTGAAAATGCATTGCTGGTTTCATGTCGTTCAGGCGCACGTAGTTCTATGCCTGGCATGATGGATACTGTTCTCAATATTGGCCTTTGCTCAGCAACAATACCGGGCTTCCTGAAAAAAACCAATAATCCTCGTTTCGTATATGACTCCTACCGTCGTCTTATTATGATGTATGCCGACGTTGTTATGGAAAAAGCTGAAGGTATTGATCTTGGCGAGGGAAGAGGTATTCGTAAACAACTTGATGAAAAACTTAATGAGTTCAAAAAACAAAAAGGATATAATTCTGATACAGAAATATCAGCAGACGAGCTGAAATTGCTTGCTGAAGAATTCAAGGCAATAGTAAAAAAGGCTCTTGGTAAACCTTTCCCTGACGATGCGAAAGAACAGCTTGAAGGCAGTATCAAGGCTGTATTTAAAAGCTGGAACGGAAAGAAAGCTGTTTCCTACCGTCGTATAGAAGGTATTCCTGACGACTGGGGTACAGCTGTTAATGTTCAGGCTATGGTATTCGGAAACATGGGTGATACTTCTGCAACTGGTGTTGCATTTACAAGAAATCCTGCTACGGGTGAAAACCTTTTCTATGGTGAGTGGCTTGTTAATGCTCAGGGAGAAGATGTTGTTGCAGGAATTCGCACTCCAAGTCCCCTTAATGATGACACAAAGAATGAACAGAACATGCACCTTAAGAGCATGCAGGAAGCTATGCCATCAACCTATAAGGAACTAAGCGATATCCGTAATATCCTTGAGAAATCGTTCCATGATATGCTTGATATTGAATTCACAATTCAGGAAGGAACATTATATATGTTGCAGTGCCGTGCAGGTAAGAGAACAGGTACAGCTGCACTGAACATGGCAATGGACATGGTTCATGAAAAACTTATCGATGAGAAAACTGCTGTTATGCGTGTTGACCCTACTCAGCTTGATGAACTCCTTCACCCGATATGCGATCCGGCAGTTGAGAGTAAACATTCTCCTGTTGTGAAAGGTCTTCCTGCAGGTCCTGGTGCAGCAGTAGGAAAAGTTGTTTTCAATGCTGAAGATGCTGTTGCCTGGTTCCGAAAAGGTGAAAAGGTTATTCTTCTACGCGAAGAGACGAACCCTGAAGATGTTGAAGGTATGCGTGCGGCTGAAGGGATTCTTACAGCTCGTGGTGGTATGACTTCACACGCTGCACTTGTTGCACGCGGATGGGGTAAGTGTTGTATCGTCGGAGCAGGTGCTCTTCATGTTGATTCTGCAAAGAAAATATGCAAAATTACTGGTTCTGATACAGTTATCAAAGAGGGTGATTTTCTTACACTTAATGGTACTAAAGGAAATGTCTATCTTGGTTCCCTTGCACTTATGGATGCATCTGAGAATCCACGTTTCAAGGAATTCATGTCGATAGTTGATAAATTTCGTAAGATGGGTGTACGCACAAATGCAGAAACACCTGAAGATGCAACAATAGCTCGTAATTACGGTGCTGAAGGTATCGGACTTTTCCGTACAGAACACATGTTTTACGGTAAAGGTTCAGAAGAGCCTTTGTTCCTTCTTCGTAAAATGATCCTCAGTGCAAATGAAGGTGAGCGTCGTAAAGCACTCGACCAGTTGTATGCATTCGTTAAAAAAGATATGAAAGCCACCATGGATGCAATGGATGGACTTCCGGTTACATTCAGGCTTCTCGATCCGCCGCTTCATGAATTTGTTCCACAGGGAGCTGAAAAACAAGAAGAGCTAGCAAAAGCATTAGGCATCCGAAAAGAAGATGTTGCAAAGCGTGGTGAAGCTTTGCATGAGTCAAACCCGATGATGGGACACCGTGGTGTTCGTCTTGGAATCACATTCCCTGAAATTACTGAGATGCAGATCAGAGCAATGCTTGAGGCATCGGTTGAGCTGGTAAAAGAAGGTAAGAAACCTTACCCGGAATTAATGGTTCCGGTAACTTGTGAGGTGGCTGAACTTGATTTTACCAGAAAGATTTATGACAGAGTATATAATGAGATTTGCAAGAAATTCGGAGTAAAAGAAATCGTATGCAAATATGGCACCATGATTGAAATACCACGTGCATGTCTCCTTGCTGATCGTATGGCTAAGACAGCTGAGTTCTTTTCATTTGGAACAAACGACCTTACACAGATGACATTCGGTTTCAGCCGTGACGATACAGGTGGTTTCCTCAATGATTATCTCGACAAGAATATCCTATCAGCCGATCCTTTCCAGACAATTGATCAGGATGGAGTAGGACAGCTTGTTAAAATGGCTGTGGAGAAAGGACGAGCAACAAGACCAGACCTTAAAGTAGGTATCTGCGGAGAACAGGGTGGTGATCCCGCATCAGTGGAATTCTGTTTCAAAACAGGACTTACATATGTCAGCTGCTCACCTTTCAGGGTACCAATCGCAAGACTGGCCGCAGCACAGGCATCAATCAAATTTGGCAAATAATAACAAGCCTGAATAAAAAGGGGGCTTTAGCAAGCCCCTTTTTTCTTTAAAACATTCATTCGGAACTTTACGAACATTATTTGTTATAAATTTGATATTAGTGTCAAAAACAATCATTCAGCAGTGATTACATCCGAAGATCTGAAAAAGTATGGTATAACTGGTGTCCTCGAGATACTGTATAATCCATCATACAATGCACTTTTTGCTGAAGAGATAAAACCCGGGCTTAGTAAGCTTGAACGTGGTGTAATCACAAAAAACGGTGCGATCGCTATAGATACAGGCGAATTTACAGGCAGATCTCCAAAGGATAAATATGTTGTATATGATGAAACAACAAAGGACATAGTCTGGTGGAGAAAAGAAAAGGCAAAAGTATCTGACAATAAGCCTATTTCAAAGGATATATGGGACCATTGTAAGAGTATAGCTGCTCGACAGTTGTCGGAAAAAAGAGTTTTTGTGGTTGACGGATATTGCGGAGCCAATGAAAATTCAAGACTGCGCGTCAGATTCATTTTGGAGGTAGCTTGGCAGGCGCATTTTGTAAAGAACATGTTTATAAGGCCTGAGGAGGAAGAGCTTGAAAACTTCGAACCCGATTTTGTGGTAATGAATGCTTCAAAGGCTATAAATCCCGACTGGAAGGAACAGGGCCTTAATTCTGAAAACTTCATATTCTTCAATCTGACTGAAAGAATGCTCTTGATCGGAGGTACCTGGTACGGAGGAGAGATGAAGAAAGGCATATTCTCACTGATGAATTATTATCTTCCATTAAAAGGAATTGCATCTATGCATTGTTCTGCAAATGTAGGCAAGGATGGAGATACTGCAATCTTTTTTGGTCTCTCGGGAACAGGCAAAACTACGTTGTCAACTGATCCGGAAAGAGCCCTGATTGGTGATGATGAACATGGCTGGGATGATCAGGGTGTTTTCAACTTCGAAGGAGGGTGTTATGCAAAATGCATCAAGCTTAGCAAGGAAAAAGAACCCGATATATACAAAGCAATCAGAAGGGATGCTCTTCTGGAGAACCTTGTTATTCTGGATGATGCAACAATTGACTTTAATGATACATCAAAAACTGAAAATACAAGAGTTTCATACCCAATCTATCATATTGAAAACATTGTAAAACCAGTATCAAAAGCCGGACCTGCCAGGAAGGTAATCTTTCTTACAGCAGATGCTTTTGGTGTTCTGCCTCCGGTAAGCAGACTGACAGTGGAACAGACTAAATATTATTTTCTCAGTGGCTACACTGCCAAGGTCGCAGGTACCGAAAGGGGAATCCTGGAGCCAAAGCCTTCATTCTCAGCCTGTTTTGGAGGCACTTTTTTGATGCTTGATCCGATGGTATATGCAAATGAACTTGCAAGTAAGATGAAGATAAATAATGCTGAAGCCTGGCTTGTAAACACTGGCTGGATGGGTGGAGCTTATGGAATAGGGAACAGGATTGACCTGACTGTCACAAGAAAAATTGTGAATTCAATATTGGATGGCTCAATTCTGAAAAGTGAGTTTCAGGAGATCCCTGTATTCAAACTATATATACCCCTTCATATTGATTCCGTTGATGACAATATTCTGAATCCTTCTAAAACCTGGGCATCAGAAGTTAAATGGCGTATCGCAGCAACTGACCTGGGATTGAAATTCATAAACAACTTCAGCAAGTTCACAGGTAACAAAGAATCAGCAGCCTTAGTTGATCATGGACCTGTAATCCCATAATCACACAGGTAATCAAATGAATATAATAAGTACATTAGCATCATTCATTATTGCCTATCTTTTAGGGTCTATCCCTGCAGCGCTATGGATCGGAAAATGGGTGCATAAAATTGATGTTAGGGAACATGGCAGCGGCAACGCCGGGGCAACCAATGTTATAAGAGTTCTTGGTTGGAAGACCGGTATTCCGGTACTGCTGATCGATCTGGCAAAGGGATGGCTCGCCGCAATGATGCCTCTATTCCTTTATGCTGCTGAACCTGAATCAGCTATGTTAACTAACCTGCAGATCGCATCCGGACTATTTGCCATTACAGGACATATACTGCCGTTATTTGCCGGTTTCAGGGGAGGGAAAGGTGTTGCAACAATGTTTGGAGTTTTACTTGCCCTGCATCCTATACTTACATTATTTTGCATGGGAATTTTCCTTGTCGTGCTAATTATTACAGGCATTGTTTCAATATCTTCCATGACAGCAGGTATAGCATTTCCCTTGTTTCTTTTCTTACTTTTCGATACCCCGTCGCTTATTTTCAAGATATTCTCAATTGTCGTGGCACTGGCACTGCTAATCACTCACCGTAAAAATATCGGAAGATTACTAAAGGGTGAAGAGAAAAAACTTATTATTTTCAAAAAGAAAGATAAAACAACTCCCTAAGAAAGAATTGCTGTAATAATCTCAGCGTTTCTGGCCCTATTTAGTCTTTTTAATTTTAGCCTGACAGGTATGATATCTTTATGGATATTTTCTTATATTTATCACCTCAAGAGTGAAAATACCAGCCAATTACATCTAACTATAACCTTTAAATCAGAAAGATATGGAAAAGAGTCTTAAGGGAACAAAAACAGAAAAAAACCTGCTTAAAGCATTTGCAGGTGAATCTCAGGCAAAGAACAGGTACGAGTTTGCAGCCAAGGTTGCCAAAGAAGAGGGCTATGAACAAATAGCCGGTATCTTTCTTGAAACAGCGTTGCAGGAACAACAACATGCTAAAAGATTCTTCAAATTCCTTGAAGGAGGAATGGTAGAAATCACTGCTGCATATCCTGCAGGTAAGATAGATACCACTAAAGGGAACCTTCTTGCTGCAGCAGAAGGAGAACATGAAGAGTGGAGTGATCTTTACCCTGCATTTGCAAAAATAGCTGAGGAAGAGGGATTCAAGACTATTGCCACTGCTTTTCGTGCAATTGCCTCCGCAGAAAAGGGTCATGAAGAAAGATACAGGAAACTCCTTGAGAATGTAATGAAAGACAAAGTTTTTGAAAGAGACGATAAAGTTTTCTGGTATTGCAGAAAATGCGGATATGTTCATTTTGGGACAAAACCTCTCAAAAACTGCCCGGCCTGCCTTCACCCCGAGAGCTATTTTGAATTATTAGCCACTAACTATTAGAAGATGATAGATGGGAAGATGATGCTGGAACTGATTAAGAACCGGCAAAGTGACAGAAAGTATAGTGAGAAACCCATTGAAAAAGATAAGCTGGAAAGAATAATTGAAGCTGGAAGACTTGCTCCTTCAGCTTGCAATGCACAACCCTGGAAATTTATTATTGTTACAGAGCCTGACCTCCTTAGGAAGCTTGCAGAGGCATCCTCTGCAAAGCTTCTGGGAATGAATGCTTTTGTGAAAGAGGCCCCTGTTCTGCTTGTAATCGTAAGGGAGAATGCAAATTTTACTTCCAGGATCGGAGGAAATATCAAGAGCAAGGATTATTCCCTGTTTGATATTGGAATTGCTGCAGAAAATATTTGCCTCCAGGCAGAGTCGGAAGGTATCGGCTCATGCATTTTAGGGTGGTTTGATGAGATGATGGTTAAGAAAACTCTTACTATACCCAGGTCAAAACGGGTGGAACTAATAATTACACTCGGTTACTCGTTAAACGCAAAAAGAGAGAAAAGAAGAAAACTAAAGGAACTGACCGTATCATATAACAGGTATTAGCTTCCCAGTCAAATTATCAGTTGAGTGTTGATAAAGCGGTTTTAATTCTTTTTACTGCCTCTATTAACAGATTATCTGAGTTTGCATAGGAAATTCTTATGCATTCCGGGGCACCAAAGGCATCTCCGCCTACTGTTGCAACCTGGGCTTTATCCAGAAGGTACATGGCAAGATCATCTGAACTATTTATAATTGTCTTGCCATCACTTTTACCCAGGTAATAGCTGATATCAGGCATCACATAAAAAGCGCCCTGAGGTACTCTTACTTTTACCCCTTTTACATCCTTAAGCAGATCGCATATTAAATTGCGCCTCCGAAGGAATGCTTCACGCATGATCTTATGAGATTCGCCGGTGCCCTTTATTGCTGCCAGAGCTGCCCTTTGTGCAATTGAACTTACTCCGGATGTAAACTGACCCTGTAACTTATTACAAGCCTTCGCAATCCATAGAGGTGCGCCGATATATCCAATCCTCCAACCTGTCATGGCATATGCCTTAGACACACCATTGACTGTTATTACCCTTTCTTTAATAAAATCAAATGATGCCAGGCTTACATGCTCTCCTTCAAAAATAATATGCTCATAGATCTCATCCGATATAACAAATACTCCTTCATGTTTTTCAATAATCCTTGCAAGACTTTCAATCTCCTGGCTTGAATAAACCATGCCTGTCGGATTTGAAGGAGAATTAAAAATTACCAGCCTTGTCTTGTTTGTGATTGCTGCTTCAAGCTGCCCGGGCCTGACCTTGAAATCATTCTCAAGGGTAGCACTAATAACTACTGGTTTACCCCCTGCAAGAATCACCTGATCATAATAACTTACCCAGTAAGGTGCAAGGATAATAACCTCTTCGCCGGGATTTACTATTGAAAGAATCACATTAATAAGCGAATGCTTTCCCCCCGCTGAAACAATTATCTGGTCGGGGGAATAGATAATTCCATTCTCCTTTCTGAATTTTTCGGAAATAGCCTCCCTCAAATCATTGTATCCGGGAACAGGAGGGTATTTTGAGTAATTATCATCGATTGCTTTCTTTGCCGCCTCCTTGATATAGTCAGGTGTGTTGAAATCAGGTTCTCCGATACTGAGACTTATTACATCTACCCCTTTTGCTTTAAGCTCTCTGCTCTTCTGAGCCATTGCAAGTGTCTGTGAAACTGAGAGGGATTTTACCCTATCTGATAAATACTCCATAATAAAAGATAAAAGAATGAAGTCAAAAGTAAGAAGAAATTCGTAAAATTGTTAAAAAATTGAAATCATATGGAAATTGCAGCTGATATACTTAAGATTACGATTCCAGCTCTCATGGTGTTGTTAACAGCATGGCTTCTGCTGCGAAGTATGATAAAAAACGACCAGGAAAAGAGAAGACAGGAGATACTGCTTCAGAATAACCGTACAGTAACCCCGATAAGACTCCAGGCTTATGAAAGGATAGTTCTGTTTCTTGAGAGAATCTCGCTTGAATCACTAATTGTCAGGGTAAGCAATACTGAAATGTCTGCAAATCAGCTACATACTGCTATGCTAAGTGCAATAAGAGGTGAATTCGAGCATAACCTCTCCCAACAGATTTATATGAGCCCTCAGGCCTGGGAGGTTGTCAAGAATGCCAGGTCAAATATGATAAAGATCATCAACAGTGAAGTTGAAAAAATGCCGGCTAATTCGACAGGAATGGCCCTTAGCAAACAGCTTCTTGAACGAATAATGGAACTCGAAAAAGAACCTACACGCGCGGCTATTGATTATCTCAAGGGGGAAATTGCTAGACTGATTTAATTGTTTCAGAGCAGATCTACACTTCTTTTTACAAAGCTGTTTAATTCTTCACCTCTGAGCATGTTATTTGATAGCATAGCCAGATCAATAAGCTGCTTGACGATCTTACTTTCTGCTCCAAAAGATTCGAGAATATTTTTGCGTGCATTTTCAAAATCAGTAGACTCCTTGCGAAGTTTTTCCAGATCATCCTTCTCATGCTGACTTATCTCTTCAGCTTTCTTCTTCTTATGTTCATTCTCCATGAAGTCTATTTCTTCTTTGAGCCTCTTCCTTTCTGTATCATTTGCTGATAGTTCATCACCCTTTGCGGCATAAAGATCATCTGCGATCTTTATTACAAGATGATGATTAGGATTAACAACCAGGTTATAGCTGTCGGGCAGTTCACCATAGAAATTCATACCCCCTCCCATCTGCGACATATCCTTCATCCTTCGCATAAATTCCGCCTGGGTGATAAGAACAGGCGATTCATTCTCATCAAGAGTCTCAAAAGTAACATTATAAACATCTTTGGTTTTCGACTTCACATTAAATACGCTTTTAAGATCATTCTGCTTATCCTCAGGCAACTTCGATTCACGTTTCTCCTCTTTCCGGATAAGATTTTCTATAACATCAGAGTCTACCCTGACAAACCTTGAGTCTTTAAATTTAGTTTCAAGGTGATTAATGAGATGGACATCAAGCTGACCATCAAGGAGAAGAACATCATAGCCCCTGGTCTTCGCCTTCTCAATGTAACTGAACTGATCTGTTTTGCTGGTTGAATAGAGATATATCAAAGATTTATGTTTGTCAGTCTGGTTCTCCTTAATGATCTTTTCATATTCTTCATATGTAAAGTACTTATCATCAGTATTTTTAAGAAGTGCAAATTTTGATACTTTTTCATAGAACTTTTCCTCTGTAATCATACCGTATTCTATGAAGAGCTTCAGGTTATCCCATTTCTTTTCAAATTCTTCCCTGCTATTTTTGAAAATATCATTAAGCCTGTCGGCAACCTTTTTAGTTATATGACTCGATATTTTCTTTACATTCGAGTCACTCTGGAGGTAACTTCTGGAAACATTAAGTGGTATATCGGGAGAATCCAGTACACCATGAAGAAGAGTAAGGAATTCAGGAACAATACCTTCAACAGAGTCTGTGACAAAAACCTGGTTACAATATAGTTGTATCTTGTTCTTTTGAATCTCTATATTGTTTTTAATCTTCGGAAAATAAAGAATACCGGTAAGTTTGAAAGGATAGTCTACATTAAGATGTATATTGAATAATGGTTCCTCACCTGCAGGATATAGTTCTCTGTAGAATTTCTGATAATCATCATCTTTCAGTTCTGAAGGTTTTTGTGTCCATGCAGGTATAGTATTGTTTATAATTTTATCTTTCCCTGTATTAACCATTTTACCATCTTTCCATTCCTGCTCTTTCCCAAAAGCAATCTCTACCGGAAGGAATTTACAGTATTTCTTCAGGAGTTGCTCTATTCTGCTCTCCTCAAGAAAGTCTTTTGAATCCTTGTCAATATGAAGAATTACATCTGTCCCCCTTCCATCTCTCTTACTTTCTTCAATTGTAAATTCCGGACTACCGTCGCAGGTCCATTTTACTGTTTTTTTTTCATCCTGATACGACTGTGTAACAACTTCAACCTTATCCGACACCATAAATGATGAATAGAACCCAAGTCCAAAATGGCCGATTATCGAGTTTATCTGATCTTTGTATTTATCAAGGAAGTCGTTTGCACTTGAAAATGCTATCTGATTCAGATACCTGTCGAGCTCTTCCTCAGTCATACCAATACCACTGTCGGATACCTTAATCGTTTTCTTTTTCTTATCTACTGAAACATAGATAGTTGTATTCCCAACCTCTCCCTTATAATCACCAACTGATGCCATTGTTTTAAGTTTCTGTGTTGCATCAACAGCATTTGAAATCAATTCACGCAAGAATATCTCGTGGTCTGAATAGAGGAATTTTTTAATAATCGGGAAAATGTTCTCAGTAGTTACTCCAATCTTTCCGGTTTGCATATCGTTCAGTTTTATGTTAAACATGATAAATCAGCCCATACTCTTCAAAAGGTATGCCGACATCAACAATACTGACAAATAGTCATTAAATATGAAAGGTTCAGGTCAGAAATGTATCGGGAACTTAAAAAAGGCGAAGACAATAAGAAGAATATATATAATAATAAATCCTGCAAGCAGGTAAAAAGAAAAGTTCCTGCGCTTTCTGAAATTATTAATGGCGTGCTCGCTCTGAAATTTTTTAACAGCATTATGAAGCCTCACCATCGCATTGGTATTTTTAGATATATATGCATCAATATCAGAGGAAATAATCCTTTTTATTTCGTCCATTTTATCAGGTGTACATAACAGTATTATTCCATTTCTGGAGTCTATTTTTTTTATTTCCCCGACAAGTCTGCCTATCATCTCAAACTGTTCTGTAGTATCATGAGCCCCCAGTATGGCAACATTACTGTATTTGTTAGCCTTGTTTTTTTCGAGGTAAAGCATATATTCCTCTACTGTTACAAAAGATACTATGTTATACCTTGAAGTATCATCAAATTTTCTTCTTACTTCTTCCGAGAACCATCTGAAATCATCGTAACAGATCAGGTGTGTTTTCATTTTATTATGCATGGTTCTATCTGAATTGTTGCTTTGTATTCTCAATGTTTCTGGCATCAACATTCAGTTTGAATTTCCAGAAATCATTCTCCAGTACATATGCATCATTGGAATAATGAGGACCGTAATACTGCCTGTCATTTACCAATTCGGGTGAGAAGGGTACCAGGTGATCATATATTACAGAATCATCGCCGTCGAATCTTAGCGTCATAGTTGCTGTTGCGGAGTATTCAAATACTACCCTGTAAAGGATCGCATCTTCCGATATAAATGACTTCAGCCCAAACAGAATAGTGTCATCCCTGTTAAAAGAAAGAATCTCAATAATCTTTCTTGTAATATTAAAATTTCCGTAGTCTATCCCAAGCAGAACCCAGCAGGATTTTCCATTAATTATCTGGGGCCGGATATCATAATACAGAGCACCATACCAGTTGACAGATTTATAGATAGTATCTGCCAAAATTGCAGAGGAATTATATTCAGCAAAGAGCCTGTAAACCTTCCGGCTATTTGTTTCCGGTAGTTTCCTCACTATATACAGATAATATCTACCTGGTTGATTGCGAAGATACAGATTCCATGTTACAATCTTAATAAGTGAATCAGGTGATATGATCTGCCCCATAAATCTTACATTATTGAACCTGTGAGTAAAAATGGTATCTGATTTCACATAGCTGTCAACAATGGTCAGAATTGAATCATTGACCCTTATCCTGACAGAATCTTCATTTACAGTTAAAAGGCGGCCGAACAGATTCTCCAGGTCTGATGATACAACAGATGGTAAATGTTGTCCTTTCAGCATCTGAAAAGGTAATCCAAAAAAGAGGAACAGGTATATTATTCTTTTTGAAACCATATTATTTAATGCCCACTATAGAATCAAGCATTGCAATTATCTGCCTGCAGGCAAATTCCGTTTCCTCTTCAGTAATATTAAGAGGCGGGGCAATCCTGAAAGCATCATTACAAAACAGAAAGTAATCAAGAATCAGGCCATATTCCGGTGCCCTGTCAACCATTTTCCTTACATAGTTGTCAACAGTAAGCTGAACTGCCAGTAAAAGCCCTTCTCCCCTCACATTTTTAATTGCAGGATGGATCAGTTTTTCTCTGAAAGAGTCTGACCTGATTCTGCAATTTTCAATAAGCTTTTCGTCTATTATTACATCAAGTGATGCCAGTCCGGCAGCACAACATACAGGATGTCCACCGAATGTAGTGATATGCCCCAGCACCGGGTTCGATGTTAAGGATGACATAATTTCTAAAGAAGAAATGAAAGCTCCCAGCGGCATCCCTCCGCCAAGTGCCTTGGCAAGAAGAAGAATATCAGGGACAACTTTAAAACGGTTAATAGCAAACAGATGCCCTATACGTCCAAAACCAGTTTGTATCTCATCAAAGATCAGAAGAGCCCCTGTTTCATCGCATCGATTGCGAACCTTCATAAGAAATTCATTCTGCGGAAAAACTACTCCCCCTTCTGCCTGAACAGGTTCTATAAGAACACATGCTGTTTTTGTATCAATCCCCTTAAGTGATTCTTCATCATTAAAACCGAGTTGATAAGTATCAGGCAGTAGCGGGCGAAATGCATTTCTGAATATTTCACTTCCCTGTACACTCATTGCCCCGTGCGTACTTCCGTGATAGCTATTCCTAAAATAAACTATACGGCTTTTCCCGGTATATCTCTTGGCAAGTTTCAATGCTCCCTCAACAGCCTCGCTTCCCGAGTTGACAAAATAACAGCAGTTTAATTTTTCAGGTAGCAGACTCGCCAGTTTTGCAGCAAAACGAACCTGCGGACTTAGAACTAACTCACCATAGACCATCAGATGCAGATAGCTATCTATTTGGGTTTTAATGGCCTCAATTACCCTTGGATGTCTGTGTCCGGTATTACTTACAGAGACACCACTTATTAGATCAAGATATTTTTTACCATCTGGGCTGTATAACCATGAGCCTTCTGCCTTTTCAATTTCAAGAAGTAATGGAGAAGGAGATGTCTGGCCAAGATGTCTGAGAAATAGCTGACGATAAGTAATCATCTGAAAGGGTGTATGTTACCTTGCCATAACATTAATATCGTTCAGAAGAGAATCCCTGAATGATTTTCCTACAGGTATACTTTTTAGTGTCCCACCTATATTGAGATCAAGTGCATTCTCCTTAATTGTCTGGATATTACTTTTGTTTATTATATAAGACCTGTGAACCCTTATGAAAACACCCGGAGGAAGATATTCTTCGATTGCTTTCATTGTGAAGTGAATAGTATATTTATCTTCAATTGTAGTTAATGTGACATAGTTTTCAAGAGCTTCAATGTAAATTATATCATTAAGTTTCAGTTTAACCAAAGAGGATCCTTTTTTGATGAATATTTCTTTATCACCGGAAGAGACCGATTCCTTTTTGGCAAAGTATCTCAATGTTTTATCAATAGCCTTGTAAAACCTTGAAAATGAAACTGGTTTCACAAGATAGTCTACAACATTAAAATCGAATGCTTTAGCAGCATAATTCTCTCCTGACGATATTATAATAATGTTAGGTGGATTATCAAGGCTGCCAATAAATTCGAAACCATCCATTTCGGGCATTTCAATATCGAGGAACAGCAGGTCTATATCGTCTCGTTTTGTAAGAATATTTCTTGCTTCAATAGAATCACTGTAAGTACCTATAAGAGTAAGGGAGGCAGATTTTCTAACAAAATCTCCAATAATTTTACAGCTAAGCTTGTCATCATCTATAATGATACAATTCATTCTACAATTTCAGTATAATGTGAAAGAGGTAAAAATAATAAAATTTAATAGATTAAGGTCAAGCTTACTTTAAAGTTGCATTATGAATTATCATTATTTACTATAGTTATCAATTGTGGAAAACAAAAAAGGGGTGAATAAACACCCCTTTCGGCAATCTCAATCAGATAAGATTAAAGACCTTTGTTAAGTGCTGGAGCTGCTTTGAATTTTACAACCTTCTTAGCAGGAACATTAAGTTTAGCTCCAGTACGTGGGTTACGAACTGTTCTGGCACTTCTCTTTGTTACATTAAATGTACCGAGACCAGGAAGCTGGATCCTGTGACCTTTTTTCATAGCTTTTCCGAAAGCTGAAACAAATGAATTCAGAGCCTTGCCTGCATCTTTAATAGAAAGACCAGCTTCAGCAGCGATTGCATTAACTAATTCTTTTTTTGTCATCGTTTAGAAAATTTAGAGTTAGATTGATTTTACTAATTGTATACAAAATTATCCTATTTATAATACTATGCAAATAAATTTTGTCGTTTTTCCACAAATAGAGCCACTTTTAGGTTAAAACAGCTGTTTTTTTGGACGAATGCCACTTTTTTGATAAAATATCGCAATAGCTCATCAATCTTCAATCTCAGGACTTTTTTATTGTTTTTTTGTTAACAACCTGTTTATAAAACAGGTATTATGCTGATATTATGATATTTAGCAATTTTTTATTGAAAATTTAAGAAACATCAAAAAAAGATTATCTTTGCGGCGGAGAAATGGCAGAGTGGTCGAATGCGGCGGTCTTGAAAACCGTTGTACGCTCACGCGTACCGGGGGTTCGAATCCCTCTTTCTCCGCTGAATGAAAATGCAATTTACAGCAAAATCCTGAAATAGCCTCTGTTTCAGGGTTTTTCATTTTTACCCCCAAGCAGAAAAAAGCAAAAAACAGCAAAATACACCGATTCCCGGGTGAACTATTCGGTGTAGTTGGAAAAAACGGTCAAAATGGTTCTTCGTCAAATTTGGGGATAAACACCCAACATCTCATTGTTAATAACTATCTGATAAACAGGCATATAAGTCGATATTTTTCTTGTTAATGTGATATCTGTTTATTATCTTCAAGTAACTGATAAACAATTACTTGAGATGATAAAACAACTAATCGCTATGCCTTATCTAAATCTGAAAGAAATCAAATTTTCTGATAATACAATCAGAATTTATGCAACGATTAAATCCTTTAGGTCAAAATGCCCTGTCTGTGGCAAATACAGCAAACGAGTTCACGATTACTATTTCAGAACTATATCTGATCTTCCGGTTTTTCAAAACAGCACTGAAATACTATTGAAGACTCGAAAGTTCCGATGTGGAAACGATCGATGTCATCAGAAAGTCTTCTCGGAACAAATCCCTGCCATAATACGCTACGCCAGGAGAACGAAGAGAGCAACAAAGATACTAGAGTCCTTTGCCATTGAATTAACAGGAAGGTTGGGAAGTATCATGTCCAAGCAACTATCCATTACAGTTAGTAGCTCAACGATTACCAGGATTGCTCACAGTCAACAACTCTCGGATATCCAACAACCACGGGTGCTGGGTGTTGATGATTGGGCATTCCGGAAAGGGGTAAGCTATGGGACGATACTTATTGACATGGAAACCTCGAGGCCCATTGAATTATTACCATCAAGAGATGGCCAGGTATTAAAGGACTGGTTGCTGAAATATAATGATGTTAAGATTATTACCAGAGATCGGGCAAGTTCTTATGCTGCAGCAATTATTGAAGCGTGTCCAAATGCTATTCAAATTGCTGATCGATTTCATCTATTAATGAATCTATCAAATGCGTTAGATGCCTATTTCAAAAGTATGAGTAAAAGAATAAGATCTCTGATAACAGCCAAGACCAATGAGTTCCTAGGGCTCCCTGAAAAAGAGTCTATGAACATACAAGGAAAAACGAAAGAGGTTCTACCGGTACTGACGGCCAATGAATCAATTGCCGCTAAGATGGACCAAAGAATGGACACCTTTTTAAAGGTTAAGGAACTTCAGGCTAAAGGCACTCCAATTAAGAGAATTGCAATAGACCTGAAAATGAGTCGGAATACGGTTAAATCATATTTTAATCAAGATTTATTATCTCCCAGAAAAAGTTCAAAATCAACAAACATAGAAGTATTTACCAATCTTATTGTAGCCCGACTGAATGAAAATGGATATAAGCTAATTGACATATTTAGAGAGATAAAAGAACTTGGATATATCGGCGGGAAAACGCAGGGGTGTTATCATATAAAACTAATCAAGGAGCATCATGAAATAGAAACTCTGGGGTACTTAGAAATCGCCAGACCAAAAATTCCATATATAAAACCACTAAGCTCCAGAAAATTAGCGAAATATATTGGTTTTAACTTAATGGATATTACTGATCACCATGAGCGATTTTACTTACAAACGTTATTAGATAATATTACAGAACTAAGAATCGTCCGTAAACTGGTACAGATTTTTAAAACAATGCTGGCAAGAGGATGTGGGAACATCAGAAGATGGATTGATTTTATTAAACACTCGAAATACAAACTAGCAGGGTTGAAAACCTTTGCCAGAGGTCTATTGAGTGATATTGAGGCTGTTGAAAATGGGATCAACATGAGCTGGAGCAATGGAACAGTGGAGGGACATGTCAATAGAATCAAGAGTATTAAACGGCAAATGTATGGGAGGGCCAGCTTTGAGCTATTGCGGAAGAAAGTAATTTTGTCCCAATCAGGTTAAAACATCCCCAAATTTGACGAAGAACCGTCAAAATGACCACCTAAGACCGGAGCAAATTGACCACCCCTTCGCCGGAGCAAACTGACCACCCTTGTCCGGGCCAAATTGACCACCCAAAACCGGAGCAAAGAGACCACCCCCTTTAGTCTTGTTTTTTTATCATGATTTATTAGGCTGAATGATTAACGTTGAGGGTATTATAAAATACCTATCATTTATGTCTAACAATTTAATTATTATGAGCAAAGCAAGAACGATCTTAAAGATGTACACCGAGGGTGTAAGTAAACAATCAATCAGTCTCCGCACAGGAGCAACACGAAACACGGTAAAGAAGTATATCCGGCAATTTATTGCTCTGGGAAAGACGCTGGAAGAGATTAATAAACTCAGTGATACTCAACTGGAAGCAGTGTTTTCAACGCCCCGACCGGAGGTCCTTTCGAACAAGCGTAAGGCAGAGCTGATGGCCTTCTTTCCTGGTATGGAGAAAGCTCTCAAGCGCAAAGGCGAGACCAGGGAAAAACAGTGGGAGCAATATTTTCTTAAACATCCGGATGGTTATCGTAAAACGCAGTTCAATGAACATTATAATCTATGGAGTAAGAAGGTGAACTCTTCGATGCATATGGAGCATAAGAGCGGTGACAAGATGTATGTGGACTATACCGGTGATAAGCTGTCCTTTGTTGATCAGTCAACAGGAGAAGTGGTTCCGACAGAAGTATTCGTCGCCATCCTGGGTTCCAGCCAGCTGACCTATGTTGAGGCATCCATGACTCAAAGGAAAGAAGACTTTGTAAGTTCCTGCGAAAATGCACTTCATTACTTCGGAGGCATGCCACAGGCCATTGTAACAGACAACTTAAAATCGGCTGTAATTAAAAGTAACAGGTACGAACCTACGCTTAACGAGATGTTCCGCGATTTTGTGGAACATTACCATATGACAGCGCTTCCGGCTGGCCCATATAAACCGAAACACAAAGCTCTGGTTGAGGGAGCGGTTAAGATAATATACAGGACTATTTTTTACACGATTAAACAATGCACCTTCTTTTCTTTAACAGACTTAAATACTGCTATCAGAGAAGCACTTGAGGATCACAATAATAAACTGTTAACCAATCGCCCGTATAGCAGAAGGCAACTGTTTGAAGAAATAGAAAAATCGGATCTTCAGCCACTGCCGAAACACAGGTACCAGGCTAAACGCAAGAAAGTAGTTACAGTGATGAAAAACAATCATGTCTGTCTTGCCGAAGACAAGCACTACTACAGCGTTCCTTATCGCTACATTGGAAAGAAGGTTACCATACTTTATACTCAGGATCTGGTAGAAGTCTTTTACCATTACGACCAGATAGCAAGCCATGCACGTAATTTAAAGCTCTACGGCTACACTACCAACGAAGATCATCTGGCATCCCACCACCAGTTTAAAAGCGACTGGACGCCTGAGAAGTTCATTCAGAGGGCAACCTTTATCGGAAGCGATACCAGGGATTATATTGCCCATATACTTGAGATTAGACAACATCCCGAACAAGCTTATAAAACATGTCAGGGTATCCTCGGCTTTGCTTCGCGCATTGGCAGTGATCGTCTGAACATGACTTGCAGAAGGGCATTATATTATGGTGACTTCAGTTATAATGCCATCCGTACAATCATCGAAAAACGACTGGATCAGGAGCCTTTTGACTCAGAAGATGATAATAAGAAAATGCCCGGGCATCGCAATGTTCGCGGAGGGGGATATTACAAATAGTTAATTTATCAGATATCCAGTCACGGTAAGCCCGTGGCTGGATTAATCCAATTACGAACCTTTTAAAATATAATTATATGAATGATCAGACATTACAGAGACTAAAACAAATGAAGTTCCAGGGTATGGCTATGGCCTTTAAAACCACCCTTGAAGACGGGCGTATGACCAGCATGACAGCAGATGAAATGGTAGCTTTTATGGTTGAATCGGAATGGGACCATCGTAACAACCGCCGAATTGAACGGCACATAAATCAAGCTCGTTTTCGCTACAAGGCAAATATCGAGCACCTCGACTTCGAGACCGAAAGAAACCTTGATAAAAACCAAATCATGCGCTTTGCCGATTGTAATTTTATTGATAAGTCAGAGACCATTATAATCACAGGAAGCACAGGCATCGGAAAAAGCTATGTCGCTTCAGCTATCGGTAATCAGGCATGCATACTGGGGTATAAAGTATTATATGCCAATACAACAAAGCTCTTTGCTAAATTAAAAATGTCGAAAGCTGATGGGTCCTATATCAAAGAAATTGCACGTATCGAAAAGCAGGACTTGTTAATACTCGATGATTTTGGGATACAGCCCTTTGATAATCAGAGCCGTTCTTCACTCATGGAGATTATCGAAGACCGCCATGGCAAACGATCAACGATCATCACCTCACAACTCCCAGTATTACAATGGCATGAGATTATCGGAGAAAATACCATTGCAGATGCTATACTGGATCGCATCGTACACCAGGCACACCGCATTGAACTCTCTGGAGAATCTATGAGAAAACAAATTAGGAAATCAGTTATATCACTTGTAGAAACAGACTAAAAAAATAACTTTGTAAAATCACCCTGAAAATTATGATGAAAATAAAGCAAAAAAGGATGTTAACTTAGGGTGGTCTTTGGCAGCCGGAAATGCATGGTCTCTCGAAAACGATCCAGGGTGGTCAATATGTCCGATTTTTCCACGCTACAAGATTACGACGGCTTACATGTGTGTAAATCTCTGTTGTTCGAGTGCTCTTATGACCTAATAACTCCTGTATATACTTGATATCAAGCCCGTTTTCGTGGAGATGCGTGGCGTAACTGTGACGCAAACTGTGCACACCAACATCTTTCCTTATACCAGCCTTAACAAGCGCTAGTTTGAAGACTCTGTATACACTCTCCGATGAATAACGCCCTCCTGTCTGACCTTCAAATAAATACTCCCTGGGGGAGTAACTCGCCAGGTATTCATCCACTTTCTGCCATACTTTGTCCGGAACAGGTACTATCCGGTCAACTCTTCCTTTGCCTTCTCTTATATGTATGATACCGCGAATACGGTCTATATCCATGAGCCTTATATTTATTGCTTCCGACCGCCTTAATCCGCATGAATATATTATCCAGAGCAATATCTTGTGCTTTATATTTCCTGATGAATTGAGGATCCTCACTACCTCTTCCTTTGAAAATGTCTTTGGCAATGACCTTCTCTTTCGCGGCCTGTTAAGATGCTCAAAATTTACCTGGCCTCTTCCCATAACCAAGTAATAGGTCTTCAGGGCTGAAATCATCTGGTTCTGGTATGTATCCGAATAGCCCAGCTTTATTATAATGTTATGTATAAACTCCGATATTTCATCACTTCTAATCTCTTCCGGATCCTTGCCACTGAAATACCTGAAGAAAAATTCTAACATCGATAAATAGACTTCCCTGGTCCTGGTACTATAACGATTCTCATCAAGGTAAAGCGCAAGGCTGTCAAGTCCGTCAAGCACCTTGCGACCTAGTTCGCGATCCCTGATGTCATCACCTACTCTTTTCCTTTCATTCCGGAGATCTTCATTTACCCTTTCCTTTTTAACATCAACCTCAATGCCTGCCCTGCTGAAATAATCCGAAAGCGAATCGCAGTTGAGCTTTGACCACGGTACAATCCATTCCCTTCTGACTGAATCATACTTGCCACGGAAACTCTTTAACTCTCCAACCCATTCCTTAGAATAGGGTATGGGCAGTCGTACCAGAAGCGATCCTGTCTCCTCATTTATCCTGAATTCAACTGATCCCTCTGTCTTCCTGTTATCAGAATGGCTCCTTTCAGGAACAGCAACTGGAGTTATGGTATTGGGTTTTTGAATGTTCCCAGGATTATTGTGCTCATCCTTCTGTTTTTTCCCGGCTGTCAATGGCTCAATATCTATCTCAGCAGAGTCTTTTAAGGTCTTAACTATTTCCCGGATATTCTCCTCTGTATCGTCAGCGTAAAAACATTTGTTGGTCGCGGAATATTTAACTCCCGGTATTGTCTTTACTTTCAGCCTGATCTTTTCATCATAACTGAAGAAGATACCTATACGATCTGATTCACGGTGGTAAAACCGTCTTAGTGTAACTCTATTTTTCATTTTAGCAGCGAAACAATAACCTAAATATAGAAAATATTTTTATCAAAGAGCTGTCATGTGTTGTCATTTGGCCTTGTACCTTCGCCAAGGCTTCGGTGCACAAAGGTGACCGTAATTCATTGTAGCACTACTGAATGACTACCGAATGACTACCGAATGACTACCGAATGACTACTGAATGACTACTGAATGACTACTGAATGACTACCGAATGACTACCGAATGACTACTGAATGACAACCTAATGACAATCATACCCACTCCATCCTCACTCACAAGAGTCTACTCAATTATGTCCTCCACGTTTTTCCCTTCCTCCTTTTGCCCTACGCCCTTCGCCTTAAGCCTTTCTATAGCCCTGCCCCGTCAGTCACAATAATAATATCTCTTAATACCTTGATTAATAATAAGATATTGCGATCAGACCGACTTTCAACTTCACTATAACCAAAGTTAAACAAAAATTGTATTACCCTCAATATCTGCCCGTATGAAACCAGATATTCTAAATGAATTTTTTTAATAGTTTTCAGAATTATGATTGAAGGGGTTTTCCCGCCAGATCCCGCAGATGCCGCAGATTTTCACTGATTTAAGCTGTCCCTTGTTCCTGAACCGAGCCGAAGGCAAGCTCGGCGAAGCCAAACCTGGAACTCCTTCTTTAATTTACTAATTTTCAATAAGGCTAATAAATATTTTGCGGCATCCTGTCAAGAATAGGATCAAGTTCAAGCTTGAACTTATTGTATACATTGATATTGCTTTTTCTGGCCAGTGCATCATGCCGCATATCCTCCACAATTTTCATCATCTCTTTTTCCTCCTGGGTGTTTGGGGTAAAATCTAATGTGGGTACTTCAATTCCATCGGGATATTCGCTGTCAATTCGTGCTTTCAGAAGGGAGGCTTTGACAAGTGCATACCGCTCTTCTGAGATACCGGCCTTTTTCAGACTGCTCCTGGTATTATCATTTATTGATGTGCTGATATCCGTGCCAGCGAAGATCTCATCGAGCAGTGCATATTCAGCCTTAAATTCCAGTACAGGTCCAATGTTAGGTAATCCGCATAGCTTATTTATTTCAGGATTTTGAGGATCTTCAATAATCCAGTCCCATATAAATACAGAACCAGTTATCCGGCCCTCATCCTCCGGGTGATTGAAGGTGAGTGCACTTCCGGTGCTCATACCATAACTGGTTGAGAATCCGTTTTTAGTGTAAAACGAATCTGCATTTTTCACAACAACTTTTATTTTCTCAATTTCCTGATAGTCAGGAGTATTTTGGCCTTCGCGCAAATTCTTGTAGGTTGCATCTGATAGCTTGTATTCTTTTCCGTATGTAAATATTGCTGTCGGTACAGCAGAAGGTTTAAGAATTGCATCCGGCTCCTGAAGCAATAATTTATTCATAAGCGATACCTCCCTTGAGCATGCCGGCTGATATGTTGCCCCGGGAGGGATAATAATATGTTTTGAATACTGTTTCAGCCAGTTCAGAGGATCTGTTTTCCCCGATTGTATATCAAGAAAAAGCTGGTACCTCTTATCCTGCTCCATCATCATGCCATTCTCCTGTTTTGCATATCCTTCAGTTTCCGCTTTCAGGATGGGAATTAAAGTCCTGACCTCAGCATCAGTTAGCCTGGCCACCATAACCTGGGCACATAAAAAATTGAAAAAGTATCCGGAAATATATAAAAACAGTATTAGACAGATTGTCCTGTATTTGCCTGAATAACCCCGAGATTTCATAATTGCTCCTCACTTTCTTTTAAAGCTTATTTGGTTAAATTTCACTTAATGAGACTGGTTTACTTTTTAACAAGTTCAACTCTCCTGTTTTTAGCCCTACCTTCTTCGGTAGTGTTATCCGCTATCGGTTTATCCTGTCCGTATCCTGAATTACTCAGCCTGTCAGCTTCTATTCCCTGATCTACAAGTGCATTGACAACCGACTTTGACCTCTCCTCTGATAGTGCCTGATTTGATAACTGGTTACCGACATTATCGGTATGTCCTTCAACACTTAGTCTCAATCCCGGATTTTCCTTCAGCATCTGTGCAATTTGTTCAATTATGGGCCTGGAATCATCCCTGATAATTGATTTCCCGGTATCAAAATTTATGTAAAGAGCAATATGTCCATCACGGTTAAGCGCCTCAAACATATCACTTGCGGTTACATCCTGCTTCATCAGTTCTTTTACTACAACTGTAAGGTTATAGTCATCACCACCCAGTGATGCCACTTCCGCCCACATCTCATTTCCTTCTTTTACAATCTTGCCTGTCACCATATTCAGTCCGTTGAATTCAGCGCATTCAGCATTCTGGGGCGCACCCTCGTATATGACTGTCCCTCCCATGCCTTTTATAGCATTCGAATAGTTCCGCATAATCTGAATTACACTTGATTTCTGTGCATCATCCTTCAGGTAATAAATCCTTCTGAATTTTTTCCCTTCCACGGTATTACAATTTTTCCCGTTGAAGAAATTATAACTGTCAAATTCAGCATCTTCTGCATCATATACCATATAGTTAGGCATACCTGAGAACCATGGCGTATCCCTGTATTCAGCTTCCTGTGCCTGAATTGGGGCTGCCATGAAGAAATGGACGACAATACAAAATGTCAGTACTCTGGTTTTCATAATTTCCTCCTTTTCTAAACAGGTTAACAGACTAAAATAAAGTGGATTAAGTTTTATATAAAGTTCCTAAATATTATTTCTCTATACAAATATTTTTTTCAGAACGCTGATCAGAGGATATTAATGAACCTGTGCAGGCAGAACCTTAAAGGGAAGCTTGTTAGTCAGTAATGAAAAGAGTGGAAGCTATTCAGATATCAGAATTGATCAGGTAGAATGTTTTGTTGTTCTCAGTGATCTTCCTGCCACCATTTGCGAGAATTGATTCTTCGGCAAGAATCAGGATCCTGTTGACAATATCACTGATTCTGGTATAGGGCGGAAGATCATCACGTGTATAATTAATATAAGTGTCATTGAAAGGTACTTTCCATGATGGCTTATCGCCAAGACCGAGAGTAAACTTTGAAGGTATTGATGAACCTCCATTGATAACACCTATCAGTCCGGCACATGTTGCAGCCTGGTTATCGCAGTCTAATCCTGCCGATACTGCAATGCCGGTTGTCTTCACAAAATCGCCTTCGCCATACAGTATTGCCATTATCCCGAAGAGCCCGTTTGCCAGTGATGAAACATCAGAAACCGGCGCAGAGTAATCGCCTTTCGTGTACCTGTAGTATTTATCAAAAATAAATTTCCTTGTTACCCTCCAGTCTGTATTCTGCTTATACCATGAAATGACATCTTTCATCCCTTCATAAAAAGGACTGTCTTCGGGTATATGGCTCAGGGCCAGATCCACAAGTTTCTCAACATCCTTTTCAAACACAGCCGCGCTGTACATCACTCCGTATGCAATGGTTGGATGGACTCCCCAGTCATCATTTGTTATCCTGGCACCCCATTCAGCTTTTTCAGCACTCTTGCTGGTCATCCCCGGGTATAACATACTCCAGATTTCATTTACAAGCTGTGGATCAATCTGGTACCAGTTCTCATTGTTCTTTTTGCTTCCTGTTTCAGGAGCTACAAAACCCTTCTCCATCAGATTCCTGGCAGTGCGGTTGGCACACCAGATCTTGCGGTTAATATGCTTCTTCCACATCTCTGTTATTTCGGGATATGTTATGTCAAGTCCGTATTTTTCAACTGCATGAAGCGTAACAAATTCTATGTCGGTATCATCATCTGAAAATGCTCCTTCAAGCCAGTTGGTCATAAGCAGACAGTATCCCCGTAAATCTTTCCTGTTAATAGAAAGCGTACTGTCATCGTCAAACTGGTAATACCTGTCAACAAACACAGGAACAGGCTCTTCCTCATAAGTGCCTTCAAAGGGAAATCCCATATAGTTTCCAACGCATTGCCCTATCCAGTAACCTGAGATCTTGTCTCTCAGGTCATCCTGGGAGATCTTTTTAAATGATTGTGAATATGTATTAAAAGTTAAAGCAATAAAAACAGATAATGTGATTATCAGTTTGTTGGATTCGCTGCTTAGGATCATTATTTCTCTTGTCTGGTTTTTCATAACAAAAGGATTATTTTCTGGTCAGTTCCCTTTCAATCTGATCTGGCTGTTTCATCATTTTATAGTACCTGGTGTGTAAATATAATGGATAAAAATCATAAGTTGAGCAGATGAATACATGGCACTATAATATATATCATCTGCTGGAAGTAATAATTGTTATTAGATTTGACGCAATAAGAAAAGAAACCAGGCAGGTTCTGGAAAAATTTTCTTCCAGCAATAATTTCTTGTTAAAGATTTGTTATATTAAACGATTAAGCATAAATTTGAGTTTTGCTTTTCCTGTTATTTGTAAAATATGCTTAAAATGCCTCTCAAATAAATTTGACCATGGAGAAGAAAGTATCATTGAAAGATATTGCAAAGAAGGTCGGCGTTTCAATAGCTGCAGTATCTTATGTAATGAATGGCCAGGAAAAAGAGAAGAGGGTAGGGGCCGAGGTTGTAAAGAAAATAAGAGAGGCTGCGGAGGAATTGAATTATCAGCCCAATCAGATAGCCCGGAGCCTGAGAACTGGTTCAACAAAATCAATCGGTCTTATAGTCGCCGATATTGCTAATCCGTTTTTCAGCCATCTTGCACGCTTTATCGAAGATGAGGCAGCCAATTATGGATATACTGTCCTGTTTGGAAGCTCCGATGAGGATGCATTTAAATCGGAACTTCTTATTAAAACACTTTTTAACCGGCAGGTAGATGGATTTATTATCGTTCCTACAGAAGGTACTATAAACCAGATAAGGGGACTCATGAGAAGAAAAGTCCCGATGGTTCTGATCGACAGATATTTTCCTGATGTACATACTAATTACGTAATACTCGATAACTACCAGGCAACATACGACGCTACTTCGCTGCTGATTGGGAAAGGTTATAAGAATATTTGCATGATCGCTTACAAATCTTCCCTTATTCATATGAATGAACGGATACGTGGCTATTCAGAGGCCTTAGACAATTCCGGGATGTCTGATAATAAATGTATAAAACTGATAAGGTTTGAACATACTCAAAAAGATGTTGACCAGGTAATTCATTCAATGGTTGTTCAAGAAGCTAATTCTGATGCATTGCTTTTTGCAACAAATGCGCTTTCTGTTGCAGGACTGATTAGCGCTAAGAAATATAATATAATAATCCCAAAACAGGTTGCTATTATCGGATTCGACGGAGGCGATTGCTTCGATTTATTCCATTCACCTCTTACTTATGTTGAGCAGCCTCTTGAAGAGATGGGAAAAGAGGCATTCAGAGTTCTGCATGATATAATAAACGGATCAAATAAAACAAGTCATATTATGCTTAATTCTTCATTGATAGTAAGAAATTCATGCTGACTTTTTTTTAATTCATTGCTTAATCGATTAATTTATAATTATGAAAATTCTTCAGCAAAATCACCGGCAAAAACCTTTGGTAAGAATGATCATATCATCTGAACTGAAAAAATTCATAGCATCAGGCAAAACTATGACATTCATTTATTCATTGTTCCTGATAACATTAATCTTCTTATCATTTGAATTATCTGCCGGTACTTTTCAGCAACAGAAGAGAATAACCGGGGTAGTATCAGAAGAAAATGGCAAACCACTTGCCGGAACAACCGTTATGGTTGAGGGAACAACAAACGGGACAACAGCAGATGAAAACGGGAAATACTCTATTAATGTTCCCGGTGAAAGTTCAGTGCTGGTTTTTTCGTTCCTTGGTTACACTTTGCAGAAAGTACCTGTTAATGGCTCATCCGTAATTAATGTAAATATGTTGCCTGATTTCCAGGCAATTGACGAGGTTGTTGTGATCGGATACGGGACACAAAAAAAGATTAACCTTTCCGGAGCAGTTGATGTGGTTACATCCGGGTCTATCGAAAACCGCCCGGTAGCTAATATCACACAGTCACTTCAGGGAATCTCGCCAAGTCTTAACGTGAGTGTCAGCAATTCAGGCGGAGAAATGGGAGCCCGTATGAATATGACAATTCGGGGTATAGGTTCAATTAATGGCGGATCACCCTATGTACTAGTCGATGGTATGGAACAGGATATAAATAATGTGAATTCCGATGATATTGAAAGTATTTCTGTTCTCAAGGATGCTGCATCATCAGCAATATACGGAGCCAGGGCCGCATTTGGAGTTATCCTGATCACTACCAGAAAAGGTAAAAACGATGGTTATGCAGTAAATTATTCAAATAATTATTCATTTTCTGCTCCAACTATCGTTCCGCATTCTGTCGACTCACGAAGATTTGCAAATTACTTAAATGTAGCATCTGCAAATGATGGTAATCCACCTCTTTTCCAGAAAGTAATTCTCGATTATATGGATGAATACCTTGCAGGGGAAATAGATTATTGGACTATTCCTTATCCTTTGGGACCACAATACTGGCTGCTTAATCAGGGATCCTGGGCCAATACAGACTGGTATGACATAAATTATAAGAAATGGGTGCCAAACAGTCTGCATAACCTAAGCTTTAGCGGAGGAGATAAGAGAACACAATTCTTCATTTCAGGTTCCTCTTTTAACCAGGCAGGTCTTTTAAATTTTGGAACAGATAATTACAATCGAAGTACAATGAATTCGAAAGTAAATACCAGAATATTTGACTGGCTGAAATTTAATTTTACAAGCAAGTTTAGCAGCGTCAATATTGAGCGTCCGAGCTATGATAAAGACCTTCTTTACGATCGGCTCGCCAGGCAGTGGCCAACAAATGCTCCTTACTTTCCTAATAATACTCCAAACTATGAAGCAGTACAGATATGGCTCGAACAGGGAGGTATGTACAATGAAAAGAATAATGAGCTTAGCATTATCCCCGGACTTGAGATTGAACCGCTAAAAGGGTGGATAATATATTCCAATCTGAGATGGAGAATGAACAACTGGGGAATGTCGAATCATGAAGCCAAGGTTGTTGCTGAACTGGCTGACGGAACCAGGGGTTATCTGAGAGCCGAAAATAATTACTCAACAAATGACTATTCCAGTTTCTATACTTCACCTAATATTTATTCTACATACACAAAGAATATCGGAATTCATAATTTTACTGTTCTGGCGGGATTTGAACAGGAGTATTCAAAATATAATTCTACTTACGCAAAAAGATGGGACCTCGTGAGTGATGAAGTCCCCTCCCTTACAACTGCAACCGGACGTCAGGAAGCCACAGGAACAAAAGGACATTATGCTACCAGGAGCTTTTTCGGAAGGTTAAATTACAGTTTAAGTGAAAAGTATCTTTTCGAATTCTCGATGCGGTATGACGGATCATCAAAATTTCCTGAAGGTTACAGGTGGGGAACATTTCCTTCAGGCTCTCTGGCATATATTCTCTCAAAGGAAAACTACTGGCAATCACTTGAAAAAGTCATTAATATGTTCAAAATAAGGATTTCTTATGGCTCTCTGGGAAACCAGAATGTAGATAACTATCTGTATATTGAACGTTTGCCCATCAATACAAATCTTTCATATATTATGGGCGATGAGCGGCCGAATTATGTTGGTATGGCAGGATCGGTCAGCCCTGGCTTAACATGGGAAAAAGTAAATACCAGGAACATTGGTATTGATGCCGGGTTTCTTGAAAACAGACTCAACCTTTCCTTCGATTATTTTATCAGGAATACCTTTGATATGTTAGGCCCGGCTGAATCGCTGCCTGCTGTACTGGGAACTGATGTACCACGCTCAAATAATGCAACATTGCAAACCAAAGGGTTCGAGTGGTCACTGGAATGGAGAGACAACATCGCTGATTTTAGTTATGGAGCAAGATTTGTGTTATCAGATTATGTTTCAACTGTCACAAAATATTATAATCCCCAGAACCTGTTAAGCGCACCATATTACGAAGGCATGAGATTAGGAGAAATATGGGGCTTTACAACTGTTGGATTATTTGAATCCGATGAACAGGCACAATCAGTAGATCAGTCCTATTTTTCAGCTGATGTCCTGAGGGCCGGAGATGTTTATTACAAAGACCTGAACACAGACGGGAAAATCAATATAGGAACTAATACTGTTGACGACCCGGGCGATAAGTCAATTATAGGCAATTCAACACCACGGATGGCTTATAGCCTTGCGCTGAATGCAGCATGGAAAGGATTTGATGTGAATATGCTCCTGCAGGGTATCGGGAAAAGGGATCTGTGGCTTAACAGTCCTATTTTCTGGGGTGCAGGAGGTATTTACTGGTTAACAGCATACGAAGAACATATGGATTACTGGACAGAGGAGAATAGTGATGCATACTGGTTCAGACCATATATGGAAAAAGGAAATAAGAACAAACAGGTTCAGACAAGATATCTTCAGAACGGAGCATATATGCGATTAAAAACAGTGCAGTTAGGGTACACCATACCATCCTCTATAACTCGTAAAGCCAGGATTCAGAACTTAAGAATATATGTTTCGGGGGAGAACCTGCTGACATTCACTAAATTGTTTAAAGCATTTGATCCTGAGGCAACCGGAGGGGCCAGGGCTAATGGTTATATATATCCTATTCAAAAGGTAATGTCAGGCGGAATTAGTGTTACATTCTGATTTTCAATATTTATTATAAGTCAATGGTTATGGAAAAGGCAACACAACATATAATAACAATGAAAAGATCATTTTATATATCAATTCTGGCAGTTTTGCTGGCTTCTTCCTGTTCTGAAGATTTTCTTAACAGGATACCTCTTGATGAGCTTTCGCCAGAGGCCTATTTTAAATCGGCAAATGATCTGAAACTATATGCCAACAGGTTTTATCCCCTTTTGCCTTCCCATTGGGGGTATGGCGGGGGCACATTCTGGATTGACCAGAACAGCGATAACCTGGTTCCGGGGACAGAAGATAAGCGTATGGCCGGGACAAGGACACTTCCTGCCTCAGGCGGTGGATGGACATGGGATAATATCCGCCAGGCGAATTACTTCCTCGACCATTGTAATTTATACCCGCAGGAAGCAGATTTAAAGAAAATATATATTGCTGAAGTAAAGCTCTTTAAGGCAATGCTTTATTTCGATAAGCTGAAAACATTCGGTGATGTGCCATGGTACACAAGTGCCCTTGATCCGGATTCCCCTGAATTATATTCTTCGCGCGATCGAAGAGATGCTGTTGCGGATTCAATAATTGCCTGCATCGATTATGCTATTGCAAACCTCAACCAAAAAAGCCAGGCTGAATCTTTCAGGGTAAATAAAGAGGTGGCCATTCTCTTTAAGGCCAGGGTATGTTTGTATGAGGGAACATGGGAAAAGTACCATATGAATACTCCGTTCGGTGTTGAGGGGAAAGATGGATCAGAGTACATCAGGATTGCTGCTGAAGCTGCTGAACAACTTATGAATATGGGAACCTTCAGTCTCTACAAAGGTCCTCCGGAAAAAGAATATTTCTCGCTCTTTAATCAAGTCGATTATACCAATAATACTGAAGTCTTGATGTGGAAGAAATATGATGTTGGTCTGGGAGTTTATCATTGGTGCAGCCAGTTCCTGCCATTTGGAGGGGGTGATATTGGGGTTTCCAGAAGCTTTATGGATGATTATTTATGTATTGATGGCAGACCAGTCTCAGTCAGCCCTCTGTTCCTGGGTTACGATTCACTTCTGGCGGAAGCTGCAAACCGTGATCCCCGACTTGCACAATCAATTTTACTTCCGGGGTACGATGTCACAATAAATTCACCTGACGGAAAAGGTGACCGGAAGTTTGAAAAACCAGCCCTTGACCAGAGCGGTCCTGTAAGAGCTACAACAGGATACTCCACCTATAAGGGAGCTAACCTTGATTATTCACAGCAGCTGAGCTCAGGAGGCAATATGGC
The DNA here is from genome assembly GCA_035531395.1 of Bacteroidales bacterium. Classification (GTDB taxonomy): domain Bacteria; phylum Bacteroidota; class Bacteroidia; order Bacteroidales; family VadinHA17; genus LD21. Next base: position 208,412 of record DATKTA010000031.1, read on the forward strand.
TTGTATCCTGTTCCGTTATAGTGAAGCTTTGCTCATTTATGCTGAGGCAAAGGCTGAACTGGGTACCATAACCCAGGCTGATATCAATAATACAATCAATAAGATCCGCGACAGGGTAGGTATGATCCACTTAGATATAAGTAATATAACAGCGGATCCCGACTGGGATTTTCCATCACTATCTCCGTTAATAAATGAAATTAGAAGGGAACGAAGGATAGAACTTGCATTTGAAGCACAGCGCTGGGACGATCTGGCTCGCTGGAGAGCACACCATTTGTTCGCGGGCAAACGACCCAAAGGCATTCTTTATATTGGATCAAACCTTGAAAATACTTATACTGACTATCTTGGAAATCCTACAATTGTTGTTGGACAAAACCTCTTTATTGATATGGATGGAAGAGTTGATCCGTACCAGAAAAAGTTTCCTGCAGGACTTGGATTTAATCCCTCACGGGATTATTTGTCACCGATTCCAAGTGACGAAATTACATTGAATAATAATCTTGTACAGAATCCGGGATGGTAACTATGTTATTGGTTTCCTTCTGAAATCGTGTAAGCAGGAATATTTATTGACGACGGAGTATCCTTGCCGTAATAAACAGTCTGAACCGCATCCTTAAATTCTGTTGCTGTAAATACCGGATCACAGGTGTTTAGGCTTCTGTTAAAACGGGGGAACCAGCTCGAAGAAATAAACACTTTGAGTTTATGCCCCGGATTTAACTGGTAGCCCGTCGCCCATACAGAAATCTCAAACTTTCCTGGATTTTTATTATCGGCATTAACCTTTGCCCCACCTTCCTGTATATTTATCAACTTACCATCAGGGAACTTATCCTGAAGTCCTACAATAAAATTAGTACAAGGGACGCTACTTGTAAGCCAGAGGGTTGCCGATACAGGTCCCAGAAGTATCAGGGGTTCATCATTGATCTCAGTTTCAAAAACCAGCTGATCTTTACGATTGATGTTGTCATTCTGGCGGGACGGACCAACACCCTTCCCCAGAGTTGTTCCTCCATGACTGGGGTTGGGGTCAGACGGTGAATATGTGTATTTCATGCTTCCATTTTCCCGATATTCCTCTTCAGAAAGATATCCGTCAGGACCAATATAATAGGGAGTAATCGTGGTCTCATCCGGCGGCCATACTTTGGAACCGACATATTCATTCCTTTCCATAATAAAAAAGTTGTATCTGGAATCTTTCATTGGAGCCTTAAGCTTATCCTTTTTTCCTTTAAGATGATTCCTGACATATTTAAATATCATTTTTGGGTCTCCGGTTTTATCAACACCCCCATAATCATTAGGTTCACCAAGAGGACCATGAGCCCATGGACCAATTATTAATCTTCCGGAGTTGTTTCCTTTGGCTTCAAGTGCCTGAAAATCTGCTATCTGAGTCTTTAAAAATATGTCGTACCAACCGGCCATTGAAAGAATTGGTGCACCTGTCTTTCCTCTGAAATCCATCTGCTCCCAGTATCTGTCATATTTCTCATGTAGAATCCAGTCATTAATGAAATTGATATCTTTTACAGTGGAGTCATCGGCTGAGGATAGCGGCAGTATCATTGCACTCTCCTTAATACTCTCTTCATTAAGATTATTTAATGATGGAGATGCGTTCTGGAATCCCCATACAAATGCGGTTTGAAGCGAGAATAATGAATCGGGATATGTGAAGTCATACAACCTGGCACCAGTAAGAAGGAGTGTCAAAAAATCAAGAGAATCGGAAATTGCCCACTGAGTATATCCCACATAACTTCCGCCCCAGCCGGCAACTGTTCCATCCGACCACTTCTGGCTTCGAATCCACCTGAGGGTTTGCAGTCCGTCTTCCCTTTCGTTAATAAATGGATAAAAGTCACCTTCTGATTTGTATTTCCCTCTTACATCCTGTAAAACCACCGCAATCCTGAATATATTGAAAGCCTGGCCCATCCATTCATCTGCATAAGTATTGTAAGGAGTTCTTACAAGTACTGTTGGAAATGATCCTTTCCCTTTAGGAATAAAAAGTTTGGTATTTAGCATAACTCCATCTTTCATTCCGATGCTTATCTCCTGCTTTTCAGCCTTGAAATGGTTAAATAATAGTAATCCGATTAAGACAATGCAAACTAAAATGACTAAGACTCTGACAAACTTTTTCATTTCTGATGGGTAAAATATTATGCTATATTATAAAAAAAGAAGCTGGCCTGCTAAGATCACGTGAAAGAAATTAAAAGCAAGGCCAGCTTCACCGGATTATATTAATCAGCTTCTTTTTCTCTGTTACTTCGTAACAAAAGTCATATGATAAATATGTGTGGGATAATTAATATATGGCATTCCTGCAGGAGTGCCGGCTCCTGCATACATGCATACCATTAAAGCAATCTTCATCTGTGTAGGACTAATTGATTCAATAATAACGTTGCTTGATGTTGTAAAATCAAGGAATCCTATGTAGGAGTTTGTTGAAAATGAGAGCCATCTTTTCCCTGTAAATGTAACATTACCATGGGCCGGGGGTGCATTTGTTTCTGATGGATTTGTTATTGCATCGACGATAATGTCAGTCTCATTAAGGGTCCAGGTTGCACCTGACGGTGGCGTATAACCTGTTGCCCTGCACGTGCCGTATGGTGAATTGCTATTAACAACTGTGATATTGTTAACAAAAGCGAATAATGATATAGCAACTATTGTATCATTCTTTGTATTAATGGAATATGAACCATCGTATTTAAAAGTAAATTCCTCCTTACGGCCATCATCTTTCTCCCTGCCCATCCATCCGTAAAAATCTGCCGGAACAGGAATCAGTACTACCATGCTTGGTTCAACAGCACTTGCACCGTCACCTTCTGTGATTGCATCAGTTTTTAATACCCATGTTTTCCCATTTGCTGCGTCAGGTCCTCCCGTCAGCATTACTTTAACATCTTCTGTACTTAAGGTAACAGTAACAGTCCCTTTTTTACTGTCAGTTCCTCCTCCACCCGTAACTGTTAGCTTTACTTCAAAATCACCACCACCACTATATTTATGAACAGGGTTCATTTCAGTGCTGTTCTCCCCGTCACCAAAATCCCATAAATAACTGTCAGTATTTGTGGATTTCGCGGTAAAAGTTACAGTAAGCCCGTCTGCTGAATAATCAAAGTCACAGACAGGAGGATCTTCTTTACATGAATATAATCCGATTGTCAGCAGGATTATCAAATTTGAGATCAGTAATTTCTTCATAGCTGTTGATTTAAGTTAATATTTACTAGTGTTTTTTCAGTTTCAAAATAAACAGCTAATATATGCTTAAACGATTAAATAAACAAATTTATTTTCATTTTTTTAAGCATAATAGTAATGAGACTTAACTTAACCTGATGTTATTTTATATAATATTGAAATTGAGTGATATATATGGCTTTATAGTTGTTTGTCTACATATAATTTCCTCTGAATTTCATTTTAGTTAAATGAATAATTGATTGCTTGAATATTAGTGACGTATAAAAATCAGTAGAATTCATAAATGAAACCTTTAAGCAAGAGATAATCCTTTGTCTTTCAGCAGATTTTTATTGCTTTTAGTTATTTGTGAGTTCCCTTTCAATCTGCTCCAGCGATTTGCCTTTTGTCTCAGGCAGCCTTTTGAGTATATAGAAAAATCCTATGAAGCAGATTGTCGCATAAACGCCAAAGGTGCCTGATGTGCCCAGTGCCCTGTTCAGGAAGGGGAAGGTGAGTGTCAGTATTGCACATGATAGCCATAAGGCAAAGGTGGCGACCGACATTGCTTGTCCGCGTATCTTGTTGGGGAATATCTCCGACAGTAAAACCCAGGTAATGGGGGCAAGAGTAAGTCCGTAGATGCTAATTGCAGTGACTACCCAGAATACCATAAAGATGCCTTTCAATTCAAAGTAATACCCTGCTGCGATTATAACATAAACTATGGCCAATCCTCCGGCTCCTGTAAGCATCAGCGGCTTGCGACCGCTCCTGTCAACTATAAACATTGCCACAATTGTAAAAATGAGACTTGTTGTCCCTGTAAGAACTATATTGAAGAGAGTGCTTGAGATACCGTAACCTGCAGCTGAGAAAATCTCTTCAGCATAGTTGAAGATCACATTTATTCCGCACCATTGCTGAAATACAGCCAATATCACCCCGAGAAATATGATAGGAGCCAGCTCCTTTGAGAATAGATTGGTGAACTTCTTCTTTGTTCCATGCTGCTCAGCCTCCGAAAGTGACAGAACAATCTCGTCAGTCTCATTTACTGCATACTCTTTCCCTCCGATCCGTTCAAAGATCTTGAGTGCCTTCTCTTTTTTGCCGGCCTTGGTTAGCCACCTGGGACTTTCAGGTACCAGCCACATTAGGATGAAGAAAAGAGTGGCAGGTACGGCACAGGCCCAGAACATCCAGCGCCATCCCATTTGCCCGTTCCACGATTCGCGTATCATTGCATCGGTAGCATCAATTGCAACAGGCTCGGCTATAAGCATGTTGGTGAGCTGGGCGGCAAGTACACCGAAAGCTATGGTGAACTGGTTGATAGCCACAAGCTTGCCCCTCATATGTGCCGGTGATATCTCGGCTATGTAAACAGGCGAAACATTCGATGCAATACCTATACCTACTCCGCCAAGTATCCTGAATATCATAAATGATGTGAAGGAGTTGAAGGCACCTGTACCAAGTGAGGTAAACACAAACAGAAATGCAGAAAAAAGCAATGGTATCTTACGGCCAAACCTGTCTGTAATATTTCCCGATACCGCTGCACCGATAAGGCATCCGAACAGGGCACTGCTCATAGCGAAACCCTGGAAGGTGGCAGATGAAGTAATGTCAAAATACCTTTCATAGAAAGGTTTGGCACCTCCGATAACAACCCAGTCATAACCAAAAAGTAGTCCGCCCATTGCCGATACTACCGACAGAAAAAGGACATATTTCGTATTGATATTTTTATGTTCACTCACAAGGGAAAGTTTTGCAGTATATTAAAATCTTGATGAAACTTGGAGACATGGCATCTTTGTGGCTATTTTTTTTTGCCACAAAGGCACAAAGACACTAAGGAACACAAAGAAAATGCATATGAAATGCAATGCTTTTCTCCCCCCTCTTTGTGAAACAGAGAGGGGGGCAGGGGGGTGAGTTTATGAGAATCAGGCATCTCCAAGTAATTGATATTTAAATAATACCACAGTCTTTATTCTTCACCTATATTCAAATAATGATTATTTCATTTTAACTGTCTTTGAGCCTCATCAATAAAAGTAAGGATATTTTCAAGTGAAGTGTCGCCTTCAACAGCATGGGAAGGGGAGAAGATATATGACCCGTCCGATCCTGCCCTGAGCAGCTTCTGTGACTCTTCAATAACCTCCTCCTTTGTTCCATATGGTAGGGTCTTCTGAATAGACAAACCTCCATGAAAAGTCAGTCTGCCACGATATTTTTTAATAAGGCTGTAAACATCCATTACCTCTGGCTGAAATGGATTGAAACAGTTCAGGCCAATGCCTGCCAGATCATCAAAAAGCTCGTCAACATCACCGCATGAGTGGATGAAAACATACTTCCCTTCATCATGCACTGCCTTATACATCCTTTTAAGTTGCGGATAAATGAATTCTCTCCATGTGTCATAACCCATAATCAGTCCGCTCTGCTGGCCCCAGTCATCGCCAAAACATACGGCATCAATATCATATTTCGAAGCCTCCTTAACCTGGGCTATGTTATAATCGGCGATTGCCTTAAAAAGCTCATGTACGAAACCCGGATTTACCATGAAATCCATAAGCAGATTCTCCATGCCCCTGAGAGTCCATGCTCTTTCATACAGGGAGAAGCCTATTTCGAAAAGCCTGAACATGTCAGGATTTGCAGCAATACGTGGTTCAATGTCAGCAAAATAACGCTTGTCGCATGGATCAGGGAAGGTGTAGCCTTTCAATGTCGGCTCGCTTATAATGCTTCCCGTGATATTGCCAATATCCTTGTCAATGCTCCTGTCCCAGACAGCACCAAATACATCTCTGAAAAGGTTCTCGCCTGTCTGGTCAAAGAATCCTATATCGGCACCGAGTGCCATGATATGATTCTGCAAAACTTCATCGAGATCTTCTGTCTGATAATGGTTAAACAGAAGTTCTTTTGCTTCAACAGTAAACTTGAATGACCAGGGCGTGTAGGGAGGCTTCTTACCGTCAAGGACGGTCTTGATTACTTCTCTTCTGGTCATGAGATAGATTCACTAAGCTTTAAGCGTATTTTTATGACCATCCTTGATGCCAAGCAGATAGGTACCCATGCCTGTTATCCAAAAGACGACAGGGTAGAAGAGCCATCTCTCGGCACCCCCTGCTCCAAGTGTAGGGATAAAATATTTCTGAAAAGAAAGAAGTACAAGCGCTATTATGCCAAACGCAGTAAATACATACCTTAAGGGTGCATTGACAATTTTGAAGGAGACAATGGCTGCAATACCTCCGGAAATAAAGACGATAAGTTCAAGAATTCCATAAATTGGATGAAGGTGACTGGAAAATATTCCGACACCGGCAATACCGATACCCAGTAGTGCCATAGGCATTGTCATAAGGTATCTCCTGAATATTTTATGTACATACCAGGTGGCAACCAGCACCATTAAGCCTGCTACGGCCATTGAATAGTCGAAAATCCTTGCAGAAAGTTGCTGGAATGTAGTTTCAGGATGGATACTGGTAGCCAGCTCACTTATGTTGTTATCGCGTATGTTGAATTCTGCGGTATAGAATATCTCGCCGGTTATTATACCCATGAAGATAAAGAATCCTGCCAGGAAAAGGAGCAACCCCGACCTTGTGAGTGATGCCCTTATGTCTGTTTTGATAATCTCATTGAATTCCATTTCCCAGATAATTCATTATTAAAATTGAGTTCCCAGTTAGTTTCATAGTTCAAATATAGGCAGATTTATTGAAGAAGGTGTAGCTCCTCGAAAATATAGCTTCTGCTCTGCGCCACGCATATCATTGCCCAGAAGGTTATCCGCTAAATCTGCTGATACAATTTATGAAGTTTCTCAATTATATCTTTGTCAGTTGAGCTGGTAATATTCAACCTGTCTGCCATGCTTTTTTTGAAATCAGATGTTATTAACTGAAGAAATTCATTATCAGATTGATACAATTCGCCTGATTCATCTTTAGCCCTGAATTTAAGGCCGTATGACATAGCTTTCAGGATACTATCATAAGGCATCCTTTCCTGCCTGGCCAGATGTATAGCCCCCATGAAACGGTCATCCGATGATAGTTTTCTTACCAGGTCATGTCCAACCCTGAAAACAGTATCCTGCAGGGCCTTATTTCTGAATCTGTTTAACAAATCCTCAACATGGTACTCGAGCTCCTTCATCCCCAGATCAGCACTATAAACTCTCGCAAGAACCTCTGCCGACTGCATCATTACCTCTCTTGTAAATTCAAAAACACTCCTGTCTTCAAGTATTTCATACATGTAAGTCATCTGCGGATGAAGAAAATGTCCGTAATATGCTGCAGTGGCATGCCCCAGGTTGTGGATGAAGGCCTTCCTGTCAACCCAGGCTTTAATGTTGCTTTTTGGTGCCAGCCCTTTTACATCAGGTATCGGAGATTTGAATCCCTTGCCGTCAAGTATCAGTGAATTATATGGTTCTGCAAACACAACCAGTGGATCTTTTTCAATTTCAGCGAGGGGAATGATAGGAACCATTTTACCGATGCTTGTCTCTATAAGTCCGGTCAGCCTGTCAAGCGGATATCCTTCAGGCAGATGTTTCTTTAGTTCATCTCTTGTGAATTCTGCTGCTGACCTCATATTTTCAGCTAAAATTATATCAAGAGGAAAATAGGGATTATGCCTGAGTCGTAGTTCCATACCTGAAGCAATCAACGGGATGACCTTCTCCAGCGCAAGTTTTCCTACAGAAACGGCTGCAATCCCGGCCGAACATACAGCTTCTGAGATCTGCTGCTTATCAGATGCTGGAATAGCGCTTATATTCGGTACAATTATTTCTTCTTCCCGATCACCTTTTATTACTACACGGTACGATTTCCTTTCATTGAGCAGTCTGACAATTTCAGTATCCACATCCACGAACACCACTTTATAGCTGCTGCATCCAAACAGTTGTCCTATGAAGGATCTGCCTATTCTTCCTGCACCGAAAATAACGATCTTATAGGGATCAACCTTCAATTTGTCTCCTGTAAGCTTCATAATATGGTTCCATTTTCATCCTTTTCTCTCCCGGTTGTTTTTCAAAATAGGTGCCTCCCAGGTAGAAGCAGGTAAATCCGCCTGAGACAATGCCAAGGAAGCATGCCTCATTCAGATCCGGCCGGGTAATGCCGTCATTCATCTGTTTGACAATGGAAGCTATCACCCCGCCTGCAAAGTTATCTCCGCAGCCTGTTGTATCGCCACCTTGGAAAGAATGCAGTTCGTCTGTCACTTTCCTGGAAACAGGTAGTTCAAAGGGATCGCTTTTCATAAAAAAACTTCCGTCCGACCATGCAGTTATGTTCTTAGATCCGTTTGTAATGACAACAGAAGCTGCTTTTTTGTTTATGAAAAACCTGAGAGCAGCATCTTTATCCCTCTCCCCGCTGAGCCTGAATGCCTCTTCGAGATCTGTAATCAGGAGATCAATCATTTCATAACTGTCATCGCTTTCGCCAAGCGGCCATCTTTTGGCAGGATCAGTTTTCTCATTCCTGAAGTCAAACACTGTGTTGACAATTGTTATACAGCCATTCGATTTTGCTTTTCGCAGAAGCCCGGTAAGATTATCATGAATGACCGGGACAAGCGCCGTTCCTCCGAAGACTATAATATCAGCACTGAAAAAATCGTCGGGTAGGTCAGCAGGGCCAAACTCCCAGGCCGCTGCAATTGAGTTAATGAACATCCTCTCGCCATGACCATTCTCATAACCCGGGTCGGAAAGCACAATAGTGGATGGTGTTGGTTTTTCAATAAGCTTATAATCGCGGAGTACCACTTCAGTTTTTTTCAGTGAACTCAGGAGATATCTCCCGGAGTCATCATTTCCACCACGACCGTAGAACCGCACTTCGCATTGATCTTTGTCAATTAATTGAGCGATATTTATCAATGACACGATAGAGGGTCCGCCTATATTGATTTTGTCAGGTGGCCGACCTCCGGTAATCTCACGGAGTGCATCTTCGAAGGGTTTCCCGCAGAATTCTTCAAACTCCTCCCTGAATACCAGATGTCCGGGGGTCAATCCGCCATCGCCTCTGTTTGCCGAGAGATATGGTTTAATATTGCTGCTGCTAAAGCTGATATCATTAAAAAGAAGGTCGACAAGGCAGCATCCTGCACCTGAAATAATTACTCTTGACATTAGTCAGTAAATTGATTAGAAAATTACAGATACTTCGGATAATCGTTCACAAGCAGATGCAGAGGGGGAACATCTTCAACGATAACTGGAAATCTGCCTATGCTTTCGAGGAAACGATTGTCATTTGCATCGTCATTAACCATGCTTACCTCACCTATCAGAACCCTTCCATGTTCTTTCTCTCCGTAGAACCTGTGATAAACCCCAGACCTCAGACAGATGCTCTGTCCGGGTTTCAGTATCAGTGGAACACCTGCTTTCACGGTTATAAGAACGCCGTCAATACTCACCTCTACATTTTCTTCAGATAGTCCTTCCGTTTCTGTGGCATTGTATAATTCCATAACGAGGTTGCCTCCACCTCTGTTAATGATATCTTCAGTCTTGTTCCAGTGAAAGTGCATCGGAGTCTCCTGTTCTTCATCTGCTGCCATTATCTTTTCACAATACATCTTGTCTTTTTTATCCCAGTTACCATTCCGTATGGTGAAGAGGCACAGACCGGTCTTTCTAAAGTTGCCGCTGCCAAAGTCGGTAATGTCCCATCCAAGCTTGTTATCAGCTATCTCGCTGCATATGCTGTATTTGCCTTTCCACTCTTCCGGCGACCATGAAGCCCATTCCGGCAGCATAAAATGGTGCAGTTTCATGAAATCCCTGAATACGGATATTATTTCGTTCACTTCGCTTCTTTTCATTATGAATGCAGATTATTAGAATTAACCACTTACAGCTTTAAAGATATATCTTTCATCATAATCGATTTCAAAATCAGTAAGGAATTTTTCATATTCATGGAGAAAGGTATGCTTGGTATGATGTTGTTTTTGATTGATAATATATTCAGTTACATTCTTTATCTGAGACTTACTGTAGGAAAATGCACCATACCCTTCCTTCCAGGAGAATCTACCCAACGTGAATTTATTTTGATTTATCCATTTTGATGAATCTCCCTTAATATCCTGCATCAGATCGGATAATGAATGTGAGGGTCTCAGTCCAAACAAAATATGAATATGATCAGGCATACCATTTATTGCCAGTAGTTTATGACCATTTTTGCGAATTATCCCTGCAATATTTTGATAGAGGCGGTCTTCCCATTTGGCTGATATAAGTGAGAGTCGGTTCTGAACTGCAAATACAGCCTGGATGTGAATTTGGGTGTAGGTGTTTGACATAAACAGATGCCCCGATGATCTGGCGTCCCGTACGGGACGCAACAAAAACCTGGTATCCATCATTTTACCCATCTATTGTCCCTACGGGACACGTTTGTTGTCGTCCCTTTCTTATGTCCTAATGGACACGTTTGTTAATGTACTTTTCTCTTGTCCTTGCAGTACACATTTGTCCATGACGCATTTATACTATTTCAATTGTGACAGCCTCTGTGCCCTCTGTGGTTAATAGATTTTAAAATCTTTTAAATATCTTAGTAAAGTATAATGATTTTTAGCTGTTCTGAAAAACCTTATCCGATGAAAAGAGACACTTTATTTACACTCCTGATTACACTGCTCATAAGTGGAAGCTGTACAGTAGATCAGAAACCATCTGGCAATGAGCCGATAAAAGCCTACGATATAGACTTCAACTGGGGTGAGGGCGGCCCTAACGGCTTTGCAGCACCTGGACTCTGGGCTGATGCTGACCCTATTGCACATGTTGAGTGGTATGACGCTCTCGGTTGTAATGTGATTCAATCCTTTGCAGTATCCTGCAACGGTTATGCATGGTATAAGAACGGCATAGTTCCGGAACAACCCGGACTTGTTCATGATTTTCTTACAGAACAGGTAAAGCTTGCACATCAGAAAAACATCAGGGTTTTCGGGTATTTCTGCGCCGGTTCAAATACACGATGGGGACTCGAAAATCCCGATTACAGCTACGGTGTTCCTTCTGCGCCTCATATACCCTATACCACAAAGTATATCGACTTTCTCTGTGCATCTATTGAGGATGCTATAAAAAAGACCGGCATTGATGGTGTCTTCATCGATTGGCTCTGGAATCCCGGTGCAGTGATGGAACCATATCCTCCACTCAAATGGATAGCCTGTGAGCAGGAGATGTTCGGTGAACTTATGGGTCAGCCTTTCCCGGGTATCGAAAAGATCACTCCGGAGACAGAACTGGAATTCCGTCGAAAAGCAATAGACCGTACATGGAAGAGGATTAAGGAAACAATTAAAAAGGCCAATCCTGATTGCATAATCTGGCTTACCTGTGCACAGCTTACAAACAGGGATATTGCAGGCTCTGATATGCTCAGGGAAGTTGACTGGGTGTTGAATGAAGCCGGTGACACTGCAACCACTGCATCCGCACAGGCCATGCTTGGCGAACATACCAGGATGGTAACCTGCCTGGCCAACTGGAACGGACAGGATGCTGCCGTGGTAATACCTGATGCGATAAGAAAAAGCATTGGTCTTTATGGATTCACAAAACCTTCAGAAGGGTCAATAATGCCTCCGGTAGATTATTACTTATCTGTCCTCCCTGACAACCTGAATGGTGATGCAAGGAATATTGCATTGCTGGCAAGGACGTATAATGGGTTGCCAGTGGATTATGTAAAGAAATGAAAAGGCCACAGGCGCAGGGCACTGGGCGCTGGGCATTGACTTGTAGCAACATGCAACATGCAACCCGCAACTCTCAACCCGCAACACCTTACACGAAACACGAAACACAGAATCTGATATCATACTTATGAGAACACATCTTTATACCATGCTTATCATAGCTTTAATTCTTTCCTCATGTAAGACTGACCAGATTATCGGCCTGAGATTTCAAGGCAACATGGCTGCAAAGCAGATATTGAAGGTTAATTATGAATTACCCGTTGGGTGTAATGATCCTCAAGTATCATGGTTCAAGTCTTTTTCTCCTGATAGCTCATGGGAAAAGCTTCCTGGCATATGGACTGATGAGATAGTGTTGCTTACCTCCTATGAGGGAAGCTATATTAAGTGTGAGATATCATGCAGTGCGGGTAACAGTGCTAAGAGGATTATATCTTCACTGGTTACACCCGGGACTGTTGAAGTGAAGGGTAATCCGAACACCGACTGGTTCAGGGATGCCGGTTTCGGTATTATGGTCCATTACCTTAGTTCAAACATAGTTCAGGATAAGGGTTCAGAAGAATGGAATGATGCAGTTGATAGCTTCGACACTGATGATTTTGCAGCGAAGGCGAACGAGGCAGGAGCAGGTTTTATAATGTTTACACTCGGACAGAACTCAGGATATTATTGCTCACCGAATGCCGCATTCGACAGTATAGTAGGTGTTAATCCAGGTGATCTCTGTTCAAATCGTGATCTGCCCATGGATCTGGTAAGGTCATTGAAAAAATACAACATCCCGTTAATACTGTACTTGCCTTCAAATCCACCTATAAGCAACAAGCTTGTTTCGGAAAAATTCAGGTACACATTTGGAAAGGACTCTGCGACAAGTCAATATAACCAACCATTACTCGAAAAGATGATACGTGAATGGAGCCTCAGGTATGGTACCGATGTAAAGGGATGGTGGTTTGATGGACTATACAGCTGGAATGACATAAAAAGCACCAGGATGGATATGTCGCTGAAGTACAATATAAGTACTCATACCCTGGCAGCCAAAGCAGGTAATAAAAACAGTATTGTCACTTACAATTATGGTTTCGGAAAGATACAGGTGAATACCCTATATTGTGATTACAGTTCAGGGGAAAAACAGACTATCGACGAATTCCCCTCATCACGCTGGGTGGAACCGGGGGTTCAATGGTTTCTCTTTACATATCTTGGGGAAAAATGGGGCGGAAGCGGCAGCCAGTTCAAGACTGAGGATCTGGTTGAGAAAGCAAAAAAGATCGTTGATAATGATGGCGTACTCTGCCTTGAGGTGGTCGTTAATGCTAAAGGTGAAATATTACCTCATCACCTGGAGCAGATTATGGCAGTTGGAAAAGGATTAGGCCCCCGGTCAGCTTCGCTGCCCACCCCCTGAAGGGGGCATTGTTTGGTGCACTAATTGAACCCCCTTTAGGGGGTGACCAGCCGCAAACTGGCGGATGGTCGGGGGCTATGCCTCACTTGAGAAATATGGGTAAATTATAGTTTGTTATCAATATCTTCAATATGAGTACCATCGTCAGATTTCTCCAGTTAATTATTGTCGTCACATTTCTGATCAGTTGTGATAATGATTCCGGTTTGTCCGATAATTGCAATGATCTTTCTGTTATACCTGAACCAGTTAGCACAAATCTCAATTCCGGGGAATTTGAATTGAAAGAGAATACAATAATCTACCATAATAAAAAGGAAATTAGCCCTTTGGCTGAATACCTGGCGGAAAAGATAAACATTGAATCAGGCTTTGAACTGAAGATAAAAGAAGGAAAAGGGAAAGGTATAAATCTGCAGGTCCGGGAAGATTTGGAGAGTACACTTGGAAGCGAGGGGTATAAACTGACAGTAGAACCCCGGGACATTGTAATATCTGCTGCCAGATCCGGAGGTCTCTTTTATGGCATCCAGACCCTCCTCCAGATGATCCCGGTTGAAAATGAGGATTGTGATGAATGTAAAGAGGATGAAATTGAAATTCAATGTGCTGAAATAGAAGATTATCCAAGATTTAAATGGCGAGGTCTGCTTCTTGATGTAAGTCGTCATTTCTTTACAATAGATGAGGTTAAGAGCCTTATCGATGAGATGGCACAGTACAAGTACAATGTTCTCCAGCTGCACCTGACAGATGACCAGGGCTGGAGGATCGAGATAAAATCAATGCCTGAACTTACAGCAACCGGCGCCTGGAGGGTTCCGCGTACAGGCCTCTGGTGGGACAGGGAATGTCCGCAGGAAGGAGAAGCTCCGACCTATGGAGGATTCTATACCCAGGATCAGATCAGGGATCTTGTTGAATATGCAGCCTTCAGAAATGTAAATATTTTGCCGGAGATTGAAGCGCCAGGTCATAGTCTTGCAGCTATTGCAGCTTATCCTTACCTCTCCTCAACAGGCTTGAAATATAAGGTCAATCCGGGTTGTAAGTTTTATACTATTGATGATAACTCAATTTGCGCAGGAAAAGAGACATCATATGAATATATGGAAAAAGTGTTATCAGAAGTAGCCGCTCTCTTTCCGTTTGAATATATTCATATCGGAGGCGATGAATGTTATAAGGGATTCTGGAAAAAGTGCCCCGACTGCCAGAAGCTGATGAAGGAAAATGGTTTGAAGAATGAGAATGAACTGCAGAGTTACTTCATTAAAAGGCTCGAAAAGATCATTGAGGCAAAGGGCAAAAAGCTGATCGGCTGGGATGAGATACTTGAAGGCGGCCTGGCACCAAATGCAGCAGTGATGAGCTGGCGTGGAATGCAGGGAGGGATCACCGCAGCAAAGGCTCAGCACCATGTGGTAATGAGTCCTGTTGACTATGCCTATCTCGATTTTTATCAGGGCGATCCGGCTATAGAACCTCCTACATATGCCATGCTGCGACTTAAGAAAGTGTATGAATTTGAACCTGTTCCCGAAGGTGTTGAGGCTGAATACATTCTCGGTGGCCAGGGAAACCTCTGGACAGAGAGTGTTCCGACATTTCGTCATGCGGAATACATGCTGTGGCCACGTGCATTTGCCCTTGCCGAGGTACTATGGTCACCAAAGGATTCAAGGGATTGGAACCGGTTTGTTAAAAGGACTGAAGAAGAAATGAAAAGGCTTGAGAAGGAGGATGTAAATTATGCGAGGAGCTTCTACGATGCGATCATTACAGCAACCAGGGATGACAGGGGAAACCTCCTTATCGGACTTGGATCTGAACTGGATGGTGTAAATATCTATTATTCATTTGATAATACCTATCCCGATGATCATTCTTCTTTGTACAAATCAGGAGAAAAGCTCTCTGTACCCAAAGATGCTGATACCTTCAGGGTAATTACCTACAGGGATGGTAAGCCTGCTGGCAGGATTATTACAATTCCTCTTGCGGAACTGATGAAAAGAATATCATGAATACATTAAATGACAGTCCGGGTAAAGCTTCACACGAACTCACCCCCCGGCCCCCTCTCTGCGATGCAAAGAGGGGGTGGAAGAACAGTAAATATTAAAATTTCTAACATGTATCTGAAAATCAAACAACTACTTTTCTTTGTATTAATATTAATTATCTCTTCATGTGGTACAAAAGACCAGCAAACTGGCAAAAGTGAGACTAAGGAGATTTCAATGGTTATAAAGAGCAAATACCTTAATCTCCCAGTCTCCCAGGCTGCCGATCGTGCAAAGATGACATTTACCGCAGACGGGAATCAGGTTAAGGAATTTGCCATCAGGCTCGCACCAGGGAATCCGGATTACTGGGTTTTTTATGATATTTCCGGCTATGCTGGAAAGACTCTGGAAATTTCTTACGAAGGGAATGACTCCGGACTAAAATACATCTACCAGGATGATAAGATCGCCGGTCAGGATACGCTATATAAAGAAATAAATCGTCCTCAGCTGCATTTTACTTCGCGCCGGGGATGGAACAACGACCCAAATGGGCTGGTATGGTATAATGGTGAATATCAGCTTTTCTACCAGCATAATCCTTTTGAGAAGTACTGGGAGAATATGCACTGGGGACATGCTGTGAGCAAGGACCTTGTTCACTGGGATGAGCTCGGCATTGCACTTGAGCCCGATTCGCTTGGTACTATGTTCTCAGGATCAGCAGTTATTGATAAAGACAATACAGCCGGATGGGGCAGGGAGGCTCTTGTTGCTTTTTATACAGCTGCCGGTAAAAATATGACACAGAATGTGGCTTACAGTACAGACAATGGGAGAACATTTACAAAATTTGAAGGAAATCCTGTTCTCGGTCCAAACCGCGATCCAAAGGTTTTCTGGTATGAGCCAAAAAAGTGCTGGGTAATGGTCCTTTACGATGATAACTACAACATTATTTATAATTCAAAAGATCTCAAAAAATGGGAAAAGAAAAGTACTGTTCCCGGATTTTACGAATGCCCTGAGTTTTTTGAACTGCCTGTCGATGGAAATATTAAGGATAAGAAATGGGTAATGTGCGGTGCATCAGGAACATATATGACAGGTAGCTTTGATGGTGAAAATTTTACACCTGAACATGGAAAGTATTTCTATTCATGGGGTAGCCAGTATGCCGCTCAAACTTATAATAATGTTCCCGACGGAAGAAGAATCCAGATCGGCTGGGGCAGAATAGAGCATAAAGGAATGTCATTTAACCAGATGATGCTGTTCCCCTGTGAACTTACATTGAGAAAAACAACTGAAGGTACAAGACTTTTTTGTGAACCGATTAAGGAAATTGAGAGTCTGCATCAGAAATCATTTTCATGGAATAATCTAACAGGTGAAGAGGTAAACGAGAAGCTGAAAGATGTAAAAAGCGACCTTATTCATCTAAAAATGGATGCTGAGATTGTTCATGGACTTGGGCTGGAGGTGCTCTTCCGTGGAAATCCTGTAGTTTATTTTGACGGCAATTATAACAGGTTTAACGGAGCTCCGTACATATGCGGCAAGCCCGGGATTTTCAGGTTCAATATTGAGATAATCCTCGACAGGACTTCTGTTGAAGCATACATCGATAAAGGAAAACTTTTTATCTCCGAAGGTCTGAAGGACAAAAAATCAGATGAAGGTTTAATGTTAAAAGGAAATATCAAGGTTCATTCTCTTCAAGTTAATGAACTTAAAAGTATTTGGTAGAACATAAAAATTCCCCCTTTGAAGGGGGGATGTCGTATAGGATACAATTATTTATTAACCACTGAGTTGCACAGTGTAACACGGAGTATTTACGGTAATGCAATTCCGTGCTCTCCGTGGCTAAAAAAGAAGAAAAAACAATTAATCTCTATGTCATGAACAAAATCCGGGTATTAATAATGCTGTTATTCATTTTCTCAGCATGCACTCAAAATAGAAGTGTTAACAATATTCACACAAGTGATGCATTTATCAGATATCAGCAGGAACTGGAAGGCAGGAGGTTCGTTGTTTTCCCTGAAACCCGCGAAAATCCCCTTAAATGGTTTGATTCTATTCCTGAATACAGGCTGAAGGAATCTCTTGATAACAATAAATTCAGCATGGATGCCCGGCCCGGAGAGTACTTTGTCTTCCAGGCAGGTCTGTGGGCTCTGAAAGATGATGTTAATGATGTTCAGGTTGAATTAACTGATTTTAAAGGAAACGGGGGTAAGAAAATTTCTTCAGATAAAATGACCTGCTTCAATACAGAAGGTATAGATATCAAAGGTAATCACTTCACAAAGGTTGTCAATGTCAGCTCTGGAAGAATGCAGTCTTTTTGGATGGGTATTGACTTATCAGATATTACACCAGGATTATATAAAGGCACTGTTATAATTTCAGTAGCAGGAGTAAATCAAAACCTTGATATTGCATTAATAGTTTCAGGCGATCCGGTGTCTGACCATGGTTATGATGAGGGAGCCAGGCTATCACGTCTGAACTGGCTTAATTCCCGTTCCGGTATTGATAATGAAGTTACCCGTGGTTACCTGCCTGTAAAATCTCAGGATAATAAGCTGAGCATTCTTGGTCGCTCGTTTACTATATCTGAAAATGGACTTCCCGGATCTTATAAGAGTTTCTTTGATTCTTCAAATCAATCAATTAAGGAAAACGGGGATTATATTGTCAGGAATCCTTTCAGGTTCATAATTGAAAAGCAGCATGGAGAAGTCGTAAGTCTTGATCCGGGTGAGATTATCTTCTCTGATAAAACCGATGCTGCAGTGAACTGGAAAGTCATAAACACATCTGCTGACGCTGATCTTGAGGTTAGGGGGCATCTCGAATTTGATGGTTTTATCGATTACAATATTAAGCTTATTGCGAAGAGACCTCTGAAGATCAGGGATATCCGGCTTGAAGTTCCTGTGAATAAGGAGAAAGCTGAATACATGATGGGATTGGGTCATGAGGGAGGATATCGGACACCAGTCTGGAAATGGAAGTGGGATACCACCAAAAATCAGGACATGTTGTGGTTAGGATCGGTTGATGGAGGGATCAGGATAAAATGGAAAGCTGAGAATTACATCAGGCCTCTTATCAATGTCTATTATAAGTTCGGCCCTCTTAATCTCCCACCTTCATGGGGTAATGGTGGCAAAGGGGGTGTTGATGTAACAGAAAAGGGAGGAGAGGTGGTGATCAGTGCTTACTCCGGTACCAGGGATCTTAAGGAGGGCGAGGTGCTTGACTATAACTTTGAACTTCTCCTTACACCTTTCAGAACTATCGATATGAAGAATAAGTTTGGTGAAAGATATTTCCATGGAGGTGGAGCGAATACTTCAGTTAAAGTGGCCGCAGCCCTTGAAGCCGGAGCCAATGTTATTAATATTCATCATGCCGAGGATATCTACCCATTCATCAACTACCCATATCTTGATGCAAATGTCCCTGAACTTAAGAAGCTTGTGGCCAGTGCACATGATAAGAACATCCGGATGAAATTCTACTATACAACAAGGGAGCTGACTAAAAATCTGCCCGAATTCCGGGCCTTTTACAGCCTTAACGGCGAGATCATATATCCCGGTCCGGGTAATGAAAGTAAAACAGTTATCAATTCGAAAGGACCCAATGAGTGGCTGATTAAAAATCTTAGAGAGAAATATATCCCGGCCTGGTTCAATGTTATAAAGGAGGGTAAGTTTAAGGATGAAACAGATCTCTCGGTCATTACCACACCCGATGGAAGGCTTAATAATTTCTATGTGGCAGGTCTCGAATGGATGGTGAAGAATATCGGAATCGATGGCGTATATATCGACGATTCAGCACTTGACCGTTATACCCTTCAGCGAGCCAGGAAGATCATCGACCAGTACCGTCCTGAAGGAAGAATGGACCTTCACAGCTGGAACCATTTCAACGCCTGGGCAGGATACACCAACTGTCTTAATCTCTACATGGACCTGCTTCCCTATTTCGACCTCGTATGGATAGGAGAAGGGAGAGATTATAACCGTGCTCCTGATCACTGGCTTATTGAAGTGTCAGGTATCCCTTTCGGATTGCCCGGACAGATGCTTGAAGGTGGAGGAAATCCATGGAGGGGTATGGTGTATGGTATTACCAACAGGGCAGGATGGGTAGGAAATACTCCTGTCGAAATATGGAAATTCTGGGATCAATACAATATTAAAGACAAGATACATAAGGGTTACTGGGAAAAGAATTACCCGGTAAAAAGTAACAATAAAAATATCTATACATCCCTTTTTAAAGGAACCGGAGAATCAATACTGGCAGTGGCTAACTGGAGTGATAAAGACCAGCAGGTCTCTCTTAGTTTAAGATGGAAAGAGCTTGGAATTGATCCTGCAGTTACAGAATTTTTTATACCTTACATAAAAGATTTTCAGGATGCCAATGACAATGTCAAATTCGAATCACTTGTTATTCCAGGAGGTAAAGGATTTCTTATTATATTAAAAAATAAAAATAAATAGCCGAATCATGAAAGAAACAAAACTTTTTTCCTTATTAACATCTCTTTTTATCATAACATTATTAATGCTGAGTTGTAAGCAGAAGGACGCTGTTCAAAAACCTTCATTCACATTCCAGATTCCAACCGATTATCTTAAAGAGGCTCCTGAAATCCCTTCTTTCTGGATATCTGAATATAAAGAGGTATATGCCTTTCTTGATAAAACAGTAAAAAAAGGTAAGATCGAAGTTATTGGCACTTCGGCAGGCGGCAGGGAGATACGGGCGGTTTTGTACGGAACGCCACGCCAGGGAAAAGGGACAACTACATTCTCAGGATCACTTGGATTTGGTGATGTAAGAGCTTATCGTGGTCCGGATCACGACAAGACAGTATACATGGGAATGGCTGCTGTTCATGGTGGTGAATTTGAAGGAATTGTTGGAATGGTCAACCTCATTTCTGTTCTTGAAACAGGGAAAGATCTCCGTGGTAAAGAATGGCCGCAGATCGATGAGATAGCTTCAAAAATAAACAGGCTTATCCTTATTCCTGTCACAAATCCTGACGGAAGAGAACGCATACCACTGCGCATGGAACTTTATCGCGATACCGATTTTACGGTTGCTGAATACCTTAATACCGGTGGTAATGCGGAAGGAAAAATTACAGGATGGCCACAGATTAAGGAGTTTATCCCTATGGACTTTTCAAAGCCGGGTTTTCCGGGGGGCTATCCTAATGATGCCGGTGTTAATTTCCAGCATGATGATTTCCTGGGCAGGATTCAGCCTGAGACACAGGCATTATTCGACCTTACAGAAAGGGAGAAACCTGATCTGATCATCAATATGCATACAGGCGCAGTCTTTATGCTTATGCACAGACCATTGGGAGAACCTGCTCTGCTTCCGGTGTTTGATACACTTTTCAGTTATGTACATTCTGAACTGGCTGTAAAAGGACTTCAGAATACTAATGATCCTAAGATAGAGGGTAATTCGTCACGTACCGGGACAAGTACCTATAATCTTGACGGAGCTCTTAACTTTCATTGCGGTGCTTTAAGTGTGGTAGTAGAATCACCAAGTCACTCGTTTTCCGGGATCAGAATTACACAGGAAAGAAAAATTGAATCACCTGATAACCTTCTTGACGCTCAGCTTACTTGTCATCAGCAGGCAATGAAATTCCTCGCTGAAACAGGTGGCAGGTCAAAATGGTTACCCGGAAGAAAGAGATGATTTAATATAATTTACTGTTATTAACCACGGAATACATGGAGTAACACAAGGAGTTTTAGACAATGCAACTCCGTGATCCCGATAGTTATCGGGACCGTGCACTCCGTGATAAAAATTAATTTGTATATAAACAAGAAAACTATGCCATGAAGAAACAACTGATTTTTCTTTCTGCTCTGATCCTTTCCTCTTGTCAGGAGAGCTCTTATAATAGAATACGAAACTATCTCGAAACCATTGATATAGTTGATACCCATGAGCATCTTCAGGTACCTGCCGACTCGAACAATTTCTTCCTCTTTAATACGGTTTCCTACTTTGCAAGCGACATCACCTCAGCAGGTGCACCGTCATATTCCGGATTGCAGAAATACAAATTCAATGCCGACAGCCTGTGGAATAAATTCGGGAAATTCTATAATTATTCACGTTCCACCAGTTATCATGAACAGTTCATGAACAGTCTGAGGATCTTGTATGATTATCAGAAACCTTATGTGGTTAAAGAAGATATACCGGATTTATATAACCGGATGTTGATAAATCACTACAGGAATTATGGTGAGTGGTTTGATAAAGTTTACAGGGATACACGTTTTAAAACCATGCTCCTTGATCAGTATTGGAATCATTTTAACACTGATATAGATACAAGATATTTTAAGCTTGTATGTAACATCAGCAACTGTGTGTTGCTGGTCAATGAGGCTGCCGGAAATAAAAAGATCACATCAGAGAAGAATTTACTGAAATTTATGGATCAGCAGGAAATAAGCACCGGGAGTCTTGATGATTATTTAAAACTGGTTGATTCGGTTATAGAAAAATTTAAAAACAAAGGTGCAGTATGTTTAAAGAATGTACTTGCTTATTCACGCTCTGTCTATTTTGAAGATGTGGATTATGTAACAGCAACCAAAATATATAACAAGAAGGAACCGCTTAACAGGGAGGAACAAAAGAAGCTGCAGGATTTTGTTTTTCATCATATAATAGGCCAGGCAATAAAACTTGATCTTCCTATCCAGATACATACCGGGTATCTGGCAGGAAACAGGAGCTGGCTCGATAACGGGCAGCCGATGAAGTTGCTGAATTTGTTCATGAAGTATCCTGAAGCCAGGTTTATCCTTTTTCACGGCGGTTATCCATGGACAGGTGATTATGTTGCACTTGGCAAACAATTCAGTAATGTTTATCTTGACCTCGTATGGCTTCCTCAGATTTCAAAAACCTCAGCAATCAACACATTACATGAAATGCTTGATGCAATGCCTTATAACAAGATAATGTGGGGAGGTGATGTATTAATAATCGATGATGCGGTAGGATCTCTGGAACTTGGCAAGGAAGTGGTTGCAACTGTGCTGTCTGAAAGAGTTGAAAGAGGCTGGATGACAGAAGAAATAGCCATTGAAATTGCAGGAAGGATCTTCAGGGATAATGCGATGGAAATCTTTAAACTGAACTAATAATTAAATCATATTTTTATTGTTAATAAATTAACACTGAAAGAAGAATTATGTACCTGAGGTCCCTTTGCATAATTTCTGCGATTTTATTAGGCATTTCACAAAATTTAAATGCCCAGGTTAATGCTACACCTGCTGATCCTGAGTACTATGCAATGGACCGCCAGCAGATGAGGTTTGATGATTACCAGGTCATGCTGATAAACTACAGGGGATTTGTCTGCCCCATGCAATATAGTGTTACATGCTTTACAAATGTACAGTTTCTTCCATTCAGCGCACCTTCATACATTTTTAATCTTAACTTCTATGACCATAATACAGGCAAGACTGTAAGGGATGATGTGCCTCAGATGTGGAAGGAATGGATCGATTATGGCAGGGGAGATGACCCTCTGGGATCAAATTTCAGACCAAATTCGCCTTTTATTATGGTTACCCAGGATGAAAAGTGGCAGCCGAATGCATACACCAGGAATGGAACATTTCATAAGGAAATTGAAGGGAAATGGCTTACCTTTTCCATGAGGACCATGACTAATGTATCATATGGTAATGATGAGGTCTTCCTTAAGGTAACTCTCAGGAACAGGGATTCAAATCCGCTTAAGCTGACTATTATTCCACAACAGTTTGCCCGTCAGATGGTCTGCGACGGAATGACCGGAAAGGATGTACCTGAACAGATCACTGCATTTACCTTTGGAAGCGAACAGATGTATGCTACAGTGTCATCTGACATATCCGCAATAAATGAAAAAGGATTTGAACTGACTCTTCCTGCCGGAGAATATATCACTTCTTATTTTGCAGTTAAGTTTTACAAAGCCGGGCAGAAATCACCTGAAATAATACAGAAAGATATAAAACTTCGGATGGAAAGGGCTGACCAGGTTACCAGGGAAAAGCTGAAATGGGCTTATGAGAGTGTTCCAAAACTGGAAAGTTCAAACACAAAACTGCAGGAGTATTATTACAGGTGCCTTCTCTCTGTCCTGATGAGCAGGTACGAAAATCCAAACTATATTACGAATCCTTTCTGGGCAGTTGGTTACTGGCCATTCACAATCAGCTGGGACAATTCGTATTCTGCCGACATTCTTGCCATGCTCGATCCGGAAAGTCTGAAAGATGCAATCCTTACTGATTTCAGGGAGGTAAAGCTTAAGCGGACATATGTAAGCTGGAAGGGAGCCTTCTGGGATAATCTCTATATCCAGGAACCTTTTGCCCTTCAGATAATGCTTGAAGCTTATCTCCGGCATACAGGTGATTATTCCATCTTCAACCAAAAGGCCGGTGAATCGACTGTATGGGAATGGATGCAGAGGTGGGTTAAGGAACTACAGACAAACTATACTAATAAACAGGGTTTAATAGATGTTGGATACAATACAGAAAAGATAATAGAGATCAGGACTGATGGATACAATCATGTTGTGCCAATAACAAATATTCTGACAGTGCAACTGTTGTACCGTATGTCTGAGTGGGCTTCTGTTCTTAAGGATAAGACCAATGCTGCTTACTTTAATGATGCAGAAAAGCTTAAAAATCTCATGAACAACAGGCTCTGGAATGAGCAGAAAGGATGGTTTGATAATCTATATCCTGACGGAAGCAAAGAGGCAATATGGACAAACCATCTATTTGATGCCCTGGGAACAGATTATCTTACAGGTACTCAGGTTAACAAACTGGTAAGCCATCTGCGTGAGGGGGTTTTCCTGGGTAGGTTTGGAATCTATTCCATTGCCAGAAATGATACGATCCACTGGGATTTGATCGATTCCGACTGGGGAGGAGGTGGGCAGTATGCAGGAGCACCGGGAAGACTATCCCGCTACCTTTATATGCAGGGATTTGCAGAAATGGGATGGGATATACTGAGAAGGCATATGCGATATATTGAATATTTCCCGTATCTGCCACAAAACCCAAGGACTGATACACCCGAGCAGGACCGTTCTTCACAACCTGTGGAAATAGCCTCAGGAGCCGGAATGGAAGCAATAATATTCGGGACCTTCGGAATAAAAATTGATAATGATATATTGACAATTGCGCCTAATACCCACGAGGATATGGGAATTACCACTCTTAAAGGTCTTAAATTCAAGGGGAATTCTTATAATATTCAGATCAATATGAAAAGTTTCTCTGTTTTTCAGAATGGGATCCATATATCCACAAAACCATTTGGAGAAAAATTAGAATTTAAATAATATGTTGACAGATCATCATAAAATATCGGGAATGAAAAACCTTATGTACACTATTTTGATTTTTCAACTCATTTTAGGTACATCATGTTCTCAAAATATGATAGTTAAATCTCCGGATAAAAGTAACAGCATTACTTTGGAGTTAAATGAAAACAGAACCCTGTTTTATTCTGTCAGATCAAATGGTACAGATGCTGTTGAGAAATCTTTAATGGGAATTGATATTGCAGATTCATTACTCGATTTTAATTCTGATCTCACCCTCGAAAAAATTCAAAGATCGGTAGTTGACGAAACTTATACTCTGCCAACAGGAAAAACCTCAGTTTACATAAATAAGGCAAATGAATCTGTTTTCATTTTTAAAAACAGATACGACAAAATATTAAAGGTTATTTGTCGGGCATATAACGATGGGATAGCATTTCGCTATGTTATTGATAATTCTGCAGGAGTAACGGTCAGGAAGAAATTTACACGTTTTCAGATTCCGAAGAACACCATGAGCTGGATCATGGATTATGTACCCAATTACGAAAATATATATCAGGAAAGATTGCTGGACACTATTTCAGCAAAACCTCTGTCATTTCCAGCTCTGATGCATATTGATGACAATCTCTGGATGTTGCTGACTGAAGCTTCAGTTTACAATCAACCCGGTTGCCATCTTACAAAAACGGGTATTGGAAATGAGATGAAGATAGAACTTCCTGAAGAAGAGTATACAGTAGAATCGGTATGGGAATCGCCGTGGAGAACATTTATCATGGGGACAAAGTTGGGAACAATTGTAGAATCGGTGATGGTAGAGAACCTGAATCCCCCTTCAGTTATTTCAGATATGAGCTGGATCAAACCGGGTGTAGCTGTCTTTCCATGGAGGGGTAACTGGATGGCTAACAGTTATCCAGATACTCTAAAAATGTATGTTGATATGGCTTCTGAAATGAATTGGAAATGGATAGAGTTCGATGTTTCTCTTGTAGGTTCTCCTTTCCGGACATCAGAACTTTGGGAAACAACTGAATGGTTACCCGATTTTACTGCTTATTCAAAATCAAATAATATAAGTGTTTACGGTTGGGATGAGATAAACATACTGAAAACACAGGAAGGCCGGGATAAAATATACAGCAGGTACCTGGATCTGGGAATAAAAGGGATTAAGATTGATTATATAGATTCTGATAAACAGTATGCTATGGTTTTCCGCAACTCTGCCATGGAGGATGCTGCAAAAAGAAAGCTTATGGTAAGTTTTCATGGAGAGACTTTACCACGTGGTCAGCGCCGTACCTATCCGAATGTAATGACTCTTGAAGCGGTGCTCGGAGCAGAGTATTATACTTTTAAAGGAACTCATTCGCCTTCACCTGAGCATAATTGCACTCTGCCTTTTACACGCAATGTTGTTGGCTCTATGGATTACACGCCGGTCACTTTTACAATACGTCCGGAAGTTAAGCGTACAACAACTTACACTCATGAGTTGGCGTTGTCAGTTATTGTTGAATCAGGTTGGCTGGTTATGGCTGATCGTCCTGAAGCTTATCTTAATTCTCCGGCGAAGAATTTCCTGAAAAAACTGGAATCAGCTTGGGATGAAACCCGTTTTATTGATGGATTCCCGGGAGATTATATCTGCCTGGCACGGCGCAAAGGTGAAAATTGGTATATTGCAGGTATTAACTCGGGAGCGGAGAGAAAAATTGATATCCCGCTTGATTTCATCAGGGA
>DATKTA010000032.1:0-286991 GCA_035531395.1 Bacteroidales bacterium
TCCACCTCTTCCCATTCCGAACAGAGAAGTTAAGCCTGCCAGCGCCGATGGTACTGCTAATTGTGGGAGAGTAGGTCGTCGCCGACTTTAAAACGAGAGGGTGTCCGAAAGGATGCCCTTTTTTTTTACCCCATGCCCTCATTAAAGAATACGCCTTTGTGCCAATAGTAGCAGCCCCCTGCCTCTCTGAAGGGCTTCTCTGCCAGTCTTCTAAAAATCATCCTTCGCATTTCCCATTATTCTGAAATTATATGTTATCATAAAGAATGGTTTTGCAAAGATCGTCATCTGATACCCTTTAATTTCACCACCCTCATTTTTAAAGAATATGGAATATGGATTCCTGCGTCCAAGAACATTATATACAGTTGCAGTTAATGAAGAGTGGTTCAGCTTTCTTTTCTTTAGATTACCATTCACAGTCATCGACAGGTCAAGTCTCATATAATCCGGAATCCTGTACTCGTTCCTGTTTGAATAATATATCCTGGTAGTATTATTGAAACCATAAAATGCAACGGGATAGGTTATCGGCCTGCCGGTACTGTATGCAAAATTAGATGTGAAATTAAGGCGCCTGGACAGTCTTGCATTGGTAATAAACTTAAAATCATGAGGCTTGTCAAAATTTGCCGGGAAGTATTCACCTCCGTTCAACTTTTCTGTATCAAACTGCCCGTTTACTTTCCACAGAGTTCTCGAATATGTATAACTTATCCAGCCCGTAATCATGCCGACTTTCTTATTTACCATAAATTCTACTCCGTATGCTTTACCATTACCATTAAGAATGTCTGTTTCAAGATTCTTATTCATAAGAAGCTCTGCTCCCCCTTTATAATCAATAATATTTGAAAGTGATTTATAATATGCTTCTATTGAGGTCTCTATACCTCTTCTTCCAATATTGTTATATAGACCAAATGATACCTGATCACCTCTCTGTGGCATAAAGTACCGGTCACTCAGCTTCCATATATCAGTTGGTGACATTGAGGTTGTATTCGAGATCATATGCAGGTACTGATATACTCTCTGTATTCCGAATTTTAAAGAAAAATTATGTGCAATGATCAGTCGTGATGAAAACCTGAAATCCAAACCGGGATATGATTTTACAATATCTCCTTTTCCATACCTTAAGGTATCTGTTATGCTTTCGGTCGATTTTGGAGCATATTCATTATAAAGAATTACAGTTCGGGGGCCGAATGATGAAAAGAAAGTGCCTCTTATTCCTCCTGATATCGATAAGACAGGAGATATCTCAAACTCATCACTTATATATAATGATGGCTGCAGAGCATTCTCTTTTTCAATTTTTTGTGACTGAGCCAGTGAGTATTCGCCTATAGGTTCTCTTATGCCGGGATGCAGGGTATAATATATAGCATCAATACCAAATTCGATCTTATGCTTCTTAGCCGGAAAATATAAAAAGTCAGAACGCAGGATCTTCTGATTCAGCTCGTAGTGCAATGAACTAAAGCTGGTTGAATCACTATTGTCTTTCAGATTATAGCTATAGTTACTGAAAATTGCATACGACTGAACAGAAAGCTTAGGATTGAAGTTATGTTTCCATTTTAATGTAGCTGCTGCATTACTGTACCTTATATCACTCTCCTGGTAATAGTTAAACCTGTCATTACTGTAATAACCAGAAACCGATATTGAGTTTTTGTCATCGATATTGCTGTTTATTAAACCCTGTATATCATAAAATCCGGCAGAACTCTTCTGCAGCTGTTTGTCATTGAGTAATTCAAGCAACCAATCGGAATAGGTTGTCCGTGTGCCAATTACAAATGAACTTTTGTTCTTCTTAATCGGGCCTTCAGCAAGCACCCTTCCTGTTACAGGACTAATTCCTCCGCTAACCTTTACTTTTTCAGTATTCCCTGTAAGAGGAACTATTTCCATTACGGAAGATACTCTTCCTCCATATCTTGCCGGCATTCCGCTCTTATAAAGTGTAACATCACTGATAAGATCTGAATTAAGTGCTGAAAAGAAGCCAAAAAAATGAGAGGTATTGATTATCGGTGCATGATCGAGCAGAACCAGGTTCTGATCGATACTTCCACCACGAACATTAAATCCACTTGAGGCTTCTCCTACCGATTGTACACCCGGTAATAGCAGGGAACTCTTTATAATGTCCACTTCTCCAAGACCCATAGGGATCTGTTTTAACATCTTACTATCGATCTTCTCAATTCCTATTCTTACATTCTTTACATTATTTTCACGATTGGCATAGACTGAAACTTCATTCAGCTGCTTTATGCTTTTTCCCATTTCCACATCCAATGACCCGCTTGAGTAAATAATCACATTTCGTTTTGTTGTTTTCATACCCATTGTCCTGTATTCAATCTGATATTGCCCCGGTGGTATAGAAATAGAATAATAACCTGCATTATTTGTTATTGCTCCAGCTTTAAGCTCCTCCACATAAACCACTGCCCCGGGAAGAGGCTCTCCCTCAGACGGATCGAAAACATTACCAGACAATGTTACATTCTCGCCTTTGTTGTTACCTGATGGTTTACCTATCTTAAATACCCTGTATTCATCACTGATTGAGCTGCTTTCCTGCTCTGGCAAAGGCAGTGCATATTTTACAGTATCGGTTTTTGAATAGTTATTCTTCAGGTATTCAAGGTACTCTTTCCGGAAGGTCGTCTTAATATTATATCCCCTTGATAATATTACCTTGTTTTCATCGGTGATGATAAAATTTAATCCTTCTTTTCTAAGAGCCTTCTCCAGCAATACCTCAACAGGGGAGTCTTCAGAATTAACTGACAGATAAATGCTGTCAACCCATTTG
Source organism: Bacteroidales bacterium (assembly GCA_035531395.1). GTDB lineage: Bacteria > Bacteroidota > Bacteroidia > Bacteroidales > VadinHA17 > LD21. The sequence goes on from DATKTA010000032.1 coordinate 2,837, forward strand.
TCAATGTAATAAAATTTAACAGGGACCAGATTTTCAAGAGTATCAGCCAGATCATTGAACAGGATCTTATTAAACTGCATAGTCAGATTATTATTCTGTCCCCTGACCTGAACAAGAGTTACAGTGATAAATGCGAATAAGAGAATTGTTTTCGCATGTTTAATTGTCCGGGTTCCTGAGGTTGTCATAGTAATTTAATACGCTCATTATCTGCTGTTTATTTGCTTTCCGGATTTTAATTCCTGAATCTTCTATAAATTTTCGGACCTCACCTGCCCTGTTGCCGAAAATCCTGATGAATTTTTTCCTGGTGGATATTTTCGAAAATCCCCTTCCAACATCTACATAACCGGTCCTGACATATATGTATTCATCAATTCCCGGAATCTTCTTTAAAATTGAATTGTGTTTTATGAGGTATTTACTTTTTCTCTCTGACACCACCTCGTAATAGCCATCCTTAATATCAAATGATTGATCAGTATCTTTGCTGAAATACCTGAAAATCATTGAATCAATTCCATCATAAAATTCAAAGCAATCAACATTATCCTTATTTAGAGCTACCCTCAGGGGAGTATAGATACAGATACGGGAAGAGTCAGTATAAATTACCTCATCAGTAAAAGTGTCGTAATCCAGATAGAGATCAACAAATTTTCTCCCGTCCAATGTAACTGATGATGTATGATTTTTTTCAAGGAATAACATTGGCTTCAATTCAGAACGGAAATAATACGGGAAATAGCCTCTTCCATTTATTAGTTCATATGAAGGGTCGATCCTGGACGAGTACAGTTTAAAAAGGTTTTCTGTCTGATCTTTTTCAATATCTTTATAAATATCATTGACTTTGCTTTCAGGATAAGGCATGGTTTGCTGCCCTGTTAAGGTTGCAAAAGAGAATAATAATAAGATTGATAATAAAAATTTAACCATAAATGTAATTTGTGCGTATATTAAAACCAAAATAACAATTATAATTTCATGGAGGAACTACCATTTGTAAATTCAAATCTGCATTTGGTAAGTTCTTGATAGCTCAGCATTGTTAAATTATAAATATTGCTTCATAAATTCCGCAAGAATAATACATAAAGGAATAGTAAAAATAATGATTAAGCCAGAAGGGAATGAAATTAAACTGGTATAAACTTCTTTTGATAATTTTTATTCTGGGTAATCTGGTAACCTGTATCGATCCATTTAGTCCAAATCTTGACAAATTTGAATCTTTGCTTGTGGTTGATGCTCTTCTGACAGATGAATACGGACCTAATTATGTCTCATTATCACGTACAATAATGACAGCTGAAGATGAACCGGACATTGTTTCCGGGGCACTGGTTCAGATAAAGGATGATGCTGGTAATGGTACCATATTAAGTGAAATATCTAAAGGAATATATAAAACTGACAGCCTTGAATTCAAAGGAGAAGCTGGCAGATCATATACATTATATATTAAAACAGATGATGGTGAGGAATATGAATCTGACAAATGTTTTATGTGGCCGGTTCAGGATATTGACAGTATTTATATTACTAAAGGACAGGAGATAGTTGATACTGAGCCAAGGGATGGTATAAAGATTAATATAGATTCCAAAGGTGAAAGTGCCTGCAAATATTACAGATGGAAAATTGAGGAATGGTGGAAATTTGAAGTGCGATATCCGAAAGCATACAACTACATTGATGCCTATACAATTACTCCATACAATCCAGTAAAGAGGACATGCTGGGCCAATAATAAATCTTATGATATTATTGTAAAGTCAAGCGAAACTGGTATCTCTGATCCGATAATGTTCATTGCATCTGAAGAATCAGATAGATTATTGATTCAATATTTTATTGAGGTTAAGCAACTTTCAATATCAAAAAGTGAATATGAATTCTGGGAAAGCATGCAAAAAATAAATGAGACAGGAGGTGATATTTTTGATAAGCAGCCCTTCCAGATTTATGGGAACATACATAACATTAACAGATCAAATGAGCAGGTTTTGGGCTATTTTCAGGTATCAGGAGCAAAAGTGGCAAGAAGGTATATTACTCAAAGCCAGCTTGCGACATTCAAACTTCCCAAGTATAAGTATGATTGTGGAAAAATTGAGTTAGGACCCATCGATTTCTTAGACCCGGCCCTTGGTGGTCCGCTGCCTACACTTGATCAGATTTACGGCTGGTATACCAGTGAAGGTCTTACTTTTATCTGGGCATTGTTTTTCCCTGGTCCGACTGCGAGACTGGTATTCGTTGATCCATATTGTGCCGACTGTACTTTAAGAGGGAGCCTCACCAAGCCCGATTTCTGGATCGACCTGAATTGAAAGTCTGAGAATTATGATTGAGTTTATTAATATTTAAATGACATCATTAATAAATAAATTAAGATTTGTAGTTGTTATATTTTATATAACTTCTCAGATCCTGTTTTCCCAGGATGAAGAGATTAATATAAATGCACTTAAAGACATTAGATATACGGAAGAGTTGTTAGTTCAGTCTGACCGTGATATATATATCGTTGGAGAAAGAGTATTTCTCAAAATATTTAAATTAAACGGGATCACCCGGACTCCCGGCAACGTCAGCCAGATTGTCTATATTGAATTGCTGGATGTTTCAGGCAATCCGATTACTCAGCTCAAGATCAGGGTAAACGGGCCTTCCGGCTCATGTGAATTAAGACTGCCGGAAACTTTACAGACTGGCAGTTATTTAATACGCTCCTGTACGCTCTGGATGCAAAACTTCTCCAGTGATTTGTTCTCATATAAAAGGATTTCAGTGATAAATCCTTTTGAAACAGTCAGCAAGATTAAATTACCCTCAACTGCCCAGCAACCTGACACTGTTGCTTTTTATCCCGAAAGCGGTTCTCTTGTCCTGGGTGTTGAATCTCTTATTGGATTCAGATGTTTTGATAAAAGCGGTGACCCATCAGGAATTAGCGGATATGTAGTTGATTCCCGGAATGATACTCTTTGCAAAGTAAAATCGGATTCCGAAGGTTATGGATTATTTTCAATAAAGCCGCGCAATAATGAAAAGATTTATCTTATTGCAGGTGAAAACAGAAAGAATACCAGAAAATTTCTTCTGCCAGCAGTAAAAGACTCAGCTATAGTCTTTTCAGTAAATACAGAACCCGATAAGGATTTTTTTAGAATAGAAATTGGCAGTAATGAAAAAATAGATTATGCCGGGCGCAGATTATTTCTGATCTATTCGCAGGTTAATGCAATTGATGTTAAAAAAGAGATTACCATTGACAGCAGATCAGAAATATTATTACAGAAAGAGCGGCTGCCGGCCGGTCTTGCCAGTATCAAAATAATTGACGAGAATGGGTTCCCTTTAGGTGAAAGATGGGTTTACAATGAAAAAAGGAGAGCTGTTAATTTTAATGTGAAGCTGGATAACAGCAATTATTCTGTCCGGGAGAAGGTAAAAATTGGAATATCTGCTACTGACTCTGATGGTAAGCCGGTTAAAAGCGATCTCATGATATCGGTTGCAAAATCTTTTTCGTATGATAAAACCAATTGCAGTAATGTTCCAGGTTACAGGCAATTACCTGTTCTTGCCACACTCGCGGCCGATCCTCAACATTATGATATTAATGACTACCTCATATTTTATAAAGAGGAACCTATTCATAAAAATTATAAAAGCGACCATGATTTAATTTCTGCGTATCTTCCTGAACTCAGGGGGCATCTTGTTACCGGAAGAATCAGAAACACAAGAACAGGTGAATCGATCAGTAATGAAAATGTAGTACTTTCATTTGTAGGAGAAAAAGCAAACTGCAGATTCTCTAAAACTGACAGTGTTGGACATTTTAATTTTGTAATCAATGACTATGGCACGAGGGAGATAGTTATTCAGCCCTTATCACCTGCAGTGACCGATTATATTATTGAACTTGACAATCCCTTCCCCGATGTTTCAAAAAAGTACAGGGCTTTCCCTTTCTATCCTGACAGCAGCATGCTGGATGAAATTAATAAAGCTATTATAAGCATGCAGGTCCAAAACATTTATGAACCCTATAAAAAGCATAAATCACTAATGGCTGTTCACGAAGAACGTGATTTCTATGGGGAACCTGATGACACAATATTAGTATCCCGTTATATTGAGCTTGTCTCGCTGAAGGAGGTTATTAAAGAAATTGTTCCCTGGGTCAGTATTTATAAGAGAAGCGGCCAAAGCAAATGTAAAATAATCAGTGGTCCCCTTTCATTGCCATTCGAGTCGGATCCACTAATGCTTGTTGACGGGGTTCCGGTTAATGATCTTGACAAAATCTTAACAATTGACCCGCAGGATTTACACAGGATTGAAATTCTGAAAGAGAGATACTTAATATCTGATATTATTATAGAAGGTATAATTCATTTCATTACTTATAAGCACAACCTGAGTTCCCTGGAGTTTGAAAAGCCTTATTTCAGAAGGGAGTTTGAAGCCCTTCAGCCTGTAAGCAGCTATAATTTACCTGATTATTCAAATGATACACTTTTCCGTAGCAGGATTCCAGATTTCCGGAACACACTGTACTGGAATCCGTATCTCACTACCGGCGATACCGGAAAAGCCGAAGTTGAATTTTACACATCAGATGAGCCTGGAGAATTTACAATAATAGTGGAAGGCATAACAACAGATGGCAGAACCGGGAGGACAGAAATGACTTTTATTGTTGAACAAGGCAAAATACCTTAAAATATCGAGGAGAATCAGTCCTGCCATTTTTCCCGTTAGCGCCTTTGCGCCTATGAGCCGTTAGTAAAACTTATACCTCTTGTCAACAATATTTGCTCCTTTACGCAGAGCTTCATACGCTTCGTAACTTCCTCTTAACTGGAAGCTGGATGCCAGCCTGTCCTGCAATGCCTTTATATCTTCACTCTGCGATTCTGTAAGGCTGTTTACTGTTAGCATGAATACCCCGTTTGTCCCCTTTACAGGACCGGTCAGGGTTCCCTGAGTCGCAACAGATGAAGCCGCAGTCAGAGCAGGTTCCGTTCCCAGTCCGGGTACTGTATATGACCTGAAATTAACCTGGGTGGCTTCCTGAACCGTCAGATTCATGGAAACAGCTAATGCATCAAGAGATTTCCCTTCACCAGAATTCTTTTTGAACTCTTCCGCTATCACATCAGCTTTTTTATCCTTCAGCAGTGCAAATCTGATGTCGCTATCAACATCCTTAACATTTGCATAACCATCTTTCTGAACCTTTGTGCAATAGGCCACTACATACTTGTCGCCTATCTCAAACACTGCCTGCTGATTGTTATCAAGCACTATCTTGCCTTTTTCAGCATTGAAAAGCGACATAATAATAAAACGTGGATTCTCAAGACCGGGAAGGGTTTTCTGCTGTGGAGTAACATTATTTGCAACCCTCTTATTAAGGTTATTATCAGCAATTGTTTTGTTGAACTTCTCGTATGTATCATTTGTGCCGGCAAACTGACTGGCTTCGCTGTAAATCTTCTGGTTGGTTAATGTACCCGGTACAATTTTTCTGTCGATATATCCTATATTGTACTTCCTTGTAGTCTTAGATTGAGCGAGGATCTCTATAATATGAATTCCAAATGTTGTTTCTGCTATCTTAATGTCACCCTTCTTCGCGGTAAAACATGCATTATTGAAAGGAAGTACCATTCTTCCCTCAGTGAACCATCCAAGATCACCTCCGATTTGCGCTGAACCCTGGTCCTCAGAGTAATTCCTGGCAATCTCCTCGAATTTTGATGTTCCTTTCTTTATTGACAGGACAAGGCTGTCTGCCAGCTTCTTTGCATCCTCGATTGTCCTTGTATTTCCGGTTGAAAGTAAAATGTGGCGTGCATGGACTGAATCGGGCCTGCTTTCAACAGCAAGCAGTTTTACAAGTTTGTATGAGCCATCTTCCATATAGGGCCCGTAAACAGTGTTAAGATCCTCTTTCATTACAAATTCCTTCAATGTATCGGGAACATTTTCTAAAGGATAGAAGAATCCGATATGGCGTGAATCCGCAGTAAGGTTAATGAACTGTACAGGATCGGGAGCTGTACTGAACTCTTCTTTCGTTTTAACTATCCAGTCTTCGGTTTGCTTAATATCATCATCAGACGGAACCACATCGAATGTTACGTATTCAATGTCCCTTATAGCGGTTCTCTTAAAGCTTTCCTTTTTCTTTTCATAATAAGCTTTAATATCACTCTGGCTTATCTTAACTGAAGAATCCGGAATTGAAGAGTAATTCTTTATAATATAACTGAAATCAACAGTGTTGCCCGAGAGGCTCTTGTCAAACTCAGCCTGCTTCGATGTAACATAAAGCCCTTTTGATACATATGAATTGTATTTAGTGTTCATTCTCTCATTTACAATTTCATTCTCAAAGAAAAGCCAGTATTTCTTTGCGGTTTCATCAACTTCTGTCTGCTTGAGAAAATTAACCATGAATGATTTATTGAATTCACCTGTCTGCTGGTCAGTGAACAACTGCTGTACAATAAGGTGGGGATTATTTCCGAATACTAGTTCATCGAGCTCTTCAGTACTTACTCCCACGCCAAGCTTTTCATACTGATCATCAAGAATTGTTTCCCTGACAATCTGCTGCCACATTTGTTCGCGCAACTGTTCAGTGGTGGTTTCATCAAGATCCCTTCCTGAAAGTTTGTATATTTCAATCAGATTCTGAAGTCTGAGCTCATAATCCTGGTATGAGACCGTTTCTCCTCCTATTTTTCCTATTTCATAATATTCCTTCTGCCGGATTCTCTGTCCCCTACCTCCACCAAAGAAATCACTTACAACAAAGAGCAACAGGGAGACGCCAATTACTCCGGCTACCAATACTCCGGCTTTCTCACGCAAAAATTGAAGTGCTGACATTTACTTATATCCTTTTAAAATTAATTGAATAATACCTTTTTAAAATACAGGCGACAAATATAACAAAATTTAATTAGTTAAAAACTTGTTTTAAAAGTCATTTGGATGGATAAAAATCACGTGCAATTGTGCCTGCTGTTTCACAAACAGCACAAATATTATCAAGAGGTGTTAAAAAACAGGGGGTGTTTTGAAAAATAATATGATATTTATTAAAAATATATTCAAAAAACAGGGGTAGTATTGAAAAAAAACATAAATTTGTCGCTTTAAAACTCTAAAAATTCATAAATAAAATGGCAGAACTCAGATTTAGTGCACTACGAGAAGTATTCAACAGAGAGGCTGTTGAAGTTAAGACTCCTTCGGGAGTTATTTCTGATTATTTCGCAGAGAATGTATTTGACCTGCCCAAAATGGAGCATTATCTCTCCAACGAGGCATTCAAGGTTGTTATGAAAGCGATTAATGAAGGTAAATCACTCAGCAGGCAGGAAGCTGACCTTGTTGCAACCGGTGTAAAAGCCTGGGCGATTGACAAAGGAGCAACTCATTATACTCACTGGTTTCACCCGCTTACTGATGGGACAGCTGAAAAACATGATGGTTTTATTGAGACCGGAGAGAATGGTAAGATAGTTGAAAAATTTTCAGGAGAAGTGCTGGTACAATCTGAGCCTGATGCTTCGAGCTTTCCAAGCGGGGGTATCAGAAATACTTTTGAAGCCAGGGGATACACAGCCTGGGATGTTTCGTCTCCGGTTTTTATTGTGGGAACCACACTTTGTATACCTACTATTTTTGTATCATATACTGGAGACGCTCTCGACTATAAAGCACCTCTTTTAAAAGCATTATCATCTCTGGATAAAGCTGCGGTGGATGTTTGCCAGTATTTCGACAAAGATGTCAACAAAGTTATTGGTACCCTGGGATGTGAGCAGGAGTATTTTCTGATCGACGAAGCCTTGTATTATGCCCGCCCCGACCTGGTACTTGCTGAAAGAACACTGATGGGACACCAGTCATCTAAAGATCAGCAATTGTCTGATCACTATTTCGGATCTATCCCTGAACGAGTGATGTATTTTATGGAAGATTTTGAATGCGAAGCATATAAGCTTGGAATACCGGTTAAAACAAGGCATAATGAGGTAGCCCCGAATCAGTTTGAGTGCGCTCCTATTTTTGAAGAAGTAAACCTTGCAGTTGATCACAACCAGATACTTATGGATATTATGAAAAAGGTTGCCCGTAAACATAAATTCAGGGTGCTTTTTCATGAAAAGCCTTTTGCAGGTATAAACGGATCAGGAAAACACAATAACTGGTCGATGGCAACCAATACTGGTGTCAACCTTCTTTCTCCAGGTAAAAATCCTAAAACAAACCTGCAGTTCCTTACTTTCCTTGTGAATGTAATTAAGGCAGTTAATGATAATAACGATGTATTGAGAGCATCTGTAATGAATGAAACAAATTCATTCAGGCTTGGTGGTCATGAAGCACCTCCGGCGATTATTTCTGTATTTGTAGGGTCATATCTCACTGAAATGCTACAGAACATTGCCAATAAAGTGACCGACAGGAAGATGACACCTGCACAGAAAACCGAGCTTAAACTGGGAATTGGCAAGATACCTGAGATACTTCTGGATAATACAGACAGGAACCGTACCTCACCATTTGCTTTCACAGGTAACAGGTTTGAATTCAGGGCTGTTGGTTCTTCCGCAAACTGCAGTGCATCTATGATCGTTCTCAACGGAGCAGTTGCCAGCCAGTTAATGCAGTTCAAGAAAGATGTGGATGCAATTATTAAAAAGGGAAGGAATAAAGACGAAGCTATATTCCAGGTACTGAAGAAATACATACTAGAGTCAGAGCGCGTATTGTTTGAAGGAGACAACTATAGTAAGGAATGGCACCAGGAAGCCAAGAAAAGAGGTCTCTGTAATATTTCAAGTATTCCGGAATCAATTGGCAAATATCTTACAAAAGAGTCACGGACAATGCTTATAGGTATTGGAATCTTTACAGAGAAAGAGCTTGAGAGCAGGGTTGAAGTAGAATATGAAAAGTTCACCAAGAAAGTACAGATTGAATCACGTGTACTTGGTGATCTCGCTATTAATCATATCGTTCCAACTGCAATCAAGTACATGACAACTTTACTTGATAATGTAAAAGGTCTGAGAGAAGTATTCACCGATGTTGAATTCGAAAAACTGGCAGGATCAAGAAAGGAAATAATAGTAGTCTTGTCTGATCATATTTCAAATATCAAAAGTCTTGTTAATGAAATGATTGAAGCACGTAAGAAAGCTAATGTCATCGAAGACTCATATAAGAAGGCACTTGCCTATGAGAGTAAGGTTAAACCTTATCTTGATGAGATCAGATATCACATTGACAAGCTTGAGCTGATGGTCGACAATGAAATATGGCCTCTTCCAAAATACAGGGAGTTGCTTTTCACTAGATAAAGGTTCGGTTTTTTTCCATAATTGATAAGGGGGGCTCCGCTGAGGAGCCTTTCTTTTTATTCCCCAGGTATGTTTGTTTCAAATTTCAGCCCAGGGATAATGGTTTGGGATGAGACTGATTATATAATAAATGCTGATCAGTATCGTTTATTATTATTACTTCTATTCCCTAAATTGATTACTTTTACGATCAAATTGAATCCGGATTTATGAAACGAATTATTATATTTATTATTATACTGATTACAGCAATTTCAGCAGATGTCTCAGCTCAAAAAAGAAAAACTGACAGAGCCTATGAGACTTACTATGCAGGTGAATACCATGAGGCGATCGACCAGTTTAAGGCTGCTTATTCAAAAACAAGTAAATCAGATAAGAATGCCAGGACCGAACTTGTATTCATGATCGCTGAATGCTACAGGCTTACAAATGATCCAAGGAATGCAGAGACCTGGTATAAACTGGCTGTTAAATCATCCACATCAAAACCAGATGCCCAGTTCTGGCTGGCTGAATCGATGAAGAAGAACGGGAAGCACCAGGCTGCTATTGATGAGTTCAGAAAATATAAACAGATAGCTCCTTCAGATGCAAGAGCCGATCAGGAGATAAGAGCCTGTGAGCTAGCTCTTGAATGGTTGAGAAACCCTGAGGCTTACAAAGTTGAGGACATCAGGGACATCAATTCAAGGGAATCTGACTTCAGCCCTGCTTACGGGCGTGACGATTTCAGCCTTATCTACTTTACCTCATCGCGCGATGACGCTGTCGGAAGCAAAACACATGGTGCAACGGGACAAAGCTATACTGATATTTTTGAAAGCAGAATTGATAAAAAATCAAAATGGAGTACCCCTGTCCCTGTAGATGGTGTCAACAGCGAATTTGAAGATGGAACCCCTACATTCTCATCTGATTTCAGGGAGATGTATTTTACACGTTGCGAAGCTGGGAAACGTGAAAAAAAAGGTTGTCAGATAATGCATTCCACTCGTTCAGGAGACTCGTGGAGCGAACCTGAGAATTCAAAAATCCTTCCGGATTCAGTTGTTGCAGCTCATCCGGCGCTTTCACCAGACGGGACGACTCTCTATTTTGTTTCTGATATTCCGGGCGGATCAGGAAGAAAAGATATCTGGATGACCACAAGATCGGCAGGTGGCGATGCCTGGACAAAACCAGTAAATCTCGGACCTGATATTAATACACCAGGAGATGAGCTTTTTCCATATGTAAGAAACAATGGGACACTTTATTTCTCATCAGATGGTCATATAGGCATGGGAGGCCTCGATATTTTTAAAGCTGTGCCACAACCAGATGGCAGCTGGATTGTAACCAATATGAAACCTCCCATAAACAGCTACTCGGATGATTTTGGCATTGCATTCGAGAATGAGAATGAGAAGGGTATATTCTCTTCAACGAGGAAGGGAAGAGGAAATGATGATCTATACCAGTTTGAACTACCTCCGCTCAAATTTAATGTCACCGGACTTGTGAAAGATGAAAAGACAGGAACAGCAATTACAGGTTCTCTTGTTCAGCTTATTGCCAGTGACGGATCAAATCTCCAGACTGAAACCGGGAATAGCGGAGATTTCAGGTTTCAGTTAAAAGAGGATGTTGATTATATATTTCTGGCATCAAAACAAGGTTACCTTAACGGAAAAGAAAAGGAGACAACCAAAGGACAGGAGAAGAGCCGTGAGTTCATGGTTACCATATTACTTACAGCGATAGACAAGCCGATTGAACTTCCAAATATCCTGTACGATTTTGGAAAGTGGGACCTCAGACCTGAATCAATGGTTTCGCTTGATAAACTGGTTGAGACACTGTTCGATAACCCTAATGTAACTATTGAGCTTATGTCACATACCGACTCCAGAGACACTGAAGAATACAACCAGGATCTTTCACAGAAAAGAGCACAGGTTGTTGTCCAGTATCTTATTGGGAAGGGAATTGAACCCGAACGGCTTTCTGCAAAAGGATATGGTGAGTCAACACCAAAAACTGTTGATGCTTCAATCATAGCCCAGAATCCTTTCCTGATAATAGGCAGCATGCTCACAGAACAGTATATTAACTCACTTTCAGACGATGAGCAGAAGGAGATAGCACATCAGATAAACAGGCGTACAGAATTCAGAGTTCTAAGGACTGATTATGAGTCACCTAAGAAATAACAGTATTAATAAAATTTGAGTAACTTTAACAGAGAAAATCAGGAGAAGGAACAAAGATCCACAGATAGATAGTACAGTTTTTTTACTCTGTGGATTCTTTGAATATCTCTGTGTGAGTTCTTAAGTTGACAAAACGTATATTATTATAATTAAAAAATTACACTTATGAAATTTAGAGTAGCAGCAAGCGTTATTCTGATCTTCTTTGCAGTTTCTTTTTCATTTGCAGAACAACCTGCAAAGAACATTCGGGTATTAGTGATAACAGGTGGTCATGATTATGCAAAGGAAGAATTCAATAAAATGCTGTCCAGCCTGGGTGAAAACATCACCTGCTCAGTAGAAGAACTACCCGGAGCTTTCAGCATGTTTCTTCCTGAGAACAGGGATAACTATGACGTACTTGTGTTTTATCATATGTGGCAGTCAATCACTTCTGAACAGGCAGAGGCTTTTGCTGATTGTATACGACAGGGGAAACCTCTTGTAGCTCTGCATCACAGTATATGCGCATTTGATGACTGGCCTGAGTATTTCAGGATAATAGGAGGGAAATATTTTCATAAACCAACAGAGGTAGACGGAAAAACATACCCGGCTTGTTCATACCAGCATGACCTTCATTTCATGGTAAATATTGCTGCTAAGAAACATCCGGTCACGAAGGGAATTAAGGACTTCGAGATCTTTGATGAAACCTATAATGGATATTATATAGAACCGGGTGTAACACCTTTGCTTACAACCAGTGAGCCAACAAGTGTTCCGGTTATTGGCTGGACCAAAAATTACGGAAAGGCAAGGGTAGTAACAATTCAGAGCGGACATGATGTTCCGACCTTTGAGCAGCCTGAATTCAGGAAACTTCTTGGCCAGGCCGTCCGATGGGTTTACAATGAGGGAAAGTAAACTCTGAATGATTGCCTGAGGATGATCCTTTTTTTTATATTTGTGCCTTGAAAAAATAGTATGTCAAGTGAATCAAAATACAGCAGACGTGGAGTCTCATCAGGTAAAGAAGATGTTCATGCTGCAATAAAGAATATAGATAAAGGTCTGTTCCCCAGGGCTTTTTGTAAGATTGTTCCTGATCTTATCGGTGGAGACAACGATTATTGCAACGTAATGCATGCCGATGGTGCCGGTACAAAGTCATCACTGGCTTACGTATACTGGAGAGAAACAGGCGATCTTTCTGTATGGAAAGGTATTGCACAGGATGCCATTGTGATGAATCTCGATGATCTGTTATGCGTAGGTATATATAATAATATACTCTTATCATCAACAATAGGAAGGAACAAGCACTTTATTCCAGGTTCTGTAATTTCTGAAGTGATAAATGGTACAGAGGAAGTGCTTGAGGATCTCAGAAGTCATGGTATTGGAATTTGGTCCACCGGTGGTGAGACTGCAGATATTGGTGATCTTGTCCGGACAATAGTTATTGATTCTACAGTTTTTGCCAGGGCGAAAAGATCTGAAATAATTTCAAATCATAACATCAAACCAGGTGATGTAATAGTCGGACTTTCTTCATCAGGCCAAACTACTTATGAGAAAGAATATAATAGCGGTATAGGAAGCAACGGTCTTACATCAGCAAGGCATGATCTTTTAACAACATATCTAGCTTCAAAATATCCTGAGAGCCTTGATACTCAACTTTCTTATGATCTTATCTACTCAGGCAGCCTGAAGCTGACTGACAAGGTGACTGAATATAATATAGATACCGGGAAGCTGCTCCTGTCGCCCACACGGACATATGCTCCTGTAGTGAAAAAGATAATTGATGAGATGCATCCTGCAATACATGGTATGATTCACTGCTCGGGCGGAGGACAGACAAAGGTGCTTCATTTTATTGATAAGATGCATGTTATTAAAGATAATCTCTTTCCTCTTCCCCCGTTATTCAGGTTAATCCATGAGCAGTCAGGGAGCCAGTGGAAGGAGATGTACAGCGTATTCAATATGGGTCACCGCCTGGAAATATTTACCTCTCCTGATAATGCAAACAGGATTATTGACATTGCAGCCGGATTCAACCTTGATGCCAGAATTGTAGGGCATTGTGAAGCCTGGACAGGTAAAAAAGTCACGATCAAATCTGAATTCGGTGTTTTTGAGTACTGATATGACTTTCATGCATTAACGTGTCTGTGATCTTCTCTTCCCCTGAATAACTTCTGGTTTTCAGGGCTTTCTACCTTATTTCTTTGTCCATTCCGACCTTTTTATTATCTTTGCGCGCTGAAAATTTCATACTTATGGCCAATAAAATTATTCTTGAGAGACTGGAAGGCGTTAAGCAACGTTTCATTGAGGTGGGCGATCTGCTGACACATCCTGGTATTCTCTCGGATATGAAGAAGTATGTCAAACTGAATAAAGAATATAAGGAACTTCAGCCTGTTGTGGAAGCATATGAAAAATTCAGGCTTGCCCTTAGTAATATTGAAAGTGCCAGAAAGCTGCTTACAACAGAAAAGGATGAAGAGATGCGCGAGATGGCCAAGATGGAACTTGATGATCTTACAGAGCACATTCCGGAAATGGAGGAGGAGATAAAGATACTCATTATACCATCTGATCCCCAGGATGATAAGAATGCTGTTATGGAGATCAGAGCCGGCACAGGTGGTGATGAAGCCAGTATTTTTGCCGGTGATCTTTTCAGAATGTATTGCAAATACTTTGAAGAAAGGGGATGGAAGTACGAGATAAACAATATGTCGGAAGGAACTGCCGGTGGGTACAAAGAAATTGTAATGAGGGTAACCGGTGACAAGGTTTATGGTATTATGAAGTATGAATCAGGAGTTCACAGGGTACAACGTGTGCCCCAGACTGAGACTCAGGGAAGGATTCATACGTCCGCTGCATCTGTTGTTTTGCTTCCTGAAGCAGATGAATTTGACGTCGATCTGCGACAAGATGATATACGAAAGGATACTTACTGTTCATCAGGTCCCGGCGGCCAGTCAGTTAATACAACATATTCGGCAATCCGCCTGACACATATCCCTACAGGTATTGTTGTCACCTGCCAGGATGAAAAATCTCAGCTGAAGAACTATGATAAGGCTTTGAAGGAACTGCGAACAAGGCTCTATAATCTTGAATATCAGAAATATCTCGATGAGGTGTCCCAAAAAAGGAAGACAATGGTGTCGACAGGTGACCGTTCAGCGAAGATCCGTACCTATAATTACCCACAGGGCCGCATGACCGATCACAGGATAAATCTTACCATATATAATCTTCCATCTATCTTGGACGGTAATATACAGGAGGTACTGGACAAACTCCAAATGGCTGAAAATGCTGAGCGGTTAAAAGCAAGTAACTTATGATATATATCGCATGAATCATTCGGAATTATTCGAAAACATAGTAAGGAAGAGATCATACCTGTGTGTTGGCCTCGATTCTGAAATAGAGAAAATTCCCTCCTTTCTTCTAAAAGAGAGTGATCCGGTATTCGAATTCAACAGGAGGATTATTGATTCAACTCATAAATACGCTGTTGCTTATAAGCCAAATATTGCCTTCTATGAATGTCATGGCGCCACCGGCTGGTCATCACTTGAGGCAACAGTAAAATATATTCACAGAAACTATCCTGATATCCTGATTATTGCGGATGCAAAAAGGGGGGATATCGGAAATACTTCAAAGATGTATGCAAAGGCCTTCCTTGAAAAAATGCCTTTTGACGCGATTACCGTTGCTCCTTATATGGGTGAAGATTCCATTACACCATTCCTTTCTTATGAAGGAAAGTGGGTTGTACTGCTGGCACTCACATCTAATAAGGGATCCGATGATTTCCAGTACCATAATGACGGAGGGGTAAGGCTTTTTGAACATGTACTTACAGTATCACAGAAATGGGGTAATATAGATAATATAATGTATGTTGTCGGAGCAACACGTGCTGAAAATCTGAAAGATATACGAAAACTGGTTCCTGATCATTTTCTGCTTATTCCGGGAGTCGGAGCACAGGGAGGCAGCCTCCGTGATGTTTCAGAATATGGCATGAACAGTAAATGCGGACTTCTTGTAAATTCATCAAGAGGGATCATCTTCGCCGATAGTACTGCAGATTTTGCAAAAGTTGCAGGGCAAAAAGCACTCGAGATGCAGCTTGAAATGGAGAAATATCTCTCTGAAAAAAATCTTGTCTGATTGTCATCTGGCTTTGCCGTTATCCATAGTCATTTTTTCGATTTTTCTTGTTAGAACAGCTCTTTTATTGTATCTTTATATTATTGCTGCTTTCTCATTTATCGTGTGCTAAAAATGAAAGAGGAGTTTCTTCATTTCCTTTGGAAATATGGTCTTTATGACAAAGAAAAGTTGCTTGACAGTGAAGGCAACAGGATAAATATTATTAATCCTGGAGAGTATAACCGTGATGCAGGGCCGGACTTCTTTAATGCAAGAATCTCAGTAGCCGGGACCGTCTGGGCCGGGAATATAGAAATACATCTCCGTTCATCACACTTTGACATGCACGGCCATCAGAATGATCCTGGTTTTGATAATGTTATCCTTCATGTTGTTGCAGAAAATGACAGACGGGTATTCAATTCACGCGGCGAGGAGTTGCTTACCTCTGAAATGAATTTTGATAGTTTATTACATGATAAATATATATCCCTGGTAAACAATCCATATATCATAGCTTGTCAGGATTATATAAAGAATTTTGACAGCATGCTGTTCCGGAATTGGATTGAGGCGCTGGTTATTGAGAGGCTTAAACAGAAATCAGAAATGATACAGGGAATACTTACTGAGACCGATAATGACTGGGAGGAGACTTTTTACAGATTGCTTAGCCGTTACTTCGGATTCAGGGTAAATGCAGAACCTTTTGAAATGCTTGCACGTGCGATCCCGTTCAGGATAATCAGGAAGCATACCGATAACAGGTTTCAGATTGAAGCCATGCTTTATGGTACTTCAGGGATGCTCCATGAGGGATTATTTCGTGAGGCCCTGGCAGATAACTATTACAAAGATCTTATAAGAGAGTTCAGGGTCCTTGCCTCAAAATATGCGCTTCAACCACTTGATGGATGGATATGGAAGTTTGCCAGGTTGCGTCCTTCAAATTTTCCTACTGTCAGGATCTCGCAGCTTGCAGGTATGCTTGCCGTTACAGGTGGTCTTTTCTCTCGTGTACTTGACATAGCGGATATCAGGCAGCTTAAGGAATTGTTTGAAATAACGGCTTCTTCATATTGGGATGACCATTATATTTTTGGCCAGGTCAAAAGAGGAAATGCAAAGAGGACAGGTACCCAGGCAACAGATATTATTCTCATCAATTCTGTATTACCTCTGTTATTCACCTATGGAAGGAGCCGCGGTTTACCTGGATATTCTGAAAGAGCTCTTGCATTCCTGGAACAGATCAGAGCTGAAGAGAATTCAGTAACCAGGGAATGGTCATGTATTGGAATAAAGGCAGAATCAGCCCTGGTGTCGCAGGCACTGCTTCAGTTAAGAGACAATTATTGCAGAAAGAGAAGATGTCTTGACTGCAGGATTGGTTTCAATCTTATAAGCAGAGGGGTGAAGCTAAAGGAACAGAATGAGCTCCTGCTTGAGCCATAACAGAAAAACAAATTTCATTTTGACGAACAGAGCTTTTCGTTTGACTAATAATTAATTAAATCTTTTATGTCACGCAACGAATGGCCTAATTTTTGCGTCTTTATAATGTAAGGAGTTCAATAATATTCAGCCATTATTTTGTTTCCTGAAGTTTTTTTAAAGAAAATTCGTAAAAAAAATAGAATTGTTTAACAATTTACATAAAAAAGCCTTATTTTTGCGTTCCAAAATTGGAGACTCGATTTATATTTGGATTAATAATATTTTGGTTAGAGATATGTATTTAACAACAGAAAAGAAACAGGAGTTTTTCAAAACATTCGGAACGTCTGAAATTGATACCGGTAATGCAGAGGGTCAGATAGCGCTCTTCTCATACAGGATTAATCATCTTACCGAACATCTTAAGAAGAACAAGAAAGATTTCAGTACCCAGCAGGCACTTATTAAGCTTGTAGGTAAAAGGAGAAGGCTTCTTGACTATCTCAAAATTAAAGATATCGAGCGATATCGCGAAATCATAAAAGCGTTGAAATTACGTAAATAGTGAAAAAAGGCAATCAAGAATTGCCTTTTTTCGTATTTTCTTAAATTTTCTGTAATTTCAATATTCATTAATAGCATAACTAATGTTTAAAGTAAAAGAGAAAATTATTGATCTCGGTGACGGGAGAACAATAACCCTTGAGACAGGCAGGCTCGCCAGACAGGCTGACGGTTCTGTACTCCTAAAGATGGGAAAAACAATGCTGCTTGCAACAGTGGTGGCAGCAAAAGAGGCAAAAGAAGACACTGACTACATGCCTCTTTCTGTTGAATATAAAGAGAAATATGCATCGACCGGACGTTTTCCCGGAGGTTTCCTTAAAAGGGAAGCAAGACCTTCTGATTATGAAATCCTTGTATCGAGGCTCGTTGACAGGGCACTGAGACCATTGTTCCCTGATGATTTTCATGCTGACACTTTTGTTACAATAAACCTTGTATCTGCAGATCTTGAAATAATTCCGGATGCCCTGGCAGGACTTGCTGCTTCAGCAGCTCTTGCAGTATCGGATATTCCGTTTAAAGGTCCGATCTCTGAAGTAAGGGTGGCAAGGATAGACAATAAATTTATTGTTAACCCTACTGCTTCACAGCTGAAGGACGCTGATATCGACCTTATGGTTGGCGCAACATATGAGAATATTATGATGGTCGAAGGTGAGATGAAAGAGGTCTCCGAAGAGGATATGATCGAAGCTCTCAAAGTTGCCCATGATGCCATTAAAATACAATGTAAAGCACAGATGGAATTTGCAGAAGAGGTAGGTTCTACTGTAAAGAGAACTTATAGCCATGAGGTCAATGATGAGGATCTAAGGAAGAAAGTATGGGATGAAACTTATGAGAAATGTTATCAGGCAGCAAAATCATCAACAGCTGATAAGCATAAAAGACTTGATGCATTTGAAGCTATCATTACAGAGTTTCTGGCTCAGTATACAGAAGAAAGTCCTGTTAATGAGAAACTGGTTAAAAGATATTATCACGATGTGCTTAAGGAAGCTGCCCGCAAACTTTTGCTTGATGAAAACACCAGGCTTGACGGAAGAAAACCTGAAGAGATAAGACCAATTGTTTGTGAAATTGATCCGCTTCCTGCTACACACGGTTCATCACTCTTTACAAGAGGTGAGACCCAGTCGCTAACAACAGTAACACTAGGTACAAAGCTCGATGAGAAGATAATTGATGATGTTCTTAACAAAGGTACAGAGAAATTCACTCTTCACTATAATTTTCCACCTTTTGCTACAGGTGAAGCAAAACCTTACAGGGGAACCGGCAGAAGGGAAATAGGACATGGAAATCTTGCTCTGCGTGCACTTAAGAATATGATGCCTCATGATGAGGAAAATCCGTATGCAATAAGGGTAGTGTCAGATATTCTTGAATCAAATGGTTCTTCATCAATGGCTACAGTATGTGCCGCAACTCTTGCCCTGATGGATGCAGGAATCAAGATAAAGAAACCGGTTTCCGGAATAGCCATGGGTCTGATTACAGACAAGAATACAGGTAAATATGCTGTACTTTCTGATATCCTGGGCGATGAGGATCATCTTGGAGATATGGATTTCAAGGTCACTGGTACCCGTGATGGTATTACTGCCACCCAGATGGATATTAAGATTGACGGTCTTTCATTTGAGATATTGACTAAAGCTCTCTACCAGGCAAAAGCTGGTAGAATGCATATACTTGATATAATGACCCGTACAATTGCAGAGCCTCGTCCTGAACTGAAGCCTCATGCCCCGAGAATTGAGATGTTGTCGATACCGAAAGAAATGATAGGAGCTCTTATTGGTCCTGGCGGCAAAGTGATACAGGAGATACAACGTGTTACAGGGGCTACAATTATTGTGGAGGAGATAAATGGTTATGGTGATGTTAATATTTACGGGGAAAATGCAGAGGTTATTACTGCTGCCCTGGAATGGGTTAAAAAAATTGTCACTGTACCTGAAGTAGGGCAGGTTTACATGGGGAAAGTAAAAACCATAGTTCAGTTTGGCGCATTTGTGGAGATATTACCAAATAAAGACGGACTACTTCATATTTCAGAGATTGACTGGAAGAAAACAGCAGCAGTTGAAGATGTTCTGAAGGAAGGACAGGAAGTTGAAGTTAAGATAATTGAGATAGATCAGAGGTCAGGTAAAATTAAACTCTCACGTAAGGAACTTTTGCCACGACCTCCCAGGCAGGATAATGATAACAGAAATCATGAACCAAGACATGATAATGATAACAGAAATCATGAACCAAGACATGATAATGACAGAAGGCATCATGATAACAGGAAGGATAATTAGCAATTATTTTGATTGAAAACTGTTGTTCTGAAAGTGGATTCAGAAATATAAACAAAAGAGACCAGGCAAAGGTCTCTTTTTTTTTATTGCAATTTGAGATACTGTTTATAAATTTGATCCCTTGAATAGTGAATATCACTTTGGAATGAATATCAGATACAATTACGTTGTTGTTGAGGGTAATATTGGTGCGGGCAAGACTACTCTTGCCACAAGGATAGCCAGGGAATTCAATGCCCGGCTCATCCTGGAGCATTTTGCAGATAATCCCTTCCTTCCCAAATTTTATAATGACCCTGATAAGTACTCTTTCCCACTTGAGCTTTCCTTCCTTGCAAGTCGTTACAAGCAGCTGAAGGAAGAGCTGGTGCCACAGGATCTCTTCAAGGCATTTACTGTTGCCGATTACTACTTTATGAAGTCACTCGTATTTGCCTCCTCAACCCTTAACGGAGATGAATACAACCTGTACCGGCAGATTTTCTATATTATTTATGGTTCATTACCAAAACCGGATATCTATGTATATCTTCATCTTACCCCTGATCGACTGTTAAAAAATATTAAAAAAAGAGGTCGTAATTATGAAAATAATATCTCAAAGGAATATCTTCAGATAATTCAGGAAAGCTATTTTACATTTTTCAGGCAGAATCCTGAAAACAAATACCTTGTAATTGACATAAATTATATAGATTTCGTAGAAAATGAAAATGATTATTGCAAAATAAGAGATACTATTTTTGGGAAGGAATATCCAACAGGGCTTAATATGGTTATTTTATAATTTATTTTTGAAAAATCGCTTAAATAATCCATAATTATTGTAATTTTGTCCTTACATTAAAAAATCGTATCTTGTTCATTATAACAGAAATCTCAGAAATACTTAACAAATAACACTTTTAACTATGAAAAAAATCAGAAGCCTTTTTATCCTAATCCTTGCCGCAACTTTGATGACAGGTTGTAGCGGCCTGAATAAAATGAAGAAAAATGCCAGTCAGATTAAGTACGACGTTACACCTAAGGTACTTGAAGCTCATGCTGGAATGGTTACAGTAACTATCAAAGGTACATTCCCATCAAATTATTTTGATAAGAAAACTACTTTGACAGCAACACCTGTTCTTAAGTATTCAGGTGGCGAGATCGCTTTTGATGAAGTACAGGTTCTTCAGGGTGAGAGTGTTCAGGCAAATAACAAAGTAATTAATTATACCGGTGGAGATTTTACCTACACTAGCTCAGTACCATACAAGGACGCTATGAAGATATCCGAACTGGTATTGCAGGTAAAAGCTAAGAGAGGAACAACTTCCCTCGATTTTGATCCTGTAAAACTGGCTGACGGTGTAATTGCAACATCAACACTTGTAGAGATTCATGGCAGGCCAATAATGATGAAAGACAAGTTCGTGAGAATTATCCCTGAAACAGGAGTTGCCGACATCAATTATGTAATTAACAGGTCTGATCTTCAGACAAAAGAACTTAAGGCTGAAGATATCACAGCTCTTCAAAAGTATATTGCTGATGTAAATGCTGATCCAAACCGCCAGTTCAAAACAACAGTGGTTAGTTCATATGCTTCTCCCGATGGTGCTTTCAGTCTGAACGAAAGACTTTCAGGACAGAGGGGAAATACAGCTGATAAATTTATCAAGAAGGAGTTTGCAAAAGTTGAAGCTGCAAAAGCGGCAGGCTTTTTTGACGCAAAAACAACTCCTGAAGACTGGGATGGATTCAAGACAGAAGTTGAGAATTCAACTATGGCTGACAAAGACCTGATCCTGCGTGTACTTTCAATGTATGCTGATCCTGAAGTACGTGAGAAAGAGATCAAGAATATGGCTGCTGCATATGAAAACCTCAAGACAGACATTCTTCCAAAACTGAGAAGGTCAAAAATGGTTGTTAGCGTTGACAAGGTAGGCCGCAGCGACGAGCAGATCCTTGCAGCTATGAGAGGTGATGCCAGCGTTCTTGGTATTGAGGAGATGCTTTTCGCAGCTACCCTCACCAAAGATCAGAATGAGCAATTGAAATTCTACCAGGCTGCTGCAACTGCATTTCCGAAATGCATCCGTGCACAGAATAATATTGGCTATGTAGCTATGGCTCTAGGCAAAACTGATGATGCTATTGCAGCTTTCGAAAAAGCAAAAGCATTGGAAAACAACGATGTTGTTAAGAATAACCTGGGCATGGGCTCCCTTGTAAAAGGTGACCTTGCAAAAGCTGAAGAGTATTTCACATCAATGACAGCAGCTACTTCTGAATCAAAGTGGGGAATGGGTGTTATTTCAATAACAAAAGGTGAATATGACAAAGCTGTGAACTATTTTGGTTCTGAGCCTTGCTTCAATAATGCTCTTGCACTTGTTCTTAAAGGCGATGTTAACAAAGCAAAAGTGATGCTTGACGGTATGAAAGAAAGCTGCAAAGGAAAAAAAGACTACCTGAAAGGTGTTGTTGGTGCTCGTCTTGATGACAGGAATTATATGCTTGGTGGTCTTCGCGAAGCTATTGCTACCGATGGTAAGTGGAAAGATTATGCAAAAACTGACCTTGAGTTTGGCAAGTTCTTCAACGATGACACATTCAAATCAACTGTACAGTAAGATATTTTTGAGATAATAAAGAGGGTCGCTTGATGGCGACCCTCTTTTTATTTCGTCAGCTTCTGACTTACCTCCCACAGAACAATACCAGCACTCACAGCTATATTAAATGAGTGCTTTGTCCCGAACTGAGGAATCTCAACACACATATCACATCTGTCAACAATATCCTGGGCAACACCCTTTATTTCATGACCGAAAATAAGAGCATATTTTTTACCTTTTTCAATGACAATATCCTGGAGATCAACAGCACCTTCTGCCTGTTCAACGGCTATTAATAAATAGCCTTTGCTCCGGAGTTCATCAACAGCATCGGTTGTTGATGAAAAATATGTCCATACTACCGATTCAGTTGCCCCAAGTGCTGTCTTCTGTATCTCCCTGTGAGGTGGTTGTGCGGTAATACCGCAAAGATATATTGCCTCAATAAGAAAAGCATCGGAAGTACGAAATACCGAACCGATATTACTCTGGCTACGAATGTTATCAAGTACTATTACAAGAGGCAATTTCTGAGATTCCCTGAATTGTTCAATACTTTTCCTTTCAAGTTCAGAATTAAGCAGTTTTCGCATGATTTTTTTTATGCGAAAATAATTAAATAATAATGGAATTATTGCTATTTTGTCGACATTGAATCATATGTATAATAGTACGTTAACTATTAATCTTCAACGACATGAATATTCATGAATTCCAGGGGAAGTCGCTGCTTAAGGCATATAATGTTGAAATACAGGAGGGATTTGTTGCGGAAACACCTGAACAGGCTGTTACGGTTGCAAAACAGCTTCATGAGAAGTTCGGTTCGGATTTTTTTGTGGTAAAAGCTCAGATTCATGCCGGTGGAAGAGGTAAAGGAGGAGGTGTAAAACTTGCCAGGTCAATTGACGATGTAGCCCGTATTTCAGAACAGATCCTTGGTATGCAGCTGGTTACTCCACAAACAGGTCCCGAAGGCAAAAAGGTTAATAAGGTTCTTATTGCCCAGGACGTTTACTATAAGGGGCCATCTGAGCATAAGGAGTTTTATATCAGTATTTTACTAAACAGGAATGCCGGAAGGAACATATTTATGTATTCTCCCGAAGGAGGTATGTCAATTGAGGAGGTGGCAGAGAAATCACCGGATAAGATTTTTACAGAAGAGATCGATCCGGCAATAGGATTACAGCAATACCAGACCAGGAATATCGCATTTAATTTAGGATTATCAGGAACTGCTTTTAAAAACATGCAGAAATTTCTGCAGGGTATATATGAGACTTATACAGGTATTGATGCACAGCTTCTTGAAGTGAATCCTGTTCTTAAGACGAGCGATGACAGAGTACTGGCTGTAGATTGCAAGCTTGTTCTTGATGATAATGCTCTTTTCAGGCATCCTGAACTGATAAGTATGCGCGATATTAATGAAGAAGATCCTGTTGAGGTGGAAGCTGGAAAACATAACCTGAACTTTGTTAAGCTTGATGGAAATGTAGGATGCATGGTAAATGGGGCAGGTCTTGCAATGGCTACCATGGATATTATCAAGCTGTCAGGGGGAGCCCCTGCAAATTTTCTTGATGTTGGCGGTGGCGCAAATCCAAAAACAGTTGAGGCAGGCTTCAGGATTATTCTGAAGGACCCGGAGGTAAAAGCAATACTCATCAATATCTTTGGAGGCATTGTAAGGTGCGACAGGGTTGCAAACGGAGTAGTGGAAGCTTATAAAACAATTGGAGGTATAAGTGTACCTGTTATTGTTCGATTACAAGGAACAAATGCAGAGGAGGCTAAACAGATTATTGATAATTCAGGTCTTAAGGTCTACTCGGCAGTCACATTCAGCGAGGCAGCGGAACTGGTTACAAAGGTTTTAAACAAGTAACCTCCGGTTCTCTGTGATTCAGAAGAAAGAAGAGAAATTTCTTGGCATAAGGTTTCCTCTGATAAGGTAAGAGGTTTATTGTCAGCAAAATGACAATAACAAACTGCGATCACAAGTTTATGAAGGAGGCTCTTGCAGAAATAATTCTACAGTTAAAGAATGAAAGTAAATGCTGGGCCACATATGAAAGAAACCAGAACTGTTTTCACGTGGTTTCGAGGTAAATTTTATTTTTTATGCGAACCATCGCAATAAGGCTTATCATTTGATTTGCCACACCTGCAAAGCCAAATCTCATCCGGAGATTCTTCCTTATTCCTTTTCAGGTCCTTAAGGATAAACTTTCCAGTGATTTTCAAAGGTCCGAATTCAATTATCTCTACAACAGCCTGAGCTTTATTTATTTTTTCTTCCATATGGCCTCTACCCGTTAAACCCTGTTTTCCTGTGTCTCCCGTCACAAAATGGCTGATGGTCACTCACACCGCACCTGCAAATGGAGATCAGTCCATCCCGAACCTCTTTTCTGTTACTACCATTAATCATGTCAAAATCTCCTTTGATAACAATAGGACCATCGATCATAACCTTCACAGAGACAGGTGCTGTCTCATTCGCCTCATTATTTGCCTGCATTAACTCAGGCCTGCGGAATTTGACATGATTATACTGGTCAGCCCTGACATCTTCATTCTTTTCTTCATCATTATATTTCCATGACAGAGCATCAGTAGGGCATAAATTAACCACCTCAATTATCTTTTCAGTCGTTGAACCTTCCATATCAACCCAGGGCCTTCTGCTGGGATCAAAAACTTCAATAAGTTCCCTGTAGCAGTATGAAGCATGGACACATGCTGATGGTTTCCAGTAAACTGTAATATCTTTGTTTCTGTATCGTTTACCACCTGAAAAGTGTTTATCATCTTTATCCATTACTGTCCCTGTTCTTATGAACGATTTCTGAATAATTAAATCTTGTAGTTTGACCGGATGCGGAAATAAACAAACAATATAGTTATTAACTGAAAACCGCTTTTCCAAACCGGATGCAATTTAACATTTTTTAATAATTATCAATATTCCCTTAATTAGGCTTATCCCTGTATGGTTGTTTTCATACCTGCCATAAGGACAGCATGATAGCTGGAAAAGAGATATTTAAAGGCATGTATTTTCCTGAATAAGTTGATGATTAATGCTATTATCTGGAATCAGATAAATTATTAACTTGCATCAATTCAGTAGTGTGAAAGTATTCTGAGAAAGATTTGGGAATTTATTATATGTTTGTGAAAGATTCGGACTACAGTTCACGATCAATGGATAGGTATATTGTTTACCTGTTCGTTATGGTTTTGTTATTTTTTTTTACAACTCCTGTATATTCTATATCTGTTAGTGATGCTGTTTTGGGAGCGGGAAATAGTATTTCCACATCATTCATTAATATTATGCTAACAATATCAGCTGCTCTTATTGTAATCAGCCTGGTAGTAACATATTTCTCTCTGAAGCTCAGGAAACTGAATGCAGAGCTAATAGACAGGAACAAAAATATTCTTGATGAAAACAGGGATCTTCAGAAAATAAAAGATGAATTGAGTTACCAGAAAGACCAGATTGACCGGGAACATTATGAGTCAGAGGAGTTCTTCCGTATTCTTGTTCAATCTGTAAACGATGGGATAGCATTTTTCAACACAGCTAATAACCTTAAATATGCAAATCCTGCTTTCTTTTCTATTACCGGAATCGACAAGGAGTCATTCACTATAGATAAGTTTATGGCTAATCTTCATCCTGAATTCAATGATTATCTGATGAAGAGGGATGAAGGATTGCTAAAGGATGGTTATTTCGAGAATGATATAAGTATAAGGTGCAATGGCAGCAATTATTCTACCATATCGACACGTTCGACTATAGTAAGGAATAATGCAAGCGAAATGATTGGGTCCATTACTGTAATCCGCGATATTTCCAAGCTAAAAAAAGGAATGGATGAGATGCTTAAGTCAAGCATAGAAAGTGAAGCCGGAAACCGACTTAAAGCTGGTTTCCTGGCCAATATTTCTCATGAAATAAGAACCCCGCTTAATAGTGTAGTAGGATTTGCCAATCTTCTCCTTGATGATGATATCCAGAGAGAGACCAAGGAGGAATATATTGAGCATATAAATTTTAATAGTGAAAAGCTGTTGCAGATAATAGGAGATATTATTGACCTCTCCCGTCTTTCAAGCTCCCAGATAGAAATTACCTATGAAGAGGCATCTCTTTCGGAACTTATAAAGGAGGTTGTTGAGGATGCACGGATTGTTATCAAGCGTACAGATAAACCCATTATTTTGAATGTCAAGAACAATACAGACAGGTCTAATGACCTCGTATTCACTGACAGGGTCTGGCTGAAGAGGGTGCTGAGCCACCTCATGGACAACGCAATAAAATTCACCCTCGATGGATCGATTGAGTTTATTTATACTATTGATAATGATGATATTGTATTCACATTTAAAGATACAGGTATAGGAATCAACAAGGAGAATCTGGCAAGGATATTTGAGGAGTTCAGGCAGGAGGTGGATGGAAACCAAAGACCATTTGAAGGACTGGGAGTAGGTTTAACACTGGCCAAGGAGGTTATTGAGAGAATGGGAGGAAGGATATATGTAATATCCGAAAAGGGTATTGGATCGGAATTTACATTTAATATCCCTTACAGGCCTGCCGGTTCCAAGACCAAATCAAATCAGAATTCAAACGATCCGATGTTAATTCCGGTTAACTGGCAGAGTAAAAAATGCCTCCTGGTAGACGATAATAAGGATGTACTTATCTACCTCAACAGGATACTTGTTGATACAGGGATTTCAATATTTACTGCCAGGTCGGGATTTGAAGCTATTGAGATCATTAAAACAAATCCTGATATTGATCTGGTAATCCTAGATATGCAAATGCCTGAGATGAATGGAATAGAGGCCACAAAAGAGATTAAGAGGATCCGCAACAACCTGCCAATTATTGCACAGACTGCCTTTGTATTTGAAAATGATACAGATATAATACTTGAAGCAGGTTGTGATGCCTGCCTGATAAAACCTATAAGAAGGGATCATCTGATAACTGTTATGTCGAGTTTTATAAGACCGAACTAGTTCCTCAATTATTTATTCTTACTTTGCATTGAGTTTAACGCATGGCACAGACTCTCTATGCTGATATTATCCTGCCCCTGGCAGTGAGGGGACGATTCACATATAGTGTACCTGTGGATATTTCGGAGAGACTGAGGCCAGGTATGAGAGTTACAGTTCCTTTTGGTAAAAATCGTCTTTACACAGGTATAGTTTATAAAGTTCATGATAAACAGCCATCATTCCGGAATGTCAGAACAATAAAAGATCTTATTGACAGCTCACCTTCTGTTAATCCTTTTCAGCTTGAACTGTGGACCTGGATATCAGAATATTACATGTGCAGCGAAGGTGAGGTAATGAAAGCTGCCCTTCCTTCAGAGATAAGCCTGAACAGTTATAGGCCAAAGCAGGTGAGCTTCATCAGGTTAGCCAGGGAGTTTAAGGATAATGAAATGAACAAAATCCTTGACACTCTGAAAAGAGCATCAAAGCAGCAGGAGCTGTTAATGGCATACCTGTCGCTGTCGGGTTTTGGAACTGAAAATGTAAAGGCAGGTATCAGGAAGTCTGCCCTCCTGTCAGAATTGCGAACATCTCCAAATACACTGGATGCGCTGATTTCAAAAGGGATTTTGTCAGTATTTTCACAACCGGTTTCCAGGATTGAGCCCGTTTCACAAAGTATTGAGCCGGTAAGAAAACTGAGTGAGGCACAATCGGCAGCCCGTGAGTCGGTTAAGACTCAGTTGAAAGAGAAAGAGATAGTATTGTTGCACGGTATTACCTCAAGCGGTAAGACGGAGATATATATTCATCTTATAGAAGAGCAACTTAAAAAGGGCAGGCAGGTGCTGTATATGCTTCCCGAAATTGCACTTACAGCGCAGATAATCCAGAGACTTAAAAAGCATTTTGGCGACCAGACAGGTGTTTATCACTCGAGACTGAGCGATCCTGAAAGGGCAGAGATATGGCAGAAGGTTGCCGGAGATGATCCTTCGGGCAGCTACAGGCTTATTCTGGGTGTAAGATCATCTGTATTCCTGCCTTTTAATAACCTTGGTCTTGTGATTGTTGATGAGGAACATGATGGCTCGTACAAGCAGCACGATCCGGCGCCACGTTATCATGCCAGGGATACTGCTGTAATACTTGCGTCACTTCATAAATCCAAGACAATTCTTGGATCTGCTTCTCCATCCATTGAGAGTTATTATAATGCCCTTCATGGTAAGTATGGCCTGACAGAGCTAATGGAGCGATATGGGCTGGTAAACCTTCCTGAGATCATCCTTGCCAATACTCGTGAGGCATACAAAAGAAAGATGATGGTTTCGCATTTCACTCCTGAATTGCTGCATGCCATTGACGATGCTCTGAGAAAAGATGAACAGGTCATTCTTTTCCAGAACCGCCGGGGCTTCTCACCCTATATCGAATGTTCGGAATGCGGATGGATACCGGTCTGTATTCAATGTGCTGTCAACCTTACATATCATAAATCGATAAGCCGCATGGTCTGTCACTATTGCGGATACAGTTCGGGGATGCCATCTAAGTGCGGCAACTGCAACTCAACAGCTATGGTTACAAGGGGATTCGGGACTGAAAAGATTGAGGATGAGATAAGAATGGTCTTTCCTTCAGCAAGGATAGCAAGAATGGACCAGGATACCACCCGAAGCAAAAATTCATTCAATAAGATAATCAGCGCATTTGAAGATAAGCGGATTGATATCCTTATAGGCACTCAGATGATATCGAAGGGTCTTGATTTTGAGAACCTGACAGTAGTAGGGGTTCTGAATGCTGATAATCTTCTTCACTATCCCGATTTCAGGGCACATGAGAGAAGTTTCCAGATGCTTGAGCAAGTAAGTGGAAGAGCTGGAAGAAGAAGCAGGCAGGGAAGGGTGGTGATCCAAACCTCAGACCCTGATAACATGATAATCAGACTGGTATTGAGGCATGATTATAAGGGTATGTTCAATATGCAGGCTGAGGAGCGAAAATCATTCAACTATCCTCCTTTCACGAGAATGGTCAGGATTAATGTTAAGCATAAGGAGAGGGCTCCTTTGAACCATTACTCCGTTATACTTGGGAATGACCTGAAGCGTCTTTTCGGAAAGAGAGTTCTGGGCCCCGAGTCGCCGGTGATATCTCAGGTACAACTCTGGTACATCAAAACAATCCTTATTAAGATCGAAAGAGACAAGCGTCCATCTAAAGCCAGGCAGCTGATAAATGAAGCGATTGAAAGGGTTGAGAAAGAGAAGGGCGCTTCGGCACTGAGGATCACGGTTGATGTGGATCCGTATTAGGGAGGCGAAAGGCTAAAGGCGCAAGGCGGATGGTGTTTCTTCTTGATTCCCCCTTTGAAGGGGGCCAGGGGGATGTAAAAAATAGCTATTTTTGAAAAAATCTGATAAAATGAAAATAGAAGTATCCAATGGAGAGATAATTGATAAGCTTACAATTATTCAGATTAAGCTCGAGAGGATTAAAGACAAGGCCAAGCTGGTAAACCTTCAGAAGGAGTATGATGCACTTGTTAAGATATCATCATCAATAATAAGCACTTCCGATCCTCTTTATACTGCACTTTATGATATTAATTGTGAGCTCTGGGATATTGAGGATCATATCCGTGACCTGGAAAGAAACAAGGATTTTGGCGATGATTTTGTGCAGACAGCCCGTGCGGTTTATTTTAAGAATGATAAACGATCGGAGATCAAGAGAGAGATAAACCTCAAAACCGCATCAGGATTCATAGAGGAGAAATCGTACGAAAAATACTGAAATGAGGCTTCTCGTAATAAGAACATCTGCAATGGGTGATGTTGCCTTCACCACTCCTGTAATAAATGGTATCAGAAAGCAATATCCCGAAGTTGAATTGGTGTTTCTTACACGAGCTGAATTCAGACCATTCTTTTCTGAAGATGAAGGACTGAAATTATTCTTCCCGGATCTTAAAGGCAGACATAAGGGTTTGATTGGTATCTTCAGGTTATTTCATGATCTTTTAAAATCAGGAACCTTTGATCATGTAATAGATCTGCATGCTGTTATGAGGTCGCTGATTCTTGGGTTCTTATTTCGCCTGAGAGGAGTGAAGGTTTCAGTCATTGATAAGGGTAGGAAAGAGAAGAGAGATATAATAAACGGAAGAATTAAAATACAGCTAAAGCACTCCGCTGAAAGGTATAGTGATGTTTTTGCCAGGGCCGGATTTCCTGTTAATGCTTCTGATGGTCCATGGATAAGACCTTCACAGGATGCTCTGAAGAAAACAGCAGCATTGATTGAATCAGAGGATCTGATAAACATCGGCGTTGCTCCGTATGCAAAACATGGTCTTAAAAGATGGCCAGAGGAGCATATGAAGCAACTCCTTGGACTGATATCTGAAAACCACAAGGTAAAATTCTGGCTCTTTGGGGGTAATGAAGAACTTGTGAAGCTTGAAGCACTTGCATCCTCAATTAAGGATTCTTACAGTGTTGCCGGGAAGCTGAAGCTTGAGGAAGAGCTGGCACTTATGAGCCGACTCAGATTAATGATAGCCATGGACTCTTCAAATATGCATATGGCTGCTCTTGTGGGGACCCCGGTTATATCGATATGGGGAGGTACTGATCCTCTCACAGGATTTGGCGCCTGGCAACAACCTGATGAATACTCTTTAAGAATACCGGTTGATGAGCTTAGCTGCAGACCATGTACAGTCTTCGGAAAAGGCAGATGCAAACGAGGTGATTTTGCATGTATGATGTGGCTTACTCCTGAGAAGGTTTATGATACGATTGTTGAATTGAAACTGATACCGGAAGAACAGCCTCCGCTCCGCCCGCCTGTCGGCGGCCCGGAGCACCCCCTATAGGGTGTATAAATCCTGCCCATAACCAAAATTAGGCAACGGAGGATTAACCCCCCTTCATGAGGGCAGGGGGGCCAGAACACCGGGAGATATGAAAAAGTTAATGTAATAGAAATATAAACAATTAAAAATGTTAATCAACAGAGCATTAGAATCTTCATTTTATGCCAGGATATTTATCGTGGTGATTTTCATTACACCTTTTACTGGCTGCAAAAAAGATGTTAAAGAACATGTTTTTGATCCTGTAGAGCTTGTAAATCCGCTTATGGGAACAGATTCTGAATTCAAATTGTCGAATGGGAATACTTATCCCGCAATAGCTCTTCCCTGGGGAATGAACTTCTGGACACCTCAGACAAGGAAAATGGGTGACGGGTGGGGATATACGTATGACGATTACAAGATAATGGGTATCAAGCAAACCCACCAGCCAAGCCCATGGATTAATGACTATGCAGCATTTTCATTTATGCCAATCACAGGAAAAATAAAAATTGATGAGCTCGAAAGAGCGTCATGGTTTTCGCATAAGACTGAAACTGTTAAGCCATATTATTACAGTGTATACATGGCTGATTATGATGTTACTGCTGAGGTGGTGCCAACAGAAAGAGCTGCAATGTTCCGCTTCATCTTTCCTGAAAGTGATTCTTCATTTATACTTCTTGATGGCTTCTTTAAAGGATCGATGGTTAAAATAATTCCGGAAGAAAGAAAAGTGATTGGGTATTGCCGTAATAACAGCGGCGGAGTACCCGCCAATTTTCATAACTTTTTTGTTGCTGAATTCGACAAAGATTTTAGTTCAGTACATACCTGGAACGGAGACACAGTTAATTACAATGTACTTGAAGCTGAAGGGGAACATGCCGGAGCAATTCTTGGGTTTAAAACAAAAAAAGGTGATCAGATCTGCATAAAAGTGGCTTCTTCCTTTATTAGTAATGAACAGGCTCAGCTGAACCTGTCGCGTGAAACAGGAGGGAAGGATTTTGATAAGCTTATGAGTGAAGGAAAAGAGGCATGGAACAGCCAGATGAGAAAAATAAAGGTTGAGGGAGGAACAGCAGACCAGCAGAGAACATTCTATTCATGCCTTTACCGGATACTTTTGTTTCCCAGGCAGTTCCATGAGAAAAATGAAAAGGATGAAATAATACACTACAGCCCTTACAATGGGGAGGTTCTTCCAGGCTACATGTTTACCGATAATGGCTTCTGGGATACATTCAGATCCCTTTTCCCATTCTTTACACTTATGTACCCTGAGGTAAACAGCATGATCATGGAGGGCCTGGTAAATACATATAAAGAGAGCGGGTGGCTTCCGGAGTGGGCCAGCCCGGGACACCGTAACTGCATGATAGGCTCCAATTCGGCTTCTCTGATTGCCGACTCTTATCTTAAGGGAATAAGAGGGTATGATATCGAAACCTTATATGATGCAATAATAAAAAATACTATGGGACCCGGACCGGAAGAATCAGTTGGCAGGCTGGGTGCCACATTTTACAATGATCTTGGGTATGTTCCTTATGATGTGGGTATTAATGAAAATGCAGCCCGTACTCTCGAATATGCATATGCTGATTTCTGCATATGGCAGCTGGCAAAAGCCCTGGGGAAGCCTCAGGAGGAGATTGACCTTTATGCAAAGAGGGCAATGAATTATAAAAAGGTATTTGATACCGGAAGAAAACTGATGCGTGGCCGCAATATCGATGGCTTATTCCAGTCGCCTTTCAGTCCTTATAAATGGGGGGATGCATTCACTGAAGGTAACAGCTGGCATTATACCTGGAGTGTATTTCAGGATGTTGCCGGTCTTGTTAATCTGATGGGAGGGAGAGAGGATTTCATAGCAAAACTTGACTCAATATTCAACGTGCCGCCCATTTTCGATTATTCTTATTATGGGATTGTCATACATGAGATCAGGGAGATGCAAATAATGAACATGGGCAACTATGCTCATGGAAATCAGCCTATTCAGCATATGATTTACCTCTATAACTATGCAGGTGAACCATGGAAAGCCCAGTACCGTGCAAGGCAGGTGATGAGTAAGCTCTATAACTATACTCCCGATGGCTATTGCGGTGATGAGGATAACGGTCAGACATCGGCATGGTACGTCTTTTCGGCTCTTGGATTCTATCCTGTGACTCCCGGTACCGATCAGTATGTTTTCGGATCACCACTATTCAATAAAGTAACCCTTGATTTCGGCAAATGGAAAAAGCTTGTTATTGAAGCTCCGGAGAACAATGATGAAAACATTTATGTTAAAAGGATAAAGCTTAACGGAAGAATATTAAGCAACAATTATATCACTCATTCAGCATTGCAAAATGGCGGAAAGCTGGTTTACTGCATGACCTCAGTTCCTGACACTGTAAGGGGTACAAAACCCGATGCTTTTCCGTATTCGATGAGTGAGTGATTATCTCATCCCCTGGGGGCATATCCATCAACCTAAGGAGTCTGAAAAAGGTTTTTCAGGTATGATAAATAAAGGCAAACAGATTTTAATATCGAATTTCAGGTCATTGACAATATTTTCCCCTCCTTTTGAAGGAGGGGTGGCCACGCCATGGCGTGGCCGGGGTGGTTGATTAGTTTATCAGATCATTTCTTCTTCTTTGAAACCTTTTCTTATCTCATTTTTTAAGTATTCGGGTTCCTGAAATACAAATCTGTTTTCAAACCTTAATACAGTGAATCCTAAGCCCTCCAGGTATTTATCACTGTTTTTACAAAACTCTTCTTAGGTTGACGGCTATGACACTGTAATACATTTAGGACGAGGTTACAACTTCAGCTTAATATTAAACCTCACCAGTAATGCAGTCAGCCCAACCATTGCCAGTGCCCATGCTATCGAACCGGCTATTACTATAAGCGGGGTGGCAGAATGTTTATAGATGAGCAGCGGCACACCTGTCATCCATATAAGGTGATAGATGATATCCGGGGCTAAATAGGTTGTAAGTGAATTCTCTCCGGCTGGCTTAAGGAAGAAAGCCCACCTGTTGTGTTTCTTTATATCTATAATCCAGTAAAGTAAAGCGAAAAGTATCAGGCTGATACCATTGCAGATCATTCCCCAGCTTGGTGTGGCCTGTATCTTCGATATGATAAACCACTTCCTAAGAATGAAACCTCCGGCAAGGCTCAATATACCAAATGTAACAATTGTTACAATTGTCTTTTTGTAGTCCTCTCCTGATAATTTCTTAAGGATGAGCGTTGTAAGCATCCCGGAAAGAACTATGAATGGTACATTACCATCTATTATTGTACCAAGAAGAAATTTTACAGGATTAAGGAATTCCAGAAGGTTAAGCCTTGACAGAATATTCAGGATAAGGAAGAAAATCACAGATAAAGAAGTATAAAGAATATTATTCCGTACGCCCAGGTATACAAATGCAGCTACCAGGTATCCCCATCCGATAAGTCCCAGAATACCCCACCAGCCGGTAACAAGTGAACCATTATTTTCAATTTTCCCCGATTGGAATTTGAATATCAGAAAAACAAGCAGTGACATGCCAAGCAATTTAAGGCCTGCAGTCTTGAAAAAATGTTTCTCACTATCCGGATATTGGTTCCAGATAAAAAATACGGCTATATACATGATCAGGGCCCAGATGTCTTTGCTCATTCCGGTAAGTTCGGGATTCACTCTTCCTGTATTCAGCATCAGAACGCCAATTATAAGCAGGCTGACAGTTCTTACTGCAATATGCCTTGAAATAGAAAAGTTACTTTCTCCTCTGGCTATCCTGCCGCCAATTGCAAATGGAATAGCCATTCCAACCATGAAGAGGAACCCGGGGAAAACCCAGTCAGCAAGACCCATCCCGTCGAAATTGGCTTTCATATGACCGAGCCATGCAGGTACACCAGGCATATAAAGGTCATTAACGAAAAGCATCAGGACCAGGGTTAGTCCCCGCATTATATCAATAGACAGAATACGGTTAGATGTTGTCATGGTTAAGATTATTTTTTACTGATTTTAAACGCAATATCCTGATAATGATGATCAAGCCCGGGAACTGTAATTACAAGTTTACCATTTCCTGAAGTGACATTTTCTGATTTTACAATATTACCTGTCCATGTATCAAACCATACAATATTATAATTGGCTTTATCAGGTTTGATGAGAGTTAATCTTGTATTATCTATTTTATTATTCTTAACAACTCTTGCCCATCCGAATCCTTTATCACCGCTGTCCATAACGTATACATCTGCATTTGTGGCCTCGGACTGAAGCGGCGTATAAGGAAGGTTTGCAAAATCGATATCGGCAACAAATTCCGACAAATACTTAAGCTGTTTCCAGTCGTTGTCATTCATAATCGAAGCTGTCCACCACACCGGTGTTACTGCAAGTCCGTTTGAAAGTGAAGCCCAGATATGGTTATGATATGAGATATGGTATTCTTTTGAATCGGGTTTGTAGTAAGTAAGATCAGCTCCTGCTTCTCCAAAAATTGCAGGTTTCTCAAAATTGTCCCAGAAGCGTTTGCTTGCCCAGGCAAAATTGTGCATATCACTTCTCAGGCTATCTTCGGGGTACTTCGGGATCCATCCCTGTGCAGGGTAAAGATGAATATTAGGGACTTCCGTTAACCTGTAAAGTGTATCGCGGTACTGTTTGAAGCCACCGCTGAAAGAAGCTGTAAGAGGATGTTTATAAGGATCGTTTTCTGCAAAATATTTTGCGCATTTGTCGACCCATGCAAAAGCCTCCTTATGATGACCTTTTGCCCAGCCATCGGTACCGTCCATCTCGTTGATCAGCTCCCATATGCCCCAGCTCCTGCTGTGGGCAAACCTTGCTATCATGTAACGGTATTTAATTTTCTGGTATTCCCAGGCCAGTGAATCACTGTAAACATTTTCAACTGTGGTAATCTGACTATAAGGATTCAGTTTCCACTGGTGGGCCCATACTGTTTCAGAGAATAGGTCGTGTGGCCAGATTGCATACATTAAACTGATGTTATCCTTTTCAAGGATGGAAAGCAACGAATCGATCTGACCGAGTTTTTCCTGGTTATATTCTCCCAGTTTTTCTTCAATTACACCGGCACTGTTTACAAAACCGCCATAGTTAATATCCCAGATCGCAAAAAAATTAGCCTTGTTTTCAACAAAAGTCCTGAAAACTTTTTCATCGTTTCCCCATGGTGAATATGCTCCTACCCCGTAATAGGTTGTTCCGTCATCGTAGGTGAAATAATGCGGATTCTTTTCAGATGGTTTAATCCAGCCATGGTGTTCAGAATCAACAGCAGTAAATGAAGAGCCTTCAGTTTCGCCTGTTGCCGATCCGTCTTTTACATAAACATGAAATTTATATTCCCCGGTTTCCCTTGGTGAAAAGCGGATCTTCCATTTATTTGCTCCCCTGTAATCGTCAAAGAAGCCGTTAATTTTTATGCTTTGACCCGATGGAGCCGTAAATAAAGCGTAGAGGTCTATGTCAGCCTGGTCGTATGGATTATCATACCTGACATTATTCAGGTCAAGAAGCAGTTCAAATTTTTCATACTTTTTAACCTGCTCTGAATTTATACCTGAAATTACTACCCCTATATTGTTTCCCTGGGGGTACTTATTATCTTTTGAAGTACATCCGTGCAAAAAAAATATAAGCAGGACAAGTAATGCAGGAATTAAATATCTGCTTCTGTTAACGTTGCTTATTTTGTCAGTATATGACATCTTCTTATTTATTAAAATGATAAAATATATTATTCAGAGTTTGAGCCTGAAATTTATCTTCTCAAGTAATACAGGCAGTCCGACTCCCATTATCAATGCCCAGGCTATAGATCCTGAAACTGCAAGCCAGGTAATATCAGGTTGTTTATAAAACAGGAATGGCAGGCTGAATTGCCAGATAATGTAGTAAAACATATCAGGAACCAGGTATACTGTAAGGGAATTTGCACCTGCCGGTCTGAGAAAGGATCCCCATTTTACCTGTTTTTTGACATCAATGAACCAGAAAAGAAATGCAAAAAGGACCATGCTCAATCCGTTACATATAAGTCCCCAGCTTGGAGTAGATTGTATTTTCGATATAATAAACCAGTTGCGAAGGAGAAAACCAGCAGCAATGGAAAATATTCCAAGAGAAGCAATGACAAGGATAGTTTTATTCACATCACCAGACAGCTTTTTCAGAAGAAGAGTTAAAAAAAGACCTGATAGTACAATAAAAGGAGCATTCCCGTTTATGACCGTACCAAAAACCGGTTTTAAGAAATTCAGGAAATCCAGCAGATGTAATTTTGACAGAATATTAAGGATCAGAAAGAAGAGCAGAGCCATTGAAGTTTTTAAGATATTATCACGAGCTCCCATAAATACGAGAGATGATACAAGGTAGCCCCAGCCAATTGTTCCGAGTATTCCCCAGGAAGTGAACCTGAAACCGGTCGTCTCACCTGACCGGAAGATATAAACCATAGGTATTATCATCAGTACTCCGACTATTTTGAGACCGTAAATGAGGAGTTTATTTTTATCAGTCGCCTTATAGCTGTTCCAGATTAGAAATACTCCTGAATAGACTATCATTGACCACAGGCTTTTGCTTATTCCTGTGAATTCCCCGTTTACATTTCTTGAATTAGACATCAGTACTCCAATTATCAGGAGACTGATTGTTCTTATCAGTACGTGCTGAAATAAAGCCAGGTTACTGTCTCCTTTTTTAATTCTGTTTCCGACAGAGAAGGGGATTGACATCCCTACCATAAACATGAATCCCGGAAATACCCAGTCTGCCAGGCCCATTCCGTCAAAACTGGCTTTGGTGTGTCCGAGCCATGCCGGGACACCGGGAATATAGAGGTCATTTACAAATAGCATAAGCACAAGTGTAAAACCTCTCATGATGTCGATTGAAAGAACCCTGTTTTTTTCAGCCATAAATGGTAAGTATTGAATTAAGCTGTCAATTTAGAAAAAATAACCAGATGCTGTGTAATTAGATCTTTCTATTTATTTAATTTTTGCCTGATGTATAACATGTTGAGGAAATGGGATTTCAATTCCTTCCCGGTCGAAAGCAATTTTTATACGTTTACGAAGTTCACCGGTTACTTCCCATTGTTTAAGTGGTTTTGTATCTCCCAGAATCTTTAAGATTATAGCTGAGTCAGCAAAATTGTCTACCCTAAGGAATTTGGGAGGTGTTAAGATCATCTCCTTGAAGTGCTCATCTTCAGCCAGTTCAGTACCTGTCTGATCAATGACCTTAATTACATGTTCCAGGTTTGCATCGTATGCAATGCCTATATCGAGGTTGACCCTGGCATATTTTCTCGACAGGTTTGATACTGTTTTGATCTCCCCATGAGGAATATGATGAACTGTTCCGTTCATATCCCGGAGGATAGTCTTTCTTAAGCTAATATCTTCTACCAGTCCGCCTATTGATTCGATATTTATTACATCTCCTATACGGTACTGATTCTCAAGGATAATAAATAATCCTGTGATTATATCTCTGATAAGATATTGTCCTCCGAAGCCAAGTGCAAGTCCTATTATTCCTGCACCTGCAAGCATAGGTCCTATATTAAGACCTGCTTCCTGCAATACCATCATGAAAGTAATGGTTAAAACAGCTATTCCGGTTACCCCTGAAAAGATTCTGATAAGAGTATCTTCCCTCTTCTTCTCCGATTCAGGCTGTGCGTCTTTTTCAGGAACAACAGCAATTCTGACAGCCCTGGCTATTACCCTGCTGAGGATCTTATTCAGCAGCCAGGCAGCTGTAATAATTATTAGGATCTTAATTCCATGGGTTAAAAGCCAGGGAATAATCTCTTTACTGAAATTTTCAATTTGTTCTTTCATGAAATTATAATATATATGAATTGTAATAACTGAATAAATATATTTGCGGAACATTGTTCATATACTCGTTGTTTAAAGAAGCCCGGAATACAAAGCTGTATGGCTCAGGTAATATCAAATAATGCAGGCTATCTTAAATATCACGAAGAAATTACAGCCCGATTTTAATTCAAATTGCAAAATAGTAAAAAACTGGTATACTGACAATTTATCAATAACAGAATTGATGTCCGGGATTGCAAAACCTATAATATTTTTCTGACCTGAGGTATCACATTTATGGTATGTAGTTTTATGATTTTTTAAGACAAAAACAGACATTTAAGTTGTTATTCCTTTTCCAGTGGATAAAAACTATAGTAAATTTGCTTATATTGATGTATTAAGTATAAAATCAATCATAATCGCTTTCTGTTATGAAAAGACTCTCTTTATTAACATTAATGATTTCAGTAATATGTTTTTCAGCTATTTCCCAGGTTGATGAGAAACTTAAGTCGGATTTGAAAAGCACAGGGAATGTTCATTTTCCGCTGCCGCTTGATTATAGTAAGTCGTTTGAGACATACGGACTTACGAAAAAAGTTCTTGTCTCCAATATGCTCTGCGATATGGAAAGTCTTACAGGGTGGTCGCATGAAGGAATAGGTGGAATGCGTCTTACATCGGAAAGAAGTCAAACCGGGAAAAGCAGTCTTAAGATTGTTGCGCCTACTATGCCTGACAGTCTACCTGTCAGGGGAATGGGCCGGGGCACTTCCCTTGCCAGTTTTGATGTAGGAGGAAAAAGTTGGGAGAAATTCAACAGGATACATTTATATATATATCCCGAGTGCGAAGGAGCGAGGAGCATCTATCTTAATCTCTATGTTGAGAATGATGGTAAGATAAAAGTTCCGGATAAGTACGGAAGAGAAGGGTATCATGAGATCAATCTTATCAATGGTCAGTGGAACGAGTGTTTTGTGGAGATGACTGAACTGGCCAGGGATAAGGTAACCAAACTCAAGTTTGCAATTGAAGTATTCGGGAAGGAAC
The DNA here is from genome assembly GCA_035531395.1 of Bacteroidales bacterium. GTDB lineage: Bacteria > Bacteroidota > Bacteroidia > Bacteroidales > VadinHA17 > LD21. The sequence goes on from DATKTA010000032.1 coordinate 43,397, forward strand.
GCACAATGGGCGATTCCCTTAAATTCGACATTGACGCCGTTGAACTGCAGGTTGTCGAGAATCCTGAGGTTGTTAGCGGATGGAAACCGGCAACAAACAGGATCATATTCTCTACATCGGGTTACAGGCCTGAGAGTGAAAAGACTGCAATTGTCAATGTTGCCGGTAACAAGGGTATGTTCCAGCTTATCGATTATACAACATCACAGGTTGTCTATGAAGGTAAGATAACACCATCGAAGACAAGAACAGGTGATTTCGAGACTATAGATTTTTCAGATTTCATGAAAGAAGGTCAATTCATGATCAGGGTTGGGAATGTTACTACCCGTCCTTTTTATATTAACAGGAACCTTTGGGACGATTCAGCCTGGAGAGTGGTAAACTTCATGTTTGTTGAGAGGTGCGGCTATCCGGTACCGGAAAAGCATGGAGCATGTCATTCCGATCTGAACTGCGAATACAATGGGAAGATTTTTCCGGTAAATGGTGGATGGCACGATGCGGCTGATATGTCACAGCAGGCGTTGCAGACAGGAGAAATCGCCTATTCAATTATGGAAATGGCTAACAGGGCAAAGGAGAAGAATGATATTGACCTCTATAACAGGCTGATGGAAGAGTCTTTATGGGGAATCGATTTCATAATGAAAACCCGGCTTGGAGACGGATATCGTTTTATGACCTGGGGAACGAATTTATGGACCGACAGGCTGATAGGAACAATCGATGATGCAGGCCGGCGCCAGGTGACTGTGCATAACGGAGGATTCGAGAACTTTCTCTTCTCAGGTATTGAAGCCTATGCTTCAATGAGCATTGACCATGACCCCATGCTTAAGGAAAATCTCAGGAAGATAGCTAAAGAGGACTTTGGATATGCTATTAAACGCTTTGAGGAGCTTGGATATGATGAAAGGATTAACAAGGGACACGGGCATGCTTATATGGCTTCACAGAGCCAGTATATGGCTTCGGTATCCTGGGCAGCAAGCATGCTCTATAAATCTACAGGAGAAAAATACTATGCAGACAAAGCAGCTGAATTCATTAAGTATGTGATTCAGTGCCAGCGTACTGAGCCGTTAAATGACAAAAACAAGACCAGAGGTTTCTTTTACCGCGATCTTGCAAAGAACTCAATAGTGCATTACACTCATCAATCACGTGACTATGTCTATATGCAGGCTTTAACAGAATTGTGCAGGACCCAGCCCAATAATCCTGATTATAAAACCTGGGGAAACTCTATCAGGCTTTTTGGCGATTACCTTAAGAATATTATGCAGTATGTTCAGCCTTATGGAATGATCCCCAGTGGTGTCTATCAAAAGGATGAGGTAAAGGATTCAGTTAATTTTTATCTTATTCAGGTAGGCATAAGGCAGGGTGCAGGACCTGATTTCAGGGAGCAGCTTGCTAATGGTGTAAAACTGGATAATGAGCATTACCTGAGAGTATTTCCGGTGTGGTTTTCTTTTAAAGGAAATGCAGCTGTACATCTTTCAACTGGCAAGGCAGCAGCGCTTTGCGGGAAATTCCTGAATGATAAGGAGTTGATGAATATTGCCGAACAGCAGCTGTTCTGGATAGTAGGAAAGAATCCGTTCGGACAGTCACTTATATGGGGTGAGGGCAGCAATTACATGCAGCAATATGTGGCTCTTCCGGGTGAAACAGTGGGCGAGATACCGGTTGGTATGCAGTCGAGATTCAATGAAGACACTCCTTACTGGCCGCAGTTCAATACAGCCACGTATAAAGAGGTGTGGGGATCATCAGCAGGTAAATGGTTTTCACTGATATCAGAATTTTAGAAATTTAAAAAATATATAAAATGAAAAATCTGCGACTTATAATAATCTTGGTAATAATCCTGACTGTGGCAGGCTGCAGCCCGGGTAAAAATGAAAAGAGCGATTATCCTATGTTCTGGACCTGGATGGACTATCGTCCCGGTATGAATTTCGATTCTGTCTGTTCAGTGATGAATGCGACAGGTATTGATGGTGTTATGCTTAATGCACCCACACCTGATGATTACCGTATTGCAATACCAATTGCAAAAAAGCATGGCATTGAGGTCTACGCATGGCTGTGGACAATGAACCTTGAACATGGCCGGGATTCAATTGTAAAGGCTCATCCGGAATGGCAAAGCGTTAACAGGAAAGGGGAGAGCCTTGCCGATATAAATGCCTATGTTGGTTATTACAAGTTCATGTGTCCGGCTTTGCCTGAGGTACGTGACTTCATTAAAAAGAAAATAGTGGATTACTGTGAGGTTGATGGATTGAATGGCATTGCAATTGATTATCACCGTTTTGTAGATGTTATCCTTCCAACAACACTCTGGTCTCGTTATGGTATTGTCCAGGATAAAGAGTACCCTGAATTTGATTTCGGATATCATCCTGAAATGATAAGGTTATTTAAGGAAAAGTATGGGTACGATCCGCGTGAACAGGAAGATCCTTCAGCGGATGATAAATGGCTACAATTCAGATGTGACCAGATAACTGAAGTTGCAAACATGATAGCTGAGATAGTTCATTCATATGGTAAAGTTATGGCAGCATCACCTTTCCCTACACCAAAGATGGCAAAGAAAATGGTTCGTCAGGATTGGGGGAAATGGAATCTCGATATTGTTTTCCCGATGGTTTATCATAATTTCTATACAGGTGATATAAGCTTTATTTCAGATTGTTCCCTTGAGAATGTGAGGGATAAAAATGTAATGACAACACTGTACTGTGGTATGACTGCAACTAACGGACCTTTGATGTTCGATTGTATGGATGAGGCACTGAATAATGGGGCAAAGGGTATAGCTATTTTTACTGTTAACAGCCTGCGCTCTCCTGAAATACGTAGCCGTTTCAGATCATATGCCGACAGTGCAAGGGCTTCAAGAATTGCCCTGAAGGGAAAACCTGAAACCGCTATTACAAGAACAGCTAATGCCAATCCTTTTGAAAACAAGGGTATAATGGATGCTATCAGCTTCAGGATGGTTGCCAGTCTTAGTCTTGCAAAAGCTTTACGACTGTCTGAAGTTAGAAAAGCTGACCCTGCCAATGTAGAAAGGTTTGCAAAGAATGCGATGCAGGTTAACAGACCCGAAGACTATGTTAACCGGCTTAACAGCCCTCAAAGACGAAATCCTGAACTTCAGCCTGTTGCAAAGGCTATTTCTGATCAGTTCGCCAGTGATAAGGAGCAGATAGCACTTGATCTCACTGAATACAAATTAATCAAGGAGTATGGAGCTACAAAACTTTACCAGGTAACTGATAAAAACAGCAGGGTTATTTTTAATGTTACATTCTACTTCTACGGAGGAATAATTTCAGGCTGGAGTGTCGACCCGGAACAGGAATTATTCGAAAACTACAAGAAAGGGCTTAAGCTTTAGTACTAAATTCAGCTCAGACATATTGAGACAAAATTGAAAAGGTGAAAAACTAATTTATTAAATATGGTCAGCAAACCACTTAGCCGGCGCCATTTCATTGGAAAAGCGATGCTTGCAACAACAGGAATTAATCTTATTTCGTCACTTAAAACAAGCTTCTGGCAAACAGGATGCTTCACAAGGCCATGGGCCCAATTCGACTACGTGGAAGCATTTGATGGTATTGCAGAAGCAGGATTCAGTTATGCAGGACTCATGTCTTCAAAATCAGGGCCCATCATTACTAAGGACACAAATCCTGAACAGGCAGCGAAAATTTATGAGGAGGCCAGGTCGAGAGGGCTTAAAATAGCATGTATCCATGGAGGTAATTTCGACGTAAGTAATTCTGTTACAAAAGGAATAGAAGGGTTGAAGAGTCTTATTGACAGCTCTGCAATATGCGGATGCCCTAACCTTCTACTCCTTGGTATAAACAAGCCGGAGTTTGTTGAAGATTACTACAAAGTTGTTGGTGAGTGCTGTGATTATGCCGCAGGCAAGGGAGTTATTATCAGTATAAAACCACATGGGCCACTTAACAATACAGGAATGGAATGCCGCCCGCTGATTGAAAAAATCAGGCATAAGAATTTCCGTCTCTGGTACGATCCTGGCAACATTTACTACTACTCGGATGGTAAGATAAATCCGGTTGATGATGCTGTAGAGGTTGATGGACTAGTAACAGGAATGAGCATTAAGGATTTCCGGATGCCAAAAGATGTGGAAATAACACCTGGAACGGGGATGGTAAACTTCCAGAAAGTGATGAAGCGTCTCCGGAAGGGAGGCTTTAAGCAGGGTGCTTTATTAGTGGAATGTCTCTCCAAAGGAGATCTGAAATTCATTAATTATGAAGCCAGGAAAGCTTATGGTTTCCTGGAAGAACTTCTGCGATGAACATCCCTGAAGCGGATATCCTTATATAGATTAATTATTTAGTTGACTTTTTTCTTTGCCAGAGGTTTCAGGTTCTCAACAAGGAAAATATCATCAGAAAGGCCACTGTCAAATTTAACATCGGATACCAGAATTTTTGTGCTATGATTCTTTTCCAGATCTTTCATTACTACTTCTGATGCATTCCAGTATTTGCCTACCTTTTCATATTTATAAGTAGCCTCTTTGAATTTCTTACCTTTCAGGTCGTATATATCCATGGTTTCAACATACCCATGCTCTTTGCTGATTTTAGCAATGATCTTTGAATAATTCGATTTGCCTGATTTGGATAAAAGGTTAAGCACATAAAAATCTCCTGATGATTCAATAAGTTCAGGAGTGAACCGGTCGGCATAAGGTGTTGTAGCCATATCCTCATATGAGAAATCGGTATTATTAAAAGAGGAGTCCTTGGTGAGCATGGAAATTTTCTTTGGTTTGCCAAGGGCAGGCAGATAGAGCCACATTATATTGTCAGGAAGTGTAAGAGTTGCTATTCCTGCCTGTGAGTCAGGTTTTGTATAACGATACAGTTTTTTATGGGGTCCTTTTTGAAGCATCTCTGCTTCACGTACTTTTTCTTTTCCGGTTTTATCTATCAGGATAATTTTAACTGTTCCCTCCTTGTCTTTGGGGGCATTGACAATGTAATCCATTTTTCCCAGGATAGCATCTGCATCCTGCGCTGCTGAATTTAATATACCACCAAGTAACAAGGTAGCAATCAGGTAACAAATATTTTTGATTCTTCTCGTCATAATCTGATCTTAATTATAAAACTGTTTTTTCGGTACTTTGTTCGCTGAAGGCTGATAGCTTATTTTCTCTTCTCTTTGCAAGTATAAGTATTACAGGGAGTAAAGTAAGGGCGCTGAGGCCAGCTCCTATCATGCTGAGCGTGATAAGCATACCAAAATATTGTAGAGGGACCATCTCAGAGAACAGCAAAACCAGGAAACCTGAGGATACAGAAACTAAATTGATCAGTATTGCTTTCCCGCTTACAGCTATAGTCTCATCAAGGGCTTCAGATATAGTTGCCCCCTCCTTTATATGGCTGTTAAAATGTGAAATCACATGTATAGAATAGTCAATACCTATACCCATGGCAACACTTGCTACCAGGACAGTCGCAATATTCAAAGGTATCCCTGTAAAACCCATTATTCCAAATAGGATTATAATTGTAGAAATTATCGGGATTGCTGCAAAAAGACCTGAATAGAACGAACGCAGGATAATACTGATAATTAAAGTTACAAAAAGTACAGCTATTATGAGGCTCCCTATCTGGCTTTTAACCAGGCTCTTGTCTATAGTCACCTCAATAAATGGCATGCCTGTGATTTCAATTGAATAACCTGGTACAGAGTTGTTGTCAATAAAATCCTTCATGTAATTTGCAAACTCTATCCTCTCTTTATTCTCAGGCAATGTAAACCATGATATGATGACTGCTTCATCGAGATCTTCTGATACAAGGTTATTCATATTATCATTTCCTTCAAGGAGAAACCAGAGTTGTTCCACCATATCCTTTTCATCAGGTATTTTCTTACCCTGTCCAAACGCCCCGTTTATATCTGAAATAAGGCCGGCAATTGACTGCGTTTTTTCAATCCCGGGATTTTTTTTCATATACTCTTCTGTTTCAAGCATTTTATTCAGGATTTCCGGGCTTTGGATATCGCCTTTAAACAGAACGAATACTGGCTTTGATCCTCCGAATTTATCTGCCATTATCTCCTCGGCTATCCTTGTAGGGTTGTCTTTTCTGAAATAATTTCTGACATCGACATTGCGTTTAATAAGAAAGATGCCGGAAATACTTATCAGGGTTATAACGATCCATATTGTGAGCACCCTTTTAGCATGAGTGAAGAGTAGTTTATGTAATGGTATATGAAGATATTTTGAAAAAAAAGTAAGCTCTGCATCCCTTTCTTCTGGAGTTATGTTTTTGTTTTTCCATGAAAGGGCAGATATAAGAGCAGGGATGAAAAAAATTGAAAGGAGAAGGGCAATAAATGTCCCCAGGCCTGTGAAGACTCCAAAATCACGAATCATTGTAAGATAGGAACCGAATAAGAAGGAGAAAAATCCACCTATTGTTGTGAGTGCTGCAAGAATAATCGGAATGGCAACATAGGAGAGTGCAGAAACTATTGCTCTGTCCAGGTCATCCTTTACCTGGTTTATCCTGTTCAGCACATGTATGGTATATGCAGTGCTTATTGCAAGAAGTACAATTGGAATATTATTTGAAACCATTGTCATTTCTGAACCGGTTAAAGCCATTATACCGATGACCCATATTATTGTCAAAACTGCCGTCAAAAGAGGCAGTACCACACCTCTGGCTGATCGGAAACCAAGATACAGGACGATGATTATCAGCAGGAATGCCACCGGTATTAGCCTTATGAGGTCAGAGGCAATCATGCGGGAAATTGCAGTAATAAGCATCGGCGAACCTGCGAAATATATTTTCTCCGGGAGCTTTATTGATTCAATTTTATCCTGAACTAGTTGTGCAACAGACTGCATATTGACTTTGTCTGATATTGAGAAAAGAATTATTGCAGTAGTACCGTCTTTTGATATAATTGATCCTTTATAATTATCAATAATCATAACACGATCTTTAAGTGCTGTCAGTTCTTCCTCTGTTTCAGGAATCGTTTCTTCATCAATCAGTTTTCCTATTTCAAGGTTATCACCATCTGACCGTATGTCGATTGCGTTGGTCAGACTTAATACCGAAGAAATATTTTCAGTTTCTGACAGGGTATCAGTTATCTGCCTGATATGACACAGAACTTCAGTGGTGAATATGTTATCAGATTGAATTATCACCATACCAGTCTTATTTCCTCCAAATCTGGCACCTATTTTTCTGAGAAGAACAGCATCTTTATCATTCTCTGGCAATGAGTTAATTACATCGGAGTTAATTTTAATATGGGGGATCTGGAATGAGAGGAAGATAGTAGTAGCTGATACCAGAATAATAATCAGCCATTTTATCTTAAGTATGAAGCTGGAAAATTTTTCCATCAGGTATATTTAATGATACAATTGTCTCAAAAGCTGCAAAAGTAATAAAAAAAACCTGGCACATTCAGGTAATGCTTATTCTATTGTCGCTGTGGAAAGAACATATATTTTCTCCTTTCTCTCTTTAGGGCAGGGGCAAAAAAGGAGAAAAATCAGGTCTTGATCCAATCTGTCAAAGTAGAATTAAGATGTGTCATGTAAAAAAAATACATTAATTCTCCAGATCCTGTAACCCCTTAAAAATGATTTTTGATTTGAATAATTAATTGATTATATTAAGGTTTGTTTTAAAAGATAGATATACAATCTGTATGCTGCTATATTTCTCCTTTCATTTTGATTACTTTCCTTTGATGGTGATTGCTTTAATCGCCTGGGGAACACCCATTTTGTTATCCCTTTTTAAACTGAAAAAAGTACCATCGGTAATTGTCGAAATTATCCTGGGCTATTTCGTTGGAAGATTTGTTCTGGGATCAATTGATCATGAAAGTTTCAGAATACTGGAGTTTTTTGCCCTTACAGGCTTTATTTTTCTTATGTTTTTAAGTGGCCTTGAAATTGATGTGGATCAAATACTTGCATCACTTCCAAGAATGCGTTTAACTTTTGTACGCTTCATAAGAAACCCGTTGCTGGTGAGTATAGTCTATTTCATCCTTTCACTTATATTAGCCGTTACCGGTACTTTGTTGCTCTCGAACATCATCAATATTTCTCATATCTGGTACTTTTCACTGATCATGGTAACTACTTCGGTTGGCATTGTGGTACCAGTGTTAAAAGAGCGGGGGGAAATAAAAAACCGTTTCGGGCAAATGATCATTATGGCAGCTGCCGTTGCTGATATTTTCAGTATTATATTATTCACTTTTACGGCTTTTATAATTAAAAATGGTTTTCAGACAGAATTGCTATACATCCTCGGCCTGTTCGTCGTTTTCCTGGTTTTTTATATTATTGGCAACAAGCTCAAATATATACCATTAATAAAAAAAATGGCGTTTCAATTATCGCACGCTGCTTCTCAAATACTCATCAGAGGAACGATTTTACTGATAATGCTGTTTGTTGTCATGGCTCAGTTTATCGGAGAAGAGGCCGTTTTGCTGGGTGCATTTTTAATAGGGCTTGTCATTTCGAGTATGATGCACCATGAAAGATCAGTAATGTTGTTAAAGCTGGATGGAATGGGTTATGGTTTTTTCATACCAATCTTTTTTATTATGGTTGGTTTTGAATTTGATCCTTCGGCGCTACAGGAGTTCGATCAGTCATTGATCTGGATACTTGTTTTATTGATGATAACTCTTTTTGCTGTAAAGTTTATTCCGGCTTTGCTGTGGAGACAATTATTCGGAGCAAAAAAAGCAATGGCCGGGGGCTTTCTGATGTCATCCAGGTTAAGTCTGATAATCGCCGCATCAGCAATTGGACTTGAGATGGGAGTTATTACACCGGGCATCAATGCCTGTTTTATTATCATGGCAATTATCAGCTGTTTTATTTCGCCCGTTTTGTACAACTGGCTGTCGCCGGTAGATCATTTAACAGGTGAAAAAACATTCATCATCGGAGGCAGTAGTACCGGGGTTCTGTTGGCCAGAAGGCTAATCATGCATGGGAAGAAGTCAATAATAATTGAAAATGACAATAAACGGGCAGAAGAAATCTCAGAAAAAGGATTGTATTGCATTAAAGGTGACGGATGCAATGTCAATATTTACAAGGAACTTAAACTAAATTTGCCGGATTTTGTTATTGTTGAAACAGGATCGCCGGAAACTAACCACGAAATTTGCAGAATCCTGCGCGAGGAGTTACTGCATGACAATATCATTACCCGGTCAAGCACATCCGAAATTGAACGAAAGTTAAAAAACCTGGGAATTAAGATCATTGATGTAACTGCCGTTCTGGCTACTACTTTTGAAAACCTGATATTAAGACCAACAACGTATCATGCCCTGCTTGAGTCGTTTGAAAATTTCATGGTTGAAGAGATTCTGATTACCAAAAAGGAGATTGACGGATCGCAGGTCAAAGAAATTCCTTTCCATAAAGATGCTATCTTGATTATGGTCAAAAGGGGTAATGCGTTCTTCATCCCCCATGGAGAAACCTATCTGAGGAAGGGTGATATACTGCAGGTATTTGGTACAAATACTGCATTACAAAACACCCAGGAGAAAATAGGAGGGAAATAAAAAGCCCTCTTTCATCCGGAAAAATCCGGACTTCGGAGGGCTGAGTCGGGGTGAGAAGCTAAGTGTTTGTTATGTGCTTTATTATAAATATAATATCTTTTTAACGATCTGGTTCAAGGTTCAACTTTTTATCTACTTCGATCTTTGATATGAAATCGTATTTCAGTATATAAATGGACACGTTTTGACGACATGTCCAGAAATATTAAATTAATGGACATGCATTATTGCTTTTTATGAAAATATGACATAAATTTGCAGCATGTCCATAATTGAACAAATATTGAACAACTATGACTAGGCCAAAATTTGACCGGAATAATCCTTTCAACGATCTTCCTCTTCTTCCACCCTCAGTTGAAATAGGTGATGACAGCGATATTTTAAAAAAGCTGGTATCTGCTTCAAGAGCATTGGCCTCAGTAAATATCAATGTTATGAGACTTCCAAATCCTTATATGCTAGTAAACACAATTGCATTACAGGAAGCAAAAACCTCAACTGAAATAGAAAATATTTTCACAACTGAAGACGAACTGTATAAAGCAGTTTCTGATACAAGAAGTGAAGAAAAAGCAGATGTAGCTGCTAAAGAAGTTCTCAGATACAGAGAGGCACTTTGGGCGGGATATCATGCTTTGAATGAAACAAAAATTTTAAACCTGCAGTCAGTTTTGTCGATCTTCTGTCAAATCAAGAATACTACATCCGGAATTCGCCCACCACAAGCTAATGTTGTTATCAAAAGAGGACAAAGTGAACTACGTCCCGGAGAAGTAATCTATACTCCGCCCAGGGGTGAAGGAATTATTGAGCGGCTAATGGATAACCTTTTAACTTATCTTAATGACGATAAGAACTATCCAACTGACCCATTAATAAAAATGTGTATAGCACATTATCAATTCGAGGCAATTCACCCTTTCCAGGATGGGAATGGAAGGACAGGAAGAATTCTTAATCTGATTTACCTCGTCCAAACAGGACTTTTAAATCAACCAGTCCTTTACCTTTCTAAGTACATAATTATTAATAAGTCAGACTACTATTATAATCTTGGAGCCGTAACGCGATTAGGTTCATGGAAAAAATGGATTCTGTTTATGCTTGATGCTGTTGAAAATACATCGGCACTGACCAACAATCTGATTAACGACATATTGCAACAGATGGATTCAACATTGAATTATGGAAAATCTAAAATAAGATGGTACACAAAGGATGTAAATGAAGTCATTTTCAGCCAGCCATATATAAAACCAAAGATTATTGGAAAAGTTTTAGGCAGGTCCTCCCGGACAACTCTTTCAAAACTTATGGAAGAACTGGTTACTGCAAAGATATTAACTCCAAAAAAGGATGGATCTGAAGTATACTACCTGAATGATGATCTTATAAGAATCTTGGCAGGGTAAATCATGGGCATTTTCAAAATCATTTACTTTAGAAGTAAAACAGGGACAATTCTTCATTATTCTGGGTCTTCTTCAAATCCATGAAATGGTATGTCATCGTCGGGGTCTTTGTCGAATGGGCCAATACCCGGAGGATTAAAAAGGCCCCACCGGTCAATTACATAATCCCATTTATCAAATCCTGCCACCCAGTCTATGAACAGTAGCCGGTATTCTTCAATAAGTTCTCTTACCATTTGATAATACTCCACATATTCAAAGCCAAACATATCGAGTGAATGCTGTTGGACCATCAGGTCGCGTGCTGCTTTACGTATTATTGCGGCACTTTCCATTTTGAGGTCATACAACTCCACTGCTTCAGCGCCGGCTACTTTTACAGTCAATTGTGCAGCATCACTTAACATACATGATTTAAGGTCAATAAGGTACTCATTGTTCTCCGGGATAAGATCAGTAATTTTAATTACCATGTCAAAGATCTCTTTCCCTTTTTGATAAATAGGAAGTTTATCCGGCTTGGGGATATCATCTTCGTCGTCTGAATTCATTTCCCTGATTGTATATATGGTAATTTAATAGAAATGAGGCTAATTTAAAAAAAAGGTTGAGAAATTCAACACAGAATTACTCCCTGCCGAGTATGTTGGCGATGGTTTATTTTAAAAAGTATTGTACCACTTTTTGTACTACTAATAAAAATGGTATTGTAAATACCTGATTTACAATACCATTTGATTTACTCAGTCGGGGTGAGAACCCCGAACGCCTGTTTCATTTGTCGAGTCATGCTGCATTTTCTTTACTATTGTTCTGAGATGATTCAATTTAACTTTAAAATCTCAAGAACCACTGAAAATCAACAGTGCTAATTCCATTCACCTGGGTTGATTCCTGGGTGGGTGGATTTTATTTGACTTGCATTCAAGTCTTTCATACCTTTAACATAATAAATTCATTTAGTAGTTATTAATAACTGCAATATGAAAAGGTTAGCTCTTTCAATTATGGCTATTTTTTTGTGCATTCTTCTAAAAGCACAATCAGCTAATTCTGCATCAGGCGGCAATGCTACCGGTACAGGAGGCTCTGTAAGCTATACAGTAGGTCAGGTCGTTTATACCACAAATACAGGAACAAATGGTTCTGCTGCACAAGGGGTACAACAGCCTTATGAAATATCCGTAGAAGCAGGAATTAAAGAAGCATTGGGTATTTTGCTTGAAATTGTTGCTTATCCAAATCCTACGACAGACTTCATAAAGTTGAAAATAGAAAACTATGAAGTTGTAAATCTCAGATATCAAATCTTTGATATAAATGGTAACCTTCTGCTTAGCAATATTATTGATAATAAGGAGAATAACATCTCAATGCAGAACCTAATGCCTGCAACATACTTCCTGAAAGTTATACAAGGCAATAAAAATGTAAAAACCTTTAAGATCATAAAAAAATGAAATGATGAAAAAACTATATGCGATTATGTCCGTATTACTAATTACGGTAGCAGTATCTGGACAGTCACCTCAAAAAATGAGTTATCAGGCAGTGATTCGGAATAGCAGTAACGCTTTAATTACTTCAAAAGTTGTAGGAATGCAAATAAGCATTTTGCAAGGTTCTTCAACAGGTTCAGTAGTTTATACAGAAACACAAACACCGACTACCAATGCCAATGGTTTGGTAACTATTGAAATAGGCGGGGAAGCTGGTTTTGATGCTATCGTCTGGGCAGATGGACCCTATTTCATTAAAACAGAAACCGACCCGACAGGCGGGACAGATTACACTATTACCGGAACAAGCCAGTTATTGAGCGTACCTTATGCCCTGCATGCTGAAACTGTAACGAGCGTACCTTATGCCCTGCTTGCTGAAACTGTAGCGAATGTACCTTATGCCCTGCTTGCTGAAACTGTAGCGAATGAAACTCAGGACCTTTCAGATGTGCTGACAAATGGTACAGATGCAGGTAATAAGGCCATGGTAAATGTATCCCGGCTGGGTGTTGGAACAACAACCCCGGAATTCAACCTGACATTAACCGGTGATGGTGGCATTCTTGCAAAGGGTAGTGAAAATGCTGGCGACACCCTTACATCCACCGGATATGGAACAAGACTTATTTGGTATCCCCGCAAAGCTGCCTTTAGGGCTGGATTTGCCGGAAGTACAGAATGGGATGATGATAGTATTGGAGTCGGATCCACAGCCCTGGGATATCAGCCAAAGGCCACTGGTCATTCTTCGGTAGCCATGGGATCACACACAACAGCATCCGGGCCATCTTCAACTGCCATGGGGTCTAACACAACAGCATCCGGGAATTATTCCACCGTCATGGGATATAACACAACAGCATCCGGGCAATCTTCAACCGCTATGGGATTTGGTACAACAGCTAGTGGGGTTAATTCCACCGCCATAGGGAGGAATATTGAAGCTCATGGCATTGGTTCGATCGCAATTGCTCTTGATGACCAGGCTGGAACGGTTGTTGACCAGTATAATACTATGGCAATCATGGGAGGGAAAGTTGGTATTGGTACAGTCGATCCAATTAGTGAATTAACAGTAAATGGCACGATTACAGCAACCGGAGGGAACTCTAATGTATGGAATTCAGCATATAGCTGGGGCGATCATGCAACTGCAGGGTATTTAACAAATTTTACTGAAACCGACCCAAGCGTGCCAGTCGGCACAGCCCCCGGACAAATGCAGTATTGGAACGGCACGGCATGGATAACCGTTGCACCCGGAACTACCGGGCAGGTATTAACTTTAATTAATGGGGTGCCAACATGGGGGGCGCCAGGCATGGGAATGGGGACAAACGATGTATATAATCCGAGAACCGGTAAAATATGGATGGACCGCAACCTGGGAGCAACACAGGTAGCAACCAGCAGTACCGATGCTGCTTCGTATGGTGATTTATACCAGTGGGGACGAGGCACCGATGGTCACCAAATCAGGACATCAGGAACTACGAGTACCTTATCAATTATAGACGCACCCGAACATGCTAATTTTATTTTAGCACCAGATAGCCCTTACGATTGGCTCATCACCCAAAACAGCAATTTATGGCAGGGAGTAAACGGGATAAACAATCCATGCCCAGGTGGTTACAGGTTACCTACGGAAGCGGAATTAGATGCAGAGCGATTGAGCTGGAGCAGCAACGATGCCGCCGGGGCATTTGCATCTCCGCTGAAATTGCCTATGGCGGGCTTCCGCAGCATCAGTGGTACGTTCGGTGCTGTCGGCTCCAACGGCTACTGTTGGTCGAGTACCGTAGGTGGTACCTACTCGCGTAGCCTGAGCTTTGGTAGCAGCACTGCCAGCGTGAACAACAGCAACCGGGCGAACGGAATCTCTGTTCGCTGCCTTAAGGATTAGGAGTGAAGTTAAAAGTAGAAAGTTTGTAAAGTAGGAGCTTTATGAATTTTCCCTTTTCAAACTTTATGAACTTTCCAGCTTATGAACGTTAAAAACATTACAATTTTTCTATTTATTTGTCTTTTATCACTGAGTGCCTTTGCTCAACACTCCATCACCGGCAATTTTCCTGCATTAGAAGGTCAGTATGTTCGCCTGGTCGGTTTTGAGGGTTTTGGTATTTACACCATTGATAGCACAAGTGTTTCGGAGCAAGGCGATTTTAAATTAAACTATGCCGATAAAAACAGAGGTATGGGCTATTTAGCAGCCGAAGACAACAAAGCCTATTTTGTGGTACTTGCCAATGAAGATATTCAGCTGGAAGGCGAAGCATTAAGCGTACCGGAAAGTGTTGAGATCATAAAAGGAAAAGAAAATCAAATATTTGTACAATATGCTATCGAGCACCCCAAGCGTGAGCAAGCCTTAAGTGCCTGGGTTTATCTGCGAAAAATATACCAGGCAGATTCACTCTTTTCAATTCAAAAATTACCCTCTCAAGCTATTGAAGCAGAAATGCTACGCATTAAACAAGAGGATGACGATTTTCTGAAAAGCTTAAATCCCGGGAGTTATGTCAGTTGGTTCTTACCCAACCGAAAACTGGTAAGTTCGGTTTCCACAGTTGCCCAATACCGAACCGAAGAAATTCCGGTTATAATAAATGCTTTCAGAAAATTGGATTATACCGATGAAAGGCTTTATAATAGCGGGTTGCTAAAGGATGCCATTGAAAGTCATTTCTGGTTATTAGAGAACATGGGACAGCCATTGGATACTGTTTTTAAAGAAATGAGTATTTCTATTGATTATTTAATACCTGACCTGTCGAAAGACGAACAAAAATTCAACGAAATTACCAGGTACCTGTTCAATTTATTTGAGCGTCATAGCTTATTCCAGGCATCAGAATATCTGGCTGTTAAAATATTAACACAAAATAGTTGTACAGTAAATGATGATTTGGCAAAACAATTAGAGTCTTACAGAGCCATGAAAAAAGGGAACACAGCACCCGATATTGTTTTTAGCGGTGATGTTTTAGAAAGTGGTTCGGTTATAAAAACTCCATGCCGATTATCAGATATTATATCAGCTTATAAAGTAGTTATTTTTGGAGCCAGTTGGTGCCCGAAGTGTGCCGAAGAACTAAGTCAACTACTTCCACTTTACGAGAAATGGAAATTAAAAGGTGTAGAAGTTGTTTTTATTTCATTGGATACCGATAAAACAATATTCAAAGGTTTTTCCAGTATATTTCCTTTCGTCAGTATATGCGATTACAAGAAGTGGAATACCGAAGCCGTAAATGATTATTATGTGTTTGCTACACCTACATTATTTATGATGGACAAAGACTTAAAGATCATTCTACGCCCCAATTCTGTAAAGCAAATAGATGTCTGGGTAGATTTTTATTTAAAAGAGAACATTTGGTGATATTAAATTGCTGTAGTGATATGATGAAAGTTCATTTAAATTCATTTTTATGAATAAAAATTCCCCCCATCATTTAATAATGTTTTTCATCCTTTTAACAGGATTGAATGGCAGGGCAAAGTTAAAACAAATATGGGAAAAACTTCGATTTATAGAGGCGCACAATTAAACAAATATTATTTTGATAATGCGACTGATTTTATAAATTTAAAATTTTGACGAGAATGAATATTCATACCGGCTAAAACCAAAAATCTTAAATCAACTTGCTGTAGCACACGTAATGAATCCTTACCCACATTTCTATTTGCAGGCAACCTTAGATTATGAGAATAAAATTGTGTTTGAAACAATATCATGCTCCTTTTTAAAAAATAAAGATATCAACTTAAAATTTTTGTTTGGGGTAAATAACTCAAAACTCTTTGCTTGGCTACTTTACAAATTTGTTTACAACAATGCAATCAGAAGCACAAGGTACGATGAACAATATGCATCAAAAATACCTTGTCCTGATTTTTCAAGAATTAATCAAAAACCCATTATCAATATTGTTGAAAAATTGCTTAATGCAAAAGAAGAAAATCCAGAAGCTGATACCAATCAATTAGAAAAGCAATTGGATGAGATGGTTTACAAACTTTATGAGTTGACTGAGGAAGAAATCAAAATTGTAGAAGGAAAATAAATACAAACGCACATCAATCGACCCTGCAAATTCATAATGACAAATCTGAAAAAATGGATGTAAAAGAATTAATTTAGGAGACAATAAATTATAATATTTATTACCACATTAATTACCACAATGAAAAAGACCGTTGTAATATATTGATTTACAACGGTCTTATCATTTTAAAAGTCGGGGTGAGAAGACTCGAACTTCCGGCCTCGTCGTCCCGAACGACGCGCGCTGCCAACTGCGCCACACCCCGTTTTACCAGCCGAAGTTTTAACGAAGGCTGGCTGTGTTCCGTAGCTTTAGCGAAAGCTACCACATTAAGGTCTGCAAAAATAGCATTTTTATCTGAAAATATATTGCTTTAAATATGGAATGAATTTTAGAGAATGATCAAGTTGTAAACTGAAGTTCAGTAAGTGTTTTGTAAAGACCATTCCCTTCTGAAAGCAGTTCATTGTGAGTGCCCTCTTCAACTATCCTTCCCTCATTCAGTACAATTATCTTGTCCGCCTTCCTTACAGTTGCCAGGCGATGGGCGATTACTACAGATGTTCTCCCTTCCATTAGTTTTTCCAGTGCCTCCTGAACAAGTCTCTCAGATTCTGAATCTAGTGATGAAGTGGCCTCATCAAGAATTAATATCCTGGGATTTTTCAGTACGGCCCTGGCTATTGCAATACGCTGCCTTTGACCGCCTGAAAGCTGAATCCCCCGTTCCCCGACTATAGTCTCCAGCTTATTGGGAAATGTCTGTATAAAATTCCATGCATTTGCCCTTACAGCTGCATCAATTATTAAATTCTCCGAAGCACCCTGCCTGCCATAGGCTATATTTTCCCTTATAGTTCCACCAAACAGAAATACATCCTGCATCACAATAGCCATCTGAGAACGCAGTGAAGTAACCGGAAAACTTTTACTGTCACGACCGTCAAAGAGAATACTTCCGTCGGTAGGATCATAGAATTTAAGCAGCAATGATGCAATGGTTGATTTTCCTGCACCACTGGGACCTACAAGAGCAATCTCCTGTCCCGGTTCAATATTGAAACTTACATCCTTAAGTACAGCCAGTTCTTTCCTGGAGGGATAACTGAACTCAACATTCTCGAATGTAATCTGCCCAAGTAGTCTGTCTTCCGGAATAAGATCAGAGATCTCATCAAGCTCCTCAGTTGGTTCATCGAGAAGCTGCAGCAGATATTCTGCAGCACCGATTGTCTTCTGCAAACGGCTGTAGACACCGGCCATACCTGCAATATTACCTGCTATGAATCCTGAATATATTACAAATGAGAAGAGCTGCCCTGCTTCCATCATGCCTTTCGAAATCAATGCTGCTCCTCTCCATATTACTGCAGCCATCGCAATAAAAAACCCGAGTATAATGAATGAGAAGGCTGCCTGGTATTTTCCGCCTTTAATTCCGGCCCGGGCAACCTCATTTGTCTTTTCATTATACCTTTTGCTCTCAAAGGTCTCATTTGTAAAAGCTTTCACATTCTGTATCCCCTGAAGGGTCTCTTCCACAATTGTATTAGACTCAGCCACAAATGCCTGGGCCTTTTTTGAATATCGGCGTATAGCTCTTCCCGAATAGAAAGCAATCAAAGCCATTGCAGGAACAATAGCGAGCATAAAAAGTGTAAGCTGGTATGATGATATCATCATCAGAGTTATGCCGCCGGTTACCACCAGGAGCTGATAAATGATATCAGCCAGCGTACCGGTGATGGAATCCTGTAACAGTGAAATATCTGATGATATTCGGCTGTTGAGCTCTCCGACTCTCCTTTCAGAAAAAAATGACATTGGCAGTTTTATAAGATGATTGTATAGATGCTGCCTTATCGAAGCAAGTGTTCTCTCTGTTACCTGGACGAAAATCCTTGTACGCATATAAGAGAAAAGAGCCTGTGTAATAAGGATTGAAAGAAGGATTATTCCTGTCCTGGTAATATCTTCGGCCAGCCTGCCCTTATTGCCCATATCAACCATGTCACCCAGAAGCTTTGGGAACATCAGGCTGGCTCCTGTTGATATTAATAGGAATAACAGTCCGAGAGCAAATTTCCATCGGTATGGTTTAAGGTACCTGTAAAGCTTGAGCATCTCTTTTAAACCACTGCCTGGCTTTCTCTTCTGTTTTTCATTCATCGAATTTAAAATTAAATGAAGAAGAGCAAAGATATATCAATATTGCTCCCTCTCTTACATATAACGTTGCTTAAGGCATATATGTTTTGGTTGAACTTTATTGTAACTAAAATGGTTCCCGAATTAACTTTATCTTTAGGGTGATATCTGGAATAATTGATATAGTAAATTTTTTAAATAATTGATCTGATATGATACGTCTATCTGCATTTATGATAATTTGTTCTTTGTTTATGGTAGTTTCATGCAATGGACCGGAACAAAACCCGGATGATTTCTGGAAACTGGCAAATAACAAGAAGGAGACACTCAGGCTCAGCACATATGTTACTGCACATACTGTTGAGCAGATGTTCAGTACTTTTGAAGGCAGAAGAGAGGTTCTATCCCTGCTCAGATGTTATGGGATTACAAAAGTATATCTGGAAGTTTACAGGAGCGGACTTGTAATCGGCCCTGAGCTTATTGAACCAAGTGTTAAGTTCCTTGAAGATAACGGGTTCGAGGTTGTTGGCGGTATCGCAACAGTACCGGGTAACAATTTCGGTTTACGCCAGGAAGGTCCGCTGGGATGGTTTAACTGGCAAAACCAGAAGACGCAGGATGACTTGAGGAGAGTTATTGAAGACTCAGCCCCTTTCTTCCAAAGTTTTATTATTGACGATTTCCTATGTACTTCTGATACAAGCCTCGAATCGAAGGCTGCAAAAGGCGACATGAGCTGGTCGGAATACAGACGGATGCTGCTAACAGACCTATCTGAATCAATATTTATCAAACCGGCAAAGATGAAGAATCCCGCTATCAGAATGATCATTAAATATCCACAATGGTATGATCGTTTTCATATATTCGGGTATGATGTAGCCGCTAAAACGGAATTATTTGATGGTATATGGGTTGGCACGGAGTCGCGCGGACAATACACCCAGCGTTTTGGATTTGTTCAGCCTTACGAGGGATTCATCAATTTGAGGTGGCTCAATTCTATTGCTGGAAGCAAGTCGGGAGGTTCCTGGTTCGACCATATTGATTGCACTGATAGGGATTTCCTGGAGCAAGCATATCAGAGCGTGCTTGCCGGTTCGAGGGAGCTGATAATCTTCAGCTTCGACAGTTTCATAAGCGGGCATCCGGGGCATCATCTTCTTATTCAGGACTTTGAGAAGCTAGTCAGCCTGGCTGAGAAGATAGCTTCAGGACCGGTTCAAGGTCCCGCCGGGTATAAACCACCAAACAGCGATGCAGGGGGTGACCTCTACCTGTTTGATTATATTGGTATGTTAGGCATATCCCTTATTCCGGAATCCTCTTACCCCGGTTATGATAAGGTAATTTTTCTTCCCACACAGGCGGCAGCTGATGAAGAGATTTCATCCAGAGTAGCTGAATCGCTCAGGGGAGGATCAAAGATAATTATGACAGCAGGCTTTCTCGCAAAAGCAAAGGATGGAGATAAACTGGCACAGTTTGCACAGGTCAAATGGCCATTGACGGAGATGAAATCAGAGATTGAATCGATTGAACTTAAAGACAGCATCTTTAAACTGGCAGTTCCTTTAAAGACTGATTACCGGCTTGTGCCTGGTGGCGCATGTGTTTTACTGAAATCATCTGAGAATAGCAACAATCCCTATCTGATCTGCAACAAGGAAAAGAATATCTATGTTATAAATACACATACATTTTCACAGGAAGATTTTGAGGCTGTAGGGGAGCATCTGCTTGCACCACGTCCTTTGGGACTGGTTGAGCTTCCACGTGAATGGGTCAATATTATCCGCGATGCGTTTCATCAGGAGGGCGATCCTGTTATTGATGCACCAGCCAGAGTATCAGTGCAAAAACTTGCTGACGGCAGCCTGGTTATACATAACTACAATCAGCAGACAACAGATATTTCAATTACATTTTCTGATGAGCGAGATTCTTTTGATGGTTTCACAGGATTGTCTCTCCCCTCTGGTGGTAATGAAGTTAAGCTGACAATGAAAGCAAGAACCAACTTCTGGCTGAAAAGAGATGGCTCATAGTTCTGGGTTTTAGTATTATATTGGAGTTTCAGTTTCAGGGTGGAGGTGTAACTGGAGCCGAACTTTTCATCAATAATTTTGTTTAACTATTAATATACTTAATTGAATAATCAGTAACCTCTAACCAGAACCACAAAAGACTATCGTGTTACGACTATCCGGCTATATCCTTCTCGCCATCTCAGCAATATCCTTTCTCCTGATACTGGTAATACCATGGTTTGGATACACAAAGGGTCAGATAGCCGGGATCATTACCGGATTAATCATAATTGGTGAGGTGACATTCTATGTGAGTATCTTTATTCTTGGTAAAAGTTTCTGGGAGAAGATAAAAAACTGGTTCAGCTTCAGGAAAGGAAAATCATAATACGACGGTATTCCGATTTTAAGGGCACAAATTGCAAATCCCCCTAATCGAAAACCCCATGAACAAATAAACATCCAAAAATGTGACTAATTTTATGTGACAAAAGTCACAGATAATGAAAACAGAACTAAAACAACAATTTCTCGATCTCTGGAAGAAATACTTCGGTATGGCTGAACTTCCAATAACATTTTATTATGCAGAAGGTGATGGTGGTGCTGAAAAGGCAGAGAAACCAGCAGGCCGGAGTTGTCTGATATGTGAACTGGCAAAGGTAAGGAACGACAGATCATTATGGTTCAACGATGAATCGCTGAAATGCGGCGGAGCAAGGCGATATCTGGGTTATACAGATAAAATGAGACCCGGATTTGAATATTTCCTCTCGTGTGGCAACGAAAAGATGGAGGGAGAGAGATATATACGTACTCCTGAGATGGTGAAGGTATTTATGGAAAAACAGAGGACTCTTCCAGTCAATGGCAAGAATATCATCTTCAAGCGGTGGGATATGCTGACAGAAGATGATAATCCTGATGTTGTTATCTTCTTTGCCAGTCCTGATGTCCTGTCGGGGCTTTTCACACTAGCCAACTTTGACCAGACTGATCCTAACATGACAATTACTCCTTTTGGAGCAGGTTGCGGATCCATAATCCACTATCCATATCTTGAAAGTCTCTCTGATAATCCAAGGGCTATTATCGGAATGTTCGATCCTTCTGCACGCCCCTGTGTACCTGAGGATGTTCTTACATTTGCTGTGCCAATGAAAAGGTTCGTTAATATGATTGGTTATATGGAAGAGAGTTTCCTTATAACTGGAACATGGACAACTGTAAAAAAGAGGATGAGTAATTAATTGTCAATATTTTTAGAATGTGTAACTTGTACATTATATAGTTATTTAAAAGGACAAAATTGCTTAAAATGAAAAAGATTCTATCACTTTTTGCGATCCTGGTTTTTTTATCGGGTTTCTCCTTGCAGGATGACTGGATCGAACTGCTGTTTGTAGGAAAGGCAATTTGCAGTTCAGAGCTTGAACCAGGGAATCCCTTTGAAGGCGAGCTTGGACCCTACGGGGCACATAACCTGTTAGATGACGATCCGGCTACTGCATGGGTTGAGGGTGTAAAAGGTTATGGCAAAGGGGAATATTTTCATATAGATCTGGGTTATGCTCTGCCTGAAAAACTGGAGATACGTAATGGTTATCAGAAATCTGAAACTGTTTTTAAAAAGAACAGCAGAGTTAAAAGTATTAAGGTTACTCTTTTTGTAGGATTCCACATGCCTGGTCATGTAACAGAGATTGGTGATGGATACTATGCAAAGCAGATTGGCAGCGAAAATCTTGTTGTGCTTCGCGATGCTATGGTTGCACAGAGCATTCCGCTTCCGGTTGATCCGGAAACTGCATTTAAAGAAAGAGTTAATCTTACCCGCGATTTCAGAATGCGTTTCAGAGAGAGGTTAGATGATGTTAAAGAATATGAGACTCCTATGGAATTACACTACTTCCTTAAGTTCGAAATAGCAGATGTTTATCCTGGTTCGAGCTGGGATGATACATGTATTTCGGATATACTCTGTTCTGACATGATAACAGATCCCGTTAGCAGCGACGAAATAATCCGGAAAATATATGAGCCTGAAGGAAATGATATGGTTTTATTTAACACTGACATCAGATCAGGGATTGTGCTTGTAAATATGAGAGAACTGAAAGAGTATAAAGAAACAAGCGGGGGAGCTAAAATGGCGATCGCACTAATGGATGCAAGTTCTGATAATGAATGGGCTCAGGTTGACTATATGTTCAGCGCTCCTGGTTCAAGGGTTGAAGAGTATCCGGTACTTTACCATATAAGGACAGGCAGAAGAGTTGACGAGGATATTCTTGGAAAGGGAATTGCGATGTACGGTTTTTCTGATAAGGATGGCATAATATGGCTTGAAACCGATATAGGACCGATCGATCTGAATGCGGTTAAGTTGAAGATTAAAGAGCAACAATTATTGTCACCCGCCAATAAATAAACTCTTACTTGAATACTCCGGATCGCATGTAACATTTACCATTAGTTTGCGCAAACCTGCTTCATCGCCCGGCGTTGGTATATGAGTAAGATGTACTTCGCAGTTGCGCAGGTATTTAAGACTCTCAAGTGCCATCTTTGCTGCTGGATTGGATAATGCACTTATTCCAAGGACAATTAGAGTTTCGTCGACATCGAGACTAACCATCTTGCCATCAAGAATGTCTTTTTTAAGATAAGTTACCGAATCAATAATATTTCCGGGTAGAATATACATGCTGTCGGGGAGTCCGGCCAGTTTTTTGGCAGCATTCAGGATCAGGCTTGAAGATGCATGCATAAGGGGCGAGTTCTTTCCTGTAATAATTGTACCGTTGTTTAACTCTATGGATGCTCCGCAATAGATCCCGTCATGTCCTTTACCCGTTTTTTCGGCATTTTTTGCAGCTTCTCTGGCCGGCAAAACAACTTTACGGTCTTCAACTCTGGCCCCTGCTTTAATCATTATTTTGTCTGCAAGCTCCAGTGTTTCCTTATCTGCAAGTCCCATTGCATATTCAACAGCGCACCTGAAATATCTCCGGATGATCTCCTGGTGAGAGGCTGCTGTGATTATATCATCATTCAATATACCTGAGCTTGCACGGTTCACTCCCATGTCTGTAGGGGACTTATACATTGACTCACCGCCTGTAATTTTTTCAATAATCCTCCGGAGGAGGTTAAAAGCTTCGATATCACGGTTATAGTTCACCACCCTTTTATTATATGCTTTCAGATGATGTTCATCGATAAGCACTTCATCACGAAGATCAACTGTAGCAGCTTCATATGCAATATTGACTTTATGATCAATGGGCAGATCCCAGATGGGGAAAGTCTCAAATTTTGCATATCCGGCCTTCACTCCCTTCTTATACTCATGGTAAAGATTGGACAGGCAGGTGGCAAGTTTTCCGCTTCCCGGACCCGGTCCTGTAACTATGACAATAGGATTTGTGGTCTTAATGTATTCATTTGAACCATATCCTTTATCACTTACAATAAGGTCAACATCTGTAGGATATCCTATTGTTGGATAATGTAAATACACCTTCACTCCCCTTAACTCAAGTTTGTTCTTGAAAGCCCTGGCAGGAGATTGATTTTCATAACGGGTAATAACCACAGCAGTGATCTCTATTCCCCATTCTCTGAAATCATCAATAGTTTTAAGTGTATCAACATCGTAGGTAATTCCGAAATCGGCTCTTACTTTTTTTCTTTCAATAGCACCGGCATGAATACAGAGGATAACATCCACTTTGTCTCTGAGTATTTGCAGGAGACGCATCTTCACGTTTGGGTCAAAACCCGGCAACACCCTGGCTGCATGGTAATCAAATAAGATCTTCCCGCCGAATTCCAGGTAGAGCTTATGGTTAAACCTGCTCACTCTTTCCAGGATAGAATTAGTCTGCTCCAGCAGGTATTTCTCGTTATCAAAGCCTTTGAGACTATTACTTTCCATTTTTCTGCCTGAAACCTTTATATCACAATACCAATATTAGTAAAATTTTCATTTAAGCTCTTCTTTATTCGCTACTTTTACATAGAATATATTAGTTAATCGTTATGAAAGCCCTAAAGACTATTGTTATCCTGACTCTTATACTGACAGGCTGTTCCGCTCCTGTGAAATATGATATACTTATAAGGAAGGGAGATGTTTATGATGGTTCGGGAGCCCCATTTTTCAAGGCTGATATCGGTATCATATCCGATACAATTGCTGCTATTGGTGACCTGAAAAATGCCACTGGTAAAAAAGAGATCAATGCCAGCGGCCTTGCAGTGGCCCCGGGATTCATCAACATGCTCAGCTGGGCAAATGAATCGCTAATTGAAGATGGCCTGTCACAGGGGGATATCAGGCAGGGAGTGACACTAGAGGTGCTTGGTGAGGGAGATTCAATGGGACCACTTAATGGCCAGATGAAAGAGGATATGAAAAACAGTCAGGGCGATATCCGGTATGATGTAAGCTGGACTACACTTGGCGGGTATCTTGATTTTCTTGTTAAAAAGGGGGTTTCAACAAATGTGGCTTCTTTCATCGGCACTGCTACAGTGAGGATCTACATGGTAGGATATGAAAACAGGCCTCCAACTTCCGTTGAGCTCGATTCGATGAAGATGCTTGTCGCCCAGGCGATGGAAGAGGGAGCTGTAGGAGTAAGTTCGGCTCTTCAGTATGTCCCGGCAAGCTTTGCAAAGCCCGATGAGCTTGAGTCTCTTGCATCTGTTGCTCAGAAATATAATGGCATGTATATAACACATATCAGGGATGAAGGCACAGGTATATTGCCGGCCCTTGATGAGGCAGTTAATGTTGCTGATAAAACCGGTATAAGGACAGAAATATACCATCTCAAGCAGTCAGGCAAAGCAAGCTGGGGATTGCTTGATGATGTAATAGGCAGGATAGATTCAGCAAGATCAGCAGGACTCCACATCACTGCTGACATGTACAACTATATTGCAAGCTCCACAGGATTTGATATTGTGATGCCTGAGTGGGTACAGGAAGGAGGCTTCGACCAATGGAGGAGAAGACTGCAGGATCCGGTAATAAGAAGCAGGATTGCGCCCGGGATCAGGGAATCGATTATGAAAAGGACCGGATCAGCTGAAAAGGTGATGGTAATAGGATTTAACACCGACTCACTGAAATACCTTACCGGCAAGACTCTTGCGGAGATAGCTGTAAAAAGAGGG
This sequence comes from Bacteroidales bacterium, assembly GCA_035531395.1. Classification (GTDB taxonomy): domain Bacteria; phylum Bacteroidota; class Bacteroidia; order Bacteroidales; family VadinHA17; genus LD21. Next base: position 69,409 of record DATKTA010000032.1, read on the forward strand.
AAATCGCCTGAAGAGACGGTCATGGATCTTGTAATCGACGATAACAGCAGGATAGGAGTGGTTTATTTCTCAATGTCGGAGGAGAATGTGAAGAGACAGATCACACTGCCATGGATGGCTTTCTGCTCTGATGGTGGATCATATTCCACGGAAGGAGTATTCCTTAAATTCAGCACACATCCCAGGGCTTATGGTAATTTTGCACGGCTGCTGGGGAAATATGTCAGGGATGAAAAGGTGATCCCGCTTGAAGAGGCTGTTCATAAGCTTACGGAATTCCCTGCGACAAACTTAAAGCTCGATAGGCGTGGATCATTGAAGGAGGGCTATTATGCTGATATTGTGATCTTTGATAGAAATAGAGTCCAGGACAATGCCACCTTTGAGGCTCCTCACCATTATGCGTCGGGTATGGTACATGTATTTGTAAACGGGGTTCAGGTCATAAACAATGGTGAACACACAGGTGCAAAACCCGGACGGGTTGTAAGGGGACCGGGATATAGAAGATAGGTGCAACGGCACAACGGCATAATGGCGCAACGGCTCAGAGGTGCAATGGCGCAACGGCTCAGAGGCGCAATGGCACAACGGTGCAACGGCGCAAATCACCTTTGCCAGGGGATTTTGGGTGGGTAAAAGGGTTATTAACAACGGATTTCACGGGGTGACACGGAGTTAAAATCTGCATATTCATTTTTTTATGAAACCTATCTATTTTCAGAGACAAAAAGAGTTCAGGAAGTGGCTTGAAAAAAACCATTCGATTGAAAAAGAGCTTATTGTAGGATATTACAAAAAAGAAACCGGCAAACCTTCAATGACATGGTCGGAATCTGTTGACCAGGCGCTCTGTTTCGGATGGATAGACGGGATAAGGAGAAATGTTGATGATGAAAGCTACTCTATTCGTTTCACACCACGCCGGCCGGGAAGTAACTGGAGCAGGGTGAATATCAAAAAAGTTGAGGAGCTTAGTAAGGCAGGGCTTTTGACTCCAGTCGGGCTGGAGCTTTTCAACAACAGAAAAGATAAGCACGGCGACCGCTATTCCTATGAGAATTTCTCTGCTGTACTGCCAGTTGAAATGGAAAAACTCTTCAGGAAAAACAAGGCAGCCTGGAGCTACTTTGAGAAACAGGCGCCGTCATACAAAAAGGTAAGGATCTATTGGATCAACTCCGCGAAGCAGGAAGAGACCAGGATGAACAGGTTAAAGAAGCTTATTTTAGTAAGTGAAGAAGGGAAGAGGTTATTCTGAAATTCGGTTGTAATTAATTGTATTCCTGATCCCGGCTTAATGTCAAGAAGTTTGCTTTAAATTGATATTATAATTTCTTAAATTGCAGTAAAACATAGATATATGAATAAAATAAAGTTTTCTGTATTACTATTGTTGCTACTGTTTCAAAGTTGCAGCAGTTCTGGACAGGTTTATGATCAACTCGAAGATTTCAAGGGGATCAAAAGTGTTACAGCTGAGAGCGGGATCACTTCACCGGTGACAATTACAGTTCTTTATGATAACTATGTGTGTGTTAAAGGTACTAAAGCTGATTGGGGATATTCAGTAGTTATTGAGGGACTTGATAAAGGGATTCTTTTTGATACAGGTACACGGCAGGATGTTTTCGAATCTAACTTCAAAGAGATTGGTATTGATCCTTCAAAAATTGATATCCTTGTTATATCGCATGAGCATGGTGACCACACCGGAGGCATACCATCATTTGTAAAGATGAGAACTGCCATTCCGGTTATAATACCACACTCCTTCTCATCCTCTTTCAAAAAACAGATGACAGGATATGAACTTCATCCGATACTCGCTGATGCTCCTGCTGAGATATGTGATCATCTGTTCACATCAGGTGAGTTTGACTATAAGATTGCGGAGCAGACACTTGTGCTTGATACAAAAAAAGGGTTGGTGGTTTTGACGGGTTGTTCACATCCTGGTATTGTTGAAATGCTCAGTAAAATAAAAACCGACTTCAATAAAAACATCTACATGGTATTTGGTGGGTTTCACCTTATGAATAAGTCAGACAGCGAGATGAATGAGATTATTTCCGCGATGAAAGACCTTGGAAATGTTAAATGCGGAGCCACACACTGTACAGGTGATAAGCAGATTGAGATGTTCAAAGTGGCATTCGGGGATGACTATTTCGGACTAGGCACCGGAAACAAGATCCGTATTGAATAATTGTCTGTTTGACTGGACAAAGGGCATCGGCAGCATGAACCCTCATGTGTTGTCGCTGTGTTTTCAATTATGTCTCGCCTGCATTCAAAAAACCTTTTTATATAGCTAATACCTGACGCCTGACGCCTTCCCGATAGCTATCGGGAGCCTGACGCCTTTTATTATATATCTTTAGAGAATTAAAAATTATCATAATGAAAAATGCCTTTATAACAATTTTGATATTCTTTCTTTTCCAGGGATTTGTTTTGGGACAAAAAGAGGGATTAGCTACAATAAAGAAAGAAGATCTTAAGGCCAACATGGAGTTCCTGGCATCAGATTTTTTAATGGGTAGGGAGACAGGGACTGAGGCAAACGATGTGGCTGGCCTGTATATTAAATCAATTATTAAGCGTTTTGGACTTAAGCCAGGAGGTGACGACTACTATCAACACATGCTTCTGGCTTCATATAGAAATAAGATGGAGGAGTCTTATCTGAAAATTTCAGACTATAATGGGAAAGAACTTTTTTCTACTGACTCGCTGATGCTCCTGATGACCGGTCACAGGACAATGGATGCTGCCGGGAAGATTGTTTTTGCAGGTTATGGTTATGAAGATGAAAAGTCGGGATATAATGATTTTGATGGCATAGATGTTAAAGATAAGATCGTATTGTTTATGACCAGGACACCTGAAATGGTCAGGAAGGGGGAAGGAGAGTCATCACTTAATTTCCAGTCGGAAGAAGGAAAGATCGGGAGTCTCTTCGAAAGAGGAGCTAAAGCATTGCTTATGGTCTTTGATCCTTCTTATTCTGAACAAGACCCTTTTATGTCAATGCTCTATGAGGTTACACGCTCGGGACAGGTATATCCAGAAGAAGACACCCTGCGTTCTATCCCCTTCATACTTGCATTCATAAAACCCGGTGCTGCCAATCAGCTGTTAAGTTCATCAGGTAAAACATTGCAACAATACCAGCATGAGATATATGCTTCCGGGAAACCTGTTTCTGTGGAAATACCGGGTATTAATGTATCCCTGAAGGCAGCAGTTGAAAAGAGAAAGTTTGACAGTAAGAATGTGATAGGTATCGTGGAGGGCTCAGATCCTGTTCTTAAGAATGAATGTATTGTTTATACTGCTCATTTTGATCATGCGGGAACAGACAGCAACGGAGAGGTATATAACGGTGCGGATGACGATGCTTCAGGTTCTGTTGGACTTATTGAACTGGCTGAAGCATTTATGAAATTAGAGAAGAAGCCTTTACGATCGGTAGTCTTTGCCTGGGTAAACGGTGAGGAGAAGGGTTTGCTGGGTTCAGAATATTATGTCAATAACCCGGCCATCACTCTTGACAGGACCCTGCTTGATATTAACCTCGATATGATTGGACGCACTCGCACACCGGCGGATACAGGCAGGTTTTTTGGAATTGAGCTTGATGTTATAGGCCCCGACGAGGTAATATTATACACGAAGCATGAAAGTTCGGATGTGACCCGGATGATATCGTCAGCAGCTGCAAAGAATGGACTGAAAATTATTGATAAAGGTGAAGACATAGAAGCCGGAGGAAGTGATCATGAGAGTTTCTGGAATAAAGGAGTTCCAGCAGTAATGTTCCATACAGGTGTTAATGCCGATACACACCGGATAACTGATGAAGAATCCAGGATTGACTATGATAAAATGGAACAGATAACAAAGCTGGTCTTTCAGCTGGGCTATGATGTCGCGAATAAGCGTGAGAGGATCAGGATCGATAATTCCATAAATAAATAAGAGCAACAGGGAAAACCTGTATATTGGTTTAATATTGCCTAAGTTAGACTTTGTGGTCTGCCAAAAACGAAATCTGTTTCATTTCCTTAATTTATAAATCCGGGTATCTATCAGATGAACCCTTACTGGAGGATAGGACAGAGTTATGCCATCTCGCAGGGTAACCCGAACCTGCGTCCTGATTTTCGTGACAGGTTACAGCTTACCTATACCTGGAACTTTGGCAGCAATTATTTCTCACCTTATGTTTATGACGAGTTCTTCTCAGATAAGGTCAGCAATCGCTTCAGCATTGTCCCATCACCTGTTGACGGAGCCATAACAACTCTCACAAAACCATTCAACCTGCTCAGTGGTTATGAGTTGGGAGGAGGTGTTAATGCAATGCTCTGGTATGTCAATATCAACGCAAGGATCTTCAAGGGACATTTTGAAGGCTATACAGATCCTGTGTTCTCAATACCACCCAGGGATTATTTCTCATATGCCATAACCAGCTATGCGTATGCGAATCTTGATAAGAAAAAGAAGACCACAGCATTCCTTTATGTATACTATAACGGAGTAAATATAAATGCTCAGTCGAAGACATACTCACTTCCGCTTTATGGATTGAGAGGCCAATATCAGTTTAAGAATCACACCATTGGTGTCTTCTGGCTGCTGCCCTTCAGAAAGAATGTTGACTTCCAGCGTACAGAAACTGAAACACCGGCTTACAACTCGACCAGTATCACAGGCATTGATATTGCAAATTTCATACAGTTCTCCTATTCTTATAAATTCAATAAAGGAAAGAACGTGAAGAAGCTTAACCGCAAGATTCAGGTAGAGAGTGACAGTAAGAGCCAGGCGATTGGAAGGTAAAAGGCTGGATTGAAATCAGGTTTTAGTGGTTGTAATTGATTGTCATTAGGTTGTCATTCGGTGGTCATTCGGTTGTCATACGGTGGTTATTAGGTGGTTACCTGGGATTTATCCTAAATGACAACCAATGACGGCACGCAGTGCCAAATGACGCCGAAGCCAATGACAGCGCGCAGCGCATAATGACGCACAAAGTGCTAATGACTTTCAATGATGGCCGCCAGCCAGCGGACAAATGACTGACCGGGTGTATTATACTATTACCGGTTATACTCAAAAGCCCCGTCCCATACTTCATCTATTCTGATGAGAGCCTTGTTTAATGGCAAAACTTCCCATTTACCATTTGTTTCGATACCAAGACCAATGGTTTTTAATTTAAACAAAGCATCCCTGACATCAAAATCAAGATCTGAATTCAGCTTCGTTTTAAACCATGATTCAATCTGATTATCGAGCTCTTCTTCCGTTAATGGCTTACTGCTCCTGTTTAAAAATGCATATGCCAGAATAGTCTCCTTAAGTTCTTCTTCTTCCGAAGAGTTAAGCAGAGAATAAAATGCTCCGCTGTTATTTCCCATGTTCTTAAAGTATAGACTATCGGACAGCATTTTTGAGAATTTTATTTTTTTGTTCACAAAGCTGCTGTACTGACGGAACAGGTAACCTCCCAATATTCCTAGGGCGATCAGTCCCTGATTAAGAGCAGTCTTGCTGTTTAACAGATCCAGTGACTCACCTGATTTGTAAGCTGCATACATTACGATCAGAGCAGGAATCACCTTAGAGCTTAACAATGAAATACCTCCGCCAATACCCGGTACCCAGAATAATATTTTATCTGTGGTCGACATCTTGGGAACTGCATTCGGGAAAATAGTTTCGAGATCGTTTTTAGGAACGCGTTTGAAGATTTTTAATACTATACATCCCGGATCAAAAGGCAGTTTTTTTAAACTAACCTTCTTTTCGTTAAAGTAATCTGCATCATTATAATTTAGATAGATCATTACACTGTCATAGTACTCAAACTCTATTTCTTTCTTCCAGAAAAAGAATTTAGTTACCTTTTCTCTGGTTTTATGGTGTCCACGCACATATAATCCATAATCTTTAAAATCGTTAAACTCAATTGCAAGCTTTAGGCCAATCAGATCAGAATTTTTAAAAGCCTCGTTCAGGGTTTCCTGGTCAACAGGTCTGTAATTGCCTCTTTCAAGAACCTTTATCAGAGTTTCTTTGAAGATTATAAAATCACTCTTACCGGCAAATCGTGCCCGTTCTTTTGGGTTCAGATCGGGATTGAATAAGGCATAATTTTGTTTCAGCTTACGTATAAGGTTAAATGCTTCGTAGTGAAAATAATGTTCCAGTATATCAAACAGCCTTTTGAAATCCTCAGCTTCCTTATTATCAGCATTGTATTCTGCTATTTGTTCTTCGAGCAGGAATTCCTTGTCAAATGGAATATACTGTTCCCGTTTCATATATTATTCTGTTAAATAATTACATGTTACAAAAATAAAGTTAATGACTTAATAACAATAATCAAGAAGGCTCAATGGCGCAACGGCTCAATGGCCTTTCTTTCCATTGAACTCCGTGTCCTCTGTGGTTTAAGAAAGTTTCACGGCTAAAGACCGTTAAACAAGATCACATGCTTCCGGCGGCATCCAGTGTGCATCCATACCATCCCATTTAACATTGCATCCAATAGGATTTGTAATGGGTACAGAGACAGTTTTTCCTGATGTAAGTTCTTCGAGACTCCTGTCAAGGTCATTTACTGTCATACGTGAAGTATCGCGTGGACTGTCTACTCCCCGGCCGGTATATACCAGGTTCCTGTTTTCATCAAAAACATAAAAGTGAGGCGTTCTGAGCGCTCCATAAGCTTTTGCCACCGACTGGTCCTTATCATAAAGATAGATCCACGGGAATTTATGTTTTTCCATTCTTTTGATCATATTGTCAAAACTGTCTTCAGGATAGGTGTTCTCGCTGTTTGAGTTTATCCCGACAAATGCCGCATCTTTTTTTATGAATTTCTCAGCTGTGGCTCTGGTGACCTCGTCAGAACCTATAACGTACGGGCAATGGTTACAGGTAAAGAAGAGTACCAGGTACCTGGCCTTATTAAAATCAGAGAGCTGATAACGCTTTCCATCTGTGGCAGGGAGGTTGAAATCAACTGCTTTCTGCCCGGGTTGAAGTGTGAATGACATTGTTATTACTTTTGTTTCTTCAAATTTAACAAAAATTGAACAGGAATGTTTGAATACGGCGCATGACTCAGGGAGCAAGGCGTAGGGCGTAAGGTAAAAGTTGCTAGGTTCTCAATATTCATCTAAAACAATTAACTTTCAGGAAAAGACAGATATGACATATTGTGAATATATCGAAACACTACAACCTGGAGAGAAGAAGGATCTGCATAAGAATTACCATGACAATCACTACGGTTTTCCGTTACATGACGACAACGAACTTTTCGGACGGCTGCTACTCGAAATAAACCAGGCAGGATTGAACTGGGAGATCATTCTTAAAAAGGAGAAAGCATTCAGAAAAGCTTTCAGCAACTTTGATATCGCAAAAGTTGCAGCATACACTGAAAAGGACAGGGAGAGGTTGTTGAATGATGCCGCAATCATCCGTAACAGACTTAAAATAAATGCCGCCATTAAAAATGCAAAGGTCATTCTCAAACTGCAGATAGAATCCGGGTCCTTTGAAAAATGGCTGGAGAACCATCATTCCAGGACACTGGAAGAATGGGTGAAACTATTTAAAAAGACTTTCACCTTTACCGGTGGAGAAATAGTTAACGAGTTTCTGATGAGTATCGGTTTTCTTCCCGGGACACATGGTAAGAACTGCAAGGCTTATTCGAGAATAATGAAGCTGAAGCCAATGTGGATGAACGTGTAGCTAAAAACGTCATAAGATTGACGGCATAGAATGTTTGAATGGTAGAGTGGGTGAAGAGCCCGGCAAATAGCCTCGACTGTACTGAAAACGATAACTTTATTTAAATATATATGAAAAGGCCACTGGTATTTCCCGCAAAAGAAGATTGTGATGATGAATTGCATAAGCTTATAGAGTTTTATAATGAGACACTTGGCTTTTGTCCCAATAGTATTAAAACTATGTATCACCGACCAGGGATTGCATACGCCTTTATAGAGCTTAATAAGGCAGTAATGGAAAACCAGGGTATAGTATCAAGTGCTCTTAAGAGAATGATTGGCTATATATGTAGTTATACGGCAGGCTGCCGCTATTGCCAGGCTCATACTATAAGGGCAGCTGAGAGATATGGCGCTGAAAGGGAGAAAATGGAGAATATCTGGGATTACAGGACACATCCTGCTTTTTCTGAACAGGAGAGGATTACCCTGGAATTCGCATTACGCTGCTCAACTATCCCTAATTCTGTTGATGATGATATTGCATATAAGCTCAGAAGTTTCTGGAGTGAGGGAGAAATTGTTGAAATATGCGGTGTTATATCTCTCTTCGGGTTTCTTAACAGGTGGAATGATTCAATGGGGACAGAAATGGAGGATGGTGCTGTTGAATCGGGTAACCGATACCTGAAAAAGAGCGGGTGGACCCCTGGAAAACATCTTTATTAAGAAAGCCACCCGGTGCCCAAAGACAGAAGCTTTTAACCAGGCCGGTCGCCTGTTATGCAAATTATTGGCAATTCAATTAGTTATTAAAGGACTTACTCCTGCACACAATTTTTATTATCTTGACAAGGAAATTCTATACTTTGTGCAGGGACTTTACCTGTGAGTAAAAAAATTAAAATTCTATGTTACGATAACCTTAATCAAATTGATAAAAAAATTATACCAATGGGAAAAGCAATTTTCATATTCAGGGCTCTGATAGTGATGGTTATTCTTTACGGATGTTCATCAGATGTTCAGTCACCTCAGCAGGAAGAGAAACCGGCAAAAAGCGATTATTATGTGGCAGCGTATATCTGGCCGTCGTGCCATAACGATTCGTTAGGCAGGGAGAAGCTGTGGCCGGAAGGCACCGGCGAATGGGAGGTGATTAAAAAGGGCAATCCCCGTTTCGACGGACACTACCAGCCCCGTCAGCCGCTTTGGGGTTACGAATTGGACAACGATCCTAAAGTAGTGGAAAAATGGATAGATGTGGCTACTGATCATGGTGTCAATATATTTATTTACGACTGGTACTGGTATGATGAGGGTCCTTTTCTTGAGAGCGCCCTTAATGATGGTTTCCTGAAAGCAAGGAACAACGAAAAAATGCAGTTTTATATAATGTGGGCTAACCATGACGTGAAATACAATTACTGGAACGTTCACCGCTACAAGGATAATACCGATATCCTCTGGCATGCTAAAGTTGACTGGAAAAACTATCAGATCATCGTGGACAGGGTCATAAACCAGTATTTCAAGCGACCGAACTATTTTAAAATTAATGGTGAACCGGTATTCTCTATCTTCAGCATGAACAAACTGCTGGAAAGCTTTGACGGCAGTGTGGAAGAGACCCGCAAGGCTCTGGATTATTTTCGCGATGAAGTGAAAAAGGCCGGTTTCTCCGGCTTGCATATCCAGGGAAACCAGGGTGGTGGTTCCATAATGTCGGAAGCGGCAGCCGGAAAATATGCAAACGATTTGAAAGCACTGGGTTGCAACAGTATTGCCATGTACAATATGGGAGGACTTGATGAAGATTATGTTACATATGGAGCAAATTCCATTAAGATAAGGAAACAAATGGATTCTCTGCTTGATGTACCGGTTTTCCCCTGCGTGTCAATAGGATGGGACGATACACCGCGTTTCCCGGCAAAAGGAATCCATGATGTGGTACACTACCACAACACACCCCAAAGTTTTGCTGCCCTGCTTGCCAGAGCGAAAAAATATGCCGACAGCCATCCCGAACAGCCCAAACTTATAACCATTAACGCATGGAACGAATGGGTCGAAGGCAGCTACCTTTTACCCGACATGCTCAACGGATTCGGCTATCTTGAGGCAGTGAAGGAGGTGATAATTGACGGTAAATACGACAGGTATTAGACCGATAAAAAAATAAGACCCTAAAACGGACGGATGCTATGAGAAAGTGTCTCAGTGGTTAAAAATAGTTTTTTCTGCACCCTTCCTTGCATTCCTGGCCAGGCAGAACTGAATCAGTATTTCGTCAGTACTTTCAGCGCCTTCAGCGTTATCCACTTTGAATCACTGCCCTTCTTCTCAATGTTCACAATCATCCTTCCATTGAACGAGTTCTCAAGCCTCCATCTCTTTTCTTTATTCTGCTTTGCCTGCAGTAATCCCACTGCTTCATCCATACGGCGATCGTTATAACCTAGACTGGTAAGAATATCAAGTATCTCGAGTATGTCCGTCTGGTACATAAGTGGGAATCCCGGTTTCAGCCATCCGGGTCTCGAGACTTTTTCAGGATCATGACTTTTCTTGTGGATCCTGTGAACCAGAAAATACTCAGCAAGCATCCCTGTTTTTCCCCTGATAACCCGGTCTCTTTTATCCTCAGGTATTTCAGCCAGCGCTTTCAGTGATTTTACCACGCCCATATGACAGCTGTGCTTCCCCCAGCACATTTCATACCTGTCATAAGGTGGCCCGGAAGGAGCTTTCTCAACAACATCGTCCGCTCTCTGGTATCTGCATATCCAATCAATGCCTTTCTTTACTCTTGAATCATCAATGAACCCCAGTTTTACCAGGCTCCAGACCATGTTACCTGTAAGACAGGGAATCACACCACTGGCAATACCACCGCCTGTCTTTGCACTTCTGCGGTAAGAAAACCCGGAATCCTCAAGTTCCTGCGAGTTTTCAAGGATAAATTCAGCCATCCTTTGTATCTGCCGGTTATTACCATCAGCACCAAGTTCTGCCAGGATCATCATCTGCCATACGGTACCCCGGTATTTATCAGTATAGAATCTTTCAGGATCACCCCAGTAACCTCCCTCATTCTGTTTGCTTAGAATTGACAGAACAATACCGGTAGTCATAATATCCTTCCTTGCTTCCGCTACCTCCTTGTCCGATTCCGCTTTATTCAACAAATGTGTCAGCGTAAAATATCTCACAGAAGAATTCTCCTTTTCCAGAAGCCATTCGATGGTACTGTTATCTGTTAGTTCTTCGATCTTTTTCATATTCGGTTCCGTTAACAATGTCCGGAATAAGTGTCTTAAAAATAAGCAATTAATGTTAAGATTTCTCATATCCTGCACAGCGTACCACGTGTCGTGCACCTTGCGTCGTATGTCATTCAAAATTCATTCAATAGTTATTCAGGAGTCATCAGAAGGCTATTGATTGTAAGTTATTGCAAAATTAATGTCATTAACCCTTCAGCCGGACATTGAAGCTTAACTGCCATGCCTTCTACCCAAAGCAAAAGAGCCTGATCAGCATCTTTCAGGTTAAGAATTACTACAGCCACCTTTCCATCGGGATTAACAAATGCAGTTGCAATAAAATCATCACTGTTTGAGGTGGTTGCTATCCGCCTGGCCCCCGGTTTAATAAATCTGGAGAACTGTCCGAAGATGTAATGTGGCGGATTAAATGTAACATCTCCTGTATTTGTATCAGCCGATATAATATTTGACCTGTATTGCGATGATGGTGGATAAATCTCTCCTGCATGCCTCGGACCACCGTTCTGATCCCGGATCAGGTTCCAGAATATATAACCGACAGACCAGTTGTTTAAGTCCTTGATCATGTTTTTGGCAAGAAAGAGGGCCGAGGACCATGAACCACCCAATCCAGCCTCCGTATATAGCAGGTTTTTATCCGGAAAGGCATCATGAACAATACGGACATTGTCAAAATGCTCACCAGTATACCAGTGAAAGGCAGTTCCCCAGATATATTTTGATGCCTCGGGATCTTCATATGCAATCTGGGCCCTTTGATATATTATACCTCGGTTATGGTCCCATATCAGAATTTTGACATTTGATAATCCTTCTTCCCTGAATGTTGGTCCCAGGTAATCTCGCACAAAGTCCTTTTCTTCGGTTGCCGTATAAATGCATGATTCCCATACCTGAGTAGCCATCGCTTCATTCTGTACGCTTATGCCCCATATCGGAATTCCGGCTTTCTCGTAAGCTTTGATGTATTTAACAAAATAAGCTGCCCATGTCTGGGAATATTCACTTTTCAGTTTTCCTCCATGCAGCATGTCATTATTCGTTTTCATCCAGGCAGGTGGACTCCATGGTGAAGCTAAAAACCTGATGTTCCCCTTTGCTGTTTTCTGAGCTCTCCTGATAAATGGTATGCGGTATTTCATATCATGTTCAATGGAGAAATGATTCAGATCTTTGTCTCCGGCAACATCGTCATAGGTATACATCTCATCTGAATAGTCACTGCTGTGAATTGTTGTACGGCATAATGTGTATCCGTTTCCTTCTGCAGGATCAAAGCATTCTTTCAGGATCATCTCCTGGGACTCTTTGGGCAGCTTTCCAAATGTAACTGAAGCAGCATCAGTAAAGGCTCCGCCAAAACCTTCGATGGATTGGAACGTCTTATGAGGATCGATCATTATTGTTGGAAAATGCTCCTCAGGTTGTTCCAATGGTTCAAAAGCATTGAAACCACTATTGGATAATAATTGAGAGGTTGATTTTGCAGTAATATATACCTGAACTCCTTTATAATCCTTTTTCTGACAATAACTACCGGTAACGAATATGATTAAAAAAATAGCTGTAAAAAGCATTTGACATACTTTACGAATAATGATTGTTTTAACATCTTTCATAAATATTTCTTTTACTTGGTTTCAATTCTTCAAAATAAGATGCTTCCATCTATATCCTGTTAAATTACATTTTTAAACAATATGAAACGGAATTTATTGCCATCAGGAAGGGAATCATGGGTATTCTGATGCGGCTGACTTTTGGTTACCAGCCAGGACAGTGCGGTTAATCAATAGAGCCTGATCATCGCGAACCTCGTTCCTCCCGCCAAAGCGGGACAGGCTCTCCGAAGGGGAAACTGCTAAATCGAATATAAAGCTCTTCAGTTTCCCTTCTTCATTGCTGCAAACACCCTCTCAGGTGTCATGGGTAACTGGTACAACCTGGCTCCTGTTGCATCGAAAATTGCATTTGCGATAACAGCCCCCATGCATATAACTGCAGGTTCTCCTCCTCCCTGTGGTGGCTGGTCTTTTTTGTCCATAATTACGGTATCAATTTTCGGGACCCATGAGAAACGAGGTATATCATACGTATCAAAATTTTGGTTTTTGATATCTCCACCTTTAAACTGTATCTCTTCGGTAAGTGCATAACCAATGCCCATGGTTATACATCCTTCCATTTGTATTGTTGTACCCTGCGGATTAACGCTTAATCCCATATCCTGTGCACAGGCAACACGAATAACCTGTACATGGCCGGTGTTTTCATCAACCTTAACTTCAGCAATATGTGCTACCCAGGTTCCTACATCTGTTCCGCAGGCGATACCATAGCCCCTTCCACTCGGATTTTTCCCGGGTGTATATCCAAATTTATCAGCTGCAGCTTTTAGTACCTCTTTCATTTTCTGATCCTTAAGATTTTTAAGACGAAAATCCAGGGGATCCATTCCTGCCTGGTAAGCCATTATGTTTACCTGGGATTCCCTTGCAAAGGTATTAGTGTTGTTGCCGGGCGCCCGCCATGCTCCTGTCGCAAAAGGATGTACCTGTCCTCTGCCATAGTCCGTTGTCCTTGAATTGGGGACATCATATATAGTCTCCGACCCTCTTGAACCTGCATAATAGGTATTAAAATCCCAGAGTGTTATATTTCCCGATTTGTCAGTGCCGGAAGCTATTTTAACGACAGCTGCAGGGCGGAAGGTATCAAAAAAGAACTCTTCCTGTCTTGTTCTGGCAACGACTACCGGTTTGCCGGTGATCTTTGCAAGTCTCACTGCTTCAACGGCCTGGGCATGTTCTGATTTGCCACCGAAGCCTCCACCGGTAAAAGGTGTTATTATTCTGACCTTTTCGAGAGGAACATTCATTTCCCTGGCAATGCTCTCCTGGGCACGGAAGGGTTGTTGAGTTGAAACCCATACGGTAATCTTATCACCTTCTATCCTGGCAGTAGCTGCATGAGGCTCCATAGGTGAGTGAGCCACGTAGCTGTTAAGAAATTCCGATTCTGTAAGTGTATCGGAAATTTTCTTTCCTGTTTCAATATTGCCTTTACTGTCAATGACATTGGCAACAGATTCTGCCTTCAGTATCCGGTTAAAAATTGTCTTGTCATCAACATCGATCTCCATAAAAGCATAATCTGCTTTAATTAAATCAATTGCCCTGTCAGCTTTATAACGATCTTCTGAAAGAACCGCAATAAAATCGCCATCCTTTACGACCCTGATATCTTTTATCTTTTCAGCTTCGGAGACATCTGCAGTCTTTAATTTTGCTCCGTGTGATGGAGGTCTGAGTATTCGAGCATGCAGCAATCCTGGCAATTGAATATCTGCAGTAAATTTTGCTTCTCCTGTAACCTTGATGCGGGCATCCTGATGTAGAAATGGTTTTCCTGTATACCTGAACTTTCTGTAATCTTTTAAATCAGGTTTTCCAGTGAGGTGTTTTTCTATCCTTCTCCCTTTTGCCAGCTCCCCGTAGCTCACTTTGTTTTTGCTGTTCTTTGTATCACTGATAATTCCGTCTTTAGCCTCCAGTTGTGATACAGGTACATGAAGTTTGTTTGAAGCCAGCTGCATTAATATTGTTTTTGCTTCAGCAGCTGCAGCCCTCATATTAGGACTGAAAGAACGGATTGTCCTCGACCCGTTTGTTCCCCCGTCCCAGGGACAAAGGTCGGTGTCGCCCATTACCATCTTTACCTTATCAAACGGTACCTCAATTTCATCTGCCATTATCTGGACCAGTGATGTTATAGCACCCTGCCCCATCTCCATCTTTCCGGTGTAGCATTTAACGGTACTGTCTTCAGTGATCTGAAGGAAGGCATTGAAATCAGATGGCAGTGATCGCCTCTGTTGAGTCTGGGTATCAAAAAAATCAAAGGGATCCCAGGGTTGAAAGAAGATGAAGATGCCGCCACCAAGGAGTTTGAAGAATTCTCTTCTCTTCATCCCTGAATGGTCAATTTGATTCAGAGTCTCATTTTTGGTTAATCGTGACTTTTTCATGGTTGTTTCCCTCCTTTCATTTTTTTGGCAGTACCAGGTCAAACGCATCAAGTTTCTGCACCCTGCGGCGGAACTGTTCTTCAGTACTGAACTGAGCGCTGAGGAAATTATGAAGTATCTCCTCTGCCATACTCTGACCGATTATCTGTGCCCCGATACAAATGACATTTACGTTATCATGTTCCACGCATTGATGGGCAGAATATGTATCGTGGCTTAACGCTGCCCTGATTCCCTGTATCTTGTTGCAGGCAATGGAGGCTCCAACACCTGTACCGCAGACCATGATGCCTCGATCAGCACGTCCGCTTAGAACTTCATCGGCCAGAAGGAGAGCAATATCCGGGAAATCGACAGGATCGGGTGTGAACGATCCTACATCCTTTACCTCATAATTCCACGATTTGAGCACCTTGATAAGCGGACCTTTCAGTGGAAACCCTGCATGATCGCTCCCTATTACAAGTTTAAGAGGAGCCATTGAAGCTTCACCGGTTTTGCTGGCTGTATGTTCATCTTTCTCAATACCCAGGAGTGGTACCGTCAGAACTGATCCGGTCAGTAATCCTGCTTTCCTGATAAATTCTCTTTTTTTCATGTTATGATTTTTGGGTTCATTAAATCAGAATAAAACATCGCTCTTCCTCATCAGGTCAATGTATCTTTTCTCATAGGCAATTTCAGGAGGAAGCTTTTTTCTGTATCGTTTTTCTGCGGTTTTTACCTCTGTATCCATTCTTTGAAGCTTATTCTGAAGCGCCCTGTAAATTGCCTGAGCAGTTGCCCTGTTTGGTATGTGGGAATTTGTATAGGGATTATCCAGAGTTCCTTTTTCAAGGTAATCAATCCATTCCTGCGGCACTGTTGATATACCGGTCAGGGCGCCTGCCAGCCCTCCTGCACTGGCCGCAGTGCAATCTGTATCACGACCGCGATTGTTCGCAATCTTAACTGCAAGCTCAACATTTCCTCCCGATGCCTTCAGTATGGCAAAAGCACAGGTGACATTCTCGTATACTGAAGAACCTATATAAGATGTCATTCTCTTCTCAGCACAATACGGACTCTCAGGATCCTCGTACATCCTGTTCAGTTCTTCCCTGAAGCGTTTGTCCATCGGATCACTGTATTTAGCAGCGATGGATAATCCATGCTCGATCTCTGTTCTCATATCGGGAGTGGCATATTTCATTGCGTCTTTTATGACTGATTCTACAGTTGCTTCCGGAAGCATTGCAAGAGCAATGGCAGCATTATACAATCCGCCCCAGGCAAAAGCATCATCATTTATATCCTCATAGAAAAGCCTGCCGATCTCTTTAGTATCCTTTATTGCACCTTCCGGATCACCGGCATTGATAGCCGGGATTGGATGGAAGACCCTTGCAGTAAGATGTATATGATGACCCAGGTCGAATGGCATTCCTCCGTATTTTGATTTTGGAAGTTCCTCAGGCTTGCATCCCCATTTTGTAAATGCCAGCAGTATCTTATCATAAGGTTGTGTCATGTAATACATATCCTTAATTTCAAGATCCCTGACCCAAACCTTCATAATGTCTTCAGCAATTATCCTGTCCTGTTTCTCAATGATTGCGGTACTAATGCATTTTTGGCGTTCTATTCCATCCTCAGTGCCTCCTGCAGGATGCGACCAGTAGACATCATAGTGATTGCATGGCAGAAATTCGTTAAATACACCATAGAGTCTTTCAATCTCATTCATATCTCCAACGCCCTCAACAACAGCGCCCAGTGAAGATCCCCCTCTTGATCCAAGCAGTATCCCGTATATCTTGTCATAAACAGAGCTTCTGGGAACATCTCCGTCATCATTGAGTATGGTGTAAAAGTGTTTCTCATTTAATCCGATATTCGAATTAGCCACACTTACGATCTCAACAATTATTGTCTCATCATCTTCAGGAATATTGTCATTCATAATGTCAAGTGGAATGGATGCAACAGTACTCCCGGCCGGGATCACTATACTGCCTGTCGCATTACGGAAATCGGAAGCCGGATCCTGAATGAGATAACCATGGATTTTGTAATCTGCCCTGACATCAGTATCACTTTTCTTTGATAACGACAGCTCTATTTCAGCTGTGGCAGATTCAGGTTGACTGGAGGAGGGTAGAAGAAACTGAATATCAGGCAACTCATTGTCCTGTATGATTATTGTTTTTACGGCATTTGCCGGATCTATGTCATAGGCATCATCAGGCAGAAGTGCGAGAGTTACAGTCTCGTCACCTTCAGTCAGAAAATCATCAACAGGCTTAATTATAAGGGTTGCCTTCTGACTTCTCATTGTGATGCTGTTCCCTATCCTGTAGTCATAACCGTTTTTTGCTGTACCGGAGATTGCATATCTGACAACAAGGTCAGTCCTGACGGTTCCAATCTGGAAGAGCTGTAATTCAGCCCTGTCGGATCCCTCTATCGCCCTGTCATCCCATATCATCAGGGATATTTTCGGTTTTTCGTATGTCTGGGCACAGGTGTAAATACTGGATACTAAGGTAAAAAGCAAAGTAAGGATAGATGATCGGATTTTCATTTTGGCATTTTCTGGTTAGTGATTACTATTTATCAAATTTAATTTTTTGATTTCGTTTGAGATACAGTGAAGTGTTTTTTTTGTGACTGTAACTGTAAAATAAAAATAATCCCAATAGCAGGTAGCAATGAAAAAATGATTCCTTATATGAAAGGAATCTGATGCAATACAAAACCAGTAGAAGGCTTCAGGAGGCTTTTTCTCAGCATTTCACAGAGGGATATGATCATGAAAAGCTCAGTGAGATATTTCATGTCGATCAGATTGATTAACATTCTTTTACACTTGCTGCCACTCCAATCCGGTACATACTTTGAAGAGCATTAATGTAAGCATCAGTAAACTTTTCCGAATTAATAAGATCTCCGAAAACTGTCTCAATTCTTAAAAATGAAAGAGGATCCTGATGCGATTTGCGGGCCATTTCAAGAAGTATGTCTTTCATTTCATCCTCAACCGGGTATTTATTCCCTGCTTCATCGTATCCTTCAGAATAGCGACACCATGCTGCAACAACCAGGGCAGAATATTTCACAACACCGTCATTCCTGAGTTGGTCTACTATGGTGGGTAAAAGAAACTTGGGGATCTTGGCAGAGCTCTGACCGCATATCCTCGAAACAGTATCCTTAATATGAGGATTTCCGAATCTTTCAAACAGTTTATCTTTGTACATATCGAGATCAATACCGGGTACTTCATCAAGAATGGGAGTAACCTCATAATCCATAAAATCACGAAGGAATTTGGATAATAGGCTGTCGTTAACTACTTCGTGTATAAAAGTATAACCCGATAAGGCTCCTGTAAATCCAAGCAGAGAATGGCCCGCATTAAGCAGCCTGATCTTCATCTTTTCGAAAGGAGAAACATCTGTAACAAATTGTGCTCCTGCTGATTCCCAGACTGGCCGTCCATAAGGGAAATCATCTTCAATGATCCACTGAATGAAAGGTTCACAAACCACCGGCCATCCGTCCTCATAACCATACACAGACTTGAGTGTTTCAATATCTGTAGGAGTAGTGACAGGTGTGATCCTGTCAACCATACTATTGGGGAATGTAATATTTTCCCCGATCCAGCTTTTCAGTTCTGGTTCTGCAGTCTCAACGTAGGCTGTAAGCATCCTTTTAAGTAAATCTCCGTTTTTCTGAATATTGTCACATGATTGAATTGTGATACCGGGTATCCCTCTTTCTCTTCGCCTCTTCAAAGCCTGGGTTATATATCCGAATACAGTCTTTGGAGATTGGGGATTTTTAATATCCCATTGAATCAGGGGTTCATTTATCAGGAATTCACCTGTTGATGCACTGAAATTATATCCTCCTTCAGTAATAGTAAGTGAAATGATTTTAATATCAGGATGGGCCATCTTTTCAATAGCGGCATCCGGATCATCCGGGGCATAAATATATTCGATAACAGATCCTATTACCCTGGCTGATAAAGTACCCTCCGGGTTGGAGGTCATCAACGTATAGAGGCCATCCTGGTCAGATAAAACACTGAATATCTTCTTATCTGTCTCCAGCAATGCTATCCCACAGATTCCCCAGTCAGTAACATTATTGTGCCGGAGTACCTGATCGGTGAAGAAAGCCTCATGTGACCGGTGAAAGGCTCCGATTCCTATATGTGCTATTCCGGCTTTAATCTTTGACCTGTCATAGGTCGGTATTGTCACCCCGACGGGCAGGAGGGAGAGTTCCTTAGCGTTTAATTTTAGCGGTTCGTTCATAGGTAACAGGATTTTATTTCTTATGCACCTCGAAGCGTTGAAACAGTACGGCTGCTATTATTATCAGTCCTTTGATAACCTGCTGGGAATATGCCGGAATATTCATCAGGTTCATGATATTCCCAATCATACCCAGGATCAGCACACCCAGAAGAGTATTGACAGCCGAGCCTTTGCCTCCATTCAGACTTGCACCGCCAATAACCACTGTGGCAATAACATCCAGCTCCATACCAATCCCCATTACAGGAGAACCGACTGCTGTTCGTGCTGTTGTAATGATTCCTGCAACTGCTGCCAATATGCCTGAAACAGCATATACACTGAATTTATATGCAGAGACTTTTATCCCGGATAACCTCACAGCCTCTTCGTTACTGCCGATGGCTATAATAATACGTCCGATGACATTGTACTTCAGTAGAACTGCAGTAAATGCAAACACAGCGACCAGAACAAATGCAGGGTTGGGAAAACCCAGGAAACTGCCACTTCCGAAATCAGTCAGGAAAGAAGAATTTTCATTAACAAGAACAGGGGCTCCCTTTGAAAAGATAAAGCCAAATCCCCTGACGACAGACATTAATGCCAGTGTTGCTATGAAAGGAGCCATCTTCTGCATTGAGACGAGGTAGCCCGACATGCTTCCGACAAGCAGTCCGCATACCAGAGTTAAAGTTATGGCAAGAGGCAGTGACATGGTTCGGGTGAACATAGCACAGAAAACTCCTGTCATTGCCACTATTGAACCCACTGAAAGATCGATGCCTCCCGTAAGTATCACAAGAAGCATTCCCATACTGATTATTCCAACCGGAGTAACCTGTCTTACAAGGTTGAACAGGTTGGCAGGGGTAAAAAAAACATCTGACACAAGTGCCGACACTATGAGCATGATCAGGAATATAAATAGTGTATTATACCTGATGAGGAATTGAAGATATTTTTTCAGGTTCATGGTTTATTCATTCATTTTGACTCATTATCATTTTCAGTTCATCCGCTCAGACGTTTCTCCTGCAGAAAAAGATTCATTTATACCCAGGGAGAGACGCAGTATCTCCTCTTCAGAAAACTCCTGTTTCGTCAGCTCACCCCGGATTTCACCCTTGCGCATTACAACTATCCGGTCGCAGATACCTGTTAATTCAGCTGTTTCAGAAGATATTACAATAACTGCCACACCTTTCTGAGCCAGATCGTTAATTAGTTCATATATCTCGACCTTTGCCCCGATATCAACACCTCGTGTGGGTTCATCAATAATCATCACCCTGCAATTCCGATTCAGCCATTTTGCCAGGACTACCTTTTGCTGGTTTCCTCCGCTTAATTCACCAACCTCCCTGTTTTCGTTATTAGTTTTTATGCTAAGTCTCTTTATCAGATCTGATGTAATACTCCTCTCTTTTTTGGATTTGATGAACCCAAGTATATCACTGACTTCTCTGTAATTGGTCATGCTGATATTCTCCTTAATGCTGAGTGAAAGAATCACTCCATGCTTTTTCCTGTCTTCCGGTACCATTCCGATTCCCTTTTTAACCGCCCCCCCGGGAGAGAGAATATCAAGTTCCTTCCCTGACAGAAAGATTCTTCCTTTCTCCTTCTTATCAGCTGCAAAAAGCACCCTTGCTGTTTCACTTCTGCCGCTCCCAACGAGTCCTGCAATTCCCAGTATCTCTCCCTCACTTACGGAAAGAGATACACCTTTTACCTTATCTCCCCTTCTTATTTCAACAGCTCTCAGTAACTCTTTTCCGGTAGCCTGATTGCGCAATGGGAACATCGTATCAAGAGATCTTCCCAGCATCAGTTTTATTACAGAATCCCTGTCAGTTTCAGATACTTGTAAGCTTTCGCTTGATATTCCGTCTTTCAGTACAGTTATCCTGTCGGCGATCTGGAATATTTCCCCCAGGTGATGCGAGATATAAATTATTGCAACTCCTTCTTTTTTAAGATTTTTCAATATGTCGAACAGTTTTTGAATCTCATGTGATCCCAAAACTGCAGAAGGTTCATCAAGGACAAGTATCCTCACCTTTTCTGATAATGCTTTTGCTATCTCTACGATCTGTTGTTCTGCAATGCTCAGATCGCCTGCTTTTATGGCAGGGTCTATTCTGAAGCCAATACTTCTGATCAGCTCTTCTGCCTGCCTGTTCAGTTGAGCCCATTTCAACCAGAAACCTGTAATATCATACTTATTCAGGAAAATATTTTCAGCGACTGACAGATCAGGGACAAGCGAAAATTCCTGGTAGATTATTCCGATGCCAAGTCTCTTGCTGTCCTGAGTATTCCTGATCTGCACTTCATGGTTGTCAATAAAGATATGACCGGTATCTTTTGTGTATGCCCCTGAGAGGATTTTCATGAGTGTGGTTTTACCTGCACCATTCTCTCCTACGAGTGCATGTATCTCACCAGGCAGTATTTTAAATGTGACATTCCTTAAAGCAGCAATCCCGCCAAATGACTTTGAAATATCTCTGAGTTCGACCCTGTTCATTAAAATAGAGCTTTAGGATCATAATATTTGTCAACATTTTCTTTTGTGATCAGTATCGGGGTAGTATAAATGATCTTTTCAATCTGTCTTTCACCA
Source organism: Bacteroidales bacterium (assembly GCA_035531395.1). Taxonomy (GTDB): domain Bacteria; phylum Bacteroidota; class Bacteroidia; order Bacteroidales; family VadinHA17; genus LD21. Next base: position 91,410 of record DATKTA010000032.1, read on the forward strand.
TTCAGGTATTTGACTGCTGCCTCAACAACAAGCCTTGCCAGCTCTTCGGGACTGTTTAATGCTGTTGCCTCTATTTTACCCTCCTTTATCAGTTCATATGCCTCCTTCTGCCCGTCGAATCCTGCTACTGAAATTTTTGATGCTTTGCCTGCTTCATTTATAGCTTTTAATGCACCCATAGCCATGGCATCATTTTCGGCTACAAGAAGGTTAATATCAGGATTAGCCACCAGGATATCTTCCATAGCTTTTAATCCGCCATTATTGGTCCAGTTTCCCCATCCCTGCGAAACGATTGTCAGATCAGCAATACCCTGTGTCATTAACTGAGTCTCTGAAAACCCGCGGATGAATCCAAGACGTTTTTCCCTTCCGACCGGATTACCCTGGCTACCGCTGATCAGGGCTGTCTTTATTTTTGTCCTGCCCATTTTCTTCACAACATATTCTCCGATCAATTCCCCGTTGCCCTCATTATCAGCCTGGACAGATGTAATATACTTTGCTGAAGGATCTATAGCACTGTCGACGATAAATACCGGAACACCTGATTTAACAGCAGCATTTACAGCAGGTACCAGCGCTTTGTGATCAAGCGGATTGAGTATGAGTACATTTATGCCTGCCGCAATAAGATCTTCGATTGATGTGATTTGTTTTATTATATCATCCTGCCCGTCGGCTGAAACGAACTTCATGCCATAACCTTCGGAATACTTCTGAACATATTGGGTAAGCACTACATAAAAGGGTGCATTAAGTGATGGAGTACAATACCCGATTTTAATATCTGACAGATCTTTTCTGCTCTCAAATACAGTAGTATCACCGGCTGTATTCAGTACCGGTTTATTTTTGTCCTGTCCGGAACTGCATCCTGTCAGTAATAGAATAATTATGCTTATGTATGCAAATAAATAACTTCCGCTAAGCCTGATACTTTTTTTCATCTCTTTTTATTACATATCTATCATTACTTTCATACTTCTGTCACGCTGATCTTCAATGAATTTATATGCCTCAGGATATTCAATAAAAGGAAAGCTTCTTGTTATAAGAGGAGTCGTAATAATCTTCCCGGAAGCTATCATTTCAATTGCATTTAAATAATCTTCATGCCTGTACATCATTGAGCCAAAAACATTAAGTTCATGCTCACCCAGGTAAAACATATTGACTACAGGATTTTGTGCATATACTCCTAGTATTATAATATCACCACCCTTTTCAACAAATTGAATTAGAACATCGAGGGATTGCTGAACTCCCGCTGCTTCAAAACCGACCTGGAAACCCTCCTTGCCAAAAAAGTATTTTACACCCTCCTCGAAGGAGTTGTCCCTTACATTCAGAGTCCGCTCTATCCCGCATTCCCTGGCAATGTTCAAACGGTAATTGCTGATATCTGTTATCAGGACTTTAGCCGCTCCCCGGGCTGCTGCAAACTGGGCAACAAGGTTTCCGATTGTTCCTGCTCCCGAGACTACCACGTTTTTCCCCTTAAGATATGGAGTTCTGTCAGTTGAATGAGCTCCGACCGCTGCAGGTTCAATCATTGCGCCCTCTTCAAATGTCATATTATCGGGGAATGATACTATCCGCTCTTCAGTCACAATAAACAGATCCTGTGCCACCCCCGGTGCCTGAAATCCCTGTACCTTAAGATTCTGGCAGGCATTATACCTTCCTTTTTTACAGGGGCCGCATGCACCGCATATAAGCTGGGGTCTGGCAGTGGCTTTCATCCCCTTCTTAACTTTTGTAACCTTTCTGCCTGTTGATTCAACTATTGCTGAATATTCATGCCCCTGAACAACAGGATAGGGTGTGGCAGGATGTTTTCCATGGAATACATGTATATCTGAACCGCAGATTCCTATTTTTTTGATTCTCAGTAAGATCTCGTTGTCTTCCAGGGGGCCGGGTTCGGGAATTTCATGAAATTCGATTACCCCCGGGGAAATCATAATAGCTTGTCTCATAACTATCAAAACTACATAAACTTTGTTATCTAAAAAAGAATGTAACAGGAAGATTAAACGTAAATAGTCCCATGTAGATGACAACCTTAACAAAGACCGGGAGACTATGGTCAGAACCTCATACTCAGCTTCAAAGTTCAATTACTTTCAAGCTGCCTTATCCTTGACTCTATTCTTGACATCTTATCCAGCCTCTCCTGAGAGTAGGTTCTGTATTCGTTGTCGATAAACCTGAATATCATCAAAGATTTTTGTGAATAGGACAGATTTCCTGTTTTATCTCCTTTTGCATCGTAAATTTCCGCCTCGGCATTAAACAGCTCTGCCAGTATTTCCAGATGTCCGTTGGTATAGTTGTGTTTTTCGATGAGGTCATAGGTAAGATTATCTTCAGGTATCGACCTGAAGTATGCTGCATCCTTCTTCAATAGTTCATAATAGCTTTTCTCGAGATGCTCTGAAGCTTTCTGAAAATCACCTTTTTTCATCAACCCGAATAAAACAGCAAGGAATTTTGTCATCTCCTCGATCAGACGGAGAATATAATCTTTCTGGTACATGACTGGTCGATATTTAAGCAAAGGTAGGATTATTTCTTATGCCTTTGGCTGTCATTTGTTGAGATTTGGCCTGCGGTCGTCATTTGGCCTGCGGCTGTCATTAGCTTCGCGTCATTTGGCACTGCGTGCCGTCATTGGTTGTCATTTAGGATAAATCCCGGGTAACCACCTAATAACCACCGAATGACTACTGAATAACCACCGAATAACTACTGAATGACTACTGAATGACCACCGAATGACCACCGAATGACCACCGAATGACTACCGAATGACCACCGAATGACTATCTATTGTCCACCCAGAATGTTTAACCCACTGAGACAGCCTGATTTCTTCTTTTAAGAGTGCTCTCACGGTGTAGTCTGTTTGTTATTGAATCATCTGTTTCATGATGATAGATATATGTAGGAAAATTTGTCGCCTTTATTGATATCCCCGAGTTCTTAGCCCTCTCATACAGATCCGCATCTTCACCCAGAGATATTTTCCTGAATCCTTTCAGTCTGAACATAGTATCTCTTTCGATGAAAAAAGTTCCACCTATGACACAATCACTAAGATTTACCGATTTTTCATAGTCAAACCTGTCTGGGACAAATTGATTTCCGATAATCTTCACCCCTCCATGTAAAAATTGTATTGAAGGATGCTCTTTAAGAATTCTTTTTCTCGATTCAAGATGAATCATTTCATACTCATCATCAGAATCGAGGAAGGTTATAAACTTTCCGGCCGATAAGCATATCCCTGCATTTTTCGACATTGCACAACCGCTGTGTGTCTTCCTGAAATACCTTATCTGTTTATATGACCTCAGGTAAGGTAATATTTGTGAATAAGTATCGTCATTACTTTCATCATCGACAATAATTGCTTCCCAGTCATCGGTAGTCTGTGAAATAAGCGAGTCGAGTGCATTCTGCAGGAGCCTGGCTCTGTTATATGTGGCAATGATTACTGAAAAAAATGGATCAGACATGGTCACCATACAATTTAAAGCTTATTATTTAAGGACATTTGCAATTATATCAGTATCAAAATTAAGGCTGACTGTAAATGTCATTGGTCCGCTGACATTTCCTGATAAAGTAAGAGTGATCATCCTTTCACTCATAAGTTTCGCTGCAACCTGATCAAGCATTTCAGCCGATATTGTTGGTGTAAACGAATTATTGGTCATGGTAATATCGGTTTGCGTGAAGATATTCCCTACACCTGTCACATCAAGTGCAACTGTGTTTATGGTCTGACCTTCAACAATGCCTGTGACTGTTACAGCCAATGAGTTAAGGTTAACATCTTTAATTTTATCGAGATAGGGCTCAATATCAGTATTACTTGATAGCATAAGATTCTGGCTTTTACTGAAATCGATGGCATTGATTGCTAATACCTGATCTCCCGACTTCGCAGGGGATGAAACGACAACAACAGGAATATCCGCTTTCAGGTCAGTTGAAATAGTAATTGTGGCTGCATCCTCAATTGCACTACACGCTGTAAACAGAGGGATTATGGTCAGGAGATAAATCATTTTAGTTTTCATAGGAACTAGTATTAAAGAAATTTGTGATTCAAAACTGATCAACTAATTGATCTTCCTTATTTAACAACAAATCAACATGTATTGTTCATTATCGCTTAACGAACTCAACGCTGTGATATTCGATTATGCCTGGGAGACAGATCCCGGGTGGTCAGAAAAGATTTCTGTAATGTCGCCTTTGAAGGAGTGGCTGATGGAGAAGTATGCTGAGTATTGATTCTGTTTTGTTGAACTTATCTTCCCTTAAGCTTTTTTATCTCATTGAAGTGATCGATCTGCATTTTTTCGCGTGCAATTCTTGTCGACTGCCTGTAGTCTTCAAATTCCTCCTTAAGCTCCTGCAACTCTTTCCCGGTTCTGATGGTTGTGAACAGGTTTCTTTTAAATACAAGAAATCCTGCAGAGAGGAGAGCAACAAGTACCAGAATAATAGTCCACAAGATAGTATTATATGTCACCTTGTTAACTTCCATGCCTAAAACCTTAATACTGTTTTTTGTAGCAGTCATCTCATTCAGATTGGAGGTAGTGGTCTCAAGAATGATGTTAAGCGAATCGTAAGTGGCTCTTAAGGCTGAAGTAAGATCATTCAGCTCATTTATTTTATTTTTGTCAGCTGCAATAGTATCCCTTATATTCCTGTTGATCTTCTGGAACATGTCCTCCCTTATAGCGCGGTAATTCTCATAGATGCGGGTACGATTCTCAAGATAGTTTATCTGTTCATCTATACTGTTATTAGTAAGTTCCTCAGGGAGTGCCGTTTGACTGTTAACTTTCATTATAACCAATAACATGGCAGCCATCAGGATTATTATTCTGTTACGTAAGTTGTTCATTGCGATTCCAGGCTAGGTTAGTATTACAAGAGGTTCATATAATTCAACGTATAATTTACATAAATATTCTCTTAGTGCGTCATTTCCTGTTATCAGGATATGGCCTGTCATATCCTTTTACTGCATGCCAGATTATCCTGTTAAAGGTATCTTCGTCAATACGGTCAACATCATCAAGATCCTGCTCCATAGACCTTTTTGCCCAGTACAGCTGATCCCCGGAAAGAGAACCCAGAGGTGGATTTATCTCATCAAGGGGAATATTATTAGGCACAGCTTTAAAAGGTGTAAAATCAGCTTTACCTGTAAAACAGTCGGTCATCGGCCCTGCTGAAAGATCCAACTGATTCATGGGAGGGATACCCAGAATATCCTCAATTGTTCTTACCATGTTTATCTGGGAATAATAGGTTGAAATAACTTCACCTCTTTTTGTATAAGGACTTATTACCATGCCCACAGTTCTGTGTCCGTCAACATGATCGAGACCTGCCTGCGGATCATCTTCAGTGACAAGGATGCATGTCTCTTTCCAGAATATGCTTTCAGATATAGCCTCAACTATCCGTCCCAGTGCAAGATCGTTATCGGCAACAGAAGCCCTTGGTGTTGGCATTCCGGGACGGGTACCTGATGTATGGTCATTGGGCAGCAGCATAATTATGAAGTTGGGGAAGTTCCCGTTCTTCTCAAACTCTTTCAGCTCTTTTATAAATTCGGCAGCACGGTAAACATCAGGTATTGTGTTAGGAAATCCCGTAAAGGTCCTGCATAAATAAGGGTCTATCTGTTCAAGATTTGCCTTAGCCTCAATCTTTATCTTGCCCGATCCTTCGAGAAAATCCTGGTATATCTCCATGAATGTTGCATCTTCAGGTTCGATAACGGCATTGACGAACTCACCGTAATCACGAAATGTCAGTTCATGCTTAAGAACATTATCCCATATAAATCCTGAACTGGCATAGGCCAGGGCGTCATCTCCGTCATACGGATAGCTACGGCTGAATCCACCGAAAGATTTTTCAAGGTAATCAGTAACAAAAGCCTCATCTGTCCACTGGTGTCCATCAGCGCTTAGAACACCGCTGCAGTAGAAATTATCAAGCAGCACAAATGTCTCTGCCAGCTTGTGATGATTTGGTGTTACTTCATATCCGAATTCCACAAGGCTTGTATCTCCATCTCCACAGGGAATATCACCAAACACCTGATCGTAGGTCCGGTTTTCTTTTATGATATAAATAACATGTTTGAAAAGAGATGTCTGGTCGGGTAATTCCGGAACAGGGACTCTTTTCTCTTTGCCTGACACTTTCGCTTTGTCTTTTTCACCAGCTGCCCAGGAGTTGTTAAAATCGACTGTGGCAGTCATTTCTTCAAGTTTATCACTTCCCGGCACCGGTATAATTGAAATGCTCCCCAGATGATCATGCGAGTTAAATCCCTTACGGTTAGTAAGTTGATTCCTGGATCCTGTTCCTTTTATGTTTGCTACGTAAAGCATATCTCCGGTTTTATTGAGAATGACAGACCCGGGATACCAGCCTGTTGGGATATAGCCCTCAATCTTTGCAGGATTATTTGTGTTGATCACACAAACAGCATTCTCTGTCCCGTTGGCAACATAGAGAAATTTTCCGTCGGGCGAAATAGTAAGGTCATTGGGAGAACTACCAAATAATGTTCCCTCCTTCCTGTGTACAGATATGCTTTCAACAACTTCATCGGTACCGGTGTCGATAACTGAAATAATATCAATGTTTGAACAGGCGACATAAAGTTTTGACCTGTCAGGACTTAGTGCCATTCCTGATGGGTGCAGCCCAACCTCTATTTCCTTAACCTGTTGATCATGTATCAGATCGACAACAGAAACTGTCCCGTTGTTTGCAATACCTGTTTCCCCATCAACAAGTACCTGACTGCCGGAAGTGTTGTAAGTTGACTCCTCAACATCAGGCCTGCGACCACCCCAGTTAGTGACATATGCTTTTGATGGTGATGCGCAAATGACATCGTAAGGTGCAATGCCCACAGCTATCTCTTTAACAGATCTGTTTGAAAGATTGACTACAGCAATGGAATTATTCCTGCTTAGTGTGACAAATATCCTGTCGCCCTTTTCATTAAGGGTCAATCCCCCTGGTGCCGGTGATCCTCCGATATCAGGAGCAGGTAAAACAACAGGTTTACTCCATTGCATTATATTATTTTTGTCAATTTCTGCAATGCATACCTGGTTTCTGGCATCAGTTAAGTATACTCTTTTACCATCGGGAGAGAGGCATATACCGGTAAATGAAGCTCCGTTAGTTCCAAAAGGCAGTGACTGAATTACAGTTCTGTCGGATATTCTTATCATATCAAGGTCTGCCTTGTTTTTAACAAGAAGGAACCTTCCATTCTGAGTCAGGGCCAGATCGACAGGCCGGCCCGGAAGATTAACCTGGAAACCTGCCGGACGCAATAACTGGTTGGATGGCACAAGAATGCTGCTGTCAGGCTGAATTCCGACTTTTCTAATAATACGCATATTCTGTTTATCACCCAGACATCCGGATAATAAAATTAAGATCAAGAGTGATGGGAGGATGTTTATCTTATTCATTCTGATATGATTTATATTTATTATTTCTCAATCATTTACAATTAAAACTTTCCCTGCCGACATATTCGCAAGATAGGTATCTATGGCTTCCTGTGCCCTGTCAGGAGGGAACCGTCCCTGAATACTGACCTTCATCTCTGATCGCATCAGCCTGCTTACCTCCCTGAGATTCATGATGTTCTTAAAAAGGCTGTTCTCCTTTGTCCTGGCTCCCACGTAAAAACCAGATATCCTGATGTCCTTATCGATAAGTATCCTCGGATTTATCATTATATTTTCTTCGCCTGTCAGGTTGCCGTAGATGATCACAGAGCTGCCATAAGGGATCACCCCAGTCATCTTCTCAATTTGCCTGCTGCATGTTGAATCGAAGAGAATTGTTGCATTCAGATCGTGTGATAGTTTTCCGAGATCGTCGATGAATGAAGGTGCTGAACTGTCGAGAACATATTTTGATCCTGAGCCGGTCAGTCTCTCCAGATGTTTATTGCTCCTGACAATATTTATTACAGGAATATTATGCTTTTTTCCGAGCAGTTCTACCATTCTTCCCAGGGCACTTGCTGCTGCATTATTTATTATTGCCCTGTGCCTTTGAGCCCTGACTATCTCAATGAAACCTATTGCCGTAAGCGGATTCACCAGCATCATTGACCCCTGATCATAATCAACCTTTGCATTAAGAGGAAAACACTTCCCTGCTTTTGTAACCATGTACTCAGACCATGTACCACTTGTAGCGTATTCTGCAGAACAGGCAACTCTTTTCCCCATCCAGAGCCTCGGCAAAAACCCTTTCCCTGCAGCTACTACATCTCCACTTCCTTCCAGTCCCGGTATAAATGTTTCCAAGTTATTATCACTTCTCTTTATCCTTGCAAGATCGGAAGGATTGACAGGTGCTGCTTTCATCTTTACCAGTACCTCCCCCGGTCCCGGAACAGGTGTCCTTACCTCTTTCACAATGAGCAAGCCATCTGGTTTATCCAGGAAGATAGCCTTCATGTATGGGGGGATTGAACCGGAGTATGTCATGGAGTTATTATTTTGTTGTTGTCAGAAAGGTAGGAAATTTTGGTGAGAGGGAAAAAGGAAGAATGGGAGAATGGGAAAAATGGGAAAATGGGAGAGAACGTAATAGTGAAGCGGTATTTGGTAATTAGTCCGGCGGCGAGTGATTTCTTTTAAGGCTGCGATAATAAGTTCAGCGGGTTTAAGTGTTTAAGGACAATGTTTTATTTGATTCAGCAATACAGATTGTAAATATACCGGGGAATAATTTAACTTAGGAGTTTAGTACATTTATGACTGGATAGTCTTTCACTTTTTTAGTCAGAGAAATAACAAAATTAAAATCGCTATGAGACACAACCTTATTAAAAGATTGATGATAATTTCTTTTCTGGGCACTTTTTTAATTGGTAGTTATTCACAGCCCACGGATGGTATAAGGGTACTTGCATATTACCTAGGTCCGGCAGATCCGATAGAAAAATATGATGTCAGGCAGATGACACATATCATCTTCTGCTTCGGGCAGATTAAGGGTAACCGCTTCAGTCTTACAAAAAACGATTCATCTGTTATTAAGAAGATGGTTTCGCTTAAAAGTGTTAATCCGCAGCTGGAGGTGATACTTTCACTTGGAGGAGGTCGTGGCTGTAAAACATGTTCTGATGCATTTTCCACTGAACAGGGCCGTATTGAGTTCGCACAGTCGATAAGTGAGACACACAGGTATTTTGGTACCGATGGTCTCGATCTGGATTGGGAGTTTCCAACTGTAGAGCATTTTGTTGACCAGAAATATTCTCCAGCCGATAAGGTTAATTTTACAAAGCTTGTTGAAACAATAAGAAAATATAATCCGGGTAAGGAACTTAGCTTTGCAGCCGGTGCACATGAAGGAATATTTGAGGAGGTTGTGGAGTGGGAGAAGGTTATGAAGATGATGGATTATGTAAACCTGATGACATACGACATTGGCAGTTACCAGAACCGCCCCGATCTGCCTCAGTATCGTCATCTGGCCCTGGGTGACGATGCAAAAATCACATACCATCATACTGCTCTTTATTCAACACCTGACAAGCTTCATGCAATATCGGGGAAGTATGCACAATTCAAGACACCTGGTCAGGAAAGGTCCGTAGACTGGTGTGTGAAATACCTGCTGAAAATGGGAATCCCTTCAAGTAAGATCATTGTTGGTGCCGCCTTTTACGGGAGAGCTTACGAAGATGTCAGCTATCTTAATGACGGACTTTATATGCCAGGCACATACAAGGGAGGAGTCTCATTTAAAAATTTCCAGGCGGAGCTTTCTCCTGACAGCGGTTTTGTTTACCACTGGGACAGTATAGCACAGGCTCCCTGGATGTATAACAGGGAGAAACGGATTTTCGTCACTTTTGATGACAAAAAGTCTGTGGAACTGAAAACAAAGTATGTAATTGATAATAACCTCGGGGGTATAATGTTCTGGCAGCTGGGTAGTGACTCATTCCGGAATGGATTGCTGGATGTTATTGACAGAACAAAAAGGAACTATAAAAAATAAGAAGGGGAGAGTGGGAGAAGAGGAGAGAGGGAGAAATTTTCACCCCTTCACCCTCTCACCATTTCTTCCCGGGCTTTCCGAATACCTTTTCAAAAAGTATTTTTCCATCTTCCATCAGCACAACGAATGCCGGGCTGCCAACGTCATCAGGGTAACTTGAATCTTCGTTGCCGTGTCCGCCGGAGGAGAAGAGTGATATCAACCGGTTATTGTAGCAGATCATAACTCCTTTATCTACCGGCTGATGTCCCCTTATCATGATATCATAACCATGTTTGTTTATAAACTCCAGAAACTCGGTCTTGCTGAACTCAAAACGGATCTCCGAACCTCTGAATACAGAGCTGTTATCACCCGGGTCACCCCAGAGCATCTGGTTCAGCATGATTCCCTCGTTTGACTGATCGCTTGCAGGCAGAAACAATTCCAGCAGCTTCTCTTCGTTAAAGTATCCGACAAAATCGTGCCTTGGGATACTTCCGTGACAGATAAGGTATTTTTTCCCTGGATATTTAAGGGATATCAGGTAGGGAAGCCTTAAAAGGTAGTTGAAATACAGGTTGTTTACCTCAGGTGTCAGCATCCTGTTCATCAGAATGGTAGTATCGGCTGGATAGAAAGTGGGACGTAACATTGAGCATGAGTATTTTATGATCTCATGGTTGCCCTTAAGGAGGATACACCTTTCTCCCATAAGTGTTTTCAGCGCATAAAGCAGCCTGAGAGTTTCAAATGGCCTGCGTCCCCTGTCGGAATAATCACCACAGAAAATAATAATTGATTTTGATAAATAGTCGTAGAATGAGGCTGCCAGTTTTCTGAGGATAGAACTAAGTGAATTGAAATCGCTGTGAATATCGCCGATTATAACAACTCTCGGTTGTGCTTCACTGCCTGGATGATCACTGGCTCCGTTTGCAGGTATACTTATCCTTTTGATTGCGGGAAATACCTCTTTCCCAAGCTGTGAAGAATAGTAGTATGCAAATTCCCCTGAAAGGTCATTATAGTCGTTCTCCTGAAGCCGGGTAGAAGCATTTTCAATAACCTGGCTGAGGTTATCCTTAAGGGGCTGATTCTTAATGGTCTCGATCTGATTCAGTATATTATTCATTTCACCAGGTTCTGTATCAAACCAAAGATAATAATTATGTGATATATTTCATGTTGAACAGTCTGATTCAGAACAAACAAACTAAGAATTAAGAAGTTCTGTATTCAACATTCATAAGTTTAAATGTTCTTACTTCAAATCTTTATTATTATCTTCAATTATTGAAAACACGACATTTATTTATCGATAAAGAATTTTAAATCAATTATTTATGGAAATGGTCTTTTTGGCAATAGGGCTTGTGGCAGGAGCTGTCATCGGCTGGCTCTTCATCCGCCAGAAGGCGTTTCAGGAGAGAGGTATTTCTGTTGAGGAAGTAAACAACAGGTATATAGCTATCGATTTGTTTAACCAGGAAAAGAAGGAAAACAGCGACAAGGAGAATACCATTATCGCCCTTAATGCCCGTGTTGCTGAATTATCAGCCAACCTGAAAAATATTGAAGAAAAATTCACTGAAAGTAAGAAGGAGATTGAAGAGATACACAAAAAATTTTCACTTGAATTTAAAAACCTGTCAAATGATATTCTTGAGGAGAAAAGCAAAAAATTCCTTGAGCTGAATGAGAAGAGTGTCGGCAATCTGCTTAATCCTTTGAAAGAGAAGATAAAAGAGTTCGAGGGCAAGATTGATGAGGTATATAAGGATGAGACACGCGAGAGAATCTCACTTAAGAAGGAGCTTGAGAATATTGTAAAACTTAACCAGCAGGTGAGCGATGATGCTCATAAGCTTACAAATGCCCTTAAGGGTGACAAGAAGATGCTTGGCGACTGGGGAGAGGTGCAGCTTGAGATGATCCTTGAAAAGGCAGGGCTGGAGAGAGATATTCACTATCGTAAGCAGGAGTCGATAAGGGATGAAGAGGGAAAGAATCTTCGTCCCGATTATATTATAAATCTGCCTGATGAGAAACAACTGATAGTGGATTCAAAAGTATCATTGGTGGCTTATGAGCGTTACTTTAACTCTGATGATGATAATGTTAAAGCTTCAGCTCTGAAACAGCATCTTAATGATCTTCTTAACCATATAAGGGAGCTGGGGGATAAGAATTACCAGAAGCTCTATGGTATAAATCCTCCCGATTATGTCCTTATGTTTGTGCCTATTGAACCGGCTATGGCTTTAGCACAGCGCGAGGACCCTTCATTATTTGACAAAGCATTGAAGAAGAATATTGTAATGGTGGGTACATCAACGCTCCTGGCAACGCTGCGTACAATTAATTTTATCTGGAACCAGGACAAGCAGAGGAAGAACGTATTTGAGATAGCACGGCAAAGCGGGGCACTTTATGAAAAGTTTACAGGTTTTATTGAAGATCTGCTTGCAGTTGGCAGAAAGCTCGATGATGCAAAATCGGAATATTCAAATGCGATGAATAAGCTTTATGAATCAAAGAAAAAGGGAGATACAATTATCGGAAGGATACAAAGGATAAAAGAACTGGGAGCCGAAACCACCAAATCTCTGCCACAGAATATACTAGATAAACTGGAGGAATAGCTCTTTCCTGAAGAAGGCGATAAATGCTTTAGAGGCTGTAGAGGTTTTATTGGCTATAAAGGGTTTAATGCTTTTCCTAATTCTGACATTCTCAAGCCTCTACAGCTTCTACAGCCTCTACATTACTTATTCCAGCAACTGTTTTACTATTGCAGATATCTCCTTCCCGTCAGCCTTACCTGCCAGTTCCTTTGTAGCAGCACCCATCACCTTTCCCAGATCAGAAGGTGATTTTGCCCCGACTTTTTCAATAATACCTTTGATTACTGTTGTTAGTTCTTCGTAGCTCATCTTTGGCGGAAGGTATTTCTCCAGAACATCTGCTTCCGCAACCTCTTTCTCATAAAGGTCAGGCCTGTTCTTATCTTTGTAGATCGCTGCCGATTCCCTCCTCTGTTTTACAAGCTTCTGAATTATTTTTAGTTCTTCATCTGAAGTTAATACCGATTCAGCACCTTTCTCTGATTTTGCAAGTATAAATGCTGTTTTTGCTGCCCTGATTGCTTCGAGGGCAACCTTGTCTTTCGATTTCATAGCATTGATCAGATCAGCGGATATTTTTTCTGTTAGTGACATGATATTTTTGGTTTAGTACTTATTATAGTAAAATGTTTGAATGTCAGTGAACCTTTTTGTCTTTGTTTCCTGGTGGCAGAAATACTTATTGCGTCGGAGCTTTAATGCACCTGGCAACATCTAAGTGGTTAATAAATAAAATAATTACAAATTTAAAAATGTTACAAACATGATCGATTACATTTTAACCTGACAGGGCTAAAGAATCAAGGTCATCTTCTGTTCTGAGTGGCAATATATTTTTAAGATTCAGCTTACTGGCATAATCAGACAAAATTCCGCCGGCATATATCTTTTGTCTGCCCAGTTCAGCGGAGAGTTTTGTAAGGTATTCTCCGGGTTCAGGAGTGAAAAGTTGTGTATGGATTCCGGTAATAACCGCATCAGGGCTCCATGACCCAGAAGCTGAAATGACTGAATCAAAAGGAGTTGATTGCCCCAGGTATAGAACATGGTGACCTTTCTTTTTAACTGCATAGGAATAATAAAGTAGTCCAAGCTCATGGTATTCCCCTTCGGGAAGGAACATCAGGACCCTTTTTGGGTTTTCAGTCGTCACAGAATGAAGGGAGTCAGAAGCTGATACAAGTCTTTGACGGAAATGAGCGGTTATAAAATGTTCCGTTGAAGGATCAATAGCTCCTGTTTGCCACAATATTCCAACCTTTTTCAGGAAAGGGAACAGAACTTCAGTGATTGTCTTCTCAAATCCCCTGGTAATAACAGATCTGAGTATAATCTCATTCACAGCTTTCTCATCGAAATGGTTCATCGCAATTACCAGAAAGCCTGTCAGATCACCGGTAGTTCCGGATCCCCCTGAGAAGGAGTAAGCTTTTTCTATTATCTCATTATCATCCAGAGCCGCTATCCTTGAGATCTTGACTCCATTGCGGTAAAGAACAGATATATTGATGATCTTTTTCAGGTCATCATCGTCATACCAGCGTCTGTTGGTAAGAGTACGGTTGGGGCTCAGTAAATTAAAGCGTCGCTCCCATATCCTTATTGTGTCAGACTTGATCCCGGAAAGACTTGCAAGATCACTGAGTGTAAATCTGCTCATTTCTATCTATGGAAAGTAAATTCTTTTTCTATCTGATGACAATGGATCATCTACTGTTGTACCGCTGTTAAGCTTTCCATTCATTGCATCGTTCCTGTATTCCCTGCTGGCATCATAATATTTCTCTGCAATATCAACATCTGAAATTAGTATCCCTGGCATATTAACAGGAAGCTTATTCTGAATTAGTCCGTCAGGCGTTATGAAATGACAGGGCCAGCTCTCGGCTGTTGAAGAATTTGTCAGAGACATGTAATAATAGTTTGTTGCAGCATGAGCCTGGGCAGAAACAGGCATTATGTATGGATGGATGCTCCCCTTATCGGCCCTTGCATTGTAGAATGACTGAAACAGGAGATCGCATCCGATCTTCCTGTATTCGCGGTAGAGCTCAGGAAACCTTATATCATAACATATCAGCAGGCCGCATTTTACACCGTTAATACTGAAGGTCACAAAATGATCTCCGGGAGAACAGTATTTAAGGTCGGTTGATGTACAGAATCGCTTATCATACCTGTCAGTTAATAATCCATCAGCATTGATTACGTACAGGGAATTATGAGGCTTATTATTTCCGCTCAGCTGATGGAGAGAACCGATTATAACCCATATTTTAAGTTTTTTTGCTGCTGCCATAACTGAATCACTCATCCTGTGCAGGAGTGTCCAGTCGAAACTATCCATCGTCATCATGTCTGTTCCCGGATATCCGGAAAGGGCGCATTCTGGAAAATGAACCACATCAGCTTTTTTAAGCTTTGCCTCAATCATCTGAGCTTCAATGAACCGGTAATTCGACATTATATCAGCTGAAACCGGGAACTGGCATGATGCAATCCTGATACGCCCGGAAGATTGGTACAAAGATGGTTCGGCAGCATTTACATAAGAAAAGAATGGGACCAGTATCATCATGATGCTGGAGATAATGATTTTTGAAGCGTTAATTTTCATTTGCAGTGAAACTTTTTTTGAAAATTGTCAATGCTAAGATAGTTAATTATTTTCTTCGGTTTCTTCAGATAATTTCTGCCCTCTCTTTATTAATAATTGATCAATACAACATTTCTTTAATGCTATAAATATGCTTTAAATTTATTTTTCTTGGTTACATTTGGGAAAACTTAAACCGGGATTTAATTTTTTAAAATCTATAACCTTAAATTAATTTGTCATGCTTAAAAATTTTTTACTTATCGCATTACTGGTTATTCCTCAGCTGCTCCCAGGGCAGAAAGCTTCCATAATGCTGGAAAAGAGAGATATACTAACCTATCCCTACGGCGATCCCAATCCTGTTCCTATCCTTACTGAACGAAGAGACGAGATCTATCCTTATTTTTCGTTTAACGGGTATTCTGTAAGCGGTAAAGTTCAGAAATGGGATGTAGTCAAACTTGAGAATGATTATGTCCAGGTCTGGGTGATGCCCTCTGACGGGGGAAAAGTGTGGGGCGCAATAGAAAAATCAACAGGTAAGGAGTTCATTTACCGTAACGAGGTGCAGAAATACCGGAACATTTCGATGCGGGGACCATGGACCTCAGGCGGTATTGAGCTGAACTTTGGTTTTATCGGGCATAACCCGTCAACCTGTGTCCCGGTCGATTACAAGATGGTTGAGAATTCCGACGGAAGCGTAAGCTGCATTGTCGGAAACTACGATCTGCCGTCTCGTACAAAATGGTATGTTGAGGTTCGGCTTCCAAAGGATAAGGCATATTTCGAAACCTATGCCATGTGGATAAATCCTACAAATCTTAACCAGACTTATTATAACTGGATGACAGGCGCTGCAGTTGTTACCGATGATCTTGAGTTTCAGTATCCCGGTGCGGGAGAAATCGGCCACGGCGGCGAGTTCGGCCTCTGGCCTGTAAATGAGGATGGCCGTGATGTGTCGTGGTATAAGAACAACAATTTTGAATCGAGCAAATCATACCATGTTGTTGGTGAATTCAACGATTTCATGGGTGGATATTATCATAATTCCAACTTTGGCTATGGCCACTGGGCACTGTATGATGAGGTGCCCGGACATAAGCTCTGGCTTTGGTCACTTGCAAGAGATGGAGGAATATGGGAAGATCTTCTTACCGATTCTGATGGACAGTATATGGAGTTCCAGGCAGGACGTATGCACAACCAGTATGGCGGCACCTCTGCATTCAAGACTCCAATCTCACAGACCCCGTTTAATCCGGGACTTACAGACAGGTGGCACGAGATATGGTTCCCTGTAAAGGAGATCGGAGGAATAAGTGATGTATCGCCAATGGGAGCTATGCACGCTGCAGTTGAAAATGGTAAACTTATGCTGGGTGTAAACTCATTTGTATTTGGAGAAGGCAAGGTGATTGTTAAATCAGGAGGAAAAGTTGTATTCTCCGAGATTAAGACATTCAAGCCGATGGATGTGTTTAAGACCTCTGTTGCGGTAAGCAATAATACTGATTATGAGGTGATTGTTGAAGGTATGGATCTGCAATACAGTCCTGTAACACGGAAAGTTCTCAAGCGCCCCTTCGTATCAACCATGCCAAAAAACCTGGTTACAGCTGCCACTCTCTACCAGGAGGGGACAGAGTTAAAAGAGGCTAGAAACTATGTTCAGGCTGAAGAAATGTTTAAGAAATGCCTTGAAAAAGATCCGCTTTATATTGATGCCTTGGCGGCTCTTACTGAGGTATATTACCGGTCAATGCGCTATGATTCAGCGCTCTATTTTGCCAATAATGCTCTGATGCTCGATACGTATCATCCGGCAGCCAACTTCTTTGCAGGAATAACATACCTAGCAAAAGGCAACCTTACCGATGCTATTGAAAGTCTCGGATGGGCTGCGCGTGCACCTGAATACCGGTCAACAGCATATGCACAGATGGCAGCCATTGAATTTATGCAGAACAATAAAACCCTTACAGAGCATTATGCAAACCAGTCACTGGATTATAACAGATACAATTTCAATGCTTTGCAGGTTCTTGCAGTCCTCTACAGGAAGTCGGGAGAAAAAGCAAAGGCAGAAGCAATACTTAAGAACATCCTGAGCGTTGATCAGCTTAGCCATTTTGCTGATTTTGAGAATTACCTCCTTAATCCAACTGAAGATAATCTGAAGTTATTTGCATCCACTATCACAAATGAGATGGCTTACCAGACCTATCTTGAGCTGGCGATGTTTTATTATGGCCTTGGACTTAAAGATGATGCATTTGCAGTACTTGAAAAGGCGCCTGTACAACCACTGGTAACACTCTGGAAAGCATGGCTGAAAGAAGATGTTAACATGCTGAATGAAGTAGCTGTTGCGTCGCCTGCTTTTGTTTTTCCCTACCGTACAGAGGATGTTGCTCCGCTTGAATGGGCTGTTTCGAATAATAAAAGCTGGAAGTTCAGGTACTATCTTGCTCTGAATCTCATAACAATACAGCGCAGGGAAGAGGGTTTAAAGATACTCCGCGACTGCAGACAAGAGCCTGACTATGCTCCCTTCTACCTTACAAGAGCTGCCCTGATGATTCCGATGGATGATGCTCAACAGCTTGCCGATCTTCAGAGAGCGTCAAGTCTTGATCCGAATGACTGGAGAGCTGCCAGTAAGCTGATCCAGTATTATTCCGACAGAAAGGATTATAAGACGATGCTTACACTTTCCACTGCTGCTTATAAGAAATATAAAGGTAATTCTGCTATAGAAGTACAGCAAGTTGTTGCTCTTATCAACAATGGCCAGTATGCCAACAGTCTTAAACTCCTTGACGGGATGACCATTTTGCCTGGTGAGGGCGCAAGAGAAGGAAAAGTGATTTATGAGCAGGCTTCACTACTGATGTCAATGGATCTCATAGCCAGGAAAAAATACACCGATGCTATAAAGATGATTGATAAATCAAAAGAATGGCCTGAAAAACTTGGAGTAGGTAAGCCTTATGAAGTTGATACCAGGATACAGGATTATCTTAACATTTATTGTCTCGATAAGATGAACCGTAAATCTGAAACAGAACCGCTTAAGAAGTCAATATCTGAATTCACAGGTCGTCGGAGGGGTCCTTCATACAGTAATATTCTTACAGTCAGGTTGCTTAATAATATGGGAAACAAAGCTGCTGCTGATGAGATGATTAAGAAGATGGCTGAATCGAGTGTTCCTGCTCAGAAGTGGGCTGCAGCTGTAGCAAAGAATGATCAGGCAACGGCAGCTGAGCTTGAAAAGGGATTTGGTTCGGATGTCAATTTCCAGATAATCAAGAAGGTACTGGAGGTAACAAAATAGGACTTTTTTAACCGCAAAGAGCGCAAAGAATGCACTTAGGACACAAAGAATTTTATATCTACAATCTTTGCGTACCTCGCGTTAAACCTTTGTGTACTTTGCGGTTAATCTTTTATAATCATGAAATTTCTTAAGATATTTCTAGTTTTGATTAATTTGATTCTAATTTCATCTCATATGAATGGACAGAATCAAAAAATGGAGTTTAAGCTCGCTCTGGTGCAGATGTATGTTGAACCTGGTGATCTTCAGAAAAACCTGTCTCATGCAACTGAACTTATTTCAGAAGCAGCAGCCGGTGGAGCTGATTTTGTACTTATGCCTGAAGTAATGGATCTTGGATGGACTCATCCGTCAGCAAAAGAGCTTGCCGGTCCGATACCGGGCGGGAAGGCATTCAGCACTCTGTCGAAAGCTGCAAAAAAGAACAATGTATGGTTATGTGCGGGAATTGTTGAAAGAGACGGCCCGGCAATTTACAATGCAGCGGTGATTATTGATAATAAAGGTGATCTGCAGATCAAACACAGAAAGCTTAACGAACTCGATATCGCACATGATGTTTATGACCAGGGCGACAGATTGAATGTCTGCAAAACTCCATGGGGAACGATAGGACTAATGATCTGTGCCGATGGGACAGCTATTGATCATGTACTTGCGCGATCGTTATGCTATATGGGCGCTGATGTTATTCTTTCCCCCTCAAGCTGGGCTGTTCCTTCTGATCATGATAATAAGAAGGACCCCTATGGCCAGACATGGAGGGATGCTTATATGCCGGTTGCAAAGGAGTTTTCGGTGTGGATTGCCTCTGTCAGTAACGTGGGGCCGGTAACCGAAGGTCCCTGGAAAGACTGGAAATGTATAGGCTGTTCTCTTATCATAGGACCTGATGGCAAGGAAAAACTTATGGGACCTTATGGCGAAGATGCAGAGAAAATTATGTTTTATAACATAAAGCCAATTCCCAGACCAACAAGGGGAACAGGGTGGTATAATTATAAACCGTAATAGTCGTAACCTGATGATTAACCTCTCCCTGGCCCTTCCTCCGAAGCGGGACAGGAGGCTCTTCAAAAGGGGAATTAGAAATAATAATTCCATTCGCCCTCAGCCCTCAGCCTTTCGCCTATAACCTTATAAATATCTTCTTCTTATACAGATAATAACACATATACCACACCATAGCGACAACAACAATTGTTACCATTACATTTTTACCGGCATCACCCATCCAGAAAAATATTCTTGATGTAAAGGGATCGGCCGCTCCCCGAAGAAGATTTTTACCTCCCAGATTCGAGAAAAGGTAGATGAATATTGCATTCATACCCATGATGGCAAAGAACAAAAGCGTTCTTGTATATTTCATCATATCGATAAGCCAGTATGAGAATGCCATTGCAATAAGACAGTAACCTCCGCTAACAATTACGAATGAACTGGTACAGATCCTTTTAATTATAGGTATGTATGGATCCATGAGGTAACCGGCTACAACCATTATTATCCCTGGAATGAGAAGAGTCAGAAGCTTTTTTTTGTGTGAAAAATCTTTCATAAGCAGCATTCCGACAAGTACCCCCCACATTGTATGGGCAGTTGTAGGAATAGCATTAAAAGAGACCCAGTGACCGGTGCTCAGATGTCCTGAAATAAGCATATCAATCCATGCGCCGAAGTTCTTATCGGGTGTGAATGGCTGATTGAATCCGTCAAGCGGGAATACCCTGTAGATAACATCGTTGAGAATTATCAGAGCAAATGAAACTGCAATCTGAATCTTGAAGTCTGTTCTCATTAGCAGGAATGCGACAAGGTATGTGAATGATAGTTGAGCAAGTACGTTCTGAAAAGCGTATGAATCACGGTCTGCACCGAGCATGAAGCCGAGAGCCAGAAGCCAGAAGGATCTTGACAATGCGTGCATCAATGATTTTTTCCAGCTGTCGCCCTGTGCTGTTCTTTTTGCCAGGGAGAAAGGCATCGCTACCCCCACGATGAACATGAAGAAGGGTTGAACAAGATCCCATGCATAGAGGCCTTGCCACTCTGCATGTTCGAATTGCTGACTCAGAAAAGCAATAATACTGCCTCCCATATCGTTTCTTGCCAGTTCATGAAAAACATTTGTTATTCCTGTTACCAGCATGAACATTGTAAATCCTCTGAAGAAATCGACCGATAAAACGCGATCGGGTGCTTTTTCTGCCTGAATTGGAGTACTCATATTAAGAAATTTTAAGGCTCACGACTCAAGGCGCATGGCGCAGGGTTTCCTTACGCCTTCAGCCTGTTTATATTTTTATAAATAACTTATTCTTATACAGCCAGTAACACATATACCACTGTGCTGCCCACACAAGCAGGCTAGTTGTCAAACCAACTACCAGTTCCCCTGACCATGTGAGTAGCGAAGTAGTGAAAGGGGTAAATATTTTATAGAGCAGGTTTGCACCTCCTACCTCAAAGAAGAGATAAATGGCTATGCAGTTCATACCAACTATTACAAACATCCTTGATCCTTTGATAAATTTCTTTTTGACATCTATCAGCCAGTAAGCGAAGCACAGTGCCAATAGTGTCCATCCTGCACTTGCAAAAACAAACGATGATGTGGCTATCTTCTTTATTATTGGTGTTATACCCAGCCAGTCGAGACCAAAACCAATAGCAAGGCAGATTACTCCTGCTATGATAAGAGTCTTAATTTTTTCACGTGCTGACTTATCACTCATAAGCAATTTACCTGCAAGTACCCCCCATACTGTATGTGCAGTTGT
This sequence comes from Bacteroidales bacterium, assembly GCA_035531395.1. Lineage (GTDB taxonomy): Bacteria > Bacteroidota > Bacteroidia > Bacteroidales > VadinHA17 > LD21. The sequence continues at coordinate 112,845 of DATKTA010000032.1, forward strand.
AGAAACAAAGTTGAGAGTAGCCCAGATGCTGGTTTTATCTGTCCCCTCTACAACCTGGTTGAACCATGCTCCAAGATTTTTGTAGGGCACCCAGGCCTGGTTGAATCCTTCAAGAGGAAAGAATCTGTATGCAAGATCTATCAATATCAGGATAATAAGTGTGAAAGCAATCTGGAACTTAAAACTCTTGTTCATGATCAGAAATGCAACAAGGTAAGTCACAGCCAGTTGAGCAAGAACATTCTGAAATCTCCAGACAATTTTGCCTGGTCCGATGCAATAAACGGCCCATCCGAAAAAGAGCAGAAGGAGGGATCTATTTAGAGCATGTCGCAGTATCTTGCGGTCAGAATCCCCTTTCTTTTTTCTGTTGGCTACAGCAAACGGTATTGCAACACCAACAATGAACATGAAGAAAGGCTGAATAAGATCCCAGAAGCGAAGTCCGTTCCATTCATGATGGCTTAGCTGTGTAGCGAAGAAGTGAACGATCTTGCTGCCTTCTACCGATTCCAGATGGCCATACAGCATAGTACTTTCACCAATGAGAAGGAACATTGTAAGTCCACGGAAGAAATCAACCGACAGAACTCTCTCCTGAGGCTGAATGAATTGGTTGGGTGTTGTCATTGATTATTAAAGGGTTATAGTGAATAATTATCTACAGAACCTGATCCCTGTAGATGCAGCAACTTTTCTGACAGCTGCTGCAGCCTGGTCGTACTCTTCAGCAGTTTTAAGATGTTCAAGCATTAATGGTACATTCTTAAGTTTACTAAGTTCTGTCAGGAATACTTTGTAATCGAGTCCTCCGGTACCAATTATGACTTCATCAAGATGAACGGTAAGATTTGTTCCCAATCTGATATCCTTGGCATGGCAATTCTTAATATACTTACCGAGCTTTGCAAAACAATCTTTTATGAAGGCACCGTTTTTATAATATCTCTCAGGTGAGTTGATCATATTGACAGGGTCGAGGTGGACACCCAGCTGTTTCCTGTCAATAGCTTTTATAAGCTGCAGATAGGAATCCGGTGAATCGGGGTAAGCCCATGGCATCGTTTCGAGAGTATAGAATGTTCTGACCGGCTTCACTTCATCAATAATCTCCCTGGTTGTCTGTACAATAATATCAAATGTCTCCTTTGTAAGATTCTCAGGATCAGGTCCGTCCCATTTTTCCCCTCTTGAACCGGTAATATTCACGCAGCAGTTTGCACCAATGAGGTCAGCCAGTGCAAGAGCCTCCTTGCATTTTTTAAGTGCATCATTTCGCTCCTTTTCATTTTTGCTTATGGGATTACTCCATGCTCCAACTTCTGATATGATGATGTCGGCGTCTTTTGCTGCTTTTTCAAAAGCTTTTACTGTCTTCTCATCTGTTCCAGGTGATACCGGACAGTATGAAGCGCTGTATCCTTTGGCTTTTACAGCTTTTACCCATGCCTGAGGATCCTTAAGGTCTCCAAAGACGGGTCCTCCAAGCCTTATGCATCCCGATGCTCCCTGGAGTTCTGTATTCATGCCAAATCCTTTAAGTGCAACTATAGAAGCACTTCCTGCAAGCGTAAGTTTAGCGAAGTTGCGACGAGAAATTGAGTTTTTCATTTTAAATTACCACTTTTAAAAGAATATTAATACTTTAAATCAGCCTCTAATCTCTCTCTGGCCTGGCCCCCGACATCCTCCTGTAGTCGGATGTCTGCCCCCTGAAGGGGGCTCAATTCCTGCACCAAATATGACCCCCATATTCGCCTTCGCGTAGCCGCTTCGGCGGAGCAAGGTAGGGTGTGGACCGTGAAGCGGGCCGGGGGCAGGGGGTGACCATACGCCAAATGGCGGATGGTCGGGGGTAATCAATCATCCGCAAAAAACCTTCCGATCTTCTGCATTATCTCCTTTTTAACTTCAAGAGGATCGATTACTCCATTGTGTGCATAGACTACTTTCCCTCCCGGAGCAACAAGCAGAGTATACGGAAGTGACCCGGACCAATTTTTATCAACTGCCTCAATAAGAGGGTATTTGTTTTCCAGTGTATAGAGGTAGTTTTTCACTGCCGAATTATTATTCTTCAGAAAATCAAGAACTTTGTCCTTTTTCTTCAAGCCGTCTGTACTTATTGAAACAAACTCGAAATCCCTGGCACCATACATTCGCTGCATTGTCACAAAATCGGGATATTCAATAACACATGGTCCGCACCATGTTGCCCAAACGTTAATCAGCCTGTATTTGCTGGTCTTATTTGCAAGAACTTCTTTTATGGCATCGAGGTCTGCCTCAATAATCTCCACAGGCTTTTTCTTCCAGTCGGCATCGAGTTTATTTCTATACTCTTCCTTGCTGGCCCATTTTATTGAGCAGCCAAAAGTTTTGGTTTTTTCAACAGGCACTGGTTTTCCTGCGAGAAGTGCAACAATGGCATTGCGGGTATCATGCTCTTTTGCTTCCACATAAGGATTTTCCATCTCGTCAATACGTCCGCAGAAACGGAGCTTGCGCTGAGAATCAAATATGAAAACATGAGGCGTGGTTGTTGGTCCGTAGGCTGTTGCCATCTCCTGCTTCTCGCCGTCGTACAGGTATGGCATCTGATAGCTTTTGTCCTTTACCCTTAACTTCATCTCCTCAAAGCTGTCGGCTAAATCGGTGTAGCCAAGTTCTTCAAGGCACACAGCCTGGGGATGATTGGGTGAAACCATCACAAAACCCACACCTTTAGGCTTGAATTCATTATAAAGCTTATCAATCCTCTCCTCATAAGCCTGGGCAGTAGGACAATGGTTAGCCGTAAAGATTATTACAAGTATCTTCTCCTTGCTGAAGCTATTCAGAGTATATGTCTTTCCATCAACCCCTAAGAGAGAAAATGAAGGAGCTGATGCTCCGATTTCCAGGGTTTTGGGATCTTCTGCGAAAATAAAACTTTGTCCAACCAGGGACAGTATAAAAATTATCAGAATATATTTCTTCATAACCCCCATTTTTTATTGTATTCTAGAATGAAATTTTAATAATTCTGAAAATATATGAATTTTTTTCCATAATTCTTTAATTAATCCTTAGCCGATTCTGATGAAAGCAATTCCGCCAGCTGTTTTCTGTACACTTCAAATTTATAACCACGGCTCGACCAGCTTATATCTTTCTGTGACCTTGCTTCCCATACTGCAGTTGGTATACATTCATCTACTATTGCTTTAGCCTCATTTTCCAGCCCCATTTTTTTTGCCAGATAGAGATATTCATAATCCTGTGCGCCCCTTCTCCAGTTTTTAGCTCTGACTGATGATAGAGGCCCTTTGAGGTTTCGGCTCTCTTCGGGGAAAAGCATATCCTGACCCGGATAAAGGAAAGTACCGTCGCCATTAATTCTATCCTCATACGTCAGGGGATTGACAAACACATTCAGGTCGGTCCAGAATGTTGTAGACCAGTAAAAATACTGGTCAATGTCATATTTCCAGACAATCCATGGTATCACCCTGAATTCAACTGCATCTGCATCGCTGACAACAGCCCCCATTCCCGGCCGGAATCCATTATATATTCCGAATTTATGTCCCTGTTTCCTCTCTTCCGCAACATCTTCAGGTGTAAGGTTCATTGTATATTCCTGAGCTGAAATAGACCAGAAATCTACATGCCCCTTAAGTCCTGATATTATCTTGTTGGTTACAAGTGTAGGAATGTTTTTGCCTGGTCCGGGATTAGTGTGGGTCCATACTGCCTGCATTCTGATCGTGTCCATGGAACCTGTGCCCTTAGCTCCGTCCGGTCCCTTGAAATCGGGTTCGTCCGGGAAAAGGTATTTATGGCGCTCCACATCAGGTGAATTTTGAATGAACCAGTTTTCCCATGCATCCGAACCTTCCCTCCAGTCTGATTTATTAATGTTTCTGACACTGCCACCATATTCATCAGGGAAACTTCCTCCATATCCGATTGAGAATGTGGTATTCCCGGTGTTTATTCCAGGCCCGGAGTATCCCTGTTTTTCAGAATATGCTTCTCCGTCAAAATATCTTTTATAATATTTGTTCATTTCTTCCAGATTCCTTACACCGGTGACAAGATCAAACCTGTGGCGGTGTGCCAGCTGGTTGTATTTCAGTTCGAGCTCATAGCCTTCTTCGCTCTTTCTCTCAATGCCATGTCTTAGCGCAATAAAATTCGGGTAATATCCGAACATGGTCTTTATATGAGTTGAGTCGGAAATAGTGAAGTTGTACACCTTTATATTGACAGGGATATTTTTAACTGTTTTATCGGTGGCCGTAATTGTGATATCTCCTGTATATACTCCTGGTGTGGCATTTCCGGGGATCAATATGTCAATCCATACAGCCTGGTTCATCGCAGGTTCAACAGAGAACGGGGCTCCACCTTTTCCAGGAGGAGCAGAGAAGGGGATCAGGCAATCAGGGATCCATCCTGTATTGTATGCAGATGGCAGAGCTGTTTCTGAAAAGAACCACAGAGGGGGTGATCGCTTTATCATATTAAGGTAATGTTCAGTGAAAAGCTCAACATATTTACCCCTGTAATCAAACGGATCAGCATGACTGGCAGCTGATCCCGGTATAACCGACGATCCGTTAACAAGATCGCTGACAATGACATTTATACCTGATGCTCCTTTCTTACCTGCCTCTATTATCAGCTGAAAGGCAACAATTTCATTCTTTCCGCCGAAAAGATTGATTGTGTTGTTTACCCATACCGCATTACTGGGATCATTTGCAAGAGTATTGGCAATGTCATCTTTCCTTATCTTTTCGCTGTCATCAATTGCCCATATCCGGCTTATACCTGAAGGTGGACTGCAGGAAATGGAAGCGATAATAAAAGTGACAAGGGAGATGGACCTAATAATTCCTGGATTTTGAAGAAGGTAATTTTTCATCATAATATTATTTTATCAGTAATTGCTTATTAAGGAGGGTGTTATGGTTGAGTTACTTTTAAGTTGCCCAGCGAATACCACCCATCAGTTGTCTTTCCAAGATTAGCTATGGGTATAACATGTTCAATTGAACTATGGAACACAACACCAAGTTCCAGTTCATATGATCCTTCCTGAAGGTCTGAAGGAATTTCATATATTACATCCACCTGTTTTTCCCCTGGCAGCCATCCCTGGATTGATGTTCTGGTTATTTCAACAGCCTGATTTTCACCATCCCCGTTTTTTAATCTGAAAGCAAGCCTGTGATCACGATATGGCGGGGCAATACCCAGATTCTCCCATTTCATTGACATAACCAGTTCTGTCCCTGGTTTGATCTCGCTATTAAACCGGGCCTCTCTTATCACCAACCGGAATCCCAGCTTCATAACAAGTCGTTTTATTTCCGGTAACCAGTTAGCAGGTATGTAGTTTGATTTATTTTGAATAAATGTTGTATGCCAGGCGATTGCATCATTTACAACATCGGCAGGAGGTGTGGGATATCCTCCGAAAGTACCGCAAGGTTCAAGCGCAACTGTTCCTGTTTTCCATCCATCCGGCATCATGTTTGCCATAGGCCAGTATGAATCTGTATGGTGATTCCATCCAATGCCAGGTCCCGGACCATTACCCCAGCAGTCACCTCTCCATCCTGATCTTCCTTTTGTATTTGCATACAATACATTGGGTCTGTCATCGACCAGTGCAGTAAGAGGGGTGTTAGGAAATGACTGATAATAAAGATCAATGATTTCCTTTCGTGCAGCGTCTGAAGGCATTAGTCCAGGATCGCAATAGTTATGCCATTCCCCCCAGAGACCTACAGATCCGATATCTACAAGGGCAAGATCAGGATGATCGTCATATCTCTGGCCAAGAGCCCTGATAAGTTTCTCGTGAAGTTCCTTGACAATGGGTTCCTCAATGTCCACCTCATAATGTGCGCCCTCCTCAGGACATGCTGAATATGTGTACTTTATGCCTTTATCCAGCAGCCACTGAGGAATAGTGCCTTCATGTCCGGGCCATGAAAGCATCACTCTGAAAGCTAGTGCCTGATTCGCCTCCTTGCACCTTTTCAACCAGTCATCGATCATAGCAAATGCATATTGTCCCTCTGCAGGTTCAAGGTCGCCCCATGTCCATCGCATGTATGCACAACCCGATTTAAAAGGTAATCCGGTAAGTGTTGGTTCATCCTGTGCAGTCCTGAAAAAAGTCTGCCAACCAACTCCCGGTATCTGGAGGAAACCATTGTCTTCAGGTATTACAGCAGTATTATTATCAGAAGGCGTACATCCCGTTAAAGTAATAAATGCTAAAATTTTTGCAATAGATAAACGCCCTGAGTCTGACATATAACTAAATAATTTTTTCATACCTTAGATTCAAATTATAAAGATCTAAATAGATATTAAGGTCAATGGTGATTGTTTGAAAAAAAAGAACTAAAACTAAAAGCTTTAAATCCAATTTATTAAATTGGTATTTGTTTCAGTAAAGATAATGTGTAAGAATTAATTTAGTAGGGGAACTCAAATAAATTCAATTACATTATCCTTATCATTTAACAGAAGCAGATGAAATAAGTATTACTTCTGCGAAAGACAGGTTCTCCAGAACATTATTCTCTCAGGCTACAATTTGTTCATATACTCAAAAAAAATTATTTAATAATATCTTCCAATCCGATGGATTATTCAAATCAGCAACTTATTGATAATGTTAAGAAAGGTGAAGTTGCTGCTTTTGAAGCGTTATATGAACAATACTACCTTTACCTTTGTCTGATAGCTGAGCATATTGTAAAGAATCCTGCTGATGCTGAAGAAATCGTATCTGATGTGTTTATTAAGCTTTGGAACATCAGGGGGAAAATAGAAATCACAACTTCACTTAAAGCCTATCTGATAAGGGCAGTCTATAATACATCTTTTAATCATCTCGAGAAGCTCAGGTTAAGGAATAAGATAAATTACGGATTTAGCAGTTCAGATTATGCATTACTTGTATGGGATAATAATTATCCTCTGGGGCAGCTATATGAAAAAGAGATTTTGGATATTCTTGACAAGGGAATAAAAGACCTCCCGGAGGCCTGTCGTCAGATTTTCCTGCTCAGTCGCAATGACGATATGAAGTACAGTGACATAGCCTGTAAACTTGATATTTCAGTGAACACAGTTAAAACGCAGATGAAAATTGCCCTGGCACGCCTGCGCAATATTTTAAAGGATTACCTGGTGATAATTCTTTTTTTCATTGGAACCTGAAAATTATTTCATTTTCTTTTAACCCACATAATAATTTTACCTGTCTTACATTTAGATTGGCATATCATGCAAAAGATTAAAAACGTAGAAAAATTGGAAAATTTAATCAGCGGTTATCTTAAAGGAGAATTAAGTTCTGGAGAGATAAAAGATTTAATTGATTGGATAAAAATAAGTGATGCCAATAAGCAATATTTTGACGAATACTGCGAACTTTGGGTCACATCCAAAGCATCACTAAAAAGTACATATTATAATTACCATACAGGTTTCTGGAAATTCAGGAAAAAAATTGAAGAAGAGAATAAAAACTCAGATGACCGGAATAAAATAAAGTTATTTAAGAAAATAATGCGGTATGCAGCGTTATTTCTTCTTATTTTTTCCTTAAGTGGTCTGTTATTTTATTATTTAGGTAAGAATCAGTCATCAAATCCTCAAATTAGTTATAGTGTATTGACAGTACCTTTAGGTTCCCATGCCTATTTTTCTTTGTCAGATGGGACTGAAGTTACATTGAATGCAGGAAGCAGGTTAAAATATGATAGCCGTTTCGGGATGGAAGATAGAATTGTCTCGCTTGAGGGAGAAGGATACTTTAAAGTTGCAAAAGATTCTAAAAAGACATTTATTGTCATGACTTCATGCTTAAATATCAGAGCGCTGGGTACTGAGTTTAATATTAAAGCCTATCCAGTAGATAACACGATAGAGACAACACTAATTGAAGGTTCCATAAAGGTTGAACACAAAAGTGAAAAATATAAAACTGAAGATATAATCCTTCAGCCAAGCCAAAAATTGACATTTTTTAAGAATGATTCAAGTTATATGGATATCACAGCCGAAAAGGAAGAAAAAACAGCAGATAATGCAAAACCTTTGGAGAAGCAAAAAATAAATGCAATTCCAAGGGTAGTCAAAGAAAATGTAAATGTAGAGCCTGTAATATCCTGGAAAGAAGACCGCTGGATATTTGAAAAACAGCCACTTGTGCAGATAGCTGTTGAGCTGGAACGCAAATTTGATGTTCAGATACATTTTAATTCTGAAAAACTGAAATCTTATCGGTTCACCGGAATAATTATTGCTGAACCTATAGAACAGGTTCTGGAGGTTATGAGTATTTCTGCGCCTATTAATTTCAGACTGAAAGGGAAGGTTGTTACCTTATATGAAAACAAGAATTACCAGGAGATCAAGAATAGTCTGTATAAACGATAGGATATTAAATGAAAGTGTAAATAATTATTAAAAAATAGCCTATGAAAAATTAAAAATGCCCTGTAAGAAAAGCGCAGGATGCTGTTACACCCCGCGCCGGTTTTCAAAATCTCACCAATGCTGCTTTTAACATGAGAACATTGGATCGTTAAATTAAAAACATTGCAAAATTATGAAAAAAAACTTACCTTACCTTATTCCGATACCAATATCCGGAAAAGAAAAACTTCTAATGATCATGAAACTAGCTCTGATTATCGTTTTTATAAGCGTTCTGCAAGTCAGTGCAAAAACCTATTCTCAAGTTACTGTCAATATGAATGTTCAGGATAAATCCATTCGTGAAGTTCTAAAGACAATTGAACAGCAAAGTGAGGTCCGGTTTTTCTACAGCGACGACTTGGTAGCCATGAATCAAACGATTGATGTATCTGCAGAAAATAAGAATATTATAAGCGTGTTGGATGAAATATTTTCAGGTACAAAACTGACTTATAAGACTTATGACAACGATCTGATTGTAATTGCTCCCAGGGAGTTTTTACTACAGCAGGTAAGTGTTACGGGGACAATTACTGACTCAGAAACCTCAGATCCACTTGTCGGAGTAAATGTTGTACTCGAAGGTACCACCATCGGAGTAATGACTGACATAAATGGTAAATTTACACTGAGTGTGCCAAACCTTACAGGTAATCTTAGGATCTCCTACATTGGATATGTTACACAAACTATTCCGATCAATGGGATGAGAGTAATTGATGTATCGCTTGCTTCTGATCTGCAGGCGCTTGAGGAGGTAGTGGTTACAGGTTATGGAACAGTAAGAAGAAGCGATCTGACAGGATCAGTAAGTTCCATCAAAACAGAACAGCTCCTGCAATTGCCGACACAACGTGTTGACCAGGCTATACAGGGCCGGGCAACAGGTGTGTTCATCCTTAATACTGACGGTTCCCCGGGAGGTAATACACTGATCCGTATCAGGGGTAGCAACTCAATAAATGGAGGAAATGACCCTCTGATCATTGTCGATGGTCTGCAGGGGGCCGATATAAATCAGCTTAATCCTAATGATATAGCATCAATGGAGATTCTGAAGGATGCCTCGGCTACAGCCATTTACGGTTCCCGCGGTGCAAATGGTGTAATTCTGATCACAACCAAGCTGGGAAATACTGGGAAGCCTGTTATTGATGCCGGTTACAGTATCGGTTTGCAGAAACTGGCCCGAAAGCTTCCGGTTATGGATGCAGCTTCATTCGCAAAGTATAACAACTGGTATCACAGCTTTGACACACAGGACGGACAGACTCCAAAATATTATTTTACAGATGCAGATATTGCTTATTACGAACAAAACGGAGGCACTGACTGGCAGGATGAGGTATATAAATTGGGTGTGATGCAGACTGCCAACCTGGCAATAAGCGGAGCAACCGACAAGCTTAAATATATGGTTTCATCAGGCTATCTCGATCATGAGGGGATCCTCTTAAACTCTCAGTATAGCAGGTTCTCAATGCGGGCAAACCTCGCTGCTGATATAACAAAGTGGGTAGACTTCGGACTTAATTACTCTTATACAAGTGAAATATATAAGTCACCGCCGTTTAATGCAAATTTATTTACTACTGTAAACAATGCACCGAGGTGGGCTCCTACAGAACCTGTATATGATGAGAATGGCAATTACTGGAAACACAGGCCCGGATACGGTGCTCCTGATACATGGAATCCGGTTGCCTCTGCTCTGGAGACAACAATTGAGAACCCGACATATCAGAATAACCTGAACATGTTCCTGAATTTTAAACTTGCAAAGGGTCTGTCTTTAAAAATCATGGGCGGGGGAACTTTTTCAAATGAATACAATAACAGATATGACAATACCAAAACCCGCGACGGATATGCAATGAACGGGGTAGGAAATATAAGTAATTCATTCAGCAACCTTATTCAGAATACCAATATACTTACTTATGATAAAACTGCCGGAGCTCACCACATTACATTTACCGGAGTTGCGGAGGAATTATTCAGTTCGTGGTTCGGCAATTCCATGAGAGGACAGAATTTTCTGGTTGACCAGCTGGGAACTGATAATATGGACGGAGCCAAATCAGTATCCGTTGACTCATGGCGCGGCGAAAGGGCATTGATATCGTTCATGGGTCGCATCAACTACGGTTTGCTTGACAAATACCTCCTTACATTAAGTTACAGAGCCGACGGATCTTCTGTATTTGGCGAAAACAACAAATGGGGCTACTTCCCTTCTGGTTCGGTGGCATGGAGAATTTCACAGGAGGGTTTCCTTCAGGATTCGGAGGTTGTTACTGACTTAAAACTAAGAGTCAGTTACGGTGTTACTGGCAACCAGGGTATCAGCCCTTATGGTTCCCTGGCGAGACTCGGATCTGGTGAGACGTACAGGTACCCGTATAACAACGGACAAAACCTGAATATCGGGTTCGGTATTTCAGATATCGCCAATCCAAATCTGAGGTGGGAATCAACTGCACAGAGCGACATAGGGGTTGATGTATCATTATTTAAAGGGAGACTGACCTCCACAATTGACGTTTACCGTAAAGTCACAGATGACCTTCTCATGCCAAGGCAATTACCTGATTATGTGGGAGTATCAAATGTTATCGATAATATCGGGTCAATTGAAAACAGAGGTCTTGAAATAATGATAGGAGGCGATCCGGTTGCTACCAGTAAATTCAGATGGAATACTTCACTGAATTATACAATGAACCGTAATGAAGTACTTGATCTGGGACCAGGAGTTGAAAAAATAGGATATACCCCTACTTCCGGAGGTTACTCGCTCGGTTCTTCATATATGTTTCTGGAGGTTGGCCAGCCTTTTGGTCAGATGAAAGGATTTAAATACCTTGGATTATGGGGAGCTAACGAGGATGCTGAAGCAAGAGCATACGGACAGCTTCCGGGCCTTCCCAAGTATGCCGATATCAGTGGACCAGATGGTGTACCTGACGGAACAGTCAATGAACTTGATAAAACAACAATCGGGTATGGTTATCCTGATTTCCAGATTGGATGGACTAACCTCGTCACATATAGTAATTTTGAACTCTCATTCCTCATAACAGGCGCCTATGGACAAGACTTGTTCAATACGCTCAGGATCCGCAGGGAGACATATGAAGGCACCGATCCCAAAGTATGGAATTACTGGACAACTGAGAACCAGGATACTGACGTTCCTGCACGTTATGATGGAGCATGGGTCCAGGCTCAGAACCTGACAAACAAGTATCTTTTCGGGAATAGCTCAGGCGCCTCATCCAGATGGGTGGAAGATGCTTCCTTTACAAGGCTTAAGACAATAACACTGGCATACAATTTTGACAAAACCCTTCTTACGAAAATAGGATTTACAAAAGCCAGGTTATATTTCACAGGAACTAACCTTGTAACGATTACTAAGTACAGCGGATATGATCCTGAAATTGCACAGTTCCCTAACAACGATGCAACAATCGGGATAGATCAGAGCGTTTATCCGACTTCACGGATGTACACATTTGGCGCTGATTTTACTTTCTAACAACATTAAATTTAAAATCATGAATAGAACAATATCGAAAATATTAAGTCTGGTAATGTTGTCAGGAGTACTTCTCCTTCTTACTACCAGATGTGATAAACTTGAAGAGATGCCCTCCGATTTTGTCGGACCCGATAACTTCTTTAAATCACCTGCTCAGGTTGAATCGGCTTTTGTAAGTTCAATGCAAAGACAATGGGGCGGATGGCAGTTTTACGACTGGATGGGTTATCCGGAATGGCCCTCATTTGATGATCAGCTATATGGCGGCGACCTGGTTATAGGTGACGAAACAGCCGGCGGCAGTTGGACAGTGCATTACCAGGCCATTGCAGATCTTAATCCTGCTATAAAAGCTATTATTGATGGTAACCTTGGGTCAGGTGTATCACAGGAGACCAAAGACCAGCTATTGGCAGAAGCAAGATTTCTGAGGGCATTTAACTATTTCTGGCTTGTGAGACTTTATGGAGATGTACCTCTTATTCTGGAAAATACAGATGTTACTAAGGATGAAATAGTCAGGAGCCCTGTAGCTGACGTATATAAACAGATAGTTGAAGATATGCTTTTTGCAACACAGAACCTTCCGGAAGTACAGCCTGCTGATAATAATGCACGTCCGAATGCTGATGTGGCCAGAGGAATGCTTGCAAAAGTATATATAACAATGGCAACGGCACCATTGAATGCAACCTCTAATTACGCAAATGCCAGGGATATGGCAAAACAGGTAATTGATGGCGGAAAATACAGCCTTGTTTCAAATGTGGAGGATGTATTCAATATGGATTATGAATTCGGTTCGGAATTCATGTGGGCCTGGCATAACTCTGAAGAAGAGTATGTAATCGAACCGCAGATATGGCTTCCGGGAGAAATGGCAGATGGCTGGGGTGACGTTACAGCTGAAAAAATATGGGGAGAAGCATTCCCTGAAGAACCCCGTAAGCATGCCTACCTGCTGCTTGACGACCCCTGGTTCGAAACCGGGACCACATATCTTGACTGGTGGAAATCAGCGCCGTATATCAGGAAATACCTGTATGATACACCTGACAATATGTTGAAGAATGTGTCATATCAGGCTCAACCTATACTGAGGTATGCTGATGTATTGCTGCTCTTTGCCGAGGCGGATAATATGGTTAACGGGCCCACACAGGCAGCCTGTGATGCAGTAAACCAGATAGTAAACAGGGCTACTGGAGGGGTCCCGAATCCGGCAGATCCATTGTTCACCACAGCGATGTCAAAAGGAGACTTTGATGATGCTGTTATAAACCAGAGAAGCCTTGAACTCTGCTTTGAATATGACCGGTGGTTCGATATATGTCGCAAGAGGATACTTGATAAGGTAACAGATCCTGATTATCTGCCAAATTATTCTGTGGATGACTACCTGATGCCCATTCCTCAGAAAGATCTGAGGCTTAATGATAAGCTGACGCAGAATCCTGGATATACCAGGCCATAGGGTGTTTTTAGGTTAATTAGAGATTGCCACCTGATTATCAAAAAGGTGGCAATTTTTTTCAGTATATTAGTCTGGTTAACAGGTACAGGGTTTCCTGATAAGTAAAAGTTCTGTATATGAAATCTCCCTCTTGAGAATGCATAGATTCAGGTACTGTTTTATATTCCCGCTTTTTTTTATCTTGGCGATAATTCAAGGTTGTCTCCGGAATGGTGATAGGAATACTTCCGGGAATAGTACACTGTTTCATGAAGTCTCCCCTGCTGAAAGCGGTATAAAATTCAGAAACCAGCTGCAGGAGACTGATTCTGCGAACTCAATATTCTATGAGTATTATTACAATGGCTCAGGTCTTGCGATTGGCGACCTGAATAATGATGGATTGAGCGATATAGTTTTTGGCGCCAATATGACTAAATGCAGGGTCTACATTAACAAGGGAGAGCTTTCATTTAAGGATATAACGGATGAATGTGGCCTGAATACAAACGAAAAATGGATTACCGGAGTCAGTATGGTTGATATTAATCAGGATGGATGGCTTGATATATATCTCTGTGCAGCAGGTAATATTGACTATGATTATCATAACATGCTGTATGTTAGCAATGGAGATGGAAACAATATAGAATTTACAGAATGTTCCGCTGCAGTGGGACTTGATGATGACGGATATTCAACACAGGCTGAATTCTTCGATTACGACCTTGATGGAGACCTTGATGTTTACATAGTTACAGCTGCTATGACCATCCCAAACAAAAATGCATTGCGTAAAAGAAGAAACGATGGTTCAATGATAAACACCGACCGTTTATACCGGAATGACGGTATTGAAAGCGGAATGAAGCTCCCCCGATTTACCAATGTGTCAAAAGAGGCTGGCATCGTCTGGGATGGTTTCGGACTTGGGGTTTCTGTATTTGATATAAACCGTGACGGATGGCCTGATGTCTACGTCGGAAATGATTACATTTCAAATGATCTGCTTTACGTGAACCAGGGTAACGGCACATTCCATGAAATGGCCGGCGATTATTTCAAACATACAAGCAACAGCACAATGGGACTTGATATTTCCGACTTCAACAATGATGGATTAACGGATATCTTAACCCTGGATATGCAACCTGAAGATTATTTCAGGAAGAGGATAATGGCTGGCAACATGCGCAGCTACACCAGGTATATTGATGAGCTGAAAACCGGTTATTCATCACAGTATCCCTGGAATATGCTTCAGGTGAACAATGGCATGATAGCCGGGCAGTACAGGTTCAGTGAGATAGGCATGATTGCCGGCATATTTGAAACTGACTGGAGTTGGGCACCCCTATTCGCGGATTTTGATAATGACGGGTACAAAGACCTGTTTATCGGAAATGGAATTGGCCATGACATGACAAATATGGATTTTTCTGCATTCTGGATGAAAAAAGTTAAAGAAAATCCGGGAATGGACTTTAGTGTGCTTTACAGGATATTGAAAAGTGAGCTGGATAAAAAGGGAAATGTTAAAAAACCGAATGTTGCTTTCAGGAATTCAGGCGGTCTGATATTTGAAAATGCTACTTCAGAGTGGGGGCTTGAGAAGCCTCTCTATTCAACAGGTTCTGCATTTTCCGACCTTGATAATGATGGGGACCTTGATCTTGTTCTTAACAACATAAACGATATCGCATTGGTATATGAGAATACAACGATAAAGGCAGATTCATTGAAGGGGGGCCATCATTATTTAATTGTGAATTTTTCAGGTGATTCTCTTAACAGAGGAGGAATAGGAGCCAGGATAAACTTGTACTACGGAATAAATCAACAGTATTATGAGCATTTCCCTATCAGGGGATTTCAGTCAATGGTCGATCCAAAGGTGCATTTTGGGCTTGGAGGTTACAACAGTATAGATTCGCTGAATATAGCCTGGCCCGACGGGAAAGAGCAGACTCTGTATAATATAAAATCAGACCAGCATCTTTCACTTCTTTATAGTGAGGCAAAAAACCCCGTTGATAAAAAAGAAAGTCAACAACATGGAGATAAGTTATTCTGCCTGTTAAGTTCGCCTCAATATGTACATCAGGAGAGGAAGTTCAATGATTACAGCATTCGACCTCTTTTACCTCATTTATATTCACAGGAAGGTCCAGGTATTGCAGTAGGTGATTTGAACTCAGACGGGATGGACGATTTTTTTATTGGCGGTTCCACGAGTTTTTCGGGAAGGATCTTCATTCAGAAGAATAACGGAAACTTCTCCTCATCTTCGTTCCCGGGTGAAAATAATTATGAGGATATGGGTGCACTACTTTTTGATGCCGAGGGTGACGGCGATCAGGATCTTTATGTTGTCAGTGGAGGTTCAGGGCTTCCTCCAGCCAGTGTTTTCTATTCCGACAGGCTTTATCTTAATAATGGCAAGGGGGAATTTAAGCTTGATAAAAATGCTCTTCCTGATGCCAGGGTTTGTGGTTCACAGGTTACTGCCTCAGATTTTGACAGGGATGGTGACCTCGATCTCTTTGTTTGTGGAAGAATTGATATTGAGAACTATCCTATTCCACCCAGAAGTTACCTTCTTAGAAACGACAGCAAAGA
Organism: Bacteroidales bacterium; assembly: GCA_035531395.1. Taxonomy (GTDB): domain Bacteria; phylum Bacteroidota; class Bacteroidia; order Bacteroidales; family VadinHA17; genus LD21. Next base: position 128,957 of record DATKTA010000032.1, read on the forward strand.
TAATACAATACGATTTACTGACATTACAGGTCAGGTCTCCAAGGGTTTGGAATATCCCGGACTTCTTGCAGCTGCTCTATGGAGCGATTTTAACAGGGATGGCTGGACTGACCTGGTACTCGCCGGCGAATGGATGCCGGTTTCCTTCTTTAAAAATGTGAACGGGAAATTTATTGATGTCACACCCTCCTCCGGGCTGGGAAATTATACAGGATGGTGGAACAGTATCGCCCAAAGTGATTTTGACAGGGATGGGGATGTTGATTATGTTTTCGGGAATCTGGGACTGAATACTCAATATAAAGTATCACAGGAGCAGCCGGAGAGGATTATTGCAAAGGACTTCGACCGGAATGGCAGGATTGATCCAGTCATCAGTTACTATGTGCAGGATAAAAGTTATCCGATTTACCAGAGAAACCTGCTGCTTAACCAGATACCTTCACTGATGGCCAGGTTCAGGAGTTATGAAGAGTATGCCAGGGCTTCAATGGATGATATATTTCCTCCTGAAACATGTAAAGGAGCCTACTTAAGAGATATGCGATATGCCGAAAGTGCCATTGTTGAAAATATTGGTAATGGAACATTTCGTATGAGGAGTCTGCCCGAGGAAGCTCAGATCTCCCCGGTTTTCGGAATAATCACAGACGATTATAATTCAGATGGATTAACTGATATTTTGCTTACCGGGAATTCCTATTCATCCAGAGCTTCTGATGGTCAGTATGATGCGTCAATTGGACTTCTTTTGACAGGAAACGGGAAAGGAGAATTTACTCCGGTTCCCGGAAGAGAATCTGGTTTCTTTTCCGATGGTGATTGTAAGGGGATGGCCACCATTACTCTCCGTGATGGAAGTTCACTTATACTGGTGGCGAGGAATTCAGATAGTCTAAGGGTGGTAAAAGCCTCCGGCAAAGCTTCTGAAATAATCAGGTTAAAGAGTGACGATTTTTCTGCAGAGGTATCCTATTCTGATGGAACAATGGAGTACAGGGAGTTCACATATGGAAGCGGTTACCTGGGGCAATCTTCTAGAATATTCAGGGTATATCCCGGAACTTCATCACTGAAAATTACTAACTACAAAGGAATATCCAGAACAATACAATTAAGCAAAAAATAGAAATACAAAATATGAGAACCTGGAAAAGATCTGTTTTGGTTACTTTGCATCTTGTAGTCATTTTAATGGGCTACCTGACGGTTTCTGCTCAGGGAAAAATAACTTTTCAGAATACAAATCATCCGGGAGTTTCAACATATTTACGCTTCGGTACAGTCAGCCCTTATCATTTTGATGATGTTCCGGAGGCTCTAAATAGTCTTAAAAACAAACATCCCAGACTCTACATGACGGCAGAATCTCAAATGATACTGAAAGCCAAAATGTCGTCGGAACCCTATTCGGCTCTGCTTGATAAACTGGTATCTCTGGCTGACAATTTGGTTATGAAAGGTCCGCCATCATTCAGGCCTGGAACAGGTAAAGAAGACGAGCAGCTCTGGCAAAGGGAGGTAGGTAATGCAATTCCCGAACTGGCTATGGCCTATTGCATGACAGGAAATCCAAAATATCTGAACTCGGCCAAAGAATTTATGCTCGTTTCGGCATCTTATCCAACATGGGGTGCACAAAAATTAGATAACACCGACCTGGCCACAGGTCATCAGCTTTTTGGCATTGCTCTAGGTTACGACTGGCTTTATTCGGAACTTGACGCTACTTCGCGCGATAGCATCCACAAATGCCTTATCCTTAGAGGTGAACGCATGTTTGACCTGCTTTTAAACGACAAAGTCTGGTGGTATAATAATTATCTTCAAAATCATCAATTTGTTAACATGACCGGCATGGTTGCCGCTGGTCTGGCCTTATACGGTGGCCCCGATGATGTTGATGGATGGATTTTACTGCCATTGGAAACATTTCGCAAATCAATTTCATTTCTACCGCCCGATGGCGCTAATCATGAAGGAATTCCTTACTGGGAATACGCTGTTGAATACCTGCTAAAGTTCATGGACCTCAGTAAGGATTTATTGGGTGAAGATTTTTTCACCGGGAATTCATTCTTCAGTGAAACTTCAAACTTCCGCCTGTATGGAATGATTCCGAAAGATTACTGGAGTGTTTCTGATTCACGGTTGATGAGTTTAGGTGACAGTCCGCGTTTTGATTGGTACGGCCCCGAATATCTGTTACGAAAGCTTGCTTCAGAATATAATGACGGCTATGCACAGTGGCTTGCCGGGGAACTGGACAGGTCGGGTTACTGCTCACCAAGTGCATTCTTCCTGAACTTGATTTGGCTAAATCCTGAGGTTAAAGCACAACCACCAACTGAACTTCCTCTGTCCAAACATTTTGATGATCTTGATATCGTGTATATGCGGTCGGATTGGGATGGCAAAGAATCGCTGAGTTTATTCAAATGCGGCCCATATATCGGGCATTCTGCAACTTCAGCTTTTAATTATGATCCAGGCGGAGGACACGTTCACCCCGATGTGAATGCTTTTCAGATATTCAGTCATGGCGACTGGCTCATTTCCGATGAAGGTTACGCCTTTAAGCGGACTATTTATCAGAACACACTCGTTATCAACGGAACCGGCCAGATTGGCGAAGGAGAGATGTGGTTCAATCCTGCTGACTATATTGGTGCTTTATATCAGCCACGAATTGTGTATGCCAAAACAAGTGGCGAATACGACTATTTCATTGGAGATGCCTCACCCGCTTATCCCAACACCTCGAAGCTGAAATATTATTACCGCCACCTGCTGTACCTTAAACCTGATTGCTGGGTTGTAGCCGATGAAGTAGCGGCAGAATCAAAATCACAGTTCGAGTTTTACTTTCATTCCGACTTTCCATTTATCCCAGATAGTGAAAATCACTTCACGGCCAAAGGAACTCGTGGAAGTCTCTCGGTAAGCCTGCTAAAGCCGGAAAAATTAACAGCTAAAACTTTCTTGCAGGATATTGATGGTGTTAACGGAAAAGTATCAAGTCATCTTAATGTTCTGAAAGTAAGTATCGGAGATAAAACAAGCGATCTGTTCATTACAGTTTTGGAGTCATTTTATACCGGGCAAAATCCTGTAATAAAACCCTCAGTAGTTTCCACACCTGATGGCGATATGCTGGTTCTGGAATATGGAAATTATACGCACCGTTTCAGAGTAAATCCTGGCCGCATAGATAAAAAAGCACCCTTGTTTATTGAATTCGGCAAATAACAATTTCTGGACGATTTTGAATTTAAAGCACATAATATATAATAAATAGAAATACCATGAAAAAGTATTTATTCTTTGTGATTATTATATCGGGCTGCACAATGGCAACTCATGACAGGAGTTTTAGTGTTCCCGGGAAATCCTTTTATGAAGAGTTATCAAATCCGGCAAAAACTTCAACAGACGAATGGTCACAGGTTAGTTCGGATCTGAACGTAAGTTTTGCAGATGATAATATAAGATATCCGAAAGAAAAGGTTCCACAGGTCTCTTCCGATGAATGGTCAGTTAAGGCATGGAGAGGAGAAAAGATTCATACACAGATACTTGTTTGGACCAGGAAAGAAATATCTTCACTCAGTGTGACTACTGGGGATCTGGTTGATGACAAGGGAAATAAAATCAGCAGCGGGAACTTAAATACAGGATTTGTGAGGTATGTTATGACTGATGAATTTGGAGAGGGATGTGATGAGCGTAGCCCTGAGAAATATGATTCATCTCTTGTGGCAGATCCGATTGATATCATTGACCGTATTGATGTTACACCTTACACTGTCCAGCCTGTCTGGCTGACTGTTCATGTTCCGGGTGATATTTCTGCCGGGAAATATAATGGTACAGTTACTGTTAATGCAGGTGAGAAATCTGTTCTAAAGATTACGTTAAATGTTGCTGACCACATACTTCCACCGCCTTCAGAATGGAAGTTTGATCTTGATCTCTGGCAGAATCCTGATCCTGTTGCAAAGGTCCATGATGTTGAATTATGGAGTGTGGAACATTTCAACCTGATGAGGCCTTATTATGAAATGCTGGCTAATGCCGGACAGAAAAGTATAACTGCCTTTATAATTGACCAGCCATGGGGCCCTGATCATGTTTATTACAGAGACCCGACTATGATTAGGTGGGCCAGGAAGAAAGATGGAAGCTGGTCCTATGACTATTCCGTTTTTGATAGCTATATCGAGTTTGTAATGAACTGTGGAATAGATCAGAGGATAAACTGTTATTCAATGATTACATGGGATCTTAATTTCATCTATTTCGATGAAACAAAGGGAGATACTGTATCAATATATGCAAAGCCTGGTTCACAGGCTTATTATGATATATGGTACCCTATGATAAGTGATTTTACAAGTCATCTTAGAGAAAAAGGATGGTTCGAAAAAACAACAATAGCAATGGACGAACGTAATATGGAAAGCATGTTGGAGGTAATGGCACTTCTCAGAAAGATAGATCCGGAGTGGAAATTGACACTTGCTGGTGGATATCACAGGGAAATTGCCATGGACATTTATGATTATTGCGTTATAATCGGAAGGGAGTTCGATCAGGATATTCTTGATGCAAGAAAGTCAGCAGGTATGCCAACAACATATTACACTGCATGCGGTGAGAGACAACCAAATTGTTTCACCTTCTCACCACCATCCGAGAGTGTCTGGATTGGATGGTATGCAGCAGCCCATGGTTATACAGGCTATCTTCGCTGGGCATATAATAACTGGACAAAGGATGTACTCCATGATACCCGATACAAGACATGGCCAGCCGGGGATTGTTACCAGATCTATCCCGGGCCGCGCACCTCAATCCGTCTTGAGAAACTTATTGAAGGGATCCAGGATTTTGAGAAAATAAGGATACTCACAGCGAAATTGACCAGCAATGGAGATACTGCTGGATTGACGGATCTTAAAGCGGCATTGTCGTTATTCACATTGGAGAACCTTGATTCAATACCGGCATCGGAAACGGTCGGAAAAGGAAAAGCAATTTTAGATGGATTTTAGAAATTAATAACCACAATTATGAGGACTATAGCCAAAATTTCAAGGATTAAACAGGATTTGTACAGTATTTCGGTGATTATCCCGGGAAGGTTAATTCTGTTATTTCTCGGCCTCTCTGCTCTCTCTGTAAATGCACAGCAGATAACAGATAGCGAAAATGTGCAAGTCTGGGCGGTTCCCGGAGAACAGAAGGTACGTCCTGCCGATAAACCTGAGACCACTAACCTGGTCTGGTCTGCCGAAAAAAAGTTGGTAAAAGTATCAGGGGCTGGAAATGAGCATGTTCCTTTCCAGGTAGTTATTACCACTCCTGTTCCTCCGGGCTGGAGACCAAAAGCACCAGATGGATTCTTCATTTCAGCGTCTGATCTTACCTCGGCAAGCGGAAAGACAATCTCAAATAAACAGGTCAACCTCTTCCTGGAGCATTATATTCAGATCTATGCGATCTCAAGTCCTGTAGGCGCAACCGGTTTATGGCCCGATGCCCTGGCACCTCTCAAGGTACCATTCAGCATGCAGGCGCAGTATAAGGTTGTCGGAAACAGGCCAGTGTGGGTGGATGTCTTTATTCCATCAGGAACAACAAAGGGTATTTACAAGGGAACAATAACAATAACACGGTTTGACAAGGTTATTGAGACTCTTGGTGTTGAGGTTGAAGTTTATGGTTTCTCTCTTCCTGAAGAGACACATCTTATAACATATGTCAATATATCTAAAGGTGAGATTGCCCGCTTCTATAATAAGCCGGTTTCTTCTCCGGAAATAGATCAGCTTTCACTGAATTATTTTGAGTTCCTGTCATCACACAGGATGGAAACCTGGTTTAATGATCCGTTGGTACCTGAACTGACCATTAAAGGTGAAGATGTTGAAGTAAAGTTTAATGATCAGAGATATGATTATTTTCTTAACAAGATGAAACTGAAAAGGGTTATACTTGAAACGGTTCCCCGTTATCTTGAAGTAAATATCAAAGAGGAGCCTTTCTCTCCAGGATTCAATAAGAAAGTAAAATCGTACCTGTCGGCTGTCGAATCATACTTCAGGAAAAACGGATGGAGAGACAGGCTTGTATTTAACAGTCCTATCGATGAGCCAAATACCATGAAAGATTATGAGGAGACACGAAAGTATGCCGAACTTGTTCATGCGGCTGTACCCGGAATACCTTTCCTTGCAACCGAATCGCCTGTTTCAGATAATCCTGACTGGGGAACTCTGAGAGGCTATGTGAATAATTTTTGTGTTCATGGAAACAGCCTGAATGATCCTGAAGTAAAGCAGGCATTGAGGGAGGAGCAGGCAAAGGGGGGTGAGGCAACCTGGTATATATCCTGCGATCAGGCTTATCCTCAGCCCAATTACTTCATCGATGCCCCGGTACTCGATCCTGTTATGGTACCATGGATAACGGAAAGATATAAGATGAATGGGATCCTTTACTGGGCAGCCAATTTCTGGAATCAGACACCTGACCCTTGGCTTGATCCTGTCACCTATATTTCAGGATTTGACTGCAGCGATGGTTATGTCCTGAACGGTGAGGGATCGCTCATCTACCCGGGAGATCATGCAAAAAGATATACAGGTCAGCCGGATGTCGTCGGACCGATATCCTCTATAAGGTTTGAGATGCTCAGGGAAGGGATTGAAGATTATGAATACATCTGGATGCTAAAGAATAAAGGTGCTGCCGATTTTGCTGAAGAGCAGGTCCGTAATATGGTAATCGATGTAAGTACTTTTTCCCGTAACCTTGAAGATCTTTATCTGACACGCAAGGCTATGGCCAGAAAACTGGAACAATTATCAAAGTAAAACTACTGTTAATTAAATAACAGTATTAAAAATGAAAGTTCATCCGTTAAAAGTCAAAAGAAATATTATGATGAAAAACTCAATTTTTTATTTGCTGATGATAATTATTATTACTCAAGTAATATTTTTAAGCTGCAAGCAAAACAAGATTGACAGTTCAAAAAAAGAAATTTCTGTTCTGGAAGATGAAAAATGGTGGGGTGGAGCAGTCCTTGATGGCCGTAATTCACCTTTGAATGACCCTGAATTTTCATATGATCAGTTTGCAGACTGCAAGGCAAACCAGGCAGCACCTCTGTTCATCTCAAATAAAGGACGTTATATATGGAGTGAAGATCCCTTGAATATTAAAATTACAAAAGAAAAGATAATTACAGATGCCAGGGGGGGTGAAGTTATCACAGGGAACAGCGGAGGTACATTAAAAGAGGCGTTTCTTTATTCAAGCAGAAATTTTTTCCCACCTTCAGGTAAAACTCCTGATCCGCTGCTTTTCACTAGCCCGCAGTATAATACATGGATAGAACTGCAGTATGACCAGAATGAAAAAGATATTCTGAAATACGCTGAAGATATTATTAAGAATGGGTTCCCTGTTGGTGTAATCATGATTGATGATAACTGGCAGAACCGATATGGCACATGGAAATTCGATTGTGAAAAGTTCTCTGATCCCAAAGGAATGATTGATAAGCTTCACTCAATGGGATTCAAGGTAATGCTTTGGGTGGTACCATTTATCAGTTCCGATTCACCTGTCTACAGGGAGTTAGAGAGAAGGAAACTTCTGATATTTGACAATAAGGAAAAAACCAGGCCGGCCAGTATAACATGGTGGAATGGCATGAGCGCATTGGTCGATCTTTCAAACCCTGAAGGTGAAAAATGGTTTAAAGGCCAGCTGAACCAACTTGTTACTGAATATGGTGTTGATGGCTTTAAACTGGATGCCGGGGATCCTGAAAGCTACATTGACAAGTATTCCTTAGGCGATTTTGATCCAAATCAGCATTGTGAAGCCTATGCCAGACTTGGTCTGGATTATCCTTTGAATGAGCTGCGTGCTTGCTGGAAATTGGCAGGACAGCCACTTGTACAACGTTTAAGGGATAAAAGCCATACCTGGAGTGATGTCCAGGTTCTGATCCCTGATATGATAGGACTTGGATTGATCGGACACCAGTTTGGGTGCCCTGATATGATCGGGGGTGGAGAGTGGACCTCATTTCAGGATACTTCAGTGCTTGATGAGGAGCTTATTGTGCGATCTGCACAGGTAAGCGCACTAATGCCAATGATGCAGTTCTCGGTTGCCCCCTGGAGGGTTCTTGGTAAGGCGAACCTTGACATATGCAAAAAAATGGCAAATCTTCATTACAGCATGGGTAATGAAATACTTGATCTGGCCAGGGAATCGGCTCTTTCAGGAGAACCGATGGTACGTAATCTTGAATATGAATATCCTGGTAAGGGTTATGAAGAAATAAAGGACCAGTTTCTCCTGGGCAGCAAAATCATGGTTGCTCCTTTGGCCGAAAAGGGAAAACGATCTCGTGAAGTTGTCTTTCCTGAAGGTAAATGGCTGGGTGATGATGGCGTCATGGTTACCGGTCCGGTGACCAGGACAGTGGATGTACCAATCGAGCGGTTGCCATGGTACAGGAAGATAATAGATTGATCCGTTAAATAAAAAATATACTATTATGAAAAGGAATGAATTTTCAAGAAGATTTCTATTGTCGGTTTTGATGTTTTCCGTTTTCGCATTAAATGGTAATTCACAAATTAACAAACCCAGTCTTAAGGTGCCTTTTATAAAGTCAGCACCTGTTATTGACGGTAAGCTTACAGATGGTTCATGGCAAAATTCTGCTGAGATGTCAGAATTTGTGAACTGGTCTCTGGACAGTTATGTAAGGGATCCGGTAAGTGTATTTTTATATTTTGATGAAAAGAACCTTTATGTAGCTTTTCGCAATTCAGACACTGAAGCTGAATCGCTGAACAAAACTGTCAGTCCAAAAGGCCCAAGGGATACTTTCCTGTGGGGGAGGAATCATGCCATGGTTGGAATCAGTTACAGGGATACATATATTCAGGTGATGGCAGATCCAAAAGGGACCATGACAGACTGGAAGAACAGTGATATAGAGTGGAACGGGACCTGGCAGTACAATGCCTCAATAAACAAATCAGACTGGACCGGAGAATTCTCAATTCCGTTCAGTGATTTTGGTCTGACCGGAAAAGCTGACGGAACAGAACTGACTGTTACATTATCAAGAAGCTATCCCAGAGGAGAATCTTCAAACTGGAATGGAAAGTGTAATCTCTCATCAGGGGAAAGTGCAAAGTGTGATATTGGCCGGTGGCCGGTGCCGGTACCGGGTAATAACAGGCTCTCTTTAAAGGCAAGCAATACAGGTAAAGAGGCTGTCAGGATACGGTGCGAACTTGAACTTACACCTCTGAATGGAGTACCTGAATTTATAAACCAGGCTGGTCAGGGACCTTCATCCGAGCTGCAGATAAAGACAAATAAAAGACCATTAATCTACCGGTCGGAATATAATATCCCTGCCGGAGGTAAAATAGATGAAAACCTTCAATATAGCCTGCCCTATGAAGGAAGTTATTACGCATCAGCTATTGTTATGTCAGAGGATGGTTCCATAATACGACGCAGCGTTGACTACTGGTTTACTTCTGAACCCAACAAAAAAAAATTATTTTATCTCAAAGAAAACATCGGCGAAGCAATTGCAGCAATGGCCAGGGTATCAAATCCTGTTGCCGATCTTCTTAAAGCAGAGGCAGAAGAGATTCTTACTGATATTCAGAAACTTGAAAATAGTGCTGACTCTGCGTGGAAAAGCGGAAAGTGGGATGATCTTTCCATTAAGGTAAAAAATATTGAGATTCAGACAGCCCAGCACCTTCATAAGGTTAAGTGGGGTTCTTATAACAACTGGAGTGCAAAAAGTGATTTTGGAATTGCCCTGGCTCATTCAGTTATTAAACTCAGGAAAGATGCTTTGTTCCCATTGCCGGTAAATGATAAGATTGAAATTTCCCTTGGAGGGAATGAATATGAATCATTTCAGCTTGCTCTCCTTCCTTTTGGAAATGATCTGAAAAACCTGAAGGTGGAAGTAAGTGATCTGAAGGATAATAACGGGAACCTGATTCCGAAAAACAATATTGAAACATCTCTTGTTGAATACAATTATATTGACTGGCAGGCAGCCTATGTTGCGGGGTATAAAGGATGGCACCCCGATCCGTTGATACCTTTTAAAGGGGGAAACACCATCAGCGGCAAAGATCTATGCAGACCTTTATGGATCACTGTCTATGCACCTGCCGGAACAAAAGCCGGCGATTACTCCGGTACGATCACAGTTGGTGCCGACGGAATGAAGAATGTTACGGCAACTGTAAGATGCAGGGTATGGGGGTTCAACCTGCCCGTTGCAAGCCATCTGAAAACTCATTCGTGGGATCAGATTGAATACCTGGCCGATTTCTATAACCTTGAAGAATTACCTGTTGAGTGGTATCAGAATTTTTGTGGACTTCTGCTGAAAAACCACATGAATCCCGGTTCAGCCGGAGTGAATTACCTGAGTGAGACTCCGGACAGTAAAGGAAAATATGATTTCAGCAAAGTTGAGAAGGTATTGAAATATTGCATCGACAGGGGGCTGGAACGATTTTCAATAGTCCAGATGCGTAAAGGTCTTTATACTCCGGAGGAGGCTGAAAAGGTCTATAAATTTGTCGAAGCTTATACTAAATTTCTGAAAGAGAAGGGCTGGCTCGATAAAGCCCTTGTTGAACTGTGGGATGAGCCTACTGACCTTGAGTGGCCATATATTAAAGAGCGGGCTGAGAGGCTCAAAAAGATAGATCCTGATCTGCGTCTGCAATTATTTGCCGAGGGAGGTCCCTACGATTTTTTTGACCGGAGCACTGATAAATACGGATTGAATGATCTGGTGGATATCTGGGCTCCGGTTAATATTATCGAGTCTCCTGAAACACAGGCTAAAGGAGGTGAAATATGGACCTATTTCTGCACACTCGCCAGGGAATCGGCACCTAATTTCTTTATTGATTGCCCTGCGATCTATCAGAGAAGTATTGCCTGGTATTGCTGGATGTATGGTGTTGATGGATTTGAGCACTGGAGCACAAACTATTTCTGGAGAAATACATATAAGGGCAAACCAATGGACCAGAAATGGCCAAATGTACCTTGGGATTCTCGTACATACTACTACTTCAACGGGGAGGGACAAATGGTTTACCCCGGCCCTGACGGAGTTACCTATTCATCGTTGAGGCTGGAGAATTTCCGCGATGGGATGGATGACTATGAATATCTTTATAAACTTAAAGAGCTCCTGTCAAAGTATGAAGTAGGATCCACTGATCCTGAGCTGAAGGAATACAGACAACTTCTATATCCGGAAGATTATCTCCTGTATAAATACCCACGAAAAATTAAGGTAACCCTGGAAAATACTCTTCGGTATCCCGATCAGCCTGAACGTATCCTTGCTGCAAAAAAGGAAATAGCAATGGCTATAGAAAAATTGCAGAACAGAGAAAGATGAAAAAAGCATTCTGTCTGATAATAGGTGCTTTGTATCTGCTCCAGTTGTCATCTGCGATTGGAACTGAGAAGGTTCAAAAGTGGCATTACCCGCTGTATCTTTCAAATATGGATTACTGGCATAATCGTATTCCGGTAGTCGTAGTAAATACTACTGATAATGACGCTTCCGGTGAAACATTAATATTAAAAATCGGAAAAGGAAAGGGACAGCTTCCCCTTGAGGGTGAAAATGCTTCGGAACTAAGAGTTGTTGATTCTGATGGCACTGAATTTCTTTGGCGTATTACCACAATCGAAAAGCGAATTGTGAATGAAGGACCAATACCAGCAGGCAGTGAGTTTTTTATGCCGGTGACAGTTAAAGGTGGTATGTCGGAGACATATTATGTCTATTTTGATAATCAGGCTGCCTGGCCGTCTGGTTCAGTGCTTGAGGAACAGAGATATGCAAAGAAAAATGCAATAGGAACTGACTTGCAGAAGGAGAATGGCTTTCATGTAGAAATAAATGATATCCAGACTATCTCCTTATCCACCATAAAGAAAAACTCAGAGTGGACTGATGATAAAAGATGGGATATCCGGGTGCCGGTTAAGATCTTCAATTTCGGGGAAAGCAAACCAAAGACTCTGCCCGTATATGTTAAAATGGAACAGATCTACCTGCGGCTACATAATAAAAGTATCAGGTCTGCTCCAATGTATGGAGCATGGGAAAATGGTTCTTGTTTCAGGTTTGAAAATGCACTCATGTTTGAGAGCAGCATTGCATCTGCCACTGAACAAACCATTTATGCTTATTTTGCCAGCAGGGAAAAGGAAGATAAGAAAAATCTTTCTGAAGAATTCAATGGCTGGTGCAGTGATAAACGTAACCTGCTTCTGAAAATGCAGGGTGAGGGAGAAATAAATACCTCCGGATGGAAACAGGATATTGCAATAGAGCCAGGAAAGAGTTATATGTTTGGCTCAGCAGTCATGTGTAATGATCGGGCAAATGCAGTTTCACTCAACATCCAATTTAAAGGGGGCAGTGAAGGAGTTTCAGGTGGCCAGTCTGCCAGCGATAAGGTATCGGGTACAGATGGGTGGAAATTCATATCCGGGATATTCACGGCACCTGCAGGAGTATCTTTGGCCACAATGAGTTTTAATTCTGAAGGAAACGGAACTGCACAATGTAAAGGGATACTGATGATGGAGGTTACTGAAGGATATTCGGGAAGCATGTTTTTTGATCAGAGAGATGCCGGGAAATTGGATAACCTGACTGCCTGGCAGGCAAACACTGTGGTAAAAGTTTTTCGGGAGGACCTTCCTCCTGATAAGATACCTCCGGTAAGAATCTCTGCAGCCAGGAATGAGACAGAACCGTTGCAGTTAGCTCTTCGTAGCCCTGGGGAATACAGGAATTTAAGAATAGAAGTAACAGCCCCGGTAAATTCAGCAGGCCATAAACTTGACCAGTTATCAGTGAATATTGTAGGTTATGTTCCGATTGACTATCCATCCAATTACTACGAAAAAAAGGTTCCCTACTGGCATCTTAAATATCCTACCGAACCTATCGGAAGTGATGGATGGTGCGGATACTGGCCGGATCCTCTGTTGCCAGTGAAAAAATTTGATTTAAAGGCAAATACAACTCAGCCAATCTGGATAGAAGTGACCATCCCGGAAGGAGAATTAAAAGGAGACTTTACCGGACATGTAAGATTGTTCAGTGATGATTCACTGATAGAAGAGATCCCCTGGACAGTTCATGTGTGGAATTTCTCACTGCCCTTAAGGAATTCGTTTGGGGCTCTTTATGACTACCGGTCAGTTCACAGAATGCCTGAAACTGGCCCGGCTCTGGTTAATAAGGATTTAAAGAGGAGCGATTTGCAGAATATGCATCTATCCTTAATGGCAAAGCACCGGATAAGTTCGGGGGGAATTAATCCTGTGCCAAAGATTGATTTTACCAATGGCAAGGTAAATATCGATTTTACTGAATATGACAAGGCTGCATCTTACTATTTTGATGAGCTCAGGAATCCTTTTGCATACCTTCCGGTAGGCATATTTTACCTTTTTGGATGGGCCTTCCCACCTTCGGAAAAGTTTAATGAGAAACCATACCCTGGTGAATATCCATATGCCGAGGCTGACAGGAGTAAACTGCGGCCTGAATATAAAAAAACTTACCAGGATGTCCTTAAAACATTCTGGGATCACCTGAAGGAAAAGGGATGGGCCGACCGGTATATACTTTATCTCGCCGATGAACCTCATGAAGCAGATAATAACAAAGGCAGGAGCAATGACATAAATATTCAGATGAAAGCCCTTTGTGACATGATTCATGAAGTTGATCCCGGAATTCCAATATATGTAAGTACATGGTGGTACAGACCTGAATGGCAAGGCTATATTGATGTCTGGGGCTTGGGATTTAACGGAGAAGGAGATTATGGCCATTATGTGACTACAGAGGATATGCAAAATATTACCCGTTCAGGTGGCCGGATATGGTACACAACGGATGGTAATTTTTGCACAGAGACACCTTACCTGGCTCTGGAACGACTGCTGCCCTGGTTTGGCCATAAATATGGAGCAGAAGCCTACGAGTTTTGGGGCGTGAACTGGCTGACTTACAATCCGTTCAAATATGGATGGCATAGCTATATCTTCGAAAGCCAGGCTCCCGGGCAGGAATCATGGAAAAGATATCCTAACGGTGACGGATACATTATCTATCCAGGAAACCCAATCGGGTACGATGGGCTTGTAAGTTCTATTCGTTTGAAACAGGTAAGAGAAGGGGCAGAGGATTATGAATATTTTTTACTCCTTGGAGAGCTGATAAAATCTTCTGATCCTGAAAGTCAGCAGGTAAAAGATGCCAGGGCAGCTTTGCAGCAGGCAACTGATCTTGTAAATATTCCTTGTGCCATGGGCAGGTATTCGACAAAAATTCTGACATCCCATGGCGAAGTATTCAGAATACGTGAACAGGTTGCAGAAAGTATTGAAGAACTGATTAATAAATAATCTTTTAAAAATTTATTGGGATCAGCTGGCATTTTAATGCTGGTCGCATTAAATAGTTGTAATAATGTTGAAAAACAATCTGGCCTCCGGAATATATCGATTGTACCCTTATAGTAGCCCCTTATTAGCCGGCAACAATGATTCGATAAAAAAAATATAGTAAATTGACTTTGATTTTAGAAAATCGGTTAAAGGATTCTGAGATTTGTCTTGACTCAATAGTTTTAAAATGGGTTATAAGTCACCATTTAGTATTATGCAACATTTACTAACAATATAAAACAATAGAAAAATGGAAAGTTCTAATATTTCAAGAAGAAAATTTGTCAAAGGATTAGCAGGTAGCGCTGCCGGAGTTGCAGCATTCGGCAGCAATCTGGGTATGTCAGCAATAAGTTACTCACGTATTGCCGGAGCGAATGAAAGGCTTAATATCGGTGTCATTGGTTGCGGAGGCATGGCAAATGCCCACATGGAGGCTTTATTGAACATGAAACAATCAGACAATATTGAGATTACTGCAGTTTGCGATGTTTACTCAAAGAGGCTGGAAAAGGCAAAAGCATTAACTCAGGCTCAGGCTTTCAAAAATTATAAGGAAATTCTGCAGAATAAGGATATTGATTATGTGCTTATAGCCACTCCGGAGCACTGGCATTATCAAATGACCCTGGATGCTATTAGTGCAGGGAAACACATTTATGTTGAAAAGCCAATGACTCATACTATTGAACAAGCTAAAGATATAAGTGAGAAAATTACAGCGACAAAACTAAAAATGCAGGTCGGGGTGCAGGGCATGTCAGATGATTCGTATGAAACCGCTCATAAATTGATTCAGGAAGGGGCGCTTGGAAAGGTTGTCATGGCACATATTGATTATTCCAGGAATTATCCTGATGATTTCTGGGCATACGAAATCGATGGTGATGCCAAACCCGGAATAAATCTCGATTGGGAAGCCTGGCTTGGTCCTGCACAAAAACGTCCCTGGGACCCAAGAAGATATTTTCAGTGGAGACGGTACTGGGATTACTCCGGTGGAATTGCAACAGATTTGTTTATTCACAGGGTGACAAGGATCATTAAATCGGTGGGACTAAATTTCCCGGATTATGTTGTTGCAACCGGAGGCACCTGGAATTTTGTAAACAGTGTAGCCGAGATACCTGATACTTTTAACATGATGTTAGACTATCCGGAAAAAACCACTGTCATGCTTGTTTCATCACTGGCAAATGATATGCCGATCAGGCACGTGATCAGAGGGCATAAAGCAACACTGGAATTTACGAAAGAAGGATTTACAGTAACGCCGCAGGAACAATCAGAAATGGCTACCATAAGCGGTACAGGTGAAGCTCTGGGAGGAACTAAACTCTTAACCTATAAGAAAACCGGTGCGGAAGATATAACATTACACCACAGAAATTTACAATCTGCAATCAGGAAAAACGAAACTTTAAATTGCGATCAAAACCTTGGTTTTTATGGTGTTGTAGCATGTATGATGGGAGTTGAATCATTTCGTAACAGGAAATATCTGAAATGGGACCATCAAAATAAAAAGGTCATTGAAATCTAATTATGCAGCGGGGGGCGACTCTGTGAATGATATATTCCTTCCGGCACGCCAGCATGCTTCACCGCCGCACTAATGGATCAGTTCAACTAATATTTGAGAAGCCCTGAAGATCTTTTTTTTCAAAAATATCAGGGTCAAAGACTTTCTATAAAATCAGCAAGTTTAAAAAGGTCTTCCCTTGAATCGAATTTGACCTTATTTTTTTTGAGGTATGATTTGATCTTATCTTTATTCTGAGGATACAGATTCAATAAGTTCTTTTTGTTAAAAAGTACAAAACTGTTTTCCGGTGATGCCAGATAGTATTGCAAAGTCTTCTTGAAGATCATATCCTTGTTGGCTGTAAATTTGTAATAACTGCCATTGGCAGGCATTGAATTATAGCTTGTTGTTGCACCACCTGAACTTGCAGTTCCATATGGATCTTTGTTCACGATCTCCTTGAGCTCAACAAACTGTTTAAGGCCAATCTTTGGTTCTCTTTTCCTGATAATTTCAATGTATCCTTTGTCGTAGTAAAATGTATCCTGCGCAATGAGGATCATTTTGATCTCTTTCTTATTGGCTATTGATAATGTATCAGTTCTTTGGATGAACTCCACTTCACCAGCCACATAGTTGTAATTGAGATTTCTGTCGGAATGACCGCCATTTCTATGAATGATCCTTCCCGGAATGAATTCAGAGTACATATATCTTTCTGAAACCGGGAAATAATCAAGCAGCTTTGTCCCGGCTTTTACAACTATCAGATCATTCTCCTGTGCCGATATGCAGTTATATAATAATATTACTGAAACAACAATAAAAAGTATTCTCTTCATTTGTAATAAGTTATTTGTCTGACAAAATTACTATAAACCTGTTAATTAACATGACTATAATGCATATTCCGGAAGTCAATAAATATTTCTGTCAATAGGTGTGCTTTTCATAAAATTACCACTTATTGTACCGAACTGCAGGTAATACCAGAAAGTATTTCTTTCCTTTTTACTTATGTTCTGCTCAATAAGCGACTTATTGCCATTGTATCTGCTTATTAACTTAATATATGCTTCAAACCTTTTTACCGTTTCAGGATCAGGGTATAATCCTCCGAGATCAGGTACAGCTTTTGAGTAGTACCTGTATGCTATAATTGCTTCATCAACGTGCCTAGGAAGAGATGTGTAACCTTTTGATTTCATGTTTTTTACCTCATCTGATACTGCAATCAGATCTTTTTCAAGAAGCAATCGTGCCAATTTATACTCAAACACCTTTTTGTTACCGGGATTTGATTTAATAAACACATCAATGTTTCTGTTTTCGTTTGTAAGTATGAAGAAGTCTTCTTCAGGCATTAACCTTATTTTCGATCCCATCTCCGGATCAGACCTTACCAATTCAGGATTAAATAGAAATCTTTCATATTTATCAGCCCAATTTCTGTATCTTAAAGTTTTTTTAAGAACATTCAGGTACCGTTCAGCCGCCCTGAAATTATTATTTATCAATTCGGTTCTGACCAGCATCTTTATGTTCTCAGGGGTGTACCCATTACGGACCATCAGTTCAAATGCAAGGTGATGAGCCTCATTAATAAGACCGATATTGTAGTAATAATACATAGTACGTGAAGCCTGTTCTTTATTCCCCTCCAGCGATAAAGACATTGGCCCTGAGCTCTGCCGGCCAAAGAACATCCTGTTACATAACTGGTCTTTCTTAGATAATGCAAGGTTGTAATAATACTGTTCAACAATATTAGAAGAGGGAGATTTCTCAAAATGTGAGATAAGCCTATCTGCCTGCCGTTCAATGAAGAATTTCTCTGTTTTCATAATTCCTTCAAGAACAGGATTATTTTGAATTGCCAGCAACAATATGGCGGTTGGGAATAATATAAGGATTGTTCCGATTGACATTAGATTCTCAAATCTTTTGAAATTAATAAGGTCTGATAATCTTATCATTAAAGGAATGAGGACTATAATGAAGCAAGCAACAACCAGAAGTAAAGAATAACTGCTTAAATCATTTATAAAAATCGGGTAAAACAGCAGGATTTCAATTGGTTGCAGAAAAACCAGCCTGTAGAACAATAAGAAAGTAATGCCTCCCAAAATTAATTGTATCATTGGAAACAGATATCTTTCTTTTTCATCCCTAAATAGTACATGATATAAGAGATACATTACCAGGTATAGAATTGCAAATGTTCCGGTCAAATAGTAGAATAAAGGGAAAAGCAGGATATGAATAATCCTGAAAGCTTTTGTTTTAACTGAGATTGATATTCGAAACCAGAGAGCAGCAGAAATGTATCCAAGGGTTTGAAAGATATAATAATCATATTCTGCCTGACAGATAAGTAAAACCAGAGGTAATAAAAGTGACAGGAATAATTCTGTATTTATTTCCTTTGATACCAGTTTTAGGATAGATCGGATAGTAAGAAAAAGAAAAGTAAACAAAGTGGAAAAAACCAGAGAACCAAATGTAATACTGAAATATCCCTGTGTAAGAAAGTTTCCGGAAAGTACCAGAGGTTCCCCAGGTCGTGATAAAAACTTTAAGATATAATCGTACGAATATATGAATAATGACTTGTTTTCCTGGTAAAAAAAGATGCCATTTCCGAACCAGTTGAAATAGGTAAAAGTTATTACAAAAAGCAGGAATAGTGAGATTAAAGTACCATGCCTTGAGATGAATTCTGAAGCTTCCCTGAACCGTTTTTTCATCGAATATCTAGCCTCTTTCCTTATCATACCTTTATTCTCTGTCAATCTTTCTTAATTGCCAATCCATTTTGCTTTTATAGCTTCCTTTTTTGCAGCTTTCATGAAGCTTCTCGAATTAACATCAGGTTTGCCAGTTATCAGTTCAGGCCTGTTGAAGGTCTTAGCCAGCCTTCTGTAAAGGGCAGGATCTTTCTGCGGTAAAACGAATGGCTTGCCTACAGCGTCAGGTGATTCAAAATAAGCAAAATATGGTCTGGCTGTAAGTCCGTCAAGCCTTTTGCTGCTGAATACTATCCATTTGCCATCCGATGACCATGAGTGATAACTGTCTGCTTCTTCACTGTTTACAGTCATCTTTTCTGTTTTCATTGTCTGAAGGTCAATCAGATACAGGTCGGCTTCCCTGTGCCAGATTGAAAAGGTCCCATAGTCATGAAGGGTGAATACAAGATATTTCCCATCGGGAGATATGGTTGGGAAGGATGCGGATTTGTTTTTCTCAAGTGCATTAAAAACCAATTCTGCAGGTTCGAACTCACGTGTTAAAGGAATAAACCGCCTTCTTAGCAGGTCATACTTTACACTTTTAAAATCGTAGCCTTCTTTTACCTGCAAGGTTCTGCAGTAATATAGAAATTCTCCGTCCGGTGACCAGCATGGAAATGTCTCCATGTATGTCACCGTATCTTTGTCATTACAGTCAAACATCCCGTTTTTTTCAACATCATAAAATACCAGTGACGAATACATATCAGTCACCTCTATATTTTTCCCGGTTTTCATGTGAAAAGACTGAACAGTTTTATTGGAGGAGAATGCAACATATTTTCCCAATGGATGCCATGCAGGATATACTGCATTTGCTTTCATGTTTTCAGTTCTGAGTGAGGTTCTTGTCAGATTTTTGCCATCGTAGAAGTAAGTACCTCCTTTTGATCCTCGTACATGCACAAGGAATCTGTCGGGCCGGTTCTGGTTAAACATATGACAATTCACGCAGTTCCCGTCAAGCAATTGGTTCTCGATTAATGATTCCTCCTCAAAACTTTCGGTAGATCTTAGAATAATCTGCATTTCCACCCATGATTCATATCCAGGGTAGAGAAGACGGTAACATAACCATGGATCAAGTGATGAAGGGGCCACATACATTCGAATAGGCAAATATCTTTGAAGTTTCCCTTCTTTATTTTCAGATATTATTTCAATACTTATGGTATCGCCTTTACTTTTTCCGAGGATCTCTTTCCATGCTTTGACTGGAAATTTTACATTGCCATCTGAAGACTCTAGCATCTCTTTTGTCCCATCCGGTGCCGAAACAATGATAATATATCTACTACCAGGTTCAAGAATTGAGAAATTCATTGGAGCTATATTGCAGGGTATTGTTACACCTGAATAATCAGGTTCAATAACCGGCATTTTTCCTGAAGATGCCACATCAGGAAGGTCTTTCTGCCTGCAGCCTCCGCCAACCGGGTACAGACAGAGAAATAATAAAAAATAGGCACCAAATTTCACTTTATTCATACCTGTTTATATGCATTGAAGAAAATCAGTAACATATTAATACTTAAATATGTAATTTAGTCAATAGTTAGTTACATTCATAACAGGGAATCTGTTTTATTCCTTTATAAAAACAGGAGTCACTATATCTTCCAGTGCATTCTCATCACCTTTGGCAGGTCCATACCAGACACCTCCTCCAAATGTTATTATGAAAATCTTTTCAGGATCTCTGGGATCAGGATCTACCCTTTTGCCCCATTTAAAATTATATCCTCTTATCCGGTTCCATGTTTTGCCATCGTCCTTTGAATGGTATGCAGATCCGTTGAATCCGCATGCATAATAAGTGTTATTCCTGTTATCAAATGTAATGTCATGTATATGCTGATCCTTTTCAAGAGTTTGTATCCATGTCTTGCTATTATCTTCTGACAGGAATATGCCTCCGCCTGTATCCGGAGAGAATTGTCCGGGAGTGCTTTTTCCCCATGCTGACAGCAGAATCCTTTCAGAATTATCAGCATCAATCACAATACACATTGGACCGTTTGTCCCTTCCGGAAGAGTCATCTTAGTCCATGATTCTGCATTGTCAGACGATCTGTAAATTGCACCATCGAGATTATTCCCAATACTTCCGTCATCACTTCGTCTGCAAACAACAAGAAAGAGCTCTCCGTTCCTGAAATTCCTTTCAATTCTCCAGGCAAATGGTTCCTTACCTTCAATACCTTTATTCTTCTGTATCCATGATTTGCCTCCATCGGTGGATTTATAAACTCCTTTTCCAAATGCACAGGCATATAATGTACGGGCCTCTTTATTGCTCGCAGGATCAATAAGTATGTGTGTTATGGCCGATTCTCCAATGTCGCTGCTTACAGGATTCCATGTTTTCCCTGCATCTTCTGTTGAAACTATACCACCTTCATAACCTGATACACTGTTCCTTCTCCACATTTTGGGCCGGGGAAGATCATGAACATTACTCATCACAGCCCAACCTTTCCCTTTTATATCAGGGTCAAAAGTAAGCCAGTAGGTGCTGTTTATCCATTTACGGGGTATTCCATTGTTAATAGTAGCGCTCATCCAGCTTTCTCCTCCATCATTGCTCTCCATCAGTCCGATATCGGTATTAGCAATAAAGAGATGGTTTATGTCAAATGGGTCAAAAACAACTGAGTAGCCTGTGGTTACCTCTAGTCCCCTTGATATCCAGCCAGCTCCATCTTTCCTGTTGGTATAGAGCTGTTCCCAGGTTTTACCTCCGTCGGAAGTTTTAATCGTCCTTCCAAAATCTGTTGTATAACATATTTCAGGATTCTGTGGTGCGACTGCAATTGAAAAAGGATTTTCTCCCCAGGTAGGTCCGAACCTTTCATCAATCCATCCTTTCTTATAATTTGGAGAATAGAGGTTGCCGCCCTTTGCCAATCTGTCTTTCCAGGGGAGGCTCCATGTTTTGCCAAAATCCTCACTTTTGGCAACTCCGATACAAATTGTATCATTTGTTACAATTAATCCTGCATAAGAAACATAGACTACTCCCGGATGATCAGCACTGGTGGCAACCGCTCTCCATTCAGGTAAATCTGCATTATCATGTCTGAGCTTAAGAATACCATCCTGCCTGTTCTCCCACGTTTTTCCTCCGTCTTCCGAATAATAAATGCCTGATGAATCACCCTCCGGATTAAAGTACGATCTTCCTGAAATTGCATAAATGATAAACTTATTCAGTCCTTTATCAAATCCCCCTGAAAACTCGTTTATTGTATTAACACCTTCAGGCCCGGGAATTGTGTTCCATTTTCCGTTTTCTCTTGCAGTTATAGAGTTCTTTCCAGCAAAGTATATAGCGCGGTCTTTTTTTGGAGATGAGGGTGAAATAAAAATGTTTTTAACTCCGGCCTCAAGATCTTTTTCTTTTATCCAGTGATCTCCCTGGTTATTGGAGGTATAGTAACCAACCCTGTTATCGACTGATATCACAGCATGTAAATTTTTTGAATTATCCGGATCCACAGCCAGCGCCAGGATACTTTTGTGGATGCTGTCGCTGGTAATTATCCTTTCTTGCGCATGATCGCCTTTTGCAACAATCCCGTTTATTTCATCAGGCACAGGATAGACGATGTTCCAAGTCTTCCCGCGGTCAGTACTTTTAAACAGGGCAATGGAATTGGCATATACCACATTGGGATCAACAGGGTCAAAAACAAAGTACCTGACTGGTCCGCGCAGATTAAACATTCTCCACGACTCTCCTCCATTATATGTCACAAATGATCCGGTCATGTCGCATGCTACATATACATAATCAGGATCATGAGGACTTATTGACGGCCAGAACATTGCCCCACCTCCACCATAACCAGCAAATCCCCAGGAATCATTTCTTCCATTTGGATTTTTATCAGTGCCGGAGGAATTTTCCGGCGAGTTGCATCCGTTTATCAGAAGGATTGTAAGAATTAAAAGCATAATTTTTCTACAGACAGATTGTCGTACCATTCTTAATGATTTTTTATGTATTGCCCCCATCGGTCGGGAGGGGAAATACGTCTGAATAATTGAAATAATAGTTATACTTTTTCTGCAAGGTAACAGTATCTGACATTACTGAACCGTGATTATTTACATATATTCTCTTTTTGTACTAAATTCAACTGGCATACAATAAATCATTATTTATGAATTATTTCTGAAAATATATGAAATTTTTTCCATAAAAGACTATTGTTGATCACGCCGGAATGACTAATATTAATGATAAAATAAATGGCATTATGGAAAAGAAGAATGAAGCAGTTATGAATGCTGCAGGGATAGTTGACCTAGGATTTCCCATGTGGCCTGTTTTTGCTGAAGAGACATTCAAAGATATTCTGGAACCACTGAAAAGCGGGAAAGTAAATTACTGGACCGGCAAGAAAGGGATGGAATTTGAAGAAAAATGGGCTAAATGGAATGGTGCAAAATATGCAATCTCGTGCACCAATGGTACAGCTGCCCTTCATATAGCCGTTTCAAGTCTTGGGATTGGTCCTGGTGATGAGGTGATAGTTCCTTCATATTCATTTATCGCCTCCTCATTTGCTATAGTTCAGGCCGGAGCAATTCCTGTTTTTTGTGATACAACGGAAGACCATACCATTGATCCTGATCAGATTGAACCACTTATTACAAAGCGTACAAAAGCCATAATTGTTGTTCATCTTTATGGGGTCGTTGCCGATATGGGGCCAATACTTAAAATTGCCAGGAAGCATAAACTGAAAGTTATTGAGGATTGTGCCCAGTGCTTTGGAGGGGAATATAACGGGATTAAAGCAGGAGCAATAGGTGATGCAGGTTGCTTCAGTTTCTGCCAGAGCAAGCATTTTACTACTGGAGGCGAAGGAGGAATGGTTGTTACAAACAATGAAGATCTTGCCTGGGAGTGCCGTTCTTTTCGCGATCATGGATATGATGTAAAGGAGAGGCTAAACATGTTGGCTCTTGAGGAGAAGCTACCCTATATCCACAACAGGGTTGGTTTCAACTTCAGGATGACCGAGATACAATCTGTTATTGGACTGAACGAACTTAAGAGGCTCGACACCTGGAATCTTAAGAGACGTTTTAAATATGCTTCAATGTATGACAGGGCTTTTAAGAACCTGAAGGGAGTGAAGAAACTACCCGTAAATACTGCTGAAAGGAAAAATGCATACTGGTGGTACCCGATAGTGCTTGATACAGAGATGATTGACATTGACGCAGCCGGGATGATCAAAGAACTCCATGATCAAAATATTCCCTGCTATGGTATCCAGTGGCCTGAAGCCTATCTTGAGAAAGCTTACAGGGGACACAATGGCTTTGGTGCAAACAAATTCCCTTTCAGATCTGAAGAATATACAGATAAGAAAAGTGTTAATTACGATAAGGTATTATGTAAAACTGCCAGTTCCTTAAGGAAAAGGACTATCTCCCTTTTCCTTCATCCTTCGTGGGAGGAAAAGCATATTCAGAGGTGTATTGATGTATTTTCCGTTACCTGTGAAAAGCATCTTAAGAAGTAGTCATATAAGAAGAAAATGAAGCAAAGCCGCGATGAACTGAAATGGGATTTTGCTTTTCTGTTTCTGGAAACCTGAAACAAGTCATACTGATAAAATGATTAATCAGAGAAGGAGTATATCGTCTACAATGGTAAAAAATACTGATTCTTTTTCCTCTATAAAAGTTAATAAACTTTACAGTCTGCATTAAAAAATGTAAACTTGTATATGATTAAGATTGACCCTAAACTTAGGGCTGCAGACCTTTCAGCTAAACTGAAAAGATTCTGGCAGTTGTCCGGAGAAAAAATATATCTGATTGACAGACAATACGATGAGTCTAAGGGATCACCGGTATTTACCGTTAAAGGTAAATATTCAACCCGTGGCTGGACCGAATGGACTCAGGGTTTCCAATATGGTGCTGCCATTCTTCAGTTTGATGCAACAGGGGAAAAGGAATACCTTGAATCTGGCAGGAACAAAACCCTTCATAAAATGGCTCCTCATGTAAGCCATACCGGAGTCCATGATCATGGGTTCAACAATGTCAGTACTTATGGAAATCTTCTGCGGCTGATGGTCGAAGGAAAGATCCCTTTAAATGAATGGGAAAAGAATTTCTATGAGCTTGCACTGAAAATTTCAGGAGCTGTACAGGCTTCACGCTGGACAACAATAAAGGATGGCGGATTCATTCACTCATTCAATGGGGCACATTCCTTATTTGTTGATACAATAAGGTCTTGCAGGGCACTAACTTTAAGTCATATGCTTGGGCATGTTCTCCAGGGTGAAGGTGATGTCAAAATAAATCTTTTTGAACGGGCTATGCTCCATATGAAGGCAACTGCGAAATATTCTGTATTCTATGGGGAGGACCGCGACAGATATGATATATGGGGCAGAACTGCCCATGAGAGTATCTTTAATGTCGCGGATGGTAATTTCAGATGTCCCGGTACGCAACAGGGATATTCCGGTTTTACCACCTGGACCCGTGGACTTGCCTGGGCAATGTGCGGTTTTGCAGAACAGCTTGAATGGTTAGAAACAATTGACAGCAAGGAGCTTGATGCTCTTGGTGGAAAAGATGATCTTAAGGCAGTATTCCTGCGTGCGGCAAAAGCTACCTGCGATTTCTATATAGCCAATACACCTGTTGACGGAGTGCCGTACTGGGATACCGGCGCACCTGGTCTTCATCGTATGGGTGATTACCTTGATAAACCATCTGATCCTTTTAATCAGTATGAGCCTGTTGATAGCTCTGCAGCTGCTATTGCGTCACAGGGTCTTCTGAGGCTTGGCAGATACCTTGAGAACAATGTTGACCAGGCGGATGGTATGCCTTACTGGCAGGCAGGACTTAAAGTTATTGGCACTTTGTTATCAGAACCTTACATAAGCACTGATCCGGATCACCAGGGACTACTCCTTCATACTGTCTATCATCACCCGAACGGGTGGGATCATATACCTGAAGGGAGCAAAATACCTTATGGTGAATCATGTATGTGGGGTGATTATCATATCCGGGAAGCTTGTCTTTATCTTGACAGGATCATAAACAACGGGAAATATTATACTTATTTCAATTGTGCAAAATGAGCTCTGATCGTGTTAAAGACCTGTCGCGTCTTTGTATTCATACTATCACAACAAAACCGTGGAACATTGAAGAGGCTGCAAAAAACTTTGCTGCTTCAGGTGTGAAAGGAATAACAGTATGGCGGGATGCACTTATTGGCAGGGATATCACGCAAACAGGAGAGATGCTCAGAAGCCATGGACTGTCAATAGTCTCACTTTGCAGGGGCGGATTTTTCCCTTCATCAGATAAGGAAAGGAGGAGTGTTGCACTTGATGATAACCGGCGGGCCATTGAGGAGGCATATAAGCTCGGTACTGAAAAGATAGTACTGGTATGCGGTGCTGACCCTTCTCAATCGCTGGAAGATTCAAGGAAACAGATATTTGATGGAATACTGGCTGTTTTACCGGAGGCACAATCTGCAGGCATAAAGCTGGCAATAGAGCCTTTACATCCGATGTATGCCGATACCCGTTCGGCAATCAATACAATCGCACAGGCTAATGACCTGGCTGAAGCGATTAACAGTAAGTGGGTTGGAGTGGCAGTTGATGTTTACCATCTATGGTGGGATCCGGATCTTGAAAAGGAGATTGCAAGATGTGGAAGGAATGAGCACCTGCTGGCATTTCATATCTGCGACTGGAAGTCGCCAACTGTTGATATGCTGAATGACAGAGGATTGATGGGAGAGGGATGCATTCCGATCAGGAAAATCAGGTCGTGGGTTGAGGCTGCAGGATTCAATGGATTTATTGAAGTGGAAATCTTCTCAAACATCTTCTGGCATCAGGATCAGGGTGAATTTTTAAAGAAAATAGTTGAAGCTTATCAAAAACATGCTTAAATATTTAAACACAGAGTTCACAGAGGGAACACACAAAGGGCACAAAGAAAACAACTCTGAGTCCTCCGTGAAGCTCCTAATAATCTGTCATTTGGCAGAGCCTCAGGACTCTGTGATCTCTGTGGTAACAAAACATACAACACGATGACAAAATACACTGTAGGAATAATAATGAACGGTGTTACAGGCAGGATGGGAACCAACCAGCACCTGCTCCGTTCAATAGTTGAAATAATAAAGGAGGGAGGAGTTAAGCTCAACCCGGGTGAAACAATAATGCCCGATCCGGTTCTTGTTGGCCGTGATGAGAATAAGCTTAAAAAGCTTTGCTCCATAACAGGTATAACTAAGATGACCACCGATCTTGATTCTGTACTTAATGATCCCTCATATTCAGTCTATTTTGATGCGCAGACAACCGGCAGGAGAGCAGATGCTGTCAGAAAAGCAGTCAGGGCAGGTAAGCACATCTATTGTGAGAAGCCAGTTGCTGTGAGTACTGAGGTTGCCATGGAGCTGTATACTCTATGTAAAAAAGCAGGAGCTAAGAACGGTGTTGTGCAGGATAAGTTATGGCTTCCTGGGATCATCAAATTAAAAAGGCTGATCCAGCAGGGATTCTTTGGCAGGATCCTTTCTGTAAGAGGTGAATTCGGCTACTGGGTTTTTGAGGGTGATACAATAGCTGCCCAGAGGCCTTCATGGAACTATCGTAAGGAAGATGACGGAGGTATCATAGTTGACATGTTGTGCCACTGGCGCTACGTGCTCGATAATGTATTTGGAAAAGTTAAGGCTGTTTCATGTCTGGGTGCCACACATATCGAAAAAAGGGTTGATGAGAATGGTAAGGGATATAAATGTACTGCCGACGATTCTGCTTATGCTACGTTTGAACTGGAGAATGGTATTATAGCACATTTCAATTCATCATGGGCAGTCAGGGTACGTCGAGATGACCTCCTTACACTGCAGGTAGATGGCACAAAAGGATCAGCAGTTGCAGGTCTTCGTGAATGCTATATTCAGCATTATGGCAATACTCCAAAACCTGTATGGAATCCGGATATCCCGCAACCAATCAATTTCTTTGAAGGGTGGTCGAAAGTACCCGAGCAGGAGGTTTATGAAAATGCCTTCAAGGTCCAGTGGGAGCTATTCCTTAAGCATGTGGTTAAAGATGAGCCCTTTCCGTGGGATCTGCGCGAGGGTGCAAAAGGTGTTCAGCTTGCTGAAAAGGGTCTGGATAGCTGGGCAGGAAGATGCTGGGTTGATATACCTGAACTTAAAAACTTTTAAAACAGATATTATGAAAACTACACGCAGGAATTTCATTTCAAAATCAGTTCTGACAGCAACTGGTATAACAGCCGGCTTCAAATCGGGCCTCTTAAACGGAGCTGCTCTCAATTATTATGATACATCTGTTGTTCTTCCGGCAGCAGCTGATTCTGAGGCTTTTAAAATCAGTGTATTCTCAAAACATTTTCATTGGCTTGATTACAATAAGATGGCAGAAGCACTTGTTGAGATTGGCTTTGATGGTGCCGATCTGACAGTCAGACCCGGAGGACATGTTCTGCCTGAAAATGTTGTGCAGGATCTTCCTAAAGCTGCTGAAGCCCTGGCAAAAAAAAGCAAAAAGATATATATGATCACAACTGCTATACGCGATGCAGATGATCCTGTAACTGATAAGATACTTAAAACTTGCTCCGAGCTTGGAATTAGGCACTACCGTATGGACTGGGGTCATTACGATAATACAAAGTCTGTTGAAGAGAATATGGCAATCATGCAGACAAAGCTTGAAAAACTTGCCAGAATGAATGAAAAATATTCTGTCTCCGGTGAATACCAGAATCATTCAGGAGTGGCAAGAGAAGGGATCTATTTCGGAGGTGCAATATGGGATACCGCTATGGTTCTCAAAGCTGTGAATTCAAAATGGGTTGGTGCTCAATATGATGTTTTTCATGCTTCTATAGAAGGTGCGAACACCTGGCCGGTAGGACTTAAGTTAATCAGTCCATATATACGGTCAATTGATATAAAGGATTTTGACTGGGTGAAGGAAGAAGGAAAGACAAAGTCAGAGTCAGTTCCTCTTGGAACAGGCCGTGTCGATTTCAAAAGGTATTTCGCTATGCTCAGGGAAATGAAGATCAGTGTTCCTGTATCCATCCACTATGAATATCCGCTTGGAGGAGCGGAGAACGGAGCAACTCAGCTGACAATAAAAAAAGAAGATTTATTCTCAGCGATGAAAAGAGATCTTGCTATACTGAAGGGTTATCTGAAAGAAGCGGGACTGGTATAGGGTGTATATAGGGGAGATCCCTCGCTTTGCTCGGGATGACACTTCATTATATAAAAAATATGTGAAAGGAGGAGGCAATTTGCCACTGGCAAATTGCCTCCTCCTTTCACATATCACCTTCATTTGACTGTCATTCCGAGTTCCGCTTCAGCGGGACGAGGAATCTTCCCGGTGTTTCACTCGTTTATCTTTTATAACCTGTTATCCCGCATTTCCATTTAGCGGGACGAGGAATCTTCCCGGTGTTTCACTCGTTTATCTTGAATAACCTGTCATCCCTAATTTCCGTTCAGCGGGATGGATGGATTTGAAATGAGCAAGAGGTCAAAAGAAATATTTTTCACATAATCAGTTATTTTGCTGTATCATTATGTCGCCAATATAATACCAGCCATCATCATTAGCACCTGAAATAGCCAGTTTCACTCTTGGTTCAAAAGAAACCGGTGATACTATTGCTATCTCAATTTTGTAGTTTCCTGCCTGCATATCATGAGGGACGTACAGGATTTCATCATGTACAATATCACCTGGAAACCAGTCAGGCAGATATGCACTGGTGACAAGTATCTTTGTCTCCTTTTCATTCTTTAAACGGACAGCAAATTTATAATCCTTGTAGATTGGAGCAACTCCCTTGTTTTCCCACCAGCTGGTAATTGGCAGCTGTCCCTGAAGTTTAACAGAAGAAGGATATGTAAATCTGCGCAAAACAAACCGGTAACCCATTTTGTTAAGCCATTCATTTACCAGTGGAGAATATATTTCAGGGACTGCAGAACTTTTGGCATTAAAAGACGATATATGCCATTTAAGGGCCTGCTCAAAAATGTATTTCACGGTATCTTTATTATATTTCTCTTTCTCCAGCCATCTCAGAAAGGTACCACAGATTTCCATTGTGACTGGTGCTTTTTTCCATGCCTCATTCATTCCACTTTTCACTATATCGCGTGGATAAATATCAGTCATATGATTCCAGTCAGGCCAGAATCCCATATCACCCAGGCAGTCGAGGCGCCAGCCAAGGTGGCGCATCTGAGGGCCGGTTCCGTTATTCCGCCCATCAGGCCAGAATGCTGCAATATTTGTATTTTTTACCAGTACTCCTGCATCAGGAGCGTCGCCGTTGAGTGGCTGAAATGTTAAGAATGTCTTGTTAAAATTGTCCAGGTAGACATTTATTAAAGCAACCCGGGTCTGTTCGGTCAGCAGATGAGTCCCTTCACCTTCTCCCCAGTATCCGACAAGTGAAACATCAACCGATTCAAGATCGGGATGCCCGTCGTACCTTTCTCCCAATGCTCTAATCATACCACCGTAATACTTTAAGTAATTTGGATCTTCGTGATCAACTCTCCATTTTGCAATTTTAGATGGCACTTCTCTTCCGACAATTTTCCTGTACCATCCGGGTACATCTACTTCAGAGTTATAAGGAGGAATCCGAAGCATCAGAGTTTGTCCACGTTCAGCTGCAGTCTTCAAGGCTTTGTCGATCATTGCCCAGTTATATTGTCCTTGTTCCGGTTCAACGAAATTCCAGTAAACTCTGAAGTAGGCAATGCTTGTCTGTGGATGGTCTTTGTTGATGAGGCTTCCATTAAAATCCTGGTATACAATAGGATATCCTTCTGTCCAACCCATTCCATCATTCAGCTTATCTCCGTTAAACCGCTGAAAGGTCATGAATCCGATTCCCGGATTATTAAGAACATCATGAATTTCTACAGGTTTCACAATCTTTAAGATAGCTGCCTCCTGGCCAGAACTTAGAGTCAGTCCGGGGAAAAAACAAATTGAATAAAATAAAAATACCTTCTTTAACATATTGATAATATTAAGTTTGGTTGATCTGTTTATCATTTTAGCATCTGTAATCTCACTCTCTGAAAGCTTTAAAATATGTTATAAAACATAATTTGTAGCTATTACTTCAGCCACTTGTCGAACCAGTCGAATGCCTCTTTCTGCATTTTTGCATCGAACTTGTGTTTGCCGGGATAGAAGGAACATTTGTATTTATCTGATGCTCCGGCCTTCTGATATACTTCCTGCAGTACTTTATCTGCAGCATTCATCTCAGGAACGGTATACAGGTCATCGTCTGTATCATTCAGAACAAGTGTTGGCAGTGGAACCCTTAAGCCAAGAATCTCAGGGAAATCGAGTTCATTTGGAAGTATCGGAACATAGGTCATCCAGGTATGGGTAAATGATTTATTCAGTACAAAGTCCTTCCAGGTTGTCATAAATCCTACACAAACAGCACACTTGATCCTGCTGTCGAGTCCGCCTGTAAAGACCGTCCTCATGCCACCACCTGAAAGTCCGCCGCACCCTATCTTATCTTTTATTACATCCTTTCTTGAGCTGAGGATATCAAGCGCAATCCTGTCTTCTGCCATAAATACTCCTGGCCATGTAGTTCCTGCACTGAAAAGAGATTTTGCCATAATATGCTCATGGTTGCCAGCCCACTGGTTGTATGCTGCTATGTTTTTTGGATCCTCCGGATTTTCATCTGTATGTCCTTCACGAAATCTTTCCGGAATATCCTCCATCCATACCCTTCGGCTTGCAAATGGGAATGCGTCGGATACAAGCACGACATATCCTCTTCTGGCTATCTCATTTGCCCAGGCTTTTCCACTATAATAATTCATCTGATGATCTTTCATTAACGGATGCTGGCCTTCGCCAGTGCGTGTTATCTTCCTGGTGCCGAAGTACTTGTTACCTCCATGATCATGAAAAGCCAGGATTCCCGGCAGAGGAGCTTTTGCATCTGCAGGTTTTAAAAGGATAGCTTCTGTAGGACGTCCATAAGGCAGTTTCCATGTAAGTTCTTCAATATGCAAACCTTCCCATATATATTGTTTTTTTACAACTACCTCCGGGGCTGAACCAATATCAGGAATAGCAAGTCTGTCTCTTATTTTTGCTTCCGCTGCCTGGTGCCATTTCTTAATATCATTCCACTCTTTCCTCCTGAAAGAGAGTGAAGGCATCTTATTATTTGCAAGTGTTGTTGCCCAGGGTCCGTATTGCCCTATCAGGCTGAGGCTTTCTTGTTGTGTCATGTTATTCAGGTTGTTAAAAGATATTTTTCCAGGTAAGTCAGTTATGCTTTCATTTGTTGATGACAGACCATCTGTGAATCTGCTGCCGGCTATTGTTAATCCTGCCATACCGGCATATTTAATAAATTTTCTTCTGCTGTTTTTCATGTCGTTCTGCTTTTAAATTATTAATGCAGCTTGAAGGTACAATAAAATTGGAATTATTATTTATTTTCAATATTCATATCTTTATATTAGACCTTTAACAAAATAAGAATGAAATATTTAAGACTTTCGTTACTGCTGATTTTGATAAGCCTCCTGTGGATGTGTACCGAATCTTTTCATAAACAATCTTTTACAAAGAGTGATTTTGTTAATCCTCCAATCAGTTTCTGGCCTCGTCCCTTATTTTTCTGGAATAACACCAATGTTGAGGAGGATGTTCTTCTGGAACAGATGCAGGCACTTAAAGATCAATGTGGCTATGGAGGATTTGGTGTTGTTCCCTTCGGAAAGAATTTCAAACCTGAATATCTTTCCGAGGAATATCTGAAGTTATATGGAAAAATGCTTGAGAAGGCAAAGGATTTGGGAATGACAATTAGTCTTTATGACGAATTCGGATTTCCCAGCGGATCGGTAGGTGCCTTTGCAGAAGGCGACGGGAAACCGCGTTTTCAGCAAAAATATCCTGAGATGACAATACAAAGACTCGATAAAGCGGAAGAAGAGATAACAGGTCCTGTGGTTTACAGGAAAGAAGCGCCTGCTGGAAAACTTATGGGTGCCGTTGCAATGGAAGTAAACAACAAGGAACGGATTGATATTACTGATAATATTACCGATGGACTTCTTAAATGGGACGTCCCGCCTGGTAAATGGAAAATCATGTTCTTCAATTGTGTGATCGATGGTAACCCGCTAGCAGATTATCTCAATCCGGAAGCTGTCAGCTATTTTACCAAGATGGTACATGATGTTTACTATGCACGTTTCAAAGATTATTTCGGATCAGTTATTTATGGGACCTTTTTTGATGAGCCTTCTATGTTCCGTGCAGACTTTCGTATGTGGACTGAAAGATTTAATGAAAAATTCGAGGATAAATATCGGTTTAGTCCTATAATCCTGTATCCTGCTATGTGGTATGACATTGGTCCTGAAACAGAATCAGCCAGGAATTATTTATTTGGCTTCAGGGGTGAACTGTTTTCCCTCGGTTTCCCCAGGGTAGTCAGTGACTGGTCCATGGCTCATGGAATATCTGCGACCGGCCATGTAGCACCAGAAGAGGCTTTTGTTCCTGCTAATTCATCCGGCGACCTGATGAAGACTTTTAAGTACCTTGAAATTCCAGGCATCGATAAGATAGGGGGACACCGTCCTGCAGAAAGATTCTATAAATTGATCAGTTCCTCAGCGTATAACTGGGATAAGAAACTGGTGATGTCTGAAACCTTCGGAGCCATGCCAAATTATGATGAGCCTGGAGATCTCTCATGGAATGATATATGGTCAATTGCCAATGACCAGTACTCCAAAGGTATAAATATGCTTATCCCTCACGCTGTTTGGTATGATAATACCCGGGTAACATATAAGCCGGAGCTTTCATACCGTAATCCGCTTTATGCAGATAGCCTGAAGGCTTTCACAACTTATCTTTCAAGACTCAATGTTATTTTGCAGGCTGGAGGAAGGCATGTGGCAGATATTGCGGTACTTTATCCGATTCATTCACTTCTTGGAGACCACTATTTCTACACTGAAACTGGTCCTGCCAATGTTGACGGTTGGGTGGATCCCAAAAACAAGTTCTTTAATGATGCAGTCTCAAAAATTGATTACATAAATATTGGAGAATGGCTTATCAATGGTAATGGCCTCGATTTCACATATATCCATCCTGAAACTCTGGATGAGAAATGCATTGTTTCCGGAAGTAGTCTGATTATGGATAACAATTCAAACAAAGAGAGTTATAAGGTCCTTATTCTTCCTTCATGTTCATTGATCTCATCTGGTAATCTCAGGAAAGTTACCGATTATTTTAATTCAGGAGGGATGGTTCTGTTTACAGCCCGGTTGCCGCATAAAGCATGTGAAAGAGGAAATGATAAGGAAATAGAAACTCTGATGAGATCAATCTTCCCACAGCTTGAAGACGATGCCTGGGATTTAATCGTAAACGAAAATGGAGGTAAAGCTTGTTTCATCCCTGATCCG
The DNA here is from genome assembly GCA_035531395.1 of Bacteroidales bacterium. Lineage (GTDB taxonomy): Bacteria > Bacteroidota > Bacteroidia > Bacteroidales > VadinHA17 > LD21. Next base: position 163,425 of record DATKTA010000032.1, read on the forward strand.
GATGCTGTAAGCCTGTTGGAAATTCTGTATGGCTCAGAAATAGAATTTGATGTCAGTTACCCGTTGAATTCAGGTATTCAATATATCCATAAAGTAACCGGTAACAGGAATGTCTATTTTATTGCCAATATCGGGAAAGGGAATATTCAGTCAGAAGTAAAACTCAGAGGTAAAATGACTCTTGAAGAGTGGGATCCACATACTGGAGGGATAAGAGAAACTGAGACTGTGTACGAAAGAAACGAAACTTCAGGATCAGTTTTCACTCTTGTATCACTGAACCTGAAGCCTTTTCATTCAACATTTCTTGTAGAGAAAGAGTAGCAGATATTAGTTATTTTACTAATTTTCTGATAGTTGGCTCAAGGGCTTCTGCAATTCGCATCATGCCGATATCATTTGGATGGACTCCATCGACAGTGCCCTCATAGTCATAACCAATCAGATCATCTCCCTTCCGGTAATAGAGGTTTTTAATCCCGGCATTCTTAAGCGATTCATAAGCTCTTTTCAGTTCAAGATTCTTTTTTGCATTTTCTGCATCTGAAGGCTTTGTGAAGCCGTTATTATAAGGATAAGCCTCTACCAGTAAAACAGGAACCTCCGGCCTCTCCCTGTGAAGCTTCATAACAAGTTCAACTGCCCTGTCATAAATAAGTTCCTTTCTGGTATTAGGGTTACAATCTATTACAAATAATGCTGCATCAGTTTCACATAGAGCATCCCCGACAGAGAGGTCAAAAGTACCATTTCCGCTAAAGCCCATGTTTATAAAAGGACGATCCATAGACCTTGCAAGGATATTAGTGAATAATAGTCCCGGCCTTGAAGCACAGCCACCCTGGGCGATGCTGCTGCCATAATAAACAACAGGTTTTTTAGAGATGAGGTGCTTATCCTGGGGAACTGTTATTGAGGAATTGCTGCTAATACCTATCGAAACTGTATCAGCCCCGTCATAAAGTGGCAGGTTTAGCAAATATTCCCTGTAAACTTCTCCTGCACCTCTTACCATCATAAATTCATTACTCTTACCTTTTACCCTTCCGGTATTTATGTACTTCCATTTTCCATCCACTAATGAATAGAGATCAACACCTTTGATCCCGGTGAATGGCATATGATCCATAACAGCATCATTTTTAACACTCCAGCGTATAGAAATAAAAGGAGAGTTTGAACGGAACCTTATCGAAATGCCGGAAGAGTGCTGTCCCAGGCTCCAGACCTCATCCCTTAATGTATTTTCATACCTGGCAGGGAACCGGGCATAGTTCTTTTCTGAATGAAATCTTCCTATTATGGTAAATTGCTGTCCATCATAAAATTTAATAGTGTCATTTGTCTGGGCCTCTGTTGAGACAATACCTGTCACCATTAGCAGGACGATACTGAATAATACTTTCATAATCTGTTTATTTTAAGCTTCTTCAACAACTTTCCAGCCTGCTGTATCGGCTAAGGCAAACACCTGTTCCTTAAGATCGCCATAAAATGTCACCCTGTGCCACCCCCATGCCGACCATTGTCCGAAAAGCTTTTCAATATCACCGACCGGTTCAGCGCATATCTTAGTCCTGCATGCCCTGTCGTCAGGATCATTTCCAACAGCTTTTGCCTGGTGAAATAGTATCTCTTTTTTCGATGCATCAACTTCCAGGGATGTAGTCATATAATCAACCGGGAGTATTGATCTTACCGATGCTCCCTGCCTGTCTTCCGAGTGAGTCATTATTGTGAAAGGATTAACAGGGCCATCGGGTCCAAAAGCTTTATTGGAAGCAACACAATGGGCATAAATAATCTGACGTTTCGAAGTGTCAATAACAGGATCGGAAATATATCCGGGACGACCTGTCATGTTGGTGAATGTTACCATTGTTGCGGTTGATCTCACATCAGCTTCGCATGCTCCTATCAGTCCTTCATTAAGCAGCTCATGAAATCCCAGGCAGGGATAAGCCTGTATGTGACCTCCGTAAAAACCACCAAGGCAATTTACTGTTATGGCATTGGCATTGTGGTTTTTAAGTACTGATTTCATGCCAAGATACATTGCGGCTGATGTCTGAAGTGTACCCGGAGAAACATCTGTTATCGAGGAAGAGTTTTTCTGCCATTTCTCTACAATTCTTTGAGCTTCATAGGGATTAGCAGTTTCCCAGGCTTTATTTAACTCGGCAAAAGTTATATACTCAACCGGTATGCCCAGGATAGGATCAGCGGTACCTGTTTTCTGATCGCGTGCGACAAGTATCCTTGATTCCTTGTTATTTTTCAGGCACTGTTCTGCACTTGCTGCTTTAAGGTTATCAGCCTTGCAGGTCATATTCCCTGGAAGAGGTGTGGCTTTCAACCTTGCATTTTTTGTTGCTGCTGCAAATTCGACAGCAGTACCTCCCTTGCTGATAATATCAAAACATCTGACTGCTCCCAGAAGATCGTGAGTGCGGGATGAGGCAACAAATCCGACATTTGGAGTTTTATCTCTGAGGAATGTTGAAGTATATACCAGGAAGCCTCCGCTTCCCCCGAACTGGAAATCTACATAAAGAACCGGTTTCCCTGTTTTTGCAGCTGTCTGAACTACCTGATTCCAGCAGTTCATCTGAAAAACAATATACCCGTCGATATTTTCCTTTGCATCATCTGCAATAATTTTTTCTGCATCTTCCTGTCCGGTAGCCAGTGATGAGAAGAAATCATATTCAGGGAATTGATTTGTAAGGGTTGTATTTGTCAATTCCATAAAAGGGGCAAAATCAAATCCAACATTCGGCCAGTCAGGTTTTGTCTGCTGAAGAGCATGAAGCGAATATATATTTCTGATCTTAAGCCTTTTATTGGCTCCTGGAGCTGGAGCCGCAGAGAGGAATGAAACAGGTTTTAGTGCGAAGCATGCTCCGCAGGCAGCACATGCAGAAATAAAGCCACGCCTTGATGTAAAGGCTGTTTTTTTGGGTGAAGAAATGATCTCATGTTTCATAGTTATGCAGGTTGATATGATTATCAGTCACTAATTTAAGTAATCCTGATGACATAAGGATACAAAGAATCATTCCAGGACATGAATTATTACTCCTGAAGCATTGTTTTTATCGTGATATATCCTCTGGGTTGCTTTCTGAAAGTCATTTTCACCGGCATGGTATATATCTAAGAATTTCTGAGGATTCAGGTCAACGAGCGGGAACCAGGAGCTCTGAACCTGTATCATAATGCGGTGTCCCTTCCTGAAGCAGTGTGAAACATCAGGGAGAGGATACTTTACTTTTGTTAGAACGCCGGGGTCAAATGGCTCAGGTTTCTCATAGCTGTTCCTGAATTTTCCCCTCATCACCTCCGCTCTCACAAGCATCTGGTATCCTCCGAGAACGCACGATTCCTTACCGGAAACCGGGCCATCATAGTTATCAGGAAAAACATCGATCAGCTTGACTATCCAGTCGGCATCAGTGCCTGTTGTAGAAACCATCAGGTCTGCAATTATCGGTCCTGCAAGAACTATGTCATTTTCAAGGATATCTGTCTGATAGACCATCACATCAGGTCTTCTTGATGCAAACCTCTGGTCGTTGCGCATGTACTCACGTGTTCTTACAAGATGAATTCCATCATCATATGGTACCGGCTTTGAAGGGTCACTGATATACTCATCATAACTCTCCTGCTCCTTCGGGACGCTAAAAGAGAGGAGTCCATCCTTTTGCAGGTACAGGGTTTTTTCCCTGCTTTTTGCCGGAGGCCATGTTTCATACTTCCGCCAGGTGTCCGATCCTGTTTCAAATATCATTGCCTCAGAAGGGATGGTGGCAGGTTTATTGTTGAGGTATTTCTCGAAAAAAGGGAATTCTATATTTTCCTGGTACCATGTTGCCGTGTTTTTCTCAGGGTTGATGTCGCAGAATATCTCATGGGCATTACCATACCATCCACCTGTTCCTCCTGACCAACCTCCATGATACCATGGTCCCATGGTAAGATAGTTGTCATTTCCCCTGTTCTGTTTTTCCAGGGCTTCGTAGGTGTGCAGTGCACCCCAGCAATCCTCGGCATCAAAAAATCCTCCTACAACAAGTGTGGCAGGTTTGATATCATTAAGATGTGTCCGGATATTTCTGGCTTTCCAGAATTCGTCATAGGTATCATGTTTCATAAGTTCATTCCAGAATTTCATTGTATCTCCAAAATACTTCAGCTGAACATTTTTAAGAGGGCCCAGTTCGAGAAAGAATTTATAATTATCCTGTGTATAGTATTTGAATGGTTTGGGCCCTTTGTCAGGTGTAATTGGTTTTGGCCTCGGAGCGCCAAAAGAGGAATAAAACTGGAATGCATCCATTAGCATAAAGGCGCCATTATGATGGAAATCATCACCAATGAACCAATCAGTTACCGGAGCCTGCGGTGATACTGCCTTAACTGCGGGATGTGCCCCGGGAAGTGATGCTGAGGCATAAAATCCAGGATAGGAGATGCCATATAATCCGACATTCCCATTGTGGGAATCAAGGTTGTTTAAAAGCCATTCAACAGTATCGTAGGTGTCGCTGCTTTCATCAATATCCTTTTTCCCTTTCTTATCAGGATTATGGGGCCGGATGTCAACAAACTCTCCTTCGCTCATCCATCGGCCCCTTACATCCTGGTATACTATTATATATCCCTCTTTAACAAAAAGCATCGAGGGCACCAGGGCACGTGGATACCTGTCTTCGCCATAAGGTGAGAGTGAGTAAGGAGTGCGGGTGATAATAATAGGATGTTTTTTCGATTTATCAATTGGTTCATAGATAGTTGTGAAAAGTTTAACACCATCACGCATCGGAATGTAGTGTTCCGATTTAATATAGTTCTTCTTTATAAATGAGGCCTTGTCTTCCTTCTGACCATAGGTGCAGAGGCTGGTGATAAGGAATATAAACAGGATTGTTTTTTTCATATCTGGGTTTTATTTTTTTTCATAAACAATCTCTTTCGACCCGGTTATTTTATTTCCTTCAGCAGTAATATTTGAACTGTTTTTACCAACAATAATTGCTGTTTTCTGATTCCCTTTCCCGGTGGAGCGGATTATGTTATTTTTGATTGTAATAGTATTTGTAACTCCTCCAATGTAGAAGCCTGCCGACTCTTTAGCAATTCCGTTATTCTCAATTGTATTGTCAGTGAAAATATTTCGATGTCCGGCATTCTGCTCATTCTCATTTCTGAAGAGGACCCCATGATTTGCATTCTCATAAACATGATTATTTTCAAATATATTGTCAGTATCCTTATGCCCTATTGAAATGCCGTTGTCACGGTTTGAAAAGATAGTGTTGTTCCTGAAAACACCGTTCTGAACTCTCCAGCACAGGAATAATCCGTCACCTTTGTTGTGATGACTGATACAGTTCTCAACAGTCGATCTGTCTGATCCTGTCCCGGGATGAAAACCAAGACCGTCACCATTCGATGCTTCGCACCCTTTTAGTGAAATACCTTCAGTAACCTGCCAGCTGAATGAGTCGCCGTTGAATTCATTTACCTGAACATTCTCAACAAGGCAGTTCTTTGATTTATGAATATAAATACCTCCTCCGCGGCATCCGTTTATATAATCATTGGTTGCCTTATTGCCTTCTACAACCAGGTTAGTGATTATGACATTTTCTGCGCCAACTGCCTCAACAATTGAACATCCGTTTGAAACAACCCCATTCTGAGCAGCTATATAGTCATTTACTGTTCCGTTATCGAAATAGATAACATTCTCCCTGATATCTGTAATAATTGCTGTAGTAACTTCCCATCCATTTTTATTTGCATCATCAAAAAGTTCAATGCCCATACCTATCTTAAATCCACTGGCATCCTTAACTACAGCTTTCATCATTCCCCAGTCAGCGTCAATTATATAGCTGGTCCTGAAGCCGTTACATTTTCTGAGAATTGTTGATTTACCTGATCCTTTTAATATTATGTTATCCCAGAGTCTTACAGGTCCGGTTATATCATATGTTCCCGGATTAAGTTTTACGGTTCCTCCGCCTCGATACTTAACGGCATCGACTGCTATCTGAATGGCTACTGAGCTAAAACCAGGAATGTCGGCATCAGATCCTCCCACAGTAATAACTTTTTCAGCATACCTGGCATCCACAAGTCCTATTCCTTGTGTGAATGCTGTTCTGCATGAAAATAGTATCACAATAATTGATACACCTGACAACAATAATTTTCTTTTCATAGTGATTTCTGTTTTTATTTTTTGTTGTATTTTTCAATCATATTCCCCATCATAATTCTCTTTTCATCCCACGCTTTAGCATTATAGCTCCATACATCAAGGTTGCCAATAGAATTTGGGCCGAAAGGGTTTTTGATTATGCTGTTTACCAGTGAATCAACCCTTTCAGTACTCCCGTCTGTTGCTGCCAGGAGCTTCATATACTCATATTCCTGTACTCCGTCACGCATGGCCTTCAGCCTTATTGAAGGACATGGTCCTGAGACATTGGGAATTACTCCGGGTGCATAGATGAGCAAAGCACTTCCATTGATCTTTTTATAGGTGAATTCGGCTTCCTCTTCAGGTCTTGCTTTGGAGGCATCCTTCCATGATTCAGGATCGTACCATCCGTTCACCCAACCTGCACCGGCACCCCAGCTAAGCCAGGAAAAGGTGCGATACTTCCAGCAGCTCCAGCTTATTGCCCTGTCATTAACCAGTGGAAGATCAAGGATAGTGGAGCTGCCAACCCAGCTGTTGATCCTGCTCTCATATAGCATCGGACCATACAGCCAGACTTTTATGCCCATATCCTGGTACTTTTTTATTGTAGGGTAGTCATATTCAATAGTGTGGGATGCCCAGGATGAGATAGAATTTTTAACTATCTGAAGAGCTTCCTCAGTATAACCGCCATCAATTCTGAACAGAGCTTTGGGATAATATTCCCTGAACAAATCACCATAATAAACCATTCTGTTCCATGCTTCTGGAAAATAAGATTCATCAAGACCGTTCAGGTAAACAGTAATATCTGTTTTTGAAGGATCGATCACTTTACTGAAATGATTTCTGACCTGTTTTATACAATCAACATAAACTGCTCTGTTTTCAGGGTTTCTTTCCACATCGGGTGTACCTGTATCAGGCCATCCTTTGGTTCCGTGTTTTCCGTAAACGTCAAAAGGAAGCACGAATGTCTCAAGCGGTTCACCATATCCTGGGCCATACGGGTAGCCATATTCACTGGTAAAAGCTTTGCCGGTGAAGTATTTTTCAAGACGTTTATCATGCGACTTCCAGTTTATCTCAGCTTTTCCGTTTTTCAGCATTATCATTTCAGGTTCATAAGTTGGATCAAGCATTACAATCCTGTTTCTCCTCAATAACTGGTAAATCTCCAGTTCTTGCTTTTCTGTCATGTTCTTTACAAATCCTTCATGTTGAAGAGCAGCTTTGAACCTGTTCTCATTTGGTAAGGCAAAATCCCAAATCTGTAAATTAAGCGGGATCTCTTTTGTTAATCCGTTTATATTTACAGAAATAGATGATGTGTAATTTCCGGGGGGAGCTTTCTCCTTATTAAAAGGTACATACTGATCGATCCATACTATCATTGATTTCTGGTTGTCTATCCTGTTGTTAAAATCAGGCAGCCACAGCGGATATGTCCACCGCCTCCTGACGGCTGCAGAATCGTCCTGTATATAATTAAAAGGTATGAGTGCATCAGGATACCAACCGATGCCCAGTGAAGCAACAGAATAACCTGTACTTGGCGTTTTTACCTCAACCGCCCATTCAAGGAACAGTTCCGGTTTGATCTTTAGTTTCATATTATTTCCGGTGAATTCAGGTAAATAAATTCTGATATTATCAAGTGTTTTTCCGGATAGGTTGGTGATTACAACCTGAAATGAGATGTATTCACCCCTTGCAGCATGAAGGTTGACGTTTTTTCCGTCATAAATATGATTTTCCTTCAGCATATCTTTATGTTGTTCAGCATCATCCTTATGAATAATAAACCGGGTATCGATAATTTTACTGGTGGTTGGATCGAGCCTTACAGAGGATGGAAGAACCGATAAATTCCAGCTTTCTTTATTATTAGTATTATCAACGGGATTACATCCGTTTAAAAAAACGGGCAACAGAAACACCAGGTAAAGTCTTTTCATGTTTCCAGGCTTTGATAATGAGTTTTTGGATAGCATATATACTTTAGCTTAAAAATAAGAATTAATATTGATACTTTCACCCTGAACTGAGATGTCCGAGCTGCTTAAATTGTATATTTATAGAGAATAAAGAATTTTAATTCCTCATAAGTTCGTATGAATTCAAAAGAGAGAGTTCTTGCTGCTGTAAACCATAAAGTACCTGATCGTGTTCCAATTACTTTTGATGCTGCTCCGGAAGTTTATGATGCTCTTTATAAGCTCTATGGGATATCTTCCAGGGAAGACCTTTTCAATTTACTTCATTGCGATACCTGGATGATTCTTCCGGGCAACTTCGTTTATACAAAGGAGGAGGAGAATAAAACGGAGAAGACAACTGTATGGGGACACAGGACAGTTGTAAAGGCCTATCCGGGAGGAACGTATGATGAAGTTAGTTACCACCCGCTTGCCGGAAAGGATGATATCACAGATCTGAAAAATTATAGCTGGCTTTCACCGGATATTTTCGATTTCTCTCATTTCAGGAGTGAGGCTGAATTACATTCATACAGGGCAATAATTGGTGTCTATACCTGGGGCCCGTATTTTATATCACTGTTTTTAAGGGGGCTTGAAAATCTAATGCTCGATTTTGCAATAAGAAAAGCTTATGTAGGGTACATGATAAATACTCTAACTGAAATCTCATTTGCAGCTCTTTCAAGGATGCTGGAATCACATGGTGAAGGGATTGATATTGTGTATATGGCTGATGATTATTGTTCACAGGACGGACCTATGTTCAGCCCGGAAGACTTCAGGGAAATGATTTTTCCTTATCTGAGAAAGATGGTTGATATAACTCATAAGCATAATAAAAAATTTCTCCTTCATGTTTGCGGCGCTGTACGTCCTTTGTTGCCAATGATAATAGATGCAGGAGTAGACATGCTTGAACCTCTTCAGATAAGGGCTGAAGGCATGGAACCTTCGGGATTAAAAAGGGATTTTGGAAAGGATATCTGCTTCTACGGTGGTGTTGATCTTCAACAAATCCTCTGCAGCGGAACACCCCGGCAGGTGTCTGATGAGGTTAAGAGACTTATTGATATTCTGAATGTTAATGGCGGTTACATTCTTGGTCCGGGGCATACTTATATTCAGATAGATACTCCTCTGGAAAACATAATTTCCATGTATGAAACAGCCTTCACTCACACCTGAAAAGGATAATATTTTACTTTTTATTTTTACTATATTGTATCCTTTAAAAACCTTCAAGAATCAATAATGACTTCAGGAAATAATCCCACAAACAGACCTGCCCAGGCAAAGTGGATGACTGTTGGAACAATAGGCCTCTTCTTCTTTATTTTTGGATTTGTAACATGGCTCAACGGTATTCTGATTCCATATCTGAAGATTAGTTGCGAACTGAACCATTTTGAATCATACCTGGTGGCATTCTCATTCTATGTTGCTTATGTGATTATGGCAATTCCTGCCTCGTGGATTTTAAAACGTACAGGATTAAAATCGGGTATGATGTATGGCTTGTTCGTGATGGCTGCTGGAGCACTTTTATTTCTTCCGGCTGCAATGACAAGGACCTATGGCATGTTTCTGACCGGTCTCTTTGTGATGGGAACAGGTCTGGCAATCCTGCAGACAGCAGCAAACCCTTATATTACACTTCTTGGTCCGATAGAGAGTGCCGCCCAGAGGATAAGTATTATGGGAATTTGCCATAAATCGGCCGGGATAGTTGCCACATTCATATTTGGTGTTATGGCCCTCAGCGATGGCGATGCACTTCTTGCCAGACTTAAAAACATGGATGAGGTACAGAAAGCTACAACTCTTGATGAGCTGGCCTCCCGGGTTATCATACCCTACCTGGCTATGGCAGCAATACTTGTTCTGGTAGGATTATTTGTTAAGTATTCAGGTCTCCCGGAGATTGACCCCAATGATGAGAACAGTGAGGATGATGACAGTAACCATGCTTCAAGAACATCCATCTTCCAATATCCCTATCTTATATTCGGTGTTATTGCTATCTTCTGTGATGTTGGACTTGAAATTGTTGCAGGTGATACTATAATAAGTTATGGTATCAGCCAGGGTATTCCCGTTGCAATTGCTAAACACTTTACTTCATTGACAATGGTGGCTATGATAATAGGTTATACCACCGGGGTTATTGTAATTCCTCGATATATTTCACAAAGCACTGCCCTGAGGATATGTGCTATTGCAGGGATAATCCTGACTATCCTTGCATTATCAGTTCCAAAAGCAGCGTCAGTTGTGTTTATTGCTATGCTTGGAATGGCTAACTCCCTGATATGGCCTTCAGTATGGCCGCTTGCAATAGAGGGTCTTGGAAGGTTCACAAGGATCGGATCATCATTGCTAATAATGGGGAACCTTGGAGGTGCACTCGTCCCACTGCTGTACGGCAGACTGGCTGACATTATTAATCCACAAATGGCATATATTGTTGTAATTCCCTGTTATTTTTTCATATTATATTATGCAATATCAGGGCATAAAGTCGGAAAGAGGGTAAAAATTTAATCATAGTATTAAAAATAGAAATTATGGATAATTTTTCAAGAAGGCAGTTTATCAAGACAGGTACAATGGCTACCATTGGACTTGGGATACTATCCGATCCTGCTCATGCAACAGGTACTCCGGCTGAGACGGTAAGGATTGGTGTGATTGGGACAGGAAACCGTGGAACATCACATGTAAGCAATCTTCTCACAATTGAGGGTGTGGAAGTTGCAGCTGTTTGCGATCTTGATGCAACCAGGGCTTCCAATGCGGCAAATAACTGTGTTAAAGCAGGCAGAAAGAAACCGGTTATTTATGTGAAGGATAAATTTACTTACAGGCAAATGCTGGAAAAAGAAAAGCTTGATGCTGTGATAATTGCCACATACTGGGATTCGCATGCTCCGATAGCTCTGGAGGCGATGAATAACGGAACCTATCCCGGCATAGAGGTCCCTGCTTCTCTGACTGTTGAGAATACCTGGAAACTTATTGAGACTTCAGAAAAAACGGGAATCCCATGTATGATGCTCGAAAACTGGAGCTTCAGGCAGGATAACCTTGCTGCTTTGAACATGAAACGCCTTGGGATGTTTGGCGATATTGTACATTGCCATTGTGCCCACTCTCACGATTGTATCGATCACTGGTTCTTCGACAGCAAAACAGGTGATCGCCGGTGGTCGGCAGAATACCTCCTGAAGTATAACAGGGACCAATATCCTACTCATGCAGTTGGGCCAATCATCAGCTGGATGGATATCAACAGGGGAGATGTCTTTACTGAGATCTATTCAACAGCTTCAGCATCAAAGGGAATCAATGCCTATTTCAAAAGAAAGTTCGGAGAAGATCATCCCAATGCAAAGATTGAATGGAAGCAGGGAGATATTGTGACATCACTGCTTAAAACAAAAAAAGGAAATACTCTTGTAATTAATTATGATATGCAGCTGCCACGACCATATTCAAACAGGTGGATGCTTCAGGGTACAAAAGGAGTATATTATGAGGAGAAGAACGCTATCTCTCTTGTAACTAGTCCGCAATATCATGAATGGGAACCATGGAAACCATATGAAGAGAAATACAATCATAAATGGTGGAATGCCGATCTCTCCTCCCAGTCTCATGGAGGTACTGACTATGTAATGCTTTCCCAATTCATTGGTGCAGTAAAAGCAAAAGGACCAACCCCCATTGATGTTTATGATTCAGCTGTTATGACTGCTATAGTGGAGCTTTCAGGGATTTCAATAGAGAAAAATGCTCCTGTACCATTCCCTGATTTCACAAAAGGAAAGTGGGAAACAAACAAGCCCTATTTTGCAATGGATAAAAGCCTGTAACAGGATATAAGAAGCCTCACCCCAAACCCCTCTCCCAGGGGAGAGGGGAATCAGAGGGGGTGAGGCTAAGAACATGGGGGTATCATAGGGGGCGAGACAAGATATCTGAACTAAGGAAAGAATTGACTATATCAAAAATAGACTTTATGATAACAATCGAAGCAAGTGTTTCAAAAGGTTGGCTCCACAAGAATGGAGGTTTTAACTTTGATAATCGTTATTATATGGATCCTGTTTACCGCTGGGAACAGGATACCAGGATACATGAGTTTGTAAAGGAAAAATTCCCCGGTTATGCTATCTATAATATGGAAGCAAACCTCCTGCAGGCAAAATATGTAAGGGATAATCACGTTCTGGTCGGGGCAATTCAACCAAATATGATCCTGGCGACCATTCTCGGTGCTGAGTTCTCTTTTTTCGAGGATAAGGATGCTGACGTTGCCGGAAAACCTCTTGAATTCATATCTGTAAAGGAGGACCTGCCCGAAATTAATTCAATTCTGGATCACCCGCTTGTAAAAGACCTTGAGAAACAGATCCGGGAAATCACTGATACGCGGCCCGATCTTAAAGTAATACCGCCTTTTTTCTGGGATGAGTCGGGCAGGGCAACAATACATGGAATAATAACCACCTCACTGAAACTTACAGGTGATAATATCATGATCACCATGATGGGTAATCCCGGGCTTGCGCATGCAATACATCAGTGGATTGTCGACGCATATATAGTTTTGATTAACCATTTTTCATCTCTTGCAAATCTTCCGGTCACTTCAGTGCATGTTGGAGAATGTGCAGGCACAATGGTTTCATCCGACTTGTATGATGAATTCATTGTTCCATATATCAGTCAGCTCGGAAATAAACTCGGATTCGTTCGTCTTCATACCTGTGGCATGTCAGACCATATTATGAATTCAATAGTGAAAATCAGGAATCTTGGTGTAATAGATACAGGTTCAGGTACTTCAATCAAGAAGATCAGAGAACTTATGGGCAGGGATTTCACAATACATGTTGCCCCACCAATGGAGTTTATGATGCAGGGCGCAAGTCAGTCGAAGATACTTGACTGGTTAAATGTAACTATTGGAGAGAATCAGGGAGGTCCTCTTCAGATAGCTTATCATATGGAGCCTGATTATGAGGTGGAAAACTGTCTGGCGATGCATGATGAACTTGAGAGGAGTGGACTGATTTCAAACAGGCGCTTATATTGACATATCGCTGTTGACGGTAGTTAGCTCAGCAAAAGCTCTGGCAAACTTATTGAACACTGATTATGTGTTAAATTAGATTAAAATATTAAATGTTGTACTCTCTGCTTGTCACAGATCACCATTTGAATTCTTCCTGGTTACTTTTATTATACTGTTTGAAATTAAAGAATTGGGAATTATTGACTTGACCGAATTTTCATTTTCAATAATTGTATCATGCCATGTGATTTCAACGACTTTCCCAATATTTCCCTGGATCTCAATCTGGTCACCTATTTTGAATGGTTTGTTAATTATTATAAATACTCCATTAATCAGATTACTCAATACCTGTTGGGAGGCAAATCCGATTATCAGAGTTGTTGCACCTGCACCGGCAAAAAGAAAATGGGCAAAATTCTTAGTAATCGGAAGTGTCAGAAGTCCCCAGCCTATTCCTACCAGGTAGATAGTTAACAAAATAATATTTTTTAAGAAAATAAAACTTGTCACATCTGAACCTAATACTTTGTTTTTATTTATTAAGTTCCTGAAAATGTATTTGTTAACTATAGTTGCAACAATGAATGTTAAAAGTACTATTACACCAAAAATAATTAGTGATTCCGTATCATTAAGCAAGAGGGAGAGTCTTTTCATAGGGATTGTGGTTTATACTTTTTTGACAGACTTTTAATAACAACAATTACGATTCCAATTAGAATCAAAGTTCCTATTATATATTTTTCTATGTGCTCTATATGGCCAAGTTCAGATTTTATAACAGCTCCGAATAGATATCCGGTAGTACAATACACAGAGGCCCATATGGTTGTACTCAGTGCGCTATATATGAAGAAAGTTTTTGTTTTTGTTTTGCCTGCTCCAATAACTAAGGGTGTTATGGATCGGAATCCGTATAAAAACCTGTAAGTCAAGAAAATTAGTACCGGGTATTTTTCTAATTTTCTTTCAATAATCTCTGCCTTTTTTTTGATTTTAGGGTTTTTGTTTATCCATACATAGCCTCTTTTCCTTCCGAGAAAAAAGTAAAAAGAATCGGCAGTATAAGTCCCCACCACTCCAAGGATGACAACCAGCCATAAAATAAGATATCCATGATGGGCAGCAATAACAGCAGATATAAGTACCATTTCGCCTTCAAGAAATAGGCCGAAAAAAATACCAATATAAACGAGGATAATATGCATACGGGGTTTTAAAACCATTTTTTCTTTCGGAAATAACGCAGCATTCCTAACGCCAAAATTACTATAACACCCCACATAATAAAGTAACTGTATTTATAATGAAGTTCGGGTACTACATCAAAGTTAGTTCCATAAATTCCTGCAATGAAAGTAAGAGGGATGAAGATGACCGAGAAAACTGTGAGGAACTTCATAATATCGTTAAGCTTGGTACTCATAGTAGTATGATAGATGTTTAACTGGTCAGATAAAATTTCACGGTAATTATCAGTCGATTCTGTTGCGTGAGTTATATTATCCAGGAGTTCTTTGAAATGCACATATGTACTTTCGTAAATAAACTCTGATTCCATTTTTGATAATGCCAGTATCATCTCTTTGGCAGGGTTAATATTTTTCCTCAGATAATTCAGTTCTTGTTTATATGAATTAATCTGGTCGATGATGCTTTGGTCAGGGTCAGGATGCAGCTTTTCTTCCAGATCCTCAATTTTATTTCCAAATTCACTTATGATATAGATATAATTATCAACAACAATATCGAGTAATGTGAAGGCTAAATAATCAGTTTCGGAATTTCTGATTCTTTTTTTCTGTGCTCTGATCCGTTCTCTGATTGGTTCAAAAACATCTCCTCTCTTTTCCTGGAAGGTGATTAATACTTTCTCAGTTAAAATTAAGCTCAGGTTTTCAACTAATATTGAACCTGTAGGTTCTTCCTGCTGAAGCATTTTTATGGAAATTAAAATGCAATTAGGGAACTCCTGGACTTTAGGCCTGGAATGTGTGTCCATTACGCCAGCGAGGATAAGGTTATCAAACTTGAATCCCCTCGTTATCTCTTCCATAATTGCCTTGTTATGCAGCCCGTCAATATTAAACCATGTTACGGATTCTGTACGTTGATATTTCAGGACCTCCTCAACTGTATCGACTGCACTTTCTTCGAGATTGTCTGCGTCAAAGTCAATCACGCGTAACAGTACCTTATCAATCTTTTTCTGGCCTCTGAAATATAATTCATCAGGCGATAAACCAATTTCTTTTTTTTGTTTAAATATAAATCTTCCCATGCTTTCTATTTTCTATAAACTTCATATTAAATCCAAGAATAATTATGTTGTCTCTATTTTTTAATGAACCTGGCAGCCTGTTATTATTTCAGGTTATCATTATCACTGTTACTTATGTTAAGTTATAATTGGTAATTCCAATCCACTGAGCTCATATATTTGGAGATCGAATGCAATGAGCAATTATTGTCACTTCAACATTGAATCCCCAGTTCTGAAATCCGTCGGATTCGTATGCAAGTAAAGTTAACCATATAAATAAATATATTATTTTTAGAATTTAATATTATGGCAATGAAACACCATTTCATGATTATCCTGGTTGGCGCTGTTATCACAATGATTTCTTGCGACCGACCTGTGAAGGTTCTCTATCAGGAGCTCACCCCTGATGAATTCTTAACAAGACAGATAGAATGCCCTGTAGCATATCTTCCACTTGGAACACTCGAATGGCATGGCGAACACCTTCCTCTTGGTTCAGATGGTCTTCAGTCAGCGGGATTCTTTAAGATCCTTGCGGAAGAAGCCGGAGGTATTGTTATGCCTATGCTTTTCATTGGTCCCGACGGTTATGATACAATAATCAATGGTAAGGAGTACTATGGCATGGACTGTGCCAGTCTGTTCAGCGAACAGGGGAATTATGAAATACAGCAACTTACAGGAAGTGCATACTGGGTTCCTGATTCCACTTTCGATATAATGGTTAATGGCATTATGAAACAACTGAGCCGGGCAGGATTCAAAGTGGTTATTGCTCATGGACATGGCCCCTCTACAAACTATATCGGAGCCAACGCTGAGCTCTTTAAGGAAAGATACGGACTTATTGTTATGAATTGCTGGGGTAATGATGAGGAAGACCTATGCCTGATGTGCGATCATGCCGGTGCCAACGAAACATCCATAATGATGTATTTACACCCTGAACTGGTACATATGGAAAAGCTGCCGGCTGATACTGCAGTCTTGCCAAAAGGAATGCTTGGAAAAGACCCGCGGATTTTCGCCAGCAAGGAACACGGGAAAGCCATTATTGATTTTGAAGTCAATAAAATGAAGGCTTTAATCTCCAGGACTATATCGAACAAGGATTAATTAAGCTTATATTTACATAAGATCCACATCGTATCAGACCGAATATTGTATCGAGTTATGAAAAGATCTCTGGCCTGTTTCCTGTTTATAATAATCTCGCTGAATGCCTATAACCAGGTTATTGGCGGAACCGTGCTCAATAATAAAGATAAAAAACCTATCGAAGGTGCATCTGTTTTTTTCAATGGAACATTCATTGGTGCCTACACTGACCAGGAGGGACATTTTAAATTAGATGTCTCAAAGAATAAAAATATGCCTCTCACAGTAAGTGCTATGGGATTTTATTCAGTTTCACTTACTCAGTTTTCATCCGGAAAGCCAATATTTGTTTACATGGTGCCACGAGTTTTTGAATTGAGCGAAGTGGTGATCAGTGATAAAGATCTTTCCAAAATCAGAAAAAGAAATTTAAGAATCTTCAAAGATGAATTCCTGGGAACAACTTTTAATGCTGTACAATCTAAAATTATCAATGAGGAGGATATCAAATTTGTTTATAATCTGAAAAGCGATACCGTCATGGCATATTCTTCAAATCCAATTATAGTGGAAAATAATGCCCTTGGTTATAAAATCACCTATTTTCTTGATGAATTTGAGTATGATAAAAGGAGAAGGTTAACATTCTTTGCAGGGAACATCCTTTTTAATGAAGATTTAACTCTGTCTGACGAACAAAAACGAAATTTTGAGAAGAAGAGAGAGCTTGCTTACAATGGATCAAGAATGCATTTTTTCAGGGCTTTATGGGCTGATGATCTTGATTCATCGGGGTTTATGGTTCGAAATAATTCAGGAAAATTACTCAGTTACAGTGATCTGGTAACTGAGGAGGACTCGTCACTGAAATATTTTCATTATGACAGCGATCTTATTATCTATTATAAATCGGCAGAATCTTCAGGAGAGATCAGTTTTATCGAGGATGAGGTTTACTTTGACCAGAATGGGTATTTCAATCCAAGGGGAATTCAGTGGAGTGGTCTGATATCAGATTTCAGGATTGCAGACTGGTTGCCTTATGAATACGCTTTAGATAAAAAAACAAGAGGCTCTGTTCATTAAATATATATTGCCGGAGATTGTTCAGCCAGGCAATCTTGTATGAGGATGGTAATTAATTACTGAGATGAATAAACGTTCATTATTCCCGATTTGCATTTCCCTTGCTTTGTCTGGTCCTGTTATTGCTCAGAAGTCAATAATAAGGGAGGTTCAGCGACCAATAGAAACTTACCCTTACTCTGATCCTGATCCTATACCAAAAACAGGAAGAGTTTATCCCTATTTCAGGTATGATGGTTTTACAACCAGATCAGTCACTCAGAACTGGAATATGGTTGAGCTTGAAAATGAATATATCAGGCTGGCAGTCATGCCGGATATGGGAGGTAAGGTTTGGGAGGCATATGAAAAATCGGAGAACTACCCCTTTGTTTTTACAACAAAAGCAGTGAAATTCAGGGATATAGCTCTTCGGGGCCCATGGACCACAGGTGGACTGGAATTTAACTTTGGTGATATTGGTCATGGTACAACAGTATCAACACCGGTCGATTATTTCACCAGGACAAATGATGATGGAAGTGTGAGTTGTTTTATCGGGGCCACCGATTGGTCTTCACGTACCACATGGAGGGTGGAGGTTAACCTTCAGCCCGATAAAGCATATTTTTCTACCCGTGCATGGTGGTATAACAACACCCCGGTCGAACAAGAGTACTATCATTGGGTCAATGTTGGCTTCAAGGCTGAAGGCGATCTGCAATTTATATTCCCGGGTACACACCATATCGGACATGGAGGAAAAGCAAATCCTTGGCCGGTTGATTCTGAAGGAAGAGATATATCCTTCTACCGTAACAATAATTTCGGAAGTTATAAATCATATCATATAATAGGCAAACCCTCAAATTTCTATGGTGGGTACTGGCATTCAGACAACATGGGATTTGGAAGATATACTCCCTATTATGAAAAACTGGGTAAAAAAATCTGGATACTGGGCCTGTCGCAGGAGGGAGAAAGATGGGAAAATCTGCTGGGTGACAATGACGGGCTCAATGTAGAACTTCAGTCAGGAAGACTGTTCAGCCAGGCATCACAGGGAAGCGAACTCACTCCATTCAAGCATGTCGGATTTGCTCCTTACTCTGCTGATACATGGACAGACAAATGGTTCCCGGTGAAGCATACAAGGGGTATGACTCATGCGTCGCCAAAAGGTGCCATGAATCTTAGAACTGAAGGGGAATGGCTTAAGATAGACTGGATGGCCCTTGAAAACCTTAATGATACTCTCTTAATTACCGGCAATGGCAAAGATGTTATAAGTAAAAAGCTGGTGATGAGGCCTATGCAGATTTTCCGTGATAGCATAATATGGCATGGAGATACGCAAAAACTTGTTGTGAAGATAGGGAGTGATGTGCTGAATGAGGAAGTCGGTGAAGCCCTGAACCGTCCTGTGGAATTAACTGGCAGCTTCGACTGGGAGTCAGAATATGGGCTTATGTTAAAGGGCATTGATCTCGGCCAACAGAAGAACTACAGGGAATCTGAAACATATCTTTTAAAGGCTGTAACAAAAAACCCGAATCTTATTCCTGCTCTTACCCGCTTGTCACAGATCCGTTATCAGCAGGGGTTGTATGATGAAGCAAGAGAATTTGCAGGCAAAGCGCTTGCAGTAAATACTTATGATCCGGAAGCCAATTACTTCTGGGGTCTTTCAAGTGAAAAGACCGGAAAGATTTATGATGCCCTGGACGGTTTTTCAGTTGCTGCCCTGTCTCCTTCATTTAAACGGGCTGCAAACCTGAGGCTTGCCTGGATGGCTATAGAAAGAAAAGACTGGTCCGAAGCCGGGAGGCTGGCCGATAAGTGCCTCGAAAATTATCCTCCTGATGAATTTGGCTATAATCTTAAAGCGCTTATCAGTCGCAAACAGGGAGATATAGCCTCGGCGCTTGAAATAACAGCCAATCAGCTTGAAAGAGACCCTCTCAATCATATATCACGATTTGAAAAATATATGTGCACCGGTCTTGAGAAGGACAAAAAGGAGTTTGCAGGATATATCCATCAGGAGTTGCCTCACGAAACTTTTATTGAGATGGCACTTCAGTACCATGAATGGAACCTTGATGAGGAAGCTTCAAAGCTCCTTGAGATGGCACCAGTCAATCCGATTGTGCAGTTGATACAGTCTTACCTTTTTGACTTGAGTGGGATGAGTGAGTTATCCCTGCAGAAACTGGATTTGGCATCAAAGGCCTCTCCTGAACTTGTTTTCCCTTTCAGACCCGAAATGGCAGGAATGTTTACGTGGGCCGGCCAAAGGAATCCTGACTGGAAATGGAGATATTATGAGGCTCTTATCTACTGGCAATGTAACAGGAATGATGAGGCCATGAAGCTTTTCACCGCTTGTGGTGAAGAACCTGATTTTGTTCCTTTCTACCTGGCAAAGGCTGAGTTATTCAGAGAGCAGAAGGATGTTGCCGTTAAATCTCTTGAGAAAGCATACCGGCTCGATCCGCAATTTTGGCGGACAGCTATGCGGCTGTCGAGGTTTTATTCATTGAATGATCAGCATGAAAAAGCTCTTGAAGTGGCTGAAAAGAATTACAGGTCGCATCCCGGCAGCTTCATTACAGGATTGCAGTATGCACAGATGCTTAAGCTGAACAGGAAGTACACTGAGGCATTAACTATCCTTTCAGGGCTTGAAATGCTGCCGGCAGAGGGTGATGTAAATGCTCATACTCTATTCAGGGAGACAAACATTCTGCTTGCGATCGACCAGATGAAAGAAGGGAAATATTCAAAAGCGATTTACTCACTCAATAAGGCTGAAACCTGGCCTGAGAACCTTTTTTCAGGCGAACCATATTTTGCTGACAACAGGGTAACACGTTTCATGTCAGCTTATTGCTACAGCAGGATGAAGAAGACAAAAGAGGCAGGAAAGGTTCTCGACTATATTAAAGCATACAGTAATCCTGATGGAAGGTCTTACCCTTCCGGTGACCTGATAACAGATCTTCTGAAATCAGGATCATCTGATTACAGCTCTGTAACCGAGTCAGTATTAAATGACATTAAAAGAGATCGCGATGGGGAGGTGCTGGAGGCGTTCAGATCAATACTATGATCAGGATACTCCAAAACGATCGAGCCTGTAAAACTTAATAGCATTATCCCAGTAGATCTTTTTCAGGGCTTTCTCATCAATCCCGATACCGTCAATCTTCCACTTTCCCTGGATGGGAGTAGGGTGATCGAACTGTCTGTCGGTTGTCTGAAAGTATCTCCAGTGGATCTTATAAAATTCACGGTGTTCATCAAGTGTGAAATTTTTACATGGACCGGCCCCCTGAACATCGCATTCTGACCAGTAGGCAAGATCTGTTCCGAACATGATGCGATCCTGATATCTGGTAAAGAAATCATGACCCTCGGAAGATGTATGTCTGCCCAGTTCCCCGATACGGGCCGCAGTATCAATCCACAGGTTTGGCATTTCATCCAGCCATTTGCTTACTTCCTTTATATTTTCAGAATAACCGGCAACATGTACAGCAACAAACTGTATCCCCTTAAATTTTCTGTATACATTATTAACTTGTTCGAACAGTGCCTCCAGAGGTGGATATTTACTACGGTCGGCAAACGACCATTCAGGATGAAGCTCAAGCTCTTCCCATCTCTCATTGGATGGTTCCCATGGTTTAAAAAATGCTACCGGGTCGCCTGTGTGAAAAGCAACAGGTATTCCAAGCTTTCCAGCTCTTTCCCAGATGGGAAATAAGCGTGGATCATCAATCGCTATCAGCTTCCCCTCCTGATCTCTTGCAGTCAGGCCAAGCTGCTTCAGGTTTTTCAGCGCAATTGCCCCGGCATTAACAGCTTTCTCAAGCATGTCAGGAGCCTTGCTGAAGAATTCAGGATCACTCTCTGCAAGGTCCCAGTCGTAAGTGTAGTGCAAGCCTATCCTGTTTCTGTGCTGACTGAAGGCTTCGGCGAGTTCATAAAACGCCTTGTCACCAGTATACAGATCTTCTCCTTTCCCAGACAAGGAGGCAATTACCACACCATACCTTATCAGATTATCATCCATTACCTGCAAAGCTTTTTTTACCTTTCCGGGAGTGATATGTATGTGCGCATCTATTACACGTCCACCTACGGGTTTATCGGAGACCTGAGATCCTGAACCACTGCAACCCGGCATTCCTGCAATCGAAATTGCTGCTGCACCAAGTCCCGCTTTTTCTATGAATTCTCTTCTTTTTATCATGGTAATTAATTGTTAATGTATTAATGGTTAATGCTTAATGTTGAATGATAAATGTCAATAGCTTAAGTGATTCATATCAATCATTCGATAATTAAGCATTGATCAATTAACCATTAAGCATTATCCAACTAGTCATTATTAATTGTCTGAATTTCTGAAATTATCTATCTCCCCATATGCTTCCGATCTTCTGTCCTTCCTCCATACTCCATCCCAAACACCAAGTCCGGCATTGCCGATCCAGTACCAGGGAGGATTGAAATTAAGGTCGATTGTTGCAGTGAGGAGTGTCCCCTGCTTTCCGCTTTCATTGAGAATCTCTCCCTCCGGATTTACAATCAGGCTGTTTCCGTCATATTTGCTGGTCACAAAATAGATACCGTTGTCAATTGCACGACTGCGGGTAGTGACTTTCCATGCATCAGTTGTTCCATGCAAATCACCCCAGATCGGACAGAAGAGGATCTCTGCTCCATTTATAGCCAGTATTCTTGAGATTTCCGGGAAGGCAATGTCCCAGCAAATAAGTATTCCTATTTTCCCGAAATCAGTTGTAAATACAGGAAAGGCAGTTCCGGGAACAGCCCCGAGTTCTGTCTCTGAGTCAGGTAGCTGTACTTTCTCATATACTCCCTGTATCTTACCCTTCCGGTCATATAGTACTGCCACATTTTTCAAAGTATCACCGCTCCAGCTGTATAATCCTGATACTATATACATACCATATTCCCTGGCCTTTTTTGACATCATTACCGAGGCCGTGCCACCAAGAGTATTTGCTTCCACCTTTGTCATTCCAAGACCGGTATCGCATGTGGCCCATCCTTCAGGAAGACAAACAATGTCACAACCTGCTTTGCCGGCTTTATCGATCATTTCACTCATAAGCACAACGTTTTTCTCCACTGTTGGACCTGGAGGACGGAAATACATTGTACCGACTACTATATTTCGTGGTGGCACATCTTCACATGGTTCCATTGAGATATCATCCCACCAGATAATGCCAGTTCCCCAGCGGAATACCAGCGAAATTTCAGCTGTGACAGCTCCTTCAACTGCTTTAACCTTGTCTGAAGCCATTAACCATCCGTCCCTGTCATCAGTTATATGGTAGATGTAGTTATAACCAACCTGCTCTTCTCCCTTAAACCATTTGATCCTTATAAGTACGCTTTTATCTATTGAAGCAATATTTTGTGCCCTGAATCTTGCATTGAAAAGATATGTCTGGCCGCCTTTTATCTGAACTGCCTGTACAACTTTGCCATGGACATTCGGATTTGTACTTGCCATTCTGAGGCTCTGTATGCCACCAAATTTAACTTTGCTGTCAACTGAAATCGCAGGCATCATTGTCTCAATAGGTCCTGTTATGGTCCAGCCTTCAGGTGTTCCTGGCGAGGCCTCAAATCCCGGGTTCATTATAAGGTTTGTCTCTGATGCCATGACCAGCGGTATTGATATAAGCATCAGAACCGGGTAACAAAATGTTTTTACTTTTATTTTCATTACTTTCATACTTAAACTTTTATCTTTTCTGTCGCCTTATGCCGATACCCATTCATACGTACATCCCTGTTTGAAATGAATGGTCTCAATATCGGGATATTTTTCTTTAATTATCTGGTTCAGCGACCTCATTCCCATTTCCTCACTGGTCCCATGATTAATTACAATCAATGGATGACCGGTGTCTTCCGCATATACAGTCTGGATATGGGTTCGGATAATATCATCAATTGCAATAAATACATCAGGTTTGAGATCGGCATAGTCCATAGGATCGCATATCCAGCCTGTTCCAATACCTACACTTGAAACCTCTCTTGCAGGATCGCCGTAAAAGGCTACGCCAGGCTGACCCAGTTCCTTTAGTCTGCCGGCTAAGCTCCTGGCAAACGAAGAGGCAGGCTGCTTCTGAAACTTATAGACGTTGTAATATATTCGTGAGGCAATTATGTCGCTGTTACTGAAGCCCAAGAACTGGCCGAATGCAAAAGGAATACCTTTATCCTGAAGTGCATCAAGTGTATCATGGTTCCTGATTATCACCAGACCATTATCGTTGATCCATTTCTTTTTCTTTTCAATCTGTGAAATATACTCCTCTCTGGTGTAATCAGGCGATCTCTGGAGAAATCCGGGAACTTCATCAAGATCCCTGTGGGTGTAAAAAGTGGGTTCATGAGTGATAAGTACATTCACACCTGCTTCAACTGCCTTCCTGCAAGTATACTGGTTCGACATCCAGCAGGTACCGATCTTTTTAATAACAGTATCAGGATTTCCTATAATGAAACGGTCAACAGTGTCAGGCTTAAGCTTGACATGAGAGGTTAGGAATTGCTGAAGTTGAGCAGCTGTTAATCCGGACTCAGCAGCAACTGAATGAGATATGGCTCCTGTAATTCCTGAGGAAGAGAGAAATGTTCCTGACAGGGCAGCTAGTTTAATGAAATCCTTGCGAATCATTTTTTTATGTTTTGTTACTTTTTATCCGGTAAATTTATAAATTTAATGATGAAACAGTTGTTTTGTTATGATAACAATATGTAACCATATAAATTAACTTATGCCAAAATGAAAAGAAGAAAATTTTTTCAGGTATCATCAGCAGGTGTTGCAGGCCTTGCTTTAGGCTCATCGTGCAAATCAACGGGTGATAAAAAAGTTGTTGATCAGGTAGCTCAGAGCCCTTCTGAAGTGCCTGACTACAGGAAAACTGTTAAAACGGAGTTTACTTCAGTAAAGCCCAAACCAGCCAGTGATAAGGTGATACTGGCACTTATTGGAGCCGGAGGCTGGGGTACAAACCTGATACTCGAAGCAGCAAACGCAGGGGAGAACATCCTTATTAAATATGTTTGCGATGTGGATGATACCAGGGGGGGGCGTGCCATAGCAGAACTCGAAAAGATACAGGGATTCAAGCCCATTGCGATAAGAGATATGAGGAAAGTTTATGACGATAAAGAGGTTGATGGAGTGTTTGTTGAGACACCAGAGCACTGGCATGCACTTGCCACTATATGGGGATGCCAGGCAGGTAAGGATGTCTATGTGGAAAAGACTGTTTCTCATTCAATATTTGAAGGACAACAGATGATTAAAGCGGCCATGAAGTACGAGCGGATTGTACAGTGCGGGATGCAAAACCGGAGTGCGGATTATGCTATTACTGCAAGGGATTATATAAAGAGTGGTGAACTCGGAGATATTGTTTCGGTTCATGTCCGTGAATTGCTCGACGGACCTGTCCCTCTTAATGAAAAGGAAAACACTGCTCCTCCTGATACCATAGACTGGAACATGTGGCTGGGCCCTGCACCTGAAGTACCATATAATGTCTCCAGGAACAAATCATGGGGGTATTACTGGGATTATTCGGGTGGTTATGTAACATCAGGTGGATCAATTCACCAGCTTGATATGGCAAGAATGGTACTTGGTTTTCCCGATCTCCCGAAGTCAGCCTATTGTTCCGGTGGCAGATATGCTTTCAATGACAATCGGGATGTGCCTGATTATCAAATGACAACTTTTGATTACGGAAATTGGGTCATGACACTTGAAACTGGTGAATGTACACCCTATATGCAAAAATCAGGTCTCGATGTTCGTTTCGGAACCATATATCCCAAATGGATGGAGAATGCAACACGGGTAGATATTCTTGGAACAAAAAGAATAATGTACCTGGGACGCATGGGAGGGGGCTGGCAGGTATTTGACAAAGATGAAAAGCTGGTTGCCCAGGATAAAGGGATCTTCCCGCTTAAGGCTCATATACTGAACTATATCGATTGCATCAGGACCAGGAAGCAACCAAATGGCAGCATCGTGGAAGGACATAAAAGCGCAGTGCATATTCATCTGGCAAATCTCTCCTACAGGGCAGGAAACAGGCAGCTCTTGTTCTCTCCTGAATATGAAGCCATCATGAATGACAAAAAAGCAGCTGAGCTGGACCATCTTGATTACAGGTCAGGATTTGAGATTTCAAAGGAGGTATAGTATAATAAAAACTCAGACCGGATAATAGATGACTTTCGGTAATCAATATTACAACAAAGATTTAAGTTTGAGACGATACTAGACCAAGTAAAAGTATCTTAATTTTGTTTTATTAACCCATCCCCTTCCCTTCCCTTCCTTTATTCTTAAAGGAAGGGGCATATCCGTCAACCTACGGAATCTGAAAAAGGTTTTTCAGGGATGATAAATAAAGGCAAACGGATTTTAATATCGAATTTCAGTTCATTTATAATAATTTCCCCTCCTTCAAAAGGAGGGGAAACTTCTTCTTATCTCTGTTTTTACAAAACTCTTCTTAGGTTAACGGCTATGGGGGAAGGGGGGGAGAAATAATATGTATGAGATAATTCAACTTGTTATCACTTCTTAATAATAATTGCAGATACTCAATTAATATATCATTAGTCAATTCATGCTGTTTTCTTTAAAATAAGTAATATATGATTTCAGGTTTTCAAAATATCCTTCAAGATTAAGAAGTTGTTCGTCATAGATTAAGAAGCTCATATCGGGTCTTCGGAATGCAAAATGCCTGGCTCTGTCCTGCTGCCAGAAGAACTCTTTATTTTCTGTCGATAATCCTTTAGGCAAACGGGTCTGCTCGTATACAGATACCAGGTCATTAAAAACAGTTGATCTCCTGGTCAGAATGTTCTCGACAATATTTTGTGCCTCGATAAGGCTGTTAAGAGATACATTAGAATCGAGAAAACGATTTATATGCGCCTTTTTTATTATTTTTTCCAGGTTGGAGAGATCAATATAGACCTGGCATGTGTGTTTCACAAGTTCTGCTGATGTACGGAAAATCTCAAAATCATAGTTGTGCCTGATGTCTGTATTTTTATTCTCAGAAATAATTTGCAGAGCCCTGTCCATCTTTCCCAGGATCTGCTCGGACTGTATTACTTTTTCCTTGTACCGTGTATTCCAGTATGGATCATATTCCAGAGCATCACCTCTTGGCAGGTCAGGCAGGTGTGTTTGTCCTATCTCACCGTAATGCCAGACATTCCTTTCCATGGTTCCTGCAAAATAGTAAGCTCCTTCGTTAAGAATTTTAAAGAGTTCATCCATATCTGCAGCAGAGCTTCCATAACAGTTTGCAAAAAAAGATTCCATAAATTCATTTCGGCCAGGATTACTTCCATTCCAGGAACAGGCGGCAGCATTGACAAAATGCATCATCCACATCTGGTTATGCAGGTCATCATCATCCCATGAAGTGCAGATCATCCCATTGAATACTCCTGTTCTTGCTGCTGATGATAGAAAATTATATGATTTTTCAAGGCTTCCGGGTCTTATGTTTCCCCTTTCTCCTTTTTCAAAAATATATGGTACCATCAGCGGAACGACACCTGGATTCGGATCATATGCAAATACCTTATAGCCCTGGGAGTTAGCTTTTTTGATATATGTCAGGTCAGGTGTTTCATAATTATAGCTTTCAGCAAGAACCAGTTCTGGTGCCGGTTTAATTCCAATTGCAGGCGATCTGCTTGCTTCCCATCCCATTGGGGTTTCCCAGGCCATAGTCTTTCTGCCTTTGGGACTTAGATATTCGGCAGCCTTATTAATAAAAGTAAGGTAGAGACCACTTCTGCCAATTTCAGCTGCTTTTGCTTTACATTGGTCACAGACACCTAGTTCGTAAGTCTCATCAGATCCAATATGCAGATATTCAGATCCTGGTGTAGCCTCAATTGCATCCTTCCACAGATCGAACAAGAGTGTATAGCTTCCCTCTTTAAGAGGACAGAATTCCCAGTTCGAGGATTCAATTTCCCTCAGATTTTTAAATTGGGGCCATTTCAGTATAAAGCTTACGTGACCAAGCCCCTGGACAAGTGGAACGATCTGGATATGATACTGCCTGGCAAAACGGGTAAATTCCTGCATCTCTGCCATTGTAAAAGCTCCCGGAGCACCTATCTCAAGATGGCTCGGGTAGGCAAATTTGTCTTCCCATTCCCATACAAGCATATTTACCTTATATCTGGCAAGATCCTTAATGAATGATTTTACATATGAAGCCTTATCCTGGTGATGTTTTGTATCATAATGTATTGCACGGTTTTCAATATCCGGCCAGTCTTTTATCGAGATGCCCGGTACCTTGTAACCCTTTGCATTTTGTTTTATGAGCTGCAGGAGAGTCTGAGTCCCATAAAACAAACCTTCTTCATCCTTCCCAAGAATAATCACTTCCTTTTCTCCGGAAGTTAGCTGGTATCCCTGGGCATGTAAAGTTTTTCCTGTACGGTCACGCCTGAGGATAATTGAAGGATATTCTCCACTGGAATTTATCCGGGCATTTATGCCAAATTCATTCTTAAGATCTTTTATAAGCTCCTCAGCTGCAAACCGGTCAGATGCAGAATGGTTCTTATCCAATGTAATTTTCACCTCATTACTGAAGTTGAAATCTTCACCTTTTAATGTTACTTCCTTTGGAAAGGGTATAACATTAAGTCCAAGTGCTTTCAGAACATTTTTTGTCAGTACAGTGTCGGGGCCCGGTCCGTAATCAACAGCCTTTACCGCCTCTATCTGACTTTCCCTGTTACCTGTTGTCAGATGAATCTCTTTATATTTTTCAAGGAGAGGAGGATTCTGATCCGTTAGCATCCCATATGTATCAGGACGGCGAGATTTATTATGGATTGCCGTCAGATTATTTGTGCCATTAATTGTCTCCCACCACTTGCTGTCAGCAATTCTCTCTTTGGAAAAATCAATCTCAGCCATAATAACTGTATTCTTCTTTCCGGGGGCCTCAGCTGCCACATTGCCGTTAAAATCAATTATGCCGTTACCTTCGGAACCAAGTACAACCGGTGCAACATAGACTGAATTATCTTTGGCCCTGGTAACAATCATATTTGCTGTACTGAGACTCTCCCCGGGTATATTATCTCTTGCCATCGTAGGATTGAAAATAATATCAGCTCCTTTAAGAGCATAGATTGTTGATATCTCAGGATAAGATAACTCCCAGCAGGTAGCAATTGCAATTGTACCGAAATCAGTCTTGTATACTTCATATTCATCTCCTGTTGAGACCAGCCAGGTTTCCATAACCGGAAGTACTGTTTTGCGATGTTTCCCGATTATATTACCCTGACGGTCGAAGATAACGGCTGTATTGAAGACCTTGCCCTCTGAAGCTTCATACATTGGCGCAATTATGTACATATTTGATTTTCTGGCAATTTCAGCCACTCTGTCTGTTAAGGGTCCCGGTACCGGTTCTGCAAGTGAGCTAAATAGGATTTCTCCTGTCTCAGGATCTTTTGTATCTATGTATAAACCATAGGACCCAATATGTTGAATATCTTCCGGTCCGCATACCAGGTCAGCTCCCATCTTACCGGCTTCCTCAAAAAGAGCAAGCAAATTGTCCAGATGGGTTTTCATCTGTGGACGTACCTTTGAATAATCATAAGAATTCATGAAAGGATCCTGATTCGGATGTCCTTCAGCCTGTATTATCGCAATATTTGCTTTTCTGGTCTGCTGGCTATTTACATTGAAAAATGTAAGCAGGATCAGGATGCCAAAAACGGATATATTTTTCATAGAACTCATCTGGCTTTCTTTAAATTTGTATTTACTTGCAATAGTGTCTGAATTCAGTTTCGTTTTGTGATAAATAATTTAAAATGCGATATTCGCATTTGCATTTTTAAAGATAATAAATCAGCTGACAGAATAATTGGTTCTGTTGCATAATAGGGGTTTTAAGTTTCAATCCCTGATTCTTTTGACGGTATGATATTATTGAACAGTGATATTGGTAATTATGTCATCAGCAATGGCAGGCGGTTTTCCTATTTCGGAGGGAACAACTATCTGGGACTTGCCAGCCATCCTGAGGTAAAGGAGGCATCAATAAGGGCTATAGAAAAGTATGGTGTAAATTTTTCAGCTTCGCGCCGTACTTCAGGAACTGCCGATATACATCTTGAGCTGGAAAAGAGACTATCCGGATTCAAAGGCAGTGAGAATACTGTTGTTTTTTCATCAGGGTACCAGGGTAATGGAATTCTGCTTGAAGTCTTAAAAGAAAAATATAGCACTTTATTTATTGAACAGTATGCTCATGCAAGTATCAGATCTGCTGTTCATTCAGAAAAGAAGGAAGCCATATTTTACAATCACTGCGATGCTGAGCATCTTGAAAGCTTATTGTTTCAGCATAAAAATATTTCAGCGCTGATAATTACTGACGGGATCTTCCCGCTTACAGGCGAGATTGCACCACTCGATAAGATCTATAATCTGGCAAAAAAGTATAATGCTGTACTGGTAGTAGATGATGCCCACGCCACAGGCGTAATTGGTAAATCAGGGAAAGGTACCCCGGAGTACTTCAATCTGCCGGAGGATGATAATCTTTTTCAGTCGGAAACTATGAGTAAGGCTCTTGGGAGCTATGGAGGATTTATTTCAGGGACCAGGTCTTTTACGGAAAACATCCGGGAAAGATCCGCTACATACCAGGCATCCACCTCACTGCCTCCTTCAGTTGTCGCAGCAGGAATAGCTGCACTCAGGATAATTGATGAAAACAGGGATCTGCAAGCGGGATTGTTAAAAAAAGCAGATAACATGAGGGCTATGATCAGAAATCAGGGATTCAAAACCACCGATAGCATAACTCCAATCATCCCGCTTATGTTTTCCGATGAACTTACAGCAAGAAGACTCTCCTCTTATCTTGAGGAAAATGGGTTTATTGTTCCCTATATGAATTACCCTTCTGAGAAGCAACAGTATTTGATCAGAATTGCTGTTTCAGTACTTCATACTGAAGAGCAGATATCTGAGCTGTCAGGTGTTCTGGATAAGTGGAA
Source organism: Bacteroidales bacterium (assembly GCA_035531395.1). Lineage (GTDB taxonomy): Bacteria > Bacteroidota > Bacteroidia > Bacteroidales > VadinHA17 > LD21. The sequence goes on from DATKTA010000032.1 coordinate 194,288, forward strand.
AAGCAGAACCTAGCTGGGTTCTACATGAATAGTGACGTTCAGATTTTTATAAACCTTTTTCAGTTCATCTTCAACCTTGTCACAATACCTGTGCGCATCTCCAACTGAAACAGCTTCAGGAATTTGTATGTGAAGGTCAATAAACAAGTAATTGCCTGCAACTCTTGTTCTTAACTCGTGATAATTTACACCAAGATCTTTCAGCTTTATCTCCAGTTCATTTATTTCATCATCCTTCCAGGCTGTATCAAGCAAGGGAGAGAACGCTTTTTTAAGAAGCTGGAATGACTCAAATATTATGAAAATTGCTACCAATATTGCAACAACAGGATCGAACCATTCAATGCCAGTCACTATTATCAGTCCAAGCCCTGCAGCTACACCGAGTGATGTATAAACATCAGTTTTAAGGTGAAGCGCATCTGCTTCAAGGGCAACCGATCCTGTTTCCCTGGCAACTTTGTATAACCTCATTGATACATAAGTATTTACTAACGCTGAGATTAACATCACAATAGAGCCCAATCCGACGGATTCCAGCTCCACAGCACCTCCTTTGATCTTTTTAACAGCCTCCCATATTATCCATATTGCAGCAATGAATATCAGCATAGCTTCGATAACGCCTGATATGTTCTCAACTTTGCCATGTCCGTAAGGATGCCTTGAATCAGGCGGATTATCCGAAACTTTAACTGAAAAAAAGGCAATAAGCGCAGCTATCAGATCCATTGAGGAGTGTATTGCCTCAGATATAATACTGACTGATCCGCTGATTATCCCGGTTGCAGTCTTAAGTATGATAAGTGCAGTGTTCGAGATAATCGAGAGACGTGCTACGCTTACTTTTGCGTTCATCAGTGAAAATCCGGAATATTATTATACTGATAATATCTTTGATAGTTCTACAAGACTGTGGTCAACATCTTTATGTAACTTAACAGCCTTACGGAAAGGGACGAGAGTAATCTCATCATTTACAAGTCCGACCATTACACTTTTCTGATCATCTAAAAGAGCCTGTACTGCAGCATATCCAAGCCTGCTTGCATTTACCCTGTCAATGGCTGAAGGAGATCCTCCTCTCTGAAGATGGCCAAGAACAGATACTCTTATATCATATTCCTTAAAATCATCTTTAACCGATTCGGCGATTGAAAAAGCTCCTCCTCCTTCATCACCTTCTGCAACAATAATTATAGCACTTGATTTTTTGCGACCACCTTCAATTATAGCCTTGAGATTTTTTGCCTCATCTTTGATTTCAGGAATAATAATAGCTTCAGCGCCGCTTGCGATACCGCTGTATAGTGCAATAAAACCTGCTTCAGCGCCCATAACCTCCACGAAGAACATCCTGTTGTGTGCACTGGCAGTGTCCCTTATCTTGTCAACTGCTTCAATTACCGTATTAAGAGCAGTGTCATACCCTATAGTATAATCAGTTCCGAATATATCGTTATCGATAGTGCCTGGCATCCCTACAAAAGGAATATCAAATTCCTCGTTAAACAGTCTGGCTCCTGTGAAGGATCCGTCACCGCCAATCACCACTACTCCGTTAATGCCAACTGATTTAAGATTTGCATAAGCCTTAGTCCTGCCTTCCGGTGTTCTGAATTCCTCGCACCTGGCTGTTTTTAGTATCGTACCACCTCTCTGAAGGATATCACTTACACTGGGAGCATCGAGAGGTATGAATTTGGCATCTATCATACCCTGATAACCATTCATAATGCCCATTACCTCAAGTCCTTCATAAATAGCTGTTCTGACAACTGCACGTATTGCGGCATTCATTCCCGGGGAATCGCCACCTGAAGTGAGGACTCCGATTTTCTTAATTTTTCCCATTTAAATCTGTATTTATTGCGAATCCGCGAAGATAGCAATTATTTTATTTATATCAAAGTAGTATAAATAATTGTCAATCAGATTTTTGCGATAGTGTTACTGATGTTTTTGATGAGCCATTTAGGAGTAGAGGTGGCTCCGCATACTCCGACTGATTTTTTGCCTTCAAACCATTTTAAATCCAGGTCAGTTTCATCAGTCACAAAATAGGTCTCTCTATTCACCGATTTACAGACCTGGAAAAGCATCTTTCCGTTTGAACTTTCATTGCCACTCACAAAGATTATAACATCATGATTACTCGCAAATTCCTTAAGGTGAGGTTCCCTGTTTGAAACCTGTCCGCATATTGTCCGGCTTGCTTTAAACATTTTATCGGGATTTGTAAAGCCATTTTGCTGATACTTCTCCCTTATTGCTTCAATAAGCTTGTTATAATCTGTCACACTCATGGTGGTCTGAGAAAAGAGATGAACAGGTGAGGTAAAATCAATTTTTGACAGATCAGCAGGCCCTGAAACAAGAATCCCTTTATTAGCAATCTGTCCTAAAAGTCCTATGACTTCTGCATGACCCGGCTTACCGAATATTACCAGCTGGATGCTGTTATCACCCGATTTATTCCATGTATCCTTTATTCGGGTCTGTAGTTTTTTTACAATGGGACAGGTAGCTTCAATTATGGTGATATTGTTTTTTATTGCTGCAAGATAAGTCTCGGGAGGCTCACCATGTGCCCTAATAAGAATTTTGCAATCCCTGAGTTTCAGAAATTCATCATGATTTATTGAAACCAGGCCAAGTCTTTTAAGACGGTTGACTTCCATATCATTGTGGACAATAGATCCGAGAGAATAGACCATTTCGCCTTCTAGAAGAGCCCTTTCCGCTATTTCAACGGCATTCTGAACTCCAAAGCAGAATCCGGATTTCCTGTCTATTTCAACCTGCATTTATCTTCTTTTCAATAATCTCACTTACCCATTTCATCTGTGTTTCAACAGTCATCCTGCTGTTGTCAAGCACAATGGCATCTTCTGCCCGTCTGAGAGGACTGATATCCCTGTTCTCATCAGCAATATCACGGGCAATTATTCCACTTCTGATCTCCTCAAGATCAACATCCATCCCTTTTTCTTTCAATTCATCATATCTTCTTTTTGCCCTGATATCAGCAGATGCAGTCATGAAAATTTTTATATCGGCATCAGGAAAGACAACCGTACCTATATCCCTTCCATCCATAACAATTCCCTTGAATGCTCCTATCTGCCTCTGCAGTTCAACCAGGCGGGAACGGACTTCCGGTATCTGGCTTATCCTGCTTACATGAGCTGTTACTTCAAGACTCCTGATCTCAGCTTCAACATTCTCTGAATTCATAAAGGTTTCATATGAATTAATATCAGGATTAAATACTAAGTCAATATTTATATCCCGTAACTCTTCTATAATTTCCCGTGTATTCACTCCCCGATCGCTTATAAAATTTCTCCTGATACAATAAAGGGTTACGGCACGGTACATGGCTCCGCTGTCGATAAAAATATAATTAAGATCCTTCGCTATCATCTTTGCAAAGGTACTTTTACCGCAGGAAGAATATCCGTCGATGGCTATGATCAGTCTCTTTTTCATAAATGCAAAGGTTGCAAATAAACCCCAATCGGACAAGAAATGTTCACTAACTGCCTCTTTTGTAGATCATGTCGGGCCTGAATATGAGTGAAATATGATTGCTGGTGCCTGCAAGATGATAGGTGGCACGGCCAAATTCAACATCAATGATTGATGTTTTTAAACCAAAGCCCCATGAAAGTCCCACAGTGGAAACCTTTGACTCGACCTTCAGTTCGCTTCTTCGCTGGTAGTTGTATCCGCCGCTGATAAAGAAGTTCTTGTGAGGTATCAGCTCTATTCCAAAAATCATATGCCTCAGAAGATTCTCACCGAAATCAGAATTTTTCCGCGTGGTCTCAGCGGTTGTAGCAGGAGTTATATACTGATGAGTCAGGTCGAATTTCTCCAGATGTCGGAGGGTAAGTGAAAAGCGAAATGGAGCATGTGCAAGCCGCTGTGATACACCAGCCTGTATTTCGAATGGAAGTGGCAGTTTATCCTCACCGGCATATGAAGTGAGCTGCAATCCTATATTCCGTAATGTTATCCCTGCCGAAAAAAGATTATTCCTGCTGTGATAGGATGCTCCAAGATCGAGTGCCATGCCAATGGAGGTATATTTCTCAAGATGTGACAGTATCGGTTTAAGGTTAGCCCCAATATTGAAAAGCGTATCAATGGCTCGCGAGTATATAATTGAAAAAGCATACTCTGATGCAGTAAAGCTGCCTGTAATGTTACCTGATTCATCTGCTTCAGTGAAAGAACCATAGTTAAGATATGTAATTCCGGTGCCGAAGTTTCCGATTCCTCCGAATGACCTTGAATACATCGCCATCCCGTAATTTATTCCGGCAAAATAATTCACGTAGTTCAGCATAATGCTTTTATCCATTGAGGAATTGAGAAGGCCCGGATTATGCCAGGCAAGATTGAGATCATTGTTGTAAACGGAGACATTTGTGCCGCCGACCGAAGACACATATGCAGAATGAGTGAGATTCAGAAATTCATATACATTATCCCCTCCGGTCTGTGAAAAACCTGACGTGAAGAGAGTGCTGAATATCAGTATATTGAATATCTTTTTTAGCATAGATCCTAATCAGGTTCAAAGATAGTATGATTTATAATAACGGAAGGGTATGGTTTATTATTTTAATTCTGATAAGCACTTAGAAGATTTCTCTTCCAGCGCATGTGGTTAGTATTCAGGATCCGGTAATTAATATATTACTACCTGTCGCCTGTCGCCGTTCGCCGTTTATTTATGCTGTCTTACCTGTAAGAGTGAGAGCCTCATCAGGCGGTTCAATCCTTCCCCTTAACTGCGACATATAAAGACCTGAAATAACCACCACCATTCCAATAAGGTTAAAGGCGGTCAGCTTTTCCCTGAGAATGAGAAATGAGAAAAATGCAGTAAATATCGGAATGCTGTTGGTAAAAACATTGGCCTTCATAAGCCCAAGATTTCTGACAGAAAATGCAAAGAGTATAAAAGCTGCACATGATGCAAATACGGCAAGAAGTATAACAGGGATGAACATCCTGAAATTGAAATTTATTTCGAGAAACGGATTGAGTTCCATTGTAAGAAAAATGGGGAGAAAAAGAACAGCTCCAATAATATTCTGGACATTTACAATATAAATAGGACTGTAATGATTTACCAGCCTGCTGAGAGTGAGGTTATATCCTACTGCCGAAAAGACAGCAACAAAGATAAGGGCGATTCCCTTCATACTGTACGAAAGAGTTCCTTCCCTGTTGAGTACAAATATCACAACCCCAATGAAAGAAATAACAATTCCTGAGTAATTCAGAACAGTTAGTTTTTCCCTGAATAGCAACCTGGCTCCAATAGCTGCAAATACAGGGATAGTTGAAATCAGAACTGAACAAACTGTTGCTGACACATATGTCAGTCCATAACTCTCCCCAAGAAAATAAAAGAATGGTTCAAAAAGCGCAAGAAGAAAAAAGAGCTTATAATCACCTTTTCTGATTTTAACAAAACGTTTTTTAAATGCCAGGTAGGTTGTCAGGAGAACAACAGCAAAAATCAGTCTTAAGAATACTATTGTAACCGGGCGGAGATCTTCATTGGCCATCTTGAACCAGATGAAAGAAAATGCCCAGAATATCATTGCCAGGATAACTGCTCCGTATATTCTTATTTTGTTTTTCAAGGTTAAAGGGTCTTATTATTTGTTAAGGCGCTGCCAAGGTATTTAAAAAAAAATGAAGAATTAAGAATTAAGAATAATTGAACAATCGAAGTCAAAATTCAGAAGTTCTGATTTCAAATTTTGTGTTTTTCAGTTATTCTTACTTCATTAGCTATGATGATGGCAAGATGTAAAACCCGAATTACTGATTTCTTCGAACAGATGAATATTCTTAAATCAGCATATATGCCTAACACATTGGAGAGTAAGTATATACAGTGTCTGGAAGTTTCGAATAGGTACAGAATAGACAGGAACTTGATTTGGTTGTGAATCATAAATTATTATATTTGCCGCCATTATGTTTTGGTTCCTCAGAAACACAAAGGTTAAACTGCTAACAGTAAATTAAATAACGAATATAAAATCTAAATGAAAATTCTGGTTTGCATAAGTAATGTTCCCGATACGACGACAAAAATTAAATTTGCTGAGGGAAATACTTCAATTGACACCACGGGTATTCAATGGGTAATCAATCCATGGGACGAGCTTTCACTTACACGTGCCCTTGAGCTAAAGGATGATGCCTCAAGCGGGATTAAGTCCGTTACCGTTGTTCATGTTGGTCCGGCTACTTCAGAACCGACAATCCGGAAGGCGCTTGCAATTGGGGCTGACGATGCCGTGAGGGTAAATTCTGAATCTCTCGATGCCTATTATACTGCTGCCCAGATTGCCGAGGTGGTTAAGAAGGAGCAGTTCGATATAATATTCTGCGGTATTGAATCAAGCGACTTTAATGGTTCAACAGTGGGAGGGATGGTTGCTGAATTTCTAAACATACCTTCAGTTTCTGCAGTATCTGGTATTGTAGTGGAAAACGGAAGGCCGGTGCTTACTCGTGAGATTGACGGAGGAAAAGAGACAGTCACTGTTACTGCTCCTTTTGTAGCGATTGTTCAGAAAGGAATTGCCAAAGAGCCACGGATTGCCGCAATGCGTGGGATAATGATGGCAAGGACAAAGCCTGTCAAGCTATTTGAGCCTGTTGCCATTGAGCCTCTTACTCAGGTTCAGGAGTTTGAGAAGCCTACCCCAAGGGCAGCCTGCAAATTTATCGATGCTGAGAATCCCCGCCAGCTTATCGAACTTTTACAGAACGAGGCAAAAGTTATTTGATTTTGGTCGGAAACAATAAAAAGCAATAATATGTCAGTATTAGTATATACAGAGAATTGGGACGGAAAATTTAAAAAGCTGTCTTTTGAACTTGTATCATATGCAGCAGGTGTTGCAAAAATGACCGGTAATTCAGTCACTGCAGTATCAGTCGGCAAGGTTGATGAATCAGAGCTTAAAAAGCTAGGTGATTATGGGGCATCAAAGGTAATAAGTGTTAGCAGCGATAATCTAACTGTCCTAGATAGCCAGGCCTATACAAGCGTAATTGCCGATGTTGCCTCAAAAGAGAGATCAAAAGTAATTGTGATCGCCAATAACAATACAGGTAAGGCAATTGCACCGAGGCTTTCAGTGCGGCTCAGGGCAGGAGTGGGCTCAGGCGTGAGCAAGCTCCCTGTAAATCTCAATCCGTTTACAGTTTACAAAAGAACTTATTCGGGAAATGCTTTTGCACATCTCGTCATTAAATCAGACGTCAAAATACTTACTCTGGCGCAGAACTCGTTTGATCTCGTTACTTCTCAGAATGCAGCAGTGATTGAAAATGTTTCAGTATCAATTGACGGATCACTTGTAAAAACTGTGGTAACCAATGTCGAAAAGCAGACCGGGAAAATGCTTCTGACCGATGCAGATATAGTTGTTTCAGGAGGAAGGGGAATGAAGTCACCCGATAACTGGGGCCCGCTGGTTGAACTTGCTGATCTGCTGGGAGGAGCAACTGCTTGTTCAAGACCTGTTTCGGATGAGGGTTGGAGACCTCATGGTGAACATACCGGACAGACAGGGAAGATAATTGCTCCGAATCTTTATGTGGCAGTTGGTATTTCCGGAGCTACACAGCATCTGGCAGGGATCAGCTCTTCAAAATATATTGTTGCCATCAACTCCGATAAGGATGCACCTATTTTCGAAGTGGCTCAATATGGAATAGTTGGCGATGCAATGAGAATATTACCGAAGCTTGTTGAGGCAGTAAAGGATATTAAGAGATAGTAATAGGCTCAACGGTTCAACGGCTCAACGGTTCAACGGCTCAACGGTTCAGAGAAACTAAGAATAGGATTTTGGCTCCCCTCCCAGGAAGGGTTGGGGGTGAGTTAAAATAATACTTAATTTATGATTAAACAGATTGTTTTCGCAATAACCTTACTGATTACCCTGGGGATTTTTGTCTATACGGTCAGAAGGCTCATTAGCTTTTTCAGATTCACACGGCCGGCATTTCCTGTGAGGGATTTTGGTAAGAGGATCATCGTCACACTCGAAGTTGCCATGGGCCAGACCAAAATCTTCCGCAAACCTGTACTGGGCTTTGCTCATGCCCTTGTATTCTGGGGTTTCTGCGTGATACTTATAGGCAGTATTGAAATGGTAATAGATGGATTGACAGGAACTGAAAAAGTATTAAAAGTACTTGGGCCGGTTTATGACTTCCTGATGGCAACCGGAGATATTTTTGCTCTTATTATCGCTGTTGCAATAATTATTTTTCTTATCCGCCGCATCTTCTTTCATATAAAGCGCTTTGAGGGGATAGAGATGAAGAAAAAGTCTCACCTGGATGCAAACATCTCACTCACCCTGATACTGCTTCTGATGGTTTCACTCCTGGCGATGAATATTGGATATGTTGGAAATATTTTAAGTGAAGGAGGTACTGCAGAGGGAGTCTATCCTGTTGCAGCTGTGTTCTTACCCCTGTTTGGAGGAATGAGTGCGCATAGTCTGAATATCGTGTTTGAAGCATCGAGGTGGACCCATATTCTCCTGATCTTCTTCTTCGCAAACTATCTTCCTTACTCAAAGCATTTTCATGTATTTATGTCGGTACCGAATGTTTTCCTCTCAAGGCTCGAACCGCTTGGAAAACTTCCCAATATGGATAGTGTTACCAGGGAGGTAAAGCTCATGATGGATCCATCAACTGCATTTGCAGCGGCTCCCGAAGGGGCTCCGATAGAAAGGTTTGGTGTAAAGGATGCAGAAGATGCTTCATGGAAAAACTATTTCGATTCATTGTCCTGCACAGAATGTGGGCGCTGCACATCTGTCTGCCCTGCAAATATTACAGGCAAAAAATTGTCGCCCAGAAAGATAATGATGGATCTCCGTGCCAGGATGAAAGAGAAGGGCCCTCTTATGGTTAAAAACGGAAGGGACTTCAGTGATAACCGGTCACTTCTGAGAGATTTTATTTCGGAAGAGGAATTATGGGCATGTACCACATGCAATGCATGTGCTAAGGAGTGCCCGATTAACATTAATCATCCTACATTTATAGTAGATATGCGCAGGTATCTTGTAATGGAGGAAGCTTCAGCTCCCGGTGAGCTGAAGGCAGTCTTCAATAATATCGAGAATAACGGTGCTCCCTGGCAGTATTCAGCTGAAGACAGACTGAACTGGGCTAAAGACCTGGAGATTAATGTGATATAATCTCTATGTAACTCTAAAGGAATGAACTAATTATGGAAACCCGCAAAATTGAAATACCTGTAATGGCTGACCTTTTTGCCAGGGGTGAAAAACCAGAATACCTTTTCTGGGTTGGCTGCGCAGGAGCTTTTGATGACAGGTATAAGAAGGTTGTTCGTGCTTTTGCAAAGATACTTGCCCATCTGAATGTGAGTTATGCTGTACTTGGAAAAGAGGAGACCTGTACAGGAGATCCTGCAAGAAGGGCCGGGAATGAGATGTTATACCAGATGCAGGCTATGCAGGTTATCGAAATCCTTAAAATGTACGAGGTCAGGAAGATAATTACAATATGTCCTCATTGCTTCAATATATTCAAAAATGAATATCCCGATCTGGGAGGAAATTATGAAGTTATAAATTATCTGCAGTTCATAAATAATAATATTAAAGAGGGCAGGTTAAATATTGATAAGGAGTCACTTAGAGATATCACTGTCACATATCACGATCCTTGCTATCTTGGAAGAGCCAATGATATTTATGATGAACCTCGCGCCATTCTTAAGAAGCTGACAGGAGCCCTTGTGGAGATGGAAAGGAGCAAAAGCTTTGCCCTTTGTTGCGGTGCCGGAGGTGCCCAGATGTTCAAGGAGGCAGAAAAAGGGGATAAGGAGATATTTATCGAGCGGACTGAGGAGGCACTGAAGACAGATGCAAAAGTAATTGCAACAGCATGTCCTTTCTGCATGACCATGCTGACCGACGGGCTGAAATACAAGAACAGGGAAGAAGAAATAAAGAACTTTGATTTAGCTGAACTTATAGTCCAATCACTTGAATTATAGATTAATCCAAATAATTATCTGATTAAAATGGAAAATGACAAACTTTTAAAAAGCGGTGAATTTCTTGTAAGTGAAATTGATTCAAGAAGTGTTTTCATTCCCGAGGAATTCAATGAGGAACAGAAGATGATAGCTCAGACCTGCAGCGATTTTCTTGAAGCTGAAGTTTACCCTAACCTCGATCAGGTTGAGAAAGGCGACAGGGAACTCATGAAGTCTATGCTTAAAAAGTCAGGTGATCTTGGATTGATGGGGATATCAATACCTGAGGAGTTTGGAGGATTCGGCCAGTCATTTGTTACACAGATGCTCGTAGCTGAAACGACAGGCGCCGGTTGTTCATTCTCAGTGGCATACATGGCTCATTGCGGTATCGGAACCCTTCCTATTATGTATTATGGTAATAAGGACCAGCGTGAGCGGTATGTAACAAAGCTTACTACAGGTGAATACCTCGGAGCATATTGCCTTACTGAACCAGGTGCCGGAAGCGATGCTAACTCGGGCAAGACAAATGCAAAACTCAGCGAAGATGGTAAACACTATATCCTCAATGGACAGAAAATGTGGATCACAAATGCCGGATTTGCTGATACGCTTGTTGTGTTTGCTAAAATAGATGCTGACAGGGTGCTCAGTGCATTCATTGTTGAAACAAAATATCCTGGTGTTGTGATAGGTCCCGATGAGCATAAAATGGGAATCAAGGGATCATCAACTGCTCAGATCTACTTTAACGATGTAAAGGTTCCTGTTGAAAATCTGCTTGGTAAGAGGGGAGGGGGCTTCAGGATAGCTCTCAGCATTCTTCATATGGGTCGTCTCAAGCTTGGTGCTAATGTAATTGGTGCAGCAAAAAAAGCCATTACCGACTCAGTTAAATATGCAAATGAAAGAAAACAGTTCGGACTCCTTATATCTTCATTCGGTGCTCTCAAATATAAAATGGCTGAACAGGTAATACGTTTATTTGCTTCTGAAGCAGCGGTATACAGGGTAAGTAATGATGTGGATAGTCTGATGAAGAAGATGACAATCGACTGCGGCGATTACGGAAGAGCTTCCATTGAATCGATAAGCCACTACGCAGTCGAAGCTGCCATTCTCAAGGTTGTTGGGTCAGAGATGCTTGATTTTGTTGCAGATGAGGCAGTACAGATACATGGTGGAATGGGATATTCTGCTGAAATGGCTGTTGAAAGGGGATATCGCGACTCAAGGATAAACAGGATATTTGAAGGTACTAATGAGATAAACCGTCTTCTTGTCGTTGATACAGCAATGAAACGCGCAATGAAGGGCGATTTTGACCTTTTCGGAGAGGCAGAAAAGCTATGGGCAAATCTTAATGAAGTGACAGTACCACGAAAGGATGGAGAGAGCTATTTTGAAGAGAAATACAGGTATATCAAAAACTTTAAAAAAGCTATACTGATTTGTATCAATGGTGCCAGCAAGACATTCCAGAAGAATCTTGTTAATGAACAGGAGGTTCTTAATAACATAGCCGATATGATGATGGAAACATATGTTACTGAATCACTTGCTCTGAGGATAGAGAAAATGTCAGCCATGAAGAGCGATGTTTCACTTTACAAGGACATGCTTGATGTAAATATCTCAGAGACAGCTCATCTTATTCGTAAGTCAGCTCTCGACGCGATATGCACATTCTGCACAATAGAGTCATGCCCATCGCTTATGAAGGCAATAGATGATCTTACAAAAGTATCATGTGTCAATATAAAGGATGCCAGGAGAAGGATTGCAGATAAGCTTATTGCAGATAATTGTTATAATTTCTGATAGTAATCAATCCAGGGCCTGTAAATGAGGGGAAGGGTTGACAAAAATTTTACAATTCCATTTATTATCTTTGTACCATCCATTCAAAGTACTTAAATCTGATTATATGAAAAGGCTACTTAAGGTTTTTCTTTCACTGTATTTAATTGTAATTCTGCTTGATGCATGCACAACAGTTCCTCTAACAGGCCGCAGGCAGCTTAGTCTGGTGCCTGAATCTGATATGATATCAATGTCATTCAACAACTATTCAGAGTTTATGAAAACTAATCCTGTTTCAACCGATAAGGCTAATGTTGCATTTGTTCAGTCAGTAGGAAGGGATATCTCAGAAGCTGTGATCAAATATTTTGCCGACAATAATCTTTCATCAAGACTCAGCGGTTACCAGTGGGAATTTAACCTTGTAAAAAATGATTCTACTCCTAATGCATGGTGCATGCCAGGTGGCAAAGTTGTAGTTTACAGCGGTATTCTTCCTTATACCAGGGATAAGAATGGTCTGGCTGTTGTTGTTAGTCATGAGATTGCGCATGCAGTGGCTCGTCATGGAAATGAGCGCATGAGTCAGGAAATGCTGGCACAGTTTGGAGGAGTTGTTCTTAGTGAAGCGATCAAGGAAAAGCCTGAACAGACAAAAGCCATCTTTGGATCAGCGTACGGATTGGGAGCACAGTATGGCATGATGCTTCCCTTTTCACGGGAGCATGAACTTGAAGCAGACAAACTTGGACTAATTTTCATGGCAATGGCCGGGTATGATCCCCATACAGCGATCGAATTCTGGGAAAGGATGGGTGCCATGGGAGGGCAGAAGCCCCCTGAGTTCATGAGTACACATCCGTCAGATGCAACACGCATACAGAAGATAAAGGAAGCCTTGCCCGAGGTTATGACATATTCTAAAAAGCAGTAATTCTCTTCCATTCTCACCTATTTTTTGTGAATATATGTTAATATCAATCTAAGGGTTGATATTTGTCAATTTTACTAATGTTAAAGAGCATGGTATAATTTGGAATTTATACTGTTGTATGGTTTTGTTGTCGGGATAAAAAAAATATCTTTGTGAAAAAAATAACAATATATTTTAATCCTGAAACAGATGACAAAAATATTGAGGAATCTATTATTATTTGTGAGCATTGTTGTAGGAGTAGTATATTTCTCCGCCTGTGAAAAATATACCTTCCGTGTTGAAACATTGCCTCCGGCAGATACAGGAGGGTCAGATACTACCAATTATGTATCCTTCAGTACTGAAGTTCAACTGGTTTTTAATGCTAAATGCGTATCCTGCCATAAGGGAACCAGAAATCCTGACCTTCGTGAAGGGAATTCTTATCAATCACTGACTGATGGCGGTTATGTAACTTCACCGGCTTCTGACAGCAAGTTGTATAAAAAGTTGATTTCAAGCAGCCATTCATCAATTACAACCCAGGCTAACAAGAATACTATCTATTTATGGATAAGCCAGGGTGCAAAGAACAATTAGAAATAATCAAACCTGATAATACCAAAGAACATGAAAAAGATCTTTATCATCCTTACATTATCATTAATTCTGGCACCGGTCTTTGCACAGGAAGAAGCTGCTGGCCCAGAAGCTGTAACTAATACTTTTAATACTGCCACTCTTATTGATAATCAAACAGTTGCATCACCATACAAAGGTGGACTTGAACTACAGATACACCATAGGTTCAGCCTGATAGAAAACGTGAAGAATCTTTACGGTATTTACGGAGCTGCAAATACAAGGCTTGGTCTGAACTATGGAATTACCGACAGGATTATGATAGGAGCAGGAACTACAAAGGATTACAAGCTTCAGGACATCCAGTGGAAGTATGCCATACTTCAACAGACAACAGATAACAGCATGCCTGTTTCACTTTCCTATTACGGGAACATGGTAATTGATGCAAGAGCTGATGAAAATTTCGGACCTGAAGCCAGTTACAAATTTATTCATAGGATATCTTATTTTACCCAGCTTATTATAGCGAGGAAATTCAGTGAGAAATTATCATTGCAGGTAGCTCCTTCAGCATTCTATTTCAACTCTGTACCAGAATATTCTGACACAACAGGGTATAAGAATTTTAATCTTGGAATTCATGCAGGAGGCCGCTATAATATTGTGGGCAATCATTGCCTGATGCTTGAGTATGACCAACTCCTGATTAAGCAGGATCTTTCAGACGATGATCATCCTAAGCCAAATGTCACTTTGGGTTGGGAGATAAATACTCCGACACATGCTTTCCAGCTGTTTGTGGCAAACTATTCAAGTATTATAAATCAGTATAATTTACTTTATAACCAGAATGACCTTACAGATAAGAAATTTCTTGTAGGCTTTAATATTACCGTACGGTTCTAACCGAATAATAGTCCGGGAATGAAGTTATTTATTTTAAGGATATCGGTCCTGCTTTTTATCATTTCTCTAATTTCAGCAAAAGCCGCGGGGGGTTTTAAGTTACAGACTGTTACTGACAGTCAGGATACAGCTGTTTTTGTCTCTCCCTATGAGGAGGAAAATCAGCAGTGCTTCAAATGTCACGGTCAGTCGAAGTATAGCTATATGAACGAGTCTCTCGGACGTGAGGTTAAAGCAATGATGTTTGTGGAAAGGATTATAAAAAAGAAGGACTTTTATAGGTCAAATCACAAAAGCTTCAGCTGTACAGATTGTCATTCATCAGAATATGCTAATTTCCCGCATCCGGGTGAACTAAGGATGGAAGCGAAGCTGAACTGCATCGATTGTCATGGAGGTGATGAGACTTATCATTTTGATGCCATTACTGAGGAGTACCAGCAGAGTATTCACTTCAAACTTGAGAATGAGGGATTTTCATGCTATGGATGTCATAATCCTCATACCTACAGGATTAGCACCAGGACAAGTCATAACCTTAAAGAGACGATAGCATATGATAATGCAATCTGTCTTGGATGCCATTCTGACTTCAACCGGTTCGAGCTTCTGACAGACCGGGAAGAAATAAATATTATCAGCAAGCATGAATGGCTTCCCAACCAGTCTTTACATATGGCAAATGTAAGGTGCATTGAATGTCATACAAAGATAAATGAGAATCTGCCTGTTGCACATCTTATAAAGCCAAAGACCGAAGCTGTGAAGCGATGTAATGAATGCCATTCACAGAACTCGATGCTGATGGCTTCACTCTATAAGTTTGAATCCAAAGAACAGCGTAAGGATGGATTCTTTAACGGAATAATTCTTAACCAGTCCTACGTGATAGGAGCCAATAGAAATGAATATCTTAATCTGCTGAGCCTTATCATATTCGGTGGAATTATTATAGTTGTCCTGGTTCATATATATTTCAGAATTAATAAATAATAATATTTCAAAAGACTCAAAATGTATCTTTACCCAAAATGGATCAGACTATGGCATGTCCTGAATGCAATCCTGTTCATCATACTTATAATTACTGGATTAAGCATGCAATATACCGGCGAGAAGGATTATGTTCTTGTGGTAGGATTTGAAGATGCTGTAAGGTGGCATAATACTTCGGCTATTATTTTGACTGTGAATTATATAATTTTTGTAGCAGGTAACCTTATTACAAGAAATGGAAGATATTATAATTTGAAGAGGGAAAACTTCTTTGCTGATCTTTTCAAGCAGTTGAGATACTATTCATGGGGAATGTTCCATGGTGAGAAGCACCCTTTCCCTATTACAATGGAAAGAAAGTTTAACCCGTTGCAGAAGGTTTCTTATGTTCTTGCAATGTATGTGGCACTGCCTCTTGTGATTATTTCAGGAATTGGCTTGCTGTTGCCTGAGATAGTAATAAAAGGCTTTATGGGTATCAGCGGAATGCTTCTCACAGATCTTCTTCACATTACAATGGGATTCTTTCTGTCTGTTTTCATGCTTATTCATATTTATACCTGCACTCTGGGGAAGAGACCAGGCTCTCTTTTCAGGGGGATAATTACAGGATATCATGCAACAGAAGACCATTATGATCTGGAGGATTGATTTAAATTGTTTATAAATCAATCCGGTGAAATTTGTTTGAATTAAAAAATTTGAACGGGATGGAAAATAATGAATCAGGCAACTCTTCGAGGCGAAAATTCCTCAGAAATGTAAGTATGGGTGTTGGGGCAATAACTGTTGCAGGTGTTGCAAAAGCAACTATCGCTGACGGAAATGAGGCAAGCGCCAAATCAGGCAAAATGGTAAAACTTCTTTCTACTGACGGGAAGCTGGTGGAGGTTGACCTGAGCGATATAAAACCTTCAAAAGAGATAGAGGCGGAGCTAAAAAGTGAAGCTAAAAAGGGACTTCCCAACAGGAAGTTTGCCATGGTTATTGACCTTGCAAAATGTGCAAATGCAAGAGCCTGTGTTGATGCCTGCCAGGAAGGACATTTATTGCCTAAAGATCATGAGTGGATGAAGATATATATGCTTCAGGATGACAATCTTACCTCCAAATACTGGTTTCCCCGTCCATGCTTCCACTGTGATAAGCCAATGTGTGTCAGTGTTTGCCCGGTAGGAGCCACCTATAAGCGTCAGGACGGAATTGTTCTTGTCGATAATCAAAGATGCATCGGTTGTAAATTCTGTATGACAGGATGTCCATATTCTGCCCGCGTTTTTAACTGGAAGGATCCGGAAGTTGAAGTTCCGGAGGGTCATGTCTATGATCCTGAAACAAATATCCCGGCTGTGGAGGGAACTGTAGGCAAGTGTATTTTCTGTGCCGATAACCTTCGCAAGGGCATATTACCTCGTTGTGTTCAGGCATGTCCCATGGGAGTTCTCTATTTTGGAGATCTTCTTGAGGATACAGTTACAAATGGTATTGAAACTTTAAGATTCAGCAAGCTTATGACTGACAGAGCAGGTTACCGGTATAAGGAAGACCTCGGAACATTGCCCAGTGTGTATTATCTGCCTCCTTCAAACAGGGAGTTCCCGGTTGAAATGGGACTGGAAGGAGCTGACGAATCTATAACAGGACGATATAAGAATGTTGGACCAAGGTAGTTACTAAATAATCTAATCTTCATCAGGATGGAAGCCGACAAGAAACTGATAACCGATCTTACTCCGGAAATTGAGAAGACAAGCATAAAATGGTACATTACTTTTTTTATCTTTCTGGCCTTTTTTGTAGTCGGTATATATGGCCTGATACAACAGATCGACAAGGGACACATTGTAACAGGTATGCGCGACAATGTAGTTTGGGGTTTCTATATCGTTAATTTTATATTTTTCATGGGTCTCAGCTATTCCGGAGCACTTATATCCGGAGTGCTGCACCTGTTTCATACCGGTTGGCGCAAGCCTATAATCAGGATGGCTGAACTTATAACTGTTATCTCGCTTGTAATTGGGCCTTTCTTCATCTTTTTCTGTATCGGGCGGCTCGACAGACTGCACTTCCTCTTTATGTACCCCCGGATTCAGTCTCCTATTACCTGGGACGTTATAGCTATCTGTACTGACCTCATAGGATGCTTTATCTATCTCTATCTTTCTTTTATTGAGGATTTTGCCATACTCAGAGATTATAAGGATCTGAAAGTCGCACCATGGAAAAAGAAACTCTATGAAATTCTTTCATTGGGCTACACCGGTACGGAAAAACAGTATAAAATTCTTTCTAATGCCAAAACGGTGATGGCAGCAATGATCATAGCCATTGCAATTATTGTTTATTCTGTATTGGCATGGATCTTTGGCGTTACCCTGCAGCCCGGATGGCATTCGACTATATTTGGTCCTTATTTCGTTATTGCAGCTGTCTTTTCCGGAACCGGTCTTCTGATAATACTTATGTGGATATTCAGGAAAGTGTATCACCTGGAAGAGTATATCACCAAACGTCATTTTGTGAATGTCGGGGTCCTTCTTACTGTCATAGCAGCATTCTATGGTTATTTCACCTTCAGTGATTACCTGACAAAATGGTATGGTTCAATTAAAATGGACTCTATCCTTATCGATAAACTGTTCACCGATTATTATTCATTATTTATTTTTGCAAACTATGTCGGTATACTTCTTCCCGCAATAATCATAGCATTTCCGAAATTCAGGACAATCCCGAGTATAACTGTTGCGGCAGTAATTGCTCTGACTGCACTTTGGGTTAACCGTTATATTATTGTTATTCCTACTCTGGAAACACCATTCCTTCCTATCCAGGATGTTCGACCTGACTGGATCAGCTATGCTCCAACATGGATAGAATGGGCTCTGACACTGGCAGGGGTATCGGTGTTCGCTATGCTTTTCATGCTGGTTTCAAAAATTGCTCCGATCATTTCAATCTCTGAAATGCAGGAGAAGGATAAGGTTGAAATATTGAAGTAATTGAATAACCAATGACAGTAATGATAAAAAGAGCAATCAGTATATCAGCGATCATTGCGGTGATGCAAATCCCGGTATTTAATTTATACGCACAGGATCAGGCCTTAAAGGATGCGATCCTTAACATGACTCTGACAGAAGTTGATAGTATTAAGACTGTTACCGTAACAGCCCATACTGTTGAGGATGGCAAAGAAGTTCCTGTTTCGGGTGAAACTGTTAGTATTTTTGTTCCCCGGATGTTCAGCAATCTGCCAGTAGGTGAACTCGTCCTTGATGATGAAGGTACTGCCAGTCTTGAATTTCCATCAGACATTCCTGGAGGGAAAGAAGGAAATCTGGAAATTGTGGCTGCTATTACCGATAACTCAACATACGGGAATACAGAAAATCGTCAAACAATTCACTGGGGGGTGCCTACTGATTACCTTCCTACAAGTCACAGAGCATTATGGACTCAAAGAGCGCCCCGATGGATGATTTATACACTGTCGGTTTTGCTTGCAGGGGTTTGGGGTCATTATTTCTATGCCATTATCAGCCTTTTCAGGATCAAGAGAAATGCTGACAGGGAAAAAGCAAAAGCTGAATTCCGTCTATAAATTAAAGTCTGAAGATCACTTCAATAATTAAAATAAAAGCCGGTTCCCAAAAGATACGGCTTTTTGTTTTGCCTGCGATTGTGCGTACTGATTCCTATTTGCATCAGGTGCAATATTATTCAAACATAAATGAGATCCCTTATCCGTGCTGTTGCTGGAATGAATGAATACGCAGTCGGTTCTGACTGAAGGATAAAAGAATAAGATTAGATTGTAAAGGAGTCTTGTGTACTAACTGGCAGATCCCTTATCCCGCTATCGCTGGATGAGGAATCATCCAGGTAGCAGTGCCAATATGCAATTGACGTTGTGAATGACTAAACAAAAAATGGCTGTATCAACAGCCTTAATTTGCCCCCTGCCCCCTAAAGGGGAAAAGTTTAAAATGCTGATTATTAATTGCTTCCCCTTTAGGGGATTGAGGGGCTTTAAATAAAAGAGAGGCTGATGATACAGCCTCTCCTTATCTTATTTATCAGCCTTTATCAGATAGCTGCAATTGAATTTTCAAGTAGTGTCTTGATATATGGATAGTTATGAACTCCGGTACCTGCCCCATGGTTAACCATGGAGTAATTAATTACTGCACCGAATTGAGCATTCGTAATTACCAGATCAGGTTTTGCATCATTTGTTGCTTTCTGTGCGGTAGTCCAGCTACTGCTTGGGTTCTGAGATTTCCAGTATCCTGTAGGATTAGAACCTGGATCATACACGTTAAAATATCCTGAATAATTTCCATCCTCATCTTTGTAAAGGATATCATTACCGGCTCCAATTGCATTGATCGCGGTTAAAAGATCATCAAGGAGAGTTTCTACATCAGCCACAGCTGCTTTGTAGGTAGTGTTTGATGAACTCATGGTTGTATGGCAGTTAGTTGTATTGCAGCCATTGAAGTTGCCTTCTGCACTGAATGAATGTCCGCCAGCCTCGCCTGAAGGAGTTGCCATATGGCATGTGTTACATGATGCACCTGCTACATGTGAAGAATTCGTATATCCTGTACCGAATTCAATAGCTCCCATTCCTATACCAGCTGCCAATGCAGACTGAGTACCATAGTGAACACTTGTTCTGAAAGATATCTTTGAAAGGGCATAGGCGGTTGTAGGATCAGATACCAGAAGCGAGTAATCAATAACATTACCATTTGATCCGGTAATTGGCCTTGGCTGGTGACATTTTGAACAGAGGTTCGAATTTTCCATATCAAAGTCGATTGTTTTAGTGCCTCCGTACATTGTCAATGGAACAGCTGCTGTTGTAGCTAGTGGTGAAAATTCTGTACCTTCATAGTCTGTATGTAATGAACTGTGACAGGTGAAGCAGCCTATTGCACCTGGCAAGGCCAGAACACCAGCTTCTGCAACGTAGTTGCTTGTGTATTTGCCACTTGCATCAGGTCCTGTAAATGTAGCAGGAGTACTCTTTTCTATTACATTAAGGAAACCCAGTGATGAATGACAGGGAGCACAGCTGTTCCTGGTTCCCTCTTCCGCATAAGCTACTCCTTTGAAATGTACCGAGTATTGGTATTCTCTTGCAACAGCTTCCACCACATCTTTATTGTGACAGAGTTTGCAGGTCTCATTAGCATCCTTCCCATCAACACCATTGGTCCCGTTTGTACCGTCTAGACCTGCCGGTCCTTCTGGCCCCGCCGGACCTTCACATGAGGTCAGGATAAATCCTGCAATTGTTAATAGCGACAAAATTTTAAGTAGGTTTTTCATATCAGGTTTGTTTAGTTTGTTTTTCTTAATGCAAGATATGGATTATTCTGTGATAAGATTAACACAAAAAGATACTTTTTGAAACATTTATTATTGATAGAAATTATAATTTATCTTGATAAATATCATTTATTATGATGATATTTGTATCTTGTTTGGCTGATAAATATTAATAATCTGAACTTAATTACTTAAAAAACAGTATGGTTGGACTTAAATTGATAAACAATTGTGAGAGGTGTACTGCAGGATGGAAGAACTTCAGGAATCTTTCGAAGAGTGAGCTTGAAATGGTTAATTCTAACAGGTATGAAGCAACATTCAAACCTGGAGAGGTTATGGTCAAACAGGGGTCTCCTGCCTCGAATGCACTTTTTATGGCTACCGGGGTTGCCAAGAGTTATATTGAGGGTCCGAAAGGCAAAAATTTCATTCTTGACATTGAGAAGCCCGGCAACCTTATCCTGGGGCCCGGCGCTTATATCAATTCGAGACATAACTACTCTGTATCAGCAATAACATCTGTTCAGGCATGTTTTGTAACATCTGAAATTCTGAAGCAGCTCGCCCGTACAAATAGTAAGTTTGCAGAAAGCCTGCTGGCAGAATTTTGCAAAAGAAATATCAGATCGCACGAAATAATGTTAAGTATGGCGCAGAAAAGGATGTCAGGCCGGCTGGCCGACATTTTAATCTATTTATCTGATGAAATATTCGGTAATGAAGAGTTTGAAATGATTCTTACTCGTCAGGAACTTGGCGAGATGACAAATATGGCGAAAGAGTGTGTTGTGAGGATTTTGAAAGAGATGGAGGACTCCGGAGTAATAAATTCTGATGCATCCAGACTTAGGATTCTTGACAGGAAAAAGCTTGTCAGCATTTCTGAAAATGGATAAATCCCGGACTTCAGACCGGGGATAAGGTGTATGATTACAATACTTCCTCACATATATCATTAATAAAATTATATTTGCGACCGGATACCCTGAACACAGTATCCGCAAAGTATTAAATAAGAAAAAAATCTCTAAATGTATTGATTATGAAGTATATCAAATTTCTATTCACCCCGGTAATGATGGGAATTCTCTTTGTCATATTTGCTCTTTCAATGGCAGTGGCCACATTCCTTGAGAATGATTTCGGGTCTGCAGCTGCATACAGCATGGTATATGACAGCAGGTGGTTTGAGCTGATCCTCATTTTACTTGCTGCCAACCTGATCGGGATGCTTATCAATTATAATATGTTCAGAAAACAAAAGCTTCCTGTTGCACTTTTTCATCTCGCATTTATCATGATGATAGCAGGAGCAGGAATCACCCGCTATTTCGGATGGGAAGGGAATATTCATATTCGCGAAGGAGAATCTCAGGATGAATGTTATTCAACTGTAAAAAGAATTGGATATACATTAAAGGATAACAACGGATCAGCAGTTTCATCAGACTCAAGAAAATATACACTTACTTCTGTCTCTGCCGACAATTACAGCAATAAGATCAATATCAATAACAGGGAGTATCAGCTTGACCTTTCGAGGATCATTCCTAATGCTGCAGAGGAAATTACTGATGTTCCTGGCGGAGAACCAATTATTTCTCTGATGGTTACAAAAGATATGACTTCGCAGGAGAGTGTAATTCTTAAAAGAGGGGAGAAGAAAGAGGCTTATGGAATTAACATCGGATTTGATGTCGGTGATGCTGATATAAATATTACTCTTGATTCTGCTGCTTTCTTTGCAAATTCAGAATCCGGGATAGGGGTTATGTCGATGATGAGCCATGGCGGATCTTCTGCAGAAATGGTAAACAGGATCGCACTGAAACAAATGCAGATACTGACTTGCAAAGGTGTTCGGATAATACCTGAAAAGATGATCACTTCAGGTCACTTCAAGGCGGTGGCTGTTAATCCAAAAGAGACAAATACGAAACAGAACGCGTTTATTTTCAATATATTCAGTGGGAACGAATCAGAAACAATCTACCTCTGGGATAAAGAAAATGCAGAGTATGCTGAAGGTTCCTGCGTAATAGATAATCATACGCTTGTTGTAAGTTACGGTTCTGACAGAATAAAACTTCCTTTCAGTATTAAGCTTAATGATTTTATACTGGAAAGATATCCCGGCTCTTCAAGCCCTTCAGGATATAAAAGCGATGTTGTGCTTATTGATGAGAGTAACAATGTGGAAAAACCATATCTAATATTTATGAATAACATTCTGAAATACAAGGGATATCGCTTTTACCAGTCCTCTTTCGACCCTGACGAGAAGGGTACAATTCTTTCAGTTAATCATGATATGGCAGGTATGCTTGTTACATATACGGGATATGCATTTATGATGGTATTTATAATTCTTGCGCTTATCAGCAGGAGATCAATATTTCGCAATATTACAGCCGGTCACTGGAATTCATTAATAAGAAAAACTGCTCCTGTCATTTTGTTATTATTTATAACCGGGTTGCAGGGTGTTGAAGCCCAGAAGCTGGTTCCTGACAGGAAGGCTGCCGAGGAATTCGGGAAGGTGCTGGTTCAGGATCAGAAAGGAAGAACAGAGCCACTTTTTACTCTTAGCCATGATATTCTGCGTAAGGTAACACGCGAAAACCGGTTCGAAGGGATGACGCCGATGCAGGTGTTCCTTGGCCTGTATCTCGATTTTGATAACTGGAAGGATTATCCGATTATAAGGGTATCAAACGAGGAGCTTAAAAAGGTACTTGGAGTAAGGGGAAAATATGCTGCTTTCTCCGATATTGTTAATATTCAGGATGGTACATATAAGATATCGGAAGATGTAACTAAAGCCTATGCCAAGGCTCCCGGAGAGAGAAGCAGGCTTGATAAAGAGATGATGAAGGTGGATGAGAGAATTAACATTGTATATATGATATATAATAGTGATTTCCTCAAGTTATTTCCCAAAAAAGATGGTACGCATGACTGGGGAAATTCCCAGGCTGCCCTGGTAAAAGCCGTTAATAATGATGATTCAACATATCTTAAAGGAATTATGCCTATACTTTCCGAGGCAATTCATAATAATAATATTACTACTGTTAAGCAGGTAGCAAATTCTATCACCGACTACCAGACAAGGTTTTCCGGATATAAACTTCCCTCTGAAGGAAGAACAAAAATTGAGCTTTTGTATTTTAAGATGAGTTTCTTTGAAAGACTTTTCCCATTTTATGCAACTGTTGGACTGGTTCTGCTAATAGTGCTGATAACAACGGTTATAAGGGGAAGTAAGGTCATCCCGGGTTTTATTAAGGTGCTGGAGTGGCTGCTCCTTGCCGGATTCATTTTTCATACCATTGGACTTGGTCTGCGCTGGTACATTTCCGGGCACTCACCAATGAGTAATGGTTATGAATCGATGATCTTTATATCGTGGGTCACTTTATTGGCTGGTTTCATTTTCAGAAGTAAATCAGCATTTGCTCTGTCAGCCACTGCTGTTCTTGGAGCAATGACACTTATGGTTGCACATCTCAGTTTTATGGATCCCGAGATTACTAATCTGGTACCTGTCCTTAAATCGTACTGGCTGACTCTTCATGTTTCAGTTATCACAGGCAGCTATGGATTTCTTGGGCTTGGTGCAATTCTCGGCCTGATCTCAATGATTCTTCTTGTACTGTCAAATGACAGAAACAGGACAAGAATATCAAACACAATTGATGAGCTTACGATAATCAATTATAAAACCCTTACCCTGGGCCTTTATTTACTTACAATTGGAACTTTCCTTGGCGCTATATGGGCAAATGAGTCATGGGGCCGGTACTGGGGCTGGGATCCTAAAGAGACTTGGTCGCTAATTACTATTATAATATATAGTATAGTGGTTCATAGCCGCAATATTCCAGGGATGAAGGATGTTTACACTTTTAACCTTATTTCTCTATTCGCCTTCTCATCTGTACTTATGACCTATTTCGGAGTCAATTATTACCTATCGGGACTACACTCTTATGCAGGAGGTGACCCTGTGCCTGTGCCAACATTTGTTTATGTTGCAGTAATATTGCTTACCTCATTGTCGATAGCAGCATATTACAGGTATGCGGCAGTGAGAAAGAAAGGCTGATTACCATTCTCACTTTGCCCTCTGTAGCTTTAGCGCAAGAGGGCTTCGTTCAAATGGTGATCCCTTAGGGAGGAACTTCAAAATGAAAAGGCCGGATCCCGCTGTCGCGGGGTCTCGTCTTTGTTTTTTCTCTGCTTAACAAAACAAGTTTTGAACGCCTCGAAAAAACAAAGCCGTCCCTTTAGGGCCGGCTTTTTCATTTTGGGTGGAAGATGGGATTCGAACCCACGACCTTCGGAACCACAATCCGACGTTCTAACCGACTGAACTACATCCACCGTTTCAGGGTGCAAAATAAGGTCAAAAAATCTATTTCACAAAATTTTGGTTTTATTTTCTCTTGCACCGGTCAATTACTATCTTTGTCCGGCTTTGAAAAATTCTGGGAAAGCCAGTACAATTTTTTGACTGAAAGAGAGTTTTGATATTAAATTAGTCTGGTTTGAGGAAAATAAAACTGATCGACAATATTTCAGGCCTTCAGATGTTCCATCTCATGAAGCCTGTTATTTTTCTCATTATCAGTATTTTTTTTACAAAAAGTCATCTTACCCGTGCCGACATAGGAACATGGGAAATGTTTATGTTCATAGCCGGGCTGGTAACATTCTTCTGGGTAACAGGTATCATCCAGTCACTCCTTCCTCTCTATCACAGAAACAGAACTTACAGGAAGATAGGTGACAATGGCAATTCCAAATCACCTGAAATATTCAATGCATTTCTGCTTCTCTGCTTCTTCAGCCTGCTGGTTTTTGCACTCGGGCATGGAGTAAAAAATCACTTCTCCGTTTTTCATATCAGTGGCAATGTACCATACCTGAACCTCCTTCTGCTTTATGTCCTTCTAAGCAGTCCTGTTTGTCTGATAGAATACATATATCTTCTGAATAACCGTTCTTACAGGATCTTTCAATATGGGCTGTATACGTTTTCAGCTCAGCTACTTTTTATTATTCTTCCAATAGTGTTCGGGAAAGATATAATCTGGTCAATTTATGGATTGCTTGTGGTTACAGGAGGCAGGTGGATCTGGCTGATTATATTGCTAAGGAGATATACAGAGATGACAATATCCTGGCAGTTTATGAAGGAGCATTTATATCTTGGTACACCGCTAATACTGACTTCTCTAATAAGTGGCTCGGCTCAATATACTGATGGTGTGATCATATCTGCAGTATACCGCGACCCGGCAATGTTCGCATGGTTCCGCTACGGGGCCAAGGAGTTTCCCCTGGTACTGATGCTTGCAAACGGATTAAGCAATGCTATGCTTCCCGAATTCTCAACACGTGAAAGGATGAAGGAATCACTTGCAAAGATCAGGGTAAAGTCAAAGAGGCTGATGCATATTCTCTTCCCGTCAGCTATTTTAATGATGCTGTTTTCACGATGGATATACCCGCGTATGTTTAATCCTGAGTTCCAGAAAAGTGCTGATATTTTCCTTATTTATTCACTTCTTGTAATTCCCAGGCTTATATTTCCGCAAA
The DNA here is from genome assembly GCA_035531395.1 of Bacteroidales bacterium. Taxonomy (GTDB): domain Bacteria; phylum Bacteroidota; class Bacteroidia; order Bacteroidales; family VadinHA17; genus LD21. The sequence continues at coordinate 220,525 of DATKTA010000032.1, forward strand.
CCGTTATTGTAGGCAGAAAGAAAACTCATATAACTCTTTTTGCAGCAATTTTTGAACTTGCCCTGAATATCCCTCTCAGCTTGTTGATGATAAAGTGGGGTTATGGCATCGTGGGTGTTGCTCTTTCAACTTTTATAGTATATCTGGCAGGTAAGGCATTCCTTTCAGGATATCTATGGGTAAAAATGAATATAAGACCATCTGAGTACATTCCTGTCAGGCTCTATTTATTATATAGTGCCCTTGTTGGCCTTGTATTTGTACTTATTGACCACAGGATTATAGATATACATTAGGGAGGCATAAGGCATAAGGCATAAGGCGTCAGGGGCGGTTAAAATAGGACCTATTCAACAGTCCGTTTTAGCCGGTTGCGGGTAGCCGGAAACCTCATTGCTCTTCTCCCTGCTTCAGGCTCCCCACAAGCTGCCCATGGCCTGTCGCCCGACACCTTTTAAATATTTTCTATCTTTGTCCTTAGAAAAACACAGGTTTATGAAGACTCTTGAAGTTATTACAGAACAGGATAAAAGGGAATTCATTAATTTACCAAAAAGGCTTTACAGGGATGATCCAAACTGGATATGTCCGCTTGATGTCAGCATTGAGTCAGTTTTTGATCCTGCAATAAATCATACTTTCAGACATGGTGATGCCGTAAGATGGATACTGAAGGATAACAACGGTATTGTTATAGGCAGAATTGCCGCCTTTATCGACAATGTGAGGTCAGCAGCCAATAATCAGCCGACAGGCGGAATAGGATATTTTGAAGTTATTGAGTCAGTTGAGGCAGCATTTATGCTTTTCGACACTGCCAGGGCATGGCTTATGGAAAGAGGTATGGAGGCGATAGACGGACCTATAAACTTCGGCGAAAATGACAATAACTGGGGCTTGCTTGTTGATGGCTTTATGCCGCAGGGATACGGGATGCCTTACAATAAGCCATATTACGTGAAATTCTTTGAAGAGTATGGCTTCAGGAACTATTTTGAACAGTATTCATATCACAGGATTCTAAGGGATGAGAAAAAAAAAATTATTGAGTTCCCTCCGAGGATCATGAAGATTGCCGCCTGGCTTACTAAACGACCAGGTTACACATTCCGGCATTTTGAGATAAGGAATGCTGAGAAGTATGTTGATGATATCATTGAGATTTACAACTCTGCCTGGGCTGCTTTTAAACAGGATTTCACTCCCCTTGAAAAAGACTTCCTTTATGAATCTCTCGGAAAGGTAAAGGCTGTTATTGATGAGGAGCTTATATGGTTTGCTTATCATAATGATAAACCTGTTTCGTTTTTCATTTTATTCCCTGACACAAACCAGATTCTTAAGCATCTTAATGGCAAGCTTCATTTATGGAATAAGCTTAAGTTCCTTTACTACAAGACTACTCATGAAATGACAAGGATGAGAGCGATTGTGGGAGGCGTACATACATCATATCAGAATAGCGGTGTCGAGTCGGCCATATTCTATAACCTCTATCTGATGTTTTTAAAAAAGCCATGGTTCAGGGAACTTGAATTGTCATGGGCTGGTGATTTCAATCCTAAAATGATTGCAATATATGAAGCATTGGGCTCTGTTAGAGCAAAAACTCATATTACATACCGGTATATGATCAATAATGATCTCGAATTCATAAGGTACAAAGATGAAATGCATAATAAGTTGCATAAAAATGAGCATACTGACAGGTATCAATAAATTTCCAAATCTATTTGTATATTACAATTAATGTGATTAATTTTGCAGTCCCTAATAAAATGGAAATTTTAAAGACGATTCAAGGATTTTAAAAATACGAACAATGAAAAATGGAATTCATCCCGACAGTTACAGGTTTGTGGTATTTCAGGATATGTCAAATGGTTATTCATTCCTGAGCAAGTCGACCGCACCTTCAAGGGATAAGATCAAGTGGGAAGATGGAACTGAATATCCACTCATTAAACTGGAGATATCCAATACATCACATCCTTTCTATACAGGTAAGATGAAGCTTGTGGATACAGCAGGAAGGGTTGACAAGTTCAGGAGCCGTTACAAGGATCACGTAGGTAAAAAGAAATAGCAGTATACTTTTTATAAGATAAGGGGCTTTGTCACAGGCCCCTTTTTGTTTTTCATATTATGGCACAATCATTGCTCAGCCTATATACATCATGTATGCAAAAATTAATTGTAAATTTGAAAGTAAGGAGTTAGATTTAGATGGAAAAGAAATTCAGGAAACCTGCTACCGAGATATTAATACCTGATATCCTTGATGGAGATGGAGACATAATACCTATTATAGCCGATGGTGATGATGGTGAACTGGATGATGTGGAAGTGCCTGAAATGCTCCCCATTCTGTCACTCCGGAATACTGTCCTTTTCCCTGGTGTTGTACTTCCAATATCTATAGGCCGTCCAAAATCAATTCAGCTTATAAAAGATGCCTACCGTAACGATAAGATTGTGGGTACCGTTGCACAGAAAGAGCCTGACATGGAGAATCCTGACTTCAGCGATCTCCATTCAGTAGGTACAATCGGACAGATTGTCAAGCTGCTTGAGATGCCTGACGGGTCAACTACCGCAATCATACAGGGACGCAAAAGGATGGAACTTGCTGAACTTGTCTCAAATGATCCCTATTTTGTGGCAAAAATACGCACGCTTCCTGAAATTAAGCCGGAATTTATGAGCAAGGATTTTGATGCTATTGTAGGATCACTCAAAGATCTGTCGCTCAAGATAATAAAAATCAATCCGAATATCAGCCCGGAAGCTTCCTTTGCAATTAAGAATATAGAGAATAATACATATCTGATAAACTTTATATGTTCCAACACCGATATAAAGGTTCAGGATAAGCAGAAGCTTCTTGAAATAAATAATCTTCGCGACCGGGGTTTTTCTTTGCTTGAGTTCCTTGTTCAGGAGATTCAGGTACTTGAATTGAAAAATGAACTTCAGTCCAAGGTAAAAAGCGATCTTGATCAGCAACAGCGGGAATTTCTGCTTCACCAGCAGATGAAGACAATTCAGAATGAGCTGGGGGGAAATCCTATTGAGAAGGAGATAGAGGAATACAGAAGGAAAGCAGAAACAAAGAATTGGAGTGAAGATGTAAAAAAGACCTTTGAAAAGGAGCTTAACAAGTTACACAGGCTTAATCCTGCTGCTGCAGAGTATTCTGTTCAGGTGACCTACATTCAGACACTTCTTGACCTTCCCTGGAACCTTTATTCTGAAGATAATCTTGATCTTAATAATGCACGGAGGGTACTCGATAAAGATCATTTTGGCCTTGATGAGGTCAAAGAGCGAATCCTCGAACACCTTGCTGTTCTTAAGCTTAAAGGCGATCTTAAATCTCCGATACTTTGCCTTTACGGTCCTCCGGGAGTAGGTAAGACATCTCTTGGAAAGTCGGTTGCCAAGGCTCTTGACAGAAAATATGTCAGAATGTCACTTGGTGGATTACATGATGAAGCAGAAATAAGGGGCCATCGAAAAACATATATCGGGGCAATGCCAGGAAGAATAATCCAGAACATCAGAAGGGCAGGATCATCAAATCCCGTATTTATACTTGATGAGATTGACAAGGTTGGTCAGGACTTCAGGGGAGATCCTTCTTCAGCCCTGCTGGAAGTTCTCGACCCCGAACAGAACAGCACCTTCTTCGACAATTTCCTCGAAATGGAATATGACCTTTCAAAGGTCCTGTTTATTGCTACTGCAAACAACCTGGCAACTATCAATCCGGCATTGCGCGACAGAATGGAGTTAATAGAGATAACCGGATATCTTGTGGAGGAAAAGCTGGAAATTGCAAAGCGTCATTTGTTTCCCAAACAGCTTGAAAATCATGGTGTTAAAAAAGATCAGATAGCTGTTGACAAGAAGGTAATGGAGGCAATCATTGATAAATATACCAGAGAATCGGGTGTGCGCGAGCTTGATAAAAAACTTGCAAAGATTATCAGAGTGACTGCCAGGAAGATTGCATCAGAAAGGGAATTTGAAAAGGATATTAAGGTTGCAAATCTGAATGAAATGCTTGGTCCTCCAAAATTTACACGCGACATTTATGCCGGAAATGAACAGGCTGGTGTTGTTACAGGTCTGGCATGGACTGCTGCTGGCGGTGAGATACTATTTGTTGAGACTAGTCTCAGCAAAGGCTCAGGGAAGCTGACTCTTACAGGTAACCTGGGTGAGGTAATGAAAGAGTCGGCTATTATAGCACATGAATATCTTAAGGCAAATGGCTCAATGCTAGATCTTCCGGACAATTTTTCCGAAAACTGGAATATTCATATACATGTGCCTGAAGGAGCTATTCCCAAAGATGGACCTTCTGCAGGAATTACGATGGCCACATCTATAGCATCAGCATTTACTCAGCGCAAGGTGAAGAAGTATCTGGCTATGACGGGTGAGATAACGCTTAGAGGGAAAGTACTTCCTGTTGGAGGAATAAAAGAAAAGATTCTTGCCGCCAAAAGGGCAAGTATCAAGGATATAATTGTTTCGGAAGAGAACCGTAAAGATGTTGAAAGTATTAATGCTATATATATTAAGGGTTTGAAGTTTCATTTTGTCGATACTATTATGGAGGTGCTTAACCTTGCACTACTGACACAGAAAGTAAAAAATCCCAAAAAAATCACCTTCGAATGAAGAAAGTAGCAGTATTTCCCGGATCATTTGACCCTTTTACCATTGGTCATGAGGCAATAGTTAAAAAAGCCCTGAGCCTTTTTGATGAAATAATAATAGCTGTTGGTGCTAATGCCCTGAAAAAGAGTTATTTCTCTCTGGAAACAAGAAAAAAAATGATAAGCCTCGTATTTGCTGATGAGCCGAGGGTAAAGGTTTCTCATTATGAGGGTCTTACTGTAGACTACTGCACAAAAAACAGAATAGGATACCTTTTACGTGGATTGCGCACAGCAGCAGACTTTGAATTTGAGAGGGCAATAGCTCAGACTAACAGAGTACTGGCACCTGGTATAGAGTCGGTTTTCCTTCTTACAGTTCCTGAACACAGTCATATAAATTCAACAATTGTCAGGGACATAATAAAAAGTGGTGGTGATGCTTCGGTGTTCGTACCCAGGGCAATTGATCTTAAGAAGTTCAGGGGAGATGAATAGGTTCCTATTCTTTTAACACGGAAGAGTTTATAACTTCCATAAGCGATAACCAGGCATTGGTTTTAATTCTGTTGAGTTCGTCAGGCAGCAGCCATTCAACTTTTGTTATACCCTCGTCAGCCTGAGGCTGGATAATCATCTCACCATCATATCCCATCATGAACCAGTTTGTCTTTTTGAGGTACGATATGCCTTCCCATGAATAGGTGTGGTATGTAGATCTGATAGGCCTGATAATATAATGTCCTGATATCCCGCACTCTTCACTTACTTCCCTCAGTGCGCAGTTGCCAGCCTCTTCACCAGGCTCCATGTGTCCCTTCGGGAGATCGAGTCTTCCCTTCTTCTCTATGAAGAGGTAGCGTCCATTTTTATGTCTTACAAGCCCTCCGGCTGCTTCAACCTCAATGAAGTAAATCCTGAAGATCTTCCATAAGTGCTTTATGTCGGTACCATAGATATTGATACTGTTTATTTTTTTATCTTCCTGGAAATCAGAGATCAGCTTATAAAGTTCAGAAGTATCATTGAATTTATGGAATAAGCCGTATTTTTGTAGCCTGTCAGGTTCAGAGCTCAATACAATAGATCTGTTCTCAAAATGAACTTTATAAATATCCATATGAACGAATTTGCTAAAAAAACCGCTGAATATCTTTTACAAATTAAAGCAATTAAATTGCAACCATCAAATCCTTTTACGTGGGCTTCAGGATGGAAGTCGCCAATCTATTGTGACAATCGGAAAACACTCTCATTTCCTGAAGTACGGTCATATATCCGCGATTCCTTCACCACGATGGTGAAGGATCTGTATCCACAGGCAGAGCTGATAGCCGGAGTAGCAACAGGTGCTATTGCACACGGAGTTTTGGCATCAGACAGACTGGGACTCCCTTTCATCTATGTGAGGTCGGAGGCAAAGGAGCATGGTCTTGGAAACCAGATAGAAGGGTATTTTGAAAAAGGTCAGAAAGTTGTTGTTATAGAGGACCTGATCTCAACAGGCGGAAGCAGCCTTGGTGCTGTAAAAGCTCTCAGGGAGGCTGGTTGTGAAGTTATGGGTATGCTTGCCATTTTCACATATGAATTCAAAAAAGCATCAGATGGCTTTGAGGCTGCTGGATGTAAGCTGAATACTCTGAGTAACTATTCTGTTCTTGTTGATACTGCATTAAAAACAGATTATATAGGTGTTTCGGATGTAGAAGCATTGAAAAAATGGAGGGTTGACCCTGCAAGCTGGGGTAAATAAAAAAATAACCCCGGCCTGTTTAAAGGGATTTTTCAATTTAAAACCCCTTCAGGGGGGGTGAGGGCAGAAGTACAGGATAAAAAGTAATAAAAAATTCATGTCTGAATTATCATATTATGAGAGCCGGCCGGGAAACCTGAGCTGTAACCCTGATGAAGCTTTTAATTTTATTACAGATCTGAGGAATTTCGGAAGGTTTATACAGGAAGGTACAATTACAAACTGGAAAGCTGATAAGGATTCATGCAGCTTCAACGTCTCAATGCTAGGCACTGTAAGTGTAAGGGTCATAGAAAAAGAGGCTGGCAAAAAGGTTGTTTATCAGGGAGATGCTCTGAGCAGGAATGATTTTAAGATTAAGGTCGTTCTGTCAGCTTCACCGGAGGGTAGGGCTGACGTCAGGTTACAGCTTACTGCCAGTCTGAATCCTATGATGAAGATGATGGCAGATAAAGCAATTAACCAGTTCATGGAGATACTGATAAATGAGATTGAGAACTTCCGGGACTGGCATGATATCAAGGAACAAAGTCAACTTCTTTAAAGGAGTACTCTGCTGATTCACCAGCTGATTTTTCTATTATCAGCATTCCTGCCTCACTTACCGATATCAATCTGCCTTTAAAAGTACCCTTTGAATCGCGGTAATAACTCCATTCTCTGAACCTGAAGAGCCTTGATATATAATCGTTTCTGATAATATTGTATTTACCCGATATAAGTAAATAGTATCTCTTGTCAAGTGCCTCTGAAAGCTCTTCAAGACAAAGATCAATATTATATTCTTTTCCAGTTATCATGCTCATTGATATAGGATTAGGCGCATCGCTTAAGAATCTGCGCTGATTGATATTCAATCCGATCCCGGCGATTGAACTTATAATGGAATTATCAATTACAGAATTTTCAATCAGGAGACCTGCTATTTTGTCATTCTTTACATAAATGTCATTAGGCCATTTTATTTTACACCCTGAAAGCTTTTTATCGAGGAAGTCGGAAATTCCGAGAGAAATTGCCATTGATATCAGGAATTGATCTGAAACTGAGGTTGTCTTAGGATAAAGAATAATGCTGATTAGCAGGTTTTTACCTGATTCGCTTTCCCATCCGTTACCCATCTGGCCTCTTCCTGACGACTGAAACATAGTGCGGATTATAGTTCCTTCCGGTACCTCTTTTGACCTCAGGAGATTCGCTGCATAAGTATTTGTAGATGGCAGAATTTCAAAGAAAAGAATATCAGAACCTATCATTTTGATATTAAGATGTTTAAGGTATAATTACAATTAAATTTACCTAAGTCTAGTGATGTTGTTAATATTGGCACTGAAATTGAAAGAACTCTAATACCAAAAGTACAGATAAAAGTGGTACTTTTGCGGCTTGGTATCAATGTTTTAAAAATTAATGAAGAAAAGACCAGACGGAACGGAGTTATTACTGGAGAGTGCAATTAAAGGGATCCATGAAAAGAAGGGTCAGGATGTACTGAAAATAGATTTGAGGAAGCTTGAGAAACGGATTACTGATTATTTCATTATATGTCACGCTTCATCAACAACACAGGTAAGTGCAATATGCGATTCAATAGATGATATAGTAAGGAAGGAAGCAGGCCAGAAACCTTCGCATATTGAAGGACTCGATAATTGTTTCTGGGTACTGCTTGATTACGGAGATGTTATTGTACATGTATTCGTTGAGGAGTACAGGAGTTTCTACAGTCTGGAGTCGCTGTGGGCAGATGCAAAGATTGAATCAGTTGAAGACAAAAAAAAGTAGAATAGATAATGGAGAATTCTGAGAGCAATAAGGGTACAGATAAACGAAATGACAAGAATATTAAACCACGTTTTAATTCAAACTGGATTTTTCTTATTGTCGCAGTAGTATTTATTGCAATAAATCTTCTTTATACCGGCAAAACGGTGCAGAAGACTACCACCAGCGACATAAAGGAGATGATTGCTAACAGGGATATTGAGAAGATAGTAGTCGTCAATAAGGAACAGGCAGAGATTTATCTTTCCAACGAGGCACTGGAGTCGGAAAGATATCCAAAAGTTCCGAAACCCGGAACCGGTTTTGGAATGTCTGTACCCAAGGCCCATTTTAGTTATAATATTGGGGATATAAGCAGTTTTGAGCCGTTTCTTCTGGAGGCACAAAAAAATGCCGGTTATACCGATAAGGAGCTTATATATCCTGATTATCAGACCAGGAGGAACTGGATCGCAGATGCACTTTCATGGCTGCTCCTTCCTGCCATATTGATTGGTTTCTGGCTTTTTATGATGAAAAGGATGTCGGGTGGTGGTGCAGGTGGTGCCGGCGGTATTTTCAATGTCGGTAAATCGAGGGCTCAGATATTTGATAAGGATAATAATGTAAAACTGAACTTCAGTGACGTAGCAGGTCTCGAAGAGGCCAAGACTGAAGTCATGGAGATAGTTGACTTCCTTAAGAATCCTAAGAAATATACTCAACTGGGAGGAAAAATTCCCAAGGGAGCTCTTTTGATTGGTCCTCCGGGTACAGGTAAGACCATGCTGGCTAAGGCAGTGGCAGGGGAGGCTAATGTGCCGTTCTTCTCTATCTCCGGATCTGACTTTGTTGAAATGTTTGTCGGTGTGGGTGCTTCAAGGGTAAGGGATCTTTTTAAGCAGGCAAAAGAGAAAGCTCCCTGTATTGTTTTTATAGATGAGATTGATGCTGTGGGGCGTGCCAGGGGACGAAATGCAAACTTTGGTTCAAATGATGAAAGAGAAAATACTCTTAACCAGCTTCTTACTGAGATGGATGGTTTTGGGACCAATCTTGGTGTAATAATCCTGGCTGCTACAAACAGGGCCGACATTCTTGACCGCGCTTTGATGCGTGCAGGACGTTTTGACAGACAGATACATGTTGAATTGCCTGACATTACTGAAAGAGAAGCGATTTTTAAAGTACACCTCAGGCCAATTAAACTTGAAAAAGATTTTAACACAGCATTTCTCGCAAAACAGACACCCGGATTTTCAGGTGCTGATATAGCTAACGTATGTAATGAAGCTGCCCTTATAGCAGCCAGAAATAATAAAAGTGTTGTTGAGAAGCAGGATTTTCTGGATGCTGTCGACCGTATTGTCGGCGGTCTTGAAAGAAAAACCAAGATTATTTCTCCAATTGAAAAGAGAACCATTGCTTACCACGAGGCTGGCCATGCTACTGTAAGCTGGCTTCTCGAATATGCAAGTCCGCTTCTCAAGGTCACCATTATTCCAAGAGGAAGAGCCCTTGGTGCTGCATGGTACCTGCCGGAAGAGCGACAACTTACAACCAGGGAGCAGATTCTCGATGAGATGGCTTATGCCCTTGGAGGAAGAGCTGCCGAAGAACTTGTTTTTGGAAAGATTTCTACAGGAGCATTAAGTGATCTGGAAAAAATCACCAAGCAGGCTTATGCCATGGTTTCATTCTTCGGGATGAGTGAAAAGGTTGGAAATATAAGTTTCTATGATTCATCAGGCCAGTCCGATTTTGGCTTTACCAAACCCTACAGTGAAAAAACAGCTGAGCTTATTGATCAGGAGGTTAAGGAGATAATAAGTGAATCATATATTCGTGCCAAGGAGGTGCTTAAGAATAATATGAAAGGTCTCACCGAGCTGGCTGAGATACTTCTTGAGAGAGAGGTTATCTTTGGTGAGGATCTGGAAAAAATCTTTGGAAAGCGTAATGCTGACATCATTAAAGAGCAGCAGGAGAAGAAGGATAAGATAGCAGAGAATAATGCCAAAAAGGATATAAAGATTACGGAAGAAAAGTCGAAGGAGCAAAAGAAACCTATTGAGGTTAAATCCAGATCCGTATCAAAGAAAAGGGTGAAGAACTCCGAAAAGGAGGAAAATCAGGAAAAGAAATCGAAAGAAAAGGATAAATAACTCTTCATATCTTGAATAATTTCTTCAGACGAACATTAACAGGAGCATACATTGTGATTTTTGTACTGGGTGGATTCTGGCTTCACCCGGTATCTTTTTTTATTGCCGGACTGATAATTCTTGCAGGAACTCAGTATGAGTATTACAGCATGATAAGGAGCACAGGAGTAAGACCACAGGTGGTCTCCGGAATGATAGCCGGGATTGCCGCATATGTACTATCGACCCTTATAGCATCGGGTGTATTGACAATGAAATATTTCCTGGTACTTATACCTGTGATGCTCGTCATAATTGTTATGGAGCTGTACCGCAAGGAGGAAAAACCATTTGATTCTCTGGCACATACTTTTTTCCCTGTACTATATACAGGAATACCTTTTGTTCTGCTTCCTTTTTCAGCTTTTTCCCGAAATGGTCTTGATACATTGCTTCCCCATAAATATGAGATGTTTTCACCAGGTATAATTATCGGATTCTTTTTGCTTATCTGGGCTAATGACACAGGGGCCTACCTTGTGGGAGTATCCGTTGGCAAACATAAGCTGTTCGAAAGAATATCCCCAAAGAAATCATGGGAAGGGTTCTTCGGAGGGGTTTTTATTGCATCTGTTGCAGGAGGGTTACTTGCAGGATGGCTTGGAGTCGTTGATCGCATTCATTGGGTGATAATCGCTATAATTGTTTCAATAGCAGGTACATACGGCGACCTGGTTGAGTCAATGCTAAAAAGAAGTATCGGTGCAAAGGATTCAGGTTCAATTTTGCCTGGCCACGGAGGGTTGCTCGACAGGTTTGATAGTGCAATAATATCATTCCCTCTTGTATATCTTTTTATAACACTTTTTGGATGATTAATCAGACTTGATTAGTTTTGTGAAAATTTTTAATAAATGAGTATTCACAAGGAAGGATATAAAATACTGGGATTTGGATTTATTGCTCTCCTGGTACTTAATGCTATTATACAGATATTCTGGAGAGATATTGAGATTCTTAAATGGGGATTTCTGGTGTTATCCTTTATGCTGTATGTTTTTCTTCTCTTTTTCTTCAGGTGGCCGGAGAGGGATCTTCAGCCGGATCATGGACTGGTTTATGCCCCTGCAGATGGTAAGGTAGTTGTAATTGAAGAGACTGAGGAAAAGGAGTACTTCAAGGATACCAGGCTTCAGGTATCCATCTTTATGTCACCTTTTAATGTTCACAGCAACAGGTACCCTGTTTCGGGCACTATTAAGTTTGTCAGATACCATCCGGGCAGAAACATGGTAGCATGGCATCCTAAATCTTCAGAACTTAATGAAAGGAGTTCAATTGTTATTGAAACAAAAGAGGGAAAGGAGATTCTTATACGACAGATTGCAGGCGCCGTCGCAAGGAGGATTGTCACATATGCCAGGGAAAATATTGAGGTTAAGCAGGGTGATGAGCTGGGATTCATAAAGTTTGGATCGCGTGTGGATATTTTTTTACCTGTCGGAACTGAGATCGAAATTCCAATTCTTCAGCAGGTCAGGGCAAATAAAGACGTAATTGCCAGAATCTGAAATCTTAAATTAAAATGAACTTTATTGACGATAAGATAATTGATGTTACAGATGATGTCAAATGGATCGGAGTTCTTGATTATAATATAAGAACATTCGATATTGTTATGAGGACTGATTTCGGGACCACATACAATTCATATTTCATTAATGCCAATAAAAAGACGATAGTAGAGCTGGCCAAGGAAAAGTTCAGTAATACTTATATTGAAAAACTGAAAAAAGTTACAGATCCTTCAGAGATTCAGTATATTATTCTTGACCATACAGAACCTGATCATTCCGGGAGTCTAAAAAATCTTCTTGAGCTTGCCCCTGAGGCAACAGTGGTAGGTTCAGGTAATGCTATCAGGTACCTCGAGGATATTGTAAACAGACCATTCAGATCAATGGTGGTTAAACATGGAGACAAGCTTGATCTTGGAAATAAAACCCTGACGTTTATTGCGGCACCCAATCTCCACTGGCCTGATTCAATCTACACACTGCTCGAGGAGGATAAGGTATTATTTACCTGTGATTCTTTCGGTGCCCATTACTGTTCTGAAAATATGTTCAGTAATTTCGATTCGGACTATACTCGTTCTTTCAAATACTATTTTGATGTTATCCTGAAGCCTTTCAGCAGATTTATGGTAAGGGCAATCGACTTTATTAAACCACTTGAAGTTAAATATATTTGTACCGGACACGGACCTATTCACCGTGGGGAGAACATTGAAAAGGCAATCAGCATGTCTGAAAAATGGGCTGATGATTATGTTAAAATAACCACCGGGAAAACGGGATATGATATTCTTATTGCGTATGTTTCGGCATATGGATATACAAAAGAAGCAGCAGACATAATAGCAAAAGGAATTGAAGAATCGGGAGAAATAAAGACGGAAGTAGTTGATATTGAGGAAATGCCTATTGATGTGCTTGAGGAGAAAATAATTGCCAGTGATGGAATAATTGTTGGTTCCCCTACTATAAACCAGAATACTCTTCTGCCTGTATATAAGCTGTTTTCACTCATAAATCCGATCCGTGACAAAGGTAAACTAGCCGGATCGTTCGGATCATTCGGGTGGAGCGGGGAATCACCGAAAATAATTCTGGAAAATTTCCGGATGCTCAAGTTCAGGATATTTGAAGATCAGGGTGCAATAAAATTTGCGCCTCAAGGAGATAAAGCAGATTTGCTTACCGTATATGGAAGAAAATATGCCGAAATGTTTTTGGCAGAGTGCGGAAGGGAATAAAAAAAGGGTCGTTTTGCGACCCCCTTTCTTTTTTGCTCCTTTATGATATTGCTATCTGGCGGGAGAGATTCTTTTTCTCTTCTTCCATTTTTGGAAGAGATACAGTAAGTATACCATCCTTATAGCTGGCTTCTATTTTTTCCCTGTTTACGTTTTCAGGAATATAAAAGCTTCTGCAGAAAGATGAGTAGTTGAACTCTTTCTTCTTGTATCCATCGCTCTCATTAGTTGTCTCATCCTTCGACTCGGATGAGATTGTGAGTACATCCTCATTGATGTCGATGTTGAGATCTTTCTTGTCCATACCAGGTATTGCAAGATCAAGAACAAAATGCTTCTCGTCTTCTTTTATGTTAACTGCAGGCATTGAGCTTGTCCTGTTGTGTAATACCGGTAAAAAATCATCATCAAAAAAATTAGGCATGTAAAATGGCCTGAAACTTTTTCTTACAATTGTTGGTAACATGGTTTTGTCCTCCTATAAATTTAAGTTTAACATTTTTAATTTATTTACAAACACCAATTTTCAAACTCTGTTCCAAAATCATAAACATGACATAATGACACGTTTTATAGAATACTTGCGGACAAAATGGCTGATTGCTGAAGTCGCTGTTCAAATCGTTGCCTTATCCCATTTATAATATTGTGAGTTTGTTGTATGGAAAAATTAAATTAGGTTTGTATTAGAAATACAATTATAATGAGTCCAACATTCAGGAATATTCTGATATTTGCCGGAGTTATGCTGCTTCTCGCCTGCGCATGGTACTTCCGTAGCATAGTAGTTTATATACTTGTATCAGGAGTTCTGTCAATTATGGGAGGTCCACTGGTCGATCTTTTTTGCAGACTGAGGATAAAAAGATGGTCATTTCCGCGTCCGCTGAGTGCTCTTATTACGCTGATGATAATATGGGGTATTATTGTACTTTTTTTCTACATATTCATTCCTCTTGTTACCACGCAGCTTAATTATTTTTCAACCATCGAAAGTGATAAGATTGTTCAGATAGTCGATGGTCCAATCGCCAAAATAGAGCAGCTTTTCAGGGCATTCAACAAGGATATTTCTAACCAGATATCGATAGAGGCATATATAGGAGAAAAGGTTTCAGGAGTGCTGAATATCAATATGATCCAGAATTTTCTCAGTTCTATATTCGGGATAATGGGTAACCTTATGGTAGCTGTTTTCTCAATATCGTTCATTACTTTTTTCTTTCTTAAGGATCAGCGACTCTTTTTTGAATCTATATTAATGTGGGTCCCGGATAAGTACACCGAAAATGTTACCAGGGCTCTTCATTCAATTCAGCGACTGCTTACAAGGTATTTCATTGGTATAATTATACAAAGCACCTGCATTCTGATACTCATTACAATAGGAATGACAATTATCGGTATTGATTTCAGGCAGGCGCTCGTAATGGGTGTTATCCTCGGAATCTTAAATGTAATTCCTTATGTTGGGCCATGGCTGGGCCTTTTCATTGCCCTCATAATGGGTATCGCATCGCATATAAATATGGATTTTGATGCTGTTGTAATTCCGCTTATAATAAATATGATTATAGTGGAGGTTGTTACGCATATGATAGATAATGTTGTATTTCAGCCTGTTATATTTTCGAGCAGTGTTAAGGCCCATCCTCTTGAAATATTCATAGTTGTTCTTGCTTCAGGATTTGCAGCAGGTATCCCGGGAATGATACTGGGTATTCCTACATATACAGTGGTCAGGGTTTTTGCAAGGGAGTTTTTCTATAATTTCAAGGCTGTTCAGAAGATCACATCAGGCTTGTCTCCTGAGAATATGAATAGTAAAAGCAAAATAGATAAGGTGGGAAGTGATGAGATCAAAGATTCCTGATAGAGAATTGAAATTTATTAAGGTATAATTCCCGTCTAAATTACTGATGAAATTAGGACAACAGATCATTTCCGGTTTTTTTAACCTCTATATAGACGGATTCAGAAATCTTTCTTCATCGGGAAAGAAACTATGGATAATTATCCTCATCAAGCTTTTTATCATGTTCGTAATACTTAAGTTATTCTTCTTCCCTGATATACTTAAGATGAAATATGATAATGATAAAGAGAGAGGTGAATATGTTCTTGATCAATTACTTAAATCACCAGATAACCATGACTGAAAACATCGATTTGACACTGCTTGACTGGTCGAGGGCCCAGTTTGCCCTGACTGCGATATATCACTGGCTCTTTGTGCCTCTGACTCTTGGTTTATCTTTCCTCGTGGCAATAATGGAAACTATTTATGTCAGGACAGGCAGGGAGGAGTGGAGAAAAATTACAAGGTTCTGGATGACTCTGTTCGGGATCAACTTCGCAATAGGAGTTGCCACTGGCATTATTCTTGAATTTGAATTCGGGACTAACTGGTCGAACTACTCCTGGTTTGTAGGTGATATTTTTGGAGCTCCGCTAGCGGTGGAAGGAATTGTTGCCTTCTTTCTTGAATCTACTTTCATAGCTGTTATGTTCTTTGGATGGCATAAGGTCAGCAAAAAGTTCCATCTTTTTTCAACGTGGCTGGTAGCAATAGGATCAAATTTATCAGCCCTCTGGATCCTGGTAGCCAACGGATGGATGCAGAATCCTGTTGGAATGGTGTTCAATCCTGAGACTGCCAGGAATGAAATGATAAGTTTCTGGGCAGTCCTGTTTAACCAGGTCTCTGTTGATAAATTTCTTCATACGCTCTCCTCCAGTTATCTTCTGGCTTCGATGTTTGTAGTTGGTATAAGCTCCTGGTTTCTCATCAGGAAAAGAGAAGGATATATGGCCAGGAGAAGTATCCTGGTTGCAGCTGTCTTTGGTATTCTGGCATCACTTATGACTGCCTATACCGGGGATGAGTCTGCCAGGATTATTTCAAAGGTACAGCCGGTTAAATTCGCTGCAATGGAGGCACTGTCGGAAGGAAAGACCAATGCAGGTCTTGTTGCTTTCGGTGTTCTTAAAGATTCCGAAAACAAGATCGGTGAGACTAAGCTTAAAGATTTCATCATTAAGATAGAGTTTCCGGGCTTACTCTCCATCCTGACAGCAGGTGACAGAGATGCATTCGTTCCGGGGATAGCAGACCTGGTTAAGGGGAATCATCAATATAAACTAATCTCATTTGAGGAGAAGAAATCACGGGGCGAGATGGCCAGAAAAGCTTTGATGGATTACAAATCAGCCGTAAAATCGGGAGATAGTCAAGAACGCGATTCTTTAAAAGGGCTTTTCAGCACACAATCATTCCAGGATAATTATTTCAGATATTTTGGATATAGTTCGGTTGAAAAAGCTGAAGATGTAATTCCTAATATATCAGGCACTTTCTACTCATTTCACCTGATGGTGGTCCTGGGATTTTTCTTTATTTTACTATTTTCCCTGGCCCTTTTCTACCTGTTCAAAGGTACATTAGCTCAAAATCGCTGGTTCCTGTGGGTATGTCTTTTATCAATACCCCTGCCATATATTGCCAGTGAGCTTGGATGGATTGTTGCAGAGCTGGGCCGTCAGCCATGGATCATTCAGGATCTGATGCCAGTATCAAAGGCAGTTTCGAATATAAGCTCGGGTTCGGTAATAGCGACATTCTTCATCTTTGCTGCCCTTTTCACTACACTCTTGATTGCAGAGGTATCAATAATGGTTAAACAGATTAAAAACGGACCAAAACATTAGGAGGAAAATACCATGACTACAATAATGATATCACATCTTTTCCTGCAGAATTACTGGTGGATAATAGTATCTCTGCTTGCAAGCCTTCTTGTTTTCCTGATGTTTGTACAGGGCGGACAATCATTTATTTTTACCCTGCCGGGAAGCGAAATGCAAAAGACAATGATTGTAAATACAGTTGGAAGAAAGTGGGACCTGACATTCACAACCCTTGTCACTTTCGGCGGAGCTTTCTTCGCATCATTTCCTCTCTTTTATGCGACAAGTTTCGGTGGCGCATACTGGGTATGGATCGCAATCCTTTTTAGTTTTATCCTGCAGGCTGTTGCCTATGAATTCAGATCGAAACCAAATAATGTCTTTGGTCAGAATACTTTCGATATTTTCCTTCTGCTCAATGGGGCGCTGGGGCCATTACTTATTGGTATTGCAGTGGCAACATTCTTCACCGGATCACAATTCAGTCTTGACAATATGAACAGGGTCAGGTGGGCAACTTCATGGTATGGACTGGAGGCTGTTCTTGATGTCAGGAACCTTGCACTGGGACTGGCAGTACTTTTCCTTTCAAGGGTTAACGGCCTGCTATATATTGTAAATTCAATAGATGATGAGGATCTTAAGAAGAGGGCCCTTGAAAGACTGCCCCTGAATACAATACTTTTTCTTATCCCATTCCTTTTCTTTGTAATAGCTATACTCCTTTCAAAAGGATTTGCTGCTGATCCGGCTACAGGGACTATTTCTTTTGAAAGATTCAAGTATCTCCATAATCTCCTGCAGATGCCACTTGTATTAATAATATTCCTGGCTGGTGTTGCCGGAGTTCTTTATGGTCTTTTTATTGCAATTTTTAAAAAGAATGACTATTCGGTATGGTTCACTTCCCTCGGAACAATACTGACAGTTTTTGCTGTTTTTATGCTGGCTGGATTCAACGGGACCTCATTTTATCCTTCAGCTTATGATCTGCAGAGCTCGCTTACCATACGAAATGCATCTTCAAGCGAGTTCACTCTGAGAACCATGATGTATGTCTCATTCTTAATCCCCTTTGTCATAGCCTATATATGGTATGCATGGAAGTCGATCAATGTTAATAAGATAACTGATGAAGAGATGAACTTAAACGAGCATAAATATTAAGGTGACAGGCGACGGGCGGCAGGCAACAGGTATTTGTACGGAATAGTATTCCCGAGGGCAGGCTTTTAATGCCTGATGCCCGATGCCTTGAAAAATTTTAGACGAAATTAATAATAACAAAGATGTATATAACCGAAATACTCGAGTACCTGATCTGGCCGGCATTTATTGTTATAAGCTGGTTTACGATAAAGTATGCTTTATCTGTATATGATAAAAAGTATCCCGGGCAGGAGCAGAATGAATCAGATTAAGCGTGCTGCAATCGATGAGATAATATATATAGGTATTATCAGTGCTGCTGCATTTATTCCCATTATCAAAAACGATATAGCTATAAGCAATATCATAAGGTATCTTCCTTCATTCCCTTTTAGTTTAAGGTCATTTACTTTTAACGAAAAAAGGTCCAATCGGCTTACCATCAATAATGAAAGTGCTATTGTAAAGAGGATCAACATTGCCGGTGAAGCAACAAAGAAGTCAAATAAGCCTGATTCGGAATAATGGGAGGCTATAACAACTGAAATAACGGCAATAGCACTGGCCGGAGTGGGTAATCCTTTGAAATTTTTTGACTGGCTTGAATCTGTATTAAAAATAGCGAGGCGTAATGCAGCACACACAGGCATTATTGAGGCTATAATTATTAAAAACAGGTCCCTGTGTTCACTCAGATAAATCTGTTTCATTGGCATCGAAGAGAAGGCATCGGTCAGGAGCCTGAAAATTATTACAGCCGGGGCAATTCCGAAACTGACAATATCAGCCAGACTGTCAAGTTCTTTTCCTATGTCTGAATAGGCCTTAAGAATCCTGGCCGAAAATCCATCCAGGAAATCAAAGATCATTGCTGCAACTATGAACCATGAGGCTGATACAATTCTGCCTTCAGCAGCAAGTATTACGGCAATGAACCCGGATACCAGATTCAGAGATGTTATGAAGTTGGGAACATGTTTCTTCATGAAAATTGTTATTGGATCTGCGTACGGAAAGTAAAATTAAGATAAATTTCGTCTTTATTATTAGTTTTGCACAATTAACAAGCTTAGGATGGTTGACTTAAGAGGCATTAAGATAGCGGTTGATTTCGACGGAACAATAGTTGAACATGAATACCCTGAAATAGGCAAGGAGAAACTATTTGCCTTTCAGACTCTTAAAGAGCTTGAAAAGTTGGGAGCTAACCTTATACTCTGGACTTTCAGAACAGGCAGGGAGCTCGACGAGGCAGTAGAATACTGTCATAAAAATGGTATTGACTTTTATGCTGTTAACAGGAATTATCCCGAAGAGGTGTTTGATGAGACAATAAGCCGCAAGATTGATGCGGATATTTTTATTGATGACAAGAATGTTGGCGGCTTTCCAGGCTGGAGCGAGATATGGCAGATGATAAACCCGTATGAAGTGCAGCAGATGGAGGCAGAAAAAAGAATTGCATCGCCCCGAAATATATTAAAGCGTCTTTTCGGAAAAAAAAGCACAAGAGATGAAAATAAAATATCTTAAATACTTAATTCTATTCTCTTTTTCCCTTCTTCTTGCCTGGACTTTATCATGTTCAGGAAGGCCTGGAACAAAAGCGGAAATAAAGCCTGAAGCGACATTAGTGCCAGGTGAAGAGGCTGCTTTCAGGCTTGTCAGGATTGTAGCTCCGGAAGAGAATGAGGATTATAAGCTTAAGCAGGTCATTGATGTTGAGGTAGATCTGGTATTTAAGAACAGGGTCCCCGACTCAGTAACTGTCTTTTATGATAGTAAGCAGGTGAAGGTTTTGAAATCGGAACCATGGAAATGTTCTGTCCCGGGAGAAATGGTTAGTACTACAGGAAGAAAAGCACTGAAAGTTATTGCTTATAAGGATGGGAAAATGCAGAATCCGATAGCACGATTTCTTTTGATCTATTCGGATGTTGTACCCATAATAAACAAGTTTAAAGTAGTGAACAGTTACCCGCATGATAGGCGGGCTTTTACCCAGGGTCTTTTCTTTGACAAGGGATCATTATATGAAAGCACGGGTCAGGAGACTGAATCTTCATTGAGGGAGGTGGAAATTGCGACGGGCAAGGTGGTCAGACAGCTAAACCTTGATGCTTCACTGTTTGGCGAAGGTATTACACTCTACAATGACAGGATCTTTCAGGTGACATGGCGAAACAAGATTGGCTTTGTATATGAAAAGGGATCATTCCGTCAGATAAACAAGATATACTACCCGACGGAAGGGTGGGGCCTTACCACCTCAGATGACAGGATCATAATGAGTGACGGTACAAACATACTCTATTATTATGAACCTGAGATGTTTACTTCAATATCCAGAATTGAGGTTTATGATAATGAGAAAAAGGTGGACAATCTGAATGAGCTTGAATACATTAACGGGGAGATATGGGCAAATATATGGATGGAAGACAGGATAGTAAGGATAGATCCTGCTTCGGGAAAAGTGAAGGCCTATATTGACCTGGGCGGGCTCTTTCCTCAGAATGAGAGAAACCCTGAAGCTGAAGTTCTGAACGGGATAGCTTATGACCAGGCAACAAACAGAATATTTGTCACAGGCAAAAAATGGTCAAAGCTTTTTGAGATCAGCATCATTGAATAGACCTGGTCCCATAAACAATATTTATTGCAGCAGGCAGAATATTGAATTCGGCCGGGGTGTGTCCGAGTGATTCTCCATCAGCTTCAGTATAGATAATATTTTCGGAGTTAACTTTAAGATTCCTGCATTTATATCCATCGATAAGAGGATGGCTGAGTATTGTTCCGTCGTAAAGGATCTTCAGCTTTCTGATTATTTCAAGTTTTCCAATATTTTTAATAACAGTTACATCGAGTAAACCATCATTTGGCAGTGCATCAGGAGTTTGTCTCATCCCTCCGCCGCAGTACTTTCCGTTACCTACATTTACTGAGAATATATCCTCGCTGATTCTGACCCCGTCAATAATTAATTCAGCCCTTGTGTTCCTGTAGGTCATAAGGCTGAGCAGAAGATTGTAGAAATAGATAAGCTTTCCGCTTCTGCCACGCTCTTTCTGGTAGTTGCTTCTTCTGACAACAACTGATTCGAATCCCAGTCCTGCGATATTTATGAAATAACGGTTCTTAACCATCTGTCCTTCTGAATAGGATAAAAGTCCGACATCGTGAAGCATTGTCTTACCTTCCATGATAATCCTTGCCGCTTTTTCATGATCGAGAGGGATATCAAACATCCTGCCCCAGTCGTTGCCTGTTCCAACAGGGATAAGCGCAAGAGTTATCTCCGATGAATTGCATGCACCTGTTTTAAAAACACCATTCAAGACTTCATTGAGAGTTCCGTCACCACCAACTGTGATTATTTTTCTGAAACCTTCTTCAATTGCCGAAAAAGTAATATTAACTGCATCAGCTTTACCTGTTGTGAACTTTTCCTCAAAAGATATATTGTTGTCAGTTAATGCTTTGGATATCAATTTCCACTCTCTTTTCCCCTTACCGTTTCCGGCATTCGGGTTGACAATAACAAGCCATTGAGGACGGGGAGAGTTTTGATTTGTCATATTATTAGTTTCTTTGGTAAATATGCAAAATATTAAGCTATTATTAATCAATGTAATATGAATTTATTTGGTTTTTTGCAATGTTAATAAGATGTTGAAAACCACAAAAAAAATGTTTACAATTACATCTTTCACTTCCGGCTGCAGAAGATGCATAAATAGTAAATTTGAAACTCAAAATAACGTACAATATATATAAATATACATACATGGGAAGAATAATAGCAATAGCGAATCAGAAGGGTGGAGTAGGAAAGACGACAACGGCAATAAACCTTGCAGCCAGCCTGGCAGCGCTTGAAAAGAAGGTTCTTATTGTTGACAGTGATCCGCAGGCAAATGCGACATCAGGTATCGGGATTGATACCAGGCAGATACGATGCACGATATATGACTGCCTTATTGATGGTAAGGATACTAAGGAGGCACTTATGGAAAGCGGGGTTGAGAACCTCACAATAATACCATCGAATATTGATCTTGTAGGAGCTGAAATTGAGATGCTTGAAAGGCCTGAAAGGGAAAAGATCCTTAAAAATGTGCTGAAAAGCATTTCCGGGGATTATGATTATATTTTTGTTGACTGTTCTCCTTCACTTGGGTTGCTTACAGTTAATGCTTTAACAGCATCAGATTCAGTGATTATTCCGGTGCAATGCGAATATTTTGCATTGGAGGGACTCGGAAAGCTGCTTAATACAATTAAGATAATCCAGAACAACCTGAATCCGGAGCTCGAGATAGAAGGTTTTCTGCTTACTATGTATGATTCACGTCTTCGGTTATCAAATCAGGTGGCAGATGAGGTAAACAAGCATTTCCAGCAGATGGTATTCAAAACCATTATTCAGAGGAATGTAAAGCTTTCGGAGGCGCCAAGCTTTGGACAGCCTGCCATTCTATATGATGTTGATTCGAGAGGAACTGTCAATTATCTCAACCTGGCCAAAGAGTTAATTGAGAAGCAGGAGGTGAGGGTAAAAGCATAACTTGGTGAATGTAGCAACCAGTGAATAGAATGATTATGACAAAAAAAAATGCGTTAGGCAGAGGTCTTGGAGCATTGATTGACGGAGTGGAGAAGGAAATACTGGAGAAGAAAGTGGAAGCCAATATGGACATACCGGTCGGATCGATCGAGGCTAATCCCTTCCAGCCCAGAACAACGTTTGATGAGCAGTCGCTTGAAGAACTGGCTGCTTCAATAATGAAGCTTGGCATTGTTCAGCCACTTACGGTTCGGGATGCTGGTAATGGCAGGTATCAGCTTATTGCTGGTGAACGCAGGCTCAGAGCTGCCAGGATTGCTGGACTTACCCATGTTCCGGCCTATATCAGAACTGCTGATGACCAGGCAATGCTTGAACTTGCACTCGTTGAGAATATCCAGAGGGAAGATCTTGATGCTGTTGAGGTTGCTATCAGCTTCCAGAGGCTGATAGAAGAGTGCAGGCTTACACAGGAGCAGCTGAGTGACAGAGTTGGAAAACAAAGATCAACAGTTTCAAACTATCTTCGTCTACTGAAGCTCCCTGCTGAAATACAACTGGGAATAAGGAATAAACACCTCATGATGGGCCATGCCCGTACTCTTGTCAATATAGTGGACCCAAAACAGCAGATAGAAGTCTATTATAAGATCATTGACGGAGATCTCTCTGTGCGCCAGGCTGAAGAGCTTGTAAGGCATTTGCAATCCGAAAAAATAAAAGATCCCGAGAAGGTTGAAAGAAAGAAAAAGCTTAATGAGGATTATCATCAGCTGGCAGAGCATCTGAATCAACTCTTTTCCACAAAAGTCAACTTCAGGCTCAATGAAAAAGGTAAGGGGAAAATTGTAATAGCTTTTGATTCACCTGAAGAGATGGAGCGCATTTTGGGGGTGTTTGATCGTCTCAACTCCTGAAAATAATTATCTTTACCGCGCGTTTATTGTTCCGGAGGTAAAGGCCGGGGAAATACTTTATTGATGGAGATCAGAAAAATATCAATATTGTCGGTGGTAATTATGTTATTTGCTCTGCAGGGTATTCTTGCACAGGATACTCTTTCAGTAAGCAAAGTTTCAAGGCAGGACAGAAAATCAAAAAAGGAGAAGACCACAGTAATTGATGTTTCAAACGATACACTGCCTGTGGTTGTAAAGCCTTCAAAAATTCGAAAAGGAGATACAATGAAGGCAACTATGATGTCGGCTGTTTTTCCGGGCGGTGGCCAGATATATAACAGGAAATACTGGAAGCTGCCAATAGTCTATGCAGGCTTCGGCGCTCTGATCTACAGTTTTTCATCAAACTCCAATAATTACCAGATGTATTACAGAGGCTTCATGGATTTTACAGATGATATAAAAGAGACTGACAGCTATCTAGAGTTTGCAGGTGATCCTGAAAGTTATGATCCGGTTCTCCATCCAGATACTTATAACCCTGCCAATGCCAAACTGGTTCAGGAAAAAATGCTCCGTCTGGTTGATTACCATAAACGTTACCGCGATCTCTCAATTATACTTACAGGTGTATGGTACATGGCCCAGATACTGGATGCCAATGTTGATGCGAGCCTGATGAATTATGATGTGAGTGACAACCTTGAACTGTCATTTTACCCATCAATGATAACACTGCCTGGACGTGCTCCAGTGACTGGTTTTAACCTTCACCTGACAATGGCCTTTTAACAAAAACAGAATTTATGAGAAACACTATTTTAACTATAATTCTTCTTCTGGTAACTATAAATGTAGTTGCCTCAACCGATTATGATACAATAATCCTTAAATCGGATGACAGCTCCGAGAGGATAGGAAGGGACCTTGACAGCCTGCTGAACACCTGGTATGTAAAACTGGCAGTTAAGAATGCACCGGAGGAATATACAGGAGATACCGCTGTACTGGTATATCCCGATTCTGTATATATAAACCGGCTTCGCAAGATCAATTCGATAATACAACTGCCTTACAATAATATTATCAGGAATCATATTCATGTCTACACTGTCAGGCAGAGGGAGAAGTTCTGTGCCGTACTAGGGGTGATGGATTATTATTTCCCGATGTTCGAAGATGTATTTGATTCATATGGCCTTCCTGCTGAGTTAAAATATATGGCTATCATTGAATCAGCTCTTAACCCGGATGCAGTGAACTCCCGTACACATGCAACAGGTCTCTGGCAATTTATGTACAGTACAGGGAGGATGTACGGACTTACAATAAATTCGGTGGTGGATGAGAGGAGAGATCCCCTGCAATCGACAAAGGCAGCTGCAAAGTACATAAGAGACCTTTATAAGATATACAATGACTGGATGCTTGTTATAGCTGCATACAACTGTGGGCCCGGAAATGTCAATAAGGCCATAAGAAGATCAGGTAACAAGAAGGATTACTGGGAAATTTATTACAGGCTTCCAAGGGAGACACGTGGCTATATACCAATGTATATTGCAGCTGTTTATGGCGTTAATTACTACAGGGAGCATAACCTTAATCCCCTGCCTCTCAATATACCTGTTGCCATTGATACAATTATGATTAATAAGGATATCCACCTGACCCAGATATCGGAGGTAATGGGTATCCCGATGGGTGAACTACGTGCTCTCAACCCACAGTACAGAACCGGACTTGTACCAGGGTCTTCAAAACCATATGCACTTACTCTGCCAATGACGCACCTTGGCGATTTTATTGACCTTACCGATACTATAAGACGATATAAACCTGATGTTTACCTGAATAAATCAGTACAGATTGCAGATCCTACAAGGTCTTCATACCTTCCTGCCGATGTAAAGGGAAAGACAAAACTTATCTATACCGTTCAGGAGGGTGATAACCTTGGATATATATCAGAATGGTACAGGGTGAGCCTCTCTGACCTGAGGTATTGGAATAATATCTATCGGAATACAATCAGGATTGGACAGAAACTTGTTGTTTATGTTGATCCGGCAAAATCAGAATACTTCTCCGGGATCAATTCCATGTCGTTTGCAGAGAAGCAGCAGATGGCAGGCAAGCAGGTCCCCTCAAATACTAATAGTGTAGCTGCAAATACTGCCTATGAGACAGAAGGTGAATACATTATATATACGGTTCGTTCCGGAGATACAATATGGGACATAGTGAAGATGTATGATAATGTGACAACAACACAGATACTTACATTAAACAATATTTCAGATCCGGGTAAGATACAGGTTGGGCAGAAGCTGAAGATCAAGAAGAAAAGCTGATTCTTTTCCAAATATGCGTCCTTTAAGATCATTCCTGATATTACTGATCTTTCTGGCTTGTTTTACAGGGTTTCATTATGTAATGCCCGTGGAACGATGGTTTCCAACTGCGGAAGATTTTCTTCCGGATTACATAATAGATCTCTTCACGCTCAGGGAGAACAAGCCTGATAAACAGCATGTTATATTACCTGATACAATTCATGTCATTCCTGATATTTCTGTCGATTCATTACAACCAGCTGCTTCATTAATTGAGATCAGGGACACTATTCCAATCAATCCTCTTCAAAGAATTCTGGATACCCTTTCCGGCTCTTCAGGGCAGACCAGGATTATGTACTATGGTGACTCCCAGATAGAGGGTGACCGGTTTACCTCCTATTTGCGTCATATTCTGCAAAAAAGGTACTCAGGTACCGGCCCCGGGCTCTTTCTTCCAATTATACCGGTGATGTACACAAAATCAATTGTAATCAAATCATCATCAAACTGGAAGAAGTATAACTATCTGTCATACAGGAACAATGAGATCTCTCATAACAGGCTTGGCCCTTTTATGGCTATCTGCAGGTTTTTGCCTGAGGGTACGATTACTGCTGATCCGGTTACAGCCACTGTAAATATCAGACCATCGGTTTTTGCCGACAGTACGTCCTCGTTTTATGATGTTCTGAGACTTTTTTATATATGCAGGGAGGGTGCGGTTTTATTCACTGTGATGGCCGATGGAAAATATATATGCAGAGAGGCCCTCCTTAAAACAGGTTCATTGAGCGAGGTATCGTGCACGTTAAATGGTGCGAAGGATATAACATTGGAATTTACCGGCAAAGTTAGTCCTGAAATATATTTTATAAGCATAGAAAGCAGTAATGGAGTTGTTGTTGATAATATACCCCAACGCGGAAGCGCAGGACTGGAGTTCACGATGGTTGACAGTTCCAATCTGGCTGAGTCATTCAGGATGCTTTCTCCTGATCTTTTTATATTGCAATATGGCCTGAATATAGTAAGGAATGTCAGGGATGAGTATAATTATTACCAGCACGGACTTCAGCGGCAGATATCCTTGCTGAAAAAAATATATCCCTCTGTCCCCATACTTGTAATAAGCGTTACCGATATGGCTTCAGATGAAGAAGGTGTCATTAACTCATTCAAAAACATACCTGCAATCATAGCAGCGCAAAAAGAAGCCACTGAAGAAACAGGTGCGATATTCTGGGACTCATATAAGGCAATGGGAGGGGACTCTTCAATAATCCTGTGGTCGAAAAAGAAGCCGGCACTTGCTCAGAAGGATTATGTTCATTTTACTTATGCCGGCGCCGATACACTTTCCAGAATATTTACAGATGAGATCTTTCCTGCTGTAACGAAAGACAGTGCTGTTAATTTATTAACAGAAAACAGGGTTCATGCATCTGCAGCATATCATGTTGATTCTGTACAGGTTGCAAGGAAGGCAGAAACAAAGAGTTTAGCTGAAAAGATTTTGTCTGACATTATCCGGTATGAACCGGATAAACCGATGATATTTACCACTCCGGTATTCTGGATTTTCCTTTTACTCGTTCTGGCAGGTTATAGCCTGATTTACCGAAAAAAGTTCCTGCGAAATTTTTACCTGCTTCTTGTCAGTCTTTTCTTTTATTATAAATCGGGAGGATTGCTGCTTGTCCTCCTTATAATTATAACAATTGTAGATTATACCTGCGGTCTGCTCATTTATAATTCAGAGAAAAGGCTTGCAAGGCGGTTTTTCATTCTGCTAAGTATATTGTCAAATATAGGACTATTGGCATACTTCAAGTATACCGGTTTTTTTGTGGAAATAGCCAATGATATTTTTGGTACAGATGTCCATGTTCATGATTATCTGGCTTCCCTTTCAAATAATATACTTGGAACTACATTCGATATAAGCAATATTATTCTGCCTGTGGGAATTTCATTTTTCACTTTCCAGTCACTCAGTTATACCTTTGATGTCTACAGAGAAAGGATGAAACCAGTAAGGAATATTATTGATTTCGGCTTTTATGTCTCATTTTTTCCGCAGCTTGTTGCCGGCCCCATAGTGCGTGCGTCTGAGTTTATTCCCCAGCTTTACAAAGAGTTCAGTCTATCAAAGAGGGAATTCAGCCATGCCCTCTTTCTTATCTCCAAAGGGCTGATTAAAAAAATAATTATTTCTGATTTCATCGCTGTAAATTTTGTTGACAGGGTGTTTGATACACCTGCAGTGTATTCAGGATTTGAAAACCTTATGGCTGTTTACGGGTATGGTCTGCAGATATACTGCGATTTTTCAGGATACACTGATATTGCAATTGGACTGGGACTAATATTCGGTTTTCGTTTTCCTTTAAATTTCAACTCCCCTTATAAAGCTACAGGTCTGACGGATTTCTGGAAGCGCTGGCATATCTCACTGTCGAGATGGCTTAAAGACTATCTCTATATTCCGCTTGGTGGCAACAGGAAGGGGAGGTTCAGAACCCATATTAACCTGATGCTTACGATGCTTATAGGTGGATTGTGGCACGGGGCTGCCCTCAGGTTTATTATCTGGGGGGCACTTCATGGTATTGGACTGGTTATAAACAGGATATGGGCATCCTTAACGGGTGGACGAATGCTTAATAAAAGAATTGGAAGGCTGGCAGGCATTCTGATAACATTCAACTTTGTCAGTTTCTGCTGGATATTTTTCCGGGCCCCTGATATGGAGAGCGTACTGATTATGCTCAATCAGATCGCTTTTAGCTTTACACCAGGTTCCTATCTGACTGTCCTCCCTGCTTATAGTACTGTTTTTCTGCTTATCATAGCCGGTTATTTGATACATTTTCTGCCTGAGTTTGTTAAAGAATCTTACAGGGGATTATTTATTAAGGTCCCGGTAATAATGCAAATGGCTGTTATAATGCTGGTTGCATTTTTTCTATACCAGATGCGCACCACAGAAGTGATGTCTTTTATCTATTTCAGGTTTTAGATTACGCTATAATTCAGTAATTTTATTACTGTGTTGTCACCTTTACTTTTTAACCTTTAACTTATGAAAAAATATCTCGTCTTTCTGTTCCTTTTGATTTATGGATGCTTAGCAGAGCATTCATACACAAAGATTCCTGAAAGAATTGATTTCAATGAATTTGTAAATCCATCATCAGCTTACAGGTCAGTTCCGTTTTATTCCCTGAATGATCTTCTGGATTCCGCAGAACTTGACAGACAGGTTGAGGAGTTTGCAAAAGGAGGTTATGGTGGTGTATATCTCCACAGTCGCACGGGGCTCCTCACAGAATATCTTGGAACGGACTGGTGGAAAGTAATGGATGCCGGATTGAAAGCATGCCGCAGGACTGGAACCTATGCCTGGTTCTATGATGAGGATAAATGGCCCAGCGGATTTGCCGGCGGGCTTGTCCCTCTTAAAAGTGAAGATTATCATGCCCGGTGCCTGGTGAGGCTTAAGCTCACTGACCCACTGCCTGAAGGGTCAAAGGTACTGACAAAAGACAGTAACTATTATTATCTGGAGTATAAGATGAAAACCGGTAACTCGTGGTACAACGGAACATGCTATGTTGATCTGCTGAATCCTGAAACTGTAAGGGAGTTTATTTCTTCAAGCTATTCCCCTTATGCTGAGCGTTATGCGAAAGATTTTGGCAAGGATGCACTTGGTATTTTCACCGATGAACCACAGATGATGTCTTCTACAGGTGATTTCATCAATGACGGCGTAAGACCTTTTTCGCCTGTTATTTTAGATAAATTCCGTAACGATAATGGTTATGATCTTCTACATGTAGTAGGAGCTCTATTTGACACCATTCCGGGATATGAAAAGGTGAGACTTGATTATTTCCGTACCATATCAAAGCAGCTTGAAGCGAGTTTCAGCAAACAGATTGGTGACTTCTGTACCGCAAATAATATGCTGTGGACAGGCCATTACAACGGGGAAGAAGCTCTTGCAACAGTTCGCAATAATGTTGGTAATCTGATGATTCAGTCCAGACATATGCAACAACCTGGTATGGATCACCTGGGATTACATATCGATGGGGCGCTGAATGTTTCACGCCAGATATCATCTGTGGCAAACCAGTATGGAATATCACGCAGGTTATCAGAAGCATATGGCATCAGCGGTCAGAATATGAATTTTGAGGACCGTGCCTGGATTGCATCCTGGCACACTCTTACGGGAATAAATCATCTGTGTCCTCATCTTGCTCTTTACAGCATGAAGGGAGGACGAAAACGAGATTATCCTCCTACTTTAAGTCCGCAGCAACCATACTGGCCATACAACCGACTGCTTGAAGACTACACGGCAAGGCTTTGCTACATTGCAACCACCGGAAGGTATGAAGCTGAATTTCTTGTAATAAGCCCCCTGGAAAGTGATTATATTGACCAGGTCAGTTATTCGCAGACATGGTCTGCAAGAAACGGAAAATATGTGGAGTTTTTGGGGATATTACAGGAGAATCACCGTGATTATGATCTGGGTGATGAGCAAATACTTTCCGAGATCGGAAAGGTGGACGGAGACCGGATAGTGGTTGGAGAACAATCATACAGGGGTGTTATCCTTCCCTACATGCTGACAATAAGACAGAGCACGATTGACCTTCTGAAGAAATTTGCAGGCAGGGGAGGCAAAATAATTGCAACGGTAATGCCTCAGTATATAGATGGTAAAAAGAATACTATCGTGCTCAACGAACTGGAGAGTATCGTTAAACTTATTGAAGATAAGAATTTCCCGGATGAAATAAACAGCATCATACCTCCTGCTGTTGTTGTAGCCGGAGAAGATGCAGGTTATGTATGGACAAGCCACCGGATTGCTGATGATAAACATCTTCTTCAGATCACAAACACATCAAGAATGAAATCCATCAGGTGCAATGTCAGATTTGCAGATGTATCTGATAAGATAGTTCTGCTTGATCCTGCATACGGGAAGTCATACGAAATTAAAAATGATGCCGGTTATGAGCTGCTTCTTTATCCTGCACAGAGTTTTATTCTTGCCGACAGCAGGGTGATTGATGGAATAAGATCCTCAGGATCATACGAAATACCTTCCGGGGGAAAAGAAATAATCTCACTTACCGGCGAATGGAGTGGTAAAAGGCAGGATGTTAATTCATTAACACTTGATTTTGCAAAGTATTCAGTTGATGGAGGTAAAAGTTTCAGCAAGCCGGAACCTGTAATCGGAATATATGAGAGATTCACAAAGAGTAGATTCAATGGCCCTTTGATACTCTTAATTGATTTCAGTGTTGAAACAGTTCCTTCATCCTGCAGTCTTGTTTTAGAGCAGCCTGATATGTGGTCGAAGATAGAAATCAATGGTCAGCCGGTGAGGTTTGACGGAAAAACATTTTACAGGGATATGTCATTCAAACCATCACAGGTCACAGATTTACTTAAAGAGGGAGTGAACACAATTGCTCTTTACATAGATTATAAATCTGCAATACCGGAGAGCCGTGATCCGTTCGAGAGGTATGGAAGTGAGATTGAGAGCATCTATCTCACAGGTGACTTTGGCGTAAAGGCGACCGGTTCAGCTTTACCGGATGAACCTTCGCAGCATAATGTACGTGGATTCCTCATCCCGAAACCGATATATCGTTTTCAATCGTTCACAATTACAAACGAAAAAAAGAACTTCACCGGAGACCTGGTACTTCAGGGTTATCCATTCTATAACGGAGGCTTTGAGCTTGTAAAATCTTTTAATATCAGTGTTTTGGATAAGGGGAAGAGATATATTCTAAAATTCCCCTTAGCTGAAGCTATTGTTATAAAAGTAAACCTTAACGGTAAGGATCTGCCTCCCGTAGCATGGTCTCCATGGGAGGTGGATATTACCGATGCCCTTGTTGACGGAAATAATACCATTACATTAACTCTCATTAACTCATTGCGTAATCTTCTGGGACCACATCACAATGCTGAAGGAGAGCTTATTTCACTCTCACCTGACAGCTTTGCCGGTCGCAGCACATGGACTACAAGGCGGCAAGGAGAAAATGACTGGTATGAAAGAAGGTTAAAAGGACCTGGAAATACAAACATCTGGAGGGATGATTATTGTATCATACCTTTTGGCTTGCTGGAGGATGCAGTGATTGTTGAAAGAGAGAAATGAGTTTATATGTCTCTGTGTACCAAAAAAGAACACAGAGGTAAAGGTTCCGGATTCTCAGAATTACAGGTAAAGGTCTTTATCTATTTGTGATTTTGTGAAGGGAGCTACAGCCCTGTTGAAGATACCCTGTACATAGGCTATAGCCATACCGTAATTTGTAACAGGTACTCCCGCCTTTATTGCTGAAGCAAGCCTGTTATGAAGCTGCCTTCTTGTTATCATGCATCCACCGCACTGAATAATAAGTGAATAGTCAGTGACCTGGCGAGGCAATTTGTCAAGACCTGCAATAACATCATATTCGATATTTTTCCCGGTGAAGTTTGTAATCCACCGTGGTATCTTAATCCTGCCAATATCATCGCATGCAATATGATGCGTGCATGATTCAAGCAGGAGTACCCTGTCTCCATCCTGCAGGTCAGATATCTTCGGGGTTCCTTCGAGGTAGCGATTAAAATCACCCTTGAACCTTGCGAGCATTATGCTGAAACTGGTAAGAGGGATATCGGCCGGGACTGATGCATCAGCTTTGTTGAATACCTGGGAATCAGTGACTGCAAGTGCCGGTCTTATGCCTGTTTTCTTCAGGAATGCATCAACCTCGGTCTCCTTCAGTACAATAGCCACGGCATCATTATCGAGGATATCTCTTATTGCCTGTACCTGGGGAAGGATAAGCCTTCCTGCCGGAGCCTCAAGATCTATTGGTGTTATCAGAAGTACAATATCACCGTAGGAGATAAGATCGCCGAGCAGTGCGGGAGTATTATAAGAGTGTTCAGGGATTGTTTCACTTATCAGTGATATCAGTTCCTCGTAATTTCGTTTATCTGCAGCTGAGAATTCAAACAGGGTGCTTCCTGTTGCAGATAATATCATTTCCCTGAAATCAGTTGAGGGCTCTGCCAGGTCCGATTTATTGTGAATTACGATAAATGGAAGGTCGCTGTCATTGAATTTTCTGACCAGCTCCTCTTCAAAGTTTCCCCATTCATTGTTTGTAACAACCAGAAGAGCCAGGTCAACTATCTCAATTGTTCTCAGTGTACGGTCAATCCTTTTTTCCCCAAGATCACCGGCATCATCTATCCCAGCTGTATCAACCAGTATTACAGGTCCGAAGCCTGTTATTTCAAAAGATTTCTTAACGGGATCGGTTGTGGTACCGGCATGATCTGAGACAATAGCAATATCCTGGCCTGCCAGGCAGTTTATTAGGCTGCTTTTGCCGTTATTACGGCGACCATATATTCCAATATGTGGTTTTGACTCTCTCCCTTTGGACATTGCGAAAAGATTTCCTGTAAAAGTAGCAATTTTAAGCAGAGGATATTACCTTCGTTATATCCAATCCGGATGTAAGGGCATTTTTTAAAAGGATTTTTCACGGAGGAAAGTGATTTTTTTAGCCTCTAAGTTACCAAAGCACAAAGTTTCACAAATAGATCGTTATTATGTTGTTTTTAAAGGTATTATTAAGATTGTGAAAGAAAATATTTGTGATTTATCAAATGCATGGACCAAATATCTTTTGAATGTCCTGATAATGCTAGCTCTGTCTTCAAATAGCTTTGGACAGTCATTTAGGTGGGAGAAGGTTGTTCCGGAGGATCAAGGTTTCTCGACCGGGAAACTGAATGCTGCAAAGGATACATTAGCAGTTCACAGAACTACCTCAATACTAGTTATTAAAGATGATAAAATAGTTCTTGAGTGGTATGCCCCTGGTTGGGATCTGAATAAAATGCACTATACAGCTTCGCTTGCAAAAGCACTGGTGGGAGGGATGTCATTGGTGCTGGCTCTGGATGATAACAGGTTAGCTATTGATGACCTTGCTTCCAGATATATTCCGGAATGGAGAGGTGACCCTCAAAAATCGAAGATTACTATACGTCATCTTGCTACTCATAGTTCCGGAATTGAGGATGCACAGGAGTGGGTTGAAAATAACGGCACTCTTCCGGGTAAAGAGTACATTAGAAAATACTCAGTTAATAAACTTGACATTCCGGGATGGAAAAGTGATTTTTGGCGCAGGGATCCTGACCCTTTTTCTGTTTCAAGAGATTTGGCTCCTGTTATATTTGAACCCGGAACTTACTACCATTATTCAAATCCCGGGATGGCCATGCTGGCTTATGCTGTTACTTCGAGTTATTCCGGAACTCAATATAAGGATATCCGCTCACTGCTTCAGCAAAGGATTATGGAACCTATTGGTATAAGTGATAATGAATGGCAGATCGGATATGGAGAGACCTATAATGTTAATGGGCTTGATCTTGTTGCCAATTGGGGAGGGGGAAGCTTTACTCCAAGAGCTGTTGCCAGAATCGGGAGGCTGATGCTGAACAAAGGCAAATTGGATGGTAAACAGCTGATCAGTTCTTCATGGGTGGAACGGGTTGTGGAATACGCCGGCACACCATTGCCTCAAAGGGATGAAAAGGACCCGGCTCCTGCCTGTGGGCTTGCCTGGTACAGTAACTTTGACGGAGTATGGGCGAATGCGCCAAGAGACCTTTTTTCGGGTGCAGGTGCCGGGAACCAAATTTTGATCGTCATCCCCAGTATGAATATGATTATTGTGCGTAACGGAGAAGATATGTTTGATCCTGAAAAGGGTGAAGGTTTTAATTATGGGATTGAAAACTATCTTATCAATCCAATTATGGAAGCTTACAATGAACCTCCTTATCCTAAAAGCAAAGTGATTCAGGAAGTTAAGTTTGCACCTGAGTCAGCAATAGTGAGAAAAGCAACGGGCAGCGATAACTGGCCAATTACGTGGGGAGATGATGACAATCAATATACAGCTTATGGAGATGGTTGGGGATTCAACCCCAAGGTTGATCGAAAATTAAGTCTGGGCCTGGCTAATATTGTCGGCAATCCTGACGATTTTCAGGGGATCAATATCCGGTCGGAGAGCGGAGAATTTATTGGTCAGGGTCGTTTTGGAAAGAAAGCCAGCGGTATGCTTATGGTGGATGGGATGCTCCATATGTGGATAAGGAATGCAGATGAAGATGGTAAGGAATCACAATTGGCATGGTCATCTGATTACGGTAAATCATGGACATATTCCGATTGGAAATTTACGGCAGGATTTGGATACCCGACATTTTTGAATTTTGGAAAAGATTATCAGGGAGCCAGGGATAATTATGTTTATATCTATTCTCATAATGATATAGATGCATATAAACCTGCTGATTATATGGTGCTGGCACGTGTTGAGAAAAGCAGGATTCTGGATATTGAAAGTTATGAGTTTTTCGAAGCGCCGGATAATTCAGGAAAACCATTATGGTCAAAAGATATCGGTAAAAGGGGAGCTGTCTTTACGCATCCAGCTAAATGCTACCGTGGCGGTGTTACCTTTAATGCAGGACTGAAACGTTATTTATGGTGTCAGATACACCCTTATAGTAAACATCCCCAGGGATCCCGTTATCAGGGGGGATTTGGTATTTATGAAGCCCCGGAACCATGGGGACCATGGTCAACTGTATATTATACTAATGATTGGGATGTTGGTCCGGGAGAAACAATGTCATTTCCTGCTAAATGGATGAGCAAGGATGGTAAATTGTGCTACCTGTTGTTTTCAGGCGATGATTGCTTCTCAATCAGAGAAGTGGAGTTTATTACTAAGTGAGTATTCAGTTTTTGTTAATAATTTCATCTAGAGGTCATCAATAGAGAACCCAAGTTTGAGCAGATTACCCGGTTTAAGAATAGTCCTGAGTTTTTCAATATCTATTGATTGAAGTATCGAATTGGCTTCGAAGATATCCACCTTTTTATCCTTCATTAATTTAGCCAGTTCAGCAGATTTATGATAACCGATATGAGGAACAAGGGCTGTTGTAACTGATGGACTGGAAATCACACCTTTGTATCCGGCTGTTTCATTTATACTTATTCCATTGAACAGGTTTGAAACCAAAGTGATGTTGCATGCGATAAGTAGCTTCAGGCTCTCAATGAGTGCACAACCGATTGAAGGCAGATATGCATTCAGTTCGAGAGTCCCTAGTCCGCTTAATGAGCTTATTAGCATATCATTGGCATAAACCTTATGAGCCGATGAAATGACAAATTCAGGGATGACAGGATTAATCTTACCAGGCATTATAGAACTTCCGACCTGTTTTGCAGGTATGGTTATGGTTTTTTCGCCGGCTATATCCGAAGCCAGCAGCCTGATATCGGAAGTGAGTTTCTCAAGGTTAACTGCATGTGCCTTAATAGTAGCATGAATCTCCACCCATTTATCCAGATTTGCTGTGGCATCAGCCATATTCTCAGCATGAGCAAGGGGAAGATTTGTAAGCTTTTTCAACTCAGTTATTACTTCCATAATAAAAAATCTGGGAACCGCCATTCCTGTTCCTGTGGCTCCACCTCCCAGGTTTACATGCTTAATTCTTTCAATACATTTTGATACTCTCCACCAATCCCTTGAGAGGGCATTATTATATGTACTGAACAATATTCCAAATGATGATGGCACAGCCTCCTGCATCTGCGTATATCCGGGTCTCAGCCTGTTGCGCCCTTCGATTTCAAGAGATTCAATTTTCTGGCGAAGCGTATTTATTTTGTCCTCCAGCTCCTGCAGAAGTCCCATTACAGCAACTATAAGAGCTGTTGGTATTACATCGTTTGTTGACTGGTAGATATTTGCATGCTCAGTTGGATCGATATGTTTGTAGTCACCAGGCCTGTTTCCTGATTTAAGAAGAGCAGCATTAGCAATTATCTCATTTATGTTCATGTTGATACTTGTTCCTGCTCCTCCCTGAACTGCAGGCACAATGAAACTGTCGAAGTAGTCCCCGGCAGCAACCTGTTTTGCTGCATCTGCAAGATGATCAAGGATATCATCACTTATCATCCGGAGTGCAGCAGTCTTCTCCGGGTGTTTTGATGCTGCATTGCGGAAATTCCTGTATGTGTTGTAGCAGGCCAGCTTTGTGGTACCAGCTGCTTTATACCATTCTAACGGAAAAGGGGTGTCATCAGGGAAATTCTCTTTTGCTCTCATGGCGTGAATTCCATAAAGGGCCTCTACAGGGATCGTCTTTTCCCCGAGACTGTCTTTTTCTATACGGGTCAACTTTGACATCTGATCACTTACCCCCCTGAAGAGTGGTTAATTTTGTTCACAATTTTTTATGTGTTATTTCCTGATACCGGCCTGGCGTAAGAAACTACATCATTCCCGGTTATTTCATCCTGGCAAAGGATTATCAGTCTCTCCAGAACATTCCTGAATTCCCTGATATTTCCTGTCCACTCAATTTTCTGAAGTTCTTTTATAGCCTCTTTCTTAATAAGCTTTTTACCCATCCCATACTCGTTACATATCATAGTATTGAAATGGTCAGCAAGCAAAGGTATATCATCAGTTCTCT
This sequence comes from Bacteroidales bacterium, assembly GCA_035531395.1. Classification (GTDB taxonomy): domain Bacteria; phylum Bacteroidota; class Bacteroidia; order Bacteroidales; family VadinHA17; genus LD21. The sequence continues at coordinate 257,949 of DATKTA010000032.1, forward strand.
CGTTGAGTGAAGGAACATGTATCAATATAACGCTAAGCCGGTGGTACAGGTCTTCACGGAAGTTATTATTTTCAATCTCCTTCTTAATGTTTTTGTTTGTGGCAGTTATAACTCTGACATTGACATGGATATCCTTATCTGACCCTACCCTGGTAATCTTGTTCTCCTGGAGAGCCCTGAGTACTTTTGCCTGGGCAGAGAGGCTCATATCACCAATCTCATCAAGGAAAAGTGTCCCTCCGTTTGCCTGTTCAAATTTTCCGATTCTCTGTTTGATAGCCGATGTAAAAGAGCCCTTTTCATGTCCGAACAATTCACTCTCAATCAGTTCTGAGGGGATGGCAGCACAGTTTACTTCCACAAAAGGACCCTTTGAACGGGAACTCTTTTCATGTATCTGATGGGCAACAAGTTCTTTGCCTGTACCGTTTGATCCTGTAATGAGTACCCTTGCTTCAGTCGGAGCTACCTTGTCGATCATCATTTTAACATTTAGTATAGCTTCCGATTCACCGACAATCTCATACATTTTGCTCACCTTACTCTTCAAAACCTGAGTCTGTGTGATGAGCGATGACTTATCCATTGCATTCCTGATTGTTATCAGAAGCCTGTTGAGGTCAAGCGGTTTTTCGAGGAAATCATATGCGCCTTTTTTAATTGCTTCAACAGCAGTATCAATATTTCCATGTCCGGATATCATAATCACAGGAATATCGGTTGACTGTTCCTCTATTTTTCCAAGTACCTCAATACCATCCATTTTTGCCATTTTGATATCGCAGAGTACAATATCATAACTGTTTACTGAAAACATCTCAAGACCCTTCGGGCCATCCTCAGCCAGATCGACTTCATATTTCTCATATTCAAGAACCTCCTTCAGGGTATTCCTGATGGCACGTTCATCGTCGATAACAAGTATTCTGGGCATATCTATCAGGGCCTAAATTTTGATTAATAAGTTAACCACTATATCTTAACCACTTCCACATCTCCTTCCACGAAGTCTTCTTTCCATACATCAGGATTCCTGTCCTGTAAATCTTGGCAGCCATCCATACAAAGCCCAGGAAGGTAACAACCATAATCAGCATTGAAATGCCTATTTGCCAGTATGGTACTCCGAAAGGAATGCGTGCCATCATTACGATAGGGGCTGTCAGGGGGATTAGTGAACACCAGAAGGCAAGAGGGCTTTCAGGGTTCTGCATTGTACCCATAGCAACCATAAGACCTATAATTATAGGTATCGTTACAGGAAGCATGAACTGTTGTGTCTCCGTCTCGTTGTCGACAGCTGAGCCTATGGCTGCAAATACAGAGGCATAAAGCAGATAGCCGGTTACAAAGTAAAAGATGAATGCGAATATTATAAGAAGCCATGGTTGATTAAGAGCACTGTCGAAAAGCTTTGTGAACTCCTTTAATTCGGGAGAGTTTTCTTTGCTGACAACATCATCATTTGCTACTGCATGATTGCTCTGCATGAAATTTTGTGGAGCTGATTGTGCAATCTCGGTTACACCTGATTTATTGAAGATTGTCGATTTGATGACAGTTGTAATACCTGCAGTGAGAATAACCCAGATCAGGAATTGTGTGAGACCAACAAGCGCTATTCCGATTATTTTTCCCATCATCAGTTCGATTGGTTTAACAGATGAGATTATAACTTCCACAACCCTGCTTGTTTTTTCCTCAATTACCCCTCTCATAACCTGTGATCCGAAAATAAATACCAGCATATACATGAGAAGCCCTAAAATATATGCAAGCGCCATTGATATGCCGGTACTTGTTTCCTTGACCTCACCTGATTCACTGATTTTTTTCGTCTGGACTGATACATTTGTCTGAATGTTTTTCATGATCTCGTCCAGGTTGCCTATGTTGTATGCCACAAGCTTCTGTTTCTCAATCTCTTTCTCGAGCGATCTTTCTATATGCTCAAGCAGACCGATAGGCGGTTGTTTTTCAGATATAAGCTGGATAGCATTCGGTATATTGATTATTTCCGGCGAAATGTAAAGCACACCATAATATTTCTTACTTATTACCAAGTCTTTAAGATCTTCAAAAGTTTTATTATCAAGATAAATAAACTCGGCGTCATCGGTGTTCTTAATCACACCTTTAAAGAGATCTGTTTTATCCTCAATAACAGCAATTCTTTTATGATCGCCTTTCTGTCCCATCATAATGACAGTTGGAACAATAATAATTGTTGCCATAAGAAGGGGAGCAAGAATTGTCATGATTATAAATGACTTTTTCCTTACCCTGGTAATATATTCTCGTTTAATTATGACAGATATCTTATTCATATTTTGGTGATTACAGTTTTTAAATGAAGTTTAGTTTCGAGATTCAACCACCCTGATAAATATTTCATTCATAGAGGGCAGAGCCGGATTGAATGACAGAACATTTCCGGATTTCATACCTGTCTGAAGTATATCGTTTGTAGTAATGTCACTTGTGGTTTTAATCCTGATCATACTTTTTTCATTCTCAAACTTATGGTCCAGAATATTATAATTTCCGTTTCCTTCAATTTTAACATTCCCGTTGAAAATGAGGTCGTATTCATTTGCTGCCCATTTACTTCTGATTTCATCAACACTCCCTTCCAGAATGGTTTTGGCTTTATTGATGAGCGTTATATTATCACAAAGTTCTTCAACCGATTCCATATTATGTGTTGAGAATATTATTGTGGCTCCTCTTTCCCTGAGGAACAGGATTTCATTCTTGATGAGGTTAGCGTTAACAGGATCGAAACCGGTAAATGGTTCATCAAAAATAATGAGTTTTGGTTCATGAAGTACTGTTGTAACAAACTGTACCTTCTGGGCCATTCCCTTAGAAAGTTCTTCGACTTTTTTGCCCCACCAGTCGATAATATCCAGTTTTTTAAACCAGTACTTTAGCCTTCTCATTGCCTCAGCCTTTGAAAGACCTTTAAGCTGGGCAAAATACAGGGCCTGTTCTCCGACCTTCATCTTTTTATAAAGTCCTCTCTCTTCAGGAAGGTATCCAATTTGCTGAACATCTTCAGGTCGAAGCTTTTTCCCTTCAATAAAGAGTTCGCCGGTGTCGGGACCTGTGATCTGGTTAATTATCCTGATCAGTGTTGTCTTGCCTGCGCCGTTAGGGCCCAGAAGCCCGTAGATGCTTTGCTTTGGCACAGCAATACTTACATTATCCAGAGCCAGTTGGGAACCATATTGCTTGGATACATTATTTGCTTCAAAAAGAGCCATTGAAATGTGATTTAACTTAATATTTATAATGAGGTGTAAATATAAATAAAAAACCTCACTGCAAAAACAGTCAGTCTGTTTACAAAGCTTATGGTTTTAATGCAATATTTGAGTTGACTTTAGCCTTCGAAATAACCTCTCATCCTTTCGAATAAGCCCTTGTCATTTTTATCAGGAGCAGGTTCAAATGATTTTGATTCCCTGAATTTTTCGAATGTCTTCAATTCATCCCGGCTGATACTTTTAGGTATCCAGACATTAACATTGACAAGAAGATCACCTCTGCCATATCCATTAACTTCAGGAAGGCCTTTACCTCTAAGTCTGAGTATTCTTCCCGGTTGGGTACCAGGTTCTATTTTTATCTTTACATTGTTATCTACAGTAGGGATCTCCACATGTGTACCCAGAACCGCATCAGGGATACTTATGAACAGATTATATATCAGGTCATTTCCCTCTCTTATAAGATCAGGGTGTTCCTCTTCATCTATTACAACCAGGAGATCGCCGTTTACACCTCCTCTTCTGGGGGCATTTCCTTTTCCGCTGACAGTCATCTGCATTCCTTTACCGACACCTGCAGGAATATTGATCTTGATAACCTCTTCCTTTTGAACTATCCCTTCACCGTAGCATGATGTACATTTTCTGGTTATTGATTTGCCTTCGCCACCACACGAAGGACATACTGCAGTTGTTTGCATCTGCCCCAGCATGGTATTGGTAACTCTAGTTACATGACCAGAACCCCGGCATGTGGTGCAGTCAGAAATGCTCGAGGAGTCTTCTGCACCAGTACCCCCACATGTATCGCATGTAACGTATTTGGATACTTTGATCTTTTTTTCACAACCTGAGGCTATCTCCGTAAGGCTTAGTTTTACCTTTACACGCAGATTTGTGCCTTTATTTACCCTTCTTCCTCTTCTTCCACCGCCTCCGAATGCACCAAATCCTCCAAATGCATCTCCGAAAATATCTCCGAATGATGAGAAGATATCCTCCATTGTCATGGTATGTCCGCCAAACCCACCTCCTGAGTTTCCCATTCCGGCATGTCCGAAACGGTCGTATCGTGCTTTCTTCTCATCATTGCTGAGTACTTCATAAGCTTCAGCAGCTTCCTTAAAATGTTCCTCAGCCTTTTTATCTCCAGGATTCTTATCCGGATGATATTTAAGAGCCTGCTTGCGGTAAGCTTTTTTTATCTCATCCTTAGTGGCTTCTTTCGATAAACCCAGAATCTCATAGTAATCTCTTTTTCCCATCCTGTCTACAATATTTTAATAGCCACTAATTATCCTGTTAAAACGCTTTAAATTATTCACCAACCACAACTTTAGAAAACCTCAGAACCTTATCCTGCAGGTAATAGCCTTTCAGAATAACATCAACTACTTTACCTTTTTGATCTTCTTCAGGTACAGGAACCTTAGCAACAGCCTCATGTATATCAACATTGAAATTGCTGTTAAGTGCTTCTATTTCTTTAACCCCGTTTTGCCGGAGGAATTCATTGAATTTACCATAAATAAGGTCTATCCCACTTTTCATTGCCACACAGTCGGATGCATCTTCCATATGTTTAAGTGCTCGTTCAAAATCATCCATGAGCGGAATTATTTTGATAAGAAGATTTTCTTCTGCATATTTTGAAATATCCATCTTCTCCCTCAGCGTTCTTTTTCGATAGTTGTCAAATTCGGCTGAAAGCCGGATATATTTATCTTGCATTTCTGCCAGTTTTGACATTGTCTCCTTTAGTTCATTTTCAACTTTGTCAGTCTCAGGGGCATTATCTGCTTTCTCTTCCTCTGATTGTTGTTGCTGCTGTTCTGAAGCCGGTACTCCTGTTTTGTTTATGTCCTGATCTTTCTGTGAGGGTGTATTGTCTTTATTTTCAGCTGATTCAGTGTTGATATTTATTTTCGCTTCTTCCTGTGGTTTCTGTTTTTTCTTCATCATCATTCACATAGTTACAAAGTTACTTTAGCAGATAACAAAATTACTGCCAATGATGTTGAATTGACAAATTGACAGTAATGGCATAAAGGCACAACGGCACAAAGGCTCAACGGCAGCTAAATTTGTCAGTTCTACCTTTGAGCCTTTGTGCCATTACGCCGCTTTACAGCCTAATGTCTGCTGTATCCTTTCTTTTTATTGTATGGTTTGTTCTGATGTTTCCCCTGAGATTTTCCCTGTGGTTTCTTTTTAGGTTGAGGCATGAGCTCTCTGATCTCCAGTATCTTAACGCCATCAGTCATTTTGAGTTTTCCCCGCGATAATACCTTCATGTCATTGATTATTACCTCATCAGCAACCTGGCTGCGGTTCCAGGTAATGTATGACTTTTTCATCTGGTTTACGATCAGAGTGGTAAGATACTCTTTTTCATCACCATCCTCAAGTTCAGTTGCTGCTTGTATCATGAGTTCTATAATCCGTCCATAATGAAGATACCTTATCTCTCCCTGCATGTATGGGATCTCCCTGGGCTTTTCTCTCAATTTTGAGATTTCAGGTACAGGATAGGGTGAATCAATGTCAAGATCAAATTCGGCAATTATTGCAAGATGATCCCATAGTTTATGTTTAAAATCTCCAACATCACGAAGATGAGGATTGAGATTACCCATTATTCCAATGATGGTTTTGGCAGCACGGTTTCTTTCATCTCTGTCCTGAATGGTCTTGATATGATCCACCATCTTCTGGACATTTCTCCCATATTCCGGCAACTCCATTCTCTTTCTCTGCGTGTTATAATCGTAATTCATCATGATTTTTAAATATATGCAAAGCTAATAATAAATTGTTACCTGAGATAAATCATTGATGGAAGGAATCAGTAATGCCCCTGCATATCAATATTATTTATGATTCAGAATACTAAAGACCAAGAAACTGGATTGCTAAACCTGAAAACAATATCATTGATCCGGCAATCAGGTGACTGTATTTTTCAACAGGTTTAAGGTTGATTTTATTCAAACCCAGCTTAAAAGCAAGTACAATCGACATCATCGTTCCTATGGTTGTCAAAGAAAACAATATTGATACAATTATTGATCCTGAGATATTGTTTTCAGCGGCCGGATACATGAGAAGCGGAATAAGAGGCTCACACGGACCGAAAACAAAGATAAGGAAGAGTATCCAGGGTGTTGTTTTGACAACATCAGACTGGTGAATGTGGGTATGTTCATCAGAATGATCATGTTCATGTAGGTGCTTTTCTCCACCAAAGTGATGATGTGAATGAGTATGCTTCTTCTTCTTCAGCAGATTTCGAATACTGATTATCATATAAACCAGGCCAAATGCAATAAAAAGCCAGGCTGCAATATTGCCCCTGAATGATTCCACATTTACTAGTCTGATAACTGAAATGCCGACTGCTATTCCAATAAGTCCGAGTACAACAGAACTCAGGACATGGCCTAATCCACAAAGGAATGTAATCCACATTGTTTTTCTGAGAGTCCAGTTCTTTGCCTGGCTGAGAACTATGAAGGGGAGGTAATGGTCCGGTCCCAGAAGGGTGTGAAAGAATCCCAGTGATATAGCAGTGACTGAAAGAATTGCAATGGAATTATCCATGGATTAGCCTTTTGCCGTGAAGTAATAAATTGTAAGTGCAATAATATCTATAAAAATCGAGATTGCTTCTCTGTCAGGTTTAAAAAATCTTAAAAAGATGCATTTATCACATTTATTTCTGTTAAAAATTTAACAGCCATGATGAGCCGTTAAAGATCATTTCATATACTTTATCATTCTGTTTATACAGCAGTGACCTTGAATCACTCATAAATCTTTTCATCCTTGGATAAGCAGAGGAATCTGAAAAGAAATTTTGTTTGTTTTCAAATTCAGAACATGGAATCACAAAGAACCTTTTCCTGTATTTTTCAATTGGGGTATATACCCAGGTGAGATAATAATCGGCATCGGTTATCTTAACACCTGATCCTGTTTTGGTTATCTCAATCCTTGCCATTGCTCCCCCGTCGGTGCGGTGTTTGCGCTGGTTTGATATGAAGTTTCCAAGTGAATAAACTGCAATAGTACCCTTGCCATCATTTATGTTACTGTTCCATACCATCTTCTGAAGAACATGCGGATGTGCACCTATTACAATATCAACGCCATTGTCAAACAGATAATCTGCCAAATCGTACTGTGATTTTGAGGGTGAGGTGTCATATTCTTTGCCCCAGTGGAGAAATACTATTATTATGTCGGGCTTATTAAAGATCGCTTTTTCAATATCTTCTGCAATTATCTCTCTGTCGATAGTGTTTAAAATAGCCGGTTGCCTTACAGTTATTCCATTAGTTCCATATGAATAGTTAAGAAGAGCCAGGGAGATACCATTTTTTTCAAAAAAAAAGGGATATCTTTTTTCCCTTTCATTCAGATCAGAAAATGTACCGGTATGCATAATTTCAAGACTGTCGAGAATATTTATGGTCTTTTTTATGCCCTTTGCTCCGCGATCAGCAGAATGGTTGTTTGCTTGAACCAGACAGTCGATCCCCGCATTTTTGCAGGCAACAGCAAAGGCAGCCGGAGAAACAAAAGCCGGATAGCCTGAGTAAGGTGGGCCTGCCAGAGTGACCTCAAAATTGGCAATAGCAATATCCGCTTCTGCAATTACCGGTTTGATGTAAGTAAAAACTGTATCATAATTGTAAATATGTTTTTCACGATCCTCAGCTGACCAGATCTGCTCTGAATGTCCCATTATATCACCAATGAAAAGAAGGGTCAGTTTGTTTGCAGTATTTGATTGACCTTTACATAAGACCGGTATAAGGAATATAACAGGCAGGTATAAAAGGGATCGTCTCAGAAACCTTCTTAAGCAGGTATGATTTTGACCAATCATTCAGAGATGATGATAGTAAAGATACATTTAATTATTTTTGCACTTCCAAAATCAGAGTGATTAATATGGAAGATCAAAAAGGAAGGTCAAAATTATTTCGTAATATATGGCCGTTTATTGCAGCAACATTTGTTTTTCTGCTTGTTTTAGTTGCAATTAAAAATCCTTCATTTGTAGAGGATTATTATTCAGAAGGGTTTTATACGGTCTTTGCCCGCATTCTCTCTTTCTTCAGCAGACTTCTGCCATTTTCTTTATGGGATATTTTCTGGTTCCTTGCCATATTCTCCTTACTTGTAGGGATAGCTCTGGTAATAAGAAAAAAATTCAAGCTCAGGAAACTACTGCTTATAACCGGACAGATACTTGCATTGTTATATGCTTATTTCTATATATCATGGGGATTTAATTATTTCCGCCCCGATATTGAAAAGAGAATCGGACTTGAATTGCAGAGTGTGGATGAGAAGCTCTTCAGAACAGCTCTTGATTCAGTTATTGTAATGGTAAATAAAAGTCATACACTCATAGGAAATGAAGATTACAATGATATAGACCGGAAGGTTGAGGAATCCTATTCTGATAATTCATCCATTCTTGACATTAAATATCCAAATGGTTACAGAAGGCCAAAAAAAATGATCTTCAGCAATCTGATTGTCAAATTCGGTATAAGCGGATATTTCGGACCTTTTTTCAACGAGATAAATCTTAACAGAAGGATACTGCCAATGGAATATCCTTTTTTGCTTGCCCATGAGAAGGCCCATCAGTTTGGAGTTTCCCGTGAATCAGATGCAAACCTTGTAGCATTTATAGTATGTACAAAAACTTCTGACAGAAGACTTAATTATTCGGGATACCTGGCTCTTCTCCTATATTTCATGGAGGATGCACAGTATTTCAGTGACTATCATGAATATCTCAGAAAACTTGATAAACCGGTACTTGAGGAGCTACGGTTCAGGCAAAAGTATTATTACGGGTTGCAGAACGAAGTCATGGAACATGCTCATGAGAAGGTTTATGATGTGTATCTTAAAACTAATCAGGTAACCAGTGGCATTGAGAACTACAACCAGGTTGTGGAACTGGCCGTCAGCTGGCTTGTCAGAGAATCAAAATTATCGGAATAAATCAATCTAGGGATAGTATTTTATGAGTATCTTTGGCCGTTTTTGTTCAATTTTTAACGGTTGACAATAAGAAAAGGAAAAGCTCATGGCAGGGAATGAAAGGCACCTGGATATAGGAAAACTATCTGCAGCAGGTGTTTTGGTGACGCTCGGAATTGTATTCGGGGACCTGGGTACAAGCCCGTTATATGTGATGAAGGCCATCGTGAAAGGAGGCGCCGAGTTTAATGAGCTTCTGATTTATGGATCCCTCTCCTGTATTTTCTGGACACTAACTCTTCAGACCACAACAAAATACATTATAATAGCCCTTCGTGTTGATAACAAGGGTGAAGGCGGAATTCTATCCTTATTTGCGCTGATGGGCAGAAAGACCTCCTGGGCAGCACTCCTGACAATGGTTGGAGGTGCAGCGCTCCTGGCAGATGGTGTGATTACACCAGCTATAACTGTCACATCATCTGTGGAAGGTTTAAAATTACTTAATCCGGAAATACCTATTGTTCCGATAGTGCTTATTATTTTTGGCGTTCTATTTTTCATTCAGCAGTTCGGATCCACAAAGGTAGGCAGTTCGTTCGGCCCGATCATGGTAATCTGGTTCTCAGTACTTGGAGCTGTGGGTTTTTCACAATTAATCCACATGCCTGAGATACTCAAATCAGTTAATCCTGTTTACGCCGCAAGGCTTCTGGGAGAATATCCCGGTGGTTTTATCCTGTTAGGAGCAGTATTTCTTGCTACAACCGGAGCGGAAGCACTTTATGCTGATCTGGGTCATTGCGGCAGATCAAATATCCAGGTTGCCTGGATATTTGTCAAGGTGGCCCTTCTGATGAATTATTTTGGTCAGGGTGCCTGGCTGTTGGAAAATAGCAGCTCTGCAATGGGAACAAATCCATTCTTTACCATTATGCCAAAGTGGTTCCTGATACCCGGAATCCTGCTTGCCACCGCCGCTTCAATTATTGCAAGCCAGGCAATAATAAGCGGTTCATTTACAATTGTTAAGGAAGCGATCTCGCTTAATCTCTGGCCAAAAGTGAGGGTGCTGAATCCCACGCAGGTCAGGGGACAGGTATATCTGCCATTTGTAAACTGGTATCTCTGGTTTGCATGCAGCCTGGTTGTAATTTTCTTCAGGGCATCTGCCAATATGGGAGCAGCATACGGACTTGCAATAAACATTACAGAAATGATGACGACATTTCTGCTGACTTACTATCTGTACCAAAAGGGGGTTAACCACAGGCTGGTACTTATAATTTTTATGGTTTTCCTGACAATTGAGAGTAGCTTTCTGGTTGCCAATCTCCATAAATTTAATGATGGCGGATGGTTTACATTACTGCTTGCATCAGTCTTCTTTGTAATAATGTATGGCTGGTATTTCGGAAGAAAGCTTAAAAATCGCTATGTTACATTTACCAACCTCGACAAATATATTGAACCTCTGAAGGATCTTTCGAAGGATGTTTCCGTGCCCAGAACAGCCACAAACCTTGTCTATATTATAAAAGCCAATAAACCTGACCAGGTTGAATCAAAGGTTATTTATTCCATCTTTCATAAGCAGCCTAAGCGTGCAGACACATACTGGTTTCTCCATGTGAATGTAGTTGATGAACCAAACAGGTTTGAATACCAGGTTAGCCAGATTATTCCGGAAGTGCTCATGAGGATTGATTTTCATATAGGGTTTAAAGTAGAACCAAAAATTAACCTCTATTTCAAAGAGATACTTGAAGATCTGGTCAATTCCGGTGAAATTAAGCTCAACAGCAGTTACCAGTCATTAAGGAAACATGAACTGCCTGCTGATTTTAAATATGTGCTCATCGACAGGATAATGCCGCGTGATTATACACTTTCAAACAGTGAGAACTTCACACTTACTCTTCACGGCCTGTCAAGGCTTGTATGTATTTCAGATATCAAAGCTCTGCACCTCGATTCCTGTAATACTATTGAAGAACAGGTCCCGATAACAATCAATCAGCCTATAAGTCAGAGAATAAAACGGCTCAGTTAAAACTAAAAAATATCCACAGGATCTTCTCGGAAAAATATGTTATTTATGATTTCGGCTTCAAATGAAATAGCATGAAACATCAGGGTTATAGTTCCGATTTTAATAAGATCTCCTTTGCAGGAGTTCTGGTAACACTTGGAATAGTATTCGGAGATATAGGAACCAGTCCTCTTTATACCGTAAAAGCAATAGTTTCCGGAGAAAGTGACAATTTTAGTGAACTTCTTGTAATTGGTTCATTGTCATGTATTTTCTGGACACTCACACTGCAGACTACAATCAAATATGTTATTATAACACTAAGAGCTGACAATAAGGGTGAAGGTGGAATTTTTGCACTTTTCGCACTAATCAGGAGGAAAACTACATGGGCAGCCATTCTCACGATGATAGGAGGGGGCGCATTACTCGCAGACGGTGTTATAACACCTGCAATTACAGTTACTTCATCAATAGAAGGATTGAGATTATTCAATCCGGATATACCGGTAATCACTATTGTACTGCTGATATTTGCATTACTCTTTTTTATTCAGCAGTTCGGGACGAAATTTGTCGGGGTTGCATTCGGGCCAATAATGTTAATCTGGTTTCTGATGCTGGGAATAATTGGATTTTCACAAGTTATAAAGTATCCCGAGATCTTTAAGGCTGTAAATCCTATGTTTGCAGCAAAGTTTTTGCTGGAATATCCCGGAGGTTTCCTGCTTCTTGGAGCCGTATTTTTATGCACTACCGGTGCTGAGGCATTATATTCAGACCTGGGTCACTGCGGCCGGAGAAATATTCAGATTTCCTGGATTTTTGTAAAAACCATGTTGTTACTGAATTATTTTGGACAGTGTTCATGGCTTATGATGAATTACACTACTGGTCAGGATATGAATCCTTTTTTTCATATGATGCCGAAATGGTTTCTTCTCTTTGGTGTAATAATTTCCACTGCTGCTGCAATAATTGCAAGTCAGGCATTAATAAGCGGATCATTCACTTTGCTGGGTGAAGCGGTTTCTCTAAATTTCTGGCCTAAAGTCAAAATTGTTAATCCTACTCTTGTGAAAGGGCAGGTTTATCTTCCTTTTGTAAACTGGTCATTGTTTTTCATGTGCAGTCTGGTAGTGATCTTCTTCAGAGAATCAGCTAATATGGAGGCTGCTTATGGACTGGCTATAACCATTACCATGATAATGACAACATTGTTGTTGTCGTATTATCTTTATAAAACAAAGGTCAATTACCGTTTGGTGATATTACTGATGACAGTGTTTCTTAGTCTGGAGGGTACTTTTCTGGTTGCGAACCTTAACAAATTCGCACATGGAGGATGGTTCACCATTTTGCTTGCCTCAATATATTTTCTGATCATGTTTGGATGGTATTTTGGAAGAAAAATCAGAAACCGACGTATAACTTTTACAAATCTCGACAATTATTTAAAATTATTCAGGGATATAGTTAAAGATGAGACAGTTCCAAAATTTGCAACCAATCTGGTATATATTATAAAAGCAAACAACCTTAACCAGGTTGAATCGAAAGTCATCTATTCCATTTTCAGCAAGCAGCCTAAAAGGGCCGATACCTACTGGCTTTTGCATGTTGACAGGGTGGATGAGCCGTATCGGTTCGAATATAAAGTTACCCATATCATTCCCAAAATCCTGATCAGGATTGATTTCTACATCGGATTCAGGATCGATCCCAAGATAAATCTCTATTTCAAAGAAGTACTTGAGGATCTGACAAAATCAGGTGAGATAGAATTGGAAAGCGGTTTCAGTTCAATAAAGAAATATGGATTTCTGCCTGATTTTAAATTTATTCTTATTGAAAGGGTAATGATGAGGGATATTAAGCTGACAAAGACTGAAAATTTCATTCTTACAATTCAGAATCTGGTAAGGCATATCAGCATCCCTGAAGAAAGAGCCTTGCAGCTGGATTCGCCAAATACGCTTGTTGAAAGGGTACCGATAATTATCTCACAGCCTTTAGACGAAAGGATCAGCCGTAAAAGATGATCCAACTTCATTAAGTTGTCATTCTTTAATTAATTTAAACTTGATTGGTAATTTTATTTCCTTTTCCTGAGTATGTTAATGGCACACAGGTATCCGCTGTAAATAGCACCTGAAAAACCCCCGCCAGTTTTTCCCCATGCTGATGCAAAGTGCAGGTTAGCAGGTAGACCTGAAGTGTCAATCAAAATTCTGCCAGGTGTTTGTGCAAAGCCATAAACAGCTCCTTCCGGATTGAGAGTATATCGCCTGACAGTAGTCGGAGTGCCAACCTCACAATACTCTATAACATCAGTTATTCCCGGGATATATTTCTCCAGCCTCTTTATGAAGATCTTTGCAACCTCTTCTTTTTTTGATTTATATTCTTCCTGTGAAAGATCATCCCAAAATGATGTATAGTCGATGCAGCATATAGCACCAACTGATTTTCCCTCTGGAGCAATAGCTGAATCGATCTGTCCGTAGTCAACAAAAGTAAAGCTCCTCCTTCTGAAATCCCCTCGGTTGTTTGCCAATATATTTGTTTGTGATTTTATCGAATTATCAAAGAAAAAAGTCGAATAATGATTATGCCCCAGGGTTCTAAGATTGCTTTTGAACCCGAAATATACAGTAAGAAGGGAAGCTCCGGTTCTCTGTTTCCTGATCTCTTTAACCAGGCTTGCTTTAAGTTCTCCGGACACCATTTCAGCCAGCAGTGGCACTGCAGCATTTACGATAATCTCATCTGCATAAGCCTTGAGTATATCTGAATTGTCCTTTCCTTTTTGCCGGTACATCACACCGGTCAGTTTTCCATTTTCTTCATTTATACCTGTTACAAGATGATTCAGCATCACCTCACCTCCATGTTTTCTTATATATTCTGCCAGGTGATCGGATAGTTTCTGAGAGCCCCCTTTGATATAGCTTGCACCTCCGTTGAAATAGCTTCCCTGGGCAATGGAATAGTATGCCAGAGATAATGAAAATGGATCGTCATGAAAATACCCCAGATTTCCGAGGAGGATCAGCTTTAAATCTTCATTATTAATTATTGAATCGAGGAATTCGCCTACACTTATGTCTTCAGGAGTTTCTTCTCCTGCAGCTTTTTTCTTTGGATTAAGAATATGCCTGAAGTATTCATCAATACCGGTTGCATCTTCAGGGAATCGTTCCTTAAGTATCGCACCGGCAGCAGAAGGATCATGAGGTATTGTAATATTGATCCTGTCATTTACAAAATGAAAGAATTCAGGCACCCTGATAAACTGAACATTATCAAAAACCTCCAGGTCTGTAAAGATCCTGTTTTTCATATCGCGGGACGATGGACCATCCATTTCATGAAGCCCTACTTCAAAAGTGAAATCATGTCTCCTGAATGTTGTGGCACAGCCTCCTGGTTGTGAATGCTGTTCAATAAGCAATACTCTCTTTCCCTCTCTGGTAAGCTTTGCACCGGCAGTCAGTCCGCCAAGTCCTCCTCCAATTACAACTATGTCGTAATTCATTCGTTTAATGGTATTGGGTATCTCTTGAATTCTTTTGTTCTGTCAAAAAGATATCTGTATGTAATATAATGCTTTACAGGGATGCTACCGACAGAGATGAAGATCTTTCTCATTTTCGGATTGAAATCAGCTACCCACGAAAACTCCACTTCCCTGTAATGTGATTTGCGCCTTATGACCTCGTTAATTTTCAGGATAAAAGCAGATTCAATACCATGATTCTGAAATTTTGGAATTACCCCCATAAGCAGTCCCTTTGCCCTGGTCATGGTCTTCTTCTTTTTAAGGTAAAGAAATTTTATCATGTTTATCAGGTTCAGTTTGCCATTAAGGTGTTTCAGGATCTGGTTGAGGTCAGGGAACATAAGGTAGATTGCAATGGGTTTTCCATCGAAATAGGCGAACCAAATAAACTCCTCATCAATAATCGCTTTGGCTTTTTTAAGTACCCCTCTTATATAGACTGCTTCGAGAGGTTCAAAGTTTTTCTTGAATGAAGCCCATGCTTCATTAAATACAGTAGCAAAGTCTTCTGTGAATTTATCCTGTTCCTTCCAGGTGAAATGACGGAATTCATAACCTGGCTTTTTAGTTACCCATTCGGCGATCTTTATGAACCTGTCTGAGAGAGGTTGGGTAAGGTCAAGATGGAATCCCTCCATCTTATAATATGTCATAAATCCGTAAGCTTCAAATAATTCCCTGTAATACTTATGGTTATAAGGCACTTCAAATGAAGGATGTGTGAATCCGTCAACGAGCAGTCCCCAGTATTTATCGGTTTCTCCGAAGTTAATGGGGCCATCCATAGCTTCCATACCTTTTGATGTCAGCCATTCTTTTGCAGTATCGAACAGCAAGAATGCTGCCCGGGTATCATTTATGCATTCAAAAAATCCTGTTCCGCCTGTCGGCTGATCATAGCTGAAAGCCAGATTCCTGTCTATAAAGGCAGCAATTCTTCCAATCAGATTATTGTCATTATCGACCAGTATCCATCTTTCAACTTCACCATGTTTATGGTAAGGATTCTTTTCAGTGTCAAAAATTGCTTCTATTTCATTATCGAAGGGGCAGACCCATACCGGGTCATTCGTATAGATAATTCTTGCAACTTCAAGGAATTGCCTCTTTGTTTTTCTGTCTCTTACATTGATGATCTTCATCAGTACTCTACAGATTATTTATTATATACCTGCTCGAGCAGTTTACTGTACTTGTCGGTGATAAACTGCCGCCGGAGTTTAAGAGTGGGAGAGAGTTCCCCCGATGCAGGTGTCCATTCATCAGGGACAAGCCTGAACCTGATTATTCTTTCTGAAGGACTGAGTCTTTTATTAATCTTTTCTATCTCTGAATTAAATAATGATTGTACTTCAGGTTTTGTAATCATTTCCCCCGGATCAGAAAACACGATCTTACCATGTGTTTTCAAATCGTCAAAGTACTTGAAGTTTGGTGAGATAAGAGCGCTGGCAAATTTCTCATGTTCACCAACCACCATTATCTGGTCAATAAGGTCAGATTCCCTTAAAATGTTCTCAATAGGCTGGGGGGCAATATATTTACCATTTGAAAGTTTGAATATTTCTTTTTTACGGTCGGTTATCATAAGGAACTTTTCCTCTTCAAGGAAGCCTATATCACCAGTATGAAACCACCCTTCCTTATCAATAACTGAAGCTGTCAGTTCCGGATCATTATAATAGCCTGTCATTACATTGGGGCCTTTGCAAAGTATCTCTCCATCTTCAGCTATCTTAACCTCAACGCCTTCAATAACATATCCGACCGATCCCAGTTTAATCCCTCCTTTATGTGTCCTGTTTATTGTAATGATTGGGGAGGTTTCAGTAAGTCCATACATATTTATAATTTTAATTCCTGCTGCCCAGAAAATCTTTTCAAGTCTTGGAGGAAGGCTTGCTCCCCCGCATCCGACTAACCTGACATTTCCTCCAAGAGCAGTTCTCCATTTACTGAAGATCAGTTTATCGGCAATTTTTAATTTTATTTCATAACACCATCCATTTTCACCAAAAGGTTTATATCTCAAACCGAGTTTCAAAGCCCAAAAAAAGAGTAATTTTTTTATTCCGGTAAGCTTCTTGCCTTTTGATACAATTACATCGTAAAATTTCTCCAGTACACGTGGCACAGCATCAAACCCGTCAGGTTTGATCTCCTGCATATTGCTGGCTATACTGCCCATGCTCTCAGCGTAATAAATACTGGTACCGCTGAATTGCGTCTGGTAATTGCCCATTCGCCCGCCAACATGGCATAAAGGTAAAATACTAAGGTATTTATCGGTGGAATTAAGGTTAAAGACTGAAGCAGCAGAGATGAAATTAGATACCAGGTTCCTGTGAGAAAGCATTACTCCCTTTGCCTTGCCGGTTGTGCCTGAAGTGTAAATAAGTGTAGCAAAATCATTCTCACTGATTGAAGCCTTTATATTTTTGATCTGCAGATCATTTTTTTTACCCGCAGATATTCCAAGGGTTACTATCTCAGTCCAGTTATTAACTCCCTCAACAGTGTCAAAAGTATAAACGAGTGATGAGAAATCCTGAAAAATAAAAGCCTGACTCACATTTTTGTAAAGTCTGGAATCAGAGATCAGGATCATTTTAGCCCCTGAATCCTTAATGATGTATTGATATTCTGATTTATTGAGTGATGCAAAAACAGGGACATGCACTATACCTAACATTGCCATTCCCATATCAGCAAAGTTCCATTCAGGCCGGTTGGTTGAAACTGTAATGATCTTGTCTCCTTTTTTGAACCCCAGTTCATAAAGGCCTCTGCAAAAGTTTTCAGAATAGCTGATATAATCTTCCGAACTGTATTTTTCCCATTTGCCCAGAGGTTTAAAACAGAGAGCATCCTCTTTATGAAATTTATCTGCATATCTTGTCAGTAGATCAAAATTTCTCAATACTTCCATTTCAATAATATTTTCAGGATAAGTTATACTGCAATTTAGTAAATATCCAGGAATTCATGATTGCAGATGATAGCAAATTTGATTATTTTTCCGGTATAAAAATCTAATTTTTCTTACATGAACGCAGTGCCCTTTGTTATTGGAACCGTGGCAATATTTGCACTGGCTTACAGATTCTATTTCAGCTTTGTAGGAGCTAAGGTTGCTGTAAGAAATGATCTTGCCCAGACACCTGCCCACAGGCTTTACGATGGTCAGAATTATTATCCTATGAACAAATGGGTACTGTTCGGACATCACTTTGCAGCAATAGCGGGTGCCGGTCCCCTCGTAGGGCCAGTCCTTGCTGCGCAGTTCGGGTTTATGCCGGGCTTTCTCTGGATGCTTATCGGTGCAGTGATGGCAGGGGCTGTCCATGATTATGTGATATTGACTGCTTCTGTGCAGCATGATGGCAAATCACTTGCTGAAATTGCCAGAACTGAAATAAATAAGGTCGGTGGGATCACAACTTCAATTGCCATTATAATTATAATAATAGTAGCGATGGCCGGACTCGGGCTGGTAGTAGTCAATGCCCTGGCTGAAAGCTCCTGGGGTACCTTTACCATTGCAATGACTATTCCAATTGCCATACTTATGGGAATATGGATGTTTAAAATAAGGAAGGGAAAAACTCTTGACGGGACAATAATTGGAGTGATCCTTCTTATCCTGGCAGTTGTGCTGGGAAGGTATATTCCCCAATCTCAATTTGCTTCATGGTTTACTTTCGATCATAAGACACTGACCATTCTTATTGCTGTTTATGGATTCTTCGCATCAGTATTGCCTGTATGGCTGCTTCTGTCGCCACGTGATTATCTAAGTTCAATAATGAAGATATCTGTTATCGGACTCCTGGCAATAGGTCTGATTATTGTAGCACCTGAGATCAAAATGCCATCCTTTACCGAATTTACTGCCGGAGGAGGACCGGTAATTCCTGGGAAGCTTTTTCCATATCTTTTCATTACAATAGCATGCGGGGCTATATCGGGATTTCATTCTCTTGTCAGTTCCGGTACAACACCTAAGATGATAATGAAAGAAGCTGATGTAAAGGTAATTGCGGTTGGTTCAATGCTTACAGAGGGAGCGGTTAGCATAATGGCCCTTATTGCTGCAACCAGCCTGCTCCCCCTTGATTATTTTCAGATTAATGTTCCGGTTGAGAAGTTCCAGGCATTACTCCCTAAACTTCATGCAATGGGATTTACTGAAACAAATCTTGAACAGCTTTCTGTCGCTGTTGGTGAAGAGATAGCAGGCCGAACCGGAGGAGCTGTATCACTCGGAGTAGGAATGGCATATATCTTTTCTTCGATACCCGGAATGAATCATCTGATGTCGTACTGGTATCATTTTGCCATAATGTTTGAAGCATTGTTTATCCTGACAACTATTGACGCCGGAACCAGGATAGGTAGATTTTTATTGCAGGAGGCTCTGGGCAGAGTATATAAACCTTTCCAGAGAACTGACTGGCTTCCGGGTAACTTTATTGCTACCTCAATTGTCGTATTTGCTTGGGCCTATTTTATTTATACGGGTTCCGTTTCAACAATCTGGCCAATGTTCGGCACCGCAAACCAGCTCCTGGCCACTATTGCCCTTGCAGTAGGCACATCGTTCATTATTAACCGGGGCAGGATTAAATATGCCTGGATCACCATTCTACCAATGCTTTTTGTTGGAATAACTACCATAACTGCAGCTATCTTAAATATAAAGAACATCTATCTGCCTCAGGCATTTGATGCTGCCTCTGCCGTTCCCGGTATTATTAATCTGGTTCTTACTTTAGTGATCCTGGTTTGCGTGATAATAATATTTTCAAATGCAATACCGGGATGGGTTAAGGCATTCAGGGGAAGAGGCTCTGTAGTTCTGGCTGGGAAATAATAGCATAATTCAAATCCGGCAAACCCGGTCATGGGCAGGTTTATGGATTTTCTTCAACTTACTAGCTTAATAAATCCGTATTTGACAGGTTCATTTAACGGGTTTAAATACATTCTTCACTGCATTTAGATATCCGTAACCGTAAAGAGTACATGGCTGAAGGTAACTTGTTTCAGTCCATTCATTCCAGCTGTTTATGGTAATCAATAGTGCCTGGTACGGATGTTTGTCAACATATTCTTTTGCCATTATCAGCGCCTTCTCGAAGTTCACGGGTGTGTTATTTTTAACAACACCCGCGCGAAACATTTCGAATCGCGGATTGTTGTCCCACCCGATTGAGACATGCGGGTAGTAGGGCACTTCAAAAGCGTTTTCAATTCTTTCCCATTCCCTGTAAACATCAGCATTGATTGCATTATAGTCTCTGTCAACATCAGTAAAATGAACATATTGATAATGTGTTATGCCATTGAAGCCCAGGTTTTTCACCATTTTTTCCTGAGTGCCAATGATTTCACCTGCAATTCCTGTAATTTTATACCCGATGCTGCGCAGTGTCAATTGCAAATCTAGTCCCTTGTAGCCGGCTTTCATTACCTCCTTCCTGAACCAGTCCAGCGCATCCTTTGCTTCTTTTTCACCTCCCAGCCCGTTGATGAATTCCGACAGATCATAGATCATAAAACTCGGTTTGCCGTCAACTTTATAGTAGTTTGGCAGGTGAAAATATTTGTCAATCATTCTGTGAACAATAATCTCAAATTCTCTTCTGTCAACACCTCCCCGCCATATTTTAACACTTTCATCCACCTTTCCTGCGTTCCTTTTGTCCCATGTCATTACTGCATCATGATTGGCCCACATGATGTAAAACCGCATCTTCTCATTATTTTTTGCTTTCAGAAATCCGTCATTCAGATGGCCTTCGAGGAAAGGTAAGCCATCGTACCAGTACCAGTCGAAAATAAAAACGTTTACCCCGTGATCAGTTGCTGCTTCGATCTCCATCTCAGCTACATATGGATCTGCTTCATTGATATATCCCCATAAAGGCTGACGTGCCTGCTCATGCCCTTCGTACTTTGGTTTATTATCTTTTACAGTCTGCCATTCTCCGATTCCATCGGGCCAGAATATTTTAGCCCTGTCGTCAGGGTGATAGGATGGCCATACAAAAGCAGCAATGTCATAATTATTGCTGCTCCTTTTTTGAGCAAAAGCACCATTATAAGCGAATAATACTCCTGAAATAAGAAACAATAAGTAAACCAGAATGGACTGGTTACTTCTATTATTCATGGTTACAGTTGCATTTTTCATATTGTTTTTCATCTTTAATTTTTTACCGGTTTGATTAAATACTTTTCTGTATCATTTCTCCGGGAAATTAGTGATAACGTCGGATCAACTTTTATATCAATATTAAACGATTCTGGCCGGAAATAAACATAAAAAAGAAGGAAACTTTAAAACCATGTTTATAGATCTTATTCTCTTCAGAATATACATTCGGGAGAGCCTTTTAAATACAGGTAATGTTCAGTAATTCAAAGACCAGATCATTGGCCGTCTGCGGGAAATTGTGATTTAACCTCTTCGCGGGTTAATATACGGCTATTCCTTTTTTACCCAGACAGGATGTCTCTTCATATCCACGGTTAAAAAGTCAAGAGTTTCCTTTTCTTCAAAAGATAATGAGTCAGTTTTCAGTGGATATTTTTCCTCAATGTCATTTTTAAGATAGAAGAACCTGCCATCTGAATAGAGTTTGTAATTTTCGGTCCTGACAAACTGGTTCCTGAATTTATTCACATCTGGGCTCCATCGCGGATCATAATGAACAGACAGGGTTTTTCGAGGCTCATACCCTTTCCCGGTAAGAAGTTTATAGAAACTTTTACCATCGCAGTTTATATCTATGCCAGCTATGTCTGCCAGAGTGGGGAAAAAATCGCTGAATTCTATCAATCCGTTATATAAAGAGCCTTTTTTTATGGTCTCAGGCCAATAGACAATCATTGGAACATGCGTTCCGGCATCGGTAGTATTGCCTTTCCCTCCCCTGATCACCCCTGTATTTGTTCTGGTATAGATTGATCTTCCTGTTCCGTTATCGCCAATGAAAATCAATATGGTATTGTCATCAAGATTAAGATCATGGAGTTTTGATGCAATTCTACCTACAATTTTGTCAGTATATTCCACCATATCCTTAAAATATGATGTGTCTTTTTTGTAACGGAGATCCTTATTTATCCAGTCCTTTGAATCTGGTGTAGGAACAAAAGGGTCATGAACCAATACCATCGGATAATATATAAAGAAGGGCACATCTTTTTTCCTTTCGATAAAGTTGAGAACATAATCTGAAAAGATATCTGGTCCATAATCATCCTGGTCAGTTTCAAGAGCCACCTCGTTTTGTTCAATAAGCGGCGCTGAATATCTTTCTCCTTCAGGCTGGGTTCTTGTATATTGCCATAAACAATATTCATCAAACCCGAATTTTACGGAACGGGTGTTATCATTCCAGTCTGTTATGATGTCCTTATAGGCCAGGCCATTAAGCTGCCATTTGCCTGTAATACAAGTCGAATAGCCTCCCTCACTCATGACTGATCCGAAGGAAAGCTGATCATTTGCCAGGTGCCCGAAATAATCATAATTTCTGTAATTGTAAAGTCCGGTCATCAGTTTCACCCGCGAGGGAGTACTCAGCGGTTGCGAATGACACTGGCCGAAAAGGATTCCATGTGAAGCAAGTGAATCAAGTACTGGTGTTCTGTATGACAGACTTCCATAACAACTCAGACATTCGTATCCCATATCATCAGCCATAATAACGATGACATTGGGTTTCTTTTCTGTCTTATTATTACCTGCAATAAGGGCAACGGATGCAAGAGCCAGAGCGCTGTATTTACTAATGCCTGGAGGCATCTGTATCATCTTTGTCATCCATATTATCCACAAATCCATCAGGTGCAGTACATGCCTGGAATGGTTTTGCCATGCTGCCGAAACCATCACCATCCTCATCCCTGAAAAATGTAGTAACAGGGCAATTTCCAGCCTTTACAGTCTGATAAAGTGCCCGGAGCAGAGAAAGATCACCTGTTGCATCGGTAGAGATTTCCCATATCATTACACCACCCAGAGTTTTCTTTGCCAGCTCTACTTTCTTCACTATCATAGGAATTCCATTGTAATACCTCATACCTGTTGAATCAACATATGCAAGAGAGATATCCTGTGTAATAATTTCACTGTAATTAATATACCTTGCCTTTGGAGTGAAGTCAAATCCATAGAAGGGAACTCCCAGAGTGATCTTCTCAGGCGGTATCTTAAGGTCTGTGGTCCAGTATTTAATAGCTTCCTCTGCAAATGAAAATGGAGAGTGGGGGCCTATTATGTTCGGCCTCCATATCCCTGTTTTGTCATAAACCATAACATTTATGAAGTCGTATGCCTGAAGCGCTTCCTGGTGTACATTATGGTGAAACCGAGTTGCCCCCAGGGCTGCTGTGATACCTTTTCCTTTTGAATGAAGGGCATCCCTCAATTCAACCACAAACGGATTGTAATTAACTCCGACGTAGGGGAGAAGGTTTCCTTCAATATCAACATCAACACCGTCCAGATTGTTCTCTTCCACATATCTGAGAATATTCCCTATAAATTTTGTCCTGTTCTCAGGCAGAAGCTGAGTCTTCCATATTATTGTATCTGGTCTTCCTCCTCCTGCAAGTGAAATGAAAACCTTTAAGCCTGCATTATGTCCTTTTTCAATAACAGGTCTGACATCAAAACCTCCATCGCATAAGAGGTTTCCTTCCTTATCCGGATTGGCAAATGCAAGGTTAAGGTATGTAAGTTTTTCAATCTCAAGTTCATCTATCCTGTCAAAACTCCACCCCGAGATGTATCCAACTATTTTAAACGTAGTATCAGGTTTATAAATATCCGGACCCCATTTGCTGCCTCCCTTGTTGCAGGAAATACATAATAGCAAAGTGATCGCAAGCACAGTTAATGATTTGAAGATCAGCTTTTTCATAGATGTGGTTTTAAGGGTTGAAATATTTTTGGCATTTCTCAGTTAAGCAAAGATACAAAATGATGAATTAAATCATCAGTACACACGAACATATTTTATTTTGGACTGTTTTTGTGAAATAGTTAACAGGAAGGCATCGATTCATTCAAATAATTATAAACTGTTCAGAAGATTATTTAATTTTATATAAGATTTAATTATTCATACCATGCTTAATATACCTGATAGCCGCAGGAAAAGGGTTGTAATTGCAGGTTGCGGTTTTGGGGGTCTTACCTTAGGGAAAAAACTGAAAAATTCAGGATACCAGGTTGTTATCATCGACAAGCATAATTACCATCAGTTCCCGCCTCTGTTCTACCAGGTAGCTTCAGCCGGTCTGGATGCCAGTTCAATACTTTTCCCTTTAAGAAAAATTTTCCAGGACTTCACCGATTACCATATCAGGAAAGCTGAAGTAAAATCAATTGATACATCGGGCAAGATACTTGTTACATCGGCAGGAACAATCAGTTTTGATTACCTCGTTCTTGCCCATGGTGCCACTAATTCATTTTTCGGATCGGTACAGATGCAACAGCACTCAAAAGCCATGAAGTCTATTGCCGAAGTTATCGATCTCAGGAACACCCTGCTGATGAATTTTGAAAATGCATTGATGATTAATAATGAGTCGGAGAGGGAAAAATTCCTGAATATAGTTATCATCGGCGGTGGTCCGTCGGGTGTTGAGATTGCCGGAGCCCTGGCCGAAATGAATAAGCATATTGTTCCCAGGGACTACCCTGAACTTAGAATAAACAAACCAAAGATATATCTTATAGAGGCTGCCGAACGGCCGCTGAATATGATGTCGGAGCATTCATCTCTGAAGGCAAAAGAGTTCCTGGAAAATTCAGGTGTTCAGCTTCTTACTGATACAAAAGCAATTGGATGTGATGAGAATTCTGTATACCTCGACAGGGGAAATAACATTCCTACGAGAATGATAATCTGGACTGCAGGTATTAGGGGGAATGTGATTGAAGGATTTGACAAAGAAGTTTTTACAAAAACGGGAAGAATAATTGTTGACAGGTATAACCAGGTTAATGGTTTGCAGGATATCTATGCCATCGGTGATATTGCCTGGATGGCAGAAGAGAAATACCCCAAAGGGCATCCACAGGTGGCACAGGTTGCAATTCAGCAGGCTAAGCTTCTGGCAAAGAATTTAAAATGCAAATTAGCCGAAAAACCCGGGAAGGAGTTTCATTACAAAGATCTGGGTACAATGGCAACAATTGGAAGGAATCTTGCTGTTGTAGAGCTGCCATTCATTCATTTTCAGGGAATTTTCGGGTGGTATGTATGGATGTTTATCCACCTGATGAGTATCGTTGGTGTAAGAAATAAACTCGTCATCTTTTTGAACTGGGCATGGAAATATGTTACATATGACCAGTCGACGCGCCTGATACTCAGGCCAAAGGGATTTTCATGAAATGACCGCAAATCTCCTGTTGCCTATCACATATAAAAAAGTTATTATTGCAGCCTGGCAACTTATCAATTATAGAATTCAAATTCTTATACTCATGATAGAGCTCTTTCATTCGTTATTTGACTGGTACATGGCCAATCTTAATTATTTTACAGTTGCCTTGCTGATGGCCATAGAGAGCACCTTCATCCCTTTGCCTTCGGAGGTTGTTGTTCCTTTTGCTGCATATAAGGCAGCCCAAGGAGATTTGAATGTTTTCCTTGTTGTCCTTTTTGGTACAATTGGAGCATTGTCCGGTTCCCTAATAAACTATTCGCTTGCATATTATTTAGGCAGGCCTCTAGTTCATAAATTTGCTGCATCGAAGATTGGAAAGTTGTTTCTGCTTTCTGAGGAAAAGGTCATCCATGTGGAGCAGTATTTTGTTAAGAATGGAAGATCCTCGACTTTTATCGGCCGGCTTGTTCCCGGAGTACGTCACCTGATTTCAATACCCGCCGGTCTGGCAAAAATGAATCTTCGCGATTTCATTTTATTCACTTTTGTAGGAGCTGGTCTCTGGAATATATGTCTTGCTGTTATTGGATATTATCTATATGAGATAAGGGAAGAGATATATCCCTATCTGGGGTATATTATGCTTGCCCTTGGTATTGGTTTTACAGTCTATCTTGCCATTAAGGCAAGAAAAAACAACAGCTAGAGGAATATTTTCAGAAGCGCAGGGACAAACAGCTAAGCCCTCCATCTACCTTCCTGAATTCCGAAGTGTTTATGGACAGAGTTTCAAAACCTGACTTTTCTATTTTTCTCCTGGTGTCATGAAATCCTTCTGGTACCAGTACTTTGCCATTGATCCAGAGTGAATTGGCTGCATAACATTCATTTGGTTCCACAATGATTCTCCTGTATTTTGAAAACTGACGGCTTTCTGAAAGTTCTCCTGATACCAGCATATAGTCCTTATCGAGGTATGAAATTCCGGTTTTAAGATGCAGCATTTTTTCCAGCTGAACTTTTTCACCTGTCAATCCATATTCATTTATTATTCTTATAAGCTGGTCAGCTCCATTATGATTTGTTCTGGCGGATATGCCAACATAATAATGGTCATTCACCTTCATTACATCTCCACCTTCAAGTGTGCCCGGTGGATTTATAACCTCTATGTGATTGAAAAAATCATCAAGCACCTCTCTCATCCCATTTGTCTCTTCTCTTCTTGATGGAGCACCGGGTCTTGTAATTATTGCAAATTCACTGTCACAAATGGCTGCATCTTCAATAAATACTGAGTCAGGGAACAGATTATTTGCTTCCAGTATTCTGACATCTACTCCAAGGTTTTTAAGAGATGAAATATAAGCATCATGCTGAGAAAAAGCTGTTTCATATTCGGGAAGGCCCAAATCATAAGAGGAAAGGCCTTCTTTAAGGTTCTGGCATGGCAGCCTGACTATTGCCTTAGTGAACATTTAGTGAATTATTTACCCGAAAATGAAACTTCTCATAGATACACTTGCGTTCTGTATTGATTCATGGACAAATGAAATAGTCTCATTTTCTGAAATCATTCCCATGGTATAAAGCATAGGGAGGTAATGCTCAGAAGTCGGAACAGACCTCATTGCATTTTTTCCCAGAAGGGTATAATTTATAAGCCTGTCAAAATCTTTTGCTAAAAGTGAATTCCTTATTATTTCATCAAATTCCTGTGCCCATTGAAAAGGCGGGGCATTATCATTTAAATCAACTTCATACAGGTTGTGAACCAAATTCCCGCTGCCAATTACAAGGACTCCCTTCCTGCGCAGTACAGCCAGTTTTTTCCCGAGCTCAAAATGAGAAGCAGGCTCTTTCTCCATGTCAAGGCTAAGCTCCAGCACCGGTATCTTCTGTTCGGGATAGATATGCTTAAGGATTGCCCATGCTGCATGATCGATGCCTCTCTGCATATCAGGTGTTATAAGATAAGAACCCACACTATCAATTATCCTCTGGGCGATCTCAACAGAGCCGGGTGCCTTGTAAACAACATCGTACAATTCTTTAGGGAATCCGTAAAAATCGTAGATCTGCCCCGGAGATGAACCAGAAGTTATTTTCGTGCCTTTTGTCAGCCAGTGGGCTGAAATAACAAGAATGGCTTCAGGGTCAGGGAGTTGTGGTTGTAGTTTTGCCATATCCCTGGTAAATGCGTTGTCAGCATTAATATTTGAAGGTGATCCATGCCCAATAAATAAAACGGGATATTTTAACTGACTATTTTTCATTTTCTAATCATCATCCCGCTTAACAATTTCAGGGGAGAATGCAGGAAGACATACTGCAATATATTCAGCACCTCCTTTAAATGGAGTGCTGTATCTTACCCACTCATTTTTTTGAGTCATAATGCCCTGACCTTCTGTGATAATGAATTCACTTTCTCTTGTTTTTACCATTAGCTGTCCCTTAAGCACGACAGTATATTCATTGAAATCAGGGCACTGACCGGGTTCAATCCAGCCTTCAGGACTTTTCATATGAGCTATGCTTACCTCGGATGTTTTACTGTTTACATGTCCGAAATATTCATTTATGATCTTGTTTTTAATGCCTGCTGCCTTAACAATTGCAGGTGATTTAACTATTTGAGCCATATAGATCTGTTAATAACACTATCAATCCTCAAGATATCCGAATTTTCCGTTGTAGTAATCCTCATAAGCCTTCTGTATCTCCTCCCGGGTATTCATTACAAAAGGACCATGTGGTGCTATCGGTTCATTCAGTGGTTCACCTGACATTACAAGTATAATACTGTCAGAGGTTGCTTTAGCCACTATATTCTCACCATTATGTCCGAAATAGACGTACTGATTTTCAGATGCTTTTGCTGATAAATTAATCGTTAAATCACCTTCGACAATAAGGATTCCGGAATTGTATGATTCAGGGAACGAAAATTCTGCCGAACTGCCTGCAAGCATCCTGACATTAAAAAGATTTACAGGTGAGAATGTAAGTGCAGGTCCTGCCACCCCTTTATATTCACCTGCAATAACATCAACACTGTAATCATTCACCTCAGATATATATTTCCCCATAATATTATTCTCGATTGACTGGTATCGCGCAGGCGTCATCTTGTCTTTCGCCGGCAGGTTGATCCATAACTGAACCATCTGAAATAGTCCTCCCTCCCTGCTAAACTCCTTCTCGTGGTATTCTTTATGAAGCACTCCTCCACCGGCTGTCATCCATTGTACATCACCTTCTCCTATGATCCCGCTGTTCCCTGAACTGTCATGATGAGCTACCTTGCCATGATAAGCAAGGGTTACTGTTTCTATTCCCCTGTGCGGGTGAACACCTACACCTCTCTGTTTTTCTGATGGTGCAACTGTCCATTTTGCTCCATAATCCATAAGGAAGAACGGACTCATGCCCTGCACACCTATCTGAGGTTGTGATGGGAAAAAATTATGAACCCTGAAACCATCTCCAACCATATGGTATGGTGGAGGATCAAGAATTGTTGCTATATTTTTTAAAGCTTTTTCCATTTCAGATAAACACCTCAGTTATCCAAAGGTTCATCTCTTACATCTCGTACTCATCTCTCATCTCTCACCTCTCACCTCTCACCTCTCACCTCTCACCTCTCACCTCTCACCTCTCACCTCTCACCTCTCACCTCTCACCTCTCACCTCTCACCACTCACCTCTCACCTCTCACCACTCACCACTCACCACTCACCACTCACCTC
>DATKTA010000033.1:0-25229 GCA_035531395.1 Bacteroidales bacterium
ATTACCGTAGCGCATGGAGACTGCACTTCAACGAAGGCGATTGGTTTCTCGCCCGTAAGGACGTCGCCTTAAAGGTGCGAGCCGTTCGGGCTTTTTAGCAATTTATCTAAACCAGGTAAATAGGTGTGAGTGTTGCTCTCTTTGCGTTGCACCAGTATCTATAGGCTTATGCGTGCAACACAAATCGCAACCCTCACTATTGATAAGTGCTCGCCTGCGGCATCCAATTTTAATCGCCATACGTGGGTTTGCATAAAGCAATATTTAATCAGAAATCATTTCATTTCAAGGGTCTGATTGAACCTGCAAAAAAATAGTGTAAAAAAATGGAATTTCTTTAATGCAGGTTTCATGACACATCCCTGTTTCGTTACACTTCACAGGGCAGGCAAGGCCAAGCCCTGTGGGTTATTGCATAAGCCTTGCTTTAGTCATTCAATAACCCCACTTCATATGCCGAAAATTCGCTCCCCTGCAGGCAGGCTCATCACTAAAACAGCCTGCCAGGCTGTTTATTAACGCTTGGCCCTTCGCAACGGCTCGCCGTTAACGGAATTTGATTGAAGGTTTTTGGGATCCCCTTTGTTTTACAAATGATAAAAGGGCTAATGATGGAAAATCCGGTCACTCAGAGCATAGCAAATATGGAGGCCCATTAGATAGTTCAGGATATCCATTAGATGATGATTTCGGATGTGTGGATTTTTATTTGACTTGCATCTAACCCTTTCATAACTTTGTCGTGACTTTTACAAGTTCTTTCATTCCTAATAAATAGTAACACAAATACTATGAAAGGAATTATAAGTAATCTCTTTTTGCTTGTTTTTACAGGGCTATTCGCAATAGTCACAACTACATGTAGGAAACTGGAAAAATCAATGCTGGTTTTAACAAGTGAGGTTACAAATATCCTGACCAATTCTGCAGAAGCATCAGGAATGGTGATAGACCTGGGAGAAGGCGCTACTCAGCATGGTCATTGTTACGGAACTTCACCTGGTGTAAGCACCACAGGATCAAAGACACAACTTGGAACACCTCCGACAGGTGGATTTACCAGTCAGTTAACAAATCTGGAATCCAATTCAAAATATTACATAAAAGCATACATTAGCAATGGAGCTAAAATTGTATATGGGAAAGAGGTAAGTTTTTCTACCTTATCACCGTCAATCCCTACAATTACAACAATTGCTATTTCATCAATCACTGGTACATCTGCTTCAAGTGGAGGAGAGATATCAAATGATGGAGGAGCACCCGTTACTGAACGTGGTGTTTGCTGGAACACAACTACAAGTCCTACAACTGCTGATTCAAAAACTTCTGATGATACAGGATCAGATATCTATTCAAGTAAAATAACGGGATTAACAATTAGCACTACTTATTATGTAAGAGCCTATGCAACAAACAGTGCAGGTACTGCTTATGGGAATGAATTGTCTTTTTCTACAAGTTCAATACCACCTGAGATACCTAAGCTATTAACAACAGAGATAAGTGCTATAACAATAACTACAGCAAACAGCGGTGGAAATGTAACGGATGATGGAGGAGCTTCTGTTATATCAAGAGGTGTATGCTGGAGTCCTGATACAAATCCAACAATAGCAGATTCAAAAACTTCTGACGGAACAGGAACAGGTTCTTTTGTAAGCAATCTGGACGGATTAACAGGAGGAACGACTTATCATGTACGGGCATATGCAACCAATTCAGTTGGTACTGGGTACGGGTCAGATATTTCATTTACTACCAATACCGTTGAAGTTCCAATAATTCCAACAGTAACTTCAACAGCAATTTCCGGGATAACTTCAACAACTGCAACTGGTGGTGGAAACGTAACGGCAGATGGCGGAGCTGCAGTGACTACCCGAGGAGTTTGCTGGAGTATAAGTCAAAACCCGACTGTTACAGATAGCCATACCGAAGATGGCGATGGTACTGGCGTATTTATCAGCAGTTTAACTAATCTTACTCCGGGTACTACTTATTATGTAAAGGCTTTCGCTTCCAATAGTGCAGGCACAGCTTATGGTGTTGAGGTTTCATTTACCACCTTAGGTATTCCTACCATTTCTACAGCAGCAATCTCTTCCATTACTGCTACAACAGCAACATCTGGTGGAAATATTACATCTGATGGAGGAGCTGAAATAACTGCACGGGGAGTATGCTGGAGCACAACTGCAAATCCCACAACTGCTGATTCAAATACTACTGATGGTACAGGTGTAGGTATATTTACAAGTAATATAACAGGATTAACATCCTTAACGATTTACCATGTACGGGCTTACGCAACTAACTCGGAAGGTACATTTTATGGTGATGATATAATTTTTACCACAAGTGCCTTTTTACCAACTGTTACAACTGCGGAGATCTCTTTAATTACTTCTTCAACAGCTATATCCGGTGGAAATATCGCTTCCGATGGTGGTGCTGCAGTAACTGATCGGGGAGTTTGCTGGAGTATCAATCAATTCCCCACTATAACAGACAACAAGACTAGTGATGGCATTGGAACGGGCAACTTTACAAGCAATATTACAGGCCTTTTACCCAATACTAATTACTATGTAAGGGCATATGCTACTAACAGCGCAGGAACTACTTATGGCGACCAGGTAAGCTTTGTCAGCAATATCTTAACTGTTACTGATGCAGATGGGAATGTCTACAACACGGTGAACATCGGAACTCAGGTCTGGATGAGAGAAAACCTGAAGACTACTAAATATAACGATGGTACAGTAATACCCAATATAACAGATAATGTTGCCTGGGAAACCAGTACTACAGGTGCATACTGTGATTACGATAATACTTTGGATAATTCTGATATTTATGGCAAATTGTACAACTGGAATGTGGCTGCCTCAACTAATCCTAAAAATGTATGTCCCACGGGCATGCATGTACCCACCAATGCTGATTGGACAATCATGGAAGATTACCTGATTGCCAATGGCTATAACTATGATGGCACTTTCAGTGGTAATAAAATAGCCAAATCTCTTGCAGCAACAACAGACTGGGATGGATCATCTACACCAGGAGCAGTAGGTAATTCAGATTACCCAACTTATCGCAATAAAAGCGGTTTTACAGCGCTCCCAGGAGGCCAACGTGATTCCCTTGGGATCTATGCGCACCGTAGAAGCTTCGGTTTTTGGTGGAGTTCTTCGGAGGAAGATCCGATAAATGCTTTGTTTCGGCGTCTGTTTTTTGAAGAAATTGTTGTCCTAACAGGGTCTATCAATAAACAAAGCGGCCTTTCTATTCGTTGCCTCAGAGACTAATTAACCAGGTTAATAGATATAAGGGTTGGTAAATGCAACTGTATCAAAGTTCAGATATATTTTAAGATAATGCAAATAAAAAGAAGGCGACACTCGATGTGAAGTCTACTGCAATACAATTCTGTCAACTATCTGATAAAAGGAAGTGGTAAGTGTCGCCTGGAGATATCCTAATTAATTATTACATGTTTAAATACAGCTTACCAAATTTATAGTATTTGATTATTATTTCAAAAAAGTTCAAGTCTATTCTGGGGTACATAAACAGAGCCAACACGCTAGCTTCCGTTTCCTTCTTGCGAGCATTCATACTTTCTTTTGAAATTCGCATACAGCTCAAATTCGAAGAGTGGATTAGATAATTTTGTTGAAATATTTTAAAGAATTAGCCAATCTTAGGGTGTAAATAATTGTTGGAAATATTAGATTCTTATTCCCATGATCATAACATCATCAACCTGATCATTCTTGCCTTGCCATTCTAAGAATTTATTTTCAAGAATCGTTTTTTGTTCATTCATTGGTAATTTCTGAATTTCAACAAGCAGATTTTTGAAGTTTTCAGTTCTGAATCTTTTATGTTCAAGGCCACCTAATTGGTCAATATAACCATCTGTAAATAAATAAATCAGATCATCCTTATTAATTTTCAGTTCCGTATTGCTGAAGGATTGATCTTCCTGCTCATCGATACCAATTGGGATGGTATCTGCTTTAAATTCTTTTAATTCATTATTTTGAATTAAAATCATTGGTCTGAAAGCTCCTGAATACTGTAATTTTTGTTTTTCAAAATCCAGAATTACCAAGGCTATTTCCATACCGTCTCTTGTTACATCATTCCTTCCGGTCTGATGAAGTGACTTAATAATCTGGACTCGAAGTTGATTCAGAATCTCATTTGCCCTAAGGTAAAAGGTTCTGTTTATTATTTCATTCAGGAAAGAAATCCCAAGAATACTTAAAAAAGCTCCTGGCACACCGTGTCCGGTACAATCTGAAACAGCAATAATTACTTTCTCATCCTTGTGAGTTATCCAGTAAAAATCGCCACTAACAATATCCTTTGGTTTGCTTAGTATAAAATATGATTGTAATGATTTAATAACCTCTTTATCAGGTGGTAAAATTGCTTTTTGTATTTTGCTGGCATATTTTAAACTTGCATTTTGTTCATCTAATAATTCCTGTAAATTCTTTCGATGTTTTTCCAGCTCTTCTTCGTTTTTCTTGGCAATCGTAATATCTTCTGCAATACCGAGTAAATATAAAGGCCTTCCTTGTCCATCGTAAATAGGGGCTTTAATTGTTCTTAGAACCCTTCGGCCTAAATGAGGTGTGTCTATTGGTTCTTCAGAAATAATTTCAACTAAACCTTTCAGTAAAGTTTCCCTGTCCTTTTTTTGGAACCATTCAGCCTGTTCCTTAGGAAAAAAATCAAAATCCGTTTTATAGATTGCATCATTTGATTTTATGCCCATAAGATTCTCATGTACCCTATTCCAATAAACGAAACTACCATCAGTGGCTTTTTTTACAAAAACAGCAACAGGAAGGTTAACAAGCAATTTTTCGATAAAACTTTGGGTATCTGCTTCAATACCTTTACGCACTGATATATCCCGGATGATGCAAAGAAATATATTCTTTGAACATACACTTACATAAATTTCATAATCCTTTATCCTATCGTTCAATGAAATCTGCAACTCCTTTGGGGATGATTCTTCAGAAATTTGCAAATTTCTTATATTATTATTTATTAATTCCACTAATCGGGAGGGGAGAATATTTGAAATATTCTCCCCGACACTACCAACGGGCATAAGTGTTTGGTACTCAACCTTTACTTTGCCAATTTCAAGAATTATTCCATTCTCACCAAGTAAAAATGCCAGATCGGGTAATGAATTAAGCAATTCTAGTGAGTCTAAGTTATTGATGCTCATATCAGTCTCAATTATCTATTATTTAGTTGGTTTTTAATAAATCATGAGCCCAATTAATATAACTCCACCATAAAAATACAAATTCTAGAGATTCAAGACATTAAGAAAGCCGTTAAATACTTAACTGAAGAAGACAGAATTCTTAAATGTATATACATTATGAGCTATCAGAACATTTATGATGCTGTAAATTTGGTTGCAACTTTTGTGCATTTGGGGAACCAAATGATCAAGGAATATCACCAACACCAAAATCCCTCATTCCTCCAATCTCATGGAACTTGGAGCTTACCAAATAAATAGCTTATACACTAGAATTGTTTCAGTATAGTTTCAGCAGGGAGATAAAGAAAAAGCGCATTCAGTCATTATTTCACTGTTTGCGTTTTTTTTATTGTGGGCCCAGCTGGGATCGAACCAGCGACCCCCTGATTATGAGTCAGGTGCTGCTAACCATCTGAGCTATGGGCCCCGTTAAAATCGGATTGCAATATTAATCATTTAACAATAATTATGCAAGAACTTGATTAAAAGAATGACTCTGGTTTTTATCTGAGATCCTCAATTACTTTCATCAACAGTTTCAGAACATTATGAACATTCTTATTGAAAACCGCAATTACTTCTTCCCATGAAACAGGAGCTTCATCATCCTTCCAGCTGTCGTAATCAGTACTCATTGCAATAGCTGCATAAGGGATGCCGATCTCATTTGCCATGATTGCTTCCGGGGCCACAGACATATTTATTATATCAGCCCCCCATAACCTGAACATTCTCGACTCTGCCCTTGTTGAAAAACGGGGTCCCTCTATTGTAATTACTGTACCTGATTTATGTATGGGTAAACCAATTCCGGATGCTGAGGAAAGGATAAGATTTCTCAGGTTTTTGTCGAAAGGATCAGCCATAGGGGTATGGTTCATAGTTCCGGGCTTGAACTCATCGAAGAAGGTTAATTCTCTGCGGCGTGTAAAATCTATGAACTGATCAGGGACCACCAGGTCGCCTCTGCGGATCTCATCCCTGAGGCTGCCGCATGCAGTGGTGGCAATAATATGCGTACAGCCCGATTTCTTAAGGGCATGTATATTGGCCCTGTTATTTACACCGGAAGGTGGTATTGTATGGTCCCTGCCATGTCTTGAAAGAATCACAACATTCTTCCCATTCAGATTTCCTGACAGAAGTGTGGATGAAGGTAAACCATATGGTGTTTCAAAGGTTCTTTCTTCGGGCGATCTGAGGATATCAGGATTTTCAAGACCTGAACCGCCTATTATACCGATTTTAACCATTACTTCTTTCTGAGATAAGAGAGAAGAACATTAGCAGCCTCATCCATATCGTGTCCGAAAGTCAGAATTCCTGCCCGGTCGCCAGCCATTATTATGATCCTTTTTTCAATTACATCCGAATCGATAAATAGCCTGAAGATGTCCTTTGCCAGGGCTATTGTTCCGTAATCCATAGATGGATTGGTAGTAGGAGCCTTGTGGATCAGTTCATTCCAGAGGTCAATGCTGTGGACATGTATAACTGCATTCGCCCCGGGATCAGCCATATATATTGCTGCATGAGTGAGTGATTCCGATGATGCCTTAAGTGGGCCCACGCACTGTACGGCATTGTCGTCAATATTGAAAGAGTTAACTTTTACGTAATGGCCCGGTTCGAGTTCAGGTATTTCACCTGTGGCCGAGCCGGTTATTACAAACTGATTCGAAGTACCATTAATCCTCATACTTATGTTTCCAAATCCGACGCCATTTTCATAAGCGCCAATAAGATCCATATTGAAAAGGATATCTCGCCAGTTATTAATTATTTCATACTGTTCATCAGATATAACCGGACCCGACTGGCTCCAGTGGCAATTGAATTTTACAAATCCCTGCATGTCATTTGAATTTATCAGGAAACATTTTTTTAATACTATCTTCTTCAGCACTGCAAATACCTTTTTCAGTAATGATACCTGTTATAAGCCGTGCCGGGGTTATATCAAATCCATAATTTGCAGCCCTGGCATCCTCAGGACAAAGTCTTACCTCCTCTATCTTCCCATGAAGGAGTCCTTGAATCTTTATGACTTCTTCAGGATTGCGTTCTTCTATTGTCACTTCCTTTAACCCATCGCTTATACTGAAATCGAACGATGTTGAAGGGACCGCGGAATAGAAGGGGATATTATTATCATGCGCCGCCAAAGCCTTAAGGTATGTTCCTGTCTTGTTTGCACTGTCTCCTTTTCTGGTTGTTCGGTCGCTGCCAACAATTACCATGTCAACCATTCCATGTTGCATCAGGTGACCTCCGGAATTATCCGGAATGATAGTATAAGGCACCCCGTGTTGTCCGAGCTCGTAAGCGGTAAGTCTTGAACCCTGGTTTCGAGGGCGGGTTTCGTCCACCCATACATGTACTTTTGTGCCTTTGTCATGAGCCAGATAAATGGGTGCAGTTGCTGTGCCATAATCGATGCAAGCCAGCCAGCCGGCATTGCAGTGGGTAAGAATGTTTACTGTATCCCCCTTTTTTCCCCTGCTGATATCTTCTATAAGTGGTAAGCCATGTATCCCGATCTGTCTGCAGTTTTCCTTTTCAAGCTCACATATTTCGAGGGCCGACTTAAAGGAGCTGTTTCTAAGCTCATCAGCAGTCATCTCATCTTTAAGCCCGGACATCACAAAATCAATAGCCCAGGCAAGATTGACTGCAGTAGGCCTGCAGGAAACAAGATATCTGGCTGCATTGTGTATATGTGAAACAAGATTTGTATTTGTAGTGATCTCAAGAGTTGAAAGATAAATCCCGAAGGCAGCTGCAGCTCCTATCAGGGGAGCTCCTCTGACGGTCATCCTGTCGATTGCATTAAATACATCTTCAACTGACCTGAGCTCTTTAATTTCAAGGAAGAAGGGAAGTTTTTGCTGATCAATGACCTTTATTACAGCAGGATCGGATTCATCCGGCCATATAGTCTGATAATGTTTATTTCCGATCTTCATTGTCAGCAAAGATTTTTCCTGAGAATTAAAATTAAGCTAAAATTACTAAATTATAGGAATATAATACTACATATGTTTTGCCACCTTGACCCCGGCCCCACTGGCGCGGTGACACCCCCTAAAGGGGGTTCAAATTCTGCACTATATTAGCCCCCCTTCTTCGCCTTCGCGTAGCCGCTTCAGCGGAGCAAAGCAGGGGGCTTGGGGGGCTGTTCATTGAGGCAGTAAATCAGTTTTTCGAATTGTCGACCGGTTCATTCGAAATATTGCTTCTGCCAGATTTTTATATTATCTTTGTTATATCAGTTGGGGATAAAAAATTGGATTATTATATGATTAACAAAGAGGAGTTTAGAAAAAAAGTTATACAGATTTCGGGGCAGATATTCAGTCGCTATGGGTACAGGAAAACTACAATGGATGAGATAGCCAGGGCTCTCAAAATGGGTAAAAGTTCAATTTACTACTATTTTGAGAGCAAGGAAGAGATATTTGAAGCAGTAGTATTGAATGAAGCCAATATCCTTAGAAATGAGCTGACTACAGCAATAAAATCGGTTGAATCACCTATTGATAAAATGAGGAAGTACGTTTTTGTCAGGATGAAATCGTTCGAAAAACTATCAAATTACTATAATGCCATCTTTGATAAGAATCTGGAT
Organism: Bacteroidales bacterium; assembly: GCA_035531395.1. Lineage (GTDB taxonomy): Bacteria > Bacteroidota > Bacteroidia > Bacteroidales > VadinHA17 > LD21. The sequence continues at coordinate 8,937 of DATKTA010000033.1, forward strand.
CACTTTGAATTTATTGAGACAATCAGGGAGAAATATGACAGGGAGGAGCTGGCAATTCTGAGGCTGATACTTTATCATGGATCGAGGAAAAACGTATTTGCAATTGCTAATAGTGAATATACTGCCCTTGCCATCCAGACTACACTTAAAGGGCTGGAAGTCCCCCTGTTCTGGCAAAAGAAGGAGGTAAACATCGAGAGCAGGCTCAATGGCATTCTTGATGTTCTGTTCTACGGAATTCTGAAGAAGGAGTAATTATCTTTTAATTACTGCTCTTTTCCTGATCTGAAAAGTTTTATAAAGACCCCATAATCCCATAAGTACAAACGGGATGCTGAGCCATTGGCCCATATTTATTTTCATTGTAGCCTCAAAAGAAACTTGGTCTTCTTTAAGGAATTCAATAAAAAACCGTGCTGTAAAGACAAGAATAAGAAAGAGGCTTATAAGCAGACCCTGAAAATGTTCGCCTTTCTTTGACCAGTACAGTCTGTACAGCAGTACAAATATTGCAAGGTATGTAAGTGCTTCATATATCTGGGTAGGATGTTTCGGAGCCACCTCGTGGTTTCTGAGAAACACGAAACCCCATGGAACTGTTGTTTCAACACCATATATCTCCGAGTTCATGAGATTTCCCATCCTGATAAAAAACCCTGCTAGTGCAACAGTGATCACAATCCTGTCGAGGATCCAGGTATATTCTTTTCTCTCTTTCTTTGCAAACATCCAGAGAGCTGTAAGTATTCCTACTGCAGCACCATGACTTGCCAGTCCTCCATGCCATATCATCAGGATCTCAAGAGGATTTTTGAGGTAATATGCAGGCTCATAGAAAAGGCAATGCCCGATCCTGGCTCCAAGAATTGTTCCAATGGCCATATAGATTGTGAGCCTGTCCAGAACTGCTTCTCCAAGATTTTCATTTTTGAATATTTTATTCATTATGATATATCCGAAAAAAAATGATGAGGCAAAAAGAAGTCCATACCATCTTACGGCAAAAGCACCAACACGGAATATTTCAGGATTGACATCCCATGGAACTATTTGAAAATGCATGATTGTATTTTTTATGTTGATGCCAAAGGTAGGAAATATATTTTAGTTTCAGGTTCCATGTTTCAGGTTCCAGGTTTAGTAAAAATTAATAACATGGAACCTGAAACATGAAACCAGTAACTGTTTTCCAGAGTTTTTATCTGATTTTTTCTCTAAAAAATATGGTATGTTTGTAAGTCCTATTTAATTCATGAATAATTGAAGAGTGAATACATTGTGAAGCGGTTTATCATTATAATACTGATATTATTTCTGATCTATTCCTGTGCGAAAATAGGATCTCCGACAGGAGGACCAAGGGACAGGGAGCCGCCGGTTGTAATTAAGACCTTACCTGTGGCCGAAGCGACAGGATATTCAGGATATAAGGTTGAAATCACACTTGATGAATATGTAGCTCTTGAAAACATTAATGAAAATCTTATTGTATCCCCGCCGGCAAAGAAGAAACCTAAGGTGTGGATAAAAGGGAAAACTGTTATTGCCGAATTTGGGGAGGATTTCAAGGACAGTACAACCTATTGTCTTAACTTCCAGGATGCAATTAAGGATTTAAATGAAGGTAATATTCTGGAGGATTATCAGTTCGCTTTTTCAACCAGTTCTGTGCTGGATTCTTTGTCGGTAACAGGAAATGTTTACAATGCAGATAATCTTGAAGTGCCTGAAAAATTATTTGTATTGATGTACAGGGAGCTTGCTGACTCTGCAGTTAAAAAATTATTACCTGATTATATCGCACTTATAGATCACTTTGGTTATTTCCGTATTAACTATGTAAGGCCCGGGATATATAATTTATTTGCACTTCAGGATGCCGACAATAATAAATTGTATAATCTTGATGATGAGGCATTTGCTTTCCTTGATTCACCTATATCTGTTACAGCTGACAGTAACTGGCTTCCGGTAGTTAAAGATACACTAACTGTAAAGGAAGTGCTTCCCGTTAAAACCAATGCAAGGCCTGGATTGAAAATTAATCCCCGTGATACTATCGCATTGTCAGGTAAAAACAAACTCATGCTTTTTATCAAGGCTCCTTTTGCAAGGTATCTGAAATCATCAGAAAGAAAGATAAATTATCAGCTGGAGTATGTGTTATCCCTACCTCCTGACAGTATGGAGTTTGAATTTTCGATTCCCGATACCGACAGCAGTTCATACCTGGTTGAGAGGAGCCTTCAAAGAGACACAATGATCGTATGGCTGACCGACACGGCTCTCTATAATCAGAGCCAGATTACATCGTTTCTCAGGTATCCTGCCACTGATACTGCAGGGGTTGTTGATATTAAGACAGATACTGTACAGCTAAGGTATATTCCCCCCAAGGCAACCAGAAATTCAACAATTATCAAACCTGTGGCGCTTAAAATTTCCAATAATATGCCGGCAGGTGCACCAAAACCTGGTCAATTGATAATATTTAGTGCCGAAACCCCCCTCCATGATCCTGATACCTCAATGATAAGACTGTATGACATAACCAAAAAGGACACATTGAAAGTGCCATTCAGATTCACAAGGGATAATCATACTGCTACTAAATATATACTTGATTTCGATATCCTGCCCGAAAAGAAATATTTCTTTGTTTCAGATTCCGGAGCTTTTGTCAATTATTATGGGGAATGCTCCGATTCAATTGGTATAAAAATCTCTCAGAAACCTGCTGATTCTTACAGCAAACTTACTTTCAATATAAAGAATGGTGAAGGGGAAATGATAATCCAGCTTCTTGATAAGACTGAAAAATCAGTGATCAGGGAGGCCGAAAGAAAAGAGGACGGTATAGTTGAATTCCCATTACTTGAACCCGGAACCTACAGGGCAAAGGTTATCTTCGATACTGATGGTGACGGTAAATGGACAACAGGCGATTTTTCAAAATTGAAACTTCCGGAAGATGTTTCTTATTATCCCAAGGAGTTAGAGATAAAAGCAAAATTTGAGCTTGAGCAGGATTGGGATGTGGGAGTAAAATGTGAGAAGGATATGAAGCTGAGGGCTGTTAAGAAGTAGGGGCATAGTATCGGCGGAAGGCTGAAGGCGGAAAGGAAGAATTTGGGGTTTGCAAATGGCATTTGGCCCTTCGTCAGGCTCAGGGCAGGCAGTTGGCATAAGCAGTTGGCAAATAATACTATATAATAACCAAAATGATAATAAAATGGTACAGGTTGTAGCCGGTGTTGATATAGGGGGAACAAATACAATATTTGGTCTTGCAGACGTAACCGGGAAAGTTATTTCAGAAAGCAGAATATTAACAAGAGATTATCCTGATATCAGTAATTTTGTTATTGCTCTCTCAGATGGGATAAATAAACTGAGAAAGGAAGGTCACGATCTGATCGGGATCGGAATAGGTGCACCAAATGCACATTATTACAAAGGTACAATTGAACTTGCACCAAATCTTCCCTGGAAAGGTGTTATTCCACTGGCAGAAATGATGAATAAGAGGAGCGGTGTACCTGTGGTTGTTACAAATGATGCAAATGCAGCAGCAGTTGGAGAAATGGTTTTTGGCGGTGCTAAAAACATGAAGAATTTTATAGTTTTGACTCTGGGGACAGGGCTGGGCAGCGGAATTGTAATTAATGGCGAAGTTGTATATGGTCACACTGCCTTTGCCGGAGAGCTTGGACATACCACTGTTGTTCCCGGGGGAAGGGAGTGCGGTTGCGGTAAAAAAGGTTGTCTGGAGACTTACGCTTCAGCATCAGGTCTCGTAAGAACGGTCCTTCAGTTACTGAGTGAAATAAAAAATGAAAGTTCCATGAGAGATATCGCGCCTTCTGCACTGACATCTAAAATTGTTGCGGAAGCAGCTGCAAATAAGGATTCGGTTGCAATAAAGGCTATGAATTATACAGCAGAAATGCTGGGTTTAGCTATCATCAACTCAGTAGTATTCTCGAGTCCTGAAGCGGTATTTTTATTCGGAGGTCTTACAAAGGCAGGGGATATACTCTTTAATCCTGTAAGGGAGTATGTTGACAAAAATGTTATGCCTATATTCAAAGGGACAGTCAGTATCCTGCCGTCTGGAATTTCAGAAAGCAATGCTGCTGTGCTTGGTGCTGCAGCCCTTGCATGGAACGAGTTGAAGAAACAATAGCATATCAGGTGTAAGAAAAATAATTGTAAATTTGGTGTTCTAACGCCACTGAAAACCTTATTCAGAATGAAAATTGCAGAAGTAAAGAAGCTACTTTTTAATAATACCATTCCTGATCTTGATGAGGTATCAGCCGCTCTGGATGAGCTCAATGAGAAACATCAGATCAGCACTCTCAACTGGAAAGGATATGAATATAAGCCGGAAGTTAAGTTTGCCATTGCATACAGCGACAGGGAAATATACCTGAAGTATTATATCACTGAAGATTATTTCAAAGCTGAAAAGACCGAACCAAACCAGATGGTATGTGAGGATTCATGTGTTGAATTCTTTGTTTCACCTGAAGATGACGGGATATATTATAATCTTGAATTTAACGGCATAGGCACCATACTGCTTGGTACTGGTACCGGAAGAGCTGACAGCAAAAGAGCCGATCCTTCAGTAATTTCTAAAATAAGAAGAAGGACTTCAGTTGGCAATAATCCGGTTAAAGAGACGAAGGGGGCCTTTGAATGGACAATTACAATAGCTGTTCCCGTTGAAGTTTTCTTCCACCATAAAATTGATGATCTTAAAGGCAAGATCTTCAGGGCCAATTTCTATAAATGCGGAGATATGCTGTCAGTTCCGCATTATGTTACATGGAATCCTGTAGGTACTGAAAATCCTGATTATCATCAGCCAGCCTATTTCGGAATGCTGAAGTTTGTTTAACGGCACAACGGTGCAACGGCAAAACAAAAATTTATTATAATCGATATAGAATTATTAGAATCATGCTTAAAGGGAATGCATTAATAGGACAGTCAGGCGGACCAACATCTGTAATTAATTCAAGCCTGGCCGGAGTAATAGAAAAAGCTTTAAAGTCAGCTTTCATACAGAGTATTTACGGGATGAATTTCGGGATCGAGGGTTTTATGCAGGAGTTGATTTTCGACCTGGGAAAACAACCGGCGAAAGTTATTAAAGGATTGCGTAAGACACCTTCATCAGCACTCGGTTCTTCACGTCATAAGGTACAGGATAAGGATTTTCCGGTTATTCTGAATGTACTTAAAAAATTCAACATAAGGTATTTCTTCCTGATTGGTGGTAATGATACAATGGATACTATTCACAGGGTGGAAGAGTATTGTAAAAAACAAAAATATGAACTACATGGCATAGGGATACCGAAAACAGTTGATAATGACCTTTTTGGCACTGATCACACTCCGGGATTTGCCTCTGCTGCACGATCGAATATCTTTAATGTTCTGCAGGCAGGAGTGCTTGCCCGTGATATGCAGAAGGTTGATAAGTTTGTGATATACCAGACTATTGGAAGAGATGCCGGGTGGCTTGCTGCCTCAACCGCAATGGCAAGGAAAAATGAAGATGAGGCTCCACATCTGATCTATTGTCCGGAATTCCATTTCGACCGTGACAAATTCCTTAAAGATGTAGATAGATGTATTAAGTCGTATGGCTGGGTATCGGTAGTTTGCGGAGAGGGATTGAAATATGCAGACGGGACACCTGTCAGCGCTTCAACCATAAAAGACAAGTTCAACAATACTGAATTCGGAGCCATGGGTGGTGCAAGTGTGGCAACTAACCTTCACAGGATGATTGTTGATGAATTCGGATACCGCGGCGAGTTCCAGATAACCGAATCACTTATAATGAGTGATTTTGCAAGGGCTTCAGAGGTTGATCTGGATGAGGCTTACCGCTGCGGAGTCGAAGCAGTGAAACTTGCCGAGAAGGGTGAATCAGGAGTTATGGTAACCATAAAGAGGGTTTCAAACCGACCTTATAAGATTGAATTCGGCCAGATCCCGCTTAAAGAAGTAGCTGTTTCTGCCAAACCTATGCCTCTTGAATATTTCAACAAGGAAGGAAATAATGTTTCATCAAAGTTTATTGATTATATGAAACCCCTGGCCGGGGAGCTTCCAAAGTTTGTAAGACTGGAAAAGATATATGCCAAAAAGAAATAACCAAAACAACATATTATGACCAAAGTTTTCAATAAAGTTGCATTGTCGATCAATGCACATCCTGATGATGCTGAAGCATGGAATGCCGGAGCACTAAAGCTTCTGAAGGATAAAGGATATAAAATTGTAATTGCAACTATGACAGGAGGAGATCTTGGCGGCTGCAACATGAACATGGAGGAGACTGCCAGGGTACGTTTTGAAGAAGCAAAAAAAGCAGCCGCAGTTCTCGATGCTGAGTATTATACACTGGGTGGAGTTGATGGCTTTTTATTCGATTCAAAGGAGTTCAGGCTGAAGGTTTTGTCCCTTATAAGGAAAGTAAGAGCCGGAGTGATCTTTACGCATCTTCCGAATGATTATCATTCCGATCACCGGACAACATCGAACATTGTTGAAGCAGCTGCCATGGTATCATCACTCGACACAGTACCTGTACCGGAACCTCCTGTTGAGATTACACCATTATTGTATCATTCATCTCCGCTTACACTCTCTGACCCACTTGGTTCACAGATTGTGCCTCCCCATTTCTATGTTGATGTGACTTCAGTTATCGAAACAAAGAAGAAAATGCTGGGGTACCATATATCACAGATAGACCTTATGAAGCATATGCACAAAATGGATGATTTCTTCGGGTTCGTGCTTCAGGGTAACAAAAACTACGGGAAAATGGTTGGAGTTGAATATGCCGAGGTTTACTGGCAGCATCTCGGAGGAGGATTTCAAAAAGATCCCCAGGTGCAGAATGATTTAAAAGAATTTCTCATTAATAAAATATGATATCATGAATATAAAAGAAGAAAAATATAGCAAATATGCCCTTGTAAGGGAAATGATGGAAACACCGGGTATCATCAGAAAGTTTGATCCGGCTGCAGTATCGAAATTTGCCGATGCTGCAAAAGCAAAAAAAGGAATATTTCTGACCGGAGAAGGAAGCAGCAGGATATTTCCTGCCAAAAGAGCTATCCAGAGATCGCTCCAGAAATCATTTGCAATGCCTGTTGTAACAGAAGGAAGCACCCAGGCAATGGAATATAACCTAAATGATTTTGCTCTCTTTGCGGCTTCAAATTCAGGGCAGACAAAGGAGGTTATCAGGTTGGTGACTTCACTTAAAAAGCAGAATCATAATGCAATATTCGGACTTACAGCAAACCATGGCACAAAGCTGGGCGAGCTGGCAAATGCCACACATGTTCTTTCATGCGGCAAGGAAGATGCTGTTGCTGCAACAAAATCAGTTGTGGAGCAGGGACTGTTTTATGATTCACTTCTCAGAATACTTCATGGTGTAAAGATGGGAGGTCTTGGCGGGTTGGCTGACAGTACTGAAGAGGCCCTCACCCTAAAGATTGATTCGTCTGTGACGGAAATAATAAAAAATGCAAGCATTATCTATTTTGCCGGACGGAATAATGGCGTTGCAGAAGAGCTTGCTCTCAAAACAAATGAGATTACCAGGAAAAAGTCTGCTTATCTTGAAGGTACATTTGCAGTGCATGGTATTGAAGAGGTAATGGATAAGAGCGAAGTGCTGATATGGATTGATCCTTTTGAGGCGGAGCAGGAAAAGTTCAGCGAGTGTCTTGTTAAGGGAGTTGGGATGAACATAATTGCAATATCAACTAAAAAGACTATTTTTCCTACAATAATTATCCCTGATGGAGGAGAACATTCTGAATATGTTCAGCTTGCTGCAGGATGGAATGTACTTGTTGAAACAGGCATTGCCCTTGGAATAAATCTCGACAAACCGGTACGTGCCCGTAAAGTAGGGAATGAATATTTTGGAGGATAGTGGATCAACAGGCAGGACAGAACACTTAATAACAGAAAGAAAATGGCAAAAAATGAAGTTGCAGTAGGTATTGATGTCGGTGGCACCAATACAGTTTTTGGTTTTGTTAAGAGGGATGGTAAGATCCTTGCCGAAGATTCAATTAAGACTACCCACTATGACGAGATTGAGGTTTTTATTGCGGCGTTATATGAAAAGATAATGGTCACAGCCCAGAAGCTCGGTAATGGTGTGGAGATAATCGGATACGGAGTGGGTGCACCAATGGGAAATATAAACAAGGGCACTATTGAGCATGCGGCTGATCTGCAGTTTAAAGGCATAGTCCCCTTTGCTGAGATATTCAACAGGCATACAGATCTTCCTGTACTAGTTACCAATGATGCCAATGCTGCTGCTGTTGGTGAAATGATATATGGAGGCGCCAGGGGGATGAAAAATTTTGTCGTTATAACCCTGGGTACCGGTCTTGGAAGTGGTTTTGTGATTGATGGCAAGCTGGTCTATGGTCATGATGGTTTTGCAGGAGAGATAGGACATACCGCTATCCGTCCGGGTCCATCAAACCGTGATTGCGGTTGCGGAAGAAAAGGCTGTCTTGAGACATATGTTTCGGCAACAGGTCTTAAGAGATCGCTGCTTAAAATAATGGCAGACTCACTGCAGCCCAGTGAGTTAAGGAAATACAGTTTTGAAGAACTTGATGCCAAGATAATACATGATGCGGCTGTTAAAGGCGATTATATTGCAAAGAGAGCGTTTACACATACAGGAAGAATGCTTGGTTTCAAACTGGCTGATGTTGTTGCCCATACAAATCCCGAAGCAATATTTCTTTTTGGAGGCCTTGCCCTTGCAGAGGACTTGATTTTCGAGCCGGCAAAAGAATATATGGAGGAAAACCTTCTGAGTATATACAAGGGAAAAGTAAAATTGCTTGCTTCAGAGCTGAGTACTCAGAATGCTGCTGTTCTTGGCGCAAGCTCGCTGGTATGGTCATTGCGTGAAACTAATTAAAACCTTTTGCCATGGCAAATTTTAATCAAATCCTGAATCACATTCTTGGAATAGTATTTATCATAATTGTTTTTGCCTTGGCTTATGCATATTTAAAGCCTCATCAGCTTCATAAAAGAAGACTCATTTCGACTCTCTTATTAAAAGGGAGTTATCTCTTTTACCTTCTGGTCTTGCTTATATTAATTTATATGGCGGCACTTGTAAACGGAGGACTTGAAAAGGTTTTTTTTGGAATAGAGTTTTTTGCCTTCCTCCTGGTTCTTTTTGTTCCGACTATAGGAATTTTTGCAAGAAAGCTGGGGCAGTTTGCAAAAAAAAGAGAAGGATACAATTACTTTTTCACAGTTGTGAATGTCTTATCAATTGTGGCACTTCTGGTTATGTATTTTGTTTAATTTAATAACTAATGTTATGATCCAGGAAAAATTAATCGGTTACATCGAACAGAGCATCAGACAAAACTGGAATATTGAAGCTTTATCGAACTACAAGGAACCGGGGTATTCCTACAGGAGAATCGCCGAGAAGATACTTAAGTTACATATCCTTTTCAAAGGTGCCGGCATAGTTGAAGGAGATAAGATAGCACTGGTTGGAAGGAACTCTGCAAACTGGTGTATAACTTATCTCGCAACTGTTACATACGGAGCAGTTATAGTGCCTGTTCTTCCGGATTTCAAATCAGAAGATCATACAAATATTATTAACCATTCCGATTCAAAGTTACTTTTTGCCGACGACAAAATCTTTGAGTATCTTGATGTTAGCAAAATGCCTGCCATTGGAGGAGTTCTGTCGCTGGATGATTTCAGAATGATTAAATCAACAGGTCATGCTTTAAAGGAAAGTTTTAGTTCAGTTGATGAAATTTATTCAAAAGCATATACTGATCTTAAAAAGGAGGATATCAAATTTCCGGATATCTCTAATGATAAGCTTGCTGTAATAAGCTATACTTCCGGGACTACAGGATTCTCAAAAGGTGTTATGATTACACACAACAGTCTTGCCTGTAATGTAAGATATGCCCAGAAGAATATGCCACTTGAACCAGGAGACCCTGTTGTCTCATTTCTGCCTCTTGCACATACTTACGGATGTGCGTTTGAATTTCTCTTTCCATTCACATTTGGATGTCATATAACGATACTTACAAAAACTCCTTCACCGCAGATTCTGGTCCAGGCATTTAAAGAAATAAAACCACGGCTCATTCTTTCAGTCCCCCTTGTAATTGAAAAGATATATAAAAAGCAGTTACTACCGGTAATCAGCAAACCCCACATGAAAGCTCTTCTTGCAATTCCCGGATTAAATATTCTTCTTCACAATAAAATCAGGGGCAAGCTTGAGGAAACATTTGGAGGACGTTTTAAAGAGGTTGTTATTGGAGGAGCCGCATTCAATGCTGATGCCGAAAAATTCTTCAGAAAAATCGGATTCCGGTTTACTGTTGGATACGGTATGACTGAGTGCGGTCCGCTGATAAGCTATAGATCATGGGATACAACAAAGCTGGGAGCTTCAGGCAAGGCTGTCGATACTCTGGAAGTAACAATTGATTCCCCCGATCCTGAAAAGATTGTAGGTGAAATAATACTGAGAGGTGAAAATGTGATGCTTGGATATTACAAGAATGAGAAGGCCACGAGTGAGATGATTGATAACAAAGGATGGATGCATACAGGCGATCTGGGTGTGATTGATAAGGATGGCAATATCTATATAAAGGGAAGGAGTAAAAGCATGATTTTGGGCCCTTCGGGAAAAAATATCTACCCTGAGGAGATTGAATCAATAATCAATAACAAAGATTACATAGTTGAATCTGTCGTTGTTTCGGAAGATAACAAACTTGTGGCTCTTGTTTATCCCGATTATGAGATGCTCAAAAAAGAGGATATTTCAGATGACCATTTTCTTGTTATGCTTGAGCAGATCAGGAAAGAGGTAAACGAAAGGCTTCCTGAATTTATGGTAGTAACGAAATTCAGGGTGCATCCTGAAGAGTTTGCAAAAACACCAAAAAGAAGTATCAAGAGATTTCTATATACAAAAGATTAGCCTGGCTGAATATTTATAAAAGTTTTGCAATTTTAGAGTTCACAATATGGCAGGCCGGGAGCAAACATAAGATTCTGAAATATGCAGTTATACGTAGTTATAGTCGCTGGTGGCAGCGGGAAACGAATGGGTGCCGGAATGCCCAAGCAGTTTCTTGAGCTGGAAGGAAGGCCTGTACTTATGCATACCATTGAGAGATTTAAAGCTTTCAATGAAACAATAGAGATAATAACAGTACTTCCGGAGGATCAGCTAAGACACTGGGTTTACCTTCAGGAGAAGCATCAATTCATGGTTCCTCAGACACTTGTGAAGGGAGGTTCTGCACGGTTCTTCTCTGTAAGGAATGGATTGCAGTTTGTAAATGTACCAGGACTTGTGGCAATTCATGACGGTGTGAGACCTTTTGTAAGCATAGATACAATTAAGAAATGTTTTGAGGCAGCTGAAGAACATGGCAATGCCATCCCTGCAGTACCGGCAGCAGAATCACTCAGGATGATATCTGATAACGGGAACCATCCTATTAACAGGTTGCTCGTTCGGCAGGTCCAGACGCCACAGGTTTTTAATGCCGAATTGCTGAAAAAAGCTTACAGGCAGGATTATAGGCTAGAATTTACTGATGATGCAACCGTACTTGAGAGTACCGGGGAAAAGATCAACCTTATTGAAGGTAACAGGGAGAATATTAAAATCACCAATCCCGAAGACCTTGTGATTTCAAAAGCCCTGCTCAGTACTCTTTCAGGAAATTGATTTTATCAACTGATTAAAATATATTATGAAGAGAAATTATCTGTTTTTTGCAGTTGCTGTTATTATATTAACAGGATGTGCTGAGCTGATGACTGTCATGCAAACAGCAGTGCCGGCACCACTTACTGAAGATGAAGTAGTAAGCGGACTTAAAGAGGCCCTGATAACAGGTGCAAAGAATTCTTCTCAAATATTGTCTGCTGAAAATGGATACTATGGCGATGCTGCAGTGAAGATACTTCTTCCCGATGAAGCAAAGGTTATTGTCGATAACATATCAAAAATACCTGGAGGAGACAAGCTGGTCGAAGATGTGCTACTAAGGATAAACAGGGCGGCTGAAGATGCTGCAAAAGAGGCAGCTCCGGTATTTGTGAACAGTATCAGGCAGATGACTGTAAAAGATGCTTTCAATATTCTGAGGGGAGCCGATAATGCAGCAACCTCATACTTAAAGAATACAACATATACCGAATTATACTCTTTATATAAGCCTAAAATACAGGCATCTACCGGAAAAGACATTGTTGGTAACATTTCAACTATGGATTCATGGGCAGCTCTAACAGGTAAGTGGAATACTCTTGCCAATTCGGTAGCCGGCAGACTTGCCGATCTTAAGCCTGTGAATACAGATCTTAATGATTATCTTACAAAAAGAGCTCTCGATGGTATTTTCCTGAAGGTTGAAACGGAAGAGCTGAAGATAAGAAAAGATGTTTCAGCCCGGATAACGCCCTTACTCCAGAGAGTATTCGGAAGCCTTGATAACAAAACAAATTAAAATGGAGCAGACAGATAATGTTTGATCGAACACTTTTCACCTTCCAGGGACTTGAAGTAAGAATATCTGATCATGCCAATGAAGGGATCCTTGATATTCTTAACCATGCCGTTCAGGGTTCGGAAGGAGGATTAAGATTTTCACTTGCAAATGTTGCTTCGCGTATAGCCGCCTACAAGAATAAAATACGATTTGTTTCTCTTTATAAAAAGAATCAGATAACAGGAACAGTTGGGTCATGCTATCGTATATCGGGTCAGGGGAAACTTAGGTATCCTTCATCATATCTGAGATACCTGGCATTCCAGTCGACCTACCAGTCAGCACCAGGCTGGAGGAAAAGAACTCGTCCTTTAATCAGGCATGAGAAGGATGACAGTTTCAAACAGAAAACCCTTGAAATATTCAGCAAGCCTCATCTTCTTGAACTGGATGAGGTTTTTGAGGGTGATAAGCATGTTATGTATGCTTTCCTCGAAAGTATGAATGAAAGGTCAAAAAACCTTGTGCATGAGGCCGGTTATGATTATATCCGTTCATTTCTGACAGTAGCATTCAGCCGTTATTCGCCTAAACCCGATAAGAGGGTCACAATAATGACAGATGCGGAAAAACCAGAAATGGGAATGCTTCTTAACAGCTTTTACAGTGATTATTCATTTTTTACAACAGCCTATTCCTTTCATGGCGATAAATATTATATCCTGAAAGAGGGAAAGGAAATCATAGCAGGAGTTTGTGCAATACCCACTTCATACAAAGTTTATGATATACCCGGAGTATGGGGATGGGTAATGATGAAAATTCTTCCTAAAATGCCATACTTCAGAAGATTATTCAGACCGGGAGAATTCAGATATCTTGTTTTTGACTCAATCTATTGTAAACACGGCAGTGAAGAACTCCTGGCAACTCTTTTTGAGACAGCATGTGCAAAGGAAGGGTTTAATACAGGACTTACATGGCTCGACGACAGAAGCGAACTGTATGATAAAATAAGAACTCTGGTAAAAATGGGTTCGATTAACAGGATGCTAAATGCAAAGCCCGGACTTGTTTATGCCAGGTTTATCAATCTGTCTGATGAGGAGAAGGATATCTTCTATGATTCACCGGCTTATATCTCAGGATTTGATTTTTCATAAGTTCATTTTATTGTCCTGATTGTTTTGTAATCACAAACACTCTCTTTATGAAAACGAAGATTCTTATTGTGACATTTTTTCTTTTTTTACTGAGCCTGGTCTCTTTATCTGCCCAGGAAGATGAACGATATGTTCCGGAAACCGACCCTCTGGTTCTCAAAAAACTTGAAGAGTGGCAGGATCTGAAATTTGGTTTGCTGATGCACTGGGGCACCTACAGCCAGTGGGGAATTGTTGAATCATGGTCAATATGTTCAGAAGATGAACCCTGGTGCAGAAGAAATAATCCGAATTATGTAGAATATAAAAGAGATTATGAAAACCTTCAGACCACTTTTAATCCTGTTGATTTTGATCCGGCAAGGTGGGCAAAGGCAACAAAAAATGCCGGGATGAAGTATGTGGTTTTTACAACGAAACACCATGATGGGTTTTGCATGTTTGATACTAAGCTGACAGACTACAGGATAACCAGTCCGAAGACACCTTTTCATTCAGATCCTAAGGCCAACATAGCAAAGGAAGTATTCAATGCTTTCAGGAATGAAGGGTTGTGGGCCGGGGCATATTTTTCAAAACCCGACTGGCACAGTGAATATTACTGGTGGCCCAATTTTGCAACTCCCGACAGGAATCCCAATTATGATATTTCAAAATATCCTGAACGATGGGAAAACTTTGTTCAGTTTACACAGGGGCAGATAATGGAGCTGACAGGAGGCGATTACGGCAAACTTGATATACTATGGCTTGACGGAGGACAGGTGCAAAAAATGTCAAAGGAGGATATTAAAAGGCATATCCAATCACCCGGGTATAAATTTGCAAGGATTCAGAGTCAGGATATTCGCATGGATGAGCTGGTTGCCAAAGTCAGGGAGAAGCAGCCGGGTATGATTGTTGTTGACAGGGCCGTTTATGGTAAAAACCAGAACTATCTTACTCCTGAGAACCGTGTTCCCGACCATGCCTTGCCTTATCCCTGGGAGTCGTGTATTGTGGCAGGAGAAAGCTGGTCGTGGAAGCCTGGTGCAAAATATATCACGGGTACAGAAGCTGTTCATATGCTTGTAGATATTGTAGTAAAAGGAGGTAACCTTTTACTTAATATTGGACCTGGGCCTCAGGGCCAGTGGCACAAAGAGGCTTATAGCCTGCTTGAAGATATGGGACAGTGGATGAAAGTAAATGGGGAGGCAATTTACGGGACGCGTGCACTTGAGCCATATAAGGAGGGGAAAGTTTGTATATCTAAGAAAGGAAACAATACACTATATATATATTATCTGGCAGATGATGGTGAAAAGATGCCTTCACAGTTGGGTATGACAACTTTTTCGCTGCCAAAAGGGGCTAAGGTAAGCATGGTTGGCACCGGCACACCGCTGAAATGGAGCAAAACAGGAACTGGATTCACTATTACAATTCCCCAAAAGATCAGAAATGCTCCTCCTTCAAAATATGTATGGGTGATGGAAGTCAAGTATTAGCCCAGGTCTGCTTCACAGCCCACCCATATTTATCAGCATTCTGTCTCATCGTAAGGCCCCCGGCCCTGCTGCCACGGCGTGGTCGAGGGTAGTATGGCAATAATTCTATTCCAGGAAACTTCCCAATATAGAACTTGCTTCTTTGCCTCTGTTCTTTCCATAAGGAGCAAGAGCACGTATTAGTTTTCTTATTGGCATCGACTGAAGCCATACTTTCCCGGTACCACGCATTGTTGCTAGGAAGAGTCCCTCACCTCCAAAGACCATTGATTTAAGGCTTCCTGTAGTTTCGATATCAAAATCGAGTGAGGGTTCAAAGGCAACCACACAACCAGTGTCAATTCGCAGAGTTTCATTGTTCAGTTGCTTTTCTATAACAGTACCGCCTGCATGGATGAAAGCCTTTCCATCTCCTTCAAGCTTTTGGAGAATAAATCCTTCTCCCCCCACCAGTCCTGCTCCTATTCTCTTGTTAAGTGTTATTGATAGTTTTGTTCCGTAAGCAGCACATAGGAAACCATCTTTTTGAACTATCAGTCTGTTTCCAATCTGCCTGAGGTCTACCGGGATGATTGTTCCGGGGTATGGTGCTGCAAATGCCACCCTGCTTTTTCCTGAACCGTTGTTTGTAAAATGTGTGAGGAATAGGGATTCTCCTGTCAGAATACGCGATCCTGCCTGAAACAGCTTACCCATTAATCCCTGATCGGGAGATGAGCCATCGCCCATCTTCACCTCGAAGGTTATAGCTTGTTCCATATATACCATTGTCCCTGCCTCAGCAATGACAGTCTCTCTGGGATCAAGCTCAATCTCAACAAACTGGATGTCATCGCCAAAGATCTTATAATCAATTTCATGTGATACCATATCAGTATTTTTTAAAGTTTTTCATAATAATATGCTAAGTTAAGAATCAGTATGGAGTAAGAGAAATGATAGAAGAAAATTATTATTTTTGTCGTGTTAACGGGTTGTTAGCTCAGTTGGTTTAGAGCATTACCTTGACAGGGTAGGGGCCACTGGTTCGAATCCAGTACAACCCAC
>DATKTA010000034.1:0-89929 GCA_035531395.1 Bacteroidales bacterium
CATTCAAAACAATGATGGGAGCGCTACCAAATACACCAGCACTGAAGTAAAAATACTTCAGATGAATGGAAGTTATTACACCCAGAAACTGGTTCTCAAAACAGGTACTTACAAACTAATGGATTTTGTTTTAATCGATGCTACGGGCAATACCATTTATGCTGCTCCTCTTGCCGGATCACAGGAAGCACAAAATGTAACCAATCCGCTTCCAATCACTTTTACCGTGGAGAAAAACACAATCTCTCCTGTAAATGTACAGGTATTAAGCACTGCGGCCCATACTCCTGAAGACTTTGGATTAAGTCATTTCCCGGTTACTGAAATAAAGACGCTTAGTTTCATGATAGGGGTTATTGATAACAGCAGCGATGATATACTCCCGGCAACTTTAACTGTCAGCAATGGCGCTTATACATACGTTCAAAACCTCGATTCAGTTCTGAACAATGTAGTTACTGTAACAGACGGCTTCCCTGATTATACATTGACTCTGGAATATACTGGATTTGTAACCTATACTCATACCTATACTATTGATTCCTTAAAGATATTTGAAGATGCCCCTGGGAATTTGCCCTTGCTGGTAGAGCTTGAAAAGGCGATTGATCAGTATACATTGTCTGTTGAAAAGGCTGGGACTGGAACAGGATTAGTTACGAGTAGTCCCGCCGGGATTAATTGTGGTGTCGATTGTTCTGAACCCTATAGTTTTGGAAGCGTGGTAACATTAACAGCCACCCCTGATGCAGGGTCAACCTTTACCGGATGGTCAGGTGGTGGTTGCAGTGGCACGGGGACATGTCAGGTAACCATGAACAGCGTAGTATCGGTAACAGCTACATTTACAATCGATCAGTATACTTTGTCCGTTGGAAAGGCCGGGACTGGAACTGGATTAGTTACGAGTAGTCCCACCGGGATTAATTGTGGTGTCGATTGTTCTGAACCCTATAATTTTGGAAATGTTGTAACATTAACAGCTACTCCTGATGCAGGTTCAACTTTTACCGGATGGTCAGGTGGTGGTTGCAGCGGAACTGGGACATGTCAGGTAACAATGAATAGCGCAAGATCTACAACAGCTACATTTACAGCTGCCCCAATAGTGCCTCAGGTAACCAACCCAGCTACCGGTAGAATCTGGATGGACAGGAACTTAGGTGCCAACCAGGTGGCAACAAGCAGCACCGATGCTGCTTCCTATGGTGATCTATACCAATGGGGAAGAGCTGCCGATGGACATCAAATTAGAACATCAGGCACAACCAGCACTTTATCAGGCACAGACACACCGGGACATGCTAATTTTATTTTAGCAACTAGTGATTGGCGTTCACCGCAAAACACGGATTTATGGCAGGGGGTAAATGGGGTAAATAACCCTTGCCCGACTGGCTTTAGAATCCCAACAAATGCAGAATTAGATGCAGAGCGTGCAAGTTGGAGCAGTCAAAACGCGGCAGGGGCTTTTGCCTCACCTTTAAAATTACCCTTAGCAGGCCTCCGCCACTTCAGCGTTGGCTCGCTCGTCAATGTTGGTGTCGCCGGCTACTACTGGAATAGTACCGTTTATTCCACTTACTCATGGAGCCTGGTCTTCGGCAGCGGCAGTACCCAAATGTACAGCGGCGGTTACCGTGCGACCGGCTATTCTGTTCGCTGCATTAAGGATTAAACTATTAGCAAACATTGAAAAAGCTTTATTATTTACATAGTTTTTATTATCCATTAAAATTAAGTCATATGAAGACCATTCATTATTTATTTATATTCTCAGTTTTTATAATAACAGGCAGCTTGTTTTACGCCTGTACAAAAGAACAGGATAATTCTTTAAATGCTACAGGCGAATTTGAATTTGCAATTTCCGCTTCAGCCCTTAAGGATGAAAATAGCAGTAAAGGTGCTGCAGCTTATAACCTCGCCGATGCAGATAAGATCATTCTTACCATCCAGAACAATGATGGCACTCCTACTAAATACACCAGTTGTGCGTCATTATGAAGATTCGTTGTAACAAAATAACCTGCTTCGAGACATACAATAAATAAAAAGAAATATTATGAAAGCAACAGAAAACTTTTCTACTCAACATTTGGTTAGCAAACAAAGACTGATTGTAAAGGCATATAAAGGACTGACAGAACTTGCGTTGCCTTGCAAGTTAACGTTTCTAGTAAGTATTTTCTTATTCTTAACGACTAATATTAAGGCACAAAATGGACCTTTCCTGAGATTAAGTCTTGGCCCGGGTTTTTTGACAGAATTTAGTACCATCAACGGATCAGGTTTCACCTATACTGCTAAAAATCATGCTATTGGTTGGGGATTTAATGATAAATATGCTGTGTATTATAGTGAATTCGGAGCTTTTACAAGAAAAGACATTGGAGAAGAATATCGATTTATTAATCTTGATGCTTACGGTTTAGGGCTTTCTTATAATCTAGAAAACAATATTAGTTTCCATGCATCAGGTGCATATGGAACGGTTCATTTTTCCGATAGCTGGAATAAACAGGGAAATTTAATAGAAGATGGATATGCCATTGCTTTGGGTCTAGATAAGAAATGGGGGTTGACAAAAAGAATCGACCTTGGAGTTGGACCGCTTATATCCTATTTCAAAACTGAAAATTATACATTTACAAACTTTAGTGTAAACTTTTGGCTTGATATTTTTCTGTTTAAGCAACAATAATCTAATAAAATGAGAGGCATGAAAGTTCTAATAACTGTTTTATTTATTGTGGTTTTTTCTATAACCAGGCTTCACGCACAGAATGAACCAAAACAAGCTATAAATATATGTGCTTTAGCTATCCCCCTTATGAACATGTATGTTGTCAATTACGAATACCTGTATCATGAACGTAATGGTTTGGCAACCCGAATTGAATATGTTCCAAATTTAAAAGGGGCTGCTACAGAAGGTACTGCATTAGCTGCCATAATAGGTTACCGCTGGCATTTCTCACCGAAACTTAATGGTTTCTTTGCCGGGCCTTATGTACGCTATCGCTATGCTTATGGTTCTGGCACCGCAAAAGGAATAGCTTATGATTTCAAAGTGCCTGAAATGAATGTAGGCATAAACGGAGGTTTTCGGTGGGTTTCTAAAATTGGCTTCAATGTTGTGTTTGCGTGTGGGTACGGTTATTCATTCGGCTCTGAAAAACTGACTCCCTCAAATATTGATGTAATTTCTACATTCAAAACGTTCAAAAATGCCGAGGATAGAAATAATATGATACTTGATGCACCAATTAATGCGGAATTTTCTATTGGATATGCTTTTTGATAGTGACTGTTTCATTTTTTCTCAATAAACGGTGAAATGGCTTTAGTTGATTAAAAAGGGATTTAATATCGAATTTATTGAAACAAATAACGAACGCACAACACACGGTATAAAACATTGGGGTTTAAGTGGTTATTCAAGCATTCTGCCACGCATCAAGTTCCTTGTAACAGGACAAGAAAAGTAGCCCGCAATCCCCAACGATTTCATACCGCCAACCGTTCTGAAGTAAAAATACTCCAGATGAATGGAAGTTATTACACCCAGAAACTGGTGCTCAAAACCGGTACTTACAAACTGACGGAATTTGTTTTAATCGATGCTTCAGGAAATACTATTTATGCTGCACCTCTTGCCGGATCGCAGGAAGCACAAAATGTAACTAATCCGCTTCCAATCACTTTTACCGTAGAGAAAAACATAAGCTCTCCTGTAAATGTACAAGTATTAAGCACTGCGGCCCATACTCCTGAAGATTTTGGATTAAGCCATTTCCCTGTTACTGAAATAAAGACACTTAGTTTCATGATCGGGGTTATTGATAATAGCAGCGATGATATACTCCCGGCAACTTTAACTGTCAGCAATGGCGCCTATACATACGTTCAAAACCTCGATTCAGTTCTGAACAATGTAGTTACTGTAACAGACGGCTTACCCGATTATACATTGACAGTAGAACATACAGGATTTATAACCTTTACTCATACCTATACTATTGATTCCTTAAAGATATTTGAAGATGCCGCTGGGAATTTACCACTGCTGGTGGAGCTTGAAAAGGCGATTGATCAGTATACATTGTCTGTTGGAAAGGCCGGGACTGGAACAGGATTAGTTACGAGTAGTCCCGCCGGGATTAATTGTGGCGTCGATTGTTCTGAACCCTATAATTTTGGAAACGTGGTAACATTAACAGCCACCCCTGATGCAGGGTCAACTTTTGCAGGATGGTCAGGTGGCGGTTGCAGCGGCACGGGTACATGTCAGGTAACAATGAACAATGCAGTATCGGTAACAGCTACATTTACAGCTGCCCCAATAGTGCCTGAGGTAACCAACCCAACTACCGGTAAAATATGGATGGACCGTAACCTAGGGGCCACGCAAGTTGCAACAAGCAGCACAGATGCAGCAGCTTATGGCGATTTATACCAATGGGGAAGAGGCACTGATGGGCATCAATTAAGAACATCAACAAACACAAGTAGTTCGTCAAGTACAGATATTCCTGGGAATGCCAACTTTATTTTAGGTTTTAGTTATACTTCCTATGATTGGCGTTCACCACAAAATGCCAGTTTATGGCAAGGGGTAAATGGAGTAAACAACCCATGCCCAACAGGTTTTAGAATACCAACCGATACTGAATTGGATGCAGAACGTGCAAGTTGGAGCAGCAACAACCTAGCTGGTGCTTTTGCTTCGCCATTGAAATTTACTACAACAGGTATACGAAACCTCTCAAATGGTTCGATTATGGTTGTTACAGACGGCTATTATTGGTCGAATACCGTAGTTAGTAGTAACTCGAACTTCCTGCGCATACAGAGTGGCAATGCCTATATGGACATAAACAACCGTGGATACGGTATGGCTGTTCGTTGCATAAAGGATTAGCCACTTTTTACATGGAATGGCTTTTAATGAGCCCGATGAGAAACAATAAGGTTAATAATTTACCTGACTATTCCACAGCGGAGAACAGTCAGGTGTATATAACTGAGAAAGATTTACCTCGCGAGATATGCGATCCACTAAAAGGATTCCAGTACTTTCATTAACATGGTTTGTAACTTACAGCAGTTTATAAATAAGTATTCCCTCAGTTTTAAAAAAAGCAATATGAGATTATTTATATCACTTATATTTTTAATCTTATTTACCGAAATTTATGCCCAATTTACAATTACAGGCGAATTCCCTTATTTAGCTGGTCAAACTGTTCGTTTGGCAGGTTTTGAAGGCTTTGGAGTTTACACTATCGATAGTACCAAAGTTACCGAAAAAGGAATTTTTGAATTGCATTACAATTCCAAAGATCGTGGTATGGGCTTTCTGGCAGCTGCCGATAATAAAGCTTATTTTGTGGTGCTTGGCAATGAAGATATTAAGTTGAAAGGCGAAGTTTTGAGTGCACCGGAAAGTATTGCTATTCTATCTGGGAAAGAAAATCAGTTGTTTGTGCAATACGCAATTGATCATCCGAAACGCGAACAAGCATTGAGTGCCTGGGTTTATTTGCGAAAGATATATAATGAAGATCCGCTTTTTGCACAACAAAAATATCCACAACAAGCCATTGAAAAAGAAATGCTACGCATTAAACAAGAGGACAACGATTTTCTAACGAATTTAGACCCCAAGAGTTATGTGAGTTGGTTTTTACCCACACGTAAATTGCTAAGTTCGGTTTCCACGGTTGCCCAATACCGAACTGAAGAAATTCCTGCAACTTTAGCCGCTTTCCGTAAATTAGATTACACTGATGAAAGACTCTACAAAAGTGGATTTCTAAAAGATGCCATCGAAAGTCATTTCTGGTTATTAGAGAATATGGGGCAACCCCTCGATGGTGTCTATAATGAGATGGTTATTTCCATCGATTGTTTGTTAACAAACCTATCCGAAAACGAAAAGAAGTTTAACGAGATCACTAAATATCTCTTTAATTTATTAGAACGCCAAAGCTTGCTTCAGGCATCAGAATATTTGGCTATAAAAGTTTTAACACAGAATAGTTGCACGGTAAATGATGATTTGGCAAAACAATTAGAATCGTATCGTGCTATGAAAAAAGGGAACACAGCACCCGATATTGTTTTTAGCGGCGATGTTTTAAAAAGTGGTTCAGTTATAAAAACACCCAATCGTTTGTCTGATATTGAAGCAGCATACAAAGTTGTAATTTTTGGAGCCAGCTGGTGTCCGAAATGTGCCGAAGAACTAGGCCAACTACTTCCTCTTTACAAGAAATGGAAATCCTTAGGTGTAGAGGTAGTCTTTATATCACTGGACACAGAAAAATCAGTATTCAACAGTTTTGCCGGCATATTTCCTTTCGTCAGTATGTGTGATTATAATAAATGGAATACCAAATCCGTAAAGGATTATTATGTATTTGCTACACCTACGATGTTTTTACTTGATAAGAGTCGCACAATTATTTTACGACCTAACTCCGTAAAGCAAATAGATGCATGGGTGGATTATTCTATCGGTAAAGTTGAAAAGTGAAAAGTTATTCTCAGGTTAATAACATCATTACCAGTGCAGCGCACCGGAATATTACTGTTATTTTATTAACAGTATGAATTTCAGATTTTTGTGTGCCATTTTCGCTGTTTATTGAAAACCATTTATATATTTGTCATTAGATGTGTTTTTAAATACAGTTTTTGTGTATTAATAGTGTCTGTTTTTATTTATAGATTTTAATATTCTGCTTTATGCAAAACCTAAACCTCATAACCCGAGCTTTCTTATCCCATTATCTATTCTATTCAAGGATTCTAAATATCTGATTTTCTGTCAGATTCTATTAACTTTTACATACTTTCTCTTCTTACTCTTATTAATTTCAATAACCATTACAATTGTTATATCCATTATTCAATGAACCATCTAATCCGCATTCATCTTAAATGGCTGTTTACTAAAAGATCCATCAAAGATTTGTCATTCAGCTTGTTGCTCTCTTTTGCAGTTAGCTCAATCCTCTTTGTTGGTTGCAAGAATTCTTCCTCCGGTGGCAACTCGCAAACAGCAGATACCTCTATGGCAGGAAGCTCTCCTGTTGAGACCCCGGGCGCAATGGATGAAGCTCAAAACACAGAAATTGATGAAGCAATGAATGCCCCGGGCAGTCGGTTAAATTTTACAGAAGCCGGTTACTTTTTATCTAGAATGACATACGGGTTAAGAGAATTTGGCGATTATAACGACACTTCAGTCACCAAAAACATAAAATATGTTTCCAATCCCGGTATTCCGATAGGAATTCAGGAAATGGCTCCAATCGAATACAGCCGTGACAAGGCAGCTCCATTAATTGAAGGTTTCGGAGCGCTTAAATCTGCCTTTATTACAACCTATTTTTCGAATCAGGTCGACTGGACAGATACCAGGATTGATGAAGCAGTAGCAAGCCTGTCGGGTCTCGATTTACGTCAGACAACAGATCGTCCGCAAGCCTTTATGTACATTAATCCGGACGCGATACGCTGGTGCTGGAATAATTTTTACAGACCTCCATCTGCTGAAAGTATCACTGATATCTCATTAAACGCTTTGTATAATATTGTCTTTCAAAAATTTGTACACACCCTGATTATTGCACATGAACAGGTTGCAACTTTTGAATTTGAGAACGAACAAAGCTGGTACAAAAACAGCATCATTATCGAAGAAAAGTACGCACCTGAATTGTTAAGTGTCAGATATAAAGTTCCGGAAAAATACAGCCCTAATGAATTTAATCCCAACTATTTTCCATCTGCTGCAGGATTCTGGATCAGAAGAAGCATTGATGGTACTGAAGGTCTTTTATGGAAATATTTGAAAATTATTGCAACGGATTATGATTCTGACTGGGCATGTAGAAACTTCAAAATCTGTGCGCCTGTCAATAATAATGATCCGGTACCTGCAACTGCAGATTTCAAAACATTTTCAGAAAGCTTTGATGTTTACCGGTTCCCATTCAATGTAAAAGAAACGCCATTATTCAGTGAAGGTGAGGAGTCGGCAGTTTTCCGGGAGATGGCTTTGAAAAATATCAGGAAATTTATTAATCCGGAAGCTACTGAAAGTAAGGGTTACTATACCGGATATGCATTTTTTGAAAAGGAATATACTGCACTCCTGTACTTTTATAATTATTCCAGTATTACCGGAGGAGATAATTCTCATACTACAGTTGATATTCAGACTTATACCCCAGAAGGGAAATTGATCTCAAAACTATCCCTTGGAGAAAAATATACAATGGTAAATTCCTCGGCACAAAGAGTTTCGCAGGATATTGAGGGTTATGTTTATGCTGACAAAGTCTCCAAAATAGAGTATAAAACATTTCTTGAAGATAAGCTAACCGGTTCAGAAAAACCCATGGTATTTCAGATTCAACCTGACGGGAAAATAGTTCCAATGTAGAATGACGGAAAATAATAATTATTAATAATCATTTTAACTTAAAAACTTGTATTATGAAATTTAAAATCTGGTATTTATTGTTCCTGTTGGTTCTTGCAGCATGTAAGGATGATGGCTCAGGGTCAACACCTCTCTTCGGATATTATGTAATGAATGGGGAAGCTACACCTATGGCAAATGAGGGTGTTCCGGCAGCAGGTGCAACAGTTGAAGTTTATAGCTCAGCACAGTCATGGATAGATGGCGGAACCTCGATAAAAACTTTTACAACAGATTCAAAAGGGATGTATGAATCCAATGAATCATTTTCCTCAACTTCTGTTTTTTTTGCTAAAAGCGGAGCTTACAATAATTGGCCGATGTTCCTTACTGCTCAATTAAATAGTGATCCTAACATTATTGGTCGTTTCACAGGAAATTCTACTGTATTCAATACACTCCTGCAAAACTTTGAAACTGTAAGCGGAAAAACTTTTCTTTTTTCTGATGTACTGGTAAACGGAGTTTCTGTTTTTGCCAATGTAGACGCCTGTAGTAAAGATAACTATGTAAAGCTTACAAAAGATGCAAAAATCATTTACAATGAAGGTGTAAGCGTCTGCACCGGCAAGAGTCCCTCACAAACCTATGATATCCAAATGACGATGGGTACTAAGGCTGCATCAGAGGGATCTGTCAATGGTGCTATTGTATGGGGACTGGCTATACCCTGGACAGAAGTAGGAAATATGGTCTATATAAAGAAAGACTTTACTCAAATCTTCTTTAGAGTAAATAACGGGAATGACAATGTGACTGTTTATACTTTGCAAAATTAAATATCGTTAAGGTTACAAATTACAATGAAAACGTATCAGCTTAATATATACGCTGATACGTTTTGTCACGAGATAATAAACTTAACTTTTCAATATGAGGGACATTGCTTCCATACTTACTATTCTTTCAGCTGGATTAATGTTCTCCTGCAAATCCCAGGCGGGTGATGAATTGTTGTTGCAGGGGATAATGAAAAACCGGATTAGTAATCTTGATAACACAAAATACACCGAAAAAAAAAATGGTGATACTGTCACATTTGAAGTGGCTGATAAGAGATACTCTCTGAAAGGTTACTTTAGCCAGGTAGCAGATTACAAGGTTGTATCGCTATATGAGACTGACAATACATTGGGCAAATATCTGACTGCTATTTTTGCACATGAAGGAGGTTTCTGGCAATCCGTCTTCGAGAATGAACTGGAGAATGGGAAACTTGATACTATAATCGACCTGAATAAGGATAAGGTGGATGAAATAATATTGCAGCCTTATGAACACATGACTGAAGGATATGAAAGTAAACTTGGAATCTACGCAAGGAAAGAATCGCAAAAGTATACGCAAATCGGTTTAATAGCACCTGTTAATTACAGAGGTCCTGCCTTCCCCAAGATTTCTTCAACAGCTGAATTATTACAGGTTGGCGACTATACCTGGCTTTTTGTAAATACTCAGGAATCCGATAAGGTAAATGGTGAGCCGGTTCAAAAAAATACAGGCATTTTCTACATGGTTACTACCTTGGGTGGACTTGAAACATTATATGCCGATTTGCTCATCCTGAATAGAGACCCCTTGATTTTCAAATATCAACAGGATAATTTATGGGGAATCTTTAGAAGAGATGTAGATGAAATAAAAAGTAAACCTCTCAATTTTATGGATGGCTTTAAGGATATGCTGACAATTTCGCGTAAAACCCGGGAAATCCTTCCGTCAGAATATACAGAAATTTTGCTTCCATCAGAAGGTTTAATTCCAGTTAAAAACAGAGAAGATGCCTGGGGCTTTGTTAATCTGAAAGGGGAACTGGTTGTTGACTGTAAGTTTTTAGGGGTCAGTGAATTTGAGAATGGCAAAGCAGTGGTTCGGGATGAAGAAGAATGGAGAAAAGCCTATCACTATATTGATACCACAGGAAATGACCTGGGATTGTTTTTTGACAAAATCTATGGAAATGATTGTATTGAAGCCAGATTAACAATTTCAAATGAATCGGGAGAAAGATTTTCAGAACAGAACCTGAGTAATTGTCCGGATGGAGTAATTTCTGTACACTATCAGGGATGGGAATGGTCAAGTGGTGAGGCTTATTATCCGGGAGCTAGGTTAGAAGATGTTATCGCCCGGAGTGCGGATAATTATCCTGACTTTTCTTACATGTTAAAAAAATTCGATGGGAGCTCTTTGGAATATACAAAGGACGAATACACTTTTAAAGTTGACGTTGTGCAAGGAGGTGGTTCGATTTTAAATGTAAGTTTCAGTAAAAGTTCCGATATGGGAGGAGGGTCTATTGAGTTTGAAGTGAGAGATAACGGAGTAATGGTAAGTACATCTTATGGTACATGAAATATCTATATACAATAAACATTAACATATGAAAAAACTAACAAGTATGTTTATATTGTTGCTGTTGGCGGCAAGCTTATCAGCACAGGGCAAACCTAAAAAAACTTTCGATGCCACTGCGTTTGGGAAACAGGTTGTACTCGGGATAGCCTATGACATGGATGCTAGTTGTGCAAATGAAAATGCTAAGCAATATATAAGTAAAAAAACAGGTATGCCGGCTGCTGATGTTACTCAGATGGTAACTGACTACCGCAGCAGTCTTGAAACAGACCTGACTGATATCCGAAGCCAAAAATTACCTATTTTAGTCCAGACAGTGGATGTTGAGGTTATAGAGGAGACTCCTGTGAAAAAAGCAAACCTCATTATTCACTCTAATTACAAAGGGACAAAAATAGATCTCCGGCTAACGAATTGCATTCAAACCGACCAGACATGGGTACTTGGTGATCATATTATTGCCTCCGGAGACGGTATCGCTCAAACGGTTGCTAAGAATGAAGAACGTAAAGCCAATACTCAAACTGGAGTATTAGGAAAATTACAGGCACTCGATACAAAACAAAAAGAGGATGAAGCCAAAGCACAGGCTGAAGCTGCAGCAAGACCTGTTGAACCGGAAAAAATCATAAAAGGATATGTCGGTAAACGTTTCGGTCAGATTGGCCTTGACGGGTCCACACGGTATATTCACTATGATAAGATAGGACTCCCGTTAAAGGGCTATATTATTTCAAATAGCGGAGTTAAAACAGATGTTGTAATTGCTTATCAGGAATCTGAAAAACTGTTTTTCCCCGGATTCGATCTTGCTATCTGCAAAGAGGAGAACAACAAAAAGGCCGATATCCTGAATCCTCAAAATGAACCCAATTTTGACAGATGGGTAAAAAAAGAGGATCTGAAAGCGTTTTATGTGGGCGATCAGCTATTCTATCAGGCAATGCCGGGGAAGTGGTTTATTCTGATGTCAGAAGGAGCGCTTAAAAATCTTGTTTCCATCTTAAAGATCACTAACAACGGGAAAGACTCTTATAAAGCAGTTGAATGGATTCAGAAACTGGATTCTGAACCGGTCGGAAAATCAGGCATGACACTCAACTTTAAAACCAGCATGAGTTCTTTAGTCTCCGAAAACAAAGAGATGGCTCTGAAGATCACTAATAAAGCTGAAGGGTATCAATGGCAAAATATTATTACTGTCCAGGAAGAATTTAACATATGGTATGAATTGCAAAGTTATTTACCTCCGGTGAAATATGTTTTATCCGGGACTGAGACTCCTGTTGTGAAGTAATTAATTATTTATAAAACCATTCATGATACTCTATCAAAAACCCAGGACAAACTATATCGTCAGGACATTCTTTTCGGGAATGACAATACTAGGTTTAGTATTTACTGCAGCAGTTGTGGTGATCGCTTATTTTGCTGTTCAGGCACCCTGGCCGCAGACCTTTGGTATATGGCTGCTTGCCGCTTTCGTTGCTCTCGCCCCGTATGCAATATTCCGAGGAATGTTGAAGACAAACATGAGAAAAATTGTGCTGGTCGAAATTATCCCGAATGCTCTGAGGATCCTTGAGTTAAATAAGAATGAAGAGGAAGAGACAATCATTCCTTCACACAATCTGCAAATAGATATTATAACACACATTAGCAGTTCTCATACCAGTAACGGATTACTGAACAGGCAAGTGAGCTATCGTCTTGAAATTCTCGGAAAGGACAATGAAAAGCCACCCTTCCGAATCTATGAAAGCAAGAGGGTGCTTGCTGAAATGCTGGAGAAAATAGAGGAGTCGCAAATTATACCACTGAAGTTAAACGAAAAAGATTTAATAAACAGTTACCGTAATCCCGGGGTTATTGGTTCACTAATCAATTTCAGGAAGTATTTTCTCATCGCTGCCATTATTGTAGCAGTGATTTTCATGGGTGCTAAAATTTTCTTCTTCGGAAGTATGTGGTTTTCTACTACTGAGAATGTTTTTCCAGCTACATGGAATGTAATCACATCTGAAGGCGATAGCACAGGCTATCTTCTCATGAAAAGTGACAGCACTTTTCTATTCCGTGGTTTTAATTCTGATTGCAGTGGCAGCTTCAGCAAAATTGCAGCTACAATTGAAGAGCCGGGAAAAATAAAGTTATTTGCCACCGACAACACAACCTTCCTGTTTCCCCTATATTACAATTCAGAAATAATAGAGTTAACTGAGGAATCATCCCTGATCACTAAAGTATTATATAAAGCTGGTTTTTATAACTATGAGGATAACGCAGAGTTAACGAGGGAATCGGACGGCAAAGTATTTCAACTGAGCCGGACACCGACAAAGGAACAATAAGAGCATTACATTTCCAGGTCGCTCCGGATTTATTTCAATGTCTCTGCCAGTTCAATAGACATTGTTAATAGATCGCAGTATCTTCGGGAATAATCATTAGCAACTACAGAAGTTAAGGCATTAAGCTCAAAAACTTCCACTTCAAAAAGGGCTATGTGAACTTCGTTGCCCTGAATATACACATTTACCGGGCTTTGTAAAAACTGCTTTACTTTACCGGTAAATTTTCCATTGAGATTAAGCATGGCATTAATGAAAGCAGGGGTTATAATTGCCTTTGCCGATTCCTCGTTGTCGCATTTCACATTAAACAGACCATTAAAATCACTGTTTACAGTATCTATACTAATCCCTTTGGCTTCATTAGAAGGTAATTGATTACTTATTTGGTTCCCCAGAAAGTTACTGATCTTTCCTGCCATAACCTGACCCAAATCTCTATATCTGAAATAGACAGGAGGTCCGAAATCCTTGTTGAAAGTTGCAATTACATACAAACCCTCAAAAATAATTCTTATAGATCTGTCTGAAGTTTTCCCGGAGTTATGGCCATGTCCATGATAAATACTTTTTGCCTTAACATCGGCCATCTGGTAAGAGATCCCATTAATTTCACCGGTAATTAAATCTTCAGAACTGAATATTGTTGCATTATCAAATAACCTTGTTCTGTTGAATTCCGTCTGTAAGATGCCTTTTTCCTTTTCGTAAGTTAAGTTAGTATTTACAAAGGATATAAGTTCCGGAACAATCCTCTTCTTATATTCCTCATTAATCGGTAAAAAGTTTGACCCTTTCTTATAAAGCACAACCAAAGGATAAAACATTGCGAAAAAAACAGAAGCAGGAACAACAAAAATCATATATTCCGGGATGAGCTTTTTATTAAAGAGGGTCACATCAATAATTACAAGCACGAGCAAAACCAGAAGAGTTCGCCTGTAGGTTTTCCAGTTGTGAATACTGGTTGTGGCTATTCTCTTTGCTTCAAGTTCTTCCAGCTTATGCTTCAGATTGAAGTTAAAAAAATCATCAAACTTCGTTGACTCTGTCGTAGGAGTCGTAGGATTTGTAACTAAAGTATTTGAAGCCTGGCTCCTTCTGGCTTTAATCCGTTTTAGCAGAAGAAAAGACAGTAAAAGGGTAATAACCAATGGAAATATGGTCATCACCATTTCGCCATGTTGAATCCCTGGTGCAATTACAGCATCACCTGGTTTTTTGGGATTATAATATACTGTCACATCTGTGTTCGCCGGATATTTACTTACCAAATCATTTACCCATACCAACTCTCCCTCCTCTCTTGACGAGGTGTAATTACTTGATTGGTACTCAATTCCTTCTACTTGATATTTGTATGTAATTACAGCTGCGTAAATGGCGCTGGTTACAGTCTTTGTGCGGACTGATCGGGAAGAACTTCCATTGCGATTATTACTTGGTGTTTTTACGGTTTGGGTATATATTGTTGTATCAACCCTCGACGAAATAACAATTCCATTGGCGGTCGGCCAGCTGTTTGATACAACTGCTTTGTAAAGGTCAATAGAGCTGAAAATAAGAAATAAGGCAAAGGGAACCAGAAAGAAAGTTAATAGTATAATGACAAATTTAGATCCTGTCTTTTTCATATGAGTTTAGTTTGATTTGTAATAGAACACTAAAAAATCATCAAAATTCTTTGTCTGATTCATAATTCCGGTTTTTTTCTTCTGTTAAATATTCTGATTACAAAATACATATTTAGCTTATTGTCCTTCTTCATTTATGCTTATTATGATTCATTAAGATGATATTTATTCCAATTTCGTTAACGTATATCCTAAAAATCCATTACAGCACCCTCTTAAAATTCAAATCTGAGCAATTTCCTGTAAAAAATCACGTAGGTTTGTATATTGAAATGTTAAAATCATGATCGTAATTAGTTCAGAAAAGGAACTTCAAAACCTGATCAGAAAAATAAATTTGGTGCCGGTCGGCTTTGTCCCAACCATGGGAGCTCTTCATGAAGGTCATATTTCTCTGGTCAGTTCAGCAATAAAAAAATGCCCTCTTGTGGTTGTCAGCATTTTTGTAAATCCGACCCAGTTCAATGATAAGAATGATCTTAAAAATTACCCCAGGGATCTTGATAAGGACCTGTCCATGCTTGACAAAATACTGAGGGTAAATGACATTGTATTTACGCCTTCTGAAAAAGAAATATACCCTGAGCAGGATAAAAGAGTATTCAGTTTCGGTAACCTCGACAGGGTTATGGAGGCAAAACACCGTCCCGGTCATTTTAATGGTGTGGGACAGGTAGTCAGCAGATTATTTGACATTGTAAAACCTGACATCGCCATTTTCGGGCAGAAAGACTTTCAACAGCTTGCTGTTATAAAAGAACTTGTAAGGCAGACGAATGATAAGGTAAAAATTATCGGCAATCCGATCATTCGTGAAAAGGATGGCCTTGCAATGAGCAGCAGAAACATGCTGCTGGATTCTGATATCCGGAATAATGCTTCAATAATCTATAAAACAATAAAGCAGGCTTCTTCAATGATAAAGGAAAAAGATATTCCTGAAATTAAATTATTTGTAAAGAACACCATTGAAAATGCAAAAGGTTTTGAAGTGATTTATTTCGATATTGTTGATGATAAGGAACTGATCCCGATAAATTCCAGGGATGAAATGGACCGTGAAAAGAAATATTTTGGATGTATTGCCGTTAAAGCAGGAAACATAAGGTTGATTGATAATATTAAAATTGGGTTGTACTGAACAAAAAGGTTGATTACCTTTGCAGCTTAGTTTATCCGATTTCAACTATGGCACTATGCTCATTGAAGTTTTAAAATCGAAAATTCATAAAGTCTCTATTACAGGGGCAAACCTGCATTATATAGGAAGTATCACCATTGATGAAGAACTGATGGATGCAGCCAGGCTTATTGAAAATGAGAAAGTACTGGTACTGAATCTTAATAACGGCGAACGACTTGAGACATATGTTATTAAAGGGATAAGGGGTTCAGGCGAGATTTGTCTCAATGGTGCGGCCGCAAGAAAAGTAATTATTAGTGATGTAATTATAATAATGTCATTCGCTATGGTGGATTCTGAGGAAGCCAGACAATTTAAACCAACAATTATATTTCCTGATACTAACACCAACAAACTTATCTGAACTTGAAAAAGAGTATCCTGCAGACGTTAAAGTTCCTTGCTTTCCTGGGTGTCGGAGCTTCTCTGATGTGGCTTTCATTCAGGTCCGTTGATTTTGATAAATTATGGTCAGAACTTAAGGTTGCTGATTATTCGTGGTTGCTGTTGTCGGTTTTTTTCGGACTGGTGGCTTTCCTGAGCAGGGCCAGAAGGTGGATGCTGCTAATTAATCCTTTAGGATACCATCCTTCTTTTATGAACTCTTTCTATTCACTGATGACGGGTTATCTTGCTAACCTGGCTCTTCCCAGGATAGGTGAGATAACAAGATGCGTGGCACTTGGCAAAAAAGAGAAAATACCTGTTGATCAGCTTATTGGGACAGTTGTAATTGAAAGGACGATCGATTTTATATCTCTTCTTACTATTATGATCGCCTTAATTTTCACAAGCAGCGACCAAATAGGACTGTTTATTAAAGAAAGCATAGTCAAACCCATAGAACAAAGTATAGTAGCAGTATTTGGTTCAACATGGATCCTATGGGCAGCTCTTTTCGTTATTGGCGTTACTGGCCTGGGTTTTATGATCGGATACAGGCACAGTCTTAGAAAGATACGATTCTTTGCCAAAATGTTTGACCTCGCGAAGGGCATTACAAACGGTTTGAAAACAATTACTAACCTGAAACGGAAATGGGAGTTTGTCTTTCATACCCTTTTTATCTGGTTAAACTATGCATTAATGACATGGGTAATGGTTTTCTCGCTTGATGTAACTTCAAACATTACTTTTGGTAACAGTATATTCCTGCTGGTAATTGGAGGGCTTGCAATGTCAGCTCCCGTTCAGAGCGGTCTCGGCGCATTCCACTATATTATTTCCAGAGGACTGCTGATCGTTGAGGGGATTCCACTTGAAGACGGCCTGGTTTATGCTTTACTTACTCATGAGTCACAACTGATATTTGTTGTAATTATCGGAACCATATCATTCTTTATGATTTTCAGAAGACACTCAAAAGAGGAATCTTCCTGAAAATCCGAAGCAATCAATCCATGGCAAAGAACAAAACTGTTTTTGTATGTCAGAATTGCGGAGCTGAATCACCTAAATGGATCGGCAGATGTCCGGCATGCAAGGAATGGAACAGTTACCATGAAGAGATAATTTCAGGATCAAACTCACGGGAACCATCGTTTGTCGTTTCTCAGGAAAGAAGAAAGCCAGAATTGTTGGATAGCATCAAGTCAGACGAATTCAGCCGAAACAAATCAGGGATATCAGAGCTTGACCGCATTCTTGGAGGAGGTATAGTCTCAGGGTCACTCATCCTTCTCGGTGGAGAACCTGGAGTGGGCAAATCAACTCTTGCACTTCAGATAGCGCTTGCACTTAAGGAAAAGAAAATTCTCTACGTTTCGGGGGAAGAGAGTGAAGAGCAGATAAGCCTCAGGGCGAAAAGAATGAAAAATTCTAATCCTGAATGCTATATCCTTTGTGAAACAGAACTCGAGAGAATTCTTGTTCATGCTGAAAATCTTAAACCGAGCCTTATAATAATTGACTCCATACAGACAATAAGTACAAATTCTCTTGAATCGTCTGCTGGCACAGTTTCTCAGGTCAGGGAATGTGCTGCACAACTGCTTAAATACTCTAAAATAACAGGCATCCCTGTAATCCTTATAGGGCACATAACTAAAGACGGAACTCTTGCCGGACCAAAAGTCCTTGAACATATAGTCGATGTAGTACTCTATTTTGAAGGAGACAATAATTATGTTTACAGAATTCTGCGATCGGTCAAGAACAGGTTCGGATCGACTTCCGAAATAGGCATTTTTGAAATGGTGGAGAAAGGTCTCAGAGAGGTGTCAAATCCATCAGAACTGTTTATAAACCAGCATGATGAAGCTTTGAGCGGAGTCTCAATTGCTGCAACGGTTGACGGGCTCAGACCATTTCTTATTGAAACACAAGCGCTTGTGAGCTCAGCTGTTTATGGAACACCCCAGCGAAGCTCAACCGGTTTTGACATTCGACGCCTTAACATGCTACTGGCAGTGCTTGAAAAAAGAGCCGGCTTCAAGCTTGGTGTAAAAGATGTCTTCCTTAATATAGCCGGTGGTATTAAAGTGAATGATCCTGCAATAGACCTGGCAATTATCAGCTCTGTACTATCATCAAATCTGGATATCCCTATTGGACGGGAAGTATGCTTTTCAGGTGAAGCAGGTCTTTCAGGAGAAATAAGGCCTGTGTCACGTATCGAACAACGAATCAGGGAAGCCTCAAAGATGGGATTCACAAAGATCTATATTTCAAAATATCACAGGAATGTTTCCTCCCATGGAGTTGATATCGAGGTAATACCAGTGGGGAAAATTGAGCACCTTGTCAGGTCATTATTCAGTTAATCCGGTTACCGGCTAGCTGTTCAGAAGAGTTTATATAAAGGATTTCCCTCTTACATCGTGGCCCTTTGCCTTTCGCCATATGCCCTTCGCCTTTAATACCTGTACCTCCGGGCATTATCACGATATGAATTCTGTCGTTTGATCTTATCACAATCGAGCTCCCAGCGAAAATCAGCAGGTTTTTCAAACTCATCACTCTCCATTATGCCAAACTGCGGATCGGCATATACCTTTTTTAGAAACAGTGCAAATACAGGAAGAGCCATATTGGCGCCCTGCCCCTCTCCAAGTGTTTCAAAATGGATTGATTGGTCTTCCCATCCGCTCCATACTCCTCCTATAAGGTTAGGCGTTATTCCCATGAACCATCCGTTTGAATGATTTTGTGTGGTACCCGTTTTTCCTCCTATCTGGTTCATCAGATTATATGGTTCTACTCTCATTCTCCTTCCAGAACCGGTAAGTACCACATTCTGTAACAGATTTATCATAAGGTAGGCATGTTCTTCACTTAACACTTCTTCTATTTTTGGTGTGAATCTTGAAATTATATTCCCGTTCTTATCCTCAATTCTTGTAACATACATAGGTCGTGTATATACACCTTTATTTGCAAATGTGCCATAAGCCCCAACCATTTCTTCAAGCTTGATATCGGATGTGCCCAGGAATATAGAAGGAACCGGATCAATAAAGCTGCGGATACCCATCTTGTGCATAAGATCTGTGACGGCAGTAGGCTTAAACTGTTGCATCAGCCAGGCTGATATGTAGTTCTCTGACTGTGCCAGCCCCCATTTGAGAGTAACCATACGTCCATGGTAAGCTTTTGGACCCGAGCTTTTAGGAGTCCATGGAATACTGTCACCAACATCAAAAGAACGCGGTATATTCTCGACTTCATAACAGGGTGAATAACCATTCTGCATGGCTATTGTATAGAGAAATGGTTTTATGGTACTTCCTACCTGTTTCCTTTGCTGGGTAACAGCGTCATATTTAAAATACCTGAAATCTGGCCCTCCCACATATGCTTTTACATATCCTGTATGAGGATCCTCTACCAGAAATGACGATCTTACAAAATATTTGTAATACCTCACAGAATCGAGAGGGGTCATCACTGTATCTATCTCTCCCCGCCATGAGAAGACTCTCATTTTTACCGGTGTGTTAAATGCAAGCATTATCGAATCATCAGGGACACCGGCTCTTTTCATTGAATAATAACGGTCGGTCCTCTCTACCGAGGTTTTCATTATCTCCTCAATCTCCTTTTTAGTCAGGTCATCAGAATAAGGGGGATTTTTAAATCCTTTAGCTCTTTTGTAAAAATCGGGCTGAACATCTGATGAAAGATGCTCAATCAGCGCCTCTTCAGCATATTTCTGCATCTTTGAGTTGACGGTAGTATATATCCTCAGACCATCCTTATATAAATCATAAGGAGTGCCATCCGGCTTCTTGTTCTTATTACACCACCCGTAAAGTGGATTGTTTTCCCATTCCCAGAGTGCTTCATCATATGAACTTTGCCTTACATATTTACTTCTGTCGGGCTCTGGCCGCCTCATGGTATTTCTGATATATTCTCTCAGGTATGTGGCAAGGCCTGTATTATGATCTTCAATCCTGAAATTCGTCTCAATGGGAAGCTTCATGACAGAGTCGGCCATTTCCGAAGTTATATATCCATATTTAGCCATCTGAGATATAACAACATTC
Source organism: Bacteroidales bacterium (assembly GCA_035531395.1). GTDB lineage: Bacteria > Bacteroidota > Bacteroidia > Bacteroidales > VadinHA17 > LD21. The sequence goes on from DATKTA010000034.1 coordinate 20,511, forward strand.
CGCCGTTGCATCATAAGATCAGGATTCCTCACAGGATTATACCTTGTTGATGCCTTAAGCATACCCACAAGAACAGCAGATTGCTCCAAATTGAGTGAATCGGGAGATGTGTTGAAATAGACATTTGCAGCAGATCTGATACCAACCGCATTATAACTGAAATCAAATTTATTAAGATACATGGCAATTATCTCTTCCTTAGTATAGCTTCTCTCAAGCTTTACGGCAGTCTGCCATTCCTTGAATTTCGAAACTGCCAGTTTAACTTTCCTCATTACTGCCGATGATCTTGTAGTATCCCGGGGGTACAGTTGTTTTGCAAGCTGTTGGGTTATTGTGCTGCCTCCTCCCGTATTTTGTCCAAGTATAACTGACTTTATGGCTGCTCTCCCAAGACCACGGATATCAATCCCGGAATGCCTGTAATATCGTATATCCTCGGTTGCAACCAAAGCACTTACCAGCCATGGTGAAAGATCTTTATATTCTGTCCATGTAAGATTCTCTATACTGATCTTGCCAAGCAAAACATCATCTTCTGAAAATACCTCTGCTGCAAGCCAGTACTCAGGATTCTCCAACTCCCTGAAAGATGGCATTGGACCCAGCTTCTCCCTGGAAATAAGTATAAAAAGCATTATTACCAATGCAAATGGTAAACTGAACAATGTCCAGAACCAGATCAGATATTTTGTGTTATCTGTTAAGCGTTTCATCGGTAACTGATGTTTGCGCCAAAAATAGTAAATAATAAAGAATCTTACAGGTTTATTTTGAAGATTGCCACCTAATTGATTTACTTTGTCGTGTTTTTAACAGAATTAATTCCATCTTGTAATGATCGAAAATCTTGTAATTGTTGAGTCTCCTGCGAAGGCAAAAACCATTGAAAAATTTCTGGGAAAAGATTTCCGAGTAGTATCAAGTTTCGGACATATCAGAGATCTTGCAAAAAAGAATCTGGGTATTGATATTGCAAACAATTTCATTCCCACATATGAAATCCCTAAGGATAAAACCAAAATCGTAAATGAGTTACGCAAACTCGCTTCTGACTCTAAAAATATATGGATAGCATCTGATGAAGACCGGGAAGGAGAAGCAATTGCCTGGCATCTTGCAAATGTTTTACATCTTGATCTGGCTACCACAAAAAGGATAGTTTTCCATGAGATAACAAAGGAGGCAATAGCCAGAGCCGTTCAGAATCCACGGCAGATTGATATGAACCTTGTCAATTCACAACAGGCAAGGCGTATACTTGACCGCCTGGTGGGCTTCGAAATATCGCCTGTATTGTGGAAAAAAGTACAGCCTGCATTATCAGCAGGCAGGGTTCAGTCAGTAGCTGTAAGACTTATTGTAGAGAGGGAAAGGGAGATAATAGCTTTTAAAACAGAATCATCGTTCAGGATTACCGCAATATTTGAGATAAGTTCACCGGGCGCTGAAAATGCAATTATAAAGGCAGAGGCATCAAAACGTTTCAGTGATGAAAAAGAGGCCCTAAGATTTATTGAGCTTTGCAAGGATTCTCTTTATACAGTAGGCGATGTTATGATAAGACCTGGAACCAGGTCACCAGCACCACCTTTTACAACATCAACACTGCAACAGGAAGCGTACAGAAAACTGGGCTTTTCTGTAGCACAGACAATGGCAGTGGCACAGAAACTTTACGAAGCAGGAAGGATAACCTACATGAGGACCGATTCAACCTTCCTTTCCGGACTTGCTCTTGCCAAATCAAGGGAGATGATTGTAACAGAGTTCGGAGAAAAATATTCAAAAACGAGACAGTTCAAAACTAAATCGAAAGGAGCCCAGGAGGCACATGAAGCAATCAGGCCTGCATATCTTGATCATCCAGAAACCTCAGGTTCTGTTAATGAGAAAAAGCTGTATGAGCTTATATGGAAAAGGACAATAGCTTCACAAATGGCCGATGCAGAAGTTGAGAAAACAACAATCTCCATCGATATGAATAATTCTCCGGTAATATTCCAGGCTAACGGAGAGGTGATAAAATTTGACGGATTCCTTAGAGTATATACTGAATCGACTGATCTCGAGAACAGTGATGAGGAGAGATATGTCATTCCACCTGTAAAGAAAGGGATGTTACTCCTATATAATAATATAACTGCAACTCAGAAATTCACATCACCCCTCCCCAGATATACTGAGGCAAGCCTTGTCAAAAAGCTTGAAGAGCTTGGTATAGGAAGGCCTTCGACTTATGCTCCTACTATATCCACAATACAGAACCGGGGATATGTTTCAAGGGAAGACAGACCTGGAGAAAAACGCAATATCCAGGCAATAACACTCATTAAAGACAAGATATCCTCTTCAACAAAATCAGAGATTGCAGGAAAGGAAAAGTCAAAGCTCTTCCCCCAGGACATTGGAATGATTGTTAATGATTTTCTTATTGAAAATTTCTCGGAAATTGTTGACTATCATTTCACAGCTGAAGTAGAAGAACAGTTTGATGAGATAGCAGAAGGCAGGCTTAAGTGGACAGGAATGATAGATAATTTTTACAAACCTTTCCATAAAACTGTTACCAGTACACTTGAAAATAAGGAAAGGAAAACAGGGATCAGGGTTCTTGGAAATCACCCTGAAACAGGTGAACCTGTTACAGTAAGAATGGGACGGTTTGGACCTGTCGCGCAGATAGGGGAATCAGGAAATGGAGAGAAACCAAGGTTTGCAAGCCTCTCTAAAAACCAGCTCCTTGAAACCATTACTCTTGAAGAGGCTCTGAATCTTTTCCGTCTGCCAAGATCATTAGGCGAACATGAGGGAGATGAAATTATAGCCGCGGTAGGAAGGTTCGGTCCTTTTGTCCGCTACAAGGGAAAATTCTTCTCACTTAAAAAGGGTATCGATGATCCGCATACAATAACTGTTGAAAGAGCTTTGGAGCTCATCAATGAGAAGAATGAAAGTGATAAGAAAAAGGTACTAAAGGACTTTGGAGATATTTTGCTCCTGAACGGCAAATATGGTCCATACCTTGTCCGGGACAAACAGAACTACAGACTTCCTAAAGGAACTGATGCGGAAAAACTTACAAAAGAAGACTGCATCAGGATTATAGAAAACAATGATAAATCTAAAAAAAGTTCCTGATTTAAACTATGGTAAACCTGAATGACTATTTCAATCCTGTGAGTATTGAGAGTCCCGATTATGAGCACCTGGCAGGCCAGGCTGTTTTTCCGCATACAATCACTATACATACGGAGAATTCTCCTATCAGCGAAATCGGGAAATATAAGATTGCACTCCTTGGTGTCCCTGAAGGCAGAAATTCTCCTAATACAGGATCCATGAAAGGGCCTGATGCCATTAGATCCCAGTTATACAAACTTGCCAAAATTCCAGGAAAAACAAAGATTATTGATCTTGGCAACATGAAGCAGGGCATATCATTCAACGATACTGTTGCAGGACTTTCTGATGTTGTTTCAATTCTTTTAAACGAGAATGTTTTCCCTGTAATTACCGGAGGCAGCAGTGCGTTATTCCCAGCACTTGACAAAGCTATTTCAGATCAGAAAAAGAAATACACTATTGCGGCAGTTGATTCCAGGATTGATTACAGCAACGAGAAAAAAGCATCTGACTCATTTAGCTATCTGAATACAATAATCGGTAATCATAAAAGTACTTTCAGCCACTATATTAATATAGGGTATCAGACCTACCTCAATGATCAGCAGGTGATTAACCGTTTCCTGAAAAGGCATTCTGAACTTATAAGAATTGGTGATGTCAGACAGGCAATTTATCTTACAGAGCCCCTGTTAAGAGACTCTGATATAGCCATATTTGATATTTCGGCTGTCAGGCAATCGGATGCCCCGGGAACAATATCTCCCTCACCAAATGGGTTTTATGGTGAGGAAATATGCCTGCTGGCAAGATATTCAGGTATTTCTGACAGTCTAAAAATATTTAGCCTTTTCGAATTCAATCCCGATTTGGATATCCGCAATCAGACAGCAGGTTTGGCAGCCCAGATAATCTGGTTCTTCCTTGAGGGTTTTTCACAGAAACAATATGAAACCCCTTCACTTGGGCTGAGCAATGCGGGCAGGTTTACCAAATATCATGTAAGGGTAACGGATCTGGAGGAGGACCTGATATTTGTAAAAAGCAACCTTACTGACAGGTGGTGGATGGAGATTCACCTCGAGCAGGACAAAAATACATACATGGCTTGCTCTCATGACGATTATCTGAAGGCAAACAGAAATGAAGTTCCGGACAGATGGGTCAACTGTGTTGAAAGGCTTAAATCCTGATTGTGAACTAACACAATATTTTTTTGTTTATTCTGTTCATAATAAAGATCAGAATCCCTCGTCATCCCGGATGATCTGTTGATCAAATAAATTTATTGAAATTTGTTTACGACCTGGATTTTTATTTATTTTACTTGTTCAACCAAAGTGAAGTGCGCCCTCAAATAATTTAATGAAAAGAATATTTGGTATATCTATTTTATTCATTATCCCGATAATGACAGGATTCTCTCAGCAGGATCCTCTTTCGAGTCATTACATGTTTAATACTCTGACTTATAACCCTGGTGTAACAGGCATCTCAGGAATGATATGCGCTACTGCCCTGAACAGGCAGCAATGGGTGGGTTTCGAAGGAGCACCTACCACTACTATATTTAATATAAGTTCTCCTTTGCCCTTTTTCAATGGAAATAACGGTGCCGGACTGATCATTGAGAGTGACAATATTGGCTTTGACAAAGACATTAATCTGTCAGCTGCATATTCCTATCATCTTGATGTCGGGACTGGTAAGCTGGGAATTGGAGTAAATCTCGGAATGCTGAATAAAAAACTGGAACCTTCATGGGAAATTCCGTCAGGCGATATTCATACTCCTGCCTCAGGTGATCCGCTGATTCCGGAGAATAAAGAGAGTTATGTAGCTTTTGATGCCGGTCTTGGATTGTATTACACAGCGAATAATTATTATGCAGCACTTTCAGTTACTCATATCAACCAGCCTAAAATAAAATACTCGAAGGGCACGCCCTATATAAGCAGGCATTATTATCTGACTGCAGGCTATACCCTGCAGCTCAGAAATCCATCACTTGAGCTAATACCGTCAGTACTTTCGTTTAGCGACGGAAAGATCATGCAATTTACAGTTACCTCTCTTCTTCGGTACAATAAAAAACTATGGGGAGGCGTTTCATACAGGTCCGGTGATGCGATTATAGGCATGATCGGATTAGAACTTTATAACGGATTGAGGCTAGGATATGCCTATGATTTCACTGTTTCTGATATGAGTAAAAACAACAGCGGTTCACATGAATTCATGGTAAACTACTGTTTTGACCTGAATTTTGGTAAAAGTCCGATGAAATATAAAAGTATCAGATTTTTATGATTATTAAAAAAAAATAACTTACTTGCATTATAAAATATATTCGTATATGAAAAAGGTGACTTTATCTGCTCTGATCATTATCATTATATTGTCGGGATGCGGGTCGTCTAATACCGGTGAACTAACTGGCGTACAAGGGCGTAAAAAATTCTTTGAACCTGAACCTCTCGAAATGGCGTTCATTCCTGCTGGTAGTTTTATAATGGGTCCCAGTGATCAGGATGCTGTTTTTGCAATGAACAGTATTTCAAAGACAGTTACTGTAGATGCATTCTGGATGGATCAGACAGAAATCACAAATAATAAATATCGCCAGTATGTATACTGGGTGCGTGATTCAATCCTTCGTACCAAGCTTGGAAATGCAGGTATTGCTGACAGGGAATACTTTATGGTTGATGATGATGGAAATGTTATTGAACCAAACATAATAAACTGGGAAGAGAAAATTGATCCTGAGGAAGAGACAACAATAGAAACACTTGAAGAAATGTATTATCCGCCCCAGGAGAGATTTAACGGCAAAAAAGAGGTTGATGTAAGGTTGCTGAATTATTCATATTACTGGGTTGATTATCAGCAGGCTGCAAAATCAAGATATGTTTATGACAATTTTGAAAAAACCTCAGGTAAGTATGAAGGACAGGTAACAAATCTTGACGGAACAACCAGCGATATCAAAGACCGTTCATCTTTTATCAAGCATAACATTATAAACGTTTATCCTGATACTCTTTGCTGGATAAGGGACTTTACCTATTCATTCAATGATCCTCAGGCATCTTTGTATTTCTGGCATCCGTCCTATGATGACTATCCCGTTGTGGGCGTGACCTGGGTTCAGGCTACTGCTTTCAGTATCTGGAGAACCGACTATATGAACAATGCATTAAGGAAAAGCGGAGTTCCTGATGTTCATAATTACCGTCTGCCACTTGAAACTGAATGGGAATATGCTGCAAGAGGCGGACTTGATCTCTCAATGTATCCCTGGGGAGGCCCTTATACCCGTAACTATCAAGGATGCTTCCTGGCAAACTTCAAACCTTTGAGAGGAAACTATGTTGACGATGGTAGTGTGTATGCTGCTAAAGTAGGTTCTTATGAACCCAACGAATACGGACTATATGATATGGCAGGAAATATTGCAGAGTGGACTTGCTGTGCTTATCATCCATCTGCATATATCTTCCAGCACGATCTTCAGCCTAACTATGAATATAATGCCAAACCACAGGATCCTCCAGTAATGAAAAGAAAAGTTATTCGCGGAGGTTCTTGGAAAGATATAGCTTATTTTCTTCAAACTAGTACAAGAGATTATGAATATCAGGATTCTACAAAACCATATGTGGGATTCCGTAACGTAAGATCTTATATCGGTGTTAATTAATATTGAAATAACCATAAAATCATCAGGTATATGAGCCTAGCAGAATTAGTACAAAGCAGCGGGTGGAAAAACTTCATCGCAAAACTTTACGGATTGGGAGCTTCCGTAGTTATCATTGGTGCATTGTTCAAAATACAGCACTGGCCACTTGCAGGGACCATGCTTACTATTGGTCTCCTTACAGAAGCAGTAATATTCTTCTTCTCGGCCTTTGAGCCTTTACATGAAGAGATTGACTGGTCACTTGTTTACCCGGAACTGGCAGGTATCCCGGAAGACGAGACCCCTGAAATACAAGCTCATGGTGAAAAACATCATGGAGCCGTTTCAGGAGGCGGAGGCGGAGGCGGCTATGGAGGCGGAGCCGGTGCAGTTGCTTTGGCTAAATTCGATGAAATGCTCGAAAAAGCCGAAATATCACCCGATCTGTTCCAGAAACTGGGAGTCGGCATGAAAAAACTCAGTGATACAACTGCTAATATGAGTGCCATGGGAGATGTATCTGCTGCATCTTCTAAATACATGAGCACCATAAACACAGCTAATGAATCACTCGAAAAGCTTGCCCAGTCTTATCAGGCTACCACACAAGTTATTAATGAAACAGGTTCCACATACAAAAATATGGCTGACTCACTTTCAGTAATTGAAGTAGGTGGAAAATCATACCAGCAGCAGCTTGAAGTACTGAATAAAAACCTTTCAGCTCTTAATGCAGTATATGAACTGCAAAAAAAGGATGCAGATGAACATATTAAAGAATCACAAGCACTTTATCAGGGAATCCAGGGCCTGGTTAAGGATCTTTCAGATTCAGCAGGCGATACAAAGAATTACCGTGAACAAATAACTAAGCTCAACGACAATCTGTCTGCATTGAATAATGTCTATGGAAATATGCTTGCCGCAATGAATGTTAAATAACATGGCTTTTTTAATTAATTAAACCTCAAAGAAAATGGGTCACGAGAAGCTATCTCCACGGCAAAAGATGATCGGTATGATGTACCTGGTGCTTACCGCCATGCTTGCACTTAACGTATCGAAGGAAGCCGTTGAAGCATTTAAAAAGGTTGACGAAGGTCTGACACAGACGATAGAAAACTATAAAATAAAAAATGACCTGATTTACAAAGAATTCGACAGAGCTGCAGCTGAGAATCCTGCAAAAGCAGGCAAATATAAATCGGCAGCATATCAGGTCAAAGAAAGAGCAGATGAGGCTTTCAATTTTATACAGGGTCTTAAGATAGAGATCATCAACATTGCAGAAGGTCCTGAAAACACAGCCATCCAGGGTGATGAGGTTATTATTGAGAATGTTAAGAGGATTGATGACACTAATATTCCATCTGAAATTCTGATCGGAGCCAACGAAAACGGTAAAGCAAACGACCTTAAAGCTATTCTTATTGAATTCCGTGAATTCCTTATCACTACTCTTGAAGGTAAAAATCCCTCAACTGAGGAAAGTTTACGGAAAAGTCTGAATACAGATGATGGCAAGAATGAAGACGGTGAAATAGAAAGGTGGGAAAATCTTAATTTTCAAACATTACCTCTTGTTGCCGTTATCTGTATATTATCAGAATACCAGCTTGCTGTAAGAAATGCAGAGACTGACGTTCTTAACTACCTCTACTCACTTATCGATGCTGCTTCATTTAAGTTTACCAAGCTTACTGCTATGGTAATGCCTGTCTCCAATTACGTAACAGTAGGAAGCGAGTATGAAGCTGCTGTATTTATTTCTGCAACTGATACAACTCAGGCACCCGATATTACTGTCGGAGACACAAAGCTTCCTCTTGATGACTACGGAAGAGGAATTTATAAAGTTAGAGCTTCATCAGTAGGGTCAAAGAAATGGGGAGGGATAATTGCCATGAAAGCACCTGATGGTACAATTGTTAACTACCCATTTGATGCTTCATATAATGTTGGAGAGCAGAATGTAATTGTATCTCCAACCGCCATGAATGTAATGTATATGGGTATTGGCAATCCTATTGATGTTTCAGTACCAGGAGTCAGCCCCGATAAAATAAAGATCAGGGTTGTAAACGGGACATTTTCTACTGAAAAAGTAAAAAATTCAAGTGGTGTGCCTTTTAAAGGCGCCTGGTCTGTAAAACCAACTGCTGTCGGCCAAAATGTGCAGATTATTGTAACTGCAGATATGAATGGGAAACCATTACAATTTGCTCCCTATGAATTCAGGGTTAAACCAATTCCTCCCCCTATTGCAATATTTGCTCAGAAAAGCACAGGATCGGTGCCAAGAGCTACAGCAGCTGCTCAGGTGGGTGTTTTTGCAATACTCCCTGACTTCGATTTTGACCTTCAATATCAGGTGACAGGATTCTCAGTACTCTACTCTGAAAGAGGTAACGACTATGAAGAGCCCAGCACAAACAGTAACCTTACAGTAAAACAAAGGGAGTTAATTAACAGGCTCACCAGGGGTAAAAATCTGATTATTAAAGATATAAAAGCTCTGGGACCTGATGGTAAAACAAAAGAACTTTCACCAATAATTTTGAAAATAGATTAGCATATTTACAAATATCCGGTCATGATAAAGAAATTTATATTAGGATTAATTATCGTTTCCATCTCGGGTCTGCTTTCTGCCCAGGGCTTCGGTGATATATATGAAAAATCAATCCCTGATGCAAAGAAGATTGATTATGCGTACTTAAGGGAGGGCGATGTTATCTGGTCAAAAAGACTCTATCGACTGATTGATCTTCGTGAAAAGGTCAACCAGTCTCTTTACTATCCGACAACAACTACATATGACGGCCGTAAGAGTTTTATCAATGTTCTTCTTGAAGAGATAAAATCCGGAAGGATAACAGCTTATGACCCTCTTAATATTAATGTCAACACAACTTATGCCGATATTGAAACCAAGCTTGGAGCGATTGAACAAACGCAATCCATAACAATTAATGCCCAGGGAGCCACCAGGGACACTGTGATCAAGCAGGATGCAAAACCTTCGGAGGTAAAACAACTATGGGTTTATGAAGAGTGGTTCTTTGATAAGAAACTCGGCAAACTGGATGTCAGAATCATTGCAATACAACCAATATTTATGGCTTATGACGAGCAGCTTGGCCGAATTGCAAAAAATCCGCTCTTCTGGGTTAAGTATAATGATGTCAGGGATGTACTGGCCAAAAGTGAAGTTTTTATATCAAACAATGATGCCCAGAGAATATCATATGATGATCTTTTCATGCAGCGCCGTTTTGGCAGTGTAATAATTGGTGAATCAAACGTCTATAATGACAGATTCATACAGGACTACCAGACAGGAAAGTATACTCTGTTTGAAGCTGAAAGGATTAAAACCGATCTGTTTGATTTTGAACATGATCTATGGGAATTCTAATAAGATATTGTTAAAAAAAAATGAGGCCTTCGGGCCTCTTTTTTCTTTATAAATATTTTTCCTTTGTCTCTTTTTTAACATCTTCCAGATAATCTTTTATATTCTGCTCCTTTTCCTTTTTTACAATCAGCAGAACATCATCAGAATCTACAATGATATAGTCCTCGAGGCCCTGCACTACTGCGACCTTTCCAGGTTTTACATGAAAAATGTTCCCCTTGTTATCATATGAAAATACCTTCCCTTCAACAAGAGCATTCCCCTTTTTATCAAGCTCTGAATGCTCATATAGTGAACTCCATGTTCCAAGATCAGACCAGCCAATGTCGGTACACATAACATATACATTGTCTGCCTTTTCCATTATGCCATAGTCAATTGATATGCTCCTGCAAACTGTATATGCTTTTGCGATGAAACCTTTCTCCTTCTTTGTTCCATACAGCTCACGTCCCTCATCAAATACAGAAAAGGATTCAGGCATATATTTTTCGAAAGCGGCCATAATTGTTTTCGCATGCCAGATAAATATTCCTGAATTCCAATAAAAATCACCGCTTTCAAGAAATATCTTTGCAAGTTCAATATCCGGTTTTTCAGTAAAGGTTTTTACTTTGAGCAGCCGTTCATATCCTTTCACAGTCTTCTTCCTGTTAGCCTGGATGTAACCATATCCTGTTTCAGGTCGGTTTGGTTTTATGCCGAGAGTAACAAGAGCATCATGATTCATGGCAAAATCGTAACATCTCCCAATCTCTTCACGGAATGTGTCCTCCTTTTCAATCAGATGATCTGCCGGTGTTACAGCAATGACAGCATCAGGGTTTTCCTTCATAATTCGGAAGGTCCCATATGCAAGACATGGCGCTGTATTTCGCCGGAAAGGTTCCCCAAGTACCCTGTCAGGATCAATATTAAGCTGGTCAATTACAAGCTGTCTATGCTCAGTTCCTGTCACAACAAATATATTCTCTTCAGGACAAATGCCCCTGAATCTTTTGAATGTTTGTTGTATGAGAGTTTCTCCAGTACCTATTATATCAAGAAACTGTTTAGGCTTTTCCTGCCTGCTGAGAGGCCAGAACCGGCTTCCAACGCCACCTGCCATTATTATCAAGTACCTGTTGTCCATAAGATTTCTGCTTCCTGGATTATGTGCAAATATATAATTTATAACGATGCCGGCATAATTCAAAAAGCCAGAGAAGGTAAATCGGACAAATATTAGTAATTTTAGCCATCAAACCAAAATAATATGATCAGGTTTCTGAGTCAGGCAGGTCTTTACTTTCTTTTTCTTAAAAAGGTTTTTTCAAAGCCTGAAAAAGCTTCAGTCTATTACAAGCAGACTATGCATGAATTTGTTTCCCTCGGCCTTACATCAATTGGTATAATTTCAATTATCTCTTTTTTTATGGGAGCTGTTATTACATTACAGACTGCTTACAATACCGAGAATCCCATTTATCCTAAATATCTGATTGGATTGGGATGTCGCGACTCAATCATACTGGAATTCTCGTCAACAGTTGCCGCCCTTATACTAGCCGGAAAGGTAGGATCAAGTATAGCTTCGGAGATTGGAACCATGAGGGTTACCGAACAAATTGATGCCCTTGAGATAATGGGCATAAATTCAGCTTCCTATCTTGTTCTTCCAAAAATTATTGCAACGCTGCTTTTTAATCCCGTATTGACAATGTTGTCAATTTGCATAGGTATCCTGGGAGGCTGGGTCGCAGGTACACTATCAGGAGTAATAACTTCCGAGAATTTTATTTACGGAATCCAATACGCATTCATTCCGTATTACATCACTTATTCCCTGATCAAGACCGTATTTTTTGCATTTATTATTACCAGTGTTTCATCATTCCAGGGATATCATGTTTCAGGCGGATCACTGGAAGTTGGAAGGTCAAGCACAAAAGCTGTAGTTTACAGCAGTGTATTAATACTCATGTTCAATGTGATCCTAACTCAACTTCTGCTGTCATGATAAGTATCAAGAATCTGAATAAATCCTTCTTAGATAAAACTGTACTTACTGATATCACAGTAGATTTTAAGCCAGGCATAACAAACCTTATAATAGGACAAAGCGGATCAGGGAAAACAGTTCTGCTGAAATCAATTGTGGGTCTTCATAATATTGACAGCGGAGAGATATGGTATGAAGATACTCTTTTCAACAAGCTCAATTTTGCCGAGAAAAAGAGAATCAGGAGTGAGATTGGAATGCTTTTCCAGGGAAGTGCATTGTTTGACTCGCTTACGGTGGAGCAGAATGTACGATTCCCGCTTGATATGTTCACTGAAAATAGCTATAAGGAAAAGACAGACAGGGTTAACTTCTGTCTTAACAGGGTCAATATTATTAATGCCAATAGTCTTTTCCCTGATGAACTTTCAGGGGGAATGAAAAAGAGAGTTGCAATTGCACGAGCGATTGCTTTGAATCCCAAGTACCTGTTTTGCGATGAACCAAATTCAGGCCTTGATCCCCTGACGGCTATTCTTATTGATGATCTTATCCACGAGCTTACTAAAGAATATTCTATGACAACCATTATAAATACCCACGATATGAATTCGGTGATAGAGATAGGTGAGAAAATATTATTCATAAGTGATGGAAGGAAATGCTGGGAGGGTAATAAAAATGAAGTACTAAACTCAGACTGTAAGCCTCTTAACGATTTTGTATTTGCCAATTCACTGGCAAAAAAAATAAAAGAAGCCGCAAACTGATCAGAAATCGTCTTCTTTTATCTCCTCATAATCTACATATTCACCTACACTTTTTGATATCTTCCTTTTTTCGGATTTGCTGCTATCTTCCGACTTTCCCAGTTGACTGTCAGGTTTGTTCCCCTGTCCGAACTTCACGAATGACCTCACAAGGAGGTAAACTATCAGACCTATTAAGAAATAACGTACTAATATCATTTTTAAAAAGTTTGCTCATTCTGAATCATAGGCTTGTCATCTTTCTTCCTGACCTTATTACCAAATGTCAGGTTCATACCCATCCTGAGACTTAATGTATTCCAGTTTGCAGGTACTATAATAGTTGAATTATCTTCTAATTTAACCCTGTCCCATTTCACAGGGATTCTGTCGCTGATTAAATAGAACTGGAAGATGCTTGCCCTGAAAGCAATTCCTGCTCCAAAATTGTCTGCACGATGATTCTGCAAAGAATATCCCAGACTCAGCGAGAATGTATTACTGAGATTCATATTTGCCGAAAAAGTCAATGACTCCCTCACCTGCTTACCGATAAACCTGCTGTAAGAAAGTAACCCGAATGAGATATTTTTATTAAGATTATAGCTACCTCCTATTGTAATTCCTGGTGCCATCCATGATGTGAAAGGATCACCTGTTTTAGTAAGCACATATGCATTTTTTAAAGAATCAAGTAACCGGTCGCCAACATCAGCAATATCCTCATCTCCGCCTACAACATCTGACATATCAAGTCCATCAAACACAAAATTTCCTTTTGTGGTGAGATTAGTTACATTATGCTTCCACCTTATGTAGCCGATATCAGTTAAAGAAGCAGATACTAATACTTTATCATTTAAAAGTTTATAAGTTGCTCCAATGTCAATTCCCAGACCCTTGTTCTCCATGCTTGCAAAAGCGTTGAAACTCCTGAAGTAATTATCATCAAAATTTATACTGTCAAGATTTCCTTCATTATCTGTAGATACATTAAACGGCCCGCTGAAATTTGCCGTGAAATCAGCATATATTGTGTGATTATAATATTCGTCAACTTTAACACCAAGCGACCTGTTCTCAAATTTAGTCGACATAACACCGGTATATAGTTTTGGCCTTATTCCGACTCTTAATTTGTTTGAAATTTCCTTTGAGATTGTGAATCCGAATTCGCGGTAATATTTCATATCCATCCTCAATGAGGAAAGATCAATATTTTCACCAACGAAATCTCCATTCCCTTTAAGCATAAATCTCATTATATCACCAGGTAATACCATATTCCCCTCAATTTTTTCAGTAATATCAAAAAAGAAATATAATCCGTTTTTCCCCTTGAAACCAAATCCCAGAAGCGGTAATGAAATCTGAGGTGAGATAGAATTTTTTTTATTTACCTTTTCAAGAAATGCATCCGTAGCCTTCTCCGAACTTAAAAATGAAAACAGAGAATCTGAAGTCGGGCTTTTTGTAAAGAGATCCGAATAGTTGAAAAAGTTATTGTTGACACCAAAATACATCCCGGAAATAACAGGAAGGCCTACATATGCAGTATTTGAAGGACGCAGTGCCGGATTCATCAGATGATTCTGTGGCAGGTTCATAAAATATAATACCTGACTGGTTTGAGCTGTTGCTCCGGTAAAGACAAGGGCAATGCAACCTGTTAAAATATACTTTAATCTGCTGATCATATCGTTAATTTGTAATATTTCAATTAAAAATAATTTCGGGCCTCAATAAAAGTGAAGATCTGAATTGGATCTTGTAATCTGAATAGATCTTAACATCAGATGTTCCGTTATTTGAGGTATTGAGAGTGAACCAGATAATAATCTGGTCAGCATTTTTGATATCATTAAAAAACTCAGTGGTCAGCTTTAGATTGGTAGTAGTCTCCTTTTCCCCTGTTGATTTTCCATTTGCATCCACAGGTGCTGCTCCGAGTAGTGAGGAAGCATCAATAATATTAAGAATTGTATTGGTCTCAGAATTGTACAGACCCATTTTTACTGCTACACTAAGCGGAAATTCATTTTTAGCAATAAGGTTAAGTTCAAGTTTTTTAAAGTTTTCTGGCTTAACAGGACTATTTTCGTCATCAACTTTAAGAAAATTATCTATTGTATCAGAAAATTGCAAATTACTCATTCTGAACTCCATAGGAACTTCAATCTCAACAGATCCCAGGAAACGGCTGTTGCCGAAAACATAATTGTCCCTTAATTCGTTGTTTCCCTCCGGATTCATGGTCGCAGCTCCCGAAAAGATAACCTGTCCCGGAGGAAGTGAAATTAGCTCCGGTAAGTCTGAATTAATCTTATCAATCAAAATTGAAGATGCAATATCACGGCTGGCAGGATATTCAGGTGAAGCAATAGTGATTGGCTCAAGACCAAGATTTACTGTATCTGTTCCCCTTTTTCCGGTAGCCTGGAAATCTATTTTCAGAGGAATAGCAAATGAGTTTGAGTAATTAAGCTTTATTGAGGGACTGGAAATAAGGAAAGTACCTGAAATACGATTCAAAATATCATCAATATCCAGATCAAGTGTATCCGGTTCAATTGATTCTGATTCCTGACCAAAGTAACCTTTTACATAATCAAAATCAGGATTCTCAAGTGACAGATCTAACTCAATTTTATCAGTACTGTTGTAATTTACCAGAACCCCGTCTGATCCGACAATAATGGAATATTCAAGAGGAATTCTGTTAAATGGTTGCAAAGGATCAATCCCCAGATCGATCAGGGTACCACTGAAATCAATGTTCTCTTCAAACTGTGTATTCATCCCTGATGTAATTGTATGTGTTACAGCAGAACCGTTCCTGATAACCGTTGGTAAAGTAAGATTTATAGATGCAGATAGTAAAGTAGCTGATTTAAAGATATAGGACAGGTAACCTGAGGCAATTCTGATCTCATCAAGTTCAATTCCGAATCCCGGATCAAACGAAACAGTATCAACATTATCGAGTGATGATATTTGCTGAGCCGGAATAAGTATCCTCCCAGACTTCACCTTAAGATCCCTGCCTCCTACAGTCATCGAAATATTACTGTAATCCAGACTTATTATTACCGGTGTTGAAGTACCTGGACTACCGGTAAGGACAACATCAGCAATGACTGTACTTGTGACCCGCTTATCGGTCAGATCAACCGAAGAGGTTTGAGTCTGACCCGGATTTACTGCAGGGATGCTGACTGTACTAATAAATGACCGATCGGAGCTGTTTAACAGGTTTAAAGTTAAACCACTCAGCGGAGTTGTAAGATTATTCGTAACAGTTATATCCAGATATCCTGACTCAAAGGTTGCGTTATCAAAATTCTCAAAAGCAGTGAAGGCATGTTCTCCAAGATCTACAGAAGGAAGAGGTGGAAAAAGGTGAGCTGAACCATCATCCAGGGCCGTGATCTGGTTTCTTAACAAAGTTGGTAATTTCTGGGTTATCTGATCCAGAGATACACTTAACGATCCCTGGAAGGAACCAATTGACAATACCCCCAGCTCATATGACTTATTGAATGTTACCATGTTATCAAAGTCATAAAAATCAGACAGCTGCAGGTTTATTATAGAGTCCTGCTTAAATATTACCTTAACAAAATTGTCCTGATCAAAAACTATGGTATCACTTGATTTTACAAGATCACTGAATATGACATCTCCCTTCACTCCGGCAATAACAAATGTAGGAGAAATATGAATCTCATCTGACAGTTTATTCATATCATATGTCTCTTTGATACATCCGGTAACAATAGCTGCCAGGATTCCCAAAAACAGAATATTTTTTTTCATTATCATTATATAACAAATTTATTCAGCCTCAAACTTATAGTTATAGAGAAATCTGTCTGTACCACCGACTATAAGATGCCAGCCACTTTTATCCGAAAGTTTCCCTATTGAAAACATTGATGCCCCTCTGAGTGGAAATCCTGCAGCAGTATCTCCGTTTTTCTCAATCAGGTAAATTAAATTCTTATTGATGTCAAATACCCCTATTTTCCTGTCTGATGATGAAAATATGAAACTGATTGGGCCACCAGCTGATTCAGTTTCAAAATCGCGGGAAAATATTTCCGTTTTGTCATGATCGTAAAGATACAATATACCTCCGTCAAGAAAAAGATATTCGCCAAAGCCATCCCCATCTACGTCAAAAAATTCAAATAAGTGGTCAATAGAAAAAGGGCGAAGAACAAATTTTTTGACAGTACCGTCAAAATAAATATGCTGTACTGTTCCATCCGGAGATGAACAAACTACTGAAGGATTTGAGCCCGGATTAAGTCGCATAGAAGATCCTTTTGCCCGTGTAACAGGTTCTTTTATATTCAGACGCCTGTTTCCGGTTCTGTCGAGAAAATAAACAGATGATTCATCAGAAGCAACAAGGTAGTCTTTACCTGATATCCTGAAATAGGCTATTTCTGTTTCCACAATCCCTGCTGTTCTGAAAGGCTTCCAGCCTCTGACTGAACTTCCGCTGATATCATAGGAATAAATTTGCTTATCCTCCCCGGCTATGAACAGCCTGTAGTTACGATTATTATCATAGTCAAATAAAGCCAGTGAGTTCGTTGAAGGGGACCTGAGTCTCACCGGATACCTTTCAACATAATTTCCATTACGATCAAGAATATGAATATAATTTTTACCGGAAAACAGTAACTGGAATTTACCGTTTCTGAAATAATCAACCATATAGACAGCCCCTGTAATCCTCTCCCTTACCGGCACTTTCCAGAGAACTCTCCCTGCTGCATTTATTAGATAGGTATTATTGTTCAGATCCTGAATGAATATCTCTTTCGCTCCGGTTATATGATTGGTAAAGAAGAAAGGCTTAATGGCAGCAAGTGTATCAAGCAATGTTTCCCATTCCGTGGTTGATTCCTCTCTCATTTTTTCTCTAAACCCAAATGATATGCTATTGTATATCATATTATTACTCGCTGCAAGCTGATATCCTACAGCCTGCAACTTACTGAGTGAAATCCGGTTCGATTTCAGGGCATCTATTATTTTCTCATCAATGAATAATGACATAAACTCAAGAATCCGTGAGGGTATGCAATAGAAATAATATCCTGATCTGCTGGGCAGAGTACTTTCAAATTCCCTGTACGACAGATCATTTGCCAGTGTTTTATGTAACAGGTTATCATATAAAAAACGGGAGATTGTTGCATAGGAGCTTCCTGTTATCATAAAACTATCGAAGAATGTTGCAAATGTTTCATTTATTCCTGAAGCAAATTCAGGATTCACTGACTCACACAAGCCAGACAGTGCCATCTTGTAAACAGGAATTTTTGTAACATCATCCGGTGAGAAATAAATTGTCCCGTCTGGTGAGACAGCCTCATTGACAAATATTTGCTCGGCCAGCGACCTGTCTGTCAACTCATATATTATCAGGGAGTTCTCTTTAACGGGCCTTCCTCTTAGATCGAGATAAACCCTTGAGACCTCATTCCCGAGATATGACCGGAAACGGTTCATGAAATCAGGCAGGTTTCCATCATTTATATTCCCGGCTTTCCCGGGAATCTCTGAGCGTGGTCTTGTAGTTGTCTCGAAATAGACCGTTGATGAAGGGAGAAGTTTATAGGTTTTAAACTCCTCAGGTGTTACCTCTTTAAACCTGTTAAGGACCTGACCTGGATCGAGGCTTTCAGTATATCCATTCAGGACCAGCCCGCTTTCACTTATATAAATATCCCCGGCTGCAACATCGGCCAGCTTTGTGATCTTATCAGCAAGATAATGCCCTTCATTCGTATAGATTGATGCTAAAAGAGGCTCCAGGTTCCGGAAAACAATGAATATTTTATCTTCCTTTTTGCCGGAGGCCATAAATACCCTCGAAAATCCGTTCAGGCTTCTGATATCTGTACCTGATGATATTGCGGTTCCAGCATCTGAGATCAGATCTTCGGAGGTACTGATTAGTATTAACCCTGAATTCAGAATAATAAATACTGTATCCCTTTGGTTATTTAAATTGTAAGGGATTTTAATAGTTGTCCCATCATTATTTTTTGACTCTATGATTTCCTTTGCGCCGGAAGCTTTCATAAAATCAATAACATTCCTCTTTCTGAAATTACCCGGAACTGCTGCCGCCAGCAATGGATGCAGAATCTGATTCTTGTCTGTGTGAAATGAAATAAGTACTGTTACTTCATTAAGTACCTGTTTATATTCAGGTTTGTTAAGCTGGTCGGCTATGAATTTAGCTTTTATATTAATTGTTTTGAGCTCCTTTATGTTACCCAGTTCACCAAATAGACCCTGACCACTTGTAATTGAATTCATGAAGCTTTTCAGATCAACAGTCTCAATCACAAAACATGCATCCGGAGCAATTGCCTTATAGGGGTCTGTTAGCAGAGTTCGTCTCGACAGGAAGAAATAATATCCCATCACAACTATGGCTGCAAACAGTATGAATAGTAATATTATCGCAGGTTTCTTTCTCATTACTGTTTCATTCAAAGATCAGCATATTTGTTAGATTTGTTGATTATTCTTCAATCATATTAAATGAAAACATGGTTATTACTGAGTTTATTGCTTTTTAAACCCATATTTCATACCTATTCACAGATAATCAAAGTCATCGATAAAGAAGACCAGAATCCGGTCGCAGATGTTGCAATAATTAACATATCAAATACAAAATTTGTTTACACCAACAGGTCTGGTGAAGCAGATATCTCATCTTTCAGCAACACAGAAGACATTTGTTTTCAGCATTTTACATATGAAAGAATATGTCTTACACGCGTGCAAATAAGCGAAAATAATTATTCTGTTTCACTCACTAAAAAGTTATTTGCCTTTGAAGATTTTGTCATTTCGGCTAACAGATGGGAGCAAAAAAGGAATGAAGTACCAAACAGGATCACTATGGTTCTGAAACCTGAGGTACAGCTTCAGAATCCTCAAACGGCGGCTGATCTTATTGGGCTCTCAGGAGAGGTCTTTATCCAGAAGAGCCAGCTGGGCGGAGGAAGTCCAATGATCAGAGGTTTTGCCACAAACAGGATCCTGATTGTTGTTGATGGAGTCAGAATGAACAATGCAATATACAGGGAGGGAAACATACAGAATATTATATCTCTTGATCCCTCATCAATAGAGTCTACTGAGATTATTTTCGGGCCAGGTGCTACAGTGTACGGAAGCGATGCAATAGGAGGCGTTATGGATTTCCACACAAAAAAGGCTCTTTACACCACCGGAGAAAAAGCTTATATTAAAGTTGATGCTTTTACAAGGTTTTCAACAGCCAATAAAGAGAAAACAGGTCATCTGGATTTTAATATCGGAGGAAAGAAAATAGCATTTCTTTCAGGCATAACATGGTCTGATTATGATCATCTCCGGATGGGCTCAGTAAACAATCCTGACTATACCCGATCTGAATATGTAGTGACAACAGAAGGCGTTGATTCAGTTGTTAAAGACAATAATCCCGATCTGCAGGTATATTCCGGTTATAGCCAGATTAATACTATTAACAAGCTACGCATCAGATTGTTGGAAGGTGTGGATATTTCAGTTTCAAATAACTATTCAAAACTGTCGGATGTACCAAGGTATGACCGTCTGATACAATACAAATCAGGCAAACTGCGATTTGCTGAATGGTATTATGGTCCGCAGGAATGGATGATGAACAGCATACAGGCTGATATCAGAATGGAGACTGCGATCTTCGATGCAGCCACAATCACAGCCGCCATTCAAAATTACAGGGAAAGCAGACACGACAGGGAATTCGGTATATCGTCAGTGAATGAGCAATATGATAAGGTTGGAATAGGATCACTGAATGCTGATTTTGACAAGAAGCTGAAAGAAGAAAATCAGAATATCTACTACGGCCTGGAATATTTCCATAATAATGTAAAATCAGAAGCTGAACAACGCAATATCTTTTCAGGGGAACTGATTCCGGCTGCAAGCCGATATCCGGACGGAAAGAACATATATGCCGGTGTATCAGTATATGCCGGTTATAAAAACAAGCTGAATGAAAAAATAACACTAAGTACAGGAGCACGTTACAATTACGTCCGGCTTAATTCCACTATTGATGATAATTCCTATTACAATATGCCATTTACAGAAATATCCCTTTCAAATGGCGCCCTCACCGGATCAGGAGGAATGGTAGTAAGATTTAATGAAAAGTTACAGATAAATGCTAACCTTTCCACAGGATTCAGAGCCCCGAATCTTGATGATGTGGGTAAAATATTCGATCCTGCCCCCGGTATTGTTGTGGTCCCTAACCCTGATCTTGACCCGGAATATGCTTACAATGCCGATCTGGGGATTTCAAGAGATTTTTCAGGAGTATTGCATATTGAAATGACAGCCTTCTTCACTTACCTTAATAAGGCAATGGTCAGACATGATTTCCTATTCAACGGAGAGGATTCAATTATGTACAAAGGTGAATTGTGCAAAGTACAGGCATTAACAAATACTTCCTACGCCAGGGTGGCCGGAGCTCACATGAATGCAATTGTCAATATTACTGATTACCTGAAGCTTAAATCAAATATTACAATTACCAAAGGAACAGAAAAAGGAGATATTCCACTTCGGCATGCTGCACCCCTTTTTGGATCGACTCACCTGATTTTAAAAATAAAATCATTTAATGCCGATATCTATTCAGTTTATAACGGATCGAAAAAATTTGATGAAATGCCTCCTTCCGAAACAGATAAACCTTATATCTATGCAAAGGATGAAAACGGAAATCCCTGGTCACCCGGATGGGCAACTCTGAATCTTAAATTATCATATGATATCATGAAAGTCGCCATAATAAATGCCGGTATTGAAAATATAATCGATAACAGGTACAGGCCCTATTCTTCAGGTATTGCAGCACCCGGACGAAACATTGTCTTATCACTGAGAGTAATTATTTAACAATCTTTTAAGACCCGCATCTGAATTTTGGCACACTATTTGAAATATTGTTATTACAAGGCAATCCCAATCATATCCCTGATCCCATCAGGGCAGCCAGGCATCAAGCCTGGCTTTCATTTTTCAGAAAGGTTTATAACCAATAATCTCCCTGACTTCACGAACTGTTTTCGAGGCACTTTCCCTTGCCTTTTCTGCTCCAATTGATACTACCCTTGAAAGGTAATTTTTATCGGCATGTATATCCATAATTCGCAACCTTATTGGCTCTGTGAATTTAATAATATCTTCAGCAAGCTGTTTTTTCATATCACCGTACCTGATTTCACATGATGCAAATTTATCTGTGAAATATTTAACAGTAGTTGGATCTGAAACGACATTCATTATTGTGAACAGGTTTTTAACTGGTTCAGAAGGCTCCTGGCCAGGTGCATCAGGGCCTGAATCTGTAACGGCTCTCATAACCTTCTTTCTGATCTCCTGTGGAGTATCGGCCAGAAAAATACCATTACCTTCACTCTTACCCATCTTTCCCGTACCATCAAGCCCGGGTATCTTAATAAGCTGTTTCCCAAAATTATAGGCATCAGGTTCAGGAAAATAATCCACCTCATACATCATATTGAATCTTCTGGCAAACCTGCGGGTCATCTCAAGGTGCTGTTCCTGGTCCTTCCCAACCGGCACCTTATTTGCCTTATGGATAATTATATCTGCTGCCATAAGAACAGGATATGTGAGCAATCCGGCATTTATATTATCAGGCTGTTTCCTTATCTTTTCCTTGAATGAAGTTGTTCTTTCGAGCTCTCCCACATATGCATTCATATTGAGAAGCAGATAAAGCTCCGATACTTCAGGCACATCGCTCTGTATAAAGACAGTTGCCACTTCCGGATCAATTCCGCAGGCAAGATATTCAGCAAGTACCTGCCTTATATTGGCATGAAGATCCTCGGATCTTGGATGTGTTGTAAGAGCATGATAATCAGCAATAAAAAAGTAACAATTATTCTCATTCTGCATTCTGAGAAAATTATTTATCGCGCCGAAATAGTTACCCAGATGAAGGTTCCCTGTTGATCTTATTCCGCTTACAACAATATCCATATTCAATTTTTAAATTCGCTGTAAATGTAATAAAAAGGCGCAAAGGCACAATGGCGCAAGGGCGCAATGGAGAGATGACCATGACAATGTACCTCTGTACCGCTGAGCCGTTGCGCCGTTGAGCCTTTTTTATTACCTTTGCAACTCTAAATAAAATGTGGCCATGGAATCTACAAGACAGAAAAAAGTAGCGCGACTGATCCAGAAAGAGCTGGCCGATATCTTCCTGAAAAAAGGAAATGAATTAGCTCACGGGAAACTGATCTCTGTTACAAAGGTCAGGATGAGCCCCGATCTCTCATTTGCAAAAGTATATATCAGTATATTCCCTGCAAATCAACAGGATGACATACTCAACTCAATTGAAGAGCACACATCCAGGATAAGGTTTGACCTTGGACATAAAGTAAGATCACAGCTCAGGATCGTTCCTGAAATTGCCTTTTATATCGACGATAGCCTTGACTATATTGAAAAAATAGACAAGCTGCTTAAATCCTGATATTAATGCATTACGATCCGATCAAAAAAACACTGGGCCGGTTCTTTTCAGGATCACCCTTCATGAGAAAAAGTTTTTATTTTCTTCTTGATACCCTTCTTTTACGTACCTGGCATGTAAAAAGGGCTCTCAGGAGGATTACTGCAGGATTTAAAAGTGAAGTTAATATACTTGATGCAGGTTGCGGATTTGGCCAGTACACCTGGCAAATGAGCCGGATGAACAGTTTATGGAACGTCAAAGCCGTTGACATTGACAGCGAACATGTATCAGATTGTTCATCATTTTTTGTAAAAGCAGGATTGTCTGACAGGGTAACCTTTCAAACCCTTGATCTCACAAATCTTTCTGAGAACAAATGCTATGACCTCATTCTTTCCGTGGATGTAATGGAGCATATTGAAGAGGATGAAAAAGTGTTTGAAAATTTCTTCAGTTCTTTACGGGACAACGGGACACTTATTGTATCAACTCCATCAGATAAAGGAGGTTCAGACGTACATAACGAAAATGATGATTCTTTCATCGGGGAACATGTAAGGGATGGATACAGTAAAAATGACATAACAGAAAAGCTTACCCGTACAGGATTCAGCAAAGTAAAGGTCTCCTATACCTATGGAATACCAGGTACAATTTCCTGGAGACTTTCAATGAAATATCCAATTAAGATGCTGAATATCTCTTATCTTTTTTTTCTTATAATCCCTTTCTGGTATCTTATATTCTTACCCGTATCTCTTCTGCTCAATTATCTTGATCTGATAATCAGTCACAAAGAGGGAACAGGATTACTTGTGATTGCACAGAAATAACAATAATGAAACTCTCATTATATATAGCAAAGAGATACCTGTTCGCCAAGAAATCGCGAAATGCAATAAATGTTATTTCTGCTGTTTCAGTTGCCGGAGTGGCTGTCGGAACAATGGCTCTGATAATTATTTTGTCAGTCTTTAACGGGCTTGAGAAAATGGTCAGTACAATATTTAACACCTTCGATCCGGATATTAAGATTACAGCAGCTGAAGGGAAGACCTTTGTAGCTGATACATCCAGATTAAAATTACTGGCTGAAACTGAAGGAGTATCATGTTATTCTCTCACTATTGAAGAAAATGCCTTGCTTAAATACGGTGAACACCAATATATTGCAACAATTAAAGGAGTGGATGAAAATTACTCAGCTGTTACAGATATTGACAGTTCAATGTGGGAAGGAGAGTTTATACTGACATCTGATAATAACAGGCCATATGCTGTACCTGGACTGGGTGTGTCGCAGTATCTTGGTATTAGAGTTAATTTTATTACCCCATTGAATATTTACGTCCCCCGCAAAACAGGCAGCACCAGTATGAATGCTGAAAATGCCTTTAACCGCAAATACATTTTCCCTTCAGGAATTTTCGAGGTTGAAAAAGAGTATGATTCAAAATATATATACCTGCCGCTTGAATTTGCCCGCGAAATAACTGAAAACGAAGGTTCTGTAAGTGCAATAGAGGTTAAAACCACATTCCCGGATACAAGAACATTGGAAAAAAAGATAAAGAAAATATATGGTGAAGAATATGTTGTGCAGAACAGATATGAGCAACAGGAAATCTTTTATAAGGTTATGAAGTCGGAAAGACTTGCTATATTTATGATTCTCACACTTATCCTTGTAATAGCATCATTTAACATAATAGGTTCTCTTACCATGCTGATAATTGAAAAAGAGCGTGATATTGAAATACTGAAAAGCCTTGGTGCCGATAATGATCTTATAAGAAAGATATTCATTTTTGAAGGCTGGCTTATTTCAATAATAGGTGCTGTTGCTGGCCTGATTCTGGGCTTTATTGTTTGCTGGTTGCAGCAGACTTTCGGACTGGTGAGGCTACAGAGCTCATCACTGATCATGGATGCTTACCCTGTTATAATGAAGTTAAAGGATTTCGTAATTGTTCCTGCAACTGTACTTATTATAGGTTACTGGGCTGCATGGTATCCTGTCAGGTATCTCACCAGAAAATTTCTCAGAAAAGATGTCTGAAATCAGTTATTATATTTACGGATGAAAACCTAAATGAAATCAATAAAAATGACCATTCGCAATTTTGTCATATTCTTAATTTCATCCTTCTTAATTTTATCGTGCACAGGAAAGCAGGTAAAACCTGACAGGTCCGGTATCATTCCGGAAAGGGATCTGATACCGCTTTTAGAGGAGATTCATCTTGCCGACGGTCTGCTGGCAAATCCCAGGATCCAAAACTGGGTACTTTCAATAGATTCTATCTCAACCTATCACTATATAGCTGAAAAACACGGCTATACAAAAAAAGAATTTGATAAGACATTACAGTATTATTTTATCAGTAAACCTAAAAAACTTATTAAGATATATGATAAGATCCTCGGGGAATTAAGTGAAATGGAATCCCTGCTTGAGAAGGAGGTGATGCTTATGAGGGAGCGATCATCAAATGTTTGGCCGGGTGAGAGGAATTATTACTTCCCGGATGGTAATGACATTAGCGCCGTCGGATTTGAGGTATCTCTCGCCGGAAGCCGCCTCTATACTCTTAAATTTACAGCAACTCTTTTTCCTGATGATCAATCGGTCAATACCAGAGCAGGAGTTTTTTCCTGTGATGCCGACAGCTTAACCACCGGAGTAAGAACCAGGTTCGAAACCCCTGCATACCTTAAAGATGGAATACCCCATCTATATTCCATCCGTATCTTTGTTTCGTCAAACAGACCATTCATTCTTAAGGGGATGCTATACGAATCTGATTATTGTATTGAAGAATGGAAGAAACACGTCAGGTTTGAGAACATCACATTAAGTATTCCATCAACCAACATATGAAACAGTTTTCTGCCCAGTATATCTTCACCAATTCAGGCAAGCCTCTTAAACGCGGCATTATAACAACTGATGATGAGGGAGTTATCCTTGACATAGAAGATACAGGAGGAATGACCTCAGAGAGGAGAGCTGTTAAATTCTATAATGGAATCATAGTACCGGGATTTGTGAATTGTCATTCCCACCTTGAGCTCGCTCATCTTAAAGGTTCAGCAACGAAAGGAACAGGACTTGGTGATTTCATACAACAGGTAAGAAGCAACAGGGAGAGTAGCTATGAATCAATTATTGATGCTTCAGAAAAAGCTGATCAGGAGCTGTCCAAAGAAGGAGTCGTAATATGTGCCGATATCTGCAACAATGACTCTTCAATTGCAGTAAAACAAAAGAGCCGCATAAAATATATTAACCTTCTTGAGGTATTTGGTATCGATCCCGCAAAAGCCGAAAAAAGAGTTAATGAAATAATCAAAGTAGCAGAAAAATTCAATATCCTGGGTCTGCCATATTACATTGTGCCTCATGCAGTTTATTCAACATCTGCTCCTCTTTTCAGACTTATCAGGGAAAAAACCTCAGAAAATAAAGTGACATCACTTCACTTTATGGAGACAGAGGGAGAAATTGATTTTATAAGTTCACATAAAGGCTCAATTGCTCAATCATATTTTAAATCAGGGCTGATGCCTGAAAACCCGGTTACGGTCAGGAGTCATGAAGATGCGGTTCTCTCTGAGATAACACCGGCAGGTAACCTTATACTGGTCCATAATACCTTTGCCGACCGGTCAACTGTTGACAGGGTAAACAGCAGAGGTAATACTTTCTGGTGCCTCTGTCCGGGTTCAAACCTGTACATAGAAAATAAGCTTCCTGATTTAAATATGCTGCGCGAGGCTGGTTGTGAGATTGTTATCGGAACCGACAGTCTGGCCTCAAATGATAAGCTGAGCATACTCCGTGAATTAAAAATCTTACAGGATAATTTTCCAGATGTAAGCGTTGAAGAATTAATAAAATGGGCAACTATCAACGGAGCAAAAGCCCTCAGGGAGAACCAGAGGTTTGGCAGTATTGAAACGGGGAAAAGGCCTGGATTGCTGTTACTCGGGGATATGGACCTGATTAATCTCAGGCTCCTTCCAGGGACAACTGTATCAAGGCTGATATAGAAATGGTATTTATAAAAGGTAAATAACGAATAATGGCAACATTTCTCTTTGATGAAATAATATTCGGACCAGTAAGAAGCAGAAGACTCGGCGTGTCACTGGGAATTAACCTTCTGCCAGTGAATAAAAAAATGTGTAACTTTAGCTGTATATATTGTGAGTGTGGGTGGACAGATGACTACGGTAAAAATCTGAGCACTCTGCCTTCCCGTGAGTTTGTCTATGAAGCTCTCGACAGAAAACTCTCTTCAATGAAAGAGAACAATCAGTATCCGGATGTTATTACCTATGCCGGAAACGGAGAACCAACATTGCATCCTCAATTTGCAGGCATTATTGATGACAGCATTGAACTCCGCAACAAATACTTTCCTGATGCCAGGATTGCAGTTCTTTCAAATGCCGCAAATATTGCCAAACCCGGTATCAGGAAAGCACTGCTCAAAACAGACCAGAATATCCTAAAACTCGACTCTGCCTGTGACAGAACAATACAACTTCACAACCAGCCCAACCGGTTGATTATTGCCAGAGATCTTATAAATGAACTTAAGAAGTTCAATGGAAACCTGATAGTCCAGACCCTTTTTGTAAGAGGGTCCTTCCAGGGCTCAATTATTGATAATACAACACCCGAGGAGCTGCGAGAATGGCTTAAGGCAATTGATGAGATAAGACCATCAGAGGTAATGATATATACAATTTCAAGAGATACTCCTGATGGGGGTAATCTTGAGAAAGTGCCTCTGGAGGAGTTGCAGACAATCGCTAAAATGGTTAATGAACTTGGAATAATAACACAGGTTTCAGGCTGAATTTGGAAAACAGAAAGAACATCCTGATATGCCCTCTTGAATGGGGACTGGGCCATGCTGCACGGATGATCCCTTTGGCATCAGAGTTGCTTAAACTTAATCATAATGTCATATTTGCATCGGGCGAAGGACACCTGAGCTTTATCCGTAAAGAACTTCCAGAGTGTTCTTGTATTAGTTTTCCCGGTTTCAATCCCAGGTATTCTCGTTTCCTGCCCGTTTATCTATCAATGCTTATCAGGTTACCTCAACTTATCTTTCACATTATCAGCGAACATCACAGGCTGAATAAAATCATTCCCGACCATTCAATTGATATTGTAATCAGCGATAACCGTTTCGGGCTCTGGAATAAAAAGATAGAATCGGTTTATGTAACACATATGCTGCGAATACCCTTCCCAAAAGCTTTCAGATTTCTTGAGCCCATAGGTGTTTTCTTACACAGACAGATTATCAGAAAATACGATTTTTGTTATATCCCCGATTTACCCGGGATAAAAAATATTTCGGGAAGGTTATCACATGGTTTAAAGCTTCCGGGGAATGTAAGGTATACTGGTTTTCTTTCGCGTTTTAAGTATTCAGCTATACCTGCTGAGTTATCAAATGGATCAGCTTATAACACTGCGATTCTTTCAGGACCTGAGCCTCAGAAGGAGATGCTGAAAAAGAAGCTTATCAGTATTTTCAGGGATAAGAAACCTTTGACTTTTATTCTTGAAGGCAAACCACATTTAAAGGAAGAGCCCCTGCCTGACGGTAATATTATAATCTATAATCATATGCCATTATCTGAAATGCATGGAATTATTTCCGGAAGTGATGGTATCATCTGCAGATCAGGATATACGACCATTATGGATCTGATTATTTTGAATACCAGCGCCCTCCTTGTCCCGACACCTGGTCAGACTGAACAGGAATATCTTGCTAAATATTTATCGGATCAGGGAATGTTTTCGTATATCAGCCAGCGCAGGATAAGTGAAAAGACTGAATTCCCGCATAAGATAAAATATGATTATTCCGGCCTTGTAAAAGAGAGCAGCTTTCTCCTTGGTCTTGCCCTGAAAGAGCTTCTAAACAAGAAACATAATGAGACCCATTGATGCATATCCGAAAAAAAATCCGGCCCAGACTTCTGATGGGTTGTGAGCATTTAATTTCAAGCGGGCTGAGAGGGTCAATCCTGAAACAAATATTATAAAAAGAAGAGGCCAGAGCAATGCTGAATTCATTTTTACAGATAATACCAGTACAAGTGCTGATACCGCACCAACGGCTGTAGCATGAATAGAGATCTTCCACCATAAAGTTACTGCAGTAATCAGAAGGGAAATAATAAAAATACCCATTACGAATGTCTTGATAAATACAGGGACTGGGTATCTTATTATAATATAAGATGTTGCAGCATAAAGGATAGTTGCAATAAATAATGGTAAAATTCGCTCTCTCCTGTTTTCCATCGCCCAGGATGTGATCTGATTTCTATACCTCAGGTATGGAAGTAATGACAAAGGCAATAATATATTGTTTACCAGAACAATAAGAAAAAGAATTCTTTTTACGTTAAATGGAAGATAACCAAAGAGTGTAGGAGTATAGAAAATTAATACCAGTCCGTACAATGGCATAAACAGCGGATGAAATACAACCGATATTGCTTTTGCCGTTTTTTTCAGCATTCCATCTGTTCTGATATTATCCATTTTATTACTGTTATATCTCTTTTCTCAGCCTTGCAACAGGTATATTAAGCTGCTCCCTGTACTTTGCCACTGTTCTTCTGGCAATCTGATACCCTTTTTCCTGAAGAATCTCTGTAAGTCGCTCATCTGTTAAAGGTCTTCTTTTCTTTTCATTATCAATACAATCCTGAAGAATACGTTTAATCTCCCTGGTGGAAACCTCCTCACCAGTGTCAGTCTGCAATCCTTCAGAGAAGAAATACTTTAGCGGTAATATGCCAAAATGTGTCTGGATGAATTTACTGTTCGCTACTCTTGAAACAGTTGATATGTCGAATCCTGTCATTTCTGCCACATCTTTCAGGATCATCGGCCGGAGCCTGGTTTCATCACCATCGATGAAATACTCTTTCTGATATTCAAGAATGGCATTCATTGTCAGAAGAAGAGTATTCTGCCTTTGCTTTATTGCATCGATGAACCATTTTGCCGAATCGATCTTTTGTTTAACAAACTGGACCGCATCGCGCATCTCCTTTTTCTGACTCTTATCCCTGCTGTATGACCGAAGCATTTCATTATAAGCAGAGCTCAGTCTTAGTTCCGGAAGATTACGGGAGTTGAGATGAAGGTCAAAGCCATCTTCCGAAAGCTCAAGAATAAAATCGGGAATGATAGGCTGGGATGATTTGCTATAGGGATCATTATAAACACCTCCCGGCTTTGGATTAAGCTTCAGTACCTCATCAATGGCATCTTTCAGTTCATTTTCGCCAATATTAAGACGGGCAATAATTTTATCATAATGTCTTTTCGAAAATTCCTCAAAATATGATTCAAGGATTATATGAGCAAGCTGTGCTGAAGGCTGAGTTTTATCCCTCTTTTCTATTTGCAGGAGAAGAGACTCCCTAAGGGTTCTGGCTCCGACTCCCGACGGTTCCAAATCCTGAATTATCTTCAGGACCTCTTCAAGCTCCTCCTCGGTTGTCTCTATATTCTGAAGAAAAGCCAGGTCATCAACAATATTAACAATTTCCCGTCTCAGGTAACCATCTTCATCTATATTACCTATAATATATTCCCCCAGTATCTTCTGTTTTTCAGTAAGATTCCTCAGCCTGAGCTGCGATTCAATATGTTCATGAAATGAAAAACCTACTGAAAATGGAATTTCAGCTCGTCTCTCTTCATCTTTACTGGTATTTTTTACCTGGAGCCGGTAGTTAGGAATATCATCTTCCTCAATATAATCATCAATCGTGAATTCATCGTGGTCAACGTCCTCATCTTCAAACTGATCCTCATCCTCAGAATTAGATGCAACCTCTTCATCATCCTGCCCCTCCTCTAGGGCAGGATTCTCCTCAAGCTCTTTCTTTATCCTCTCCTCGATCTGAAGGGTAGGGACCTCCAGCAGCTTGATCATCTGTATCTGCTGAGGTGAAAGCTTCTGAAGCAGCTTCTGCTGAAGTTTTTGTCTTAACATGACGTTTTTTAAAGTAAGCTATCAGAATATATTTTAAAATTCTGCATTCTTTGGAGTTCTGGGAAACGGGATTACATCACGGATATTCGACATACCTGTTACAAACAGAATAAGTCTTTCGAATCCAAGACCAAATCCGCTGTGAGGTGCCGTCCCGAATCGTCTTGTATCCAGATACCACCATAAATCTTTTTCAGGCATATTCATTTCCCTGATCCTGGTTAACAGCTTTTCATAATTCTCTTCTCTCTGCGAACCGCCAATAATTTCACCTATACCAGGGAAAAGGACATCCATAGCTCTGACTGTTTTACCATCATCATTCTGCTTCATGTAGAATGCTTTAATATCCCTGGGATAATCGGTCAGAATAACAGGACGCTTGAAATGCTCTTCAACGAGATAGCGCTCATGTTCAGCCTGGAGATCACGTCCCCACCCTACAGGGTACTCCCACTTTCTTGAGGAAGATGTAAGGATAGAAACAGCCTCGGTATAAGTCATTCTTACAAAGTCGTTGTTCAACACAAACTGCAACCTCTCAAGCAGGCCTTTCTCGATCATATTATTAAGAAATTCAAGATCTTCACGGCAGTTTTCGATTGCATACCTGATAAGATATTTTACAAAATCCTCGGCCAGATCCATATTATCATCAAGATCATAGAAAGTCATTTCGGGTTCTATCATCCAGAACTCGGAAAGGTGACGTGGAGTATTTGAATTCTCAGCCCGGAATGTGGGTCCGAATGTGTATATCTCGCCAAGGGCCAGGGCTCCGAGTTCTCCCTCCAGTTGACCTGAAACTGTAAGATGTGTCTCTTTTCCGTAAAAATCTGTTCTGAAATCAACATTACCATCATCAGTATGAGGAATATTTTTAAGGTCCATTGTAGTTACATGGAACATTTCACCGGCACCCTCACAATCGCTACCAGTAATAATCGGTGTATGAAGATAGTAGAATCCTTTGTCGTTGAAATACTTATGAATAGCAAACGCCATGGCATGCCTGATGCGGAAAACAGCACCAAAAGTGTTTGTCCTGAAACGCAAATGAGCATTTTCCCTGAGAAACTCCATCGAGTGACCCTTTTTCTGGAGAGGATATACCTCAGCATCACTTTTGCCATACAATTCAATTTCTGCAGCATTTACCTCAACATGCTGTCCCTGTCCCTGTGATTCAACCAGTTTCCCCTTAACTGCAAGACATGACCCTGTTGTGATATCTTTAAATAGATTTTCATCAAATGAAGCAGTATCGACAACTATCTGGATATTATTTATTGTTGATCCATCATTTAAAGCAATAAATGCAATATTCTTGTTTCCCCTCTTTGTTCTGACCCATCCCTTCACCAATATTTCCGAACCGGTTTTTGGTGAAGCTAACAGCTCCTTAATCTTTGTTCTTTTCATTATGCTGAATTTTCATTAAAAATTGCAGCGCAAAAATAATAAAATGTTGGGGGCTATGTACTAATTGATCTTCATAATTTTACTTAATTGAGCCAGTGATCCATTTATAATTCTAATATCTTATTGATTTTCTTGCGATATAAATAATAAAAATTATCAGATTAAGTTTTATTAGAGGCATTAGATTACTAGAAGATATTGGTTTGAAATTTGTTAAAATGTGAATACCTTTGAGTTGATAAACGAAAACTCTCAGTTGCTATGGAAGAAAATAAAAAAATAATAGTGGTACCCTGGGATTTTACTCATGTAGCCGAAAACGCACTGGCACATGCTGTGAAGATCAGCCGCATGGTTGGGAATGACATAAGCCTGCTGCATATAGTAGATGCAGGCATCAAGGCTGCAGAAGAGGATGATAAAAAGAAAAAGCTTCAGAAAGTGGTGGAAGATAATGGTGCAAAATATAATGCAGTAATTACCTGGCATATCTCAAAGGGAAGCATTTTCAGCGCAATTGCAGAATTTGCCAACGACAAGGAGGCAAGCCTGGTTGTCATGGGCACTCACGGGATGAAAGGAATGCAGAAGCTTACAGGCAGCTGGGCTCTTAAAGTTATCGTTAAATCAAAAATTCCGTTTATTGTTGTGCAGGATCCTCCTGCTGACCAGGAGAAATATCATAATATTGTTTTCCCCATTGATTTCAGGGCTGAGAATAAGGAAAAACTGAAAATGGCTATTTTCATGGGGAAATATTTTGATTCAAAAATTCATCTCCTGGTGGCCACCACTAATGACAAGATCCTTACGAAAAAAACAAAGACCAACTTGAATTTTGGAGTTAAATACCTGATACAAAATAATATAGAGTACGAAATCCATGAAATTGCAAAAGGTGATTTCGCACAGCAGACTCTCGATTTTGCACTGAAAATGAATGCAGACCTTATTGTAATAGTGACAACCAAGAACATCACATTTGCCGATTATGTTGTAGGTGCTTCAGAACAATATATGATTGCCAACAGCTCCAAAATTCCTGTGTGCTGCGTCAATCCTATGACATCCTTTGCCAATGTGGGGCAGTTTATGGGTGGCTGGGGGGCATAAAATCAGAATAACAATAGTTAATTATGTCTATCATTGTTGAGGGTGTTTCAAAGCTCTACGGAAAGCAGAAAGCACTCGATAATGTCTCCTTCGATGTAAAAACAGGTGAGATAGTCGGATTTCTTGGCCCAAATGGTGCAGGCAAATCGACTATGATGAAAATAATCACAGGTTTCATTCCTCCCACATCTGGCAGGGTTTTGGTTAATGGCCTTGAAGTGGGTACATCAGATAATGAGGTTAAACGTCAGGTCGGTTACCTTCCTGAAAATAATCCGTTGTACCCTGAAATGTATGTCAGGGAATACCTTGGATTTGTAGCTTCCATCTACAAATCAGATAATTCGAAAAAAAAACAAATCGAGAGGATAATTGAACTTACAGGGCTTGCTCCAGAACAGAATAAACAGATTGGCTCACTCTCAAAGGGCTACAGGCAAAGAGTAGGACTTGCCCAGGCATTAATTCACAACCCGGCAGTCCTCATACTCGACGAGGCAACAACCGGTCTCGATCCAAACCAGATAGTTGAGATCAGGAATCTCATAAGAGAGGCCGGAAAAGAAAAGACAGTCCTTCTTTCTACCCATATTATGCAGGAAGTTGATGCTATCTGTGAAAGGGTTATCATCATCGACCACGGGATCATTATGGCCAATGAGGAAAAGAGCAGGATATATTCACTTTTGCATAAGTCGAGCCAGGTTATAACCATCGAATTTGATAAGCCCGTTGAAGCATCAGCGTTTTCAGAAATTGAACATGTCAGTAATGTCACCCTCATTAAGAATAATACATGGCAGATAGAGGCTGAAGCCGACGAGGATATACGTCCGGCTGTTTTCAGCTTTGCAGTAAAAAATAACCTGACAGTTTTATCTCTTCAGAAACAGCAGAGCAATCTCGAAGAAGTTTTCCGGCATCTTACAAGCTGATCCAATTTTGTTATTTGGAAAAATTTTTGTTGTTTTGCACAATAGAATTGTGGACAGATTTGAGCTGATTGCAACCACAGGAAAAAAATGCTAAACCGCGTACCTTCCTTTATTTTCAATCAACCAAATTTCCCGATCATTGTTTTACAATAAACTAAAACTTGTTATATGGCATTTTTATTTACTTCAGAATCAGTTTCAGAAGGGCACCCCGATAAGGTAGCCGACCAGGTATCCGACTCACTTCTTGATGAATTCCTCCGTTGGGATCCGGATTCAAAAGTGGCATGTGAGACATTTGTAACAACCGGATTGGTTGTTTGCGGTGGTGAAGTACACACTCAGGGATGGGTGGATGTACAGGAAACTGCAAGGAAAGTTATCAGAGATATTGGCTATACAAAGGCAGAATATCGGTTTGATTGCGATTCATGCGGAGTAATCTCAACTATTCATGAACAGTCAAGCGATATCAACCAGGGCGTTGTACGGGAAAAGCCCGAAGAGCAGGGTGCGGGCGACCAGGGTATGATGTTCGGCTATGCATGCCGTGAAATGGACAACTACATGCCGCTCACTATTGAACTGGCTCACAGATTATTGCAGGAGCTTGCAGCAATCAGGCGTGAAGGAAAACAGATGAAATATCTGAGACCTGACAGCAAGTCGCAGGTAACAGTTGAATATGATGATAATAATAATCCTGTTCGTATCGACACAATAGTAATAAGTACCCAGCATGATGAATTTGTATTACCTAAAAATAAATCGCATCAGGCTGAACTGGCAGCTGAAAAGGCAATGCAGAATAAGATCAGGGAAGATCTTGAAAAAATACTCATCCCAAGGGTTAAAAAATCACTGCCTTCAAGAGTACAGAAGCTTTTTAAATCTGAGTACAGGCTGCTTGTCAACCCTACAGGGAAATTTGTGATAGGAGGGCCGCACGGAGATACAGGTCTTACCGGACGTAAAATTATCGTTGACACATACGGAGGTCATGGTGCTCATGGTGGCGGTGCTTTCTCGGGAAAAGACTCATCAAAAGTTGACAGGTCGGCAGCATATGCCTCCAGGCACATTGCCAAAAACCTTGTAGCGGCCGGTGTTTGCGACCAGGCTCTTGTACAGGTAGCATATGCAATCGGCGTAGCTCAACCAGTAGGACTTTATGTAAATACATACGGAACTGCCAGGGTAAAAGACAAAAAAGGAAACATACTTCACGATGGTGAGATAGCCCAGACAATAAACAAACTGTTTGACATGAGGCCATACTCAATTGTACAGCGTTTCGGCCTGAAGAATCCTGTTTTCCTGGCAACGGCATCATATGGCCATTTCGGCAGGAACAGCTATACCGATAATGTTGAGGTTTACTATGAAACTCCGGGGAGCAAGCCAAAAAGAGTAGCTGGAAACGGCAAGCAGGTTTACAACAAGAAGGTTGAGTTCTTTGCTTGGGAAAAGCTTGATTATGTGGAGAAAATAAAGAAAGCTTTTAAACTTTAATCAGACGCAAGGCACTCGACTCAAGACGCAGGGCTGGCTTTTTTCTTCCTTGTGTCTTGTGCCCTGTGTCTTGCGACTAAAAGTTATAAGTAATAACCTATGTCTATTCTAAAAATACTTGAACAAAAGCAGATCCTTCTCTCCGACGGGGCATGGGGAACTTTTCTTCAGGCAACAGGTCTTAAGCCGGGGGAATGTCCTGAATTATGGAATATTACACGGAAAAATGATGTAATAAAAATAGCACAATCCTATATTGAGGCAGGATCAGACATAATTGAGACCAACAGTTTCGGAGGAAGCATCTTTAAACTCTCTCAATATGGTCTTGGCGACAGGGTATTTGAATTGAATAAAGCTGCTGCTGCAATATCCAGCGAGGCTGCCGGCAAAAATGCACATGTTGCAGGATCGGTAGGGCCCACAGGCAAGATGCTGATAATGGGCGATGTAACAGAAGAGGAACTATATAATGGTTTTAAAGAACAATGTACTGCCCTTGAAGCTGGCGGGGCCGATATTATTATAATCGAGACAATGTCTGCCATTGATGAGGCTTCTGCTGCAATAAAGGCTGCAAGGGAAAATACCGGATGTGTTGTTATTGCCACCATGACTTTCGATGGTGATATTATTAACAGATACCATACCATGATGGGAGTCACTCCTTCTGAAATGGTGGTAGCGCTAAAAGAAGCAGGAGCTCATATCATAGGATCAAACTGCGGCAATGGAATTGAGAATATGATAGGTATCGTAAAAGAAATACGTAAAGCGGATAAGGAAATTCCTGTAATGATCCAGGCAAATGCGGGCGCTCCGGAACTGATTGAGGGTAAAACAGTGTTCCGCGAATCTCCTGAAATGATGGCTTCATATGTTCCTGCACTCGTTGAAGCCGGTGTAAATATAATTGGTGGTTGTTGTGGAACAACTCCTGCACATATAAGAGAATTAAGGAAGGTCCTTGGAAAATAATTTAACCACAGAGAACACAAAGCTTACATAAAGGACACAGAGAATATAAATCTTTAAATTCTTTGTATCCTTCGTTTTTTCTCAGTGCCCTCTGTGTTTAATCTTAAAAAGTAGCTTTTACTATCCTCGCGATATTATCCGAACGGCCCAGTGTATAATAATGGATACCGGGAACTCCGAGTTTCAATAACTCTTTTGACTGCATTGTTGCCCACTCGATACCTGCTTCGCGTGCTTCAGCATCTGTTTTGCATTTTGAAACAGCTGAAAAGAGATCGTTCGGAAGATCAATATGAAAAGTCTGTGGCAGCAGCTTAATATCATGCAGTGCAGATACAGGTTTGATTCCAGGAATGATAGGAACTGTGATACCTGCTTTTCTGCACTCATCCCTGAACCTGCAGAATTTGTTATTGTCGAAGAACATCTGGGTAACAATGTAGCTTGCACCTGCATCGACCTTCTTTTTCAGGTTCTCCATATCAACCTGCCTGTTGGGAGCTTCAAAGTGCTTTTCAGGATATCCTGCAACACCAATACAAAAATTACCGGGCTCAGCATTTATCAGGTTCTCTTCAAGATACTTACCCTTGTTCATATCCATAATCTGGTTGATTAGATCAAGGGTATGTGTATGGCCATTCTTCTCAGGGATAAAAGAACGTGATCCCTTCTGAGGATCGCCTCTCAGTGCAAGTACATCATCAATTCCAAGGAATTTCATCTCAATCAGCACATTCTCGGTCTCCTCTTTTGTAAATCCTCCGCAAAGAATATGTGGTACAACAGTAATATTGTACTTATATTTCACAGCTGCTGCAAGCGCAATTGTACCGGGACGAAGCCTGACAACTTTCTTCTCAATAAGTCCGTCAGGTCGTTCTTTGAAAATTGTTTCGTTCCTGTGCGAAGTAAAATTGATATATGCCGGCTCATATTCTATCAGTCTGTCAATAGCAGTATAGGTCCTTTCAATGCTGTGCCCCTTAAGAGGGGGTAGCAGTTCAAAGGTAAAAAGCGGTCTTTTCGAGTTGTTAATGTTTTCAATTACAGTCATTTCATTCAGTATCAAAGATTCGGAGCCAGCCATTTTCTTACTTCTCCGGGTGCAAAGTTCTTTCTTTTTGCGTAATCTGCAAGCTGGTCACTTCCTAATTTCCCAATATTGAAATATGATGAACCATGATGTGCAAAGAAGTAGCCACTCACAGCTGCTGCCGGAACCATTGCATAGTTCTCGGTAAGTTCAGCGCCTATATTTTTTTCTGCCTCAAGAAGATCAAATATCACTCTCTTCTCTGTATGATCGGGACATGCAGGATAACCTGGTGCAGGTCGTATCCCACGATATTTCAGTTTCAGAATTTCTTCGATTGTAAGCTTTTCATTTTTGTCATATCCCCAGTAATCAGTCCTTATCTTCATATGCAGCCACTCGGCAGCAGCCTCAGCAAGCCTGTCACTGAGAATCCTGATCATGATTGAGGCGTAATCATCATCTACATAGGGTTTTATAGCTTCATCATTGATGGAAGCTGTAACAACAAATGCTCCGATATGATCCGTAAGACCTGAAGTCTCAGGTACAATGAAATCTGATAGTGAGAGATTTGGCACTCCCTGCTCCTTCTTTTCCTGGTTTCTCAGGAATGAAAACCTCGATATCTGTTCCTTTTTGTTCCCGGCAGAAAAGACTTTTACATCATCTCCGTCTGCCACGGCAGGAAATATTCCAAAAACTGCTTTAACCTCAACAAGTTTCTTGTCAATAACCTCCTTCATATATTTCTGCCCATCATCAAAAAGTTTCCGTGCTTCAGGTCCTTTTACAGGATCGTCAAATATTGCAGGATACTTACCCGATATCTTCCAGGCAAAAAAGAAAAAGGTCCAGTCGATAAATTCTGAAAGTTCATTCAGATCAATATTTCGTAAAACATGATGGCCGGGTTTTACAGGAACAGGAATCGTGAAGCTGCTCCAGTCAGTTTTATACCTGTTATTCCTTGCCTCAGTAAGAGAAATGAGGTTGATTTCTGTCTGCCTCGAACTGTGAGCTTCTCTCATTTTATTGTATTTCTCCTTTATTGAGCCAACATACTTTGAATTATCCGCCTGTAGAAGTGCTGCTAAAACACCGGCAGCCTTTGATGCATCCTTGACATGAATAACTGTATTGGAGTAAGCCGGTGCAACCTTTACTGCGGCGTGGATCTCCGAGGTTGTTGCTCCTCCTATAAGCAGCGGAAGCGACATCTTTCTCCTCTCCATTTCAGAAGCTACATGCACCATCTCCTCGAGTGAAGGTGTTATAAGTCCGCTTAATCCAATGAAATCGACATTCTCCTTAATAGCAGTATCAAGGATCTTGTCAGCAGGAACCATCACTCCCAGATCAATTATCTCATAACTGTTGCAGGCCAGGACAACACCGACAATATTTTTCCCTATGTCATGCACATCTCCCTTAACTGTAGCAAGAAGCATCTTGCCTGCAGCTTTCTTCTCCTCTCCTACACTTTCCTGCTCAATATATGGAGCCAGCTTTGCTACAGCCTTTTTCATCACCCTTGCGCTCTTAACTACCTGGGGAAGGAACATCTTCCCTGAACCGAAAAGATCTCCAACTTCATTCATACCTCCCATAAGAGGTCCCTCAATAAGTTCAATAGATCTTTTGAAAAGAGGCCGGGCCTCCTCCACGTCAGATTCAATAAACTCATCAAGGCCCCTGATAAGAGAATGTTTAATACGATCTATAACCGGAAGCGCTCTCCATGCATCTTCCTTTTCTTCCTTTCTACCTTCCTTCTTAATACCTTCGGCAAATCTGACAAGTCTTTCAGTAGAATCCTTCCGGCGATTAAGTATCACATCCTCACATAGCTCAAGCAACTGAGGTTCTATTTCGCTGTATACCTGCAACATCCCGGGATTGACAATACCCATGTCAAGACCTGACCTGATAGCATGGAAAAGGAATATCGAGTGCATTGCCTCCCTGACTTGATCGGTACCCCGGAATGAGAATGAGAGATTACTGATTCCTCCGCTTACCCTGGCATATTGAAGATTATCCTTGATCCATCCGGTTGTCCTGATATAATCAACTGCATAGTTATTGTGCTCTTCTATACCGGTTGCCACCGCAAGAACATTAGGATCGATTATTATGTCTTCAGGAGGAAATCCCAGCTTTTCAACCAGAAGACTGTATGACCGCTCGGCTAATTGGATTCTCTTTTCATACGTATCTGCCTGCCCTGTCTCATCAAAAAGCATTACGACCGCAGCTGCACCGTATTTTCTTATCTTCCGGGCATGTGAAAGAAATACTTCCTCCCCCTCCTTAAGGCTTATTGAATTGACAACCGACTTACCCTGAATACATTTGAGAGCAGCTTCAATTGTGTCCCACCTTGATGAGTCTATCATCAACGGAAGTTTGGCAATATCAGGTTCAGACATAATCAGATTTACAAACTTTACCATTGCTTTTTCAGAATCAAGCATGGCTTCGTCCATACAGATGTCTATCACCTGTGCTCCTCCTTCAACCTGGTTGCGGGCTATTGCAAGTGCCTCATCATATTTCTCCTCCTTTATCAGCCTTGCAAATTTGATTGAACCTGAGACATTTGTACGTTCTCCGATATTCACAAAGTTTGTTTCAGGCGTTATTGTAAGCGCTTCAAGACCACTCAGCCTTGTATATCTTTTTATTTCAGGCTTCTTCCTGGGTGTGTATTTACGCGACAGGTCTGCAATTTTCTTGATATGAAGTGGAGTAGTACCACAACATCCACCTATAATATTTATCCATCCTTCTTTCATGAAATCTTCCACGATGGATGCCATGTATTCAGCCGACTGATCGTATTCACCAAACTGGTTTGGAAGTCCGGCATTAGGATGGACTGAAACATTGAAGCCCGTTTTTGCTGAAAGCTCTTCAATATAAGGTCTCAGCTGTTCTGCGCCGAGTGCACAGTTCAAACCAATACTGAGCAGCGGAAAATGTGAAACGGAAATAAGAAACGCTTCCAGAGTCTGCCCTGTAAGTGTTCTCCCACTGGCATCAGTAATTGTACCTGATACCATAACAGGAAGACGGATTCCTTTTTCTTCAAAAACTGTATCTATAGCAAAAAGTGCAGCCTTACAGTTGAGAACATCAAAAATTGTCTCTACAAGGAGGATATGAACGCCTCCCTCTATCAGCCCACGTGTCTGTTCAGCATATGCTTCAACCAGATGATCGAATGTAACAGCCCTGGCCCCCGGATCGTTTACATCAGATGACATAGAGGCTGTCCTGTTTGTTGGTCCGAGAGTACCTGCTATGAAGTGACTTACAGCACCTGCTGATACTTCGAATTCGGTAATTGCCTCGGATGCAAGCTGAGCCGATTTAAGGTTCATCTCATAAACCATACCCTCCATTCCGTAATCGGCCATCGAAATTCTGTTCGAATTGAAGGTATTGGTTGTAATAATATCAGCACCAGCGTCAAGATATGCTTTGTGGATATCCTTTATTAAGGAAGGTTTTGTTATGGACAGAAGATCATTGTTCCCTTTCTGAAGCATAGGATGATCTTTGAACTGCTCGCCCCTGTAATCGGATTCCTGCAGCTTATGTTTCTGAATCATGGTACCCATTGCCCCATCGAGGATGAGTATCTTTTGTTGTATGAGATCTGTAATGTTGTGTTTCACATGTGTAATTTTTCAATCCAGTTATTTTGCCTCTCTGCGCCCGTTTAAGGCTTTTCTGCCAGCCTTTAAAACCCCCCTCCCGATAGCTCCCGATAGCTATCGGGACGGGACCCCCTATAGGGGGGCTAATCACTGCACAAAATTATGCTACAGTTTTCTTCCCGTATTCACAATAAAAACATCCATGTCATTGAGTTGTTCCCTGAGAGCATAGAGATTCTTAAGATTTACAATCCCGATAACATACTTGTAAAACTTACTGCTAAAGTATTCCGAGACTTCCTCAAATCCAAATATTTCCCTGTGCTTTTCATCGTTGTACCTTAAATAGACCTCAAGCTTGTGATCACGTGTATAATTTGAGACTGTAGCCTGCTGGAACTTCTTATATTCGTATCTGTACCCGTATGAGTTGGCAGATATATCAGAAAGAACTGCGCTGCCTGTAGCATGTCCTCCTGCGCCCTTACCACTGAAGAATTGTTTATCAGCAAAAGCTGCCTCAGTTATTACTCCGTTATACTCATTGTCAACATTAAAGAGATATTTATCTGCTGAAATAAACCGTGGTAGAACAAAACTTGTGATAGTATTCTCATTGGTCTTTCCAACATAGGGCACAAGTTTGATCTTATATCCCTTTTCCTTGGCATATTGAATATCGAATTTCGAAATCCTGTTAATCCCATAATGAAATACATCATCAGGATTAAGGAATAGTCCATAAGCGTGACCCGTTATTATGCAAAGTTTGTATTTTGCATCCCATCCTTCAACATCAAGGGTTGGATCGGACTCAGCAAATCCCTTCTCCTGGGCTTCCCTGAGAACATCAGTATATGGCAGTCCTTCATTATGCATTTTCGTAAGAATGTAGTTTGTTGTTCCGTTAAGGATACCGCGTAATGAATGCAGAAGTTCGTTGTCATAATACTCCTCAAGGTTCCTGATTATAGGAATACTTGCCCCTGCCGAAGCTTCGTAGAGCATTGATACCTTATACCTGGCCTGCATATCAACAAGTTCCTTGAAATGTCTGGCAATCATCATTTTGTTGGCAGAAACAACATTTTTGCCTTTTTTCATTGCCGTCGTAACAATATTGAATGCCTCATCAGCATCATCTATAAGCTCAACCACAAGGTTGATTGAAGGATCATTAAGGATGTCATCCTTGTCGAAAGTAAAATGATCCATTGATAGTCTTCGCTTTTTTGTACGGTCCTTAACACAAATCCTTACAATATCAGCTTTAAATCCTTTACTGCTGTTCAGCACATCATGCAGGCCCTGGCCAACACAACCGTAACCAAACAGACCTATTCTGACATTTTCCCTTGTCATATTAAAATCAATTAGATAACCTTTTTAAATGCCTGTTCAAAATCGTAGATAATATCATCGATATGTTCTATCCCCAGCGAAACCCTGAATAATCCGGGCTCTATACCTGCAGCTATCTGTTCCTCAGCTGACAATTGAGAATGGGTGGTAGCAGATGGCTGAATTATAAGAGTCTTGGCATCTCCAACATTGGCAAGATGACTTACCAGTTCAAAATATTCAACAAGCTTAACTGCTTTTGATTTTTCTGCCTTAAGAACAAAACTCAGAACACCTCCTGCACCTTTTGGAAGGTACTTCTTTGCCAACTCATTGTTGGAATCGCCTTCGAGACCAGGATAATTAACTTTCATAACAGCGGGATGCCCCTTCAGCCATTTGGCAAGGGCAACGGTATTCTGAACAATCCTGTCCATCCTGA
Source organism: Bacteroidales bacterium (assembly GCA_035531395.1). Classification (GTDB taxonomy): domain Bacteria; phylum Bacteroidota; class Bacteroidia; order Bacteroidales; family VadinHA17; genus LD21. Next base: position 64,541 of record DATKTA010000034.1, read on the forward strand.
GTGACAGGGTCTCAAGTCCCTGGATCAGAAGAAATGAGTTGAAAGGACTTATAGCAGGACCAATGTCACGAAGTCCCTCTACTCTTGCTTTTATAATGAAAGCAATATTACCCATGGGAGATGTCTGGTTGAAAATATCGCCAAAAATCTTTCCATGGTAACCTTCAGCAGGTTCGGTGAAAACAGGGAAATTGCCATTATTCCAGTTAAAGTTACCTGCATCGGTAATTACGCCTCCAATGCTTGTACCATGTCCGCCTATCCACTTGGTTGCTGATTCCACAACTATATCAGCACCCAGTTCAATCGGACGGCACAAATAACCGCATGCTCCGAAGGTATTATCTACAACCAGAGGCAACCCATGTTTCTGCGCAAGTTTTGCAAATCCCTCGAAATCGGGAATATTAAATCCCGGATTGCCAATAGTCTCAACATAAATTGCCTTTGTGTTCTTATCAATCAGCTTTTCAAACGAGTCGGGATTGAGGTCTTTTGAGAACCTTGCTTCTATTCCAAACCCTGCAAAAGTTACCTTGAACTGATTATGTGTGCCACCATAGAGATAAGGAGATGTTATAAAGTTATCACCTTTCCTCATAATAGTAGTAATGGCAAGGAACTGGGCAGCATGACCCGATGAAACAGCGAGGGAAGCTACTCCTCCCTCTAATGCGGCCACTCTCTTTTCAAAAACATCAGTGGTTGGATTCATAATACGTGTATAGATATTGCCGAACTCTGCAAGATCAAAGAGATCAGCAGCATGTTTTGCATCTCTGAATACGTATGATGAAGTCTGATAGAGCGGTACAGCCCTTGAGAAAGTTTCTTTATCCGGACTGTGTCCTGCGTGCACCTGTAATGTCTCGAATTGTATTTTCCTTGTATTCATAATATATATATATTTAATTATTAACTAACCATAATATCCTCAGATAGTTCAATCTGAAGAAGCTTTTAAATAAATAACCGGTATGACTGTAAATCAGAATTTTTACCAGCACATGCACATAGGCATGAGAGGCATTATGAAATTGTTGTGACTCAGATGAATTGAATTCATGGTTTTCTGTGTTAAATTTTTATCATCTCCCGTCTCTTTCCGGGATTAGGTTTTGGCACCGTTCTCCGTGTTGTTGCGGCTTGGTTGCCAGGGTTTCTCAGAGCCTAATCTCTCCGCCCTTCTTAATAAAAACCAAACACCCTTTTTAAGGAAGGAATATTTGATTTAGAGACACAAAGATAGGAAGGATTTTTGGAAATGCAAAATTGAGATAAAAATTCTCCCTTTCTCCCACTCTCCCTTTATCCCGCTCTTTCACGGTAATAATAAAACTAGTACTTTTGTTCTACCAATTCTATCTATAATGCAAAACAACCTAGTAATATACAACAGCCTTTCCCGCAAAAAGGAACTCTTTAAGCCTCTGAACGAACCTTTTGTTGGACTGTACGTATGCGGACCAACTGTTTACAGCGATGCACACCTGGGACATGCAAGACCAGCAATAACCTTCGACCTGCTTTTCCGTTATCTTACTCACCTTGGATACAAAGTGAGGTATGTCCGCAATATAACTGATGTAGGACACCTTGAGAATGATGCTGATGAAGGAGAGGATAAAATAGAAAAGAAAGCCAGACTTGAACATATTGAACCTATGGAGGTAGTGCAGAAATATATGAATACCTACTACAGGAATATGGCTCAGCTTAATACTCTTCACCCTTCAATAGAGCCGCGTGCATCAGGGCATATTATTGAACAGCAAGAGTTTATCAGCACATTGCTTGAAAATGGGTATGCATATGAAATTAACGGTTCTGTCTATTTCGATGTTACCAGGTATAATGAAAAATATAACTATGGAAAGCTATCAGGAAGGATACTTGATGATCTTCAGAGCAACACGAGAGTGCTGGATGGTCAGGATGAAAAGAGAAATCCATTTGACTTTGCCCTGTGGAAGAAAGCTACTCCGGAGCATCTTATGAACTGGCCGTCAAAGTGGAGCACAGGTTACCCCGGGTGGCATCTTGAGTGTTCAACGATGAGTGTGAAATACCTGGGTGAAGTATTTGATATTCATGGAGGAGGGATGGATCTTCTGTTCCCTCATCATGAGTGCGAGATTGCGCAATCAACTGCTGCCCTCGGGAAAGAATCTGTCCGCTACTGGATGCATAATAACATGATCACAATAAATGGACAGAAAATGGCCCGCTCGCTTGGTAATTTCATTACCCTTGATCAGCTTTTCAGCGGCAACCATCCTGTCCTTACACAGGCATTCAGCCCGATGACAATCAGGTTCTTTATTCTGCAGGCCCATTACAGAAGCACTGTTGATTTCTCAAATGAAGCACTACAGGCAGCTGAAAAAGGATTCCAGAAACTGATTAAGGCGGTGGAAAACCTGAAGAAAATAAAACCATTATCAACATCTTCCGTTAATATTGAAGAACTGAAAAACAAGTGCTATGAGGCGCTCAATGATGACCTTAACAGTCCTGTGGCATTATCACATCTTTTTGATGGAGTCAGGATAATAAATTCCCTGATTGATGGTTCGGAAAAGATTGATGAGGCAGGTCTTAAGGCTCTTACAGACCTTTTTAACCTTTTTGTTTTTGAAATACTTGGCCTTAAGGATGAATCAGCAGGAATGGGAGATGAGAAGTTGACTTCAGACCTTATGAAGATAATTATTGACCTTCGCCAGGATGCAAAAAATAAAAAAGAGTGGGCCGCATCGGACAAGATAAGAAATGATCTGAAGAATACGGGGATCAATCTTAAGGATAAGAAGGACGGGGCCGACTGGGAGAAAGAGCCTTAATGAACTCACCCCCCAGCCCCCTCTCTACTTCGTAAAGAGGGGGAGCTCTTTAGTTTCCCTCCTTGGAGGGGATGAGAGAGTGAAAACGAGCTCAGGGGTGGGTCAGGTAAAGACAAAAGATACAAGGTTAAAGATAAAAGTGATCTCAAATCTGGCTCCCCTCCTGGGAGGGGGACTATATAGGAAAATCCATATGACAAGATACAAATTCCCATATATATCCACCGAAGTACTGATAGGTACTGTGCCACTTGGAGGCACCAATCCCATCAGGATTCAGTCAATGACTAATACAGATACTCTTGATACAAAGGCCTCCGTTGCCCAATGCCTAAGGATCATTGAAGCCGGAGCTGATTATGTCAGGCTTACGGCGCAGGGTGTAAAAGAGGCTGAAAACCTGGCATTTATTAAGAAAGAGCTGAGAAAAGCAGGATTTGACACACCTCTTATTGCAGATATTCATTTTAATCCTGCTGCTGCGGAAACAGCAGCAAAGCTTGTCGAAAAGGTAAGGATCAATCCAGGTAATTATGTTGATAAAAGAGCCTCATTTGAAGCAAGGGAACTTACTGAGAAGGAATATAATGAAGAACTTGAAAGGATACATGCAAAACTGCTGCCACTGATAAATATCTGTCGGGAAAACAGGACAACAATAAGAGTCGGAATAAACCATGGATCCTTATCCGACAGGATCATGACACGTTATGGAAACACACCAGCAGGCATGGTGGCATCTGCAATGGAATTTATAAGGATCTTCCGGGCAGAAAACTTCGGTAATCTGGTGCTCTCCATGAAATCTTCCGACACTGCAGTTATGATAGAAGCAACACGGGAGCTGGTTGGCACTATGCAGAATGAAGGGATGTCATATCCACTTCACCTTGGTGTTACTGAAGCAGGGGAGGGTGAAGACGGAAGGGTTAGATCAGCTGCAGGAATAGGTGCGCTTCTCTCTGAAGGGATTGGAGATACTATAAGAGTCTCATTGTCAGAAAGCCCTGAAGATGAGATCCCTGTTGCCAGGAAGCTTACAGAGTATTATCCCCGAGGTTTTGCTGCTGATAAACCGGTTTTTCGTGATGAATATAAGATCCCTTCTGTAAAACCGGAAATCTTCAGAAAGATTAACGGGCCATTAGTTCTTTCCAACATGACCTCATACCCTTCTCTTGTCGCTGAATCATATTCTGATGCCGGATTCAACGTGGTAAAAGAAACAAATGAAGTCCGACGCACCGACAGCTCTTCCGATCTTGTCATGGCTTCAGGATTTCCCAAAATGCTGCCGGTTGAGCTTTCACTTGTCCTGCCATATAAGAAATGGTTCGAATATAAGGATGATCCAAGAATCTTTCCTCTTTTTTCACCTGAAACATATCATGAAAATATTGTCAGATCTGAGAAGTTAAATATTTTACTTACCGGATCACATTTCGACATCAGATATCTTAAAAAACCTGACCCTTCAGTAATAAGTGTAATTTTTACATTTAATCCCGAAACAGAAAGGTACGCTCCTGATAAGTTCCTCAACAGTCTGGTTGAAAATGGATTGAGCTATCATATAATTCTCAATCCTGTATTCAGGGAAAACAACTCTGAAGATCTACAGATAAAGGCTGCAGCTCTGCTTGGAAGGTATCTGACTGATAAACTGGTTTCAGGGCTTTGCCTGGTAAATCTTGGTGATATAGACTTCAGGGAGGTAACTTCCCTTGCATTCTCCATACTGCAATGTACTGAAACGCGAATAACAAGGATCATGTACCTTTCATGCCCTACCTGTGGAAGGACAAAATTCAATCTCCAGGAATCTGTCAGAAAAGTAAAAGAGGCTACAGGTCACCTGAAGGGACTGAAAATAGCAGTCATGGGATGTATTGTGAACGGTCCGGGTGAAATGGCCGGGGCTGATTACGGATATGTAGGGGCTGCAGAAGGAAAGGTCAATATCTACAGGGGTACCGAACCTGTACTTAAAAATATTGCTGAGAAGGATGCTGTAGATGAATTGCTGAAACTTATTGAAAAAGACAATAAATCCAAATAATCTTTCTTTTGAACCACAGAGGACACTGAGTCATTCGTCGGTGGCTCCTCATGATATCACTGAGGACACTGAGACTATTTGTATTTTGAATCTCTGTGTTCTTTGTGTTATCCCGATACATATCGGGACTCTGTGACCTCTGTGTTTAAAGGATTTCAATTACGCAAGTCTGTAATCCAGCTGTTTCTTCTGAAGGTCAGCTTTGACAACTTCAATATTGATCCTGTCCCCAAGGGTATAAACCTTACCGGTTGAGCGGCCCTTTATACAGTAGCACTCTTCATCATACTCATAGTAATCATCGTCTAGTTCCCTTATGTGGATCATTCCTTCACATTGATTTTCAATGATCTCCACATAAATACCCCATTCTGTCACACCTGAAATAACACCTTCAAATACTCTTCCGGTTTTATCGCTCATGTACTCAACCTGCTTGTATTTAACAGATGCTCTCTCCGCCTCTGCAGCAACCCTTTCCATCTTTGATGAATGATCACAGAGCTTCTGGTACTTTTCAGGAGTGGCAGGTTTTTCCTCAGCCAGGTAATATGTAAGCAGCCTGTGCACCATCATATCTGGATACCTTCTTATAGGTGATGTAAAATGAGTATAATGCTTAAATGCAAGACCATAATGCCCTATATTATCTGTTGAATAAACAGCCTTGGCCATTGCCCTGAGGGCCAGAGTCTCAATAATGTTCTGTTCTTTTTTCCCCTCAACCGAACGAAGCAGTTTGTTCATAGCCTTTGAAAGGGATGTTTTGTCATCATCACCCAGCTTGTAACCGAATCTTGTTATAAAATGGCTGAAGTTGCTGATCTTCTCCGGATCCGGTTTATCATGAATACGATAGACAAATGGTTTTGCATGCAGCTTTTTACCAACATATTCTGCGACCCGTTTGTTTGCAAGGAGCATAAATTCCTCAATCAGCTGGTTCGATGTTCCCATCTCGCGGAATTTTATCCCTACAGGCTTTCCTGCCTCATCGAGATCAAATTTTACTTCAACCCTTTCAAAAGCAAAAGCCCCTGAGGCATACCTTTTGGTCCTGAGTTGTTGTGCAAGCCTGTGCAGAACAAGTATCTGTTCCTTCATTTCACCTGCTCCTGTGTCTATAACCAGCTGTGCCTCAGCATATGAAAATCTTCTGTCGGAATTGATAACAGTCCTGCCAAACCACTCATCAATTATCTCCGATTTGTCGTTTAACTCAAAAACAGCAGAATATGTGAGTTTGTCCTCAGCAGGATTAAGAGAGCATACATGATTCGATAACTTTTCGGGAAGCATAGGTACCACCCTGTCGACAAGGTATATTGATGTAGCCCTGTTCTTTGCTTCATCCTCAACGAGCGATCCCGTCCTTACATAATGTGTCACATCGGCAATATGAACACCTACCTCCCAGTGACCGTTTTCAAGCTGCTGCAGCGAAAGAGCATCGTCAAAATCCTTTGCATCGGCTGGATCAATTGTGAAAGTTGGAATTTGCCTGAAATCGCGGCGTAATTTTATATCATGTTCCGTTATTTCAAAAGGTATAGTTGCTGCATCTTCCTCCACCTCTTCAGTAAAATGATATGGCAGTTCGAACTCAGCCAGAATTGCATGCATCTCAGTCTCATTAAGTCCTGGAAAACCGAGCACATTAACAATTTCTGCAACCGGATTCTTCGATTTAGGATCCCAGTCAACCACCTTTGCAACAGCTTTCTGTCCCTGCTTTGCGCCATTGAGCTTTGATGAAGGTATAAAAAGGTCGAATGGCATATTCCTGTTGTCGGGAATAAGAAAGGCAAAGTTTGGCATTATCTCAACAGTACCTACAAATGTGGTCCTTGCTCTTTCAATTATCTCGATCACTTCTCCTTCGGGCCTTGCCCCTTTTCTCCTGGCGTAAAGTCTGATCTTTACTTTATCACCATGAAGTGCTGTTCTGAGGTTCCTAGCAGTTACAAAGACATCATCATCAAGCTCTTCTGTAGTAATGAATCCGTAACCCATCCTGGTGAGATCAACAACACCTGTTACATTTCCATGAGGCTGCTTATACTTATATTTTCCCTGGTATATCTCCTGCAGGGTATTCTTCAGTGTAAGCTCCCTGAGTATTTCCAATATCATCTGTCGTTCAAGGGAATCTGTTATACTGAGACGTTTGGCGATCTGCTTATAGTTTAATCCCTGCTCAGGATTTTTTGACAGGATTGCAATGATTTGTTCTGTAAGTGCTTCCTTTGAAACACCTGAGGTTTTTCCACCTCCTCTTTTTCTGCCCATATTTATTTTTTTGCAAAAGTACTAAAAGGGCGCGATTTTATAACTCAGAAGACTGTTACAATTTAAATAAGGTTTTTGTTAAGCAGATATTTCACAGCCTCCTGGACTGCCTGCAGAGATGAATAACGAGGATTATAGCCTATCTGTCTTCTGGCTTTTTCGATGCTGCAATTGGGACTATGGCTTATATGATCCCATGTTGCATTTGCATCCTGTTCGCTCACGTTCTTTTTCCATTTATCCCATTGAAGAAATTTCAACTTTGGCTCCCTGCCAAACCAATGTGACATGGCTGTAGCATATCCTTTCAGCGTAAGAGCTTTCGGTGATACAATATGGAAACTCTCTCCCACTGCATTACTCCTGTTATTTATCGCTTTAATGAAAGACTGCGCAACATCTTCAGCATGTACATGATGAACGGTTTCCATTCCAAGATTTGGCAGATGAAGTTCTTTTCCTTCAGCAAGTGTCTTGTATACTTCAGGATTGAAGTTACCTGCAGGATTAAGAGGAATCCATCCCGGACCGACTATGTGTCCTGGATGGAGTATTGTAGCAGGAAATCCTGTTGTACGTGCAAATGAAAGCAGCCATGATTCTATTGCAGCTTTCTTAATGCCATAATCTCCGAAAGGATTTCTTTCCTGTGATTCATCCGTCGGCACCACTTCACTGCAACCATGAACCCATATTGTCCCGCAATGCAGGAAATGCTGTACGCGACCCTGTAACGATTCAGCAAGAAGCCTGGCACTCTCAGGTGTGAAGCATATCAGGTCGATCACTATATCCGGAGACAGCTTACTGATCTGTTTCCCAAAGGTCTTCTTATTGTCGGCTTCAGCTCTGTTAATCAAAACCCTTTTTACATCCTTCCAGGCTGCATGGTCAGTATAAGGTTTGCCTTTCTGTCTTGTAACAGATAGCACTTCATGACCTGCCATAACCAGTCCGGGTATAAGATATGTTCCAATATGACCTGTGCCGCCAATTACAGCTATTTTCATAATTGAGTCTTTTGTTTCTGGATAAGTATATAGCTAAAATAACAAAAGGAAACTTATCTGATGCTATTTTGTCACAAAACTTGAAATTATTGCATTTGAGACGTATATTTGATTTATGTTCAAATTCTTCATTCAATACTATTTGTACGTCCTGACAGTTAATTTAAACTCATTTTTATGAAAAGAATAGTCTTTATTCTGACCGGATTTATTCTCTTATCAGTTTTTAGGCTGTCCGCACAGGAGTACTCAGCCATCAGGTATTGGAATATGGAACAGGATAAGACTTTTATTACCCTTGTTGAGCGGCAGAATAAGGGCGAAATACTGACTTCAGAAGAACAGAAATCGCTTGATGATTACAGAATGAAGTTGATTGAATATTTTGTCAGGATGCCGGATAGTGAAAAAGCGATCTATTATCAAAACCGAGCATCCTGGAAGGAAAACCAGCAAAATATATATAATGTCCCTCAACAGGGAACAGATGTTTATTCCGGTGAAAGGAGCAAATTCACCCAATATCTTATTACCAACGGAATTTTCGGTGCTTTTTACGGAGGGGCCACATCATTCATAATGGGAGTTGAAGATGGCAGAGTAGCTACAGGAATTGCCTTGCTTACAGCAGGAGGTTCAGTATTGATACCTGTATTAAGCATCAAAGACAGGTATGTCTCATACAATTCCCTGTCACTTACAAATCACGGAAAGCTAATCGGTGCAGGACAGGGATTAGCCCTGGGAGTTTTAATTGTAGGAGATAATGTTGATGAGGGAAAGCTGCTGGTGACACTTTCTGAATTATCAAGCATAACTCTCGGAAGAGTTGGTTATGCTCTTGGTAAAAACAGGCCATGGTCAGAAGGGAGAGCTAAACTATATACCTACTATGGTACTCTGATGCCTTTCGAAGGATTAGCCCTTGCTGCAGCTTTTGAATCTGAGAATCCCAGAATATATGGCCTCAGCGCACTGGCTTTCGGAGCCGGAGGATATTTTATGGCAGATGCCATAGCAAAACAGAATGATATTACCAGGGGCGATCTGACTGCTACGGCAACACTTGCCACTCTGCATGGCATGCTGGGATTTGGAATAATGAGTGATATTGCAGAGAATTCAGAATATTTTCATTCTGGCTCTATCCTGCTTCCTGCTATCGGGGCACTTGGTGCATCAATGGCAGGGCACTACTGGCTTAAGGATGCTAAATTTACAAATCAACAGGGAAGGAATGTGGCTCTGGCATCTGCAGGTGGATCAATAATCGGACTTGGATTAATTGCAATTGTAGGTTCAGATGATATGACTCCGTATTATATTTCAGGATATATTACAGGAATGACAACATATGCACTAATGATAAACTCATATAAAAAGAAAAACAATTTCTCACTTCCTGCGAAAGAGATGAAAACAGGATGGAATTTCAATTTTACCCCTCAGAATATCTTCTATAACAGGAAAATGGCCTCTTATTACTTATCAAATCCGGGTAAAAGAATTGACATGCTGCCAGCTTTTTCTGCAACCCTGACATTCTGAACTCTCTGAAAATTTAATACTTTTAGTAATTAATTTCTCACATCTGATGAGCCTGAAATCAATTCTCTCGCATTCTCCTTCTGTTGTCACAAGAAAAACCGGCAATGAGTATATACTCGTTCCGATCGCCAACAATATAGCTGATATGAATTCCGTCTTTACACTCAATGAAACAGGGGCATACATCTGGGAGCTTATTGATGGCAAGAGGGATCTTGAAGAGATTATCAAGGAGCTGACAAAAGAGTATGAAATTGATGAAGCTACTGCAAAAGAGGACGTTATGTCTTTCGTTGAAAAAATGAATCAATATTTGATAATTAAATAATAGTTATAAGTTTTCTTGCCACAAAGGCACTAAGGCACAAAGATTCACAAAGAAATGTATAAAGAGATTTCTGAGGAAGAAGAAAGAATTGGGAAAGCTATTGTTAATGCAGCCTTTACTGTTCATAAAGAATTTGGACCTGGATTATTGGAGAAAGTATATGAAGTTTGTTTCTGTCATGTTTTGACTCAGAAAGGATTCATTGTTAAAAGACAAATGGATATACCAATAATATTTGATAAATTCATTTTTGAGGAGGGATTAAGAATTGATGTAATGGTAAATGACCTGGTAATATGTGAATTAAAAGCATTGGAAAATGTTAATCCCGTATGGGAAGCCCAATTACTCAGTCATCTCAAATTAACTATCAAGCGACTTGGATATTTAATCAATTTTAATGTCCCTCTAATCAAAAATGGAATTAAAAGAATGGTTATCTAATCCTTAGTGATCCTTAGAGTCTTAGTGTCTTAGTGGCAAATAATATAAAATTAGTGAGAAATTACAATTTAAATATTGCAGGTTATAATATCAGGTTTGATTCCGGAGAGGATGGTCCTGACCTTGAACCTTCAATAAAATTCCTCAGAAATATCTGTGATGACACCAGGCCGGATATACTTATCAGAGTCCATTCCGGGAATTTTACTCTTCCTGAAGATGCAGACAGAGTCTTTCATGCCCCATTTGTAGAGGAGATCAATGGCATACCTGTACATCATAAGGCAAATTTCTGGAGCATCTGGAAATCTGAGAAAGAGCTATTCATTAAATCTGTTTTTCCTCTTTGCCCCGATGACAGGAAAGCTGTAATGCAATTTGCGCTTGAAAAGAAAGAATGGGATCTCTGGATCGATTGCGCGGATAAAGCAGTGGATCCTCTTGAGTATCCACTCGACGGACTGATACTCTATTATCTCACAGTTATTAATGGTGATATCATGATTCATGCTTCCGGTGTTAAATACAATGGGAAAGGATTTTTATTCAGCGGTGTATCAGGTAAGGGAAAAACTACTATTGCCCGTCTGTGGGAGAGCAGCGGGGCGAAAGTTATCCACGATGACAGGCTTATAATCAGGAATACTGACTCTGGTTACACAATATACAACACGCCCGTTTATAATAATGATGTTCCGGATGAATCTCCGCTCAGCAAGCTTTATATTATAGATCATGGCACCTCTGATAGTATTGTTCCTATAAAAGGAGCAGTGGCGGCCAGCCTGGTAATGTCTAACTGCATACAGCATAACTGGGGTCACGAGATAATTACTAAATTGCTTGGATCAGTCTCGTCAATGTGTGAAACTGTCCCTGTTTTTAAACTGCACTTCGTCCCTGAAAAGAGTGTTGTAAACTTTATACTTCAAAATGGATAATCGCAAAAAAAGCAGTGAAATATTGAAAAATGTAGGTTTTACACTTCTCTCCGAAGGAAAGACCATCAGGATAAAAGCGCACGGTTACAGCATGTATCCTTCGATTAAACCCGGATCACTGATCCTAATAGAACCCATAAAGATTAAAGGTTTTCCCGTTCCGGGAGAAATCATCGCTATAAAAAGGGAGAGTGGCCTGATAGTACACAGGCTTACAAGAATTGTTGTGAATAAGGGTATTACTACTTATATTGCCAGGGGTGACAGTAATGCTCTTGAAGATGGACCTATAACAATTGGTAAAATTGCCGGAAGGATAGTCGGGGCGGAACCAACAGGTGAGAATCCCGTTCCGGCAGACATAAGAATAAATACAAAACCTAAGTATATTACTAACAGGTTGAGAGTTATTGGGAAAATATTGTGGAATAAATTGAGGCTGATACGGTATAGATAGCCTATGGCCTCCCCAGTGAAGGGCCTCTCTGACAGTCGTTTAAGCCCCCCTCCCGATAGCTATCGGGAGGCGGAGACCGGGGGCAGGGGGTGGGACACGACGCTCACCCTGGCATTGAATAGATGATTGAATGGTTTTAATTATGAAACAAAAGTTTAATCTTTTCAGGGAATCACTTAAGCTGGTCTGGAAAAGCGCTCCGGGCTGGACAGTGGCAAATATTATCCTGTCGGCACTAAGGAGTATTCTGCCTCTTGTGCTTGTTTTGCTGATAAAGGTTCTTATTGACGGGATCACCGATACAGTTAATAATAAACTGTCATTTGATGAAAGTAAAATTATCTGGATGATAGCCGCTATTACAGCTGTCTACTTAATAGATGAAATTTCATCAGACCTGAGCAACTGGGTGAGAAACAATCAGTCATATAAGCTGGAAGGTTATATGTACGGCCTGTTGCACAGGAAATCAATCAGTCTCGACCTGATCAACTTTGAGAAACCTGAATATTTCGACATACTTGCAAGAGCCACCAGGGATGCTACATGGCGCCCCAACTCGATATTAAACAACCTGATAACATTGTTAAAAGGAGCAGCCTCGCTTCTCCTTATGACCGGACTTATCTTCACCCTTCACTGGTCGCTGGCCGTGATACTCCTCGGGGTTAATATACCAGGGATATGGCTCAGGTTGCATTATGCAGATCTGCTTTACAATTTTCAGAAAAAGCAGACTCCGGAAGCCCGTAAGTCAGCTTATTTCAACTGGCTTATTACCGGTGACAGACCCTCACGGGAAATAAGACTCTTTGGTCTCGGTGATTATTTTACAGGACTTTTCAGGAAGTCTTTCCTCAAACACAAAGAAGAAGAGATGAACATAATCCGGAAGAGGACATTTATCGAAATGATCTCCGGATTATTCAAGGCAGCGGCCCTGCTTTTCGTTCTTTTATTTGTTGCCCGTAAAACCATCGGCGGACAAATATCCCTAGGTGAGCTGGCAATGTTCCTCCTCGCTTTCAGACAGGGTATGACATATATTAAAGAGATATTCGGTTCAGTATCGGGGATATATGAAGACAGTCTTTTTATTGGTGATACATTCGAGTTTCTGAACCTGGAGGAAAAGATCAGAGCAGTTCCACCTGTTATTTCTGTGAAAGAATTTAGTGACAGGATCACTCTCGAAAACCTTATCTTCACTTATCCCGGGAACAGGTCAAAAACAATCAATAATGTCTCGTTACAAATAAACAAAGGTGAGATAATTGCACTTGTCGGACCGAACGGTGCAGGGAAAAGTACTCTTGTGAGGTTGTTGTGCAGGCTGTATGATGCAGACTCTGGAAATATAAGAATGGATGGGAAGGATATTACCAGCATAGATCCAGTTGAATACAGGAGGCTCTTCTCGGTAATATTCCAGGATTTTATGCTGTACAACCTGACAGCAGGAGAGAATATAAGACTTGGGGATGTTGAGGTGAATGATCCGGTAGAGGGGATCAGGGTGGCAGCAGGATCAGCAGGAGTTGATAACCTGATATCATCGCTGCCTGAAGGGTATGACACCTCTATCGGCAATCTGTTTGATGACAGCAGGGAGCTGAGCTGGGGTGAGTGGCAGAAGATTGCACTGGCAAGGTCATTGTTCAGGGATGCCCCCGTATTGATCCTGGACGAACCCTCAAGTGCCCTGGATGCTGATACAGAGTTTGAGATATTCAGCAGGTTCAGGGAGATAGTTAAAGGAAGAACCTCCATCCTGATAAGTCACCGCTTCACCAATGTCACACTTGCTGACAGGATAATTGTCCTGGAAAATGGAAGTATTGCAGAGACAGGTACTCATAAGGAACTTATGGAAAAGAAGGGGGTATATTATAATATGTACAGGAAGCAGAGTAGCCGGTTTGCGATTTAAGAGTAAATCCATAACAATCGTTATTATCATACCTTACATCGTACAAAGCCATATCTTTCCATAATATCATTGCATTCATCCTCCCATGTTTTTTTAGCATGATGGCTTTCCTGATTCCTGATGTACAATCGCACCTTCTCAAGGTCAGATTTACCAAAAGATACACAATAGTACTCAACAGCCCATTCGAACTTATAACTGGTAAGCTTTTCCCTGTTCATCCAGAAAGATGATTCACCTTTGATCAGTTGAATAACCTTGGCCAGAGTTTGATCGGGCTCGAGGGAAATAATGCAATGGATATGATCTATGTGTCCGTTAATAGTATCAATATATATGCCCTTTTCATTTGCATTGATACTTATGTGACTTATCAGTTCCTGTAGAACCGGTCTTGTCAGATGAGGTATTCTGTTCTTTGTTCCCCAGACACAGTGAATCCAGATTTGTACGTAAGCCATATTATATGTTGTTTTGGGCTAAAGCCCTGTTAATGAAGTCTCTCTGTTATCTCCAGACTGAAGTCTGGGGTTAGTGATACTTGCTCCTGTGATAGATCTTATCCCCAGACCATAGTCCCATGTCAGTAATCCAGACCCCGGTGCCTGACAGATGGACCTTATCACTGATCTCCATCACCTGGAGTGTATCTGCCGATCTGACTGCCAGTCCATAATCCCCAATCCGTAGTCCGGTGTCCGTAATCCAGACCCCGGTGCCTGACAGATGGACCTTATCACTGATCTCTATCACCTGGAGTGTATCTGCCGATCTGACTGCCAGTCCATAATCCCCAGTCCGTAGTCCGGTGTCCGTAATCCATGCCCCGGTGCCTGACAGATGGACCTTATCACTGATCTCCATCACCTGGAGTGTATCTGCCGATCTGACTGCCAGTCCATAATCCCCAGTCCGTAGTCCGGTGTCCGTAATCCAGACCCCGGTGCCTGACAGATGGACCTTATCACTGATCTCCATCACCTGGAGTGTATCTGCCGATCTGACTGCCAGTCCATAATCCCCAGACTGAAGTCAGGGGTTAGGTTACTTACCCCGGGCTTCAGCCCGGGGTTACCGCAACTCCCTTCCAAACGGGCTTTAGCCCAAAACTTCCTCTACTCTTACAGGATAGCCTATCCGGATATAAATAACCCCGGGTGTTACCCCGGGGTTTGCTGAATCAACCCTCCTTTATTGGGTTTGAATCCAAAAAATTAGCACGAGGAGGGCGCGGAAAACAGCGAGGGAAAAAGCCTCCAATTTGATTAATCAACTATAATCTTTATTTTAAATTTCCATTTACTTTGAATTATAAATTTTGAATTAGGAAATATTTTCTGAAAGACTTATATTTAGCATAATTATACGTTTTGAATTCAATACATTTTATTTATATTAAATTGTAAAATATTCCTTTAATTCTTCATATGTATTAGCTTGATTTAGGTTTTCAATATCCTTTATAAAAACTCCATTTTCAATTAAGATGATTCTCGAACATAGCTCTGTTAAATGAGAAAGATCATGACTAGATAATAAAATCAACGCCTTTTCAAAAGAATTGTAATTCTTAAATATTTCAACTAGTTGATTTTGTGATTTTGGATCTAGGTAATTAAAGGGTTCATCAAAGATTACAACCTTTGGGTTGGTAATTAATGTCGATACAATTCCAATCTTATACTTATTCCCAGTTGAATATTCACGTATATATTTCTTCTTATCTATGTCAAAATTTAGAAAATTGCTGAAGGAGATTAATCTCGTTTTTAATAAGTCATCAGGAATATTATAAATTCCTCCGATGAATCTGAAAAATTCGATAGGAGTTAAAAACTGAATTAAAAAGTCTTCATCCAGAAATGATCCAGTGTATTCCTTCCAATGTTCAGATAAAGTAATCCTTACTCCATTGGAATATACTTCACCCGTTTCAGGTAAAATTAAATCTAATACTAATTTTAAAAACGTTGTTTTCCCTGCACCATTATTTCCTACTATCCCTATGATTTCAGAATCTTCTGTATGAAAATCCTTTATATTTAAAAAGAAGTCATTGTATCTTTTTCCCAAATTATAAATATCTAATCTCATATTATTTCTGATTGAAACCTTGAATAATGTTGTATTTTTTTTTATTGAAGAATAGCCTTGGATAAAATATCAATAGAATCATTCCAACAGATCCTATAATAAATAAAGTCAATAAAGCAACTGAGGTTGACCAATATTTTGAAACTACAATATAAATAATGCCTGGTAACATCAATTCTGAAACAAATAACAAATATTGCCATAATCCATAACCTTCATAATTAAAAAATATACCTCGATCTAATGAAGCCCTTTCATTATTAAAAAAAGAAACTGATTCTAGTAATATTGGTATTAGTCCTATGTTAAAAATTAAAAATGATAAATACAGTAGTACATTACCTCCACAAATTATAATAATAGGTACACTAATAAATGAAAACAAAATTGAACTTATAATGAATAAGCACAATTTTGCTCTAAAGAAGTTATTGATTGAAATTTTTCGAGTTAATAAAAAGCTAAAATAGGTGCTTTCCCAAGTCAACATAAATATCCCATGCCCTAAAATAAATGATGAGCTTAAAAGGCTAACTACCATAAAAAAAAATAGAGAATTATTAAACGGATTATTTTGGGTATAATTAAAAGCAAGAACTGAGAGGATATATATGATAAGGATTTGATAAAGGTTGTTTAATGGCTTTTTATTTCTAAGAATCATTCTAATTTCTAGATTTAAAAGGCTAAGTAAATTTTGAGGTAATTTTTTGAGCATTCTTCCAAATGTTTTCTAATTGAAATCCTAATTAAGATAAAGCATTTTTATTATTCTTCTTTTTGTTAAAACACGTGTAACCATTGAGAAGAAGAATAATACACACAAAAAAAAGATTTTTTCTAAAATTCCGATCTGTATAGAAAAGTCAAGTACATTATTAATTACCCTTTTCTGAAAATGATATAAAACAATTAAAAATACTGGAAAAAGTAATAGAAAATATAATCTCAGTTTTAATATATTATAAATCAATGAAATATTGTCGTTTAATAGTAACAAAATAGATAGAATTATAATTACTAGTATGATATTGGTAAAACTTATTTTGCCAACGCAAATAATTGTAATTGGAATCAGAAGTAAAAGTCCAACAACGTTAACTACATTAAAATGATTCATTACAATAACAAAATCTGCTAATTTTTTTCGTTGGATTTTAAGTCTTAAGTAAGGGTAAATATTCAGCGTTTTAACTTGAGAAAATATGAGTTTTATTATTAAATCTAAAATTACTATAAGTAAAATAAGATATATTGTGATTGTCTCAATGTTTATGTAATTCTTTAAATGCGTCTTTAACAGAATTGAGGTTTTTGTTAAAATTATTATTACGTATACTATTGATAATATAAAGATTAACTGACTTATTAAATTTTTCTTATAGAACATTTTTCTATAAGAATTTATTAGATGTTGAATTATTAAATTTTTAATTAATCTCATTACAAAAATGAATTTTTCATAATCCAAAATGGTAAAAGAGCGAGATAATTATGCATATATTATCTCGCCTTTCTAATTCTATGATTTATAATAAACAGCTAAACCACAGCCTATCCCCATTATCGCTCCCAATAATGGATTCACCAAGCCAAAAGAAAGTCCTACGCCAACACAACCTAAGTCTGCAACTACACTTTTTACATCTCCGGCGTAAATTGTTGACATTTCATTAAAATTTAACTTTTTCATAATGTTCTCAATTTAATTTAATCAGCTGCTAAAGCTACACATGCTAAACCAGAGACAAGTCCTAAACCAAAAGTGATTGTTCCTAGTGCTGCAGACATAATCCCACACATAATAATAAATTCGGGAGAAGTTCTCCCACCCTTTGTAACCTCCATTTGTTCTAAATTTAATGTTTTCATAGCGAGACATAATTAATTTTTACCTACTCTGTTTAGGTTTTTCGGCTTCCACCTTAATATTTAGATCCTTTATTCCAGGTTTAATACCAAACATAATTAAGGTCAGTCTAATAATACTGGACTCATAGAAATTTTATTCAAAATCTTTCCAAAATCTGCTATATAAATTATTTCCCCCTATCAGTTCCAGATGTGTTCCTTTGGCGTTGATAGTATTTCCTTCCATTACATAAATAAAATCACTTAATTTCTTTATCATATTTATCCTGTGGGAGATCATTAATATCCCCATTTCAGATTTGAGCCTTGAAATCAAACCAAGAATGAAGGCTTCAGCAGCCCTGTCCATATTTGAAGTTCCTTCATCAATTATTAAAATGTCTGGTTTCTGAAGTAATGCTCTTGTAAATGCCAGTGACTGCTTTTGCCCTCCTGAAAGATTAATTCCTTCCTCTCCTACAATTGTCATCAGACCGGAAGGAAAACTGTCATAAAATGACGTTAGTCCATATTTAGATATTGATGTAATGAGCTCATCTATTTTGCTCTCATTTATTTCAGCAATAAGGTTTTGCAGGATTGTACCATTAAAAATATGTATCTCTTGCGGAATAATAGCAATCCTCGATCTCCAGTTAACTAAACTATGATTCTTATATGAATTGCCCCCATTACAAAGAATATCTCCTGATTCCGGTGGGTAAAACTTCATTAGTATTGAGGCAAGCGTACTTTTGCCACAACCACTTTCCCCTACAAGTGAAACCAACTGCCCTTTCCTAATAATCATGTTAATCTTATCTAATATTATTCGCTGGCCAGGATATCTGAATGATATATCTTTAAGTTCAAGAGAATTTATTTCAATAGAATCTGAATTATCTTCATCCTGATTAAACTCTGATTCCATCAGTGTAAATTCAAACATTCTGTCAATAGCAACTTTTACCTCACTTACCGGAACAGAAATTAATGCTAAATTTAGTATCGCTGGTAAAAGAGAAGAACCTAACGACAATATAGCCATCAATTCCCCTTGCGTCATCGATGATTTCATCACCTGGCCTGATGTCCAGACCAGAATTGTAATAAGAAATACCGATCCTGCAAAACCTGCTATCAGATTTAATTTTATCTTAATCTTACCCAGATTAACTATCTTATCCTGAAACTCAGAATAGATTGATTTATTCCTCACTGAATAATAGTCCTTCCATGTCAGACTTTTAATTGCCAGAATCCCTTTAATTGAATCAATGAAGTTGCTTTCATTCATTGCATAACCCGACATCAGATCATGTTGGGCTGATATTATTCTGGTATTCCAGGCAAATAAAATGAAGTAAATTATTGGCAGGCTTATTATGGATATAATGCCAACTGTAAATGAAAAATAGAACAAGATACCTGTTGTAATAATTATAATCAGGACATCGATAATATATATACTTACTATATCTGAAATAACTCTTTGTATTCTCATCGTGTCATTAAGTCGGGCAACAAAATCACCTGTTTTTCTGGAATCAAAAAACCACTTTGGAAGATCTAAAAGTGACGTGTAGAAATCGTCAACAACTCTTACATTGAAAACTTTTCCCTGTATTAAAAGAAAAAACTGACGGACAGAAGTGATTACAATTCTTACCAACAACAGAAGCAGAACAAGTCCGGAACTGATATAAAGCATCCTTAGCTCACCTGATGGTAGTATTATGTCAATAAGTTTCTGTGTGTAAAGGGCCATTACCATACCCAAAGCTGATACTACAATCCCAAGTATAGCACTGACAAAAAGAAGATCTTTGTCAGGCCGTAGCATCGAAAGAATCCATTGCCACTTTTCTCTTCTTCTTACCTTAATCTTAATAAAATCTCCATTAGGTGAAAGACTCAGGCATTTTCCGCTTTTCCATATGCTGGTTAAGTCTTCTTCGCTCATCAGAATAAGCCCTCTCCCGGGGTCCCAGATTGTATATTTCCCCTCATTGTACCCATAAAAGAGAACATAATGCTCAAGTTTGTCTCCAATAAGTACATGGAGAATCAATAAGTTGTCATGATCTCTTATATCGCTTATTCCGGCTTCATAGCCAGTAGCTGATAACCCGCTTTTATTTGCAGCCTGATAAAGTCCCAGCATTGATGTCCCTGTTATTCCTGTTCCGCTCAAACTCCTTAATTTTTCAATGCTTGAATCACCACCATAATATCTGATTGCAGAAGCCAGACATGCTACACCGCAATCGGATGAATCACACTGCAAAACTGAAACTTTATTAATCCTTTTTATGTTATTCATGTAACCCAAGAAGCTTCTCCATTATTTCAATCTTGTATTCTCCATAAAGAGCCCTTGTAAGCTTTAAGTCTCTGTCATATATATAGTTTGAAGGGACAATATCCTTCCCGAATATATTACTGAATGCATATGATGAATCGATAAGAATAATTGCCTGACTCATTACTGATTTATCAAACTGTGAAAAAAACTGTTTGGTCTTTTCCCTTGAAGAATTTGTAATAAATAAAATTTTTGTCCCTGAAAAAGGAATACTACTATGGAAGATCTCTGAAATTTCATATTGACAATGTTCACACTCTGGATGAAATTTAACAATTAACAAAGGACCTTCATTTATACTATCTGAACTAAATAAATTACATTCCAAATCAACAAAGGAAAATTTAGGAAGCGTGGCAATCCTGTTCTCAATTAAAGCCTTTTCGCCCGATTTTTTAACAATACCATAAACTAAAAATATAAGAACAATAAACAGAAGGAAAATGAAAGTAACTCCAACAAATTTTCTCATAATGAAATATCAAATGAAATAAATAATATAAAAGCAATCCAAACCCCCATTGCAGGCAAATAGGATGTTAATACTACTTTATCAGCGACACCTTCAGGCAATAAGCACAGATTCCTGAGACCATATGATAATGAAATAATATATAGAATTTGGAAAAAATTAAGAATCTGCAAAGGGTAAATCCAGACCCTTGCTACTTCATTGATATTAAATATATTAATCACTGATAATGGATAGAAAAACCCTATATCATTCAGATCATAATTGCCTCCAAAAAAGTATAACCATAATAACTTTGAAAGAGATGCGATTAAGAAAACAACTTCGCTTCCCAATACTACCTTAAATACCAGGCCAAATGATATTTTATTATTCAGATTATAAAAAAAGAATCCTGTAAATATTACAATTGAAATGAAAGTGCTCTTTATAATTAAAATAATGGGATATAAAGCATAGCTGACCCATTCAAACTCCCTCATATTTTCGAACAATTTCATCGAACGTTCATATGTAAGTTGCTCGCTATAAGTATTATAAAAGACGGTCTCATTGATGAGCAGATGCTGAGAAAGCCAGATTATAGCAAGGTTGCATATAGTAATAATAATGAACAATTTAGTCCCCTTTAGGGAATAATACCTCAATAGGAAGTTCATAATAATGATTCTAAATGAAAATTATACGTCTATAGTTTCGAGAACTTCCTTCTTATATAGAATTTTTTCTATATTGATTTTTATTCTGCGATCATCGGCGTAATAATATGACTGCCTGTCAGATGAGTATTTTATATCCACTCCCAGGTCACGCAATTCCTGCAGATTATTAAATAACGTTGAACGACGAATCCCCAATTTTTTGGCAAACTCCTCCGGGGTTCCGGTAGCACGAAGATGAATTAGATTGTCAATTCTCTTGATTCTCTCTAAATACTTGATCAATGACATAATAATAGAATTTTAGATAATATAACTTAATCACAGCAAAACTTTCTAAATCTTCTATTCTCTGTTACTATTTGCATATTCTTCCTCATCTCTGGTTTTTCTAACAGTCAAAAAACCAACAGTCTCGCTTCAGGTAAATATCAAAAAGGAAAGAACAGGCATTGACTTCACTTAATCTCCCCTGCAACATCTTTTATATACATGTCGGAAATTGCAGATTCGTGACATGAAATTTTGGACTTTTTTAAAGGACTAGCCTAATTTAGACCTATTCTATATAGCCTTATTCCTAAGGTGCTGTATTTCTGTGTTTTACTACTTAGCCACGCTGAGTTTCACTGTTTCAGAACTCTGTGTGTTACTAAGTGAAACCCCGTGTAACTCCGTTGTAAAAAAAGAAAAGCTCGTTAATCTGACGAGCTATCTTATTTATTATAGTAATATCAGCTTACCCATTAAACCCTCCCCCAGCCCCTCCCAGGAGGGGAACCTATATAACCGAAACTCCTTCCAAAAAGAAAAAGCCCGTCAGTCTGACGAGCTTTTCTATTTATTATATTCTTTCTAACACCTATCAGCCCCCGGCCCGCTTCGCGGTCCACCCTCTGAAGGGGGCTCAATTCCTGCTCAAATATGACCCCCTTTAGATGGTGATCATCCGCCACCAGGCAGATGATCAGGGGCAGGGAGGGGAGCAAGAAGGCTTCAACCTTTGTGCCCAGCCTTCGCTTTTCAGCTACGGCTGACAAAGCGTTGCACCGTTGTGCCAACACTACTCTATGATCTCCCCTGACCACAACATTCCCAGGAATTCCTTCCATGGTAGAATAATAATGTTATCAATCTTCCTGGGATAGGGATCAAGACTAACAACCAATAACTTCTTTACCTTATATTCCTCTGCAAAACTTTTTAGTCCCTTTAAATGGCGGGAAGTTACCATTGAGGCGGATTTTACCTCAACTGCAACTTCATTATCTCCCAGTATAAAGTCCACTTCAATCTGTGAAGCTGTTCTCCAGTAGTTTATCTGATAATTCAAACCTGAATAATGGGTATGCGAATATAATTCGTGATAGATAAAATGTTCAAATGCTTTCCCAAACGCTTCACTTCCAGGCTCAATCCGATTCCGTTTCAATAAATAATTAGCTATTCCGACATCAAAATAATAGAATTTTGGGGCCAGAATAACTCTTCGTTTTGGACTCTTCTGATACGAAGGCAGAAACCGTCCTGTCATTGTGTCCTCAAGGATCTGGAAATATTCTCTGATTGTAGGAGAACTGACTCCGCAATCTGAAGCTATGTTTGAATAATTCACCATTTCACCATTCGAAAAAGCTGCAGCTTCCAGAAATCTTGAGAATGATGTAATATTTCTGATCCTTGCCTCAGCCTGAATCTCATCCCTCAGATAACTCCCAATATAAGATGACAGCATTTTAACCGGATTATCAGCTATATAATGACGTGGCAATAATCCGTTGTTCAGAGCCTTGATAAGGTTAAAATCAGGTATCTCAGCTGAAATGAGAGGATAAAGCTCATTTCGCATAGCCCTTCCACCTAATAAATTGCCTCCGGAACGCAGTATTCTCCTTGGACTGGAGCCACTTAATATAAACTGAATATTCCTGTTAACAATCAACCATTGAATATCATTAAGTAAAGATGGTATCCGTTGAATTTCGTCAATTATAACGGGCCCTGACTTATTACTGGCATCAATTATTTCCTTAAGCAGAGAAGGATTCCTTATAAACCTGTCGTACTCCAATGCCAGAAGAAGATCAAAATACAAGGAATCAGGAAATAGTTTTTTAAGTAAAGTACTTTTACCTGTCTGCCTTGCTCCCCATAGGAAGGTGCTTTCCTTTCCCAGATTATAAAAGTTCTGCTTTCGTACATACATGATATTTTAAATTATAGTTTTTAATTATCATGATATATTAAAGTACAAATATATGTAAATTCAATTAGAAAAGCTATAAAGGATTGCATTTTAAATGGTGCGAGGTACGGGGTGCGGGGTGCGCGGTTAGGGGTAAACTATTTAAACCACGTACCACGTACCTCGAACCCCATACCACAATAAGAAAGGCCCGTAGAATTTACGAGCCTTCTTATTTATTTCAGAAGTGTTTATATATCCTTTAAACCCACCCCGGTCTCTCCGCCTCCCGATAGTTATCGGGATGGCGGATCGGCCTGCCCCTCCCAGGAGGGGAACCTTAAGTCACAGCCTTGCGCCATGAGTCAAGCCCTTGCGCCGCTGCGCCTTTGCGCCTTTTAATGCAACAGAGTCACATCTCCCACCTTCTTGAACGGCTGGCCATTAGCATACTTTCCTTCAACATACCAGACATATACTCCCTGGCTACACAGCTGACCCTTATAGTAGCCGTTCCACGGGATATTTATGTCTTCACTGTGGAAGATCAGCACACCAAGCCTGTTAAAGACCTGTAACTTGTAGTCAATCACTTTCTCCCTTATCGGCGGGAAGAAGAACTGATCAAGCTCCGTACCACCTGTCGGCAGATCAGTACGCTCAATCGGTCCGTCGAGGTTAGGTGTAAAGACGGTTGAGAAGCGTACCTCTCCGGCAGGTTCAACGGTTACTCCCGGCGACAGGATATACTTGTCGCTGCAGCCATTGGACGAGTAAGCCCACAGGGTGATGTCGTAAACTCCTGCCTCCATATACTTATGGAACGGCTCTTTCACTTTCGATGTATCTCCATCGCCGAACTCCCAGAGGAATGACAGCCCTGAACCCGGCTGACTAAGGTTAAATCCTCTGACTTTCTCATCATTCACGAAGACAAAGGTCGGAGATACTTCGAAGTAAGCCCTTGGTGAAGCGTATGAGTTCACAACCTGCGACTTGCTGGAGGTACCGCCGGGACCGGTTACTGTCAGCTCAACACGGTAGATACCCGGATCGAAGAAGGTGTACTCAGGATTCTTGGCTGTTGAAATACTGCCATCGCCAAAGTCCCATCTGTAGGTTGTTCCGGGAACATCAGTGTTGAGTGAGGTATTATTAATCGTTATAGTCAACGGTTCGCAACCCGATGGTATTGAATCGAAGTTAGCTACCGGCGGAGGAGGAAGAACCCTTACCTCATGGCTGATGCTGTCGGAACAGTTGGCGTTGTTAACTATAAGTACAACATCATATGTGCCAAGGGCAGTATAGATATATGAAGGATCCTTCTCCGTTGAAGTGGTTCCATCACCAAACCTCCAGAGGTATGACCATGTGCCATCGTTGGTCTGGTTAGTGAATGTGACAGGGTTACCCGACGGACTGTAGATCTGTGTCGGAGGCACTGCATTGAACTGCGGTTGCGGCATCGGCATCACTTTGATGGTCATTGAATAGTCATCCGAACAACTGTAGAATGACGTAGTTGTCAGTTTGACCGTGAGTATTAGGGGATCCTTATCAAAGTTTGTGTAAAGATGTGTGGTTGATTCACCTGGTGAGTACCCACTCTGACCGTCACCGAAATCCCAGAAGTATTTGCTTGCTCCCGGAGAAGTTGCCAGACTTATGGTACCGCCGCTGCAGATGATTGTATCACTTACTGTAAAGGTAGCATTTACAGCAGGGTATACTGTCACAGTAGAGGTGAATTCATCATAGCAGCCACCCGGTGATCTCACTTTCAGTTTAATGCTCCTGTATTCAATAGAAGCAGGATTGTTATTGGTGAATGTATGTACCGGATTAGCATTAGTTGAATCGACTGGTGAACCATCGCCGAAGTCCCACCAGAATTTAGAGAGTCCTGTCATA
>DATKTA010000035.1:0-233846 GCA_035531395.1 Bacteroidales bacterium
AAAATATTCAATGGAAATCGAATTAGGATTTTTAATGCTTCAGGGGACCTTTTTACAATTGCAAAAATTTCTAACAGAATACCTTCAGGTTGTGTAATGCTGCCTAATGGGATATGGCTCCATGAAGGTGGCGGTGGAAATTTGCTAATTGAGGGAAGAGAAACGGATATGGGTTTTGGTGCTGCATTTCATGATACCAGGGTTGAAGTAGAACCTGCAGAATGATTATGAAAAGAGGATTTATCTTTGACCAGCTATTTTGTGTGAACTGTAAAGCCTGCAGTGCGGCATGTTCACTTGAGAATAGATTTTCTGTGAAAGCAAGAAGTGTATTAAACTATAACTCAGAAATATCTGTTTCTGTTGCGTATTCCAACCTGTCTGTTGCCTGTAATCATTGTGAAGTTCCTGTCTGCCTTGATGGATGCCCTGCATCTGCTTACAGGTGCGATCCTTCATCAGGTGCAATTATTATTGATGATACGAAATGCATCGGTTGTAAATACTGTATTTGGAACTGCCCTTTCGATGCTCCGCGATATGATCCTGAAAATAGCGTAATAGGGAAATGTCATTTTTGTTATACAAGGCTTGACGAAGACATGGAGCCAGCGTGTACCTCAGCTTGTCCCACAGGTGCTTTAAGTTTCGGTGATCTGAACAATTATGATAAGGCAGATGCCCCTGACTGGTATCCTGGTAATGAATTAAGTCCCGGAATGAGATTTCGGAAGAATTCAGGAAATATACCTCTTAGAATCATTCCCACTTCACTTTTCAGGAAAGATATAAAAGGTGTGCCGGCAGAAAAGAAAAGCAGGGAATCAGAATGGAGCCTCATTCTTTTCAGTTTCATGTCCATCCTTTCTGTATCAATGATATCTGTATCATTGATTACCAGCAAATTGCCTGATAAAATATTATTCATTTCTCTGACTCTTTTACCTGGGCTGGTTTCTCTCTTTCATCTGGGAAAATGGTACAGAGCATGGAGAGCCGTTTTTAATATTAAAAGCTCTCCTCTGAGCAGGGAAATCCTTGCATATATTCTGTATTCAATTATATCACTGGCAGCAGTAGCATATGGGCTACCATTTCTTATTATAACTGCTTCCGTTACAGGATTTTTTCTGTTATTGTTCATTGATGCTGTATATATTTATACATCGCGAAGCATGAATGCCTATTTTCACAGCGGCCAGACATTTATTACTGCATTACTAATAATTTCATTTCTGTCAGGCTTCACGTTGCCCTTTTTGTTTATCTCATCAGTTAAGGTAATACTGATTATTTACAGATATATTCCTGAACAGTCAAACATCGCAGTTCTCAGGTTCATTCGTCTTGCTCTTCTGTTAGTTGCTGGTGCAAGTATTGTAACGGGGATATCTTATCCCGGTACGTCAATAATATTTATCCTCTTAACAGGTGAATTGATTGACAGAATAATATTCTATTTTGATTTTAACCCTGTGGGAATTAGTGACCATATATATAAACACATAGCCAGACTATCATATGAAAAAAAAGGAGATTAACAGTTCGCGGATGCCAGTATACAGGGATTCCGGTTTTGAACTGTACAATTCAGAACTAACAGCTGAAACTTTTAATAAAGAGACTGAAAATATTCGTAAACCTGAAAATTATATTTATTCCAGGTATAGAAATCCGACTGTTGTTTCTGCCGAGGAAGCAGTAATGAGCCTGGAGGAATGCTCCTGGGCATTACTTACACAGTCAGGTATGTCTGCTATTGATACTGCGGTATCAATCTTTCAAAATGGGAATGCTGAAAGGCCATGGCTATTCTTTTCGGAAATCTACGGTGGTTCGATATCATTCGTTGAATCAATTTTGAAACGAAGAAGAGGCCTTGATATTCAATACTTTACTCCTGCCAATGGGATCTATGATATGTCTGAACTGGAAAAAACAGTTGCCTCATTGAAACCTGAATTACTCTATATAGAATCTGTCTCAAATCCGATGCTCATTGTTGCTGATGTGCCATCGGTAGTACAGATAGCAAAAAGGAACGGATGCAGGGTAATTCTGGATAATACATTTGCGACACCTTTTCTTTATAAACCTCTTAACGATGGAGTTGATATTGTTCTGCACAGTGTAACAAAGTATCTTTCGGGACATGGAAACATATCGGCAGGGGTAATATGTGGAAATGATGACAATCTTTTACATTCGGCAATCGAATACAGAAAATTTGTTGGCCACATGCTATCTCCTGATGACGCATATAGACTTGAAACCCAGATAAAAACTTTTTCCCTTCGCTTTAATCGTCAGTGTAAAAATGCATCCAGGCTTGCAAAGTTGCTCGACACACACCCTTTTGTAGAAAAGGTCTGGTTTCCAGGACTTGCCAGTCATGTCACCCATTCAATTGCAAGAAAACTCTTCAGTGACAAAGGTTATGGTGGAATGATAACCTTCGATCTGAAGGGAAAAGATAAGAAAGAGAAAGGGGAGAAGCGCGATAAATTTATATCACTTGTAGCAGAAAAGATAAAGCTGATACCTACACTTGGCGATCCCAATACTATATTGATGCCGGTTGAATCAGTCTGGGGTGTAAAATACCCCGAGCCAGGTATTATCAGATTGTCATGCGGTTATGAGGAATATGATGAACTTGAAAATACAATTAAAGATGCACTTACGAAACTTGATTAAGATTCATTTAATGCCAGTCGATCGGGCTGAACCCGTTCTTTTCAAGATATACATTGCATTTACTGAAATGGCTATTGCCGAAAAATCCTCTTGATGCGGATAAAGGTGAAGGATGAACAGATTCAAGTACAAGATGCTTGTTCCTGTCAATATTCTCACCTTTTTTTTGAGCATAGGCCCCCCATAACAGAAAAACTATATTATTTTTTTCTTTGTTGATTACAGAAATCACTGCATCAGTAAATTGTTCCCATCCTTTCTTTTGATGTGATCCGGCCATATGTGCTTTGACAGTTAGTGTGGCATTGAGAAGCAGAACACCCTGTTTTGCCCATCGTTCCAGATTTCCCGATGATGGTCTGGCTATTCCAAGATCAAGTTCAATCTCCTTGTAAATATTTACCAGACTTGGAGGAAATACCACGCCATCCTTTACGGAGAAACAAAGACCGTGTGCCTGCCCCGGACCATGGTATGGATCCTGTCCTATGATTACTGCCCTGACCCTGGAAAAAGGACAAAGGTTAAAAGCATTAAAGATAAGTCCTGCAGGTGGATATACTGTAGTTTTATTATATTCCTGCTTTACATATTTTGTCAGACTCAGAAAGTAATCTTTTTCAAATTCTTCGTTAAGTATATTTTTCCAGCTTGCTTCAATTTTAACATCCATTATACTACTGGATTTAATATTACAAAGTTTATTTTAACTAAAGTAAGTAATAATTGATCTCAATTAAAAATAAATGGGCTGACCATTTAATGTCAGCCCTCAACCCATTTTACCCGTAAACCTAAAACATAACAGGAACGATTGAATTTTAACCATTAAGAAACATTTCTCCTGTGATTTTAAAAATATATAAAAATTGATTGAATTAATAATTTTATTAATGAGATATAGCACTATTTTTAAAAAATTAAATAGACTGCAAGAACAAGAAAATGAAGACAATAAGGTGATTTATCCGGAATTACTCGTTCTTGAATACGATATAGGATCACCATGAGCATATAAATCGTTAAGTGAAACTTGCAGGGTATATCAGTTTCTAATGTAGAAAGGTTCTGTAGAAGCATAAAGTGGTCTGCAGGATGTTTCTATCCATATAATTTCCCACCCCACCTCCTTATATCATCCTCAATGACTTTCCTGTCTTCGGCATAAATTCCTCCTGAAATAGAGTACATTGATTAAGTATTTAGGTCTTCTATGATTCTTTCTAAAACTACAGGGAAGCTATAACCACCTTCTCGGGTAGCAGCCATAAAGCCGCCATTGGGTTGAATACAAGGATTTGCATTTATTTCAATCACAAATACATTATTATTATTGTCAACCCTGGCATCTACTCTTGCATAACCTTTCAATCCGAAAAGTTTCCAGCTGTCGAGAGCTATCTTCCTCAGCTTTTTAATAACTTCACTGTCAAGTTTTTCTCCCGGAAAATCACGAACCGTATTATCATATTCAAAGGTATTAATATCCCATTTGGCTTTGTAATCAATGATCCTTGGTCTCGTTTCGTCATAACCAACAAAAACAATTTCTGCCAAAGGCATCACTTCTGGCCCATTGCTGTCTGCCAGCACACTCATATTAAATTCACGTCCGTCAATAAACTCTTCTATGAACCAGTGTGAATCGCTCAGCCCTTTCAGTTTTTCTTCATAACCAGGTTTACAGACAAATACTGAGTCAGCTGTAATCCCTAAAGAGCCATCTTCCCAGATAGGTTTCAGAATATATTTAATGCCGGGTTTCAGAAGATGCATTTGCGAAGGTAAAAAGCACTCCGGATTTGGAATACCTGCCATCTTTAATATTCTGCTGGTCAGAATTTTACTTGTTGTCTGAAAAATAGCTTCATGCGAATTACCTGAATATGGTATTCCATGAAGGTTCAGAAGTGCAGGAACAAAATAGTTCAGCTCACCCTTATTATTTATCGACTCTACAAGATTGAATACGAAATCAGGTTTTTCAGTAACCAGTTCACTGACTTCATCCATGAACTTTGCTGTAATTCCCTTACGGTAGACATCAATACCAAGATCTTTCATACCTTGTTCAACTTGTATAACCTGATCTATTACATCAAGTTCATCTTCTAGAGCTCCGGGCAAAGGTTCATTATAAATGATGCAGCATCTCCTCATGAAAAAATCTTTAGATTAATTAATCTTAGTCTTTCTTAATTCTGCTTATAGCGGAAGACATTATCATCTCCAGTAACTTCTGGTAATCAATATTGTACATTCGCCCCAGGATTGGCAGATCGGAGTGAACCGGATTCAATCCCGCCAACGGATTTGCTTCAATGAAACAGATTCTTCCATTTCTGTCTTCTTTTACATCAACTCTTCCTCCATCAACCGCACCAAGTGCTTTCCATGCTCTTACTGCGACATCCTTGCATTCATCTGCAATATTTTCTGACAAGGGTTCATATTTACAATAGTCATGATAGTTTTCCTTAACATGAACTGAATAGGGGAGATTATTAGATGTAATCACTTCCATCCCTCCAATTGGTACTGCCTTATCACCACTGCCAATAATTCCGACTGTAAATTCCCTTCCAGGCAGGTATTCTTCAACAAGCGCTGGCTGGCTGAACTCTTTAAGTATCCATTCTATCATCTCCCTGAGTTCAGTAATGCTATTGATCAGGCTTTTGTCTGTAATCCCTTTCCCGGTTCCTTCAGATACGGGCTTCACAAAAAGAGGATATGTGAGTTTTAAATTTGTCAGATCCTTCAATTCGGAAACGAGCAAACCAGGACTGACAGGAACGCCTGCCTCAGCAACAATGAGCTTCGCAAGGTGCTTATTCAGAGATAATCCCAGTATAACCGGACCGCTGAATACATAAGGGATCCTGTATTGGTCGAGTATTGCCGGAACAACCGATTCCCTTCCGTCACCATACAATCCTTCAGCAATATTGAATACAATATCCCACCTTTTTCCTGCTGCCAGAGAATCGATCAATTGAAATGCATTTCCAATCTGCTCTGTTTCATACCCCATAATTTTAAGGGAATTTTCAATTGCATCAACAGTCTCCTGTTTGTCAAATTCGGCAGTTTCATCCATAGAATATCCACGGTCAAGATACCATGACCGCAGATCATACGTCAACCCTACTTTCATTCCAAGATATTATTTTTCAGGATATTCGCACAATACCCCTTTGTAGTTACGCATCACTATTTTTTCGTCATTGTGCTCAACAACATAATTGGGAAGCAATGGAATTTTTCCACCTCCTCCCGGAGCATCAACCACGAATGTAGGAACAGCATAACCACTGGTGTAACCTCTAAGTCCTTTAATTATCTCAAGTCCTTTCTTTACAGTTGTTCTGAAGTGCCCTGATCCAGGGATCAGATCACACTGATAAAGGTAATATGGTCTGACCCTGATCCTAAGCAATTTATGCATAAGTTCCTTCATTACCGGAACATTATCATTTATGCCTTTCAGCAGGACGGTTTGACTTCCGAGAGGGAAACCATTATCAGCCAGCTTAGTACAAGCACTGGAGCATTCATCTGTAATTTCAGCAGGATGAGAAAAATGCAGACTTATAAATAAAGGATGGTATTTTTTTAATACATTGATCAGGTTATCTGTGATCCTCTGAGGAAGAACTACAGGGATTCTTGTCCCGATCCTCACTATTTCAACATGATCTATCTTCCTGATATTTGAAAGTATATAATCCAGAATTTCATCACTTAATGTAAGAGGGTCTCCACCGCTGATAAGAACATCACGCACCTCACGGTGTGCTGCTATATAACTGAACGCTTTCTCAAAATCCTGTCTGCCGAGTTTATCCAGCTTGCCTACAGAATGCGACCTGGTACAATACCTGCAGTAGTTTGAACACACCTGGGTCACTGTGAAAAGAACTCTGTCGGGATAACGATGTACGATCCCTTTCACAGGGGAGAAGGATTTTTCATGCAGAGGATCTGAGTGCTCTGTATTATGTGTCAATAATTCCTCAACAACAGGAATAACATTGCGCCTCATTGGATCTGAAAATTTAGTATTGTAAATGAGCGACGCAAAATAAGGAGTTATCCGAAGCGGTAACCTGCCCTTAAGATTATTAATGGCCATAATCTCCTTTTCGGAAAGTTTCATGATTTTCTTCAGATCATCAATGCTTGTAAAAGCATTTCTGAGCTGCCATTTCCAATCATTCCAGGAATCAATAGTTGTTAGGGGGAAGAACCGTTGAATAAAATCGGCACTTCGGTTGCTAACTAACTGTGTTGGGATTTCGTTTTGCGAAAATAACATGGTTTTCGCGCCAGGCTCTTCATCAGAAGAACAACCCACGAGGTGACTCTCTGCACTGAGAGTCGGAACCTCATTACTGTTAGCATTCATAATTGCAGATGAGCAATTTCACCTTTTTTAAATTGGTAGTTTTAAAAATTATTAATGGTTTTTAATAAATTAATTGGGACGAAAGTATATAATCTATCAATACATTGTATCAATTGATAGTCATAAATATTAACACAATCTGTATTTTATTAACAGAGATTAATTATATATACATATTAATGATATGTATATCATTGTATTACAGCAATATGAGTCGCGGAATCTTATTTTAATTTTATTCTAAATGAAGTTGTTTTTATAATCATTTTATTGTCTTTTTTTTAAAAATAATGCAAAAATCCTCTGAATATAAAATTCAAATTAATGGACAACCATTATAATTTTGTATTTCAGTATTTCATCTCTCTTCTTACATAGTATAAAGCCTATATTTGCAAGCTTATATAAATTGTGAAAAGCTACTCAAAAATAAGATCATTTTTTAAGGATGTTTCAGAGGCTGTTTCAGGAACTGAACAGGATTTTACTGAAGGAAAACTAAGTCGTGCCATCCTTTTATTATCTATTCCTGCTGTGCTGGAAATGATAATGGAATCAATTTTTGTAATTGTTGATATATTCTTTGTATCGCGTCTCGGTGCTGATGCTGTTGCGACAGTAGGTTTAACAGAATCAGTTCTTACAATAATATATGCAATCTCGCTCGGACTCGGTACAGCAACAACATCTCTTGTTTCAAGAAGAATAGGAGAGAAGAATCATGATGAAGCCTCACGAACAGCATTCCAGGCAATAATTACAGGTGTGTCAGTTGCACTTTTTATTGGGATTCCCGGAATTTTTCTATCAGGAAAATTACTTGATGTAATGGGAGCTTCTCCTTCTATTGTAAAGAACATGTCAGGTTATACAAGCATAATGATCGGAGGAAATATGGTCATAATGCTTCTGTTTATTATAAATGCCATTTTCAGGAGTGCTGGTGACGCTGCTGTTGCCATGAAGGTGCTGTGGACAGGAAACATTCTGAATATCATCCTTGATCCATGCCTGATCTTTGGTCTTGGACCTTTTCCGGAAATGGGAGTGACAGGGGCCGCAACTGCTACTGTAATAGGAAGAGGAACAGCTGTAATCGTTCAATTCTATTTGTTGTTTTATGGAAATAAAAGAATCAGACTTTCAACTAAGCATCTGTCCGTTGATTTCAGGATAATATTTAAACTTCTCAGACTTTCTTTCGGATCTATCGGTCAGAACCTAATTAGCACTACAAGCTGGGTGGCATTGGTCAGAATAATATCCAGCTTTGGAAGTGAAGTTGTTGCCGGCTATACTATAGCTATCAGGATAATAGGTTTTACACTATTGCCTTCCTGGGGGATCAGTAATGCTGCATCCACCCTGGTAGGACAGAACCTTGGAGCAAAAAAGCCGGAAAGGGCTGAGCGTTCAGTGTGGGTTACAGGATGGGTTAATATGCTCCTGCTTGGGGTAATAGGAGCTATCCTTGTATTGTTTCCCCAGCCATTTATCAGGTTCTTCATAGAAGACAAACCTGTATTTGATTCAGGCGTTGAAGGATTAAGAATTATAAGTCTCGGCTTTATTGCATACGGTTTGGGAATGGTTCTTGTCAATTCATTCAACGGAGCAGGTGACACTATAACACCGCTTAAAATAAACGTAGTTGCTTTCTGGATGGTGGAAATTCCTCTTGCCTGGCTGCTTTCTTATAAGGCTGGATTGCGCGAGAACGGGGTCTTCATCTCAATTGTTATTGCTGAATCGCTAATGACACTTATCGCCTGGATCATTTTCAGAAGAGGTAAATGGAAACTCAAGGAGGTGTAAAAAAACAATCCTAATTGATAACCATCTTTCAGAAAATATCTGAATCAGTATCCGTACGCCTGAGTTTCTTCACTTTGCTTCTGATTTTCTTCTCATCAAGCCTTTTCGCTTTCGAAGAAAGGGTTGGTTTGGTTGGTTTTCTGTGTGCAGGTATTGTAAGAGCCTTAGTAATAAGGTCATAGAACTTTTCGATAACAATGATCTTATTCTCATTCTGAGTTCTCCCTTCCTGTGAAACAATCAGCAGTTCTCCTTCTTTATTTATCTTCTTTTTAAGTTTTTGCAGAACGATCTCTTTCTCAGCTTCATTCAGAATAAGTGTAGCAAATACACTAAATCTCAGTTCAACTTTTGTGTTGACTTTGTTGACATTCTGCCCTCCAGGTCCGCTGCTCCTGGATGCGGAGAAGACAAATTCATCTTCGAATTTCCTGTTTCTTAATTCATCAGCTAACATAATGCTGTAACATTAAACAAAGAATAAAGTCACTCCGCTAACACTTACCAATGCACCAACCATTTCCGTAAGGGTTACTTTCTGCTTATACAGAGTTACTGCCGGCAGGATTATAAATACAGGAACAAGAGCCATAATTGTTGAGGCTATCCCTGCTTCAGTATATTTAACTGAGATAAGTGAAAATGAAACACCAAGGAATGGTCCGAAAAATGAACCTAGTGTAGTTAATCTCATGCCTTCCCTGTTTTTTATTGCTTTTCCTACGTTTGACCATCTTTTCATAAAAGTAATAAGGAGTGCAAAACCGATTATCCCTGCAATTATCCTTATTTGTGTAGCTGCAAATGGATCATAATCCTTTAATCCTAATTTACTGAGCACTAACCCCAGAGCCTGACCCACTGCACCGCCAAAGGCATAAAGTATGCCACGAGGCGAAAGTTTGAGCGATAGTTTTTCCTTTGTGCCATCCCTGCTGAATATCGCCAGTGCTATTCCTGAAAAAGTAAGTGTCATTCCCAGATAATTGAAAAGAGTAAGTTTTTCACCAAGGATTAAAAAACTAAAAAATGCAGTAATAGGAGGGACTAGTGTCATAATAAGCATTGAGAATCTTGACCCTATGATTGTATACGATTTAAAAAGGAACAGATCCCCGAATACAAATCCTATCAGTCCCGATACGGTGAGCCACAGCCAGTTATTCCATGATGCATCGGTGGGTAATGCAATTCCCCTGTTGATAATATTAAAAATACTCAGAAAGATTATTCCGATAAAAAGACGGATGATATTAACTGAAAGAGAACCGATTCTGTGACTTGCCGATTCAAATGAAAGTGCGGTTATTGTCCAGAAAATGGCAGTAAGCAAAGCTGCAAACTCACCATTGTGATTATTAATGAAATCCATAAACAATCATTTGATCAGAAAGAGTGAAAAATAATTAACCACAAGGACAAAAATTATTCAGCCTCCTTCTATTCTGAAAATTCCAAGGTATATTCTCCTGAACCAGCTTCAAACGTTAAAATATTATTGTCAACTTTAATGTCCGAGAAATTTTTGTTATCAGAAATATTTCTTCCTTTTTCGCTTACCAGGGCAACTGAGTTTACTGGTAAATTAACAGTAGCTGTTGTGTTCGCCGGGATTTTAATATTAACCAGTATCTTCGAATCTTTTCTTTCCCATCCGGATTCTATTGTACCATAGGTACTTTCGAACGTGGCCCTTGAATAATCAAGCCTTTTTGTAGGATGAGGCTGAATTATTATATGCTTATAACCAGGTTTTCCGATCTCTATACCTGCTGATACTCTGTACATCCAGTCACCTATAGCTCCATAGGCATAATGGTTGAAGGAATTCATGCCAGGATCCTGGAAAGTGCTGTCAGTTTTCTGGCCATCCCATCTTTCCCATATTGTAGTTGCGCCCATCTTGACCGGGTATAACCATGAGGGGTAATTTTCCTGAAGAAGAAGATCGTAAGCCACATCAGTATACCCATTATCAGAAAGAACATGGCACAGGTATGGTGTACCCAGGAATCCTGTCGAGAGTCTGTTACCTCTGCTCCTGATATCATCAACAAGGAATCTGGTTGCTTTGGGTCTGAGGTCTTCAGGAAGAAGATCAAACATCAATGCCAGAACATATGATGTCTGCGAATTTGTGCCAACTCGTCCTGCTTTTGTTACATATTCATTATTAAACACTTCCTTTATTTTTTCATGAACTGCCCTGTAGATGCCGGCATCTTCCGATTGTCCGAATAATTCGGCGGCCTGAAGCAACAGCTGTACTGAATATGCATAAAATGCAGTTGCAATAAAGTCGTGGTCGGTATGTCCATCAGGTTCTGTATGGTTATTCACCGGAGGGTGATAGAAAAGCCAGTCTCCGTAGACACTACCATTATTCCAGATATAATCAGTGCCAGCGGTTTTCTTTATATAATCAACCCATGCCAGCATGCTTGGATATTGTGTTTTTAAAAGTTCTTCGTCTCCATATACCTGGTACATGGTCCATGGGGCAATTACAGCCACATCACCCCAACCTGCAGAACATTGCGCGGTAGGTGAACCTTGCGGATTCAGAACATCAGGGATTACAACGGGAACTTCACCACCCTTTCTCTGATCAGCTGCAACATCTTTCAACCATTTAGAGAAAAAGGCTGCTACATTCATATTATAGGCAGCAGTTCTGCAGAAAGCCTGGGCATCACCTGTCCAACCAAGTCTTTCATCACGCTGAGGACAATCTGTCGGTACATCCACAAAGTTGCCTTTTTGTCCCCATTGAATATTATGTTGCAGCTGATTCAGAAGGATGTTTGATGATTCATATTTACCTGTTACCTGCATATCAGAGTGTATAACCACTCCTGTAAGATTATCCGCTGTAAGTTCACCTGGGAATCCTGTAACTTCAACATATCTGAAACCCATAAATGTAAATCGCGGTTCATATATCTCTTCGCCGGTCCCTGCAAGGGTATATGTTAGCTGACACTTTGCAGCACGCAGGTTTGTAGTGTAAAATTCTCCATATTTGTCCATTACTTCAGCATGTCTGAGTGTAACGACCGACCCTCTGCTGCCGTTAACCTTAAGTCTGACCCATCCAACCATATTCTGTCCCATGTCGGCTATGAGACTTCCTTTTGGTGTTTTAAATATTCTGACTGGCTTTATCTCCTGTATCTTTCTTACTGCAGGTCCTTCACTTGCGATCAGGTTGAATTTATAATCACCAGTTCTCACTCCAATCCATTTACTTTCATCATATCCGGGCATACTCCATCCGGTCAGTTTCTTTGTAGCATCATATGTCTCTCCGTTATAAATATCATTCATTCTGATGGCTCCATCCTTAAATGCTTTCCATGATTCATCAGTAGTTATGAGAGTTTCGGTGCCATCTGTAAAAGTTATCTTCATCTGCATAAAGAGTCCCAGTGTCTTTCCAAAAACTGCCCAGTTCCTACTCCAGGCAAGCGAACCCCTGTACCACCCGTCACCAAGGACAGCTCCAAAAGCATTATTCCCTTTTACGAGCATTCCGGTTACATCGTATACCTGGTATTGAAGTCTTTTTCCATACGATGTCCATCCCGGAGTGAGTACCTGGTCTCCAACTTTTTTCCCGTTGAGGTGCAATTCATAGAATCCATGCGAGGTAACATAAATCCTGGCACTCTTGATATTTTTTCCCAGAGTGAATTCTTTTCTGAAATGCGGTGATGAAGAATACTGAAGTGTATCGCCTTCCATTTCAATCCATTTGGCTTTCCAGTCCGACTCAGAAAGTAAACCGGTCTCCCAATATGCCGTCTCGCTCCATTTTGAAACTCGTCCTTTATTATCCCATATCCTTACCTGCCAGAAATATCTTTGCCCGGAAGCCAGTCCTCTTCCACCATAGAGAAGAAGAATTGATTCATCTGATTCTACTTTCCCTGTTTCCCATACTAAACTTTTTGACGAAAATTTACTGTCTGTTGCAACCCTGATGGAATAAGAATTTTGCATGATGCTGTTTCCTGTTCCGTATATTTTCCATGATAATTTTGGTTTGGGATTATCTATTCCAATGGGATTAATTTTATGGTCACATGCAAGATCCTTCACTGTAAGATCCTGAGATTCTGAGGCAATAAATATGAAAAACAATGCTAAAGTGAGACTTAATTGTTTCATCGTATTAAATAATATGGTTAATAATCATTCAAGGTTATAAAAAAATGATGAATAAAAAAAGATCATAAAACTCAATTTGCTTATTGAAAGTTTTTAAATTGCGGTACAATAAGAGTTTAATTTATGAACCCACTGGCAGGTATTTTTCTTATAGCCCTTGGCAGCATTGGTGCTGCAAGTTTCTATGTCCCGTTTAGGAAAGTTAAATCATGGGCATGGGAGTCTTACTGGATTACACAGGGACTGGCTGCATGGATTATAGCACCTACGCTTTTTGCTCTGATATTTGTTCCTGATGGTGAGCTTATTCCTATAATCAAGGAATCACCTGTATCTGCCCGGCTTATGGCAATGTTTTTTG
Source organism: Bacteroidales bacterium (assembly GCA_035531395.1). GTDB lineage: Bacteria > Bacteroidota > Bacteroidia > Bacteroidales > VadinHA17 > LD21. The sequence goes on from DATKTA010000035.1 coordinate 13,452, forward strand.
GAGCCTTATGGGGATTTGGCGGACTAACTTTTGGCTTAAGTATACGTTACCTTGGAGTAGCACTTGGTCAGAGTATAGCTCTTGGACTATGTGCAGCATTTGGGACTCTGATTCCGCCAATAATTTCAGGAGAAAATCTATTTTCTTCAACTGCTGGCATTCTGACAATAACAGGTGTTTCAATAACAGTTGCAGGGATATCAGTTATTGGCTATGCAGGTGCTCTCAAAAGCCGCGGGATGAGTGAAGAAGAGAAGAAGGCTGCTGTAAAGGAATTTGCCCTTAAAAAAGGTATTTTTATTGCTGTTTTTGCAGGTATAATGAGCGCATGTTTCAACTTTGGTTTTGAAGCAGGTAAACCAATTGAAGATGTTGCACTTGCACATGGCACTAACCCTTTGTTCCAGAAGAACCCTTCGCTCATATTCATCCTGATAGGTGGATTCATCACGAATCTGGTATATTGCGGATACCTTAATATAAAAAATAAAACATACAGAGATTATTATACTGTATCAGGCAGCGTACTGATGAATAATATCTTTTTCACATTCCTTGCAGGCCTGCTATGGTTTCTTCAATTTCATTTCTTCGGGATGGGAGCAAGTAAACTGCCTGAAAGCATGACCATATTCGGCTGGAGCATACTGATGGCTCTTAACATTGCTATCAGCAACATCTGGGGCATTTTTCTGGATGAATGGAAAGGAGTGAACAGAAAAACTACTATTGTCTTAATATTGGGAATAACCATCCTTATACTTTCAACTTTTGTTGTTAAACTCGGATAAAAAATGAACACGAAAAGATTTGCATTCAAGATGAAGCTGTATCCCGGCTTCAAGGAAGAATACAGGAAACGCCATGATAAGATTTGGCCAGAACTGGAAAAGTTGCTGAAAAACGAGGGGATTGGAAATTATTCAATTTTCCTGGATGAAGAAACTAATACTCTCTTTGCATACCAGGAACAATCGGGTGAGAGTTCATCACAGGATCTGGGAAAAACCGAGATCGTACAGCGGTGGTGGAAATATATGTCAGACATTATGGAAACCAATCCTGATAATTCTCCGGTCACCATAGCGCTTGAACAAGTCTTTTTTATGGAATAGTTATAAACAATTAAGTGAATATACTTTTTTAAAACAATAGAATAAATCTGCTATTATGAAAAAAGAACTTGTAAAAAAAACATATGAACTGGCAAAACAGCAATATGCAGCTTTGGGAGTTGATACAGATCTTGTTATCAAGAAAATGGAAAAAGTTAATATTAGTCTTCATTGCTGGCAGACTGATGATGTTGGAGGCTTTGAGAAACCTGGTGCTGAGCTCGGAGGAGGGGGCATTCAGGTAACAGGTAATTTCCCCGGTAAAGCCAGAACAATAGAGCAGATGAGAAGTGACCTCGATAAGGTGATGTCACTCCTGCCCGGCAAACAAAGACTTAATCTCCATGCTATTTATGGGGAATTTGGAGGAAAACTTGTAGATCGCGATAAAATTGAGGTTAAGCACTTTCAGGGATGGATCAATTGGGCGAAAAAAAGAGGCATCGGACTTGATTTCAATTGCACCTGCTTTTCGCACCCACTTGCTGATGATGGGTTTACCCTCTCCAGCAAAAATGAAAAGATTAGAAAATTCTGGGTAGAACATACCAAAAGATGCAGGGAAATAGCTGCAGAGATGGGTAAGCAGCTTGGAACAGCATCAGTACACAATATATGGATACCAGACGGATCAAAAGATACTCCTGTTGATCGTAATGGCCTCCGAAGGCAGCTGAAGAAATCTCTTGATGAGATATTCGCAGTTAAGTATCCGAAGAAATATCTTAAAGATTCAGTTGAAAGTAAACTTTTTGGGATTGGTTCAGAATCGATGGTAGTTGGATCTCACGATTTCTATGTTGGTTATGCAATCAGTAACAATATAATGATCACTCTTGACAATGGGCACTTCCATCCGACTGAACAGGTTGGCGACAAAATATCATCTGTTTTACACTTCGTAGACGAGCTTCTTCTTCACCTTACCCGTGGAGTAAGATGGGACAGCGACCATGTTCTGACATTCAATGATGAACTTGTCCTTATTGCTCAGGAAATAGTCAGATGCAAGGCTTTGAACAGAGTGAATGTTGGTCTCGACTTCTTTGATGCAAGCCTGAACAGGATAGGTGCATATGTAATAGGGACACGGGCAGCCCAGATGGCTTTTATGTATGCACTTCTTGAACCACATAATACTCTTGTAAAATTGGAAGAACAGTCAAAAGGATTTGAGAGGCTGGCTCTGCTTGAACTGCTTAAAACAAAACCATTCGGTGCAGTATGGGATTATTACTGCCTGCAGAACAAAGTGCCTGTTGCTGAAGACTTCATAGATGAAATTGGCAAATATGAGAAGGATGTGCTGTTGAAAAGATAAAAAGGAGTTGTGTATGAAAGAGAGGGTGATTGCTGTATTTGATATCGGAAAGACTAATAAGAAGATCATTCTTTTTAATGAAAAAATGAAAGTCGTCCATGAAGAGGAACAAAAATTCCCGGAGGTTTTGGATGATGATGGTTTTGAATGTGATGATCTTGAGAGAATAGAGAAATGGCTCCTGGTAACTGTAAAAAAAATTGCCGGCTCTGATAAATTTAATCTTACTGATATCAATATTACAACCTATGGAGCAACAATAGTATGTCTTGATGAAAATGGAAAAAGAATCACTCCTGCATACAACTATCTTAAACCAATTGATGAAGCAATAGCTGAAAGCATATATAAACGCCACGGAGGCAGAGACGAATTTTGCAGAAGAACAGCATCACCGGCGCTTGGAATGCTCAACTCAGGGATGCAGCTTCTGTGGTTAAAGAAGACAAAACCAGATCTTTTTGCCAGAATAAGGCATGTTTTGCATTTCCCTCAATACCTTTCATATACCTTAACCGGAAAGATATATTCCGAACATACATCCCTGGGATGCCATACAGCTCTATGGGATTTTGATAATATGACTTATCATCAATGGATAAATACCCTGGGTATAAAGCTTCCTGATCCTGTACCGGTGGATACCTTTACCGAAATAAAGACAGATGGCAGGAATATCAGAGTTGGAATTGGGATTCATGACAGTTCATCTTCGCTTGCGCCATATTTTTCAGAAAGCAAAGGCAAATTTATTCTGTTATCCACAGGGACGTGGTGTATAAACATGAATCCATTCAACAATGAAAAACTTACTACAGAACAGCTCGATAATGATTGTCTCTGCTATATGAGCATAAACAGGCAGCCGGTGAAATCATCCAGGTTATTCCTAGGACATATGCATGAAAAAGGAACCAGTTTGATATCAGATCATTTTGATAAGCAGGAAGATTACTTCAAAAAAGTGAGATATGACAGGAATCTTGCTGAATTTATGAAGAAAAAACACCTTCATAGGAGTGTGTTTTTTAAGGAAGAACCTTTGGGGAGAGAATTCAGGGAACGAATTGACATGTTTCAGTTCAAAAACTTTAAAACAGCATATCATCAGCTGATGAATGAATTAGGTCAGCTTACACTTGAAGCAGTTAGACTTATTCTTCCTGAAAATAATGACATATCCAATATCTACATTACCGGAGGATTTTCAAAAAATGAACATTTCCTTAATCGTATCAAGGAGTATTTTCCTGAGAAAAGAGTATACCGGTCAGAAATAAGTAATGCATCAGCCCTTGGAGCAGCGTTAGTGATATCAGGTCTGAGGCCTGAAGTAAATCTTGGACTATTGGAAGTCAAAGGAGCCTAGTTTCTTATTATGTAATAATCTGAATTAATCACATCAATTTTAACGCTGGGGCGATTATTCAATCCTTCCTGATCTGATCAAGCAGGTTAGTTCTCTTAACCTTATTAACTGATAAGTAAAGTATTGCCAAACCAGTTAAAAGTATAGCTATTATCATTATTAACAAGAGCTTATAAGACATTACATCGCTGTTCCTCAATGATGGAAGTGTGGCAATTATGGCTGAAACGGTACCTGTAATTATTCCCCAGACAAGAACAATCAGCTGGTCAATAATAATATAAGCAGATATCCTTGATGATTTATAACCTGCAGCCATAAGCAGTGCAAACTCCTTTTTACGCTGTTCATAATTCCGTATCAGCATAAATCCCAGACCGAATACACCCAGGATCAGGCCCAGCATGCCAAGTATCGTGAAGACATTCAAATAGGTATTTGTCACAACAAAAAAAGATGATAGCTTTTCAGATGCTGTCTCTATTGCCAATCCGTAATTTGAAAAACGATCGCTGAGAATGCTTATCAGATTATCAGTATCCGGTGTATCTTTATCAAAAAGAAAAACAGAACTGCCCGGTACTGATGGAAAATACTCCCTGAAAAAATTATCTCCTATCAGCAGATGCCCCTGAAATATTGATGATTTTAATCCTCCGCAGATGACAATTTTGAGAAGTCTGCCATTTTCAGATCTGAACATAAGTGTGTCGCCCGTTTTAACCATCATTCCCCATTGCAACACTGTCTGATCAGCTATTCCATATATTGCATTTTCACCCGCTTTTTCGGTAAGTAATATCCATGGATTTATTTCTTCTGAGTTTTTAATAACTGTAGCGAATGAAAATGAACCTCTTCTTACAAATTCTTCGGGATTAATTCCCAGCAGCGGGGGAGCTTTGATATGATTCAGATTAAGGCAGCTGGCATCATCTCCTGCAAGTTTCAGCCCCTGAAGGATCTCAATATCTTTCAGTTCAGGATCATTAAGCCCAAATTCTATTCTTCCGGCTTCGGTATTCATATTTTCTTTCACCGGAATCGCAGATTCTGACCATAGCAGGTAACCTCCAGTGCCTCCTTCGTTCATCAGCATCTTATCAGTAAGCACAAGCCTGTTTGAGCCTGTAATAATAATTGCAAATATTCCGGCAGCAATAAAAACAACAGGAGTTACAGCCTGTGAAGGATAGAAAGAATAGAAGCGTTTAGACATACTGTACAAACTTTGTGACAGCGAATTAGCTCTTTTCAGTCCTGAGAGATAGTATTGCCGGAAAGAAAGAATTAAAGAAATGAACAGCAGCGTTCCTGCAGAAAAGGAGAGGAGGACTGATGCTTTCTCAGAAAACCAGGAAATCATAATTATAATTATTGCAGGTACAGCAAATAAGAGAAGCAAAATTAAATTGAGAACCGGGGAGTGAAGTTTAAACCCTTTTTCTCCCTTAGTTACAAGCCTCTTCAGAAAGTTCCTGAGTCTGAGCATTACCATCATCTGGGCAATGATTATTGTTGAAACAAATCCTGTTATAACCGACATTAAGTTAAAACCTGGAGAAATAGTATTGGTTTGTACTGCACCGGTCCATACAGAATTGAGGGCGTAAATTATCAGCAAATTAACTCCGTATCCCAGGAAAATACCTGTCAAAGCACCTGCCAGTGCAATAAGCAATGTCTCGTTGAAAAGCATCCTGCCAATTACTTTATTTCTGAAACCCAGTGAAAAATAAGTTCTTATCTGTTCTTTCTTTGAATCGAAAAAGATAGAAACTGAAAATGATAACAGGATAATTGATGAGAGAATAATGAAAAATCCAAGACTAAGAAAAAGGGTGCCAAAATCAACTCCCTTATTGGCCGCCTGTTCCCCGGAGTGCATAACATCAGATACTGTAAATCCTGCATCAGATGGAATGATCTTGCCCTTGAGAGCATTTAATATAATTTCTGCTCCTGTATCGGCTGGAAATCTGATTGCTGTAGCCGGGCCAAAATTATTGCCCCACATTTTCTTGCCATTCTTATAGCTTACAAATGCTTTGGGTGTACCCTTGTAAGTATTCCAGTAGTCTTCATCTTTATCCCTTATTTTATCCATCAGAATAGGGATGCCTGCATCCCATGAGGAACAGGAAGTACTGCCTGAAATCCCCGGAAATTCAGGCATAAGTGATGGATCAGAAAAAATATTATCATCCCCGGCAATCTTTTTAATCCTGAAGCTCTTTTCTGTTTCTTCAAGCAGATTCCCGACCGGATGATACCATTTTAATGTGACTTCATCTCCCGGAACAGCATGCAGGTCATTTGCCAGCCACTTGCTTATTATTATCTCCCGATCACCCGGCGATGTCTCTCCTCTGAATGGGATTCCGCTGACAAAAGAATATGGAGTTTCAGCATTGCTGGCTTTTATACTGTTGGCCAGATAGGTTATAACCGGATAACCCTGATTCAATTCTTCAATTATCTTGTTGACAATTGTGCTGTCAATGAAGATACGGTCTGAAATGATTTCAGTTTCCCCTGTTACTTCAGATTTTCTTATTGATAATCCAATATCAGAAGGAACAAGTAAATCAGTAAGGGCATTATTGACTATAGATTCAGAAATTTTCTCATTATAGGCTACGAGCAACCTGTTAATCTTGAAAGATGATTCCTTCTCTGACTGCAGATCAGCTATATTGATGAATATATTCTGAGGAATAATCTGGCTTATACCCAGCGAAAAGTTTCCTCCTTTTTCAGACTCAAGTATTCTTGATATTTTAAGGACTTTAGAGCTCTCTCCCTTTCCTTCCGGAGCAAATGGGGCATTCTCAGGTATAGGATCTGCCTCACGGAATCTTATTATTATTTCATCTCCTTCCGCTACACCCAGATGATCAGCTAATTCAGAGTTAATTGCCACAGTTCCCTGCGCAATCTCAATACCGTTAATCCCATGGAAATCAAAAAAATCCTTTGTGATGCCATAAATATTAATATTCAAAGCTGTTGCACCGGTCGAAAAATTCTGACAATAGCCAAATGTTTCAAGCAGCGGAACTGATTTAATTTCATAGCTGTGCTTAAACCTTTCAGAGATAGAAGAGTCAAAGAATCTGAGTCCTGAACTAACTAATATATATGTATTACCGAGTTTTTCCCTGGAATTCCTGACAAGACTCTTCCTGACGGAGTCACCTGTTAATAAGGATCCGGTTATAATGGATGCCAGGATTGCAATTATTATTACCTGGTTCAGGTAGTCTTTACTGTAATGGATTAGTGAACGTCTGGTGAACTTAAACAGATAATTTTTCATCGCTACAGGCCTGGTTATTATATGTTCAGTTTGCCATTCTCGAGTTTCATATGAAGGCCCATTCTTGAGGCCAGATCATTTGAATGAGTGGCAACAATCAGGGCAATTTTGAACTCAATGTTAAGTTCAATAAGTAATCTGCCCAGGTTTTCAGCATTTTTTGAGTCAAGTGAACCTGTGGGTTCATCAGCCAGCACCAACGAAGGCTTGCTAATCAATGCTCTTACAAGAGTCGCTCTCTGAGCCTCGCCTCCTGAAATCTGAAATGGAAATTTTTCGCTAAGATTTGTAATGCCAATGCGATCCATCAGTGATGCACAATACTTATCTTTTTCATCATAATCCTCTTTACTGATTCTTTCAGCAAATAAAGGCAGCATAATATTCTCTTTAACAGTCAGATGGTTAAGCAAAAGATGATCCTGAAAGACAAAACCGATATTCCTGTTTCGGTAACCGGATAATTCATCGGAGGAAAATTTCAGAATTGAAGTCCCATTGAACCATATATTGCCTGAGTCGGGTTTATCAAGAGCACCAATTATATTCATAAGGGTAGTCTTTCCTGAGCCTGATGGACCGGTAATTGCAATCGAGGCACCTAATTCAGCTTCCAGGTTTAGGTTATCAAGTACCAGACCTCTCTGTATAAAGGATTTTGATATATTTTCAAGTCGGAGCATGAATCTGTAATTAAGTTTTAAATTTGTTGTTCATCGTATTACTGTATAAGCCGGCCAGTCCTTCTGCCATTTTTCCTAGCGAAAGCTCTTTTCTGACACCGGCATATCCCTTTTTCCCAAGCGACTCTCTTAATTCCTTATCGGTTAGTAATGTTACAAGAGCTGTCTCCAGAGCTTCAATACTATCCGGCTCATAGGTAATACCTCCGCCGGTAGTGGAAATTATCTCCGAAAATCCTCCGGTAGCCGGCTGAACTACCGGTATGCCTTCTATATTTGCTTCAAGGATATACAAACCGTAACCATCATATTTTCTCACCGGGACACTTATAACATCAACTGACTTAAAGAACTCTGCTTTCTTATTTCCCTGGAATTCAGGAAATATCTTTACACTCTTATTAAATCCGGCTTCCCTTATCTTCTTAATCTGTAATGAAATAAATGGCTTGTCATCACCTGTATATCCACCACATACATTCAGGGTAAGTTCCGGTACAGTGTTTTTCTTTTTTATTTCAATAAAGGCATCAACCAGCTTGTCAAAACCATTATGACTGTTAACTCTGCAAAAATACCCAACTGCGGGCGGACGATTTTCAACCGCTTCAGCCTGATATCCATCTGGATCAAATCCAAGGGGGACAACGTCAATATTATCTCCCTTCAGACCTGTCTTTGAAATAAACATATCTTTATAGTAACGGCTTGGTGTAACAAATCTGTCAACATATTCCGCTTCCCGTCCGATAAGCTCCCAGGCCCTGCTTTTGAAAGGTTCCTTCATATCTTCAATCCAGTCATCTTCATTCAGCAGCGAACAGACTATCTTAATATCCATGTGTATTTTAAGCTGACGGGCAAGACCGAGTATCAGAGCATTTGAAAGATGAAGAATGTCAGGTTTCCCTTTCGATTCAAGATACTTAACCAGCCGTTTTACTTCTGCCGGTTTAAAGGCATTATCACCTTCTATCATATTAAGTGTAAGCTCCTCGAGGCCCTCAGTCCTGGTAGTTCCGGCCTGTTTTGCTGCCAGTTTGAGAAAGGGTGTAAAGTCCAGTATTTTATCAAAAAAAACAGGCATATTTTTGAAAACAGGAACCTTTTCCCTCAGATACATTGATATTGCACCAAAGAAAACATGGTCGTCAAATCCTGTTTCTGTATTTGATTTATCCGGAGGAAGATAGAGTGGGATAGCAGTTGCTGAAATACCAGGAACCTTTCTTATTGCACGAAGAAAGAGCATATCACGGTAACAGTTTCCGCAATAAAATGAACCACCTGACCCTGTAATTAAATAAACTATTTTCATTGTTTTTTCTTTATTCCAAATGCTAGTAGTCTGCCATCTTCTGTAAGGAAATAGAATCTATCCCGTGTCACTACAGGCGAACTGCCAATAGAAGCCCCGGCATTAAAACTCCAAACCTTCTTCCCGTCAGATATGGTTAACAGGTAAATATTTCCATCAGAACTGCCGAAAAGAACCTTGTCGGGAGTAGTAACCGCAGAACCGGTGATAGGACCATTGGTTCTGAACCTCCAGATCTGCTTCCCTGAATTAATGTTGAAACAGTACATGTACTTATCATCATTGCCGATAGCTATAACATTGTTTCCAGCTGCCGGTATAGCTACGATGGGACCTCCATTTTCAGTTGCACTTACTTGCCAGTCAATTTTTCTCAGCTTCAGATCTATACAATATAATTCACCATCATAATCACCAAAAAAAGCTCTTCCTGAAGATATTGCAGGAGATGCTGCGATATAAACACCTATATTGATGGTATCTGTTTCCCGACCGGAAACAACATCAGCAATTCTCATAATTCCATCACAACCTCCGAACACGACACTTCTTCCAAAAATTGCAGGTGCACCGTTTACATAATTCTGAGTCTCAAGTTTCCAGCGCAGTTTTCCTGAATTTGGATCAACACAATGCAAATTATAATCATAACTGCCGAATACAATACCTGATTTTGATCCTGACTCCCAGGCATTTGCTGAACCTGCTATCTTGTTATCAGTTTTGTAACTCCAGATAACCTTTCCATCTGATTTGTCAATAGCTCTCAAGGTACCGTCAGCGGAACCTGCATAAACTTTTCCGGCAAAAACAAGGGGAGGAGCCTCAGTTGGACTTCCTGTTTCGAATTTCCATATTATTTTTCCTTCGGCAGAAATTGCATGAATAGTTCCTTTTTCGTTACCGAAAAACAGAGTATTATCGCTCAGAACAGGTGAGGATTTAGTTCTGACTCCAGTAGATATGTTCCATAACAAAACTGGTGACTGAACAATCTCAAAATCAGATATTCCTGATAATGAGCTCTTTCCTCTGAATATCGGCCAGTCATTTATCTGTGCCTTTAAAGTAACAGACAACGACAATAATAATATTATTTTGAGCACCTTCATTTCAGGGAATTATTGGATACATTGTTCGGATCCTTTATAAAACCTAACAAACAATATACCATCTATGTTTATTCATTCCAACTCTCATCATTTTGATGAGATACAATACAGGTTCTGTTTTGCCCGGATATATATTTTACCTTCTGAAAATGCTGGACTGGTATCTGTGTGCTCTCCGAGGGGTGACGTGGAAATAATATTTAGCTTTCCTTTAGCTTCCGCTATATACATAATTCCTGTACGGTCGAGCATCCAGACTTTATTGTCGCAGATAATGGGAGATGAATAAAAAGGATTATCAAAATAAGTGGTCCAGAGTGTGTCTCCTGTCTGGGCATTGTAACATACTGCATCACCATTACCGGTTGTCATGAAGAGAAATTCGTCGTTAGCAACAGGGCTTGAAACATCAGCTGTGAAACTATTGTCTTCCCAGGCAGTGGAACCTGCTTTCCCTGGTTTAAGAGCCATAAGTTTAAAGTAGTCGGAAACTACATAGACAAGACTGCTGTTTACTGCGGCTGAAGCAGCTACATCACCTGAAACGCCCGGAAGGGTCCATAACTCCTTCCCGTTCAGAGGATCGAACGCAGAGACTCCCGGATTACCATTTATTATAATTTGTGGAACTCCATCAAGAGAAGCAAGTATTGGTGATGAATTCACTGGACGGCCTGGTCGGGGAGAATCCCATTTCATGTCTCCGCTACTTAGATCAAACCCAGAGAGGGAGATCTTTTCCTGGCTGTCATATTGCACCAGGACGAGATTGTCATAAATCAAAAGTGATGCTGAATAGCCGTAAGAGCTCTGAGGAACGCCAAGATTCTTTCCCCACTTAAAATCTCCGTCATGATCATAACAGACAAGATTTCCATTGCCAAACATAGCACATATATAATCACCGTTTAAAGCTGCAGTAGGTACAGCCATTCCTGCTTCAGCGTCAGATTCGGGCTCCTCGGCAGAGGCTTCCGGAAAATCCTTTCCGGATCCTGTCCACAATAATTCTCCGGTATTTTTATCGATGCAGAAAATTGCTATTTCCCCATCACCGGCACCTGTTATGAAAAGCTTATCTCCCCATATCACTGGTGAACTCTGTCCTGGCTTAGGGTTGGCTATCTTCCACTTTATGTTTGTTCCATTCTCTCCGTTCCATTCAACAGGAAAACCTTCTCCTGCTGAAATGCCGCGACTTCCTTCTCCTCTGAAAAAGGGATAATTAACCTCATCAGGCATGTTCACCCCGGCTGCTGAAGAAGATTTTTCGTTTTTTTCAACTTTGGATGAGGCTCTTCCAGGAGCAGGAAGCTCTGACCTTAAAACAAAAGATGAAATTACAGCGAGAAGAGTAACTGCGACTGCAGAAACTAACAGATACTTCCTGTTTCTGTTTCTCTCTGAATCAATATCGGGTCTGCCAGGCTGAAAAGATTTAGCAGGTTTTTCGCTTCCGGCCACCAGCCTTTGTAAAACCACAAATACGAGTGCTCCCGCAAGAAGGAGGTAGGAACCTGTTTCAACCTGCCACCGCGAAGAAAAATAGGCCTTCCGTGCCATAAGGTCAATAACCCGCACCTGCTCAGCAAGATCCTTATTTTCAGTATCCCTGTCAAATTGTTCCTTTACGGATAGTACAGCCGGACTGTCAAGCGGGTTTATGGTCTTAAGCTGTATCAGGCTGAAAATAATAGTTATCGCAACAACTACTGTAAAGATCCCTGCAATAATACTTATACCATTGAATATTCTGATCTCCTTTTCTGAAAACTTCATTTCTCAATTATTTAACTTAACGGGACAAAACTTCATACATTTGGCACAACTATAACACCTTCCGCGGTCAGGTTCATAATCCTGCCTGAGTGTTCGCACAGTTAACCGGAATAAACCAATCCCAAGCGATAATCCCAGAAAAATACCTGCCCAGGGAGTATATTTCCTGAACCTGCTGATAATCTTCAATTCTTCTGAAAATAACTCATCATCAGTCTTTCCTGATTCATAAAAGGCAATTGCATTCTTCGAAACAGCCTTTATCCCTTCTTCTTTTTCAAGTCTTATTTCACGGGCAAGTTTAACATTGTCATTTACAACAGCCAGGGTAGAAGCGAGATTGTAAAGTATCACAGCAAAAGCAGCTGCAAGCACCGGTATAATAAGAGCATACTTAAATGATTCCTTCCATGTACTCTTAGGCCTTTCCTTTTCAATATTCGGGTCTGACTGCAGAATTGCATCATAAGGACAGCCCGATTCACACAGGCGACAATTTCTGCACTCAGCAGGAGTGATTGTCATATGGCTTACTGAGAATCTGGAAAAAATATTTTGAAGAACTCCGTAAGGACAAAGATACCTGCAATAAGGCCTGTTAACAAAGATACCCACTATAAGCAGAAGTGATCCGAAAATTACCATAGTGTAAGGAGCATCTATCCTGAAAAAACCTACAAACGGATCATATCGGCAAATAACAAACTGGCTCTCTGTTGAGGCAAAGAGAACGGCAAGACCCAGGTAGACAAAAGGAATTGCAGCGAGAACGGCTTCAACTCTTCTCGGGATCCTTACCTGCCTGAAACCTGTAAGCTCCTGGATTGCACCCAGCGGACATACCCCAGCGCAGAACACACGGCCAAAAAACAACGCAGCAATTAATGGAATGCTGAAAAACAAAAGGGCAGAAAGAGGTATTGCGTATGTATCATTGAATAATGCCAGGGAAACATTTTGGATAGAGCCGATTGAGCAAATACATCCCTGTCTGTAAAAGCCAAAATATGCGAGGGAAAAGAGTGATATCCACAACAGGCCCTGACGTGATCTCTTCTTAATCACCATCCATGCTGTTGCAAGCAGCGCTATTATCAACACTGCAACATCCATATACTCCCACAATGGTCCCCTCTGAAAAAGGAATTGATGAGTAGGGAAGGAATATCCACCTTCGAATTCGGGCCTTGGAAATCTCTGGGGTTGTGCATAAAGGACCGTATGCCAGATAATCATTATCAGCAGGATAAGATATGGTGCGTATCTTGTAATTTTCTTCAACTTGTTATAATTTTTTTAACTCTTTCCGGATATAAGGATCTTCAGCCGGCACTCTTATAATTGCATCTGACGGGCATACCCTGGCTATTGCACACTGATTGCAATTCACACAAAGATTATGCATGATCTGTAGGTATAGTGATCCATTGCCGAAATCATAACATCCTTTAACGCACTTTGAGCAACCGTCACAGAGTTTTTCATCAATAGTATATTCAAAATATGGCTCCTCAACGAATTTTCTTTTTAATGCTCCTACCGGGCACAACTGGTTCTCAGCTGCAGTATTGTATGTTTTTGCTCCCTGGCGAAGAAATCCGGGACAAAAGTCACAATAACCACACATAGGGAAAGCATTTGTGCATTTTACAGCCGATGGTGTCATAACACAGCTGCTCTTGCAGAGCTCACAGCTTGTGCATTTATATGGATCTATCTGCCATATAAACCCTTTAACATCAGTCTTTTTAAAAAGGATCACAGGCAACGCAAGAACCGGTGCTGCCACAAGTATCCTTCCTGCAGTTTTTACGAAATCACGTCTTGATTCCTGCTTGTCCTTCTTCTCTTTCATCACTTCACTGATAAAAATGTTGAACAATCAGATTCACCCCTGCAAATTCCTTTTCCGGGACACGCTGTACAATCGTTGCCAATAACCGCTCTGCGGCCAGTTAATGCAATTATTACAGCAATTACTCCCAGAAGAAGGTATCTAATAATCTTTCTCAGGAATTCCGTTCTGTCCATATCTTACTTTCTTTTAAAAACATATAGTTTTGAATCAGCTGGGTTCGCAGCGTATATAAGATTCCCGTCAGGGGATACTGCAATATCAAGAGGTACTGGTGGAAGAAATTTGTTCACCGACGATACATACTCTATAAAACGTCCTTTTCCATCAAGTATTTTTATCCTGTTGACACCTTTCTCAGCTGTTACTAACCCATTGTCTAGCATTGCGAAATGTGCCGGGTTACAACACCCGCAGAATGAATCAGGTGCAAGACCGGGTTCTCCGAAATAATCAATTAATGTACCATCAGTTTTTCGTCGCTCGACACGCAATTTACCAGTATTTGCAACATACAGTGTATCATTTTTCCCAAATGCAATATCAAAATATGGGCTGGGAACTATAAATTGTTCGTCTCCCTTGCCGATAAGTTGTTTCAAATTTCCATCGGTATCGAGGATGAATATGCTCTTACCAGCAGCATCGGCAAATGCAACATAATTATCATTAACTGCAATGGATGTAATGAAAGCTTTTTCATCCCATGGACCCCATTCTGCATTATTTTCGCCAGCATGACCTAAAACTAAAATATAATTACCAATAGCCGCAAATATTTTGGTTTTAGAAACTGCAAGCGCTGTTACTTCTCCATCTGTAGCTTTTTGCCATAAAATTTTCAGGTCTGAATCATAACAGTCAATATAGGAATCTCCAGCCAGCAAGATATTACCATTTTCAGAAACCGCAACTGCTTTTAGTTTTTCCTTACCGCTTTCAATAATATTATTTACCAGCCATTGATCTTTTAACATAGAATCAACCTTTTCATAATTTGTCTCCGGAACATTATCCTTCCTGAATACCAGGTCAAATACCATATATCCGATAAATACCAGCATCATGAATATAATTGCTACCGTTGTCCAGAGCCTGTTCATGAATTATTCCTTTTTACTTATATCGAGACAAAGCATATTATGAGCATCTCTCATAATAAGATATTTACCTGCAAGAGCCATTGGGCTCCATGCCTCTATGGCCTCTATTATCTTATGATTTGAAACCATTGTGGCTGAGGATTTTTCAAGTTTGAAAAGGAACAGTGTCCCTTCATCATCGAGCAGGAATAACTTATTGCCACTTAAAATGAATGGCCCCATTCCCTTGCCAAAACGTCCCTCTTTTCCGCTCGACCATAACGGAGTTATAAGATCATTCTTATTATAACATGCAAGCTGCCTTTTTAACGCACCTGCATTTTCGGGTAATACTGCCCAAAGATTATCACCAACCATAATTGGTGTATGCTGTTCACTTGCTATGCCTCCGGAAGATTTATGCTGCTCAGCAATACTTGCTTTATAGCCTGAGCCATCCTTGCTTATAACTATTCTTGCTGTTCCTGAACCATAGCTTCCGAATGCAGCAATTTCCCCATTTCCAAGATAGAGAGGTGATGCAACAGTAATTGATGGGCTCCATGCAGTTGTTTTCCAGAGGAGTTTACCTGTATCTTCTCCTTCTGCTGATATCCCGCAAACGCCTCCAAGTGCAGCGTAAACATACATCTTTTTGCCGTGAATAGTCATAGGCATAACAGAAGTATGTGACATTCTGAGTGAATCCGGATTTGGAGTTTTCCAGAGTACTTTCCCCGTTTTGCATTCAACTCCTATCATAAGAGCTTTCCCTCCGGGTGCAAATACAGCTACATCATTATCAATGAGGGGGCACTGACCTGAATAAAATTCAGGTGTTATTTTACCCTTTACACTGCCGGGAACTCCAAATTCTCTTTCCAGGTCGATAGTCCACAAAAGGCTGCCATCTGTAGGATTAAGACACATAACATGCGATCTGGGACCGACAGTGACGATATATTTGTCAGTAACTGCAGGAATAGTACGTGAATAACCGTGATTACGCTTAAATTCAACAGTATACCATCTCCTCCATAGTTCTTTGCCTGATTTTAGGGAGAAGCACCTGAGCATATCAGCTTTTCTCTTTTCATTATAGTCGAGTACATATACCCGTCCGTTATGAACAGCAGGACCGGCATACCCTTCACCTAAGGTTACCTGCCATACAATGGGAGGTCCTGAAGTGTCCCACGATTCAGCCAGCAGTGTCTGATCCTTGCTTATGTTGTCGAAATCGGCTCCTCTGAAACGAGGCCAGCTGCCAGGTACAACCTCATCAATAATTTCCAGTGTATCAAAATTCTCACCTATGTAAATAGAATCAGATATCTGTTTTTGAGGAGGCCTGTTGTCCATTCCAGGTAATCGGACAGCCGTATCATATGAAGGTGTGGCAAATATCCACCAGGAAAACAATGCAGCAAAAACTGCTATTGTCATAATTAAAATAAAGCTATTACGGCTTATTGACGACATTATCAATCATTTAACGAACTCCTTACTCTATGCCAATATAAGCTTTTTCTTCCCTGGAATGTATCTGTTTATTCTTGAATGAATACATTATATCTATCCCTGCGACAAAGCCGGTAACATAAATGGCAAACCAGGGCGATATTCTAAAGAAGACTATTTAGCTTTAATATTATATACAGCCATATAATCTCCATGTCTGAGAAATAACCTTCCTTTGTCAATCACGGGATGAGACCAATGAGGACCGGCGCCTTTTGAAATCTTGAAGGAACTGATAACGTCAAACTTCTCCGGATTAGGATTTACAAGGACTACATTTCCACCCTTTTCTTCAAAGATATAGATTAATCCCTCTGCAGCTATAATTGACCCTTTATTGTTCCACCGTGTAATCCACATCGTTTTCCCTGTAGTCCAGTCAACGCAAACATACCGACCCATAGTATTATTGTCATGGGTAGAGCTGTAAAGGTAATTTCCTATTAACACCATGCCTCCGACATGTGGATTCATATCAGGATTTTTCCAGACAAGAGTTGGTTCGCTACCGTCAACATTAACCTTGATCTTTGCAGAAGTCTGATTGTATCCATTTGCTGCAAATACAAAGCCATCTTTATAAATAGGTGTGTGTATGTAATTTTTACCACCTTTCTTATCATCATTTACTGACCCGAAATCAAATTTCCAGATCAACTTTCCATCTGTGGCATTTACGCCAATAATCCAGGTAGGAGTGTGAGTTATAATAACCTTTTTACCCCCTTGCTCAACAAGCAGCGGATTTACATATTGCATACCCTCATTAAGAGAAGCGGTTTCCCATACTACTGTACCATTGTCAATATCAAAAGCCACCATGGCTGCAACCGGACCGCCCGGAGTAATAATCACCTTATTGTCGACAACAAGAGGAGATTCAGAAATACCAAAGCGTGGAACGCTACACTTATACTTTTTAAAATAATCTATCGACCAGAGCATCTTTCCGCTCGTTGATATACATGAAAGCTCACCTGATCCGCTGACAACGAAAATTTTACCCTGTGTCACTGTCGGAGTACAACGACTCTCAGGATAGCTGTTTACGTTTGACATGGTTCCGTATTCTATATCCCACTTCTTTTTGCCATCCTGTGAGAAAGCTGTAAGAACATCCTTGTCGCCTCTGACGCCTGTAATGTACACAGCATCATTTGTTACGGTCGCGCTTGAATATCCCATTCCTATACCTTCAACCTCCCATATAAGAGCCGTTCCTGATGAAGGCCACGACTTCATCAGGCCTGTTTCATTATAGATACCTGTTCTGCCCGGCCCCCGCCATCCGTAAACCTGTCCAAATGAATCCGCAGCAGACAATAATAATGCAATCACTGCAATAACTGATATTAAATTTCTTTTCATCATGTTCATTTTTAATTATTAAAACGCAAGATAGAAAAACAACTAATAATTTTTAAAATTACTCATTTTCATCATATAATTAGTTGTGGTTTTTAATGTTTTTTAACATGTGTAATATCTGAACGACTGACCTTAATTCAATACTTACTTATATTAATATATGATATATAATAGGCCATATATGTTTTAAACATTATGCAATAATTATATATATCTTAATATATTTTACTTATATTGGCTTTTTAATAAATTAAATGTATTAGCTTTGCAACAATAAATTTAAAACAAACTTCAGAAAAACATGTGCGGTATTGTTTGTGTATTTGATCTTAAAGTTAATTACCTGGACCTGAGGCCCAGAGTACTTGAAATGTCAAAAAAAGTAAGACACAGGGGACCTGACTGGTCAGGTATTTTTTATTGTGAAAAGGCTATTCTCGCTCATGAGAGATTATCTATAGTAGACGTTGAATCTGGAAAGCAACCCCAATACAGCAAGGATGGCAATCTGGTTCTGGCTGTAAATGGCGAAATTTATAATCACCAGGATATACGTAAAAGGTATAAAGATAAATATGAATTTCTGACAAATTCCGATTGTGAAGTAATACTGGCTTTATACCGTGATAAAGGACCTGATTTTCTTGAGGATTTGAACGGAATTTTTGCTTTTGCCATTTATGATAAAGAGCAGGACACCTATTTCATTGCCAGAGATCATATAGGAATTGTTCCCCTCTATATGGGTTGGGATAGTTTTGGAAATTTTTATGTTGCTTCAGAGCTTAAGGCACTTGAGGGTGTTTGCAACAGGATAGAGGAGTTCCTTCCAGGTCATTATCTGTATAGCAAGGATGGTGTTATGAAAAAATGGTATCACCGTGACTGGATGAGCTATGATACCGTTGAAAAAAATGAAACATCTGTTTCTGATCTGCGGAGCGCTCTTGAAGCTGCGGTCCATCGTCAGCTTATGTCTGATGTTCCATACGGAGTTCTTCTGTCAGGAGGGCTCGATTCATCAATTATATCTGCAGTTGCAAAAAGATTTGCGTCGAAAAGAATAGAATCAAATGATAAATCGGAAGCTTGGTGGCCACAGCTTCACTCTTTTGCAATCGGACTGGACGGATCACCCGATCTCTCTTCTGCAAGAAAGGTTGCTGATCATATTGGATCTATTCATCATGAGATCCATTTTACGCTTGAAGAAGGGTTGAATGCTGTGCGTGATGTTATATATCATATTGAAACATACGATGTTACAACTGTACGTGCCTCAACTCCGATGTACCTGATTGCCAGGGTTATAAAATCGATGGGAGTGAAGATGGTTTTATCGGGCGAAGGTGCTGATGAAGTATTCGGAGGATATCTCTACTTTCATAAAGCTCCCGATGCAAAAGCATTCCATGAAGAAACCCTGAGAAAGATCAGCAAGCTTCACCTCTATGATTGTCTGAGAGCCAACAAATCACTTGCTTCCTGGGGTGTGGAAGGGCGTGTCCCTTTCCTCGATAAGGAATTCCTCGATGTGGCTATGAGGTTGAACCCAAAGGATAAAATGGCCGGCAATGGCAAAATTGAGAAATGGTTACTTAGAAAAGCGTTCGAGGATTACCTCCCTGAGGAGATTACCTGGAGACAAAAAGAACAATTTTCTGATGGAGTCGGATACGGATGGATTGATACATTAAAATCTATTGCTGCAAAAGAGATATCTGATGAACAGCTTAAAAATGCAGGGTATCGTTTTCCTGTGAATCCTCCCCAGAATAAGGAAGAATATATGTACAGATCCATTTTCTCTGAACATTTTCCATCAGACTCAGCAGCTTCATGCGTTCCTTCTGTTCCTTCCGTTGCATGCAGTACTCCGGATGCTCTTGCCTGGGACGCTTCATTCAGTAATCAGAATGAACCCTCAGGACGTTCTATAAAAAATGTACATAAAGATTCGTATTAGAAAAAAATCTATCTGCTTGTCTTTAGTCTGTAAATAATTTCTTAATAAATAGTCCCTTTCAAAGGGAGAGTTATAACTATTTGGAAATTGAAAGTCACTCATAGGGGATTTTTAGGTCAGGTAGAATATGCTGAGCTCCATCTTTCCAGGACAATGAACTTATATATTCATTTGACATATTTATTACCATTGTTTTTCAATTAAAAGTTTTACTTTTAAATAATCAGAATGAAATTTCTTTTTATTCATTCTAAATTGAAATAACAATGATGAATAAAATCCCACCAGTATTATTTGCTTCCTTTGCAATTGTCTCATGCTCTTCCCATTCGAGAATTGAAGGACCTCCTAACATTGTACTCATCCTTGCCGATGACCTTGGATATGGTGATCTCAGCTGTTATGGTCAGAAGAAATTTTCAACTCCTAATATTGACAGGTTAGCGTCTGACGGAATGCTCTTTACACAGCACTATACAGGATGCACAGTATCAGCACCATCCCGATCAGCCCTTATGACAGGACAGCATACCGGACATACTCCTGTCAGGGGGAATAAGAACTGGGAGCCGGAAGGAAACTGGCCATTAAAAGCAGAATCAGTTACTATCGCCGAAGTGATGAAATCAAAAGGATATATTACCGGGGCTTTTGGGAAATGGGGTCTTGGATATATAAATACTGAAGGTGATCCTAATTCTCAGGGGTTTGATGAGTTTTTTGGTTATAACTGTCAGAGCCTGGCACATAACTATTACCCTGACCACCTATGGCATAACCGTGAGAAGATTGAACTACATGAAAATGAAAATGGGAAGAAAGGTATATACAGTGCAGATTTGATACATGATGCAGCTATTGCATTTATGGAAAATAATAAGGATAAGCCATTTTTCTTATTCTACCCTACAACAATACCGCATGCAGAGCTCTTTGCTAAAGAGGAATATATTAAAAAGTTTCGGGGAAAATATCTTCCTGAAAAAGAATTTAAGGGAGTGGATGATGGCCCCACTTTCAGGCTCGGACCTTACGGGTCACAGGCTGAATCGCATGCAGCCTTTGCAGCAATGGTAACTCAACTGGATGATTATGTAGGAGAACTTATTCATAAACTGAAAAAGCTTGGCCTTGAAAAGAATACAATAGTAATTTTTGCATCGGACAATGGCCCCCATCTGGAGGGGGGAGCTGATCCTGATTATTTTGACAGCAATGGCCCTCTCAAAGGATATAAAAGGGATATGTATGAAGGTGGAATAAGAACTCCGCTGCTAGTTAAGTGGCCCGGGGTAGTTCAGCCCGGTTCAAAATCTGATCATATTTCAGCCTTCTGGGATATGATGCCGACGTTTGCAGAGATAGCTGGTGCTGATATTACACAGTCTATTGATGGCATATCTTTTCTTCCAGAGCTCTTGGGCAAAGAACAGAAGAAACATGAATTCCTTTACTGGGAATTTCATGAACAGGGAGGAAAGGTTGCCCTTCGGATGGGTAACTGGAAAGCTGTTAAACAAGATATAGAAAAGATACCTCATGGCCCTACTGAGCTATATGATCTGAATACCGACATAGGAGAAACAAATGATATCTCCTTGATGAATAAAGAGATTGTGCACAGGATGGATTCGCTTATTGAACTTTCTCATGTTCGATCGGAGGATTTTCCTTTTAGCTGTGAAGCAGCAGATAAGAAACATGATCCTCAATAATATAACCTTTAACTCCATTCCCAGGTATGATCAGACTTAAAAGAACAATTAACATTATCCCGGGTGCCTTGGGTATAATATCCCTGGCATCAACTCAATGTACAAGTGATAAAAATATCGAAACGCCTAATATTATTATCATATATGCCGACGATCTGGGATATGGCGATGTAAGTTGTTATGGTGCAAACAGTTTGTCAACTCCTAATATTGACCTGCTTGCATATCACGGATTACGTTTTACTAATGCATACTGCACGTCGGCAACAAGCACACCTTCAAGATATTCTCTTCTGACAGGGGAATATGCCTGGAGAAAGCCGGGCACTGGAGTTGCAAGAGGAGATGCCCCTGCTATTATTGAACCTGGAAGACCCACAATGGCATCAATCCTTAAAGGTGCCGGTTATACTACTGCTGTTGTCGGGAAATGGCATCTCGGACTTGGTCCGGCTTCAGGTGCCGACTGGAATGGAGAGATTACATCTGGGCCTATCGATCTGGGATTCGACTATAACTTCATAATACCGGCAACTGGAGACAGAGTGCCATGTGTATATGTTGAAAACAGGCATGTCGTAAGGCTTGATCATGCTGATCCGATTAAGGTCAGTTTTAGCGATCCGATCCTTGTTGAGCCGACTGGTAAGGATCATCCTGAACTGCTGAAAATGCATCCGAGCCATGGGCACGATATGACTATTGTAAATGGAGTGAGCCGCATTGGCTGGATGAGCGGAGGAAAATCCGCTCTGTGGATCGATGAAGATATGGCTGATACAATAACTTCAAAAGCTGTAAAATTCATTGAGAAAAACAAAAATAATCCATTCTTTCTTTATTTCTCCACTCACGACATACACGTCCCGCGGATGCCAAATAAACGTTTTGAAGGAAAAAGCGGAATGGGACCCAGGGGAGATGCAATACTGGAATTTGACTGGTCTGTAGGAGAAATTATAAAAACAGTTGAAAAGCTTAATCTTACCGGAAAAACACTTATTATACTAACAAGCGATAACGGACCTGTAGTTGATGATGGTTATAAGGATAAGGCAGTGGAACTTCTTGGTAATCATAAACCTGCAGGCTCTTTAAGAGGAGGAAAATACAGCGCTTTTGAAGGAGGAACACGGGTAGTATTCATTACTTCATGGGAAGGAAAAATCCAGCCCGGAAGATCAAATGCAATGTTCAGCCAGATTGACCTGATGGCAACTTTTGCTGAACTTACCGGACAATCTATACCGGAAAATGCAGGAATAGATAGCCACAGTAATCTCAGTGCTCTGCTGGGCAAAGGACCCTCTTCCCGGGAATGGATAGTAGAACATGCAGTAAATGGCAGACTTTCAATAATAAAAGACAATTGGAAATTTATTGAACCAGGCCCCGGTGAAAAGCTATATACTCATGTTAATATTGAATCAGGGAATGATTCAATTCCTCAACTCTATAATATAAATCTTGATATCGGTGAAAAGATTAATGTGTCAAAAGATAATCCGCATATTGTTAATGAATTAACAGAACTTCTTCAAAACATTAAAACAAATAATTGAAACGGTGATACTCCGTGAATCCCGATAGTTGTAGGGACCGCGAACACCGTGGTAAAAACTAAGAATATGACAAATATTAAATCTGTACTAGGTCTGGGAGTAGCATCATTAGCTGTTATCAATAGCTGTGATCAGAAAGCTCCTTCCTTAAAACAGGCAACACCGAATATAGTCTTCATTTTGATGGACGATATGGGTTATGGCGATATCGGACCCACAGGTGCAAACCAGTATGAAACACCAAACTTAAACCGGCTTGCTAACCAGGGAATGCGTTTCACCTGGTATTACTGTCCCCAGGCTGTAAGCAGCGCCTCGCGTGCCGGCTTGCTGACAGGATGTTATCCAAACAGGATAGGCTTCTCAGGAGCTCTAATGCCATGGGCAGAGGTAGGTATCAATTCTGAAGAGACTACAATAGCTGAAATGCTGAAAACCAAAGGTTATAGCACGGGTATTATAGGCAAATGGCATCTTGGCCATCACAGAAAATTTTTACCACTGCAACATGGATTTGATGAGTATTATGGCATACCTTATTCAAATGACATGTGGCCTGTCGACTTCGATGGTGTGCCGATGAAGCTAAAGGATACAACCAGCAATAAGTTGAGATATCCAGTTCTTCCGCTGATTGAAGGAAATGAAAAGGTGGCTGAGGTGCCTGATCTTGCAGGCCAGGATAAATTAACAACTGATTACACAGAAAGAGCTGTTAAGTTTATTGAAAATCATAAGAAAGGACCATTCTTCCTTTATATACCTCATTCCATGGTACATATTCCACTTGGTGTTTCTGAAAAGTTCAGGGGCAAGAGTAAACAGGGGATGTATGGAGATGTGATGATGGAGGTTGACTGGTCAATTGGCGAAATAATGAAAGCCCTTGAACGGAACGGTCTTGAGAAAAACACCCTTGTAATATTTACCAGCGATAACGGGCCATGGCTCAATTTTGGAAACCATGCAGGATCAACAGGTGGTTTGCGTGAAGGAAAAGGATCAAGCTGGGAAGGAGGTCAAAGGGTTCCCTGCATTATGAGATGGCCCGGTGTAATACCTGAAGGCGAGATTTGCAATAAACTGGCTTCCTCAATTGACATACTTCCCACACTTGCAGATATTACAGGCGCCCCTCTTCCCGGAAAGAAGATAGACGGAATCAGCATTCTTCCGCTTATGACGAAGGTTAAAAATGCAGAACCTCGTCATGAATTCTATTATTACTACCAGAGAAACAGCCTTGAAGCAGTACAAATAGACTACTGGAAACTGGTTCTGCCTCACCAGGGAAGAACATACCGGGGCCAGAAACCCGGTAATGACGGGTGGCCCGGACCTACAGGAATTGAAACAATAACAAAAGCTGAACTTTATGATCTCAGGCGTGACCCTGGTGAATGGTACGATGTATCAGAATTTTATCCTGATAAGGTTAACGAGCTTCAGGCTCTGGTAGAAAAGGCAAGAGCAGATCTTGGCGATGATATTACCGGCGCTCCAGGTGCAAACAGAAGACCAATTGGGACATTGAAATAACTCACCCCCCTCCCGATAGCTATCGGGACCCCTCTCTGCTCCTCAAAGAGGGGGAGTTACCTGCTCTATTCCCCCTCTTTATGAAATAGAGAGGGGGAATCCTGAGCGAAGCGAAGGAAGGGGGTGAGTTCATAAGTAATAACAGAAAAAATATATTGTAAATGAATATAACTACAAATTCAAGTTCAGTAATAGCTCTTTGCGCAACATCATTGTTAGCTTCATATTCTAGCGCCCAGCAACCCCAGAAGCACCCGAATATCCTCTGGATATCAACTGAAGATCTTAGCCCCCACATGGGATGTTATGGTGATAAAGTAGCAAAAACACCAAATATTGACCGTCTGGCATCGCAGGGCATTAGGTTTGATAATGTCTTCACTTCCGCAGCAATCAGTGCCCCTGTACGTTCAGGAATGATCACCGGTATGTATCAGACCTCAATCGGCTGTATGCATATGCGGACAACTTCATACAGGAGGGGAGTGGATAATCCAGTTGAATTTACTGCGGTTCCTCCTCATTATGTAAAAGCATTCACTGAATACCTAAGAGCCTCAGGATATTACTGCACTAACAACAACAAAACTGATTATCAGTTTTCTAAAGATCCTGTTCCGGCAAGCATCTGGGACGAATGCAGCACAACAGCTCATTACAGGAATCGTCCGGACAAAAATCAGCCTTTCTTTTCTGTCTTTAACTGGATTGGCACTCACGAGAGCAAGAACTGGGATATTTCAGATGTAAAGACAGATCCTGCATCTGTAATAGTGCCTCCATATTATCCTGATAATGACATTGTAAGGCGCAATATTGCCAAAATGTATGATAATATTGCCACGCTCGATTCGGTTGTCGGAAGTATGATCGCAGAGCTTCAGAGGGAAGGTGAGCTTGATAATACAATCATCTTTTTCTGGGGCGATCATGGTGATGGATTGCCAAGAGCTAAAAGATGGCTTTATGATTCGGGCTTGAAGATACCTCTTATTATAAAATTCCCCGGCAATGAAAAAAAGGGAACTGTTGACAAGAGGCTTATAAGTTCAATCGATTTTGGACCGACTGTTCTTTCGCTTGCCGGAGTAACTGTCCCGGCACATATGCAGGGGAGACCTTTTCTTGGTTCTCAGCAGGGCGAACCAAGAGATGCTGTATTTGCCGCCCGCGACAGAGTTGATGAATCATATGACATGATCAGGGCAGTACGTACAAAAAACTGTCTGTATATACGTAACTATTATCCTAATGAGCCATTCCCTATCTGGGTGCCTTATCTACGCAGGATGCCCATCTTCCAGGAAATGCTTCGTCTCGATGCGGAAGGTGCACTTACCGGTCCACAGAAGTCATGGATGGCCTATTCACGTCCTCCTGAAGAGATATACAACATAGCGACTGATCCTTACCAGATTCATAACCTTGTCCATGACCCGGCTATGAAGCTTACACTTTCAGATATGAGGGAGCTGCTGGATAAATGGACTCTTGAAACAGGTGATATGGGACATATGAACGAACCAGAAATGATTGAACAGATGTGGCCGGGAGGGAAACAGCCGGTTGCAGATATACCTTATTTCATAACAAATTCTCAGGAGGATCGTGGAACAAAGAACTTAAGAACCGGGGGAACATATTCATATCCAATGACATTAGCCTTCTATTGTCCTACTCACGGAGCATCAATTGTATATACTTTCGAATCTGCTCAGAATCCTCATTGGCTGCTATATAATGGTCCGCTTCACCTGACAAGGGGCAACCATACAATTCGTGTGAAGGCAGTAAGATATGGTTATAAAGAGAGTGATGAACTAAAAGGAAACTTCAACATAAAATAACTACTATGCAAACTAACACTAAATTATTATCAATACTGGGTATTGCTGCAGCAGTCTCATCATGCTCTGGCAATGCAAAGAAGACTGAACGTCCGAATATTATTTACATCATGAGCGATGACCACGCTTATCAGGCCATAAGTGCATATGGAAGTTCTATTAAAGACCTGGCACCCACACCAAATATTGATCGTATTGCTCAAAATGGAATGAGATTCGACAGATGTCTAGTGACAAATTCTATATCAGGACCTTGCAGAGCTGTGGTTATAACTGGAAAATACAGCCATCTTAACGGATTTATGAAAAATGAAGGGCAGAAGCCGTTTGACGGATCACAGCAAACATTCCCAAAGCTGCTTCAGGCTGCAGGATATAATACAGCTATGATAGGTAAGTGGCATCTCGGTTCAGACCCCACAGGTTTTGATCATTGGGAGATATTACCTGGCCAGGGCAATTATTATAATCCGGACTTTCTTACCAAAGAAGGAAAAAAGAGGGATGAAGGGTATGTTACTGACCTTATTACAGAAAAATGCCTTAACTGGCTTACTGCAGCAAAAGGCCAGAAAAAACCTTTTATGCTGATGATGCACCATAAAGCTCCGCACCGTGAGTGGCAGCCGGGTCCTGATGAACTGAAACTCTATAAGGATGTTACATTCCCCGAACCTCCGACTCTCTTTGATGACTATTCAGTAAGGGGCAGGGCCGAAAAGGAACAGGACATGACTATTTCTAAAACAATGAGGCTGATTGAAGATCTTAAACTTTATCCTGATACAATGAAAATAAGAAATGTAGGCATGAACCGCATGAATCAGGATCAGAAGGCAGCCTGGGATGAAGTTTATGATCCTATTATAAAAAAGTTCTATGGATCGAAACTTAAAGATGATGATCTGGTAAGATTCAAATACCAGCGATACATGCAGGATTATCTTGCATGCATTGCAGCAGTGGACAAAAGTGTGGGAAAAGTTCTTGACTTTCTTAAAGCAAATGGCCTGGATAAAAACACCGTTGTTATCTATGCCTCCGATCAGGGTTTCTACCTTGGAGAACACGGTTGGTTCGATAAAAGGTTTATGTTTGATGAATCGTACAGGACTCCCTTACTTGTTCAGTGGCCAGGAAGCACAAAACCAGGAAGTGTTAATACTGACCTTGTTTCAAATCTTGACTTTGCTGAAACTATACTCGACATGGCCGGAGTAGAAGTGCCTGGTGACATGCAGGGTGAAAGTCTGGTCCCACTACTAAAAGGAGAAACACCTTCAACATGGCGTAAAGAGCACTACTACCATTATTATGAGTATCCGGCTGTTCATAGCGTAAAACGTCACTATGGGATCAGTACTGAACAGTATAAGCTCATTCATTTCTACTATGATATAGATGAGTGGGAACTGTTTGATTTTAAGAATGATCCTATGGAAATGAAAAACCTTTACAATGATCCGGCCTATGCTTCTGTAAAAGAGGATCTGCATAAACGTCTCAAAGATATAATGGCAAAATACGGTGACAGTGAAGAACTTGCAAAATCCTTTTTACCTGTAAAATAATTTCCGTGATCCTCCGTGCCCTCCGTGGTTAAAAATGAAATGAGTACCCTATAAAATATTAAATAATGAAGAATATTAGAATACTCCTGCTACTTTCTCTTTCATTGTTTATTCTGACAACCTGTACAGAACCTAAAACAGATAATTCTCTTCCACGAAGCACACCTGAAGAAGAAGGAGTCTCTTCAGCTGCAATACTGAATTTTATAGAAGCCGCAGATAAAGGAGCAAATGAAATACACAGCTTTATGATGCTCAGGCATGGAAAGGTAATAGCCGAAGGGTGGTGGAAGCCTTACGGACCTGATCTTAAACATACTTTGTATTCATTAAGTAAAAGTTTCACTTCAACAGCAGTAGGATTTGCAGTTACAGAAAAGCTTCTTACAGTCAATGATAAAGTAATTTCTTTTTTTCCCGGGGATGTTCCTGACACCATTTCAACAAATCTTGCACAGATGACCGTAAGAGACCTGCTTACTATGTCTGCTGGGATGGATCCTGACCCCACCTACAGGGTAAGAGGCGGAAATGGCAACTGGGAAAAGACATTCTTCAGGACTCCTGTTCTGAATGAACCTGGCTCGAAATTTCTTTACAATTCACTGGCAACATACATGTTATCATCAATTGTTCAGAAAGTTACCGGTGAAAAGGTTATTGACTACCTGACACCTAGATTGTTTGATCCTCTTGGTATAAAAGGCGCAGACTGGGAAGTAAATTCACAGGGCATCAATACCGGAGGGTGGGGGCTCAGGTTAAAAACAGAGGATATTGCAAAAGCAGGACAATTCTACCTTCAAAGAGGGAACTGGAATGGGAAACAACTTCTCCCTGCGGAATGGATTGACGAAGCAACATCTTTTAAGATTGATCAGGCTCCCTATGCACCGCAGTCGACGAAAGACTCGAGCGACTTGATGCAGGGTTACTGCTACCAGTTCTGGCGCTGCCGCAACAATGGCTACAGGGGAGATGGTGCATATGGCCAGTATATGATTGTCTTGCCTGATAAAGATGCAGTTATTGCCATTACATCCCAGACCGGTGACATGCAGAAAGAACTTAACCTTGTCTGGGAATATCTGATTCCCGGAATAGCTGAAAAGAAGCTTCATCCGGATGAAAATGCATTATCCGATTTGAGAAAACGACTCTCTTCACTTGAACTTCCTGTATACTATAAAAAAAGTACTTCACAGGTTGAAAAAGAGATATCAGGAAAAATATACCATTTCGGATCTAATGAAAGCCAGCTTCAGAGCCTCATGCTGGAAGTAAGCGACACACTTGCCGCTCTCCACCTGAGGAAAGGTTCAGCAGATTACATTCTGAATTTTGGACCAGCACAATGGCACTATGATATAACTGAACTACCCGGGCCAAATCTGGTGCCGAACAAAAACATTGATACTCTCAGGCCTTTCAAAATAGCAGGCAGTTATACCTGGCTTGATGATAATAGTATTGAGCTGACACTGAGATATATTGAAAGTCCGCACACGGAAACAATCACCTGCGTTTTCCTCAATAACAAGGTTGGAGTGTCATTTAAAAACATGTTCACCAGTAAGGACGATATCAAACTAATTGAAGGATTATTGGAATAATTAGAATGTTTAGCCGAGTGCCCAGCGTCCAGTGTCTTTACCCTTGCGCCCTTGCGCCATTGAGCCTTTGCGCTATTAAATTTTATATAACGGTTTCCCGGCACAGCAGTTCTTAAACTTCTTGCCAGATCCGCATGGACACGGATCATTCCGGTTTGGAACAATAGATTTTACCACCTGGTTCTCTTTATTACGAATCCATTGCATCACGTTGGCTGGCGCACGCTTGCTTTTAAGCTCTTTAGCCATGAAATCCATGTAAGGTTCAACATGTTTGAAGAACAACTTGTATCCCTCACAAAGGTAATTTAATCCTGGTTTGCCATCAGGAGTCTTTATAATTCTGTGCTTCGGACATTCGCCATGGCATGCATATCTGACATCGCATTGCAAACAATAGCGTGGAAGCTTGTTGCGTTTGTCAATACCGAAATCGAACTGCCTCTGCGATTTTGCAAGATCTGTAAGCGATGTTTCCTTAATATTTCCCAGGTAATACTCCGGATAAACAAAATGGTCACATGAAAATACATCTCCATTATGCTCCATTACAAGTGCATCACCGCAGGTTTCAGAAAAGACACACAAACCAGGCATTTCTCCGACATAATTTGCCAGTGTTGCATCGAATATCTGCACATAATACCTCGCAACATCATTACGAACCCATTCATCGAATATCTTTATGAGAAATTTGCCGAAATCCTTTGCGCCTACTGTCCATTCAGTAACCGCAGCATCTCCATTGAAGTCAGGGGAGACCAGTTTCAGATTTTCAGTCCCGGGATTATCTGCAATCCTTTCAACCACAGGAAGAAACTGAATAAAACCGCTGCCGATTTTTTTCAGGAACCGGTATGTTTCCAATGCATAATGAACATTATAGCTGTTCACTACACTGAGAGTATTGAATTCAACCTTGTTTTTATGCAGAAGCTCAATACCTTTCATCGCCCTTTTAAATGTTTGTCCGCCGCTGTTAGTTTTCCTGTATCTGTCATGATTATGTTCTTCTCCATCAATCGAGATACCAACCAATATTTTATTGTCAGTGAAGAATTTACACCAGTCATCATTTAGTCTTGTTCCGTTTGTCTGAAAAGCGTTTTCGATATTTTTACCTGCTGAATATTTATTCTGAATTTCGACTACTTTTTGAAAATATTCTAAACCCAATAATGTTGGTTCACCTCCCTGCCAGACGAATGTAACAACAGGCACCTGCTGGGCTTCAATATAATCCTTAATGAATTTTTCCAGCAGATCCTCAGGCAGTTTGAAATCATTCTTCCCGGGATAAAGATTCTTTTTCTCCAGATAATAGCAATATGTGCAATTAAGATTACAGACTGACCCGATTGGCTTGACCATAACATTAAAAGCATTTGGCCTTCGCAGCTTAAGGGCATCTGTAAAGAGGAGGTCTGATTTCTGTAATGGGCACATGGGTTACAAAAATAATATTATTCAGCTTAGGAGCAAATGTCCCGGGTCTGTAAGAAGGAATAGGTTTTACAGTTGGTGGGTTAATAATACGGCACAATGGCACAATGGCTCAACGGCACAGTGGTTGGCCTCTAGGGGTGGGTTTAAATATAGAAAACTAGTTCATCAAATTTTGACGTCAAATATTTGTAATTTTCTTATTTTTAAAGATATTATTACAATAAGCATATGAGAAAGTATGGATTTAACACCATCAAGTTACTCGGATTAAGTACATTATTTATTCAGTGTGCCTCCGAAGAGAAACCTAACATTATACTGGTTATGGCTGACGACCAGGGCTGGGGAGATACCGGATATAACGGGCATCCTGTTCTTAAAACACCGAACCTCGATGATATGGCTGTCTCAGGACTGCGTTTTGACCATTTCTACGCAGCTGCTCCTGTAAGTTCACCCACAAGGGGTAGCGTAATGACAGGCCGCCATCCGAACCGCTTTGGATGTTTCAGCTGGGGATATACTCTTCGTCCTCAGGAGATCACCATCGCAGAAGCTCTTAAAACAGCCGGGTATGCAACCGGACACTTCGGCAAGTGGCACCTGGGATCAGTGAGGAAGGATAGTCCTGTAAATCCGGGGAATAGTGGTTTTGATGAATGGTTCTCATCTCCCAACTTCTTTGATAATGATCCTGTAATGAGTCGTGAAGGAATAGCTGTAAGAACGATTGGTGAAAGTTCTGTAGTTACAGTGGATGCAGCGCTGGAATTTATAAAGGATAAGTCAGAAAAAAAGAAGCCCTTTCTTGCAGTGATCTGGTTTGGTTCACCTCATAATCCCTATATAGCAGAAGATCAAGACCTTCAGCTATACGCAGGAGAAGAGGAGAAAATGCAGAACTATTATGGCGAGATAACAGGCATGGACAGGGCTATAGGTAAATTGCGAAACGAATTGAAGAGTCTTGGTATTAGTGAAAACACGTTGGTATGGTACTGCAGTGACAATGGTGGACTTGCAGGTTTTGGGTCAACCGGCGGGAGAGGGGCCAAGAGCCAGATCTATGAAGGAGGCTTGAGGGTACCGGCAATAATCGAATGGCCAGCAAGAATTAAAAAGAGCAGAATAACTGATTCCCCTTCCAATACATCCGACATCTACCCAACACTACTTGAACTGACTGGAGTCACAATAGATGAGCAACTACCTTTGGACGGAGTCAGTCTTGTTCCCTTAATTGATGATAAAACCAGATCAATTACCAGGCCAATGGGATTCTGGCAATATCCTATTCAGGGCAGGATAGTTCCTTCAGCAAAACTTATGGAAGAGCTACTGGGTGAGCAGGAGAATGGTTTCTCTTTGGAAGATTCCACCAAAATAGATATCCATGCAGGTGAAATTCAAACCAGGTATGAAGAAAGCCTGTTCCCGGGACATTCTGCCTGGCTTAACTGGCCCTGGAAGTTGCACAGGATCGATTCCGGAAATGGAGAACCAGTATTAGAGTTATATAATCTGGAACAAGACCCCGGTGAGTTGAATGATCTGTCAGTGAATGAACCCGAAACGGTTAATGCATTGAAATCCGAAATTGAATCGTGGCTTAAGTCGGTGATTTTCAGTCTTAATGGTGGTGACTACAACTAACCCCGGACTTAAGTCCGAGGCTATTATAATGTAACCATAAATAACATAAAAGAGAATTATGGTAACACCGGGCAGATCCTTCGCTAGCCACCTGCGCCAAGGCTACGGTGGCCAAAGCGCTCAGGATGACACGCTATTTGTCAGAGAGAGTAGGGAAGAAGCGGCGATCCGGAACAAATTTTCTTTTGATCACAATTTCAAATCCGGATCGCCGCTTCTTCCCCTTTACCTCCTGAAACAACACTGTCATCCTGAATCCCGCGAATGCGGGATGAAGGATCTCCCTAGTTTCCCGGGAATACGCTTTGCATTGATCAGTAATAACGTGCTTTATCCCATAATGTCATCAGCATTTCAATCCTTAATGCAGCGAACAGAAAACCCGTCTGCACGCCAGTAGCTGCCTATGATGGCATCGCCACTGTAGAAGTACAGGCTGCGCGAGTTAGTGCCATCAACGGTACTCGACCAGTAGTAGCCGACTGAACCAACACCGAAGAGCGAACCACCACCGCTGTCGTGGAGGCCTGCTACGGGCAATTTTAATGGCGAAGCATAAGCGCCTGCAGCGTTATTTGAACTCCAACTTGCTCTTTCTGCATCTAATTCTGCATCTGTAGGGATTCTAAAGCCAGTAGGGCAAGGGTTATTTACCCCGCTTACGCCCTGCCATAAATTGTCATTTTGTGGTTCCCGCCAGTCAAAAGGACTAATTGGTGCTGTAATAAAGTACGAATTACCGGGGTAATCTGTAGCTGACAAAGTGGGAGTGGTGGTTGAAGTTCGTAATTGATGACCATCGGATGCTCTTCCCCATTGATACAGATCACCATAAGAATTTGCATCTGTACTGTTTAGTGCAACCTGGCTGGTACCCAGGTTTCTGTCCATCCAGATCCTGCCTGTTGCCGGACTGAATACTGTTCCGGGAGGTAAGGGGACTACTGAATTTGAAGCAGTGCTAGGAGCACTTACACCATTATCATTGGTGGCGGTTACTGTGAAAGTATAGACAGTTCCATTGGTAAGCCCTGTTACTGTAATAGTACTTGTAATACCTGAACCAGTTTTACCACCGGTGCTAGAAGTTGCTGTATATAAGGTTATAGCAGATCCACCATCATCTAAAGGTGCTGTAAACGTTACTGTTGCCTGAGTATCTCCTGCTGTGGCTGTCCCAATTATTGGCGCATCCGGAACTGATGAAGGTATTACAGAATTTGAAGCAGTACTTGCAAGACTGGTTCCATTAGCATTGGTGGCAGTTACTGTAAATGTATAAGCAGTACCATTGGCAAGTCCTGTTACAATGATAGGACTTACAGAACCAGTGCCTGTATGTCCTTCAGGATTTGAAGTTACCGTATAGCCGGTTATAGCAGCAGCACCATCACTTACAGGTGCTGTGAATGCTACCGTCGCCTGAGCATCTCCTTTTGTGGCAGTCCCTATTGTGGGTGCACCCGGAATTGTTGATGGTGTAACCGAGTTCGAAGCAGCACTTGGGGCACTGGTAGCTATAGCACTTGTGGCAGTAACCGTGAATGTATATGCAGTACCATTGACCAGCCCTGTAACTGTTATCGGACTTGCTGATCCGGTTGCAAATAAATTACCAGGGCTTGAAGTAACAGTATATATGACTATTGCTGATCCGCCATCACCGGCCGGTGGGGTAAAAGAAACAGTAGCCTGTGTATTTCCTGCTGTTGCTGTGCCTATTGTCGGTGCTCCTGGAGCTGTAGTAGCAGTAGTGAAATTTATTTCATTTCCATATGATGTACCAACACTGTTTGTTGCATATGCCTTTACATAATATGTTGTACCAGGATTTAATCCGTTGATATTACTGGAAAAAGTTCCTAAACCTGTTCCGTCAGCAGTTTTTGTATTATTAACAGTAGGACCAAAAGAAGTACTCCAGCATACTCCTTTGGCAATAACGGCAGCTCCACCATCATCCTGAACATCTCCTCCTCCAAACGCACTTGAAGCAGTTATTCCCGATGCAGAGGCTGTTGTAACAGTCGGAAGTGTTGCAGGAGGGCTGGTTGTAAAACTAACCTCACTACCGTATGCTGTACCGGCACTGTTAGTAGCATATGCACGTACATAATACGTTGTATTTGAAGTTAATCCTGTTAAAGTACTTGTAAAAATACCAATACCTGAGCCATCGACAGTCTCTTTGCCATTACCAAGAGAAATGTTATGATCCGTACTCCAGCAAACACCTCGGGCTGTGACCGGCGATCCTCCGTTGCCTGTTACATTTCCACCAGTAGTAACACCTGTAGATGTGATTGAAGAAATCGTAGTAGAAGTTTCAACAACAGGTAAAAGGATTCCCTGACCCTCAACACATCTTACAGATAAGCCCTGATCTTTATTCGGATAAGTACGATAAACTGACCTGAAGGCATAATCAATTAGCCGTGCATAAGCAAGAACCGCGCTGTACTCGGTGGTTGTCCACCATTCACCCTGGTATATCAGGCCATAGAAGCTGTTGTCGGTGTTCCTCATACCACCAGGTAGAGCGGTAAAGCCACTTGAATTTGTTGCACCGGTGTTTGGACTACTCCAATGTGTTGTTCCCTCTTCCTTTAAACTTCCACCTATATCTCCTCTTTGACCTGTCTGATCAGCTTCTGTCTGTGTCATACCCAAAAACATTTCAAGTTTTTTCCATTCCGAGTCACTGGGAAGGTGCCAGCCTGTCGGACAGACACCCTGCAAAACCAGAGTGTTCAAGTCATTACTATTTGCACCGGCCATTGCAGCATTCCAGTTATATAAAACGCCATAGGTCTGATAGTTGGATGTTGTTTTTGCAACAGTGACATCATTGTACTGGAAATCGTAAACGTAATAATGAGGATCGAAATATGATGACTCATTCGATTTGCTTACTCTGGGTAAATAGGCAAGGTTTTCAGCCATCCATTTTTGGGTCCCGATCTGAACCCAGTTATATGAATTTCCATCCCTGCTGTCAGTAAAAGAGCCAGTTACAAGGGTAATGTCGGTTGTGACAAATGTTTCTTCCTGACCATATCCTGTACCTGCACTGTTGGTCGCATAAGCACGGACATAATATGGAGTACCGGGAGTTAAACCTGTTATTGTACTTGTAAATATGCCTGTTGTACTACCGTCTGTAGTATGGCTTCCTGTGATATCCGGGCTTGGATTAATGCTCCAGCAAACACCACTGGCTGTAACAGTTGCTCCTCCGTTACTGGTAATATTTCCGCCGCTTTTAGCTGATGTCTGTGTAATTGAAGTTACAACCGCAGTGGTTAGAGTCGGTACTTCAGAGTTTGTTGTAAAACTTAATTCATTACCATAGGCTGTGCCAGTAATGTTTGTAGCATATGCGCGCAAAAAATAAGTTGTGCCGGGTGTAAGTCCGGTTAAAAAACTTGAATAATTCCCTGTGTCGGTGCCATCAGTAGTTTTGCTGTTGTCAGTTGTCGGACCTGCAGTTGTGCTCCAGCAAACACCTCGTTCAGTAACAGGGGCTCCTCCATCTGAAGTTATATTTCCTCCTGATGTTGCTGAGGTAGATGTAACATCCGTCATAATATTAGTGGTAAGTGAAGGTACCTCAGGATCAATGGTTTTAAAAGAAATCTCTTTACCTAACTTTGTTCCGCCATTGCCAGTTACATACGCTCTTATGTAGTAAGTCGTTCCAGCATTTAAGTTGCTTAACTCACTGCTAAAGCTGCCGGTGCTACTCTTTGCTCCAAGCCTGGTCTCTCCATTCCCTCCACCCATAGTCACTCCTGGATTAGGGCCGTATATATGCCCATGCTGGGTGATGCCTTCGCCAATATCTACAACAGTTCCTTCGGCTGTGGCTGTATTGGCCTGGACATTATTAACATTGCCGGTGGAGACCATTACTACCTTCTCAACCTTTATGCATGTGATCATTACAATCAGGCACATAACAATTAAGCCCAGGAAAATTATTGGTCGGATAATATTTCTCATATCAAAGCATTTACCGGTTAATTCTTAATAATGAATTATTTGTGAATAAAAATAAAATCACCCCCCTCGTCACCAACATCCTTTATCTCTCCATATTGAGGTATTACATTACTATTATTGATAACGGCTATCCTGAAGCTGCTGAACAACTGTTCACTTGACAGATACTTCTCTTTGTTTGAATTAAGTCTTTCCGTCATGTATTTCAGGAAGGCGCTCTGATCAGGCACCTCTGTAAGTGTCCCGCTGGTCATTGCTTTTCTGCTTGGCAGTTCATAAAGCTTATTAACAGCCAGGTCTGCATCGCTGAATGCTGCACGTGTTTTAAAGATCGATCCTGCAAAACATGCATCTGTAATCAATAGAGTATGTTTCGAATTTACCTCCCGTAGGTAATCTCTTAACGCACTGTTTCTAAACCAGTTAAGCGTACTGTTCTTCCTGGCATCCGATGGCAGCCAGAAACCTGTTTCAGAATTCGCATTCCAGACACCATGACCTGCATAGAAAATCAAAAAACTGTCGGTTGGCTTTACGATTTTCGCAAAATAGTCAAGTGAGTTCACAATATCCGACATTGTGGCATTCTCAAGAAATTTTACATTTCCCTGCTCAAATGTGTAAAAAGAAGTCAGGGAAGTATAAAATGCCTGTGCATCCCTGATACAGTAATCAAGTGAATTGATATTAGGGTCAATATAATCATTGATACCTATTATAAGTGCATAATACTTGCCAGTACCAATAGGTAAGGCAGCCGCTGTTGCCATTGCAGCAGGCATAACACTTTCTATCACTTCAGGAGCAGACTTGTTCTCAGCAGTCGCCGGCTTATTGTTTATCTTGATGGTCGCTTTCTCACTGCTGATTACCTGCCCAAATATACATGCAGCCTGGATCAGGAATATTGCAGTAACAAATAATAGCTTTTTCATCTCCGTTTAGTTTAAAATTTATAATTCAATGTCAGTAATGCAGCTCCGTTCACAGGATCTGCTGAGGGATAAAGCGTTAAAGGCCTGTACTTCAGGGGCTGGTATCTATTTGGCGCCACTGCTACCCATAACAGGTTAGCTGTCCATATTGCGGCTGCTGTAACAAATAATGCACCTGACATAGTTGCCCTCTTCTCAGCCTGGCTCAGATAATCAGCCCTTTTCTGAGGATCACTTTCTTCTGCAAGATATTTATCATAATTATCTTTATAACCACTATATGTAACCAACCCCCCTGCAAGCGCTCCGTATGAAGCAACACCCATTATCCAGTAAGGTTTTCCTCCGCTCATTTTTGTCTGACCTAATCCGGGCAAGACTAAAGATAGGAGCATAGCTGAACCTTTATTAAAAGATTTGACATATTTCTCAGCACGCACCTCAACAGTTATCTCTTCATTTAAAAAAACATTATCGTTTGCCGGAATCCATATAATTACTTTATTGTTACCTGCTTTTATATCTCCAATATCACCCGTTAATGAATTAGCTTTCAATATTTCACCATTTTTCTTCATGATCACTACCCAGACATAAAATTTATCAGTCTGACTTGCATTGCTTATATCATAGGTAATGGAGAGCATATTGCCATCAAAATCAAGTTTAGGTGTTCCGATCTGGACTCCCTGTGCAGAAGTTATTAAATGCAGAACAAAAAACAAGATCAGAATAAAAAGTCCTTGTTTCAGCATAATTTAAGCTTTAAGATAATTACATTTTACATACCTTTTTTCAAATATATATAATATTGATTATAAACAAAATATATAAAAAAGAAATAGAATACCAGGTATCTTCTAAGAGACTATTTTTGAACAGATTAGGTTGCAGGATTATCAGCAACCTGTATTTACATAAAAAGAAAGTTGTTTTTTCAGGTCTTTACTAGCAAAACATATAACTGAATAGCAACTACTCTATGTCCCTCCGTGCTCCCGATAGCTATCGGGACTGTGTCTCTGTGGTTTAAAAATGCAGAGACTACTTTAAAAGCCTTTCCAGTTGTCTTGTATCATCAGGCAGACCGATTATCTTTTTTGTTTCAGCATCAATTAAAATCATAACAGGAACACTCAGAATAAAATAGTCCCGGGCAACCTTACTGCGGACACCCTCTTCTGCTCTAAGATGTATCCATCCGTTCATCTCTCCAATCTTTTCCCTCCATGCCTGTATTTCTGTATCTGTTTCATCTATGCTGACAGCAACAATATCAATTTTCTGCTTAACTTCAGGTTTCTGATACAACTCATAAAGTTTTCCGGTCATCTCTTTACAATGAACGCAGTCAGCCGACCAGAATAATACCAGGATATCTTTTTTATTGTGTAAACTACTTAAGATAAATGGCTTGTTCTCAGAGTCCAGCAGAATAATATCGGGGGCAGTAGTCCCCTGTATCAATGTTTTCATCCCCTCCAGTCTTCTGTTTATTTCCTGTCTTTTAGTAGTAAGACAATCAGGATCATTCATGTATGTTTCAAGCATTTTAATTCCTTTCTCAATATTGAAGCTCTCATATCCCTTGAAGAAATAATCCACCATCCAGCCATAAACAAGCGGGTCACCATTTTTCGCCTTTTCAATTGCATTCTTTCCTGCAAGAGTGAAAAGAGAATCCCGCATAGGTACACTTTTAGCCTGTTCTCCGTAAAGATTTACATAACCATCCATCCACTCTTTCATATTTGTGGTTTTTAGAATAAGAGGTTCGTTGAAATCCATCTCATTGAAATAATTGTCCTGCAGGCTTTGTTTGCGTTCAGCTTCAGAGCCTTTCCAGTCAATCTCAGGTATCTTTTGAAATCCGAACATTTTGCTTGCAAAAAGAGTGTTATTCAACATTATCTGCTCATCAATCCACTGATTTGAAGAGATACGTCTCTTTTCATACTCCTCAATGCACTCCCTGTAAAACGGTGAAGAAGGATCATCATAATTAAGCAGTAAGTTCTGCAAAAGTCCGATCATTTGTTTTTGCCTGGTATTCTCGATTGAAAAATTCAAAAAAGCTTTGTTTTCTTTTTCATCCTCCTGGAACCAGGTGCTGTCGGGATTATTGCAAAATATCGGGTGTACCCACAGTTCTAGGTTTTGATTGCCGGCTATTATACGTTTTTCGGAAGGGTAGGGAGTACTTGATTCCTTTTCCTTATAATCGAATCTGAGAACAAATTCGCCAGGCAGATTTTCATCAGGAAATTTATGTGTTGCAGTTTCACCGTTTTTAACTCCTTCAACCGAGAGTACAGGTTTAAGAGCATTTGGCCCGGCTAATGGGAGCAGGGATATTTTGGATTCGTATAAACCCCGTAAATGTATTTTAATTGTAATATCCTGGGATCGGGTTGAAAAACAAAAAGGAAAGAGAATTATTAAAAGAACGAAACTCCTGATTTCCGACAAAATACAATCAGATATTATTCTCATTTCCAATTATTTAAACGATTCACTAAGGGAAAAAAATCAATATAAAACAAAGTTAACAACAATTATTGTTATTTCAAATGTACTTAATATGAACAACTTGAGAGAACTGTCCAGGATCAATAACCCCGTTCTTAAATCCGGGGTTATTAAGGAATAATCCGGAATTATAACATAGAGTCTTGCGATAACACCGGGGATGGTAAACGTATTTCCTAAAATGAACTTTGCATAAGTATGATTTTCAGAAGAACCTTATTGTAATTACCTACTAAAGCCCAATGTTAAACAAATACCATTCAATAACGTACATATGGGAGTATAGGCAGTTCCAATGGTAAGGCCTCTGACTGTAACAGGGCTGTCACTCCCGGCACCCGGTAAACCACCAGGATTTGAAGTTACAGTATACCCGGTAATAGCAGAGCCATCGATACTGGCCGGCGCTGTAAATGTTAGTGTAGCTTGCGCATTACCGGCTGTAGCCGTACCAATAGTTGGTGCGCCAGACACTGCTAAGGTGTAGTAAAAGTTATTTCACTTCCATAGTCTGTACCTTCACTATTAGTTGCATATGCACGGACATAATATGTTGTATTGGCTGTTAATCCGGTAAGACTGCTTGTAAAGCTTCCTGTTCCTGAGCCATCGTTTGTTTTGCTGTCATCTATAGTAGGTCTGAGAGAAGTGTTCCAGCATACTCCATAAGCAGTAACGGATGCTCCTCCATCACTTGTTACATTTCCACCGCATGTGGCGCTTGTTGAAGTAATGTCTGTAACGTCGTTGGTGGTGACGATCGGTATTACCTGACCTACACCCTGGATGCAACGGATAGAATGACCATATTCCTTCCCATGATAGTCTCTGTCTACATAGCCAAGAAGGTAGTACATGAACCGGTACCAGCTAAAGCTCTCGCTGTGCTGTGTAGAACTCCACCAGTAACCTCCTGTACCAATTGAACCGAATGTACCATTATACCATCGGTCACCCCCCGGAAGAGCAGTAAAACCTGTCTCATTGGTAGCTTCCGCATTAGGTGTTTGCCAATGGATTGTGCCGGCTTCTTTCAGTTTGCCACCTGCCACACTTTCACCACCAAGATAGGTTGTAAGTGTCGTCCAGTCTGCATCGGTGGGCACATACCAGCCGGTGGGACAGAGTTTACCCGTATTGACTGCATACCAGTTATATAGCATACCATAAGTTGCTTTATTATTTTCATCATTGCCGGGGAAGCAATAGCCCGGGGTTTCGAGATCACCCCATGCTGTTGCATCAGTTACCAGAGGAATGGATGTGTTGTCATTTAACTTCGTGGTCATCAGGTTCTCAACCATCCACACCTGCATACCTATGGTTACTGTGTGATAAACAGTACCATCCGGGTCGGTTACTGTTTCTCCAGTTTCCTCTTGTGTTTTAAAGGATACAGCGTTGCCATAACCGGTTCCTGTATTGTTGGTTGCATAAGCTCTTACATAATAAGTGGTGTTGGCTGCTAAGCCGGTGATACTGCTAGTGAAGCTCCCTGAGCCGGAACCATCATCAGTTTTATTATCACTTGTTGTCGGATTAGTTGCAGTGCTCCAGCATACACCCCGTGCAGTAATTGAGGCCCCACCATCACTGCTTATAACTCCACCACTGCTTGCCGTAGTGGTGGTAACAGATGAAGGTGTTGTTGTTGTAAGAATGGGAACAACTGCTGAAACAGGAATTGTAGTAAAAGTAAGCTCATTTCCATAAGCGATTCCTGCACTGTTAGTAGCATAAGCCCTTATATAATAAGTTGTATTCCCTTTTAATCCTGTTAAATTGCTTGTAAAGGTACCTGTTCCTGACCCGTCTGTAGTTATGTTGTTTGCAGTTGTCGGATTTGCTGATGTACTCCAGCAGATTCCACGTGCAGTTACTGTTGAGCCGCCATCACTTGTTATGATACCTCCGCTGCTGGCGGTAGTTGAGGTGATGGAGCCAGGGGCAGTAGTGGATATTGACGGAATAATTGCGTTAGTTGCAAACATCAATTCATTCCCATAGGCAGTACCCTCGCTGTTGGTTGCATAAGCACGAACATAATATGTTGTACCGGCTGTTAATCCTGTCAAATCGCTAATAAAACTACCTGTGCCAGAGCCATTGGATGTGGAATTATTTGCTGTAGTCGGGCCAGGATCTGTATTCCAGCAAACACCGCGTGCTGTAACAGGGGCTCCTCCATCACTTGTTATTGTGCCCCCGCTTTTTGCCGTTGTTGATGTAACTAAGATTAAATCGATTGCTGTTGTTGTTATAACAGGAACTCCGGCCTGGAGTGTGGTAAATGATACCTGATTTCCATAACCCGTAACTTCGCTGCTGATTGCATAAGCTCTTACATAGTACATAGTATTTGGAGTAAGCTGGGTAATTTTGCTTACGTAAGAGCCTAATGTACCACTTTCAGTAGTCTTATTGTTTAAAACTGTCGGGTCCGTAGATGTATTCCAGCAAACTCCCTTGGAAATTATTGAAGCCCCTGAGATTTCGACCAGGTCCCCTCCTGATGTAGCTGTAGTCGGAGTAATTTCAGTTACAGATGCTGTAGTTATTACAGGGGGAGTGAGTTTATCCTTTTTACATGAATCAAATACAACAAATAACAGGGTAAATAAAATTACAACTGAAAGTATTAGTCTTTTATTCATGGCGCAAAAATGTTTATTGCTATTAAGAACTTTGTTTATATAAAGTTATACTTTGTTTAAATAACAAACAATTTTTTAACTGCTATGTGTTTCATCGACGAAGAGCCTGTCACAAAGATTAAGGCTCTGTTTTAACATCTGTCTTTACTGTCAGCATTCTCGTTTTGAGATTATTACAAAAAGTCTGCTTTTGGACTAAAGTCCACAATCATCTCATTATCAATAACCCCGGACTTAAGTCCGGGGTTATACAGAAACTTCTATACCGGGCTTTAGCCCACAATGCTTCTTCGTAACCATTACCCCTGAAACGCAACTGTCATCCTTCATCCGCCGGCTGGCGGATGAAGGATCTCCTAAGTGGTATACCTTGTTACCGTAGGTGCAACTTGTATTATAAGACTAGACAAATGGATCATCGCAAATCAGAATCAGACAATTGTCTTTATGAGCCAGAATCGTTTGAATGAGAGTAGTTTTACCGGTTTGACGTGGGCCCAACACAATAATTGCTTTTCCGGTAGTAACTTTCTCATCAATTATCT
This sequence comes from Bacteroidales bacterium, assembly GCA_035531395.1. Classification (GTDB taxonomy): domain Bacteria; phylum Bacteroidota; class Bacteroidia; order Bacteroidales; family VadinHA17; genus LD21. The sequence continues at coordinate 56,871 of DATKTA010000035.1, forward strand.
TTTCAAGCTGACTTTTGATCATAAACCTTTGTATTATTCACCAAAGGTTATTAAAGAGGAATCACCATTATCTTTCATCTAATCAACAACCATTCCGGAAGCTTCATCAGAGTTGGTTTGGATATTATTTACCTCACCTGTGAAACCAGCATTGACTTTTCGAGTTTTTTGCAGACACTCAGTGATATTAAAATCATTAAAAGAGAAACAAGGATTAACTTATCGATTTTCATTTTTTCTCTATTAATTAACTACAGGATAGTGCTTATGCGTATAAAAATTAAAGATAAATAAGGTATACTGATCTTTGATATTTTGATTGATTTGATTTTCTTTAATTAGTTCTTTTAATGAAGTTTTATTAAAAACGGATACACCAAGGATTTGCATGATTTCACATATTGACAAGGTACTTTTATGCTGATACTTGACTTAATCCACAATGAGATAAGTACAAATTGCTGCCTATATATTAAGATTTACCGCATTTTCTGAGTGTCGCCAAAGATACTTATAGTGAGATTTTACTTTGTCCATTTGAAGAACACTTCAATTAGCTAATCTTTCAAACAACGGAGCGGTGTGCCCATAGCTTTTGACGTCACAGGACAATAGCATTCAATGGAACTACACTCCAAATTCTGAGCTGCAGTAGTGCTGATTTGATAGTTTGACCAAAAATGGCCTTCAGAACCTCTTAAAATTAAATCACCTCCTCCTAACCCCCCTGCAGCATGCATCTTTAGAACAGAATTGTAAGCATCATTATAATTTTCCCATGGATTACTTACCCAAATCCACTCATAAATTGTAGGAATTCTCCAACCTGTGCCTAATAAAATATTGCATGGATCGTTTTCAGATACCCAGTCGCTAAATTCATCAATTGAAGGCCATGCTGTGGCTGGAGTCCGGGTTGTCCCATCATGTTTGTAGCCTTGCTTGCGGTTGAACTGCCAGTACCATCCTGCTGCAGTCTCAGAGTTATCCGTGGCTGAGCTTGCCTGATTGTCTGCACCAAGATTTTGCGTTATCCAGCATTGATTATTTATCTCTTGTAATCCGTATGTTACTGTTTTTGTCACAGGGGCCACAGTACCAGATGTATGGTTAACAGTATATGTCCCTTCACATAATGTTTTGAAGCTTATTTCATTACCATATACAATGCCAGAAATGTTAGTTGCATATGCCCTTACAAAATATGTAGTAAAAAAAGACAATCCAGGAATGTCGCTGCTAAAACTCCCTGTTCCTGCTCCACTTGTAGTTATATAATCATTTATTGTTGGATTTATGGTTGTACTCCAACAAATTCCTCGTTCCAGGATACTTGCACCTCCTCCAAAATCTATTGTACCACCACTTGAAGCAAAGCTAGCTGTTATATTTGATATAGCTGTGGTTGCTATAGTGGCTAATGTAGTGAAACTCTCTTGTTCTCCATAGGAGGTGCCTCCATCATTTGTCACATAAGCTCTGACATAGTATACTGAGTTGGAAGTTAACTCTGAAATACTACTTATGAAACTCCCTGTCCCTGAACCATCTATAGTTTTACTATCCGCGATTGTTGGATTTGTGATTGTACTCCAGCAAACACCTCTTGTGGTAATACTTTCACCTCCACCAACAGCTATAGTACCACCACTTGAAGCAGTTGTTGCTGTAATATTTGATATTGGAGTCGTTGTAACTGATGCCTTTGTGATGAAAGTCATATCACTCCCAAAAGTTGTTCCTCCACAGTTTATAGTTTTCACCCTATAATGATATAGAGTGTTCGATGTTAATCCACCAATATTAGCGCTTACGGCAGAATTAACATTCCCTGTCACAGGACTGGTCAATGCTACTACTTCAGTTCCATAACTGGTACTTGTGCCATACTCAAATGTCACGGCAGTTGAAAAACCGTTTGCATTTACAGTGCCATTTAATGTGGTACTGTTAACATCTGTTTGGGTTGCTGCATCTGTGGTTGCTGAAGGCGATGTACAAAGGGTCGTAAATGTTTTGTCTTCACCGTAAGTTGTTCCTCCTGTATTCACCGCTTTAATCCTGAAGTGATAGGTTGTTCCCGGATCTAAACTTGATAGTCCATAACTTACATCTGTTGGAGCTAATCCGGTAACAGGATTGGGAACTGCTGTTACTGTATTTCCGTAACCGATCGTTATTCCATATTCGAATGTAACAGTTGTTGACAGATTATTTGCATTTACCGTTGCATTCAGTGTTGCATCAGTAATTGTAACTGTAGTGGCTGCTTCTGTTATTGCATCCGGAATCTGCAGTGTTGTAAGTGTATTATCAACACTGTAGGTAGTACCTCCGGCATTGACTGCTTTTACCCTGTAATGGTAAAGAGTTCCCACTGTCAATCCGGCTAAGTTGGCACTTACACTTACTGTTGTTGATCCTGTAACTGGAGAAGGTATTGCAGCAATTTCAGATCCGTACAGGTCTGTGAACCCATATTCGAAGGTCACAGTTGCATCATTTCCATTGGCATTTACTGCGCCATTTAATGTGGCAGAGGTATTTGCAACAGATGTAGCTGCTGCTGCTGCTGCTGTAGGCGGTGAAATGGCAGCAGCGTTTGTGGTAAAACTTAATTCAGAGCCATAAGCTGTTCCGACACTGTTGGTTGCATAAGCCCTTACATGATATACTGTTCCGGGATTCAAACCGGTTATACTGCTTGTAAATGATCCTGTGTTTGTTCCGTCAACGGTATTATTATCAATGATAGTCGGATTGGAAGAAGTACTCCAGCAAACTCCACTGATACTTACAGTTGACCCTCCGTTACCGGTGATATTACCTCCACTGCTGGCTGTCGTTGATGTGATCGCTGTTATTGCGGTAGTTGATATAGTAGGTAATCCGATAGACACAGTACTTGTCGTAAAACTCAGTTCACCACCGTAAGCCGTTCCTACACTAGTGGTAACGTATGCCCTTACATAGTAGGTAGTATTTGCTGTTAATCCCGCGAGATTGCTGGCAAAGCTGCCGGTCCCTGAACCATTTGAAGTTTTGCTATCTGCAGTTGTCGGACTGCCTCCTGTGTTCCAGCAAACACCTCGTGCAGTGACCGGTGAACCTCCATCATCAGTTATATCACCTCCGCTTACAGCACCTGTTGAAGTAACAGAGGTGATTACTGTTGTGGTAACGGTTGACAATACAGCTCCGGTCTTAAAGCTTTTTTCATCACCATATGAAGTTCCTGCACTGTTTGTGGCATATGATCTCACATAATAAGTTGTGTTGCCTGTTAATCCTGTAAGGCTGCTTACAAAGCTTCCTGTCACTTCTCCATCTTCTGTTTTACTGTCAGCAGTTGTCGGGCTGCCAGAGGTGTTCCAGCATACACCTCTTATTGTAACCTGGACTCCTCCGTCACTTGTTATATTGCCTCCGCTTGTAGCTGTATTCTGAGTAATATCTGTTATTTCTGCAGTAGAGAGGACTGGAGGAGCCGCTGCTATAGTTTTAAAGCTCAATTCATCACCATAACCTGTACCTGAAGTGTTGATTGCATAAGCCCTGATAAAATAAGTTGTGTTGGGAGATAATCCAGTAAGGCTACTTGTAAAAACACCTGTTCCCGTACCATCTGAAGTCTTGCTTCCTTCTGTTGTTGGTCCTGTTGAAGTGCTCCAGCATATACCTTTTGCAGTGACAGATGCGCCTCCGTCACTTGTAATATCACCTCCGCTCACTGCCGTCAGAGTTGTTACAGAAGTGACTGCGGAAGTCGTAACAACTGGAATAGTGGCTGCCACAGTTGTGAAACTTATTTCTTTTCCGTAAACAGTTTCAGATCCGTCACTAATGTATGCTTTGATGTAGTATTTGGTACCAGCGGTGAGATTTGTCAGCTGACTTGTAAATCCTCCGGTTGGAGGAGTTCCCTGCTGGGTTTTGGTTCCTGCAATGGTAACATTGGGTAAAGTCCCATAACAATGTCCATGCTGCGTAGCCCCTTCACCGAGGTCAATAACCATTCCGGAAGCTTCTGCTGAATTAGTCTGGATGTTGGTCACCTCTCCTGTAGAGACCATCATTGACTTTACGAGCTTTTTACAGGTGTATGTGGCTAATATGCAGATTAATAAACATGTAAGAAGAAATAGCGTTTCTGCATTTCTCTTCATAACTATGGAGTTTCAGTTTATATTCAAGCAAGCGTACTCTTTCTTATTTTTGGATAAAAATGAAATCGCCTCCCTGGTCTCCTACATCCTTTATTTCTCCAAACTGTGGAACCACATTGCTGTTATTTATCACTGCAATCCTGAAGCTGCTGAACAGCTGCTCGCTCGAAAGATATTTCTCATTGTTTGTATTAAGCCTCTCTATCATATATTTCAGAAAAGCGCTCTGATCAGGGACCTCTGTAAGCGTCCCGCTTGTCATGGCCTTTCTGCTCGGCAGCTCATAAAGTTTGTTAACAGCAAGCGTAGCATCACTGAATGCTGCGCGTGTTTTGAAGATAGAACCACCGAAACAGGCATCTGTAATAAGCAGTGTATGTTTTGAATTTACTTCCCTCAGATAATCACGAAGCGCACTGTTGCGAAACCAGTTAAGAGTACTGTTCTTCTCTGCATCCGATGGAAGCCAGAAACCGGTCTCAGATATAGGGTTCCATACTCCATGTCCTGCATAGAAGATCAGAAAATTATCATCAGGCTTAACCTTTTTTGAAAAATAGTCCAAAGAGGATACAATATCTGCCATTGTTGCATTTTTCAGCAATCGTACATTCTCTTTTTCAAAAGTGTACAGGCCTGTCAGTGTGTTATAGAATGACTCTGCATCTCTGATACAATAGTCAAGCCCGTTAATATTGGGATCAGTGTAATCGTTAATTCCGATTACGAGGGCGTAGTATTTCCCAAGTCCGTAGGGCAATTCATTACCTGTAGAAGGCTTTGTAATTCTGCTTGACTCAAAAACGACGGGAGTATTCTGTTTTATCTCAACAGGCGCTTTGTTGTTGATAAGAATGGAAACCTTCCCGCTGGTAACAACCTGTGCTCCGGCGTTCAAAAAAACTGCCAGGCAGATCCCGATAAAAACTAACCGTTTCATCTCGTTGATTATTAAAAATTAACTTTCAGTGTCAACATGTTGGTACCCCTTGCAGGATTATTGGAAGGAGCAAGGGTGATCTTAGCGTGACTGAGGGGCTGATACCTGTTTGGTGTGATTCCAACCCATATCAGATTTGTAACCCAGATTGCAGCGGATGTTACCAATAATGCACCCGACAAATTCATCTGCGTCTGGCTCTGATCAAATAATTCAGATCGTTTCACAGGATCTTCCTCGGTCAGGTATTTATCATATGATTTTAAATAGTTACTGTGCGTAATAAGACCTCCGGCCAGTGTTCCATAGGCTGCAATTCCCGTTAGCCAGTAGGGTTTACCATTGCTCATTTTTGTCTGTCCAAGCCCGGGAATAACAATTGACAGAAGCGTCATTTTCCCTTTATTGTATGATTTCATGTATTTTTCTGCCTTCAGCTCAACATTAACCACTTCATTCAGGAAAACAGAATCATTGGAAGGGATCCAGCTAATCATTTTGTTAGTTCCGGCTTTAATATCTCCGATGTCACCGGTAAGTGAATTAGCATTCAGTGCTTCTCCGTTTTTCTTTTCTATTTCAACCCATACATAGAACTGATCAGATTTTTTTGCATTGAGCATATCATAGGAGATAAGAAGTTTGTTGCCGTCAAATTCAAGCCTTGGGGAAGCAATCTGAAAATCCTGGGAGTAAGAGTTTAATACTGAGAGGAATAAAATCAGAATAAGAAGCAGTTGTTGTTTTTTCATAAATGTGGATTATTATGAACAAAAACATCTCTATCTGTTATCAAATTTACACAATATTAAACAGACAGCAAATTTATTTTGACCAATGCATATAAACAAGATATTAAAAATCATTGTGTTGTGAATTATTTTGATTAATGTGAATTATTTTGATTAACTTGTACAACATACATCAAACATGAATGCCATGAAAAAGGTTATTCTCTTTTTATTGTCATTTGTTTTTTTTGTAAGTGAAGCAAATGCACAGGACTATTTCACAGTCATAAAAGTAAATGGCAACATTGTTATTGAACGTACCGGAAACCCCCTGGGAACAGGGACTTCGTTTGCCCGGAATGAAAATTTGTTGTTCAGGATACCTGAATCGCGGGCGGCAGTTATCAATCCTGAGCTGGGAAGATTTCTGCTCACTTCTGAAAATATGGATGAGTTTAAAAATTCAAAATCCAATTTTCTGCCATCTTCAGGAAAGATAAGAACACGGTCAGTAAAAACTGTTACTGACAAACATAATCTGTCAGCTCAGTTGGAAGATAATTATTTAATGCTTGCTGAAAACCGGATATTGATCGATACTGCAATCTACCCGATGAACAGTAAAGATTTCTTCTATCTAACCTTTGATTACCATAACAAGACAATTAACAAAAGACTCACATTTAATGCTGATACCCTTATTATAAGGCAACCTGAGCTTCTGGCAGTTGACGGAAGCGAGATTCCTGCCTCCGATATTAAACAGATGAAGTTAATATACTATCAGGAAGGAGATTCCTTTGTGCTAAAACCGGTTTGCTCTTTTTCTCCTGTTTTTGCCGATCTCAATGTCCTTTGGAAGGAGATTTCAATAATTATCCATCAGATGGAGATGAATACCTATGAGGAGAAATTGAATGAGATAAATGCATTTATCCAGGAATTCTATGGGAGTATTGATGAAACAAATCTGAAGAGATGGCTTAAAGAGGATTTAGGACTCAACCAATAATTCCACCGGCTAGATCTGAATCTTGCATGAAAATTATAGCTTCACTTTTCCTTCTTTTTATCTCAACATCATATACTGTTTCACAAAGTTCAGGCTTCAAGATTAATTACTATTCTCCAAAAGATTATGGAATAGGAAGAGAGGCAACGAACTATGCCTGTGTCCAGGACAGGAACGGTATTCTCTATTTTGGAAATGCAGGAGGTTTGCTTCAGTACAATGGGAACTCCTGGTCCTATATACCTGTTAAAAATCAAAGCCTGTGGATAAAAGCAATTGCTGTAAGTGATGAAAATGTTATTTATGCCGGTGCTCTTGGGGAATTTGGATATCTCCAAACTGATGAAACAGGCAAACTGAATTATGTTTCAATATCTGATCAGCTGACTGGAAATCTGAATTTTTCAGATATAATCAGGGTTTGGGCAGTAAAAAACCGGGTATTCTTTCAATATGAGGAAGCTCTTTTTATATATTCCGGTGGTGAACTGAAATCGGTACTTCCAGAAACATCCTTCCATATCTCATTTATAATAAATGATGAACTGTTCATCCGCCAACGTGGCATAGGAATAATGAAGATGGAGGAGGACAGCCTTCATCTGGTTAAAGGGAGTGAGTTTCTGAAAGATTTTGGTGTTTTTTCCATGCTCGAAAGTCAGGACAAGAACAGATATCTGTTTATTACACATGAAGATGGGCTATGGTCATTGGATAAAATTACTTCAGAATATTCTCTCCTTAAAACAGATGAAATTATTAAATTCAGTTACGGCGCTATAAGGTTAACTGACGGTAGAATTGCAATCAATACTCTTACCAACGGTATAATAATAACAGATGAAAACTTTAATGTCCTGACTATTATTAACAGGAATAGCGGACTGAAGGTAAACAGTGTGCTTTCATTGATGCAGGATTACCAGGGAAATTTATGGGCCTGCACAGATAATGGTGTTGACCAGATCTGTTACTCATCACCGGTTTCATTGTATGGACCAGAAGCAGGAATAACAGGAAACATCAATTCTATAGTAAGATATAAGAAAGAGCTCTTCCTTGGTACAACAGATGGCCTCTTCATTCTGAATCAGAGATCGCGTGATTTAAGCAGTACTTTTATCCCGTACAGTGATATCTATAAAGAGGTACGCAGCTTATGCCTTGCTGATGAAAGCCTCCTTGTAAATACAGGGAATGAATTGTATGAAATTAAAAATAATGAAATTAAAAAGGTTGCAACTTTCGATATAAATGCTCTTCATTATTCGCAAAAACTAAAGATACTGTTCATATCTGTCAGAAATAGATTTTTACTATATAGATATTCAGGGAATTGGAAGAAGATCATGGATATTCCTGAGATAACCGAGGATATAGTAAGGATTGAAGAGTCTGATGACCCTGAGCTGACTACACTGTGGATGGGTACATCGACTGATGGAATTGTGCGGATGAAGTTTACTGATCCATCAAACTACAAAGTCGACAAATATCATTCGGCTGACGGACTGGCAGAACAGACATGGGTGCTGCCTTTCAGCATCGATAATAAAATATTATTTTCACAGAGCATTGGACTATTATCCTTTGTAGATGAAAAAATCATTCAGGCTCAATTGCCTGATTCTCTGAAGAACATACCGGAATTCTACAGAGGTTATTTCGAATTCAGCGAACTGGGCAGTTCAAAAGAGATCATAGGAAAACCGCTCTATTTTGCTGAGGATACCTGGGACAGGATCTATGTAAATCTGGATGGTGATCTGGGATATTTCGATAAAAGAAACGATTATTCATTTGAGAGAAATGCCTTTGCACTTTCATATATCGGGAAAATTAATGTCATTCTCCATGAGAATAACGGGATATGCTGGATAGGAGGGGATGACGGTCTTCTGAGATATAATGAAAAAGGGTTCAAAGACTATTCCGTGGATTTCACTGCTCTTATTACCAGGGTCACCTGTGGGTCAGATTCAGTTCTTTCTTTTAGCTCCATTCCGGCAACCGGATCAGGAAAGAAGATTAAAATTACAGAAACCAGACCCATTGTTAAATACAAACAGAATACACTAACCTTCGATTTTGCTGCTCCTTTCTTTGAAGGACAGGAAAGGACATTGTTCTCATACATGCTTTATGGTCAGGATACCGCATACAGTCACTGGAGCGAAGATAACAGGATAGTCTTCAGTAATCTGAGAGAAAGAGATTACAAGTTCTTCGTAAAAGCAAGGAATATTTATAACCATGTTAGCAATGAACAGGTTTTCAGCTTTACTGTTTTACCACCCTGGTACAGGACAACATGGGCATATCTCCTATATGTTATTCTGATATCTGTATTCATTTATGTTGCGATCAAGATCAATACCAGGCGATTGATCGCAATAAACAAAAAACTTGAAAAAACGATTGCGGAGCGTACTCATGAAATACAGGAGAAAAACATTGTACTTGAAGTGCAAAAAAAAGAGATAGTCGATTCTATCAACTACGCACAGCGAATTCAGAATGCGGTTCTTCCTAATGAAAGCCTTATGCAGGAATATCTTGGTGATCATTTTATCATCTACAGACCAAAAGATATTGTAAGTGGCGATTTCTACTGGGTAAAAAATTTGAACCAGTATACTGTTTTCTGTGTAGCAGATTGTACCGGCCATGGCGTACCGGGGGCCTTTATGAGCATGCTATGCCTCTCTTTCCTTGATGAAGTTGTAATGAAAGAGGGGGTCATCCACCCGGAAGTTGTACTCAACAGAGTGCGTAACATGGTTATTGAATCCTTAAAACAAAAAGGAGCAATGTGGGAACAAAAAGACGGTATGGACATATCAATCTGCTTTTATAACAGGGAAACCTCAATAATTGAATTTGCAGGAGCAAATAATCCTGTATATATTGTCAGGAAAATTGATCAGGAGTCCCTTCCTTCAGCAAAGCGAACTGATAATGGGAAGTATGTTATTTATGAAATCAAGGGAGACCAGATGACGGTATCATTCTCTGATCTGATGGAACCCTATACCAGGCATTCTGTTAATATTCATAAGGATGACAGGATTTACCTCTTCTCAGACGGTATATGTGATCAGTTTGGAGGTCCGGAAGGTAAGAGATTTATGTACAATTCGCTCAGAACAGTCATTCTCGAAACCATTTCCCCGGATATCAGAAACCAGAAGTCTAAGATTGAGGAAAGATTAGATGAGTGGAAAGCATATATTAATCCAAAAACCGGTTGCTGTTATGAACAAATCGATGATATCTGCCTGATGGGAATAAAAATATAATTATATGAGCAACAGAGATTTAATATTGATTAAAATATTGGGTGTAAGCACACTCCTTATCCAGTGCAAAAACAGTGATAACAGGCAGGCAAAAATCAGCCCGGCTAAACCCAACATAATCTACATCCTTGCAGATGACCTGGGTTATGGCGATCTTGGAGTGTATGGCCAGAGCAAAATTGAGACTCCTAATATAGACAGGCTGGCTGCCCAAGGAATGCTTTTTACTCAGCATTATAGCGGAGCTCCGGTCAGTGCTCCTGCAAGATGTGTATTACTTACAGGCAAGCATACCGGCCACTCACAGGTAAGGGGTAATGATGAATGGGGCGACAGGGGTGATGTATGGAATTACAGGGCTATGATAGCCGATTCAACCCTTGAAGGTCAGCGACCACTCGCGACAGGTACTCCGACAATAGCAAGCCTTCTTAAGAAAAGCGGTTATACTACAGGTATGATTGGAAAATGGGGATTGGGAGCTCCCCAAACAGAGAGTATACCAACAAAGATGGGCTTCGATTATTTCTTTGGCATAAACTGCCAGCGAATGGCTCATACATATTATCCTCTCTTCCTGTATGAAAATGATCACAGGTATTATCTTGATAATGATACCATTGCTCCGAATACCCTTCTTGATAAGAATGCAGATCCTCTTGATCCTGAAAGCTATTCCGATTATAATCTTAAAGAATATGCACCGGACATAATGTTTACAAAACTTACAGATTTTGTAAATGACAATAAGAATACTCCCTTTTTCCTCTATTGGGCTACACCTATCCCTCATGTGGCCCTTCAGGCGCCTCAGAATTGGGTCGATTACTATGTCGATAAATTCGGCGATGAGAAACCATACCTGGGGGAGAAGAGCTATTTCCCGCACAGGTATCCTCATGCTGCCTATGCAGCAATGATCTCTTATCTTGATGACCAGGTAGGGAACCTTATTGGTCAGCTTAAAGAACTTGGTATATATGATAACACACTGATAATTTTTACAAGCGATAATGGTCCTACCTTTAATGGAGGTACTGATTCCCCCTGGTTCGACAGCGGAGGTCCGTTCAGAAGTGAACAGGGTTATGCCAAAGGGAATGTCAATGAAGGGGGGATCAGAGTGCCTATGATAGCATCATGGGCCTCCACGATCGCTCCGGGGAGCATTTCTGACCATGTTTCAGCATTCTGGGATATTATGCCAACCCTTTGTGAAATTGCCGGAATCAAGGCGCCTGACGATTCTGATGGCGTAAGTTTTTTACCTGAGCTTGCCGGTAAAAAACAGAAAGAGCATAAATATCTATACTGGGAATTTCCTGAATCAGGTGGACAGCAGGCTGTAATAACAGGCAAATACAAGGCTTTGCGAAAGGAAATGCATAAGGGAAATACACTGTTTGAATTATATGATCTTGAATCAGATAAGGGAGAAACAAAAAACATCGCAGATGATCATCCTGAAATAATTATAAAGGTAAAAGAGATAATCAGGGTAGAACATCAGAAATCACAGAATCCCAGATGGCAGTTTAAAGTCTTAGGAGATTAGTTATCAATCCTACATAGTTTCCCCCGGATCCGCCTTACGCCGGCTCCTGCCCCCTGAAGGGGGCTTAATTTGTATCATAGAATTGAACTCCCTTCAGGGGGTGACCACACCAAAGCGTGGTCGGGGGCCTACCCGTACCACTGCCTTTTCCTGTTCTGCATGTTCTTAAGAGTATCGAGGCAGATATTAACATCACTCACCACCTGGAAATCGAACATTCCCACGCAGATAAAGTCAGCCCCATTCTCAAATGCCCATTTAAAACCATCTTTAGGCTCTATTGCACCCGCAGCAAGAGTTTTAAAAGCCATCACAGGCACTGTGGCTTTGCTGACAAATTCCACAGTCCTGTCAGGAAACAGGCAAAACAGGTTATCATGGAACTGGTTATGATCAAGCGATTTTTTCCCGTCAACTTCAAAAGGCACACGGTTCTCTCTCGGGTGAGCAGACCAGTAATTATCATGATGCATGGTCTTCATGTAATAATCAGGTATAATTCCCTGTTCTTCACAATAAATAAGCGAATCAACTGTATGTGAAGCCAGACCTGTTGTTTTTCCATAGCTTTTTATCTTTTCAAGCATTGAAACAATTACTTCAGTCTTTTTATCTCTTACAAGCCAGTCACACCAGTTTCCCTGAACCTGAAGAATATCTGCACCAAACTCCATAGCCCCGTTTATCTGTTCGTATATGTCACCCTTCTCCATGTTCGGGGCTACCTGCGAAATAACTTTTATCTTGCTTCCGGTCATTCTCTTATATTTGGCAATCAAGGCATTGGTAGGATAACCAATATTTATGGCATTAATACCAGCCTCTTCGGCAAGCATCAGAGTCTCGTATATTTTTTTCTCTGTATTATATGCTTTGAAGAGCGATGGAACATATAACAGATCACGGGAATGTGCCCATCCTCCTATGAGATTTCCACCAAGCACCAGCCGGCTGATCTCATGTTCCTTTATTTTTCCTTTTGGAATGGTACCTTTAAGTTCGCCTATTGAAGTCCTGTTTAACTGGATTGTTGCACCCGAAAGTACATCAACACCATATTTTCTGTGATTCTCTCCGGCCCATACACCCATCAATCCCAGGAATGGGAGTGTGGCAAGATTTTTCAGCGCCTCTCGTCTTGAATCGGAATATTCCGATGAGCCTTCAACTGTAGATTGATCCTTCTTCCTTCCTTTTTTAATGATCTCAAGAAACAGATCAAGCCCATAGCCCTTTTCCCTGAGGAAAACAATGAAGATCAGAACAATTGCCTCAATAAATATTTTGTCAATAATGAAAAGGTGACCTTCTGAGACACTGAAAAGAGAATCCCCGAACGGTGGGTATGCAAAATAATAAAGTGAAAGAAGTAATGCCCCGCATATCGCAGCGATTCTTGAAAAGAGTCCAAGAAACAATGCTGCTCCAATTACCAGCAATCCAAATATATTCAGGATATCCACAAATTTAAGAATAAAAGGGACCGATGACATCCAGTGGTACAATCCTGCAAATGGACCAGTCGAATTCGAGAGATAAGAAAAGGATGTCCATTTGGGAATCAGAAGCTTGGCTATTCCCTCATAAAGAAAATGCCACCCTATGGCCATTCTTACAAAAGTTAATAATATCTTTTTCCAGTCTGCCTGCCTGATGTTATTGATAAAATTAGCCATAGAATTGATAATTTATTCGTTTGTGTTAAACTGTTGATTCCGCTTTAATTGCATAAACATACTATTTTTTATATTTCAAACAATCAAATTATTGCACAAATCATCACTCAAATCCTCCCTTTCCTGGCAAACTGACCATGATCCCGGTATGCGAAAAGACTATCTGTCGAATTTGTTAACAGTTAGTTTTTTTTACTAAGTTTGAAACAAATGATAACCATATGAAACGCAGAAAATTTATTGAACTCTCAGCTGCAGGATCTGCAGCAATGGCATCTACAATTTATCTGCCAGGCTTTTCACAGGACAGAAAGCTGAAAATCGGCCTTATCGGTGCAGGTTGGTATGGAATGGTCGATATAAAAGCTGCTCTTAAAACAGGCGGGGTTGATGTGGTGGCACTCTGCGATGTTGATTCTGCACATCTCAATTCATCTGCGGATGAAATAGAAAAACTTCAGGGCAGGAGACCAAAGATTTTTAAATTCTATCAGGAACTACTTGATATTAAAGGTCTTGAAGCAGTCTTTATCGGAACAATACCTCACTGGCACGCCCTTCAATTCATTGCTGCATGTAATAAAGGCCTTGACATCTATTGTGAAAAGCCTCTGGCATATGATATAATGGAAGGGATCGCGATGGTCAATGCTGCGAACAAAACCGGCACCATAATTCAGGTAGGATTCCAGCGAAGACAAAGCAAGGCCTTCGCAAAAACAAAAGAATTAATTGAGTCCGGTAAGATTGGTCATGTACATCAGGTTATGGCACAGATCCATTATATACCGGTACTGGAGGATACGACCATCCAGTCGCCACCAGAAACACTCGACTGGGATGAATGGTGCGGTCCTGCCCCAAAGCTTGACTACCGTCCTAATATAGGGCATAAAGCGTGGAGACTTGAAAAAGAATATGGGAATGGCCATCTTGTCGACTGGGGAATTCATCATATCGATATTATTCGCCGTATAATGGGAGAGGGAATGCCCATGGATTTCTATACTAAAGGTGGCATCAATGAACTGAAAGGTAAGATCACTACACCTGATACGTTAACTTCATTTATGACTTTCCCTGAATTTCAGCTGGTATGGCAACACAGGCTATGGGGTACGGGAGAAGCGAACAGGGAGTTCAATAATGGCATATTCTTTCATGGTGATAAAGGCAGTCTTTTTGCTGAAGATTCGAGAGTTACGATATTTCCGGCAGGCAGGGATGCCCAGAAGGAGGTTCTTTCAATTCCAACTGAAATGATGCAGGAAAAACATGTTGAAAACTTCCTGCTGGCTGTAAGAAACAAAGATAAAAGACTTCTTACCTGTACACCTGAAGATGCATTCCAGTCTACTGCTACGGTTCAGCTGGCTATGATCTCTTATTATACCGGTACAGCTGTTAAATGGGATATAGATAAAAAAGAGATAATCGGAAATGCTGAAGCATCAAAGCAGCTAAAGCGGGAATACCGTGGTAAACTGGTTCATCCATAAACATATAATCTGGACAAAATTCTTTATCCAAACCTGAAAAAATAATTAATTTTTCTGTTAAATAATTAACAAACAAACCCTATGAAAAAATTTATGCTCCTAGCTATTACTGTGATGATTTCAGCAGCGATGCATTCACAGAATGTCAATTTTTCAGGTAACTGGAAATTGAATTCCTCTATGAGTACCTTGAATTCTGAATGGAGTATGGCTCCCCTTGAGATAATAATTGACCAGAAGGGTAATGACCTGAAGGTTGAAAAACACTCGAGCTTCCAGGGGGAAAATTTTACTATTAACGATAAATTTACACTCGACGGAAAGGAATGTATTAACACGGGGTGGCAGGATTCTCAGAAAAAATCGACAGCAGTCTGGTCTTCTGATAAGAAGTCATTGACAATCACCACAAAACTGATAATGGGTGATGGAGGTGAAATGATAATCATTGAGGTATATAAAATGGATAAGAAGAACATGTCCCTCAATTCCAAAGCATCATCATCATATGGTGATATGGAAGAGACAATGGTGTATGACAAACAATAAATAAAGTTTTATGAAGAAGCTAATTATCCTTACTATGCTGCTTGCATTTACAGGCAATATGTTTATGTTATCAGCACAGCAAGCAAAACCCTGGTACCAGGATGGGCCCTGGAGGTTCCCAAAACCTGATCCAAAGGCAAAATCGCTTCCTTTAATTAAGGTGCTGGGCAATTCATTTGTAAATCCAGATGGTGATACAATATTATTCAGAGGACTATCAATATCAGACCCCGACAAGATTGAACGACAGGGTCATTGGAATAAGGCTCATTTTGAGAGGGTTAAAGAAACCGGAGCCGGAATTGTGCGTATACCTGTTCACCCTGTTGCATGGAGAGAACGTACTCCTGAAAAATACCTTGAATTGCTTGATCAGGCTGTTGAGTGGTGCAGTGATCTGAAAATGTATGTTATTATTGACTGGCACACTATAGGAAACCTTGAGATGGAACTCTTCCAGAATCCTATGTATAATACCTCAAAATCAGAAACATACCAATTCTGGAGAACAATTGCCCAGCATTTTTCAGGACACAATACTGTAGCCTTTTATGAAATATTCAATGAACCAACAATTTATCGTGGACAACTAGGTTCGATGTCGTGGGCAGAATGGAAAAATATAAATGAAAAAATAATAAACCTGATGCGGGCATTTGATAAGGAGACAATCCCCCTTGTTGCTGGTCTTGACTGGGCATATGATCTTTCCCCGTTACATGATGATCCGGTAAATGCAGAGGGAATAGCCTATGTTACACATCCTTATTCAAACAAAAGGAGTCAGCCCTGGGAACCAAAATGGGAAGAGAACTTTGGATTTGCTGCCAATAAATATCCTGTGGTTGCTACAGAGTTTGGATTTGGGGGTTTTCCCGGTCAGAAAACTGACAATGAATATGGAAACAGGATTATTAAGTACCTCGAGAGCAAAGGAATAAGCTGGATATGTTGGGTATTTGATCCGGAATGGGGCCCCAGATTATTGAAGTCATGGCAGTATGATCTGACAGAGAGCGGAATTTTCTTTAAGGATGCTATGAGTGGAAAACTTGATTTTCAAAAGATTAAATGACTGTAGAGAAATAATGCAATATGAAAATAAATCCATCATATAAAACCTCAATAGTTCTTGCTCTATCGCTATTTTTATGCATTAGTGCAGCAGCAGTTGAACCCGTAACCCCAAATGCCTCACCAGAAGCAAAAGCCCTGCTTAAATACATCTATAGCATAAGTGGAACTTATACTTTGTCAGGACAGCACAATTTCCCTGCTTCAGGTGAGAGAAACACACTTTTTGCAGCTGATTATATCGGAAAAACCCCTGTAGTTTATAGCCAGGATTTTGGCTTTGCAGCTGATGGCGACAAGGATTCATATCTCTCCCGGCCAGCTATAATTCAGGAGGTTATAAGGCAACATAAGAAAGGGGCAATTGTTACTCTGTGCTGGCATGCAGTGCCTCCAACAGCCGAAGAACCTGTGACATTTCAACCTCTTCCGGGAAAAGACCCTGCTGAACCTCTTGCAAGTGTACAGGGGAGATTGACAGACAAACAATTCAGGGATATTCTTACTCCCGGAACCGATCTCTATAAACAATGGATAAAACACGTAGACATAATTGCATCCTATCTTAAACAGCTTCAGGATGCCAGGGTGCCTGTCCTATGGAGGCCTTATCATGAAATGAATGGGGACTGGTTCTGGTGGGGAGGAAGATATGAAGGCAAATATACCACTGCAGCCTTATACAGGCAGTTATTTGATCGTATGGTAAAATATCATAAGCTTAATAACCTGTTATGGGTATGGAGCGTAGACAGACCCAGCAGGGAAGGAAGGGAATTTGTTAAATATTATCCCGGGACAAAATACCTCGATATACTCGCAATTGATATCTACGGAAATGATTTTAACAAGTCTTATTACGATGGATTACTTGCATTATCAGAAGGGAAACCTGTTACTTTAGGTGAAGTGGGTAACCCTCCTGCACCTGAAATACTTGAAGAACAACCTAATTGGTTTTACTGGGTTGTATGGTCAGGCATGGTCAGAGGAACCTCAGTTGATGATTATGAAAAACATACCAGGAGTAAACGCTCACTCTTTTTTGAAGATGAAGCTTACCTTAGGGGCATTAATGATTACAGGCAGGCCTGCGGACTTGATCCGGTTATTATCAGCAAAGCTGTTGATTTTTCAGGGGAATGGAGGCTTAATGAGTGCGAAAGCAGTACATCAGGTGGACGCGGATTATCAGCAGCTCCATATAAAATGATCGTCGCACAAAAAGATAATACATTGGAAATAAAATCATTCTCAGTTTCCGAATGGTCCGATGATGATATTAATGAACAATCTCTTACACTTGATGGAACAGATAATAAATCGGTCGCTTTCATGAATTCACCCCGCGTCCAGAATGCAAACTGGTCTTCAGATAGAGATACCCTCACCATAACTTCAAAAGTGTCATTTAAGTTTGGTAACAATCAGTCGGAAATCAAATCAAAAGAGGTATGGACCGCGCAAAAGAGAGGGAAGAAACTGATAGTAGTCCAGACAAGTGACGGGTTTATGGGAAGAGGCCCGAGCACATCAAAAATGGTTTATAACAGATATTAAGGTTATTATTATTACTTTCTGAAATTATATTGGTTAATAACTAAATCAAAGAAATAATGAATAATAGTGAGCAAAATTCAGGAAGGAGGGAATTCATCTCAAGGATTTCCATGGTAGCAGCATTAGGTCTCATTAGCTCGAAGGGCATCAGGGCTTCAGTTCCGGAGGAACAGACTGTGTCAATGCCGGAAATAAATCTGGGCCCTCACAGGATCAGCAGGCTATTATGTGGCTCGAATCCTTTTCTCGGATATTCATATCTGGGCCAGCATACCGATAAACAGATGAAAGAATATTATACCACAGAAAGAGCAGCAGAATTACTTCTCAAATGTGAACAGGCAGGTATAACGGCACACCAGTCATCATCAAGATCTGACTATATGAAGATCCTGAGGGAGAGGGGATCAAAAATTAAAATAATAACTCTGCAATCAGACAAGAAAGATATCAGCTCGGCTATTGAAAATGTCGATCCAATCGGGCTGGTTCATCATGGCGGGGTGACTGATCGCCTGTTTGCAGAAGGAAAATCCGAAATTGTACACGACTATGTAAAAAAGGTGAAAGATCAGGGAATTCTTGCCGGTGTTTC
This sequence comes from Bacteroidales bacterium, assembly GCA_035531395.1. Lineage (GTDB taxonomy): Bacteria > Bacteroidota > Bacteroidia > Bacteroidales > VadinHA17 > LD21. Next base: position 75,527 of record DATKTA010000035.1, read on the forward strand.
TGCTCATAATCCGGATGTTATAAAAGAAATAGCTGATAAAGGGTGGGGGGTTGATTTCTTCATGACATGTTTTTATTTTCTGACCCGCAAAATGGATAAACCAGAAACTTTACCATCTCTTCCTGTCGGCAGTTACCAGTTCATGAGAGATGATCCGAAAATTATGACTGAAGTGATAAGGCAGGTAAAACAACCCTGCCTCGGATTTAAAATACTTGGTGCAGGCAGACTGTGTTCTAACCAGAAAGATGTCATGGCGGCTTTCAAATTTGCATTTGAGAATATAAAACCAACAGATGGAGTTATTGTTGGAATGTTCCCCTGGTTTTTCGATGAAGTCACTGCAAATTCTCAATATACAAGAGAACTCAGGGGCATCCGAATTTAAAAAGACTACCTGACAAACAAACTGACAAACAGACAACCTAAATGAAATACAGAAATTTTGGGAATACTGACATTAAACTATCAGCAATCGGTCTGGGCTGCATGAGCATGAGCCATGCTTATACAGGGAGGGATGACAAAGAATCAGTTGCAACATTACACAGGGCAATAGAACTGGGTATAAACTTCTGGGATACTGCCGATATGTATGGAAATGGTGAAAACGAAAAGCTTATTTCAAAAGCCCTCGCTCCGAATCGTGAAAAAATATTCATCGCAACAAAATTTGGTTTTAAGTTTTCCGCCGATTACCAATTCAAACTGAATACTTCACCTGAGTACATGAAGATCGCAGTGGAAGAGAGTCTTAGAAGATTGAATATTGAAACAATTGATCTTTATTATGCTCACCGGATCGATCCTAATGTTCCTGTGGAAGAAATGATTGGTGCGATGAGCCTCCTTGTAAAGCAGGGAAAAGTGAGGTATCTTGGACTGTCTGAAGCTTCTGCCACTTCAATAAGAAAAGCCAATTCTGTTCATCCTGTATCAGCTTTGCAGAATGAATACTCAATTCTTACCCGTGACTCTGAAAAGGAGATGATCCCATTTTGTAAAGAACTCAATATCACCTTTGTACCTTTTAGTCCATTATCGAGAGGATTATTTACAAATTCACTCGACATGGACAAGGTGGACAAAGATGATTTCAGAAGACAATTGCCGCGATTCTCAGGTACTAGCTGGAAGAACAACCAGAATCTTGCACAGGCGTTTGCTGAACTTGCAGCAGATAAAAAATGTACACCGGCTCAGCTTGCTATAGCATGGGTACTTGCTCATGGTGATCATATTATTCCAATTCCGGGAACTAAAAACAGGAAGCACCTGGAGGATAATACCGGTGCTGTTGAAATTAACCTTACAACTTCAGATCTTAATGATATTGAGGCGATTGTTAAACGCTTCCCGGATATAGGATCAAGATATACAGAGAATTTTGCCAAACAGCTTGATAAAGATTGATAATTAAGGCTGCCAGAAAGACACCAAGACACAAAGATCCACAAAATTAAATAACAATATATCTGCATGTTATACGAAATATTTATAGCTAAAATCACTTTAAGATGAAAAATCAGAGCAAAGCAATCAGGCATTGTTTGACATATTTGCTGCTAAGTCTGATTACAACAGTTATTTATGGGCAGAATATAATAACTCCTGATAGTGTCTGGCAGGAACCATGGTATGGTGTGCCGGAGTATTATACAAAATGGAATTATCCTGATTATCAGATACCAGGATCACTTTCGAAATGGAATGATGAAAGGATAAAAATAAAGGAGACCCTTCAGAGTCTCCTTGGTGATATTCCAAAGCGCCCTGAGTCATTAAAAGTCAAGACAATATACCGGGAGCAGAAGAATGGTTATATTCTTGAGAAGTTTATAATCGACAATGGCATTGATTCATGGATTCCCGCATATCTAGCAATCCCTTCAAATGTAAAAGGTGAAGTGCCTGTCATCCTTGGTATGCATGGCCATAGCAGCAGCAAGGAGAATATATTTGGATATGATTCGAATACAGCACAGGATGTGCTTGCTCTTCTTATATCCAATGGTTATGCAGTAATGGCTATCGATAGTTATTTTAATGGGGAACGCCGCGGACAGGGTCCTGCAGGGGAGATTGAACGACAGAGTAATGGATCTGACCAGGAATTGTCACAGTTCAAGCTGAACCTGTGGTATGGCCGTTCATTATGGGGAATGCAACTACGTGATGAGCAGATCGCCATTGATTACCTTATGAGTCGCCCGGAAATAGATGGTAAAAGGATAGGAGTGGAGGGAATGAGCATGGGCAGCACACGTGCCTGGTGGGTTGCTGCCATTGACGACAGGGTAAAAGCAGTTGTTGGTGTAGCCTGTTTTACCAGATACAAAGAACTTATTGAACAGAGGCAGCTTAAGGCTCATGGCATCTATTATTTTGTTCCTGGCATCCTGAATCATTTTGATACTGAGGCTATTATGGGACTTATTGCTCCCAGGCCATTCCTGGTTCTGACGGGTGACAGTGATGCCGGATCTCCTTTATCCGGGATGCTTGTTCTTGAAAATAAGCTTAATAGTCTTTATTCACTTTATAAAAAGAATGAAAATTTCAGAAGCATAATCTACCGGAATACAGGTCATGTATATACTGATGAAATGAAGATTGAGATGCTTGACTGGTTCAATAAGTACCTTAAGAACTAAAATTTTTATATTTTAAGATATTAAATATCAAAATGATGCAGATATTCTTTAAGGTCCCATGTATTACATAATCCCCTGAATTCTTCAAGCAGCTGATCGTTGAAAGGTACCCCTTTATCCTTGCGTTCCATCCATGTGTAATATTCTTTTTCACCTGCAGTAAATATCCTGTCCTGTCCGGGCATCTTCTTCGAAGCTCTTAGTTCACGAAGAATATCTCCTGTGGTCTTTTTAAAATCAGCTGGTTCGGTAAATGCACTTATGTCGAATGCTATAAAGAAGTGTCCGATAGGATAGGGAACCTTTTTTCCATCCTTTATACCAAGCAGCATTTTCATAAAAGCACCCTGCTGTAGAGCAGCAGAAAGTATCTCAACTACAGTGGCATACCCATACCCTTTGTATCCTGCTGTCTCTTCCCCAACGCCTCCAAGAGGAGTTAGCGCAGCCTTACCCGATATAAGATCCTTAAGCACTTCAGCTGAATTTGTCTTACTCTCTCCATTTTCGTCAATAACCCATCCTTTTGGAAGATCTTTTCCCTCACGCGCATAAAGTTCCACTTTCCCTCTCTGGGTTATAGAGGTAGCACAGTCGAGAAGGAAAGGAAATGGCTCATCACTTGGTATCCCAAAAGTCATAGGATTTGTCCCCAGCATATTTTCAATGCCAAACGTTGGTGCAATGGAAGGTCTTGCATTTGTACCTGTAATCCCTATTATGTTATCTTTCACTGCCATCAGCGGATAATAGCCTGCAAAACCATAATGAGTTGAATTTCTTACAACTACCATACCCATTCCAAATTTTTTTGCCTTAGCAATGGCCAGTTTCATCGAGTTAAAACCTATTACATGTCCCATCCCGTTATGACCATCAATCACAGCTGTGGTTGGACCCTCTTTTACAATCTCATATTCTGTTACCGGATTCAGTATACCATCCTTAATGCGGTCGAGATATATAGGTTTCAGCCTGTTGACCCCATGCGAATCAAAGCCCAGCTTATCAGCCTGTATTAAAACATCACATACAATTATGGCATCTGACTCAGGTATTCCTGCTTTTACCATCACAGCCACCATAAATTTCTCAATAATCTCAAAAGGAATAGCTTTATTACTCATAACACTTCTTTCTTTGGTTAATTATTTATCCATTAAATCAATACAATTTACATTGAAAACCATACCTGCCTCCTCGAGTCCAAGTTTTCTCGCTTTTTGAAGATCCAGACATCCACCTTCTTTGTCTCCTGTATCTATCTTTATTATGCCACTCCAATAAAACGCCTGGCTCTTTTGTAATCTGGTACTGTATATCGAGTTGGTCACCTGCTCAAAATCAGTCAGAGCGCCGTTAAAATCTCTTAGCTGATGTTTTGCCTGTCCCCTTACCAGGTAGTATTTTTCATTATCATTTCCTCCACTGATTGCTCTGGTAAAATCATTAACTGCGCCCTTGTAATCTCTTATACTGAATTCAGCCCAACCTCTTCTTCCATAAGTATTAAAATCATTAGGATTTATCTCCAGTGCTTTATTATAATCTTCAATAGCTCCCCTGAAGTCATTAATATAGTACTTTGCCACTCCTCTGTTTTCATATGCCTCAAGAAAGGCTGGATTAAGCCTGATTGCCTCAGACAAATCAATTATTGCTTCGGGATAATTTCTATTAGAAATCTTTTCTGTTCCGCTATAGAAATACCGCTTAGCCCTTATACCAGGAGTCTGACTATTTGCCGAAAAAAATAATGACAACAACAACACCGCAATTGCAAGTTGTTTCATGTAAATTTAAATGCTGATTATCAATAATATATCTTTACTGATTCAGTTTGTTGCCAGATTTTTTTATTGTTTTTTATAAACACTCATGTAGTCTGTTCTCAGCAGATGTCCGTCTGAGGATCCCTCTATCGCCCATTTAATGCTAAGATCAGTTTCATTTACTGTAAATGCTGTGTTAACAATTGTGCCGTTGCTCCCGGTCATTATAAGAAGATCACCTTCAACTTTCCAGTATAACTCATCTGAAATTTTCCCATCTAAATACTTCTTTGCAGTTCCGTTATTATATATTTCCATAACGAGATATCCCGGTTCATATGTCCTGGTAGATTCATTTTGTTTCACATTATCGTAATAGTTTATAGTTGTTGTTGAAACCTGATCCCAAACACCAACTAAAAGGGTTGTTGAATCAATTGGATCTTTTTCACAACCTGTGTTTGAAACAATAATAACTGAAATCAAAATGATAATAAATGAATAGCTCTTCTTCATATGACCTGATTTGTTTCTTCAAAAATACGAAAAAGAATTACTTCCTTCTTAAATCTTCTTCCTTTGTATCTACTTTCCGATACAGAAATTCTTAAATATATTTCCCAGAATCTCATCTGATGTTATGACTCCTGTGATCTCCCCAAGATAATGTATTGCCTGACGAATATCGGTAGCAATCAGATCGTCTGGTATTTTATTTTCAAGACCTTCAAGCACGCGTTCAAGACTTAATGAAACATTCCGCAATGCTTCATAATGCCTTATATTTGTGACTATTACGCTATCAGAACTTATCTTTTCCTTAACGACTGTTTCTATGAGCTTTTTTCTGAGATCTTCAAGACCTGTTTTTTCCTTTGCAGAAATAAATAAAAGATCTTCATCAGGTGTTAAATCTATTCTGGCCGATAGCTGTTGCTGCTTAGCAGCATCTGAGGTGTCAGCCTTATTGACAAGAATTATCAATTTCTTATCAGATTCTTTAATCTTGTCCTTTACAGATTTGATTCTCAGATTAATCTGTTCAGGAGTATCTGACACTTCATCAATCAGAAGAACAACAGATGCCTGGGAAATCTTTTCAAAGGTTTTCTTAATTCCAAGTGATTCAATTACATCTGTTGTATCACGTAAACCGGCAGTGTCGATAAATCTGAACTCCAGTCCCTCAATTACAATTGTATCTTCTATGGTATCTCTGGTCGTCCCCGGAATATCTGATACAATTGCCTTATCCTCCATGAGAAGGGCATTCAGTAAGGTTGACTTACCGGAATTTGGTTTTCCCACAATTACAACCGGAATACCATTCCTAACAGCATTACCTAAGCTGAATGACTCTGACAAGTTGTCCGCCAGGCCTTTAACTCTGATAATAATCTCCTTTAATTGCTTCCTGTCTGCAAATTCTACATCTTCTTCGCCGAAATCCAGCTCAAGTTCAATCAGTGAAGCAAAATTGAGCAGTTCAGATCTCAGCCTGGCAATCTCGGCAGAAAATCCACCCCGCATCTGATTTATTGAAACTCTGTGAGCTAATCGTGAAGAAGAGGCAATAACATCAGCAACCGCCTCTGCCTGTGACAGATCAAGCCGGCCATTCATGAAGGCTCTCTGTGTAAACTCACCAGGTAAAGCCAGCAATGCTCCATTTTGTGTCAATAGTTCAAGTATCTTACCAACTATATAAGGAGAAGCATGGCAAGATATCTCAACTGAGTTTTCCCCTGTATATGAATTAGGCGATCTGAATATACTCACCAGTACCTCATCAATTACTTCACCTTCAGATCGAACCTCTCCGAACACAATCGTAAACCCCTTACTTACAATAAGGTTAACAGTTTTATCTAAAGGAAAGAAAAACTTTGAGACAATGTTCAGAGCATCCTGACCACTTACCCTAATAATTGAAATTGCCCCTCCTGCTCCGGTAGCAGGAGCACATATTGTCTCTTCCGACCTGATCATTCTTTTTACGATTATAAATAACAAATGTATGAAACTTAATCGAAGTGAGGATGACCAGATTTTGGCAGATGTCAGTTTAAATCAGAGAATATTTAACTTAGTCTTCCGCTTTATTACTTCAACAGAATGACTGAATAAATTAAAGAGCGTCTGCCACCGAGAGTCTATAGTCCTGAACCCTGAGCCCTGACCCTGAGCCCTGAGCCCTGAGCCCTGAGCCCTGAGTTCAGTGTCCATCGTCATACAATCCTTAAATTAACGTTCCAGATTTTGAATACTGAATACAGAATCATCAACTTTTGCCCCTTCAGCAATATTTGTCATCTTAATTTCCGATTTTCGGTTTGTTCTCAGGTTGGAAGATAACATATCGCTTACAATGAATTTCCCTTCAGGGAGGTTATGAATTCCTTTAATCTCAATTATTTTGTAAATAACATTTTCAAAATTATAGATTTCCATCTTCTGTACCTGGTAATTCACCTTATCTATGTAACTCACCTTCTTTGAATAGCCATACTCATCAGCCTTATCCTCATCGACGGGTATGCTTTCAATGACAAACTGATTATTACTGCCCGATTGTGTTGTATGTTTATGGACAAAATCACTTACTGGTGGAGAACTCATATCGGCATTTGTAAACTCTGAATTCATAAAGCTCTTACCCTTCTCCGAGCTAACAATGCGACGGGTTTTTTTCAATGCTGGCAAATATATCCACATCTCATCTGCTGTTTTTAAGTTGTCAATTATCAACATTGCTGTCCCCTTTACGTCTGGTGGGGAGAGGAATTTGATATATCTTTTCCCCACGTCTTCAGGAAAGCTTTTTGTTGACATAGCAAATGTCCTGTTCCTGGTGCTTCCATTCTTCTCTGTTATTGTCAGAGTTATATTGGCACTTATTGTACCTGCGATGCTTAGCTCCCTCGATTTGTCCATAATAATTTCAGGTTCAGGCAATTGAGCTGCTCCCTGTAGAATTGTCAGCAGGACGAATAATGCTGTTACTGATATTTTCATGATCGTTTTCGTTTAATTTATTTGCGTTCAAAATCTTTTTCAACAAATGATGGCCTGAACTTCAAAATAAAGGCTGGAATGATAAGAAGAGCTCCAATGAGACACGAACCTATCGAAATGAATACCATGTACCCAAAAAACCTGATTGACAGGAATCCCGAAAACATAAGAACTGAGAAACCTGCCATGACTCCCATTGCATTTATAATAATACTCCTGCCTATTGTAGTTATTGCAGTTTGGGTAGCTTCAATATAACCTATCCCTTTTTTAAAATTCAGATTGAAGCACCATAAATACTGAATTGTAAAATCAACCCCAACACCAATCATTATTGATGAAAGCAAAGCTGTTGCTGCGTCAAGGGCTATACCGGTCAATCCCATGAACCCGAAACCTATCAATATAGAAAAAGCCAGAGGTATTGATCCTGTCATCCCTCCTTTGAATGATCTGAAGATAATGGAAAGTAGTATAAAAACCGTGAACAATGCCAGTATCAGCGAAGATGCCTGTCCCTTAATTATCTCTCCTGCAAAATCATCCATAATTATTGCATACCCTCCGGTTACTATTGTAGCAGGAAATAATCCGCTGAATCCTGAAATTTCTTTTTTGATCAGTTTAATATTGGCATTGCTTGCATCAGATAATTTGATAAGTACATGAGCTTTAGTGTTTTCAGGATTTATAAGTTGTTTAAAATCGTCAGGTTCACCGCTCATATAATAAAGCTCAAACATCTGGGAAATCGCTTCTTTTGAATCTGGTATTGAATTATAACCTTTCTCATCTTCCGAGAATATAGCTTTACTCATTTCCCTGATTGCAAGGGATATGGAATACACATCGCCAACTCCATCCATCTTTTCAATATCCCTTGTCATATTGTCAATACCTTTCATTACTTCAGGACTGAGGATGTCACCTTCGAGCATCACTGAAATGGTCTGTGATCCTCCGAATTTTTTGTTTATCAATTCAGATGTCATTTTAACAGGATGTTTTGCAGGGAAATAGTTCTCCTGATTTGTATCGATCCTGATAATCAATATTCCAGTTGACAAAATTATTGTCACCAATGCAGAAATTATCAGTATTTTCCCACTATGCTTAATAATAAACCGGGATGTCGCTTTTAGTAGTTTATCAAGTAAAAGATTCTTATTATCAGACTTGCTTATTCCTGAATCTCCCGGTCCTGTCTGATAAATCAATGAAGGAATCAACATCAGGCTCATAAACAGGGCAACTGCTACTCCTGTTGCAGCAAGTATTCCAACTTGCCTTGCAGGTATAATAGAATGAGTTAATAAGCCAAGTATTCCTGCAATTGTAGTCAATCCGCTGAAGAGGATGGGCATATTCAGTGACCTGTACAACCTGCGTAGAACTTCTCTGCCTGACAGTGATGGCTCGCTTCTGATAATTTCCTGCTGCCTGGCTGTCAGGTATATGCCATAGTTATTAGCTACAGCTACCATTATAATAGGTAACAGCAATGTAATAATCGACATTTTCCATCCGATCAGGGGCAACAATCCCATGCTTACAAAGGTTGATATCATTACAACAGAAAAAGGCATAATTACACTCCTCCATGAGCCAAGGGTAATTTTCAGAATTAAAAGCATTATGAGGAGTGCCAACGGAACCAGCTTGATTGCATCTTTTCTGACATCAGAAATAATATATTTCCTGATATATGGAAGTCCTCCTGTCCTTATTTCCATCCTTGCAGGATTACATCTTATTATGGAATCTATTTTTCTGAGAGTTTCGGTCTCCGGTATATTCTTATCTATAAATGCTGTTATTGACGCCGAAGTCATATCATGGGAGAAGACAATATTTTCAGCAAACCTGTTTCCGGTAACTTTCTGCTGCAGTTCCCTGGTCTCATCACTGTCTTCAGGTATTCTTTTAATAAGTCTCTCAGCAATCATGGCACCTTCCTCACTTTTTATTGATCTGACTGTAAAAGGAGAGGTCCTGCTTGTTATTCCCGGCATGCGCGACAAGGCCCGATCGATATTCCTGATTACTTCAAGGTTTTCCCTTTCAAGAATGGAACTGTCTGTAAACAAAATAACTACCATATCCTGAACGCCGAATTCATTTTCAATTGTATCAGTATCTATTCGTGATTTCATTGAGGCAGGAATGTAGTTCCTGATCTCCGGGTCGGTTTCCGAAAAAGGTATAATTATTCCGGAAATGATACCCAGAAGGATACATGAAGTGATTATTATCCAGCGATTCCGGATAACAAAATCAGTCATTCTGTCAGAAATCAATCCTGATGGCTGCATAGAAGTTATTCATAAAATCATCAACCAGGTCATACAGCGACCCGTCAATACCTCTGTAATATTCAAAACCGGTAATAATGGAAAGTCTGTCTGACGGTTTTATTTTAATTTCAGGAATTAATACTAAATCCTTTGATGTTATATTGTACATTGCATTAAGTGATGGAGCCAGCCTGCCATAGGCAAGATCAGTTTCAATTCTGGTTCCAAATGAATGGTAGCACCTTTCTATCTGATAATTATAAAGTCGGTTAAAGGCGCTTACCTGCTGTCGTATATACTCCCCGATGTCAAAACCCGGATCGGCAACAAGCTGTCCTATCATTGTAAAATCAAGCTCTGTACCAAATACTGGTTCCGCTGAAGGTGTTGTATAGTCAAGGACAGATTTTCCACTATATTCAATCATAAATCTCCAGTTGTTTATTGAATAATCAACTCCTGTGACCCATGAAATTTCAGGCAGAGGGACATATTCAAACTCCTCGTATGAAAGTAAGGGATCAGACCAGGCTGTTTCGCCCCGTATGCCAAAATCAGCGATTGATGACTCAAAATCAAATCCGATTACTCTTGTTTTGTAAGGTTTGAATGAGAACTCCACAAGCGGTTGAGGTACAGTACCTGATATCTCAAGTATAAAACTGGTAAGTTTCATCCCGGGCATTGGATCAAATCCCTCAAACCATGAAATGCTTGCATCAATATGCTTAATACGTAAGTCTGTCTTCAGACCATAGGAGAACATCTCTTTATCAGACAGAAGAGAGTTAATTTGATTAATTGTAACAAATTCAGGTATCGGGATCGGATCGATTAAAAGAACTGAAGACCTGTAATATGGCACTAATGCTGCCTCAAAGCTCATAAAATTAAATGGATGCAGCTTGAAATCTGCCATAATATTTCCCATATCCATATCTTCTCTTTCCGGAGATCTGATAATATAGTTTTGAGGATTTAATCTTGATACCGGGTTGACAAAATCAGTCTTTCCCCATTTAATTATCTGTTGTCCGGCAGCAATGTCCCATTTCTTTCCATATACCTTCACATAAGCTTCATGTAAATATATTGAGCTGGCAGGTTCTTGAAATTCAACTCCATATCTGAATCTCATATCAGCAAATGCTCTGAAATTAACGTCATTGCTTGTGTTGATTTTAAGTGCCAAATCTGAAAAAGCACTAGGCATATATGGTGTGTTTGAATCATCCTTATCAAGGGCTGCATAACAACCGCCCCTGATAAAACCATATATCTCAGTATTTTTGACTATTCCATCAGAAGAGATTTCCGGATTTTCAGTTTGTCCTGCAAGCGATTTATAACATGTCAGGAGAAGAAAAATCATGAGCATTCTAAAAACAATCCTCATAGTCACTTTTTGATATAAAGTAACTATTCAAAATTAAGCGCGTCGTCTGAGCCGCTTGTCCCGAACCAATAAAATGATGAATTATGTTCGTCCCGAGCGGGAAGAACCTTTTACCTTGATACGCCTGTTATACTCTCCCTGTATTTACTTGGAGTCATCCCGGTTTGTGATTTGAAAATTGAATTGAATGTTGTCTTTGAATTAAAACCTGAATCGTAGGCAATTGCAAGAATAGTAAAGCTATTATTCTTTGGGTCTTCAAATCTTTCAATTACTTCCTTTACCCGGTATTCATTTATAAAAAGGAAAAAACTCTTTCCATGACGCTCATTTAAAATCTGGGTGAGGTAGTGACGTGGAATATCTGTTAATTGTGAAAGATCATGTATGCTCAGATCCCTGTTAAGGTACGGCTTCTCAGATTCAACATAATTAATTAGCTTTTCCAGATAAGTTTCTGCCTGGCTCTCCTTAAGTCCGCTCCTTGCATACTTTTCAGTTTCTGCATCATTCTTGTCTTCCTCACTGAGATGTATCTTTTCTCCGAAAATTACAGGCTGTTTAATGCCATAAAAACTATATACAAAGGTAAATAATGTTATGAATCCAAATATCACGAAATAGGGATCAAACGGGATGTAATTGCCAATCATGTTTATTCCGCCCAGAATAAACACAATAAAATAAGCTGTATAGAAACTGATTGACAAAATTTTCAGCCAGTTAAGGGTTAACATGCCGGAAGTATAGGAAACAAAATTCTTCAGATTATCCTGGTGACGTCTTATCACTATAAATGATAGTATGCTGTATAAAGTAATTGAAAGAAAAAAGCATATTCCGTAGACTATCCTGAGCGATATCAACTTATCAGGAACAAAAAAGCTTCTGAGATCCCTTACCAGAGGTTCGGTGCGGAATATTACCGATACAACAAAAAAGCCTGCAAAAGGAAGAAAGTGAAGCAGGGAAAACCAGTTGAATTTCCTGTCTGGCTTTGTTATATGGATCACATACAGATAGAGCAGTGGCCCATATGTAAATGTGATAAACTGGAATGAGTACATTTCGATCACCTTGCTGTTGATCAGGGCAAAAATCAGCTCTATACATATTAAAAACAGCCAGGCTGACATAACTCTTTTCGCAGTTGTAAGCGGCTTACTTGTTGCAATTAGCAGACCTGCAAAAAAAGACTGGGAAATTCCGATGTACAATACAGGATCTATATTAACCATGGAACAATATTCTGTGATGATAATTATCACTCAAAGATAACCAATACCCGACATTTATTAGGTATTTTTGAAAATGCAATCAGAGTAAATATTATATTGCACCCACAAATTTTTTTGAACAATTAACTAACTGTCACGTATATGAGCGTTCTTCTAAACAAAGATTCAAAAGTTATTGTACAGGGCTTTACCGGTAGCGAAGGTACATTTCATGCAACACAGATGATTGAATACGGAACTAATGTTGTAGGAGGAGTTACTCCGGGAAAAGGAGGCCAGAAGCATCTTGATCTGCCAGTCTTCAACACTGTAAGAGAAGCTGTTGAGGAAACAGGTGCTGATGTTTCAGTAATCTTTGTACCACCGGCCTTCGCTGCTGATGCAATGCTTGAAGCTGCTGATGCCGGAATAATGCTCATTGTAACAATAACTGAAGGCATTCCTGTATCAGATATGATTCTTGTTAAAAACCACATTAAATCAAAAAAATGTCGCCTGATAGGCCCTAACTGTCCTGGTGTTATAACTCCCGGAGAGGCAAAGGTTGGAATAATGCCGGGTTTTATACATAAAAAAGGTTCTGTGGGAATAATTTCACGATCAGGTACACTTACATATGAAGCTGTGGATCAGGTTACCAAGATGGGATTGGGGCAGTCAACCTGCATCGGTATCGGAGGAGATCCAATTGTAGGCACAACTACACTTGATGCAGTTAAACTCATGATGGAAGATGATGAAACGAAAGCAATTGTTGTTATAGGTGAAATCGGCGGAACAATGGAAACAGAAGCTGCTGAATGGATCAGGGAAAACGGGACAAAACCGGTTATTGGCTTTATTGCCGGACAGACTGCACCTAAGGGTAGAAAAATGGGACATGCAGGTGCAATAATAGGAGGTAAGAATGATACAGCCAGCGCCAAGATGGAGATTATGAAGGAGTGTGGAATAAATGTGGTTCAATCACCTGCTGATATTGGTAGCACAGTCTTTAATGCTCTTAAGGAAAGGCAGTAAAGGCTGTAAAGGCCATAGAGGCTGCAGGTTATGAAGTAAAATAGTCTCTAAAGCATTTAAAGCCTCTAAAGCATTTAAAGCTTTTTAATATATTTGCAGCAATTCTAAAAATAAAAAAGATGAAATTACTTGAAGGAAAAACAGCGCTTATAACCGGAGCATCGCGTGGGATTGGTAAGGCAATAGCTTACAAATTTGCCATGGAAGGCGCTGACTTAGCCCTTACAAATATTGCTGATGATGAAGATTTCCAGGCTACAATCAAGGAACTTGGCAACCTGGGAGTTAAAGTGAAGGGATATGTATCCAATGCTGCAAGTTTCAGCGATTCGCAGCGTGTGGCTGATGATGTGGCAAAGGACTTTGGAAGAATCGATATCCTGGTTAACAATGCAGGTATCACAAGGGATACTCTTTTAATGAGAATGACAGAAGATCAGTGGGATACAGTTATTGCTGTCAACCTTAAATCTGTTTTTAATCTCACAAAAGCTGTTCTCAATACAATGCTCAAGCAGAAGGGCGGTTCGATTATTAATATGAGTTCGGTTGTGGGAGTGTCGGGTAATGCAGGCCAGAGCAATTATTCTGCATCAAAAGCCGGAATACTGGGATTTACAAAAAGTGTTGCAAAAGAGGTAGGATCACGAAATATCCGATGTAATGCTATTGCCCCCGGATTCATCATCACAGAGATGACAGAGAAACTTCCTGAAGATGTTAAGACCGAATGGGCAAACAAAATACCGCTGAGAAGAGGTGGAACCCCTGAAGATGTAGCGAATACAGCTGTTTACCTTGCATCGGAACTTTCTTCATATGTGAGCGGACAAACAATTCATGTATGCGGAGGTATGTTAACTTAAAAATATTTATTATATTTACAAAACTGCAGGGCGCCTATCCTTTTAGCACGAGGAAATGCAGCGAGACATATTTATTCCACACTTATTTTAAACGGGCGCCCTGCTTCTTTTTTTTATAGCATGACAATGCATAATTTAATCTTCTACCTTGTAATAATAATTCCTGTTGCAGGGTTTTCTATTGAAAGATATCTCGACTACCTTAATTCGAAAATGTGGTCAGATACTCTTCCGGATAAACTTATTGGGATAATTGACCGGAATGAGTATAAAAAATCACAGAAGTATAATAAGGAAAATAAAAAGCTCTCTTTCTGGTCCTCTTCATTCAACCTGATTGTGATCCTTGCAATGATACTGCTTGGCGGATTTTCATTAGTTGATACAGTTGCCAGGGAATTCAGCTCAAACATGATTGTAACTGCCCTGATCTTCTTTGGAATAATCGGACTTGGATCTGATATTATAAACATTCCGTTCAGCTATTTTGACAACTTTATCATAGAAAAAAAGTATGGATTTAATACAATGACAGTCAGAACATTTATTACTGATCACTTCAAATCCTGGTTTATTGCTCTAATTGTTGGAATTCCTGTGCTTGGACTTATTACCTGGTTTTATTATATGACAGGGCCAAGCTTCTGGTTATTTGCCTGGGGACTGATAACCCTCTTCTCTGTTTTTATTAATCTCTTTTATTCAGAGCTAATTGTGCCTCTTTTCAACAAGCAGGTTCCTCTCAAGGATGGACCTCTCAGAAGTATGATAGAAGAGTTCGCCGGTAAAACAGGTTTTAAACTCAGAAATATATATGTTATTGACGGATCAAAAAGAAGTACAAAAGCTAATGCCTACTTTTCAGGTTTCGGCCCAAAAAAAAGAATAGTGTTGTATGATACTTTGCAAGATGAATTGACTGACGAAGAGATAGTTTCTGTTCTTGCACATGAAATAGGACATTACACCAAAAAGCATGTTCTGCAGACAATTGCCCTTTCCATAGCTGTTACAGGACTTATGCTCTTCCTTCTTTCACTTGTAGTAGATAAACCTTTACTTTCAGGCGCTTTAGGATCAGACCAAACAAGTTTTCACCTCGGGTTAATAGTATTTGGGATACTCTACAGTCCCCTTTCTCTTATTATTGGCCTTGCCACAAATTATTATTCACGAAGAAATGAGTTCGAAGCAGACAGTTTTGTAAAGGATAATCTTAATCCTGAGATCCTTTCATCGGCATTGAAGAAACTCTCGGTTAAGAACCTTTCAAATATGATGCCGCATCCGGTATATGTTTTTTTCCATTATTCTCATCCCCCTTTGCTAAAGAGGTTGGAAAAATTAGAATCATAGATTATATTTGCGCACTGTCACAAGCCTCCTTAGCTCAGCCGGTAGAGCAGCTCATTCGTAATGAGCAGGTCGTGGGTTCGAGTCCCATTGGAGGCTCTCTTAATTCGCTTTGCGGATTGACGATTGCAGATTATGGATTTATTAATAAATTTGGCAGACATTATTTATAAATCCGAAATCGGAAATCAAAAATCCGAAATTGGTTAATGCGGGAGTAGCTCAGTGGCAGAGCATCAGCTTCCCAAGCTGAGGGTCGCGGGTTCGACCCCCGTTTCCCGCTCTTATCCTCCGAAGCTGTAGCTAAGGAGGTTTTTTTTAATCTCTTGCTTTCACAAGTGTATCCGGAATCGAAACCAAAGTAATTCCATTCTTAAATCCCAGATTACCTGAATACTGCTTATCGTAAGGATTATTCCAGTGCTCATGAACACCAAGGCTTGGGATTGGCCTGCCGCTGTTATCAGGATCATAAACAATACCATCAGGCCAGTTTTTAGAATCTGCAGCCTGATGGAGATGATCATCCACTCCGTACATATTTGGCCCTTCCTCGAATACACTGTTTGAAGCATCGTGTTTATTCTTCCCGTTCCATTCATTCCTCAGAAAATCATAACAGACCGATTCAAGGGCAACCTGATCCTGTGAAATAAAAATTGAATTGCTCCAGTCATTACTGAAAGGGTCCATATAGTATTTAACAGGGCCTCTTGTTTCATCAGCGCCTCCTCCGAACAGGCCGTCAACAACATAAAGCATGGTATTCTGCCCAAGATAGCGGCTTCCCATAAGGTCAACAAGCACACGGTACTTCATATATCCACCATTCGAAGCTTTCCCTGCCTGCCTTGGCGATTCCTCCCAAAGTGGGGCAATAAGTGCATAGTGGAGGTGGCTGGCACTTCTTCTGGCATGAGTTCCAAAATGATTCTTTGAGGTGAGGCTTATGCCTGCTGAACCATGTGGTTTCAGGCTGGCTACATTAATCATATAATCAGCCTGCACAATAACATCAAACAATTTGTCTTTTAGCTTTTTATCTGAATAGAAAAGAAAGTCCTCCTCTGTAGGCTTTATAAGAGTCCTTCCAAACTGATCAGAAAATTTGTCGACATACCTTACATCCGGAAATTCACTATGCCATACCTTGTAGTTGTGAGCGAAGATATGCGAAATAGGATCTCCGATATATATATCTTCCTGCTTAACACCTGCATAATTAACAAGTTCCCTAAGCAACTCCAGTACTACATACGGACCTGTTTCCGTGGCTCCGTTAAACCGGCCACGTCTTTGTCCTGGTTTAATCTCAGAAGGTACAGAGTATCCGTTATTCTGATCTTCCTTAGAGAGCCCCCAGGAGGCAGTCCCCTGGTTAATCTTGATAAAAATTCTTTCGCCCGTCACATATCCCTTCTTCTTTCCATGAATAGTCTTGTTATGCTGTATGAAAAGTGCATTCCAGGATTTTTTAAGATCACCTGAACCACCGAGTTTTTTTACTCCATCTGACACCATTTTGCTTACTACCAGACTGTTTGTATTAGCAGGAGAGAAGAACCAGTCGTTATTTTCAATAATATTTTTACAGTTTTCATTCGTTGCATCAGGATTCCAGGTCCAAACAACAACCCCGGAATTTACACCTCTTCCTTTTCCGAATGGTGTATTAGGACCATCTCTGGGACCGGTAGGCAGATCATCCTGAGCTGAGGTAACCGATGTATCGCTTGTTATGTTTATTCCTGCAAAAACAAAAAATGAAACTAATAAGACCACAGTTGTAAAAGATAATCTTCGTCTAATGCCTTCTCCTAGTCTTTTTATAACCAAAGACATACCACCTAGAGAAAGAAGGTAAAGAACAAAACCCGACATGAAGGGAGCCACAGCTCTTACACAAGGGTATGCTGCTCTGGTAGGTTTAGGTATAACCCTGCCGAAAAACCAGATTGTAGAAGCAATCCCTAATAAAATAAAAACGAGTCTGTCCGGCAGCTTTCTGTTTTTAAGCCCTTCCTTCATTTTTCTGAACCAATCATTTTTATTTGATGAGTTCAACCTCCTGTCTTTAAACATTGTCGTGATAATTAATAAGTTATGAACCAATAAATTAGTTACACCAGTACTGTGATTTTCAATGCAAAATAGTCAGAAAACTGATTAGAAGGATAATTAAACCATTAAAATTAGTTAAAATGAACCAGCATTCCATTCTTTGTGAAACTGATCAAGAAAGATCTCCAGGAATACATGCCGTTCATGTGCCATTTTCTTTCCGGTTTCAGTATTCATCATTGCACTGAGCAACAGAAGCTTTTCATAAAAATGATTTATGGTCGACATGGAATTTTCCTCAGCGACCGGACTATAAATAATATTATTCCTGTATCCGCCATAACTGAATGCCCGTGCTATTCCTATAGCTCCAATCGCATCAAGTCTGTCAGCATCCTGAATGATACACAGGAGGCTATCATCCTTATTTACAGGTGTTTTACGACTGCTGAATGATACATTTCTCATTATTCCGGTTATTTCAGAATGACAATTTTCCATACCATTTTCAGCCAGGAATCTGCCTGCAATTTCATAGCCTTCTCCCGGCTTAGTACCATTGAATTTTGAATCGGCAAAATCATGAAAAAGAGCGGCCAGATCAACCAGAAATGGCTCCTCAAGATTTTCTTTCTCATTAATAATCTTCGCAAGGTTCCTCACTCTTACTATATGCCACCAGTCATGTCCACTATCATATGTGCTTACCCTTGCTTTTATTAGCTTTTCAGCTCTTGAAAGTATTAACTCCTTACTCATTTCTTCTTATTAAATTGGTTGTTGAACTTACAAAATATATTTTTGCAATTGACATAAATGGAAAAATGAAGGCTGCAATAGTAACAATAGGAGATGAGATACTTATAGGTCAGACAGTTGATACAAATTCGGCCTGGATAGGGTCTGAACTGAGCAAAAGAGGTTTTGATGTCTTCAGAATAATTTCAGTGCACGATGCAAAGGATGATATCCTGTATTCACTTAATGATGTTCAGGGTAAATGCGAAGTGGTATTAATAACCGGGGGCCTCGGACCAACAAGCGATGATATTACAAAACCTGTTCTCTGTGAATACTTTAACACAAGACTAATTGAAAACATTGAAGTTCTTGGCATGATTGAAGAGAGGATAAAACGGAGAAATAATCAAATGAATGAAAATAACAGGAAACAGTCTCATGTACCTGAATCATGCAAAGTACTGACAAATGCAAGGGGCACTGCTCCTGGAATGTGGTTTGAAAAGAATGGGACTATTTTTGTTTCAATGCCAGGTGTCCCTTCTGAAATGAAATATATAATGACAGAGCATGTTATACCTGAACTTAACAAACGCTTTACTTCACAGGTTATAATACACAGAAATATAATGACATATGGTACCTTTGAAGCTAAGCTAGCAGAAATACTAGCAGGTTTTGAAAAAGGACTTCCTCATAATATCAAACTTGCATACCTTCCTTCATCAGGTATTATCAAGTTAAGGCTCACAGGTACCGGGAGGGAACAGTATGCGGTTGAGAAACAGATTTCTGAACAGGTTGATAATTTATATAGTACGATACCTGAATTTATCTATGGAGAAAATGAAGACTCACTTGAAATTGTGATTGGAAATCTTCTTAAAGAAAAGAAGAAGACGTTATGCACTGCAGAAAGTTGTACTGGGGGAGAGATCGCCCACCTTATTACAAGTATTCCTGGCAGCTCAGCTTATTACAAAGGATCAGTAGTTGCATATTCAAATTCCGTGAAGAAGGGTTTATTAAAAGTGCCGGACGAATTAATTAATCTTCATGGTTCTGTAAGCGAAAAAGTTGTAACACATATGGCTGATGAAGCCAGGAAACTTTTGGATACAGATTACTGTATAGCAACATCGGGTATTGCAGGACCAGAAGGTGAAAGTGCTCTAAAACCGGTTGGAACCCTTTGGATGGCAGTTTCATCTGAAAAAATGACGATAGCTGAAAAAAGAGTCTTTGGAACAGAAAGAGAGGCCAATATAAAAAGGTTTTCATTAGCAGCCTTAAATCTGCTAAGGAAGCATATTATCAATTTTTAATACTTATTGTAAATTACTGTAATTCAAATAAATATTTTAATAAGAATTTCCCTCTGGCGGGGGTGGGTGGCAGCTTCGTAAAAAAAGTATTTGAAATATTTGTATAATCAGATAAAAATCACGTTCTTTGCGCTTCATTTTAAAAGGACAAACGTTAGTTAAAGAAGTAAAAACAAACATCAATGTCAAAGATTTGTCAGGTTACAGGGAAAAAGGCGATGGTAGGGAACAACGTTTCTCACTCAAAAAGGAGGACCAAGAGGAAGTTTTATCCAAATCTTTTTATGAAAAAATATTATCTGCCTGAAGAAGAGAGATGGATCTCACTTAAAATTTCAGCGGCAGGTATTCGCCTTATCAGCAAGAATGGTCTTACACGTGTCCTTAAGGATGCCAAGGAAAAAGGTTACATTGTGAATTATTAAACAAGGATAGAAAATGGCAAAGAGAGCTAAAGGTAACAGACAGCAGGTAATACTTGAATGTACCGAGCATAAGGAGAGCGGAGTGCCGGGAACATCAAGGTATATTACCACTAAAAACAGGAAAAATACTCCTGACCGTCTTGAAAGAAAAAAGTATAACCCGATTCTTAAGAAATATACTCTTCACAGAGAAATCAAGTAAATTTTTAAACCATGGCAAAGAAAGTTGTTGCAACACTTAAGACAGGAACTGGCAAGGCATTTACAAAGTGCATTAAAATGTCCAAGTCTGACAAATCAGGAGCTTACATATTTAAGGAAGAGATCGTTCATAATGATCATATCAAAGATTTCTTCGCAAGGAAGTAAAAGAGATCTGAAATATACATTTATGGCTTTCTTCTATTCTGAAGGAAGCCTTTTTTTTAATATCAACTTTAATATTCAATAACTGAAAAATGGCTTTATTTGGCTTTCTTGGGAAGGAGAAAAAGGAGAGTCTCGACAAAGGTCTGGAAAAAACTAAAGAGAGCGTATTTTTCAAGCTCTCACGGGCTGTTGCAGGAAAATCAAAGGTCGATGATGAGGTTCTTGATAACCTTGAAGAGGTGCTAGTATCATCAGATGTTGGGGTTGCCACCACACTAAATATCATTGAAAGGATTGAAAAACGGGTTTCGCGTGATAAATACCTTAATACAGCTGAGTTAAATACAATACTCAAGGAGGAAATTGCAGGATTACTTGAGAAGAACCAGTCGGATTCTGATACAGATTTTTCTTCTCCTCTTAATAGCAAACCTTACGTTATAATGGTTGTAGGAGTAAATGGAGTTGGTAAAACGACCACAATTGCCAAGCTTGCCTACCAGTTTAAGTCTGCCGGTAAAAATGTAATTGTTGGAGCTGCTGATACATTCAGGGCTGCTGCAATTGAGCAGATTGAGATATGGGCTGAAAGGGTAGGAGTTCCTGTTGTTAAACAGCAAATGGGCTCTGATCCGGCTTCTGTAGCATATGATACACTAAAATCTGCTGTCTCTGCCGGGATGGATGTTGTGATAATTGATACTGCAGGAAGATTGCACAATAAAATAAATCTGATGACCGAGCTATCTAAAATAAAAAGGGTAATGGAGAAGGTTATTCCTGATGCTCCTCATGAGGTGCTTTTGGTTCTTGATGGTTCGACAGGGCAAAATGCATTTGAGCAGGCAAAACAGTTTACAGCAGCAACAGATGTGACTGCCCTCGCAATCACAAAACTTGACGGAACTGCTAAAGGTGGCGTTGTTATCGGAATCTCTGACCAGTTTAAGATACCTGTAAAATATATTGGTGTCGGGGAAAAACTTGATGACCTTCTTATTTTCAACAGATTCGATTTTGTTGATTCACTATTCAGTTCTAGGCAATAACCCGCCGAATACCCCTGAATGAAAAACAGCAGAAAAATAAATGTAGTTACACTTGGTTGCTCCAAAAACGTTGTTGACTCTGAAAAACTTCTGAAGCAACTCACTTATGGAGGTTATGAAATATCCTATGATTCATCAGAAACCGATGCAGGAACTGTTATTGTGAATACCTGCGGTTTTATCAACGATGCAAAGGAAGAAAGCATAGATACCATTTTGCGATATGTAAAAAAACAAAAATCCGGCACAATCGACAATTTGTATGTAATAGGTTGCCTTTCAGAAAGATATATGGATGCTCTTCAGTATGAGATTCCTGAAGTAAAAAAATATTTTGGGGTCAAAAATATGGCCGATATTCTTAATGAACTGGGAGTGAAGCAGAATATGGAGCTTCTTTCTGAAAGAATACTTACAGGCCCCGGGCACTATGCCTATCTTAAAATAGCTGAAGGCTGCGACAGAACCTGCGCTTTCTGTGCAATTCCCCGGATAAGAGGGAGGTTCATTTCACAACCAGTTGAGGAACTTGTCAGGGAAGCTTCAAAACTGGCCGATAATGGCGTAAAGGAACTCATTTTAATTGCCCAGGACCTGAGTTATTATGGCCTTGATATCTACCGGAAACAGGCCCTGCCTGAACTGGTAAAAGAGTTGGTTAAGATTGAAAAGCTGGAATGGATTAGAATGCATTACCTCTATCCGGCCAACTTTCCATCAGAACTCATTCCTGTTATAAGAGACAATCCAAAAGTCTGCAATTATATCGATATACCAATTCAACATATTACCGATAAAATGTTAGGATTAATGAAGAGGTCTCATAACCGCAGTGAAACTGAAAAAATTCTGAACAGGCTGCGAAATGAAATACCTGATTCTGTGATCCGCACCACACTGATCGCTGGGCATCCCGGTGAAACCGAAAAGGATTTTAACGCGTTAAGAGATTTTGTCAGGGATTTCAGATTTGACAGACTTGGAGTATTCAGGTATTCACATGAAGAAGATACAATTTCATTCAATAAATATAATGACGACATACCTGAAGAAGTCAAGGAAGCGAGAGTAGCCGAACTGATGGAAATTCAACAGAACATCTCCTCAGAGATAAATAAAAAGTTTGTTGGCAAGGTACTAAAAGTACTTATTGACAGAAAAGAGGGCGAGTACTTTGCTGGCAGGAGTGAATATGATAGTCCGGAAGTTGACCAGGAAATACTTATTCCTTCAACATACAATCTTAAGGCAGGAAATTTCTACAATATTAGAATTGATCATTCAACTGATTTCGACCTTTTTGGTATTCCTGTCACCAGCCCAATTGACAATAACTAGTATATTTTTTTCTACTCTGCGCCTCTAAGCCTTTTCGTCTTTGCGAGATATAAATTAAATTAATTCTTTAGTTCTGCTGCATCATCAGAATTTTCTGACTTTTTCGTTTTTTTCTTCTGAATTTTAATTTTGATCTCAGATTTTTCACTATTGAAACCAACAAAGATTGATTCACCATCCTCTTTTGTTGCTTTAATCAAAACTTCAGCCATCGGATCTTCAAGGTATTTCTGGATAGCTCTTTTCAGAGGCCGTGCACCATAATTTGAATCAAATCCCTTTTCGGCAATATAATCTCTCGCTTCAGAAGCAATTTTAAGAGTATACCCAAGCGACTTAACCCTGTCATATAAGCCTTTGAGTTCAAGATCAATAATCTTATTAATATCCTCTTTGTCAAGTGAATTAAACATTATTACATCGTCAATCCGGTTCAAAAATTCCGGTGCAAATGTCTTCTGCAATGCTTTCTGAAGAATGCTCTTTGTGTGTTCATCACGTGAAGCCATCTTAGCCTGTGTGTCGAATCCGATTCCATGTCCGAACTCTGATATCTGCCTTGTTCCTATGTTTGAGGTCAGTATTACGATTGTATTCCGGAAATCAACTCTGCGACCCAGACTATCAGTAAGCTGCCCTTCATCAAGTACCTGCAGCATTATATGGAAAACATCAGGGTGTGCTTTTTCAATCTCATCAAGCAGAACAACAGAGTATGGTTTGCGTCTTACTTTTTCAGTCAGCTGACCACCTTCCTCGTAACCTACATATCCCGGAGGTGCACCCACCAGACGAGATACGGAGAATTTTTCCATATATTCACTCATATCAATCCTTATCAGATTGTCTGTTGTGTCAAAGAGGAATTTTGCAAGAACTTTTGCAAGCTGTGTCTTACCCACACCTGTTGGTCCCAGAAAGATAAAGGTGCCTATTGGCTTATTTGGATCTTTTAGTCCTGCCCGGTTTCGCTGAATCGATTTAACAACTTTCTGAATAGCTTCATACTGACCTATGACACTTCCTTGAAGTTCTTCAGCCATCTGTAAAAGCCGGGTTCCTTCTGTCTGAGCGATCCTTTGTACGGGGACACCTGTCATCATGGCAACAACTTCAGCAACTTTTTCAGCATCAACTATTTCCCTGTTAACAGAAAGCTCTTTTTCCCACTTTTTCTTTTCAACCTCGATCAAATCCAGCAGATCTTTTTCACGATCACGGAAGCTTGCAGCTTTTTCAAAGTTCTGATTTTTAACAGCTGTCATCTTTTCTTTCTTTGTCTCTTCAAACTGTTTTTCAAGTGACAGAATCTTTTCAGGAACTACAATATTTGAAATATGAACTCTTGAGCCTGATTCATCAAGCGCATCAATTGCTTTATCCGGAAGATTCCTGTCGGAGATATATCTGTTTGTAAGTTTGACGCATGCGTCAATTGCATCATCAGTATAGCTTACATTGTGATGATCTTCATATCTCTCCTTGATATTATGAAGTATATGTATAGTCTCCTCTATAGAAGTAGGTTCAACAATAACTTTCTGGAACCGTCTTTCGAGAGCCCCGTCCTTTTCAATATGCTGTCTGTATTCATTAAGCGTTGTTGCACCAATGCACTGTATCTCACCACGGGCAAGTGCAGGTTTCAGCATATTTGCCGCATCCAGCGACCCTGTTGCACCTCCGGCTCCTACAATTGTATGTATTTCATCTATGAAGAGGATTATATTATCATTCTTTGATAACTCATTCAGAATTGCTTTCATTCTCTCCTCAAACTGTCCCCTGTACTTGGTACCTGCTACGATAGAAGCAAGGTCAAGCGCCACTACTCTCTTATTAAAAAGGACCCGTGATACATTCTTCTTCGTGATCCTTAAAGCAAGTCCTTCTGCAATTGCAGATTTACCTACACCCGGTTCTCCAATAAGTACAGGATTGTTCTTTTTCCTTCTGGAAAGTATCTGTGCCAGTCTCTCAATCTCTCGTTCCCGTCCGACAACAGGATCAAGTCTTGATTCCTCAGCAGCTTTAGTAAGGTCTATACCAAAATTATCAAGCACCGGTGTTTCTGAAGAGGATTTCGGCGAAGAGGAGGAGGATGACTGACCTTTGCCTGGTCCGCCAAGTCCCTGTCCTTCATCATCTTCATCCCTTGGAAAATCAGCCCTGGCACTTGGAATATCACTCTCCACCATTCGTCTGACAGACTGATATGTCACATCCAGTTCAGTAAGAAATCTGGTAACAAGGGCATTATCATCCTTGAGGATTGCTAAAAGCAGATGCTCTGTATCAATTGTGGAACTTTTAAGTGATTTGGCTTCAAGATATACTAGTTTTAATATTCTTTCAGTACTCCTCAGGAGTGGAATAACTTCATGATCTGCAACAGGTATCGGGTTTTCAACTTTTATGCTCTTCTCAAGTGAACCTTTTAATACCATAAGATCAATTCCCTGGTTAACAAGTATTTCTATCGCAACACTTTCTCCATCTCTCAGAATTCCGAGAAAGAGATGCTCAGGACTAATATGGCTGTTGCCAAGTCTGATTGCCTCTTCCTTCGAATATCCAAGTATATCTTTTACTCTTTGCGAAAATTGTGAATCCATATTTAGCTTCTCTAATTCTTTAATATTTCCAAAATAAGTCATAATGTCAGTAAAAAGCCTGACAAAAACACAATTGACCCGATTTTCAAAGGTAAATCATGCATATTATCTATATGACAATTTCCATGCCCATTTATGAACAATTGTTGTTAAAAATTCACAGCTTATAAAGCTCAAAAATAGGCAAATTATAATTATTTTCGTATTTCCAATCCTCAGGGAGGAGTGTAGTTTATAAATACTTAATTAATAATCTGTTATGTTGGATCAAGAGAGAATCATCAAGGTGAATATTGAGGAGGAGATGAAATCGGCTTACATCGATTATTCAATGTCAGTTATTGTGTCGAGAGCTTTGCCAGATGTCAGGGACGGGCTGAAACCTGTTCATCGGAGGGTACTTTTTGGAATGTCTGAGCTTGGAGTTCAATCAAACAAGCCTTATAAAAAGAGTGCAAGAATAGTGGGAGAGGTGCTTGGAAAATACCACCCTCATGGTGACTCCTCAGTTTATGAAGCCATGGTCAGAATGGCACAGGAATGGTCATTGAGGTATCCTCTCGTTGACGGACAGGGTAATTTCGGTTCTGTTGATGGCGATAGTCCTGCAGCTATGCGTTATACCGAAGCCAGGTTAAAGAAGATTGCTGAAGAGATCTTGGCCGATATCGACAAAAATACTGTTGATTTTCAGCCAAATTTTGATGACTCACTTGAGGAACCTGTAATTCTGCCTACACGTATTCCAAACCTCCTTGTAAACGGTGCTTCAGGTATTGCTGTAGGTATGGCCACAAATATGCCTCCGCATAATATTACAGAGGTTGTGGATGCTACCATTGCCTACATAGATAATAATGATATAACAAACGATGAGATACTACAATTCGTTAAAGGACCTGATTTCCCGACAGGAGGAATTATTTATGGCAGCCAGGGTATCAGGGATGCATGTGAGACCGGAAGAGGAAGAATAGTACTCAGGGCAAAAACTGAAATAGAACTAACTCATTCAGGACGAGAGTGCATAATTGTGAATGAAATACCATATATGGTTAATAAAGCTGAGATGATCAGGAAAATTGCTGATCTGATCAATGAGAAAAAGCTTGAAGGTATTTCTTATATCAATGATGAATCTGACAGGAACGGAATGCGCATTGTGATTATTCTTAAAAAGGATGCAAGCGCTAATGTTGTTCTCAATAACCTTTACAAATATTCATCTCTGCAGACATCTTTTGGAGTAAATAATATTGCCCTGGTAAGAGGTCGTCCAAAAACACTAAATACAAAGGACCTTATTCATTATTTTGTAAATCACAGGCATGAGATTGTCCTCCGACGGACCAGGTTTGAATTGGATCAGGCAGAAAAAAGAGCTCATATACTTGAAGGACTGATAATTGCAAGTGACAATATTGATGAAGTAATTGCAATTATCAAAGCGTCACAGACACCTGATATGGCCAGGGAGAAGCTGATGGAACGTTTCGGTCTATCTGAAATACAGTCAAGGGCAATCGTCGAAATGAGATTAAGGCAGCTGACAGGTCTTGAGCAGGAGAAATTAAGGGCTGAATATCAGGAGGTAATGGCACTTATTGAACGACTGAAAAATATACTTTCCAGTACAGATCTCCAGATGCAGATAATAAAGGATGAGCTGCTTGAAATCAAGGAAAAATATGGTGATGCAAGAAGGACAGAGATAGTTCCAAATGCTGAAGAGTTCAATCCTGAGGATTTCTATGCTGACGAAGAGATGGTTATAACTATTTCCCATATGGGTTATATAAAAAGAACACCGCTTACAGAATTCAGAAGGCAGGCACGCGGAGGTACAGGTGCAAAAGGGGGGACAACCAGAGATGAAGATTTCATCGAACATCTCTATATAGCCACTATGCATAACACAATGCTTTTCTTTACCAGAAACGGGAAGTGTTACTGGCTTAAGGTATATGCTATTCCTGAAGGTTCAAGGACATCAAAGGGACGAGCTATGCAGAATCTGATAAATATTGAACCCAGTGACAGTGTAAGGGCCTTCATAAATGTCAGGAATCTGAACGACGAAGAATATATAAATAACAATTTTATTGTCCTTTGCACTACAAAGGGGATAATCAAGAAGACCTCACTGGAGGCCTATTCAAGACCACGGGTTAATGGAGTAAATGCAATTACCGTGAGAGAAGAGGATGAGCTTTTAGAGGCAAGGTTAACGAACGGACAACACCATATTATGCTTGCAATAAAATCAGGCAGAGCAATCCGTTTCCCCGAATCATCCGTCAGACCAATGGGACGAACAGCGTCAGGAGTAAGAGGAATAAGACTGGCCAGCGAAAAAACTGATTTTGTAATTGGTATGATTACCGTTGAAGGTAAGGAAAAAGAGATACTGGTAGTGTCTGAGAAGGGATATGGAAAAAGATCTGATATTGATGAATACAGGATTACAAACCGAGGTGGAAAAGGTGTAAAAACAATAAATATCACCGAAAAAACCGGATCACTTATTGCTTTAAAAGATGTAACTGATAATCACGACCTTATGATAATAACCCAGTACGGTAATATATTAAGATCGTCTGTAGCGGCACTCAGGGTTATGGGCAGGGCAACACAGGGTGTCAGACTTATTAATCTTAAAGAAAATGATATCATTGCATCGGTGGCCTGCGTGCTGGTAAATGAAGATGAAGAAGCACAGGAAATGGACATTCCGGAAGAAAATAAACCGGATGGTCAGGAAAATGGCAAAGAATTTGATGTTTAAAAAGTAAAATTATACATTTGGGAAATTTTTTAAGAAATTAAAATTAAAATTATAACCATGAAAAAGTTCATCCTGCTTTTAGCAGTGTTTAGTATCACAATCGGAGCAATGTCCCAGAAGGGGAAGGTTACAAGCGCTCTCAGTTTAATTGATCAGGGTCAGCTTGATAAGGCAAAAGAAGCTATTGATCAGGCGCTTGTCCATGAAAAATCAGCCAACTGGCCAAATACTTTCTATGCAAAAGGAAGACTGGCACAGTCGTCATGGGAATCAGATAACCCTAAATTCAAGGAATTTTATCAGAATCCTCTTGAAGAAGCTTATGCATCTTACCAGAAAGCAATGGAACTTGATCCTAAAGATCAGATTAAGAAAAAGATCATTACATCAATGACATATAGTCAGCTGGCATCTGACCTGTATAATCAGGGAAGCGTACAGTTTGATGAAAAAGATTTCAAAGGAGCTTTAGAATCTTTTAGAACACAGATTGAAATTTCCGAAGGAGATATATATGTTGGTTCAATAGACACCGGAATGTATTATAATGCCGGCCTTGCAGCAACTAACTCAGGTAGTTATGAAGCAGCAATCAAATATTTTCAGCAATGTGCTGATATGAAGTATATGGGAATTACTCCATATTATCAGATATATGAAGCTTATCTCGGGCAAGGCGATACAGTGAAAGCTGAGAATACTCTTACAGAACTGCCTAAACTATTCCCTGATGACAAAACCATAACTCTTCAGTTAATTGACCTTTATATTAAAAGTGGGAAAAATGCTGATGCCCTTAAACACATAAAGACAGCAAAAGCTGACGATCCTTCAAATTATACTCTGTACTTCGCAACAGGTATCATTTATCTGAATGATGAGAATTATGATGCAGCTATCGAAGAACTTCAGAAATCAATTGAGCTTAATGGAGAAGTTTTTGACACACAGTACGGAATAGGAGCGGCCTATATTAACAAAGCAGCTGAAATGTTCAAGGCAGCTAATGAAATAATGGATGTTAAAAAATATAGTGATGCTGTTGATGCTGCCAATGCAATTTATGCAAAAGCTCTTCCTTTTATGGAAAAAGCATACAAGCTCAGTCCGGATGATGTATATACGATGAGAAGCCTGAAGGAACTGTATTACAGAATGAAGCAGACTGATAAGTATGATGCAATAAATGCAAAACTTGAAGCTGCAGAGAACAAGTAAGATTCTTTAAAGTTATTTATAAAGAGGGATAAATCAATATCCCTCTTTTTTTTTGTGTGGACTGTATAGGGGAGAGTGAAACCAATATATGAGATTAACCGGATTATATATTGAATTATTCTATTTGACATAATATTAATTATAGGCAAAACGTCCCGCACTCTTAATTATCCCGAAATTTGCGTTTAGCTCCGCTAATTGACATAATTTCAGATATGAGCCGCAAGGATCATATCGGTACCGAAATTATGTCAAAGCAAATTTCTTCCTTCTATATCGGCAACGATTTTATGTCAAAGGAATTTGCGGTTTACAGAGAAAGTAATTTTCTACAACGCCCTTCTGCCTCTTTTGCAGCGATAATTAATACTATATCAAATAGAATTGGCGACCGGCATCCCATCTTCGCCAAGGCTACGATGGACAAGACAGGCTTCCGGCAACTGGCTTTAATTCATCCAGAATCAATTATTTCGATCCAGGTAGTATATCTGTTCGGAAAAATGCTGTGGAGGCTGGAGATACTTTATAGGCTGTAAAAGCAATAGCTGGTTGAAAAAGCTGAAAGGTTGAAAAGTTGAAAGGTTTAAGCGTTATTAAAGTGCAGTACTTAGTTCTTTCCATTCGCATTCTCCACAAAATATTTTGAGCAATTAAGTCCAGCCGTTGAGCCATTGTCCCATTGCGCCATTGCGCCTTTAATTTGCTTTAAAACATTATGTCAAATAGAAACAAAGAATCACGTGATTAATCCCGGAATTAATGCTGTGATAAACTGGAGGGTAAGCGTGATTAAACTGCCTTTTTATACTCAAAAGTAAATGTCTGATTATAATTACCTGTAAACTCCCAGTACTCTTCAATAAGCCTGGCTTCACTATCGTAACTGAAATTGATGAATCCTATCACTTTCTTATCCTGGATTATACTCCCCTTACTAAGCTTACCGGTACTGTCGTAAACAAAACTGATCTGTCCGGTAAACCAACCATGATAGCCTTCCCATTCAGCCTTAATGACCTCTCCCTCTGCATTATACAAATAATTTGCTTTATTGCTGTAACCATCTGATCTATGAAATTTTTCAGTTAGTAATTGATTATCTGAGTCATACTCAAAGGTTTCAGTTGAAGTCAATCCATCAGAAAACTCCCTGTACTTTTCGATAATATTACCATTAAAATCATATTTATAGATGTTAACAGAACTCCTGCTGTTATCTAATTGCTTCCAGGTTGATCTGCTAAGCCGGCCATCTTCACCATACTCAAAAAGAGAAATGCCATTTTCTCCTGAAGAACTAGAATAAGGCATACCTGAAAATCCACATTCTGCAAATCTTCTCTGTAACTCCTTCAGATTATACTGAGAAAATGAAGTATTTGAAATAATGATGAGCAGAACAGACATTATTAATAAAAGTCTTACATAGATCTTTTTATCTGAAACCATAATACAACTATTTACTCTTTTGCAACAAAGTAAAAATAGTTCATTCTATAGATAATATAATATTTCTTATACCTATGGGCGGTTTGATCATACGAATAGCATATTTTAAAGAATGCAGTAAAGGCTATATTTTCAGTTGTGAATAATTCAATACCAAAAGAATTGGAGTCTGACAAAAGAGCAACTGAATCCCACCATTGAGCCTTTGCGCCAATTATTACAAGTCGCCAGATATTGGTACTAATCTGGCCTTGAGATCAGGATCCTTCATATCCTTATCTAAAGGAAACATTGGCCGAATGATCCTCTTATAAGGAAGTTGTTCAATATTCTGGTCAACACCTCCCGGAGTCAAAGCCATTATCCAATCTTTCCTCATATCATAAAGCTCAGGAACTAAATAACCAATTTTAACTACGACTATATCGGTTTGCCTGGGATTAAGACCCAGCCGTGTGAAATCAACTTCCCTGTGATATGGTTTACGCTTCTTCGTAACTATGACATTTACACTTCCAATTCTTACAACAACTTCATTTTCAGCATATTCATCGCCATTCCTAATAGATTTCACGATTCCGGACAGTTTAATTGGAGGTGCAAAACGATTATCAATGTCTGCCCCTGCATATGCTTCAACTTTTCCACCAACACCTGCTGCAATTGCCTTTTCTACAAAACCGGGTCCCGGAATAGAGGCATAAATCAGAGATGGTCCTTTATCAGATTTAAACTCGGGACGAGAGAGTATCTCCTGTAAAGTCCAGGTCACATCCCCTGCTCCACCGGCAGTCGGATTATCTCCCATATCGCTGATAATAAAAGGATGTTTGGTACTGGAAATTGCTTTTTCAATACATTCATCGAAAGAAGCTGTCGGGGCTACAAAAACAAACTCTGATCTGACATCCCAAAAGGCTTTTGCTAAATGTTCAGCTCCACTTATTACTTTCTCTTTATCGTCTCCGGTTACCATAACTACAGCATGATTGCGGGGTTCGTCAGCCCATGCATATCCAATCCATATTGCAGCATCAACTATTCCTTCCTGGTTGGCAACAGGTGCAACCTTCTCATATAAGCTCTTCCCAGGTTCTATTCTTGTACTTGTTTTTTCTCCCGGCAGCAGAATCGGAACAGGAATCCATGCCTTGAATGCAGGTTTCCCTTTTCCACTTTCTAATCTGTCTAAAAGATTATCAACAGTCCTTTTTTTAGATTCTATTGCATCTTCATGGGGTGCCATCCGATAGCAAGTTATAAGGTCACTATTTTGAGCCAGCCTCCAGGAGACATTGCCGTGCAAATCCATTGAAGTTGAAATTATTGTCTTTTTACCTACCACCTCACGTACACGAACAATAAAATCACCCTCCGGATCGTCCATCCCTTCAACACTCATAGCACCGTGAATGTCAAAAAAGAGTCCATCGTATGGAACACTTTCTCTTAGTAGTTCAAGAGTCTTTGTTACCAGCGATTCATAAGCCTCTCTTGTCACAGTACCTCCCGGCAGTGCATGGCCATTTAACGTCGGAATCCAAGTAGCCCGCTTCCTGTCAACTGAGTCGGCTGCTAAAAAAGGATAATATGAGAAAACATCATCACCAGTTTTTGCATGGAATGCTTCTTCATGCGTAAATGCGGGTGAAAATGTGCTTGATTCAATTGCTAATCCGGCAATAGCAATACGTGGCAGATTTTTTTCCTTTAGCTTGTTGTTTCTGTTCTGCTGAACACATCCCAATAAGGCTGCTATTGCGATAATGCTTATGAGTACTTTTTTCATAAGGTTTATAAAATTAGCTATTTATTATTCTTTGATACTGATTATTGCATAAGCAAAGTCTTATACCTTCTTAATTATTCCAATTCCCGGTCTGTCTGGCAGTTTTAGCTTTCCATCCACTACAGTCACACCTTCATATATATCATTTGAGATAAGCAGATTTCCGTCCAGGTCGGCCCAGTCTACCATTGGCGAAAGCTGCGCAGCAGCTGAAACAGCACATGAAGTCTCTGTCATGCATCCTATCATTACCTTCATGCTCAGAGCCCGGGCTGTATTGATCATCTTAAATGCAGAGCGCATACCTCCACACTTCATCAGCTTTATATTTATACCGCTATAAACTCCATCAGCCTTTTTAATATCTCCAATGGTCTGAACAGCTTCATCAGCAATTACAGGTAATGGGCTATTCTGAGTAAGCCAGGCGATCTCTTCAACCATAGCTTTTGGCATAGGTTGTTCAACAAAGATAACTCCCTGTTCTTTAAGCCAATATATCATATCCTGGGCCATCTTCTTATCTTTCCAGCCCTGATTCACATCAACACATAATGGAGTATCCGTTACACTTCTGATAGCCTCAATCATCTCTTTATCAGTGTCTTGCCCAAGCTTGACCTTAAGAATCCTGTATGGTGAAGCTTCCTTAACCTTTTGCTTAACAACATCAGGCGTATCAATTCCGATAGTGAAAGATGTAAAAGGTGTTTTTCCAGGATTCAGGCCCCATATCCTGTACCATGGCTGGTTCATTAATTTTCCTACAAGATCATGAAGGGCGATATCTACTGAAGCCTTGGCAGCATAATTTCCCGGAGCCAGTTGATCAATATAATTCAAGATCTCCTCTATAAGGAATGGACTCGAGAATTGTGATAAATCAACCTTATTAAGAAAATTATTAACTGTCTCATGGCTCTCTCCCAGATATGGCGGCATTGATGCTTCTCCAAAACCTGTCACTCCGTCATAATCTATTTCTGTCAACATAACAGGCGTTGACGTACGCGAATTAGTAGCTATTGTAAAGACATGCTTCAATTGCAAATCATAAGGTCTGAACCTCAGAATCAGTCCCCTTCCTGCTCTCCTTTCAGATTTTCTTTTAGTTATAATCTCACTTCTCAGCCCTAAATATGAAAAACCCGCTGCTCCTGTCATTCTACCACAATTTTTTAAAAAATCTCTTCTGCTTGCCATAATTTATAATGATTACATCTTAATACCAGTGATGATCTTTAATAGCTGTAATACCTGTAGTGCCAACAGATCCGATTATTCTACGTGCTGAAAGAAGTGTATTCTTTCTGTAACTGCTGAAATTTATTCTTGTTGAATCAAGACTATTTACCTTTACCATTCCGGCTGAGTTAATAAACTCGCTATCTCCTTTATATATAGCTACATGCGTAACGCGTGGCTTGGAATTTCTGACCGATCCGAAGAAAAGTAGATCTCCTGTCTCCAAATTATTCCATCCGTTCGAAATATCAACCTCATTCCCATGCAATGCCTGCAAAGATGCATCCCTCGACAGAATAATACCATTCATGAAATAAACAGTCTGGACAAAACCACTGCAGTCGACTCCTTTTGCAGATCTGCCTCCCCAAAGATAAGGCAGCCCCATCAGCGAAGACGCTACTCTGTAAAGTTCCCTACCGGAAGGTTTTAGTTCATTTATCCATTTTTTATACTCCCTTACTGCTTTGCTTTTTAAATATCCCTCCCGTCCGTCAGCCAGAATTACCTTTTCAAATGATCCTTTCCTGCCATCGCTTTTTAATATGCATCCAGCCACAACATCTCCCACAACGCCCTCTTCTTTAATATTTTCATATATCCAACCTGAATTATCAATGAAGATAACCTTTTCAGATTCTTTCCATTCCTTAAATTCAGATTCAGTCATTAATTGTACTGAACCTGCTTCAGTCCAGGCAATATAATTGTCGGG
The DNA here is from genome assembly GCA_035531395.1 of Bacteroidales bacterium. Taxonomy (GTDB): domain Bacteria; phylum Bacteroidota; class Bacteroidia; order Bacteroidales; family VadinHA17; genus LD21. The sequence continues at coordinate 110,262 of DATKTA010000035.1, forward strand.
AGTCTGTATTAACATCCAGTAACCTGTATTTTTAAGAATCCTAACCGGTGTTCCCATAATTGACTGGGATACCAGTTCTTCACTATGAGCGGGTTTTTGGCGCAAGTTTATAACACTCATTATTACAACACCATATGTCTTATCACCTACATCATTACCTGGCAGCACCAAAACACTGTCAATAATTGTAAAACCTCGTGCAGAAACTGAGTCAATTACCTCATTTTTAAATTGCAGACAATCTGTTTCCCCTTTTAGAATTATTGAATTATTGTCAGCCCTGGCAATAAATATCTCTGCAACACCCTCCCTCTGATCGGGAACCCATTTTTCAGATATAACGTCGATTGTATTTTGTAGTCCTTCAGGCGGATAATTATTACACGATGAACAGGTAATCAGCATGGTAAGCATAAAAACTACAGGCAGATACTGAAGAAATCTAATTGGTAATGCTTTCATGTCGAAATAAATAAAATGTGACTCAAATTTACCCTTTTATGCTTTTAAACATGACAGTTTCGTTAAAAAGTTTTAGTTCCGCCCCTCTCCTTTCACTTTAATAAGTAAATTAGAGACACTTTTTTTTAAATGAACCTTTTTAAAAAACTTACCGATGAAAAGAATCTTACACATGGCAAAAATAAAAGTGCCTTCAATTAAAATTCTGAGAATTTTAATTATTACTGGTTTTCTTATACCGGGGTCCCTTAATAACGGCAAACTTGTTGCCCAGACTGAAGTTATGGCATGGAGCAACATTACCGGAATTCGGGTTGATGGTCAGTTAATGGAGTTTGAATCAAGCCTCAGGGTTGTTTCAGGCAACTGGATGAATATTAATTCTACAAACAGGGAAAGGCAGAGACCAAAATATGACCGTGATGGAAACAAGCAAACTGTCAACACCAAAATCGGGGCGATAAGTTTCAGCCAGATCGTTGAAGATATAGGAATAGGAAGTACAAAGGTTACAATAAATGCCTCTTCCGAAGCTGATACCACAATCGAAGGAGCGTTCTTTTCAATCTATTTACCTGACCGGATTTATTCTGACGGAGAGATAAGAGTTAAAAATGGTTCATCTTCAGGTAAATCACTTAAGATATCTTCCATCAAGCCAGTTGACAATGCCAGACCATTTAAGGTCTCTTCAAAAGGATTGATAGTTGAAACGGGCAAAATAAAGCTGGATATTGATTTTGATAAAACAAGTAATATTTTAATTAGAAACGAACCTGGTACAGATGGCATACAATTGTATATCAGGCTGCTCAATTCCAGGATAAAGAAAGGTGATTCATCTGCAAAGACAATTACAATTAAAAGTTCCGGGGAGATAGACCATTCTCCTGTTGAGATAGCTATTAATTCACATAATCCCGGGCGTAAATTTGAAGGCCTTGGCGGTAACTTCAGGCTGCAAAATCCGACAACTGACCCTCAGGTCATTGACTATTGTCTTGATAATATGCGTGTTGCATGGGGCCGTGTTGAAATGCCCTGGGCATTCTGGCATCCTGATGAAAACAGTGATCCGATTGGAGAAGCAGAGGCTGGCAAGCTTAATCCACGAGTACATGCTGCCATGATGATGGCCCAGAGACTGACAAAGACAGGTATGCCAGTAATTATCAGTGACTGGTCAGCACCTGCCTGGGTTATACTTGGTGATCCGAGGGATGCTTTCAGAAACCGGTCAAAGGGGATTTATGGTTACCAGCTGAATCCGGATAAAACTGAAAAAATATACAGATCGATCGGTGACTATATCCAATATATGAAAGATAACTACGGTGTTGAAGCAGATATGTTTTCATTCAATGAATCAGATCTGGGAATCAATGTACGGCATACTGGTAAAGAACATGCAGAGTTTATTAAAGGACTGGGAGCACATCTCTCAAAGCGCGGCCTGGCAACCAAACTGCTGCTTGGAGATAATTCAGACGCCACTACATTTGATTTTATTATTCCGGCCATGAATGATCCGGAGACACATAAATATATTGGAGCCGTCTCCTTTCATTCGTGGAGAGGATGCACAGATGAGACACTGAAAAAATGGGCCGGTGCTGCCAGGGAATTAAATCTCCCTCTTATTGTCGGAGAAGGAAGTACAGACGCAGCAGCCTGGAACTACCCGGAAATATTCTCTGAAGAGTCTTTTGCATTCTATGAGATTAATCTCTATACAAGGATTTTATCAACCTGTGAACCAATCTCAATTCTTCAGTGGCAGCTGACAGCAGACTATTCATTATTAACCGGTGCCGGTATTTTCGGTACCCAGGGTCCTCTGCTTCCAACCCAGCGATTCTGGAACCTTAAGCAATTGTCTGCCACACCGTCAGAATCATTTGCACTGCCACTTAAAAGCAGTAAGGATGGAATAAACTGTGCAGCATTTGGTAATATTGCCCGCGGTGAATACACCCTTCACATTGTAAATAACGGAGCTTCCTGCCAGGCTTCTGTAACGGGTATCCCTGAAGGAGTATCTTCATTAGAGATATTTGTTACAGACAAAACAAAAGGAATGGAAAAAGTTGGTGAAGCTATTGTCACTGATGGCAGAACTGAATTTACTCTGCAAAAAGCCGGCTTCACAACCCTGATTGGCAGGAAATAGAATAAATCTGCATTCAACAGGCAGGAAACTACTTATGCTTCCATCTATCGAGCTTGCTGATATGGGATGTATAAAACCATCTTTTTATTGGACCTACACCCATCTCCTTCAGTTTTTCTTTTACAAGTTTTACCATTTCTGCTGAAGTGGTAAAATTATCTTTAAAGGAACCTCCCTCATAACAAAAACTGCAGTATTTAACTGTTATTGAGCCATCTGCATTAGTTCCTCCCCTGGCTGGATCTTTTTCCATTGGCATTCCGCAACTCTGGCAGAACTTATCAAATTTTTCCATAAGTCATGTAATATGATTAGTTTTTAATCAAAGAACTGACTATAATTTAAACCTTTTCAAATAAATAGCATCATTGTCAATTGTTTTTTTCTAATTTTATATGAAAACCTGCTTTTATATATATAAATCAGACACCTTAAATCCATTAACATTAATCTTTATTAAATTTGAAAATGCTCTTTTTCGTATCTCACTTTAATTTTGATTGCCAATAAAATGATACAGATACAAACCACTACTCTTGACTTTCTCAACTTGCTAATGCGTAATAATAATAAGGAATGGTTCGATAAACACAGGACTGATTATCTTGCTGCTAAAGCCAACTTTGAAAGTTTTGTGCAGGCACTTTTAAATGAAATAACTGGTTTTGATCCGATTATGAAAGGACTTGAAGCTAAAAGCTGCATTTTCAGAATAAACAGGGATATAAGATTTTCTCATGACAAATCTCCTTATAAAACCAATATGGGTGCATTCATGGTTAAGGGAGGCAAAAAGAACGGAGACAAATTTGCAGGATACTATTTCCACATAGAACCAGGAAAAAGCATGCTTGCTGGTGGTGCATATTTACCTCCTGCTCAATGGCTTACTGCAATAAGGGAGAAAATAGATGATGAACCTGCCACTCTTCTAAAGGCAATTAATACCCCGGAATTCAAAAAGTATTTCGGACAGCTTGAGGGAGAAAAATTAAAAAAAGCACCAAAGGGCTTTGATCCCGGACACAAATACATTGAACTACTTAAGTTCAAAAGTTTTTTAGCAATCCATAACCCACTTGATAAACAAATACTTGGATCTGATTACCTGAAGTATTCTGCTGAAGTATTCAGAGCCATGAAACCATTGAATGATTTTCTGAATGAGTACTAAGTACCTTACAAGGATTACCCTTGTAGCCACTCTGGGTGGCTTCCTGTTTGGTTTTGATACGGCAGTTGTCAATGGTGCTGAAAAATCTCTTGTCGGCTTGTTTATTTCAAAAGCGCTTGATCCATCAAACTATGAATATGCACGAATACTGATAACTCAGTACAGGTGGCTTGTCACATCTGTCTTCCTGGTAATTTATTTTATTGTAACAGGACAATTGTTAAGGCTTTTGGGATTCCGGCGCGGCGTAATATCAGGCATCATCATACTAATTCCACTGGTAATTTTCCTTTCAGGATATTTAAGTAAGTCTGTGCCATTACAGGAAAATACAGATTCGATCAGGGACATAACCGATTCAGTCAAAGGTTTTGTGGTCTCCAGCGCTCTTGTAGGATGTATTATCGGAGCAGCATTATCAGGTTTTATTGCAAAAGCATTAGGCAGGAAAACCGGGCTGATAATAACGGCCCTTTTCTTTTCAATCTCTGCATTTGGTGCATGGCAGCCTGAAGCACTTAACATTTTCGGAACACTCGATGTTTATTCATTTATAATCTACAGAATTTTGGGAGGCATAGGTATTGGACTTGCTTCGATCCTATCCCCGATGTATATAGCTGAAATTTCTCCTGCGCAGATCCGTGGAAGACTGGTTTCATGGAACCAGTTTGCAATTATTTCAGGAATGGTATTAATATACTTCGTTAACTACCTGATTGCCAGGAGTGGCAACGATGATTGGCTGATTAACGTCGGCTGGAGATGGATGTTCTTTTCCGGTGTAATTCCTGCAGTACTCTTTCTGGTTCTTTTGTTTTTTATCCCTGAGACTCCGCGATACCTGATGATAAAAAACAGGAAACTCAAGGCTCTTGAAACTATTGTCAGGATTTCAGGACCTGAACATGCAACAAAAATCCAGTCAGAAATAGAATCAACTCTTCATGAAAAGAATGCACCCTGGCTTTCATTTGGTCACACGGTAATAATAATTGGAATAATATTATCTGTATTTCAACAATTTGTAGGGATCAATGTTGTAATGTACTATGCAGCAAACATTTTCAGGAATATGGGTGCCAGCACTGATTCTTCACTGCTGCAGACCATAATAGTTGGAATAATAAATATGCTGTTTACAATAATTGCAATATTTACGGTCGACCGTTTCGGCAGAAAACCGCTTATGATTGCAGGAGCTTTGATAATGAGTATTTCAATGCTATCTTTAGGATTCTCATTTTATTCAGGCAGTACAGGACTAACAGCTCTTGTATTCATGCTGCTCTATATTGCGGGATTTGCAATGAGCTGGGGTCCGGTAACATGGGTTCTTCTATCCGAAATATTCCCAAACAGTATACGTGGTGCAATGTCTATACCAGTTTCCACCCTGTGGATTTCAAACCTTATTGTTTCATGGACATTTCCCATGATGAATGACAACGTATGGCTTACTGGGAAGTTCAACCATGGTTTTTCCTACTGGATCTATGGAATAATGTGCCTTGCGGCCCTCTTTTTTGTCTGGAAATTTATTCCTGAAACAAAAGGAAAATCACTGGAGGAGATTGAAAAATTCTGGAAAAAGTGATTTTCACTCTTACAGAGCACCGCCAAGATTAGTCAGTATCCATTTTACACTGGCTCTGCTCCGGTAATCAGGATTAAAATATACAGCTGTAATTATTCCGTCCTTATTCATAATATAGGTTGCAGGAACAGGCAAATTTGCAGCTTCCCTCCCATTGTTCTTTGCAATATCAATCGAATACCCTTTTGCCAGCTTATCCTGGTAATCCTTTGTAACACTGAACATTACATCGTAATCCTTCATGATTTTTTCCTGACAGTCGTAAATCACTGTATAAGTAAGGTTGTGCATTTTTACTGTCTGCTCAACATTCTCTATTGATTCCGGAGTTATTGCAATAACCCTGAATCCCATACCTGTTATTACATTCAGTGAATCCTGATAATCATTAAGTACCTTACTGCAGACAGTACACCACTTTCCCCGATAAAAAAACAGAACAACCGGCCCTTCCTTCAGCAGTTCGTTTAACTCAACCTGTATTCCGTTCTGGTCATAACCAACGAAATCAGGAGCTTTGTCTCCGGGCTGCAGCCCTGCTGGTGCAGTTTCTTCTGAAACATTCATACCAAAACGGGCGTAGTCAAATGCCTGTCCGTAAGTGAAAGCAGAAAAAGAGATAATAGTAAATACCAAAGCAAGTCTTAAAACATTCTTCATTTGCATACCTGTTAATTCTTAATAGTCAACTAAATTTATAGGTAGGTATCTTTCTCATTCTTAGATTAAGAGGAGTAACCTCAAGGTACTCGTCTTCCTTAATCTGTTCCATTGCTTCCTCCAGTGAGAACTTGAGCTTTGGTGCAATCCTGAGTCCTTCATCTGATCCTGAGGCCCTCATATTTGTAAGCTTTTTTCCCTTTATAATATTTACTTCAAGGTCACCCTGCCTGGTGTGTTCTCCAACAACCTGTCCCCTGTAAACCTGCTCACCCGGATCAATATAAAACCGTCCCCTGTCCTGCAGTCGGTCAATAGCATAACCGGTAGCCATTCCCATGTCAAGAGATATCAGAGATCCGTTTTGTTTTGGGAGCAGATCATCGCCCTTGTATTTATCATATGCACGGAACCGGTGATGCATAACAGCTTCTCCAGCAGTTGCAGTAAGCATGTTGTTCCTCAGGCCTATCAGCCCCCTTGAAGGAATGTCAAATTCCAGGTGGATGAGATCGCCTTTCGGCTCAATTATTATCATCTCCCCTTTTCGCTGAGTGACTAATTCAATTGCTTTTCCTGAAAAATCAGGTGGAAGATCAATAGTCAGGGTCTCATATGGCTCCGATTTTATCCCCTCTATGTCTTTAAGGATTACCTGTGGTTTGCCTACCTGGAACTCAAATCCTTCGCGCCGCATTGTTTCAATAAGAATTGAAAGATGAAGTATGCCCCGGCCAAAAACATTAAATGTGTCTTCAGATTTTGTCTCCTCAACTTTTAAAGCAAGATTCTTTTCAGTTTCACGTAAAAGCCTGGTTCTGAGATGTCTTGAAGTAACTAATTTACCTTCCTTACCGAATAAAGGTGAATTGTTGATTGTAAAGACCATACTCATTGTAGGTTCATCAACTTCAATTCTTTTCAGCGCCTCTGGGGCGATCAGATCTGCAAGCGTATCTCCAATTTCAAAGTCTTCAAGACCAATGACTGCACATAAGTCTCCACAGCGGACACTTGAAGTTTTTACCCGCCCCAGTCCCTCAAAAACATATAATTCTTTTACCCTTACTTTATTTACTTTCCCGTCCCTTTTACACAACGTATAATCAGAACCTACATTAATATCTCCTCTGAAAACGCGACCTATAGCAATTCTTCCTACATAGCTTGAGAAATCAAGAGAGGCAATCTGCATCTGAACAGTACCGGGAATATACTCTGGTCCCTGGATTTCCCTGATTATAATATCGAGCAAATACCTGATATCAGTACCTGGGTTTTTCCAGTCACTACCCATCCATCCAAGTTTAGAAGAGCCAAAGACAGTCTCAAAATTCAGCTGGTCATCTGAAGCGTCAAGGTTAAACATCAATTCATACACATCCTGCTGCACTTCATCAGGCCTGCAGTTTTCCTTGTCAACCTTATTGACAACCACAATTGGTTTAAGGCCAAGAGCAATCGCCTTTCCAAGAACAAACCTTGTCTGAGGCATAGGACCTTCAAGTGCATCAACAAGCAGGAGAACACCGTCAGCCATTTTGAGAACCCGCTCCACCTCACCTCCGAAATCAGCATGTCCGGGAGTATCAATTATATTGATCTTTACTCCTTTGTAGTTAACTGCAACATTCTTTGATAGAATGGTAATACCCCGTTCCCGCTCAAGATCATTATTGTCGAGGATAAGATCACCCGCATCTTTTCTTTTATCCAAAACCTGGCATTCCTGTATTATTCTGTCTACCAGAGTGGTCTTCCCATGGTCGACATGAGCTATGATAGCTATATTTCGTATTAATTGCATATAAGTAAATAAGACCGCAAAAGTAATATTGTTCACCGGATTAATGTTAAAATTCATAAAAATTAATTAATGATAAAAAATTCATATATTCGGCGTAAACTTAAAAGACAGACTTATGAAAAAAATGATCATCATTCTCGTTATCAGTTTATTTACTGTTCCAGGCATCTTTGCACAGGGTAATGTGAAGCTGGCTGTAGGGGTTAAAGCACCTGACTGGATGTTCACAGATTCTGAAAAGAAAGAGTTTACAATGAATTCCTGGGCGGGGAAAGTAATGCAGATCAATTATGTTGACCCGGATGAATCAGAATTGAATGAGCCTTTTAATGAAGCAGTTAATAAAGCTGTTGATGTTGAAAAGAGAATAACCCGCGATCTCTTCAAGGGAATTGGAATAGTTGACTGCAAGTCGACATGGAAGCCAAATGGCTTAATACGTATAATTGCAGGGAACAAAGCAAAGAAATTCAATACCACCATACTTTTTGATTATGATGCCAAACTGCAGGAGCTATGGGGTATGCCACAGGATAACTATACGGTTGTAATTGTTGATAAGAACAGAATCTGCAGGGCTCTGTATGTCGGCAAGATCCCGGAATCAGATAATGAGAAGATAATCAAGATGATAATTGAGTTAACAAAAGAATAATAACTTCCAATATCCTGATACCATTACCAAATCTCCTCATAATTTCCGGCACAGGAAACAAAGCAGGCAAGACAAGCATGGTTTGCAGGATTATTGAAAATTTTCCTGAGCTTGACATAACTGCAATTAAAATTACTCCGCACTTTCATGAAACCACTGATGGTTTGATTGTTATTGATGAAGGAGATGGATATGCTATATACAGTGAGACCAATCCCGGAAGCAATAAAGATTCTTCCCGAATGTTGAGTTCAGGTGCTGTAAAAGTATATTTTGCAAAAGTCTGGGATGAAAAGCTATTGACTGTATTCAACAAGATAATGAATTACATTGAGGCTGGGAGTCCCGTAGTCTGTGAATCCCCTGCCCTCCGAAACTATATTGAACCTGGAGCATTTATTTTAATGAATTCAGATTTGCAATATAATAAAAAGAATATAAGCCATTTACAAACATTACCTCATTTAATGATAAAACTTGAGGAGCTTGACAATATAGATTCAATATCAATTGGATTTGAAGATGGGAAATGGTTTGTTAAGCCGGAAGACAGAAGTCAGAAGTAGATTAAATCTTCGGTCTTCGGACTTCAGTCTTCCAGCTATTTCTCCTCATCTATATCTGAAATGTCACTTCCAAGCCTGGCCTTGATACGCTGAAGGTCATGTTTCATTCCAGCTACGGCCTGTATGAGCTGTTTCTCAGGTAAAACAGGGTCCGGCAGCTCGTTACTTATGTAATTAACAAACTTCCATATCTCCTTTACCTCATTTATATGAACCTCATATGGTTCATAAATAGGATTAAGTGAATAAAGAACAAGTTTCCCATCCTTTCTCAGGGTATTTTCAACCACCTTGAAGACAATCCCATCATCAAGAGTAAAGACTATATAAGCTTTTCCGCTTATTATCTCCATCCAGTCCTGCACATATTCACCTGTGACCCATGATCCATCCGGTATTGGCAGCATGGAATCGCCCTTGAGCTGGAATGTTCTGTATTTCTTCCTGTCAGACAGGAATGGCAGGGTAAATACCGGCAGTTCTCCAATATATTCAGGGTCAGCATATCCTGTTGCATAGCCGGCTTTTGCCTTTTCAGGTACCAGCTCGATGTTTTCCCTGTTCTGAGAGTTTACCGTGGTAGTTAATACTCTCAGATTACTACCTTTTACATAAGCATCATATCCGCGTTCCAGTTCACCAAGCTGACTCTCTGACAGTTTTGAGATATCAAGCTTCAGTATTGTATCGATGGATATATTAAAATACCCTGAAAATGAGATAAGTATCTCTATCCCAGGCTGAGCTACACCGTTCTCATAGCCACTTAGCGTTGAACGTTTGAGGTTAAGGGCAAATGCTACATCATCCTGTGTACGCCCTCTCCTTTTTCTTAGAAATTTTATGTTGGAAGCAAAATACATAATAAAATATTTGATTATATTGTAATCATTGATTTGATTAATTTCTAATCAAAAGTAAAATATATAATCTAATTATCCAAGATATTAATGGAAAAAGTTTGGAGTGAGCTAAAGTCTGGAGTACTTAAAGTCACAACAACTTTAGGCACTTTAGGCACTTAAAACTACAAAATGTTTTTAATCGGCAACATAGAACGTTCCATCCTGCATCTCGATCTCGACACCTTCTTTGTATCGGTTGAGAGGCTCAGGAACAGCAGGCTCCTCGAAAAGCCGGTGATAATAGGCGGCATGTCGGACCGTGGAGTGGTATCAAGCTGCAGCTATGAGGCCCGCAAATACGGTGTAAGCTCAGCAATGCCCATGAAACTGGCCCGTAATATGTGTCCTGATGCGATCATAATACGAGGCGATATGGAACTTTACAGTAATTACTCAAACATTGTAACAGATATAATAGCTGAAAGATCACCACTTTATGAAAAGTCATCGGTTGATGAGCACTATATCGATCTTACAGGCATGGATCGTTTCTACGGATGCTACAAATGGTCACATGAGCTGAGGCAGTATATAATAAAAGAGACCGGGCTGCCTATTTCAATAGGATTATCGGTAAATAAGACTGTATCGAAAATAGCAACAGGAGAAGCAAAACCGAACGGGGAGATAGAAGTGCAGAAAGAAATAGTCCTCCCCTTTCTCGATCCGCTTTCAATAAACAAGATCCCGATGATAGGTCAGAAGACTTACCATCTGCTCCGTTCAATGGGAATAGCAAAAATCTACACACTCAGGAATATTCCTCCGGAAATGCTTGAAAAGCTTATGGGCAAAAATGGTATTGATATATGGAAGAAAGCCAATGGCATTGATTCAACACCTGTTTTCAGCTACTCGGAACAGAAATCAATAAGTACAGAGCATACATTTGAGAAGGATACTACCGATATGGCTCGGCTTAACCAGCTGCTTGTAAGCATGATAGAAAAGATCTCATTTGAGATGAGGAAGCAGGAGAAGCTCACATCGTGCATCACAGTTAAAATAAGATATTCAAATTTTGATACCCACACCCTGCAGAAACGTATACCCTACACATCTTTCGACCATGTGCTTGCCGATGTTGCCAAGGAGCTCTTCACAAGGCTGTACCAGCGGCGTATGCTCATAAGACTGATCGGGGTCAGGTTCAGCCATTTGGTCAGGGGAGTACAGCAACTCGACATGTTTGACGATACCCCTGAAAAGGTAAGTCTCTACCTGGCTATGGATAGTCTGCGGAAGCGTTTCGGGCGAAATGCAGTAGAAAGGGCCTCAGGTGTGATGACAATAAGAGAAAGGGAGGAGAAAGTGCTTAAACAGCTCGAAAATGCTATCAAAGAACAGAATATGATGGAGGAACGAATAAGAAAGTATGGAGTGAGCTAAAGTGTGGAGTGAGCTAGAGTTAAAAATAATAAGAATAATATGAGAACCAAAACTCTAAGTACTCTAGGCACTTAGGCACTCTAGGCACTCTAGGCACTCTAGGCACTCAAAACTATGTATTTAAACTGCCATTCATACTACAGCCTTCGCTACGGAACAATGTCTGTTGAACAGCTTGTGCAGAAAGCAGTTGCCGGATCGGCTGAAACCATTGTGCTTACCGATATCAATAACTCAACAGCCATACCTGACTTTGCCGCAGAATGCAGAAAGAATGGAATAAGACCTGTTGCCGGTATCGAATTCCGTAATGAAAATGAACTTCTTTACATATGTATTGCGCGCAATAACAATGGATTAAGAGAACTCAATGAATTTCTCTCAGATTCTAACTTCAGCAAAACACCGGTCCCCTTCCCTGCTCCACGCTTCGATGAAGCCTATACAGTCTATTCACTGAAGAAAATTCCTTCAAGAGAACTATTTGATAATGAGAGAATAGGAATAAAAACTAATGAGCTTAACAGGCTTATCTCTATTAATTCCTCATTTATAAGGAACCGCATGGTACTGCTTCATCCGGTAACATTTGCAGAGCCAAATGATATATTTATTCACCGCAGCCTGAGGGCTGTTGACAATAATATCCTGCTCAGCCATTTAAAACCCTCACAGCATGCAGGTGAGGATGAGTTTTTCAGGAATCCGGAATATTTTGAAAAATTGAAGAAGGAACATCCATGGCTATTTGAAAATACAGGAAAGCTTATTAATGACTGTAATCTTTACTTTGACAGTGAAAGTCTCAAAAACAAGAAGTTATACTCCGCCAGCAGATATGACGATAAGTTGCTGCTTGAGAAGCTTGCATGGGACGGAATGACTTACAGGTACGGTAAAAAAAACTATGAGGCTAAAAAAAGAATTACACATGAACTTGAGATAATTGACAGGCTGGGTTTTTCTGCCTACTTCCTGATTACCTGGGATATTGTAAGGTACTCGATGGCCCGGGGTTTTTATCACGTCGGCAGAGGCAGCGGAGCAAATTCTGTTGTTGCTTACTGCCTGAAAATCACCAATGTTGACCCTATTGACCTGAACCTTTACTTTGAGCGCTTCATCAACCCCAAACGAAGTAGTCCGCCTGATTTTGACATCGATTATTCATGGAAAGAAAGGGATGAGGTGATCGATTATATTTTTAAGCGGTATGGTTACAGCCATACTGCGCTTCTCGGCACTATCAATACATTCCGTGGAAAGTCGATAGTAAGGGAACTGGGCAAGGTACACGGACTTCCAAAGGAAGAGATCGATTCTCTGATCGATAACCCGTCATCAGAAACCAACAGGAATGAAATAACCGAAACCATTTTCTCAACAGGACTCAGGATTGCTGACTTTCCAAATATGAGAAGCATTCATGCAGGAGGCATACTTATATCAGAGGAACCGATCACCTGCTATACTGCTCTGGATATGCCGCCAAAAGGATTCCCCACAACACAGTGGGACATGTACACTGCTGAGGAAATAGGCTTTGAGAAGCTCGATATACTTAGTCAGAGGGGCATTGGCCATATCCGTGAGAGCACCGAGATAATACTGCAGAACAGGGCTATTGAAGTTGATGTCCATGCCATTCAGAAATTCAAGGAGGACAGTAAAGTAAGGGAATACCTGCGTAACGGTGAGACCAAGGGATGCTTTTATATAGAGAGCCCGGCAATGAGAGGATTGCTGAAAAAGCTGAAGTGTGACACCTACACTACCCTTGTTGCTGCCAGCTCGGTCATCAGGCCCGGAGTAGCACGATCCGGGATGATGAAGCAATATATATACAGGTTCCATAATCCCGATAAATTCGAATATATACATCCTGTGATGAAAGAACAGCTCGAAGAGACATTCGGCGTAATGGTATACCAGGAGGATGTTCTGAAGGTATGCCATCACTTTGCAGGACTCGATCTGGCTGATGCCGATACGTTAAGGAGAGCCATGAGTGGTAAATACAGGTCTAAACAGGAAATGAAGCGCATAGTTGACAAGTTCTTCTATAACTGCCGTCAGAAGGGATACAGCGAAGAGGTGACACAGGAGGTATGGCGACAGATCGAATCGTTTGCCGGTTACTCGTTCTCCAAAGCGCACTCAGCATCATATGCTGTTGAGAGCTTCCAGAGCCTGTACCTCAAGACGCACTTTCCACTGGAATTCATGGTTGCTGTCATCAATAATTTCGGTGGTTTTTACCGTACATGGGTATATGTGCATGAAGCGCGAAGGTTCGGTGCAAGCATCGAACTCCCATGCGTCAATAAAAGCAAATACAAGACAACTATTTATGGAACAGTTATATACATAGGGTTTATACATATCATGAGCCTTGAATTCAGCCTTGCACAATCGATCGAGACTATACGTGCCGAGGAAGGGCCTTTCAAAGATCTGAATGATTTTGTAACCAGGGTTGCTCCGGGTCTTGAACAGTTGATCCTCCTGATAAGAGCAGGTGCTCTCAGGTTCACAGGGAAAAAAAAGTCTGTACTTCTATGGGAGGCTCATATGATGATAAACAAGAACAAGACTGAAAACATCAGGCCCCTCTTCTCTCCTCCTGTTAAAAACTTTACACTTCCTGAACTGGTTCAGGGTAAGATGGAAGACGTATATGATGAGATTGAACTATTTGGTTTCCCTGTTACTGTAAGCTGGTTCGATATGCTTGAAACATCATTCAGGGGCGAGATTACTTCTCAGAAAATGATTGAATCTGTCGGTAAAACTGTACGTATGGTAGGTCACCTGGTTACAGTCAAATATATTAAAACAGTAAAAAATGACTGGATGAACTTTGGCTGCTTCATTGATGCCGAAGGAAGCTTCTTTGACACAGTGCATTTTTCAAATTCACTCAAATTATGGCCATTCAAGGGAAGCGGGACATACCTGCTCCTCGGAAAAGTTGTTGAAGATTTTGGTTTTCCGTCACTCGAGGTTGAAAAAATGGCTAAGCTTCCCATAAAGCCTGACCAGAGATATTAGATGTTCATGAGGAACCGTCAATTCGGGTAGCTTTTACAATACCTTTTATACTTTGTATTTTACGTATAATTGTATGAAGAATATCACTATTAGGTACCATTATATTAAGTATTCCTTCAAATAATCCATCATTCATATTATAATTGAAACTGCGCATCGCAACCTTATGATCAGCAATAATATCTGCAATTTTGTTTACCATCCCAATATCCTCTACCCCGGTTATTTTAACTGAAGCTATGAATGAAGGAATATTTGATGACTTTGACCATTTTGCTGCAATCAGTCTGTATGGATACCTTGAAAGCATATTCCTTGCATTCGGACAACTGCTCCTGTGAATCTTAATCCCTTCAGATATTGTCACAAATCCGAAAATGGCATCTCCGAACACCGGGTTGCAGCATTTGGATAATCTATAATCAAGTCCTTCAACTTTATCCTGAATTATAAGATAATCTGCATACTGTGGACTCTTTAACTCTCTGGTTTCTTTTTCTTCTGACACAACTGCTTCAACAATCGGTTCAGAGGTTTCTGCCTTTAGTAAAACATTTTTTATCTCAAGTAGTTCAAGTTTTTCTATCGCAATAAAATAGTACAGATCAATTGCATATTTCAGACGATAATGATTAAGAAGGCTTTGAATAACTGTATCATTATAGGCAATTTTCCAGTTTTTCATTCTCCTCATCAATATTTCCTTACCTTCAGCTGCAGCTTTAGTCTTCTCCTCATTCAGTACCTGTCTGATCTTTGTTTTTGCCTTATTTGTGACCACGAAAGAAAGCCAGTCCTGTTTCGGCTTCTGGCTTTTTGACCTTAAAATTGAAACATGATCACCATTTTGCAGGATATACCTGATTGTCACATTCTTTCCGTTTACTTTTCCACCGACACATGAAGCCCCGACAGCTGTATGAATATCAAAGGCAAAATCGAGAAGCGTTGCACCTGCAGGCAACTGTAGAAGATCGCCTTTAGGGGTGAAAACAAAAACTTCATCTGTATATAGCCCTGATTTTACATGGTCCAGAAAAGCAGTATCCTCTTTTTCAGATGATTCAAGTATCTCACGCATTTTTGAAAGCCAGGTATCAAGACCGCCTTCCCCCTTTATTCCCTTATATTTGAAATGAGCAGCCAGGCCCTTTTCGGCAATCTCATCCATCCTGACTGATCGTATCTGAACTTCTACCCATTTACCTCTGGGACCAACAACTGTTGTATGCAGTGATTCATAACCATTCGATTTTGGAACAGATATCCAGTCTCGCATCCTGCTTGGATTTGGCTGATAAAGATCAGTAACAACAGAATATACTCTCCAACAGTCTGATTTTTCGTTTTCCGGTTCGCTGTCAATTATAATCCTGATAGCAAAAAGATCATAAACTTCTTCAAATTCCACACCCTGCTTTTTCATCTTAAGCATTATGGAATGAATTGATTTTGTGCGACTTTTAATAGTTAACTTGAAGTTTATCTTCAGAAGCTTCTCTTTCAAGGGGGTTGAAAAATCACGGATCAGCTTATTTCTTGATGCTGTGGTTTGCCTGAGTTTACACTCTATCTCATTATATTGTTCAGGTTCAAGATACTTTACTGCCAGATCTTCCATTTCCGACTTGATATTGTAGAATCCAAGCCGGTGTGCCAATGGAGCATAAAGAAAATATGTTTCGGACGCCAGTGGCAGCCTCTCCTTTTCCGGGGCATTATCAAGATTCCTCATATACTCCATTCTTTCAACAAGCTTAATGAGGATAACCCGGACATCGTCGGCCAGACTTAAGAGAAGCTTACGGAAGTTTTCAGCCTGATATGACGACTGCATTGAATCTATGTCTGTTATTCTGGAAAAACCCTGAAGTATTTCAACTACTTTACTCCCAAACTCTTTTTCAAGCTCTTTGTGACTGACTGGCAGATTATTATATGAATCATGCAACAAGGCTGTTATTATCGCAGTAAGACCCAACCCCATTTCACCTGCAATGATTCTTGCCACTGATAAAGCATGAAGTATCTCGGGCTCACCGGTAATTGTTATTTTATCGCCACTTGCCTTCACTGCAAACTCAAGCGCTTTTCTGATCTTTGAGTTATCTTCATGACTTACAGAGTTTCTGGCAGCCAGCAGCAGCGCTCTGTAAGCTGAATATATTTTTTGCTTGTTTGAAGTCATGGTTTTCCTGATCATCTGTTTTAAAATCCATCGGAACAAAAAATCCCCGGAAGTACGAGAACCCCGGGGATTTCAGAAAAATTTTATCTATAATTATCTGAACGAGATTCCCAGTCCTGTTGAAACAATATTATATTGTGCCCTGGTATAGTCAGCATGAATGGTGATTACAGCAAACTTGAGCCTTATTCCAATATTTGCTCTAAGTCCTGAAAAGTTCTCAATATCAATCTCAGGAAAATCTGTAGCAGTTTTTACCCCTGAATTATTATATTCGGCATACGGTACCTGAGGGAGGGCCGGAGTAACAAGAACCGGTGTGGGGAAGTTACCAGTGATTTTCATTGTGGTTTTTGTTTTACTATAGCCAAGTCCTCCATAAAAGGTCACCACAGGTAGGTTAAAGGATGCTATTGCACTAAGATTTAACCCTTTAACAGTTACATTAAGATTTTGATCATCAAAAGCTCCACTGGTATTAAAGGGGCTTGTATAATTCTGTGGAATGGACATATCTGGACTGAGACCTAAAGGTACATTGCTCTCAAGTTTTGTATACCCCCCAAATACTGAAACATCGAACGGAAGCAGTTTATCTCCGGGTAAATATTGCGTTATACTATGCATTAATCCAACTCCCCATAATGAAATATCACCATCCTTAATGCTAATCTTTGGAATAAATCGTCCCTTTATTTCTGTCCCCAAAGGCAGGCCGATCCCAACCTGAGCTACAGGAACAGGAATATATTTCCAGCCTGTCCCCTGTGGGGCATTGAAAGATGCTAAAGTATAAGATCCTGCCTTATAAGACATTACAGGGCCAGACTCACTTGGGCCTGAAATTGTTGATGTCATTCCAGTAGCAGCAAGTGAAGAAGAAAGACCTATTTTTGAAACATCAAACTGATCATCGGATGTTGGGATCATCCCAACGTTTATACTGGTTGTAATATCAAAACCTCCCAGTTTATGAGGCTTTGCCGTATTATACCACCCGCTGCTCAGACCGGCACCGAAGGCATTTGTCCAGGGAGCAATATAGGCCTGAAGAAACTTGGCCCCATCAGATGGTGCACTACGTAGAAAATCAACATCATCAAACTGTGCATGAGATACAGTTGTAAATAATGACAGGATGACTGAGGTTATCAATAATTTTCTGGTCCAGGGTCTGTTCATAGCTATCAGTATTAATTTTTTTCTCGAACAAATATAGTAAAAATAGGATACCCGGTCAACCTTGAGTATCTCTGCTTTGAGATAGACCAAAATCTTTACATGAAGGTTGCGTCGGAATTGCGACACAATAGATATTTTATTTTTTATTCTTATTTTCGATGTTGTCCAGACTCTCCAACTCGTGAATTCCTGTATTTTTTGAAAGCTCTGAAAGATTTTTCATATTCAATTCACCCCTTATTGAAATAAGTGAATTACCCGAAGGACCTCCTGTTATTACCAGAAGTTCCTTAATAATGTCTCCTTTCTGGATTGTAAGAAACTTTGTGGTATTTCTGCCTTCCTTAACCACCATTAACTCTTCATAAGCAGAAAATTCAAGCTTCTTTTCAAGCTCCTTATAAAAGTTAATATTCACATTGAGAGTAGAATCTTCCACGGATAGTATCCTGATTGATTTAAGGTTACTTATTACCTTTTCTCCATCATTTTTTGATCCTTCCATTTCAGAAAACATGTTGAACATCTTCCCTGATATCGAAACAACAGTAAATCCATCTCTTTCCGAATATTTTTCAAAAAGATCATCTACAGCACTTCTCTGTCCATAAATAAGAGTGGTGAGACTTAAAATCCAAATAAGTGAAAATACCCTTTTCATATAGCATATATTATTTATTTATTTATTCATTGATCCCGTATCAGTTTTATTTTCTGACGATACTGTTTCTACAATGTGGTTAACCTTCAAAAATGATCTGTTCATAAGTGAAGATGATTCAGTTATCTTCTCTATGCTCTTTTCAGTCACCCCGCTTAGTTTACCTATTGGTGTTAGCTTACTGGTACCTTTGTTTAGCCTTGAAGAAACATCCATAAGTATCTTCATTGTTTCAGCATAGGCAACAGCAGGATCAGAGAAAGTGTCAACCTGGTCTGACTTCTGAATAAAAAAGAAATATGAACCAATTAACAACAGCAAGGCAGCTGCTGAGCTTATTGCTGAATATAGAATTCTTCTTCTGTGTTTAAGCTCCTTGTCCCTTTCAAGATCATCAATTGAAGCAATAATTCTGTTTTCAAATCCTTGTGAAGGCAGAGGTACCTCCCCTTCACTGACATAGAAATTAAAAATTTCCTTCTCGCTTTCAAGTTCAGGAGGCACAGAAGCTTCGCTAAATACCTTTTTAAGCAGGGTTTCTTCTTCATCTGAAGTCTCCCCTTTGTAGTATTTATCGAGAAGTGCGGATAATTCCTGCGTTTTCATATTTATATTTTTTATATTCATCACGTATCATCACTCTAGCACGTGAGAGGGTTACCCTCAATGTGTTTATATTCTGACCGGTGATTCCAGCTATCTCTTCATAAGATAAGCCATCAATCTCTTTCATTATAATTACTGACCTGTATAAATCAGGTAATCTTTCTATTATACTGTTCAGGATCGATGAGGATTCCTTTCTTTCCATAGCCTCCTCCGGTGAAGGTTCCTTATCATGAATTTCTTTGTGGCTCTCCTGATCTTCAATTATCATTAATTTTTTCCTGCGAAGAATATCAATGCTATAGTTCTTTACAGTTGTTATTGCAAAAGCTTCAAGGCTATTGTACCTGTCAAGTTCGTCAACCTTATTCCAGAGTCTGATAAATACCTCCTGAACAGCATCTTCAGCTTCATCCTTTCTTTTGAGCAGACGGTAAGCAACCAGATATAGGTTTCGGCTTAACTGCATTACCTGGTTATTGAATTCAATTCTTGTCATCTGGCTCACCCTGTTTTTGCAAAGATAAGTCTGAAGAATGACTAATCCTTATTGCCCAGGATATTTGTGCCATGTTCCTTTTTTGCGCCTTCTGAAAATTTCCTTGCTTCTTTAAGGCTCATATTGCCTTTTATCTGGATGAGTGCATTATCATCTCCACCTGCAATAAGCAGGAATTCAGAAAATTTGTCTCCATCCATCTTTACAAGCATCCTTAGATCCTGGCGAGCTTCCTTAACCCTCATAAATTCCTCGTATTGTGACAGGTCAATATCCTTTATAACAAAGTCATAAAAGTTTCCTGATTTCTCTTTACTATTATCATCTTCAACAAGAATCCTGAGTGATGTGATGTTTTTTGGCATACCTACATCATTATCTTCATCACATGATAACATTTTCATAAGGTCTCCGCTTATGGATACTGTTACAAATCCATCTTTACCTGCGTACTTATCAAACAGATTATCAAATGATTTCTGTCCATAAATTATTGTTCCGCTGATCATTAAAACGATAACAAATATTAGTCTTTTCATGATATTAGTTTTTTAAATTTTTAAACTACTCTGAATACATGACGAGACTAGCGACATTTCATTACAAAGAAATCCGGAAACTTTACGATTCCGGAATTAATTTAATAAAATGACTATTATTTTAAAAGTGATTTTGGTTCTCTTGACATCTCATAATAGTATACCCAGTCGACAAATGAAGGAACAATACGTTGAAAAAGGGCTGTCAGTCTTGCCTCCCAGGTAAGCAACTTATTCCTCTTTTTCTTTCTTATACCCTTTATAACCCATTTGGCAACATATTGTGCCGGCATCAGTTTATGTTCATTCCTTGGTGATTCACCCTGTTCTTCACCATTTGCCAGAAGAGCATGCTTTCTGATATCAGTAGTTGTAAATCCAGGTGCAATGATCATAACATGCAAACCTTTCTTGAGATTCTCTATTCTTATTGTTTCAAGAAAACCGTGAATAGCAAATTTTGATGCTGAATAACCAGTTCTTCCTGGCAATCCGTGAAATCCGGCTACTGAAGAAACTCCAATAAGAGATCCTTTATTTTGTATTAAAAATGGAAGTGCATACTTAGTGCAATATACCGTTCCCCAGAAATTGACATCCATTAATCGATGAAGTACTTTAAGATCAACATCAAGAAATGATGCTCTCATTGATATCCCCGCATTATTTACAAGGATATCAATTGTCCCAAATCTCTCAATTGTTTTTTCAATAAGATTTTTGCATTCTTCTTCAATACTGACATCCGTTTTCACAAAGAATACGTTCTGATTTGACATTTTCAATTCTTCAGAAATTTTAATTAGTTTTTCCTCAGTCCGTGCTGCCATAACAACCCTGCTTCCTTTGAATGCAAATTCCCGGGCGATCGCTTTTCCAATACCTGACGATGCACCGGTCACTATTACCACTTTGTCTTTTAATGACTTCATAATATAATTGTTAATTAACAATGGGTTGAAATGCTAAGGTACTTAAATTGAAAAATATCTGGCTAAAATGTGAATCACTTTTGGTTAAAAAGAACCGGACCGAGCGTTAAGAAATTGCCCGTTGGGCAATTTTAGCGATGGAGACAGTCTGCCGCGCAGGCGGGTTCGAGATATACAATAAAAAAAGCAGCCGTTTGGCTGCTTTGTGATCCAGCTGGGTCTCGAACCCAGGACCCCATCCTTAAAAGGGATGTGCTCTACCAACTGAGCTACTGAATCCTCCTTTGTTTTTGCGAGTGCAAATGTAAGATAAAAATATTTTAAATCAAAAATATGAATTACTTTTTAAAATCAGAATTCAACATCTTCTGATTAAACAAAATTACAATTTTCATGAAGGCATAATATTCAGGCATTTACTACCTTGACAAAACAGGTATCTGCCTATTTATAGACTCCTCAAGTGAGATAAGTGTCTCTGTTCTGACTATACCTGAAATATTCTGAATAGTATCAGTAAGAATCATCCTAAGATGCTCATTATCACGCGTATAAACCTTTATGAAGAGAGAATAATTTCCTGTTGTATAATGACATTCAATGATTTCAGGTATATCCCTGAATTTATTTATAACGTCCCTGAAATGTCCGGGATGATCGAGAAATATTCCAATATAGGCACATGTTTTAAATCCTACCATCACCGGATCAACCTTAAATTCAGATCCTTTAATCACTCCTATCTTTATAAGGCGCTGTACCCTTTGATGAATTGCTGCGCCAGAGACACCACATTCACGAGCAACTTCCAGATATGGAATCCTTGCATTTTTTGTGATGATATCAAGTATCTTCTTATCAAGATTATCTATATGCGTATTTTCTGACATACTTAATTGTTTAAAATTGATGCAAATAATATTTAAAAACTTACAAATTTAAAGATAAAATAAATTTACTATACTTATTATTTAAAGTAATAATCTAATAAATTACTTATTGAGATAACCTATTATCTCTCTTATGTCAGAAAATCCTTTATCAATCATATATTTTTCAATTCCCTCAAGAATTTTCACAGGAGCTACAGGATCAATAAAAGTTACTGTACCGACCTGAATGGCACTTGCTCCTGCCAGAAAGAATTCAATAGCATCCGTGGCATTCATTATTCCACCCATCCCAATCACCGGTACTTTAACAGCTTTTGCGACCTGCCATACCATCCTAAGAGCCACAGGTTTAATTGCGGGACCAGAAAGACCTCCAGTAATTGTAGAAAGGGATGGCCTCATTTTATTCACATCTACTGCCATACCAAGCAGCGTATTAATAAGCGATACGGAATCAGCACCCTCCTCTTCAACCACCCTGGCAAAGTCAACAATACTGGTAACATTAGGTGAAAGCTTAACTATCAGGGTTTTCTTATATACTGACCTTACAGCTTTTGTAACCTCTCGTGCAGAATCGAGATTTGTGCCGAATACCATCCCGCCCCTCTTTACATTGGGACATGAAATATTGAGTTCGATGGCAGGTATTCCTTCAAGTCTATTAATCCTCTCAGAAAGAGAAACATAATCATCTATTGTATTACCATTTACATTTACAATAATATGGGTGTCATAACGGACTATTTCAGGATATATATGTTTTTCAAAATAATCAATTCCTTTATTCTGTAATCCAACCGCATTCAGCATCCCGGAAGGAGTTTCAGCCATTCTCGGATATGCATTTCCCTCCCTGGGTTCTATTGTAGTTCCCTTAACAACAATTCCACCCAGTCGTGAAACATCAAAAAAATCATCAAGCTCAGGTCCGTATCCACATGTGCCTGAGGCAGTAAGCACAGGATTTTTAAAATTCAGATTTCCGATATCTATTCCCAGGTTCACCATTTTAATTCCCTGATATTAAAAACTGGTCCTTCCGTACATGTGCAGATATTTCCTCTGGTCGTTTCAACAATGCAGCAGAGGCAGATTCCAAAACCGCATGCCATCAGATTTTCAAGTGATACTTCACAGTTGATATTGTTTTTTCGACAGTAATCTGCAATGGAATGCATCATCGGATCAGGTCCGCAACAATATATTATACTTATATTTTCTGACTTTAGTGCCGAATGTGAGGTAACCAGTCCTTTTTCTCCAACGGAACCATCTTCTGTAGCTATATGGACTTTCCCCACATTGGTATACTCCTCAACGAGAATAACCCGGGTTTTATTTCTGAAACCAAGAAGATACTCAATTTCAAATCCTCTGTTTTTCAAATATTTACCAAGAAACAGAAGTGGTGCTATACCCGTACCACCGCCAACCAGAAGAATTTTTTGCTTACCGGCAGGTATGCTGAATGAATTTCCAAGGGGATGAACAACATTAAGATAATCTCCTTTTTTCAGATTATAAAGCATTGCTGTTCCTTTTCCAAGCACCTGAATCAGCATTTTGAATCTGTTTCGGATAAAATCAACATCGTGAACTGAAATAGGCCTTCGAAGAAAAGTATCAGGGCTGCCTTCGATTTTTACCTGGACAAACTGTCCTGGTTTGAAATCAGGAATCTTACTCATTGATTCCAGTTCCATAACGCAGAAATCATCTGTAAGAAGCTTATTTTCAACTATTTTTAAATCCTCAACCCTTTTTGTCATTCAACACTGGTTTAAGGCAAAGATAATTTTAAAGTAGGATTTCAGGAAATATGAAGTACTGTTATTTCCAATTGTTTTTAACATTCTGAAAAGATTACTTTATTTTCTTGGCAAAAATTCTTCAAAACTGTTATTGTCATAGAACCATACTATCTTAACTACCTTATTTCTTCCGTGTCCGGGTAATTGTTCTTTGTCTGTGAAAGTCTTAAATTGTTCGATACCATCAGTTTTAGTCTCTCCTTCAGAAATTGTACTGTCCTCAAGACCAGAATCAGTTACTCTGTTTACAGGGGCAGAGTTGTCAAACAACGATTGTATTTTACCTTCCTTGTACATTGGACCGTTCCCGAACAGGAGCCAGTCTGTCGAAATGTTCCTGTATTTCTCCAGCATCTTAAGGACAAAATCAAGACTTGGATTATTCCTTCCGGAAAGAATGTGAGAGATACCTGAAGGCTGTACACCGATCTCTTCAGCGAATTGTGCTGACGATTTGTTTTCTGACATTAAAAATTCACGGATTCGTTCATTCATTTTTGGCAAGTATTGATATTACAAATGTAAATATTAATTAATTTACACATGTAAATATATTTAATTACAAATGTAATTTTACTGTATTCACCATTTGAGAATAATATAAAAATATTCTTCAAATTACTGATTATTAATATCTTAATTAAAGCATGTATTTAATCATTTACTTTAGTTTAGATATATATGTATCTGGTAAATAGATATATATACTAAATATCTAATTAAATAAGCATGCTCCACGCAATATATTTTTGTATTTAGCTATATCTATTAATTATATAGAATCTTATATAATACTGATTATTAATTCTATATGATTGATAAAACTAATTTTAAAAAACAATTACCTGTGTAACTATTAAAAGTAGTAATTATGGTTACATCTGTACATATTTACTTATGTAAATGGGGTTACAGTTGTAAATAATGTCTTCATGGATATATTTTACTATGATGTCAATATTTTTTCATTTTTCTGATTTTTACCAATTCCAATTTCCTTTGCTAAATTCAATTTTCACTAATACTCCTGTCCTATTATTCAAATATTCAATTCTCACGGGGTTATGAGTAATTTAAAAAAAATGGATTTTTTGAATTGATTTATCAGTTAGATTGTATTTCTTTAAAAGTTTAAATTTTCTGTATGCAAAAAATTAAGATTGCTTTACCCTTGCACTACCAGATCCTTATTGCACTTATTGCAGGAGGTTTCTTTGGTTATTTATTCCCTGACAAGGTTATATACACAAACTGGGCTGGTGAAGTCTTTCTCAGGGGATTAAATATGATTATCATCCCATTAATATTGTTTTCTATAACAACTGGTGTTGCAAGTGTTGGCTCGGGAGGCAATCTGGGACGTCTCGGACTAAAGACAATGGGATTTTATTTCCTTTCCACATTCCTGGCAATTATTACAGGATTCTTCTTTGTTTCAGTAATTAAGCCTGGTATAGGTGCCGACCTTGGTTTTAAAATGCCGGTTGAGAATATTTCTGCGCTTTCAGATAGCTTTGGCAGAACACTTATAAAGATAGTCCCGACGAATATTTTTGAATCGCTGATGCAGGGTCAGATGTTATCTATAATATTTTTCGCAATCCTGTTCGGCTTTTTCCTCACAAAAATCAATGAAAATTCACGTATTCTTTTATTGGATGTATTTAATGGAGCCTTTGAAGTTGTGATGAAAATGACCTTGTTCATAATCCGGTTTACTGCCATTGGAATCTTCAGTATTACGGCAAAGGTTATTGCTCAACAGGTTGTGATGGGAAACCAGATCAGTGAAGTAATCAGCAGGTTGGGATTATACGTGGTCACAGTGCTTGCAAGCCTGATTATTCATGGAGCAATTACACTTCCTATGATGGTCAAGGTACTTGGCCGTTCTAATCCGCTGAAGCATTTCAGGAATATGGCCACTCCTCTTCTTACTGCATTTTCTACATCCTCATCAAATGCTACACTGCCGCTTACAATGGAGGCAGTTGAAGATAAAGACGGAGTTTCAAACAAGATAGCAAGTTTCACCCTTCCGCTGGGGGCAACAGTAAATATGGACGGGACAGCTTTATATGAATGTGTGGCTGTGATGTTTATAGCCCAGGCATATGGGATTGAACTTACCTTTGTTCAACAGATGGTTGTTGTATTTACTGCACTTCTTGCTTCAATAGGGTCAGCAGGTATTCCAATGGCAGGACTTGTTATGATGGCAGTTGTTCTGAAAGCTGTAGGCTTACCTTTGGAAGGCATAGGTCTTATACTGGCAGTTGACAGAATCCTGGATATGTTCAGAACTACAATAAATGTTTATGGTGATACTTGTTGTGCAGTTATTATTGCAAGGTCAGAGGGAGAAAATCTGAATATATAACAATCCAGATACATATTTCCCGTATTAATTATTTATCTTCTTAACTACATGAACCTGAGCATACTGAATGTTCATCTGAACTTCCGCATGAGGAACATGAATGGTTCAAACCGGCAATCTCTTCAGCAGTAGCTTCACGGACATCAATGATCTTACCAGTAAAATGGAGACCTATTCCGGCCATAGGATGGTTGAAATCCATTCTTACATGGTTATCAGTGATTTCATTTATGATACCGTTTAGCGGATTACCTTCACTATCCATCATAGGAACTTCATTTCCCACAAAGCAGATGTCTTCATTGAGTTTACCGTCTGTTTCAAATACAGAAACCGGTACATTAACGATCATCTCTTCCCTTCTTTCCCCATAAGCCATTTCTGCATCCAGCTCGAAACTGAATGAATCACCCTTTAACAGTGAGGAAATATTTGATTCAAATAGAGGAAGAAGTCTGCCCGTTCCAAAAATGAAATTCAATGGTCTGTTCTCATCCAGAACCTCAATAATCTTACCATCTGCATTACTCTCCCTTAACTCATAGATGAGTGAAACCATCCTGCTTTTTTCAATTTTCATAATCATTCTCAATTATTAGTGTAATATCAGCCCGCAAAGATATTTAAAATAAGCAGGGAATTAAATTATTAATGTTATAAAACATAGATTTATGATTTGAATTCTCCGTTATCAATCCCCTGATCAGAAATTAAAGCTTATCCTGAATTCAGGATTATCATAAATAGCATAGCCTGAATCCTGTAATGCCCAGAGAACCATGATATTCATTGAGGATCTCCTTCCCATTTGCTGACTTATTCCTCCACCAAATAAAATGGTATTTACATTAAATCTTTCAGAAGGATATGGAGGATTCTTCCAGTAAGCAGACTCAAGATTCAGCAATTCATCCTCAAGATGAAGAAAAATGCCTGTGTGGAGTCCAACAGGTATTATATTATTAAGGTCCTGAAGGAGAACAAACTGCGAATAAAACTTGCCACCATACATTGAAGTCTCATCATCATAATACTTGTAATATGTATAATCGGGTCCTGCTGCAACAGCAAGACGCGGAAGCAGCCACAATCCAACAACCGGCGCTACCTTTATATTTGTCAGAGTCCCAAACTGCAGACCAAATGATCCTCCGAAAAAAATCCTTTCACGCAATGGAGGTGCTTCCTGTCTGGGATTTTGTCCTGATAATAGGTAAAATGCTGGTAATAAAATAATTAATAAGACTATTTTACGAGGCACCCGTTGAATTAATTCAGCTACTATGTTATCTGGATTATTTTTCAATCTTTTCATATGATGCAACAATACCTTTAATTAGTGAGGAGCTAAACCCATTATGTTCCATTTCATTAAGACCGACTATTGTACAACCTTTTGGGGTAGTAACCTTGTCAATCTCCGATTCCGGATGAATTTGTTTTTCAATTAATAGTTCCGCAGCTCCTTTAACTGTCCTGGTTACTATTTCACTTGCAGTTTTAGCATCGAACCCAATCTGTATTCCTCCCTGAATCATGGCCCTGATGAATCGGAGAACATATGCTACTCCGCATGCACCAAGAATTGTGGCAGATTGCATAAGTTCTTCATCAATTACCATTGTAGTACCCATATTATCAAAAAGTTGCCTGACAGAATCAATTTCACGCCGCTGGGTTTCTCCGTGAGCAATACATGAAACTGATCGGCCAACACTTGCAGATATATTGGGCATTGCCCTGAATACAGGCAGTGAGATGTTAATCTGCGCTGATATCTCTTTAATAGTCACCCCGGCTGTTACAGAAACAAGGATATGCCTTGCCGGATCAATACTTTCCCTGATCTCATCAAGGATGCTGGTTAAATTATAAGGCTTTACAGCTATTACAACTATATCTGAATTTTGAACGGCTTGCTTATTATCGGAAGTAACAACAACCCCGTACTCCCTGAGATATTCGAGTTCATCGGTATTCCTTCTTGTAACCGTTATTTTTGAAGGATCTGCTCCGGAGTTTCTTAACAATCCCTGCAACAACGAAAGTCCTATATTACCGCAGCCAATTATTGCTACACTGTTTCCCATCCCTTTTTGAATTAAGTTTCTGAACGAAGTATATATGAAAAATATTGTGGCAAATATAGGATTTAAGGCCTTAAAACCACACTACCCTAAACAATAATATTTAACATACCTTGCTTAATAACAGCTACCTTACTTAGTTTTTTATTGTTAGAATATTAATTTACCTCTTGTGCAGTTGAAATTTTAATTTACTGACTTAGTGTAACTTGGTGTCTTAGTGCCTTGGTGGCATTTTTTTTTAGCCACCAAGACGCGAAGGCACGAAGGTTCACCAAGGATTAACTAATATATTGTTTATCAAACCATTAGGTTCCAAGATTAATAAGAAAACTATCAAATGAATGTTTTAATAAATATTAACCACACAACCCGTTATTAATTAATATCTTAGTATGGAAGTAAAATAGCTGACTTAAAAGATAATAATTGATATTAAAAGATGAATATTGTTGTTAACGGAGGCACCAGGGGGATAGGCAGAGAAGTTGTAATTGAATTATCACACGATTCTGCCAATAATATTATTGTTACAGGCAGAAATGAAAAATCTCTTGAACTTTTATCATCAAATGCAGGGAATATCCATGCTGTGAAATTGGATCTCACTTCATCTGATAAAAGTTTTAAATCACTAATAGATATTGTAAATCAGCATTTTAATTCGGTGGATATTTTAATTAATAATGCTGGACTGCTAATTTCAAAAAGATTCATCGAGACTAATGAAGATGAGGCAAGGCTGATAATGGAGACTAACTTTTTTGGACCTGCACTTCTTATCCGGAAGCTTAAACCTGTTATGGCGGAAGGCTCACACATTTTAAATATTTCCAGCATGGGAGGATTTCAGGGCAGTGCAAAATTTGATGGACTCGCATATTACAGTGCTGCAAAGGCTGCCATTTCATGTCTTTCCGAATGTCTTGCTGTTGAGTTTGCTGATTCAAAAATAAGTGTTAACTGCCTGGCTCTTGGCGCTGTGCAAACAGAAATGCTCGAGGAGGCATTTCCTGGTTATAAGGCACCTGTAACTGCAAAAGAAATGGCGGAATTTATATCCTATTTTGCAAAGACCGGACATAAATTTTTCAATGGAAAAATCTTACCGGTAGCTGTAAGTACACCATAGGAAGGCGGAAGGCGGAAGGCGGAAGGCGGAAAGCGTCAGGAGGATCAGGAGTAGGTTTTTATTTCCAGTTTACCATCGAGGGCAAGAAGAGCATTAAATGCGAGCGCTTTCATTTCATCCTCTCCAGGATATACTACAACTTTTGAAATGTACTCAACCCTCCTCCTTATATCATCCACAGTTGATTCCTGGTATGCCATACCTCCCGTAAGAATTATAGCATCCACTTTTCCATGAAGTACACTGGCCATAGCACCTATCTCCTTTGCAACCTGGTATGAGACAGCATTAACTATCATGATTGCCTTATTATCACCTCTTTCTGCCATGTTACAGATCTCCTTGAAACTGTTGGTCCCAAGGTAGGCAACCATGCCTCCTTTACCCGTGAGAATCGACTTAATTTCTTCACGGGAATATTTTCCGCTGAAACAGAGTTCGGCAAGCTGCCCGGCCGGAAGGGTTCCTGATCTCTCAGGAGAAAACGGTCCGTCGCCATCAAGGGCATTGTTTACATCAACAACTCTTCCATACAGGTGGGCACCTACACTTATTCCACCACCCAGATGGGCAACAATAAGATTAATGTCTTCATATCGTCTGCCAACTGAACTGGCATACAGGCGTGCCACTGCTTTTTGATTAAGTGCGTGAAATATGGAGCGTCTTTCTATTGCAGGGTGACCCGAAATCCTGGCAATATCATGGAGTTCATCAACTACAACCGGATCAACAATAAAGGCCTCCGCTGAAGGTAGCAATGAGGCAATCTCATCAGCAATAAGCCCGCCCAGATTACTGGCATGCTGTCCTGAAAATCCTGATCTTAAATCGTCAAGCATTTCCTGGTTAATTCTATAAATACCTGATTCTATAGGCTTTACCAGTCCTCCTCTGCCAACAACAATCCTTATTTTTTCAAGTTCAACTTTCCTGACTGATAATTCAGTCATAATCAGCTCTTTTCTAAACTGAAACTGATCAGCAATTTTCTCAAACTGAACAAGGTCATTTCTGCTATGATTTATTGACTTTTCAAAAACAGGAGATTCCTCTTCAAACAGTCCTATTTTGGTAGAAGTTGATCCGGGATTTATTGCCAGAATAAGTCGTTTCTCCATACTTCAGGAGGTTATTTGCACAATGAGGCCTTTATAATTAGCTATACCATCAGGCATGACAAGGCTATACAATAGTATTTGGAAATCTGGGATTCGCTGCGCGACATAACTACCACCGGTTTTTGAGTTCCTCGTATAAGTCCTCCCAGCTCCCCTCCTGCGAAGAGCATCAGAGCTTTGTAGAACGGATTGCTGGATTCCAGTGAAGGAAATAACAGGATATCAGCTTCTCCGTTTACCGGAGTGTTAATTCCCTTGATCTCCACACTGTCTTTATCGCAGGCAAGGAAAAGGTCAAGAGGACCATCTATAATACAATCCTTAATCAAACCTTTAGATACCATCTCTTTCATCGCAGAATAATCGTCGGAGCTACTGAAGTGTTTCCCTGTTTTTTCAGAAGCTGCAATAAGAGCTAATTTAGGCATTAGTAAACCAAACCTTTTAGCCATTTCGACAGCATAGTTAGCCATAGAAACCTTCTGTTCAAGGTTTGGATAAGGTATTACGGCTGGATCAGTTATGAATAATAGTTTACCATATGCAGGGATCTGGATAGCTCCTACATAGCTTAAAACTGCTCCCGGAAGCATAATTCCTCTCTCCTTATCCATCACAGCCTTAAGGAAAACATCTGTACCAACCAGCCCTTTCATAACAACATCAGCCTCACCAGCTTTGACCATCTCAACCGCCAATGCCGAAGCTTTTGCAGCATCATTGGTATTAACTATACTGAAAAATTGCTCATCTATCCCCTCGGAATTACATGTATTTGAAATTTCATCCCTGTTACCAATCAGAACGGCTTCTATAAAGCCTTCATTTACTGATCTTTGAATAGCTCCAATAGTATTTGGATCCTGAGCCCATGCAACAGCAATCCTGTACCTTCTTTTGGTTGAAAGTACTTTCTCCACCATCTGGTCAAGCGTCCGGATCATAATATGCTCATTTGCATGAAGCTGCAGCCAGAAGAATACTGTCGAATTTTGCCTGCTCTGAATCCGATCTTGAAGTCAGAACTATCGGTGCAAGAGCACCAAGTATAATTGATGCAACTTTGGCTTTAGCAAAAAATACAAGTGATTTATACAAAACATTACCTACTTCGATATCAGGCATAAGAAGCAGGTCGGTATCTCCGGCCACTTCGCTTCTTATTCCTTTATGCCTTGCACTTTCAATACTGACTGCATTATCAAAGGCAAGTGGCCCGTCAATAATACAGTTTTTTATCTGATCGCGCTGGTTCATTTTTGAAAGTAAAGCAGCATGGAGTGTTGCCTCCATATTCTCATTTACCATCTCCACTGCTCCCAGTACTGCTACTTTTGGCATCTTATATCCCAGCCTTAAAAGACATGATACAGAATTATTTACTATAGCAATTTTTTCTTTAAGATTTGGAGCAATATTCATAGCTACATCGGTAACCGCAATAACTTTATGGTATGTTTCAACCTCGAAAAGGGCAAAATGTGAAAGCAGATTACCGGTGCGTAATCCCCACTCTTTATTTAATACACATTTTAAAAGTGTGGAAGTTCCTACCATACCTTTCATCAGTATATCAGCCTGCTTATTGCTTACCATCCTTACCGACATCTCAACAGATTTCAACAGGTCAGGTTCATGAATAATTCTTAATCCTGAGACATCATAATTATTTGATATACAGATATTTTGAATACTTTCTGTATCTCCTACAAGGATGGGTTCGACAATATTCTCCTTCCATGCTTTAAGAACAGCAGCAAGTGAATGCAGGTCTTGCGCTGCAGCCAGTACCAGTTTCTTTTTTGGTCCGCCGGCAACTATACTTTTCAGGTCGCTCAATGTATTTAAAACCATATGATCAGAGATTTTGTCGAATTTTATTTTTTAACTTTCATATGTTCCACAATGTCCCTGGTTTCAGAAGCAATGACCCATTCTTCATTAGTGGGAACTATCATAACAGTAACCTTTGAGTCTTTACTGCTTATTACCAATTCTTTACCACGAACTCCGTTGTTAACGCTTTTATCAAATTCAAGACCAAGAAATTCCATATCCTCACATATCTTCTCGCGATCATCCGGTGAGTTTTCACCTATTCCTCCGGTAAATATAAGAATGTCAACACCCCCCATCGCGGCAGCATATGCTCCGATATACTTTCTCACACGATACTGATACATCTTAAGAGCAAGGATTGCCCGCGAGTCGCCTTCCGCAGCTGCAGCTTCAACTTCACGCATATCGCTTGAAATCCCTGATATCCCAAGGACTCCACTATGTTTATTCAGCAGAGTATTAAGTGAGGAATAATTGATTTCTTCCTTTTCCATAATAAGCGTAAGTGCACCAGCATCAACATCTCCTGATCTGGTTCCCATAATAAGTCCTTCAACCGGCGTCAGGCCCATTGAGGTATCAACAGATTTACCACCTTTTATGGCTGTTATTGATGCACCATTACCAAGATGACAAGTGATTATTTTTTTACTGTCATAATCCACTTTCAGGATTTCACAGGCACGCTTTGAAACATAGCTATGACTGGTTCCATGGAACCCATATCTCCTTATACCATACTTTTTATAAAGAGAATACGGCAAGGCATACATAAATGAATAGTCAGGCATAGTCTGATGGAATGAGGTGTCAAAAACGCCAACCTGAGGAACATCAGGTAAAAGGTTCCTAAGTGCGTATATACCTTTAAGGTTGGCAGGATTATGCAATGGAGCAAGATCAGAACAATCTTCAACTCCTTTAATTGTTACCTCATCGAGATAGCAACTTTTCTGGAACATTTCACCGCCATGAACAAGCCTGTGACCTACAGCATCAATATCTGAAAGGCTCTTAATAACACCTCTCCTATCACTTATAAGCAATCCCAGAAGGAATTCTATACCACTCTGATGGTCAAGTATTTCACCCTCGAGCTTAACTTTATCCCCATCAAACCTTTCATTCTTAAGGAATGAACCTTTAAGTCCAATTTTTTCCACTATCCCTTTTGCCAGAACGGTACTTGTGCTGATGTCAAAAAGTTGATATTTTATAGATGAACTTCCACAATTAAGTACTAATATTTTCATTTAAGAATTGTTTTTGTTTTTATAAATTAAGGAATTGAGGATGATTTCTATTCTAAAATACTTGTATTATTAGTAATCTTAACACCATCTCTGGTATATTCATAGAAACCTCTGCCGGTGCGTCTGCCAAACTGGTTCGCTCTGACAAAACGTTTCAATATCGGAGAAGATTTGTATTTAAGGTCGCCAAATTCGTCGTATAAGTTCTCGCACCATCTGAGTATTTTGTCAAGTCCTATCTTATCAGCCATTTCAAAAGGTCCCAGCGGAAGACCGAATCCTACCTTCATGGTAAGATCAATATCTTCCATAGAACCTACTCCTTCCATAAGTAGTTCACATGCCTCGTTAATAAACGGTACAATAAGTCTTGTGCTGATTATTCCTGGTGATTCTTTAACTGGAATCACTTTTTTGCCAATCAGATTAGCAAATTTTATAGTATTCTCATAAGCCTCCTGAGAAGTATATAATCCTTTGACAACCTCAACAACACGGGCATCAGCTTCAGGTGTGAGGAAATGGAAGCTGACGCAACGCTCCTTGTGCTCCAGATCAGCTGTTAACTCAGTGATTACCTGGGTTGAAGAGTTTGTTGCAATAATTGTTCCACTGTCAACGTGCCGTTCAATATTCTTAAGAATCTCTGCCCTGATATTATGGCTGTGTTCACGGGTTGAAGATTTGATTGCTTCGATTACGATATCACATCCTTTAAAATTCCTGTATTCTGTAGTACCTTTAATTCTTGAAAGTATACCTAGTTTTTCAGAATTTGTCATACCCCATCGCTCAATCATCCTGTCGAGCTCCTTTGCAAGTTCGGAATATGCCTGATCAATCTTCTGCTGGTTCACTTCCAGGAATATTACATCAAGACCTTTCGAACTTACCATTCGTGCAATATTCTGACCTACGGTTCCTGCACCTACAATTCCGACTCTGGAAAACATTGTTTTTGGCCTGGTATCCTTTGATAATCCGTAATCCTCAAGCCTCTCTGTATTTTCTGCCATATATGTTTAATTTTCTCCTGTGAGTAATTTACAGTTAATTATTAATTATTAATTCTCTATTTTTTTCTTCCAGCTGCCTGATTTGCAGTAATAGCTATCATACTTACAATATCGTTTACTGAACAACCTCTTGAAAGGTCATTAATCGGAGCTGCCATACCTTGAAGAACAGGACCTATTGCCTCTGCTCCCGCAAGTCGCTGGACAAGTTTGTAAGCAATATTACCGGAGTTGAGGTCAGGAAAGATGAGAACATTTGCCTTTCCTGCAATAGAGCTTCCTGGGGCCTTGCTCTTGCCTATAGACTCAATAAGTGCGGCATCTGCCTGTAATTCTCCGTCAAGCTGGAGGTCAGGAGCCATTTCTTTTGCAATCCTTGTTGCATTGACAACCTTGTCAACTGAAGAATGCTTCGCACTTCCTTTTGTAGAGAAGCTGAGCATCGCTATCCTGGGTTCAAAGCCACAGATTGCACGGGCTGTATTTGCGGAAGCAATAGCTATCTCTGCCAGTTCCTTTTCATCGGGATCAGGATGAACGGCGCCGTCTGCAAATATTATAACACCATTTTCTCCGAATTTTTTATCAGGATGGATCATAATGAAAGCACCTGAGACAACTGAAATACCAGGAGCAGTTTTTACATAATGGAATGCAGGCCTGAGAACATCACCCGTTGCATGGTCAGCTCCGGATACCTCTCCGTCAGCATCACCACTCTTTATCATAAGCACACCCAGATAAAGCGGATCCTCAATAAGTTTTGATGCCTCTTCCCTTGTAAGACCCTTGCTTTTCCTCAACTCCACCATTAGATCTATGTATTTGTCTTTTTTCTCGTGCGACAAAGGATTTACAACTTTTGCCTTAGAAATATTTTTTAAACCAAGCTTGTCTGCATGAGATTTTATCTGGTCAGGATCACCAATAAGTATTATTTGAGCAAGTCCTTCTTCAATAGCGATATCAGCAGCTTTTATATTTCTTTCCTCATATCCTTCAGGAAGGACTATCCTTTGATTGTGTTTCTTGGCATTTTGTTTGATGCGATCTAATAATTCCATTGTGTATCAATATATTAGTGAGTGTATTATTTTTTTATAAATGTACAAAAAAAAAGTTCTATTAAACAATTTTCAGATACATGATTAATATCAGTAATAATACCCCTCACCTGCTTGAGACTCTTAATTTGAACTAAGCTTCCAACTCTTTAAATCATTTTTCTAAATTAGCAGCTCAATAATTTTTTCCGGTATGGTACTATTTGAAGAGAAACTGAAAGCACTTGGAGAAAATCTCGAAGGAGATCTTAAATATGATATTATAACAACAACTATCTACTCAACTGACGCATCTGCCTATAAGGAAAAGCCGGTTGCTGTGGCCTGGCCCAAAGTACCCGGTGATATCAGAAAAATCCTTGCATTTGCAGGAGTTAATAAAATAGGAGTTACTGTCAGAGCTGCAGGAACATCACTTGCCGGGCAGGTTGTAAGTTCGGGTATAATATGTGATATTTCCCGGTATATGAATAAAATACTGGAAATCAATAAAGAAGAAAGATGGGTAAGAGTTGAGCCAGGTGTTGTTCTCGATGAACTTAATATTAAACTTAAAGAGTTCGGTCTCTTCTTCGGACCCGAAACCTCAACCTCAAACAGGTGCAATATTGGTGGAATGGTGGGAAACAATGCATGTGGTTCACATTCCCTGGTATACGGATCAACACGTGATCATACAGTTGAACTTAAGACAATTCTCAGCGATGGCAGCGCTGCTGTTTTTAATCAGTTGACCAGGGAGGAATTTTCAGAAAAATGTAAGCTGAATAATATTGAAGGGAGGATTTATAATAATATCAATTCAATTCTGAACAATAAGCTCAACCAGGAACTTATTAAGAGGGAATTTCCTGATCCCAAAATAAAGAGAAGAAATACGGGATATGCAATTGATCTGCTCCTTGACTCGGAAATATTTGATGATAAATCACCTAATAAATTCAATTTCTGTAAGTTACTTACGGGATCAGAAGGTACGTTAGCTATTGTTACTGAAGCAAAGCTTAATATAGTCCCACTACCACCGTCGAATAAAGCCCTTGTTTGTGTACATCTCAAGGAAAGGAAGGAAGCTTTTAAGGCAAACCTGATAGCGCTTAGATTTAATCCACAGGCGGTTGAAATGATGGATAACAGGATTCTCAACCTTACGGAAGATAATCTGAGCCAGAGAAATAACCGCTTTTTTCTTGAAGGCAGGCCCGGTGCAATTATTATCGTCGAATTTGCAAGGGATAAAATGGAAGAGATAGATGCAACAGCATCAGCTATGATAAGCTCTATGAAGGAAGCAGGATATGGCTATGCCTACCCCATTGTGAAGGGCAAAGATATTTCTAAGGTATGGGAACTGCGGAAAGCAGGTCTGGGTATACTCACAAATATGAAAGGGGATCCAAAACCTGTTTCCCTGATTGAGGATACCGCAGTTACTGTAGATTCTCTTCCTGATTATATGGAAGACATAGAGCAAATGCTGGCATTGCATGGTAAAGATGCTGTCTTTCATGCCCATATCGGAACAGGAGAACTGCATCTCAGGCCCATTCTTAATCTCAAGGATCCGGAAGATACAAAACTCTTCAGGATGATCGGCATGGAAACAGCAAGAATAGTCAAGAAATACAATGGTTCCCTCAGCGGTGAACATGGTGATGGCAGACTGAGAGGTGAATTCATACCCATGATGCTCGGAGAAGCCAACTACAAGCTTCTTAAAGAGATAAAAAATACCTGGGACCCCGTTTCTATTCTTAACCCGGGAAAGATTATCGACACTCCTCAGATGAATAGCAGTTTAAGATATATCCCGGGAAAATCAACACCGGATATTGAAACTTATTATGATTTTTCATCAAGTGATGGAATAATAAGAGCATCTGAGAAATGCAACGGCTCTGCCGACTGCAGGAAATCAGTTTTGATAGGTGGTACAATGTGTCCCACATTTATGGCAACAGGTGATGAAGATAAAAGCACAAGGGCCAGAGCGAATATAATTCGTGAATTCCTTGGCAAGGGAGATGATCCCTGGGATCACAGGGAAATATATGAGATTCTTGATCAATGTATTGGATGCAAAGGTTGCAAATCGGAATGCCCGTCAGGAGTGGATATAGCTAAAATAAAATCGGAATTCCTTCAGCACTGGTACGACAGGCATGGAATATCTCTCAGAACTCTGTTAATTGCACATATTACATTCTTTAATAAAATTGGCTCAATAGTACCTTTAATATATAATTTCATCCTCAAAAACAAGATTACTTCAGGCATATTTAAAAGTATAACTGGTTTTGCTTCAAAGCGTTCCATACCATTATTATATAAAATAACTCTCAGGAGATGGATTAATAAAAACCTTGATAAGATTAATCCGGATACTCCAAAGGCAACTGTCTGTCTGTTTGTCGATGAATTCACCAATTTCAATGATACTGAAACAGGTATTGCTGCAATAAAACTTCTTACAGCTTTGGAATACAAGGTCATAACTACCAATCATTCAGTAAGTGCAAGGACTTTTCTGTCAAAGGGACTGGTGCGGAGAGCCCGTAGAATAATTAATCTGAATATTTACAAGCTGAAGGATATTGTCTCTGAGGATATTCCTTTGATTGGAATCGAACCTTCTGCTATACTTGGCTTCAGGGATGAATATCAGGAACTTGCAAATGAGGAATTACTTTCAGACACAAGAAAGATAGCTGCAAATAGTTATCTTATTGATGAATTTATTTCAAGAGAGTACAAAGCAGGCCACATTGACAGATCCCTTTTTACCACAGAAAAAAAAGAGGTATTTCTGCATGGACATTGCCAGCAGAAGGCAATCGCTTCAACTACACCTACTATTGAGATGCTCTCAATTCCTGTCAATTATGTTGTGAAAGAGATTCCTTCAGGATGTTGCGGAATGGCCGGATCATTCGGTTATGAAAAAGAGCATTTTGAATTGTCTAATAAAATAGGGGAAATGGTATTGTTCCCTGAAGTAAGAAACTCAGGGGATAATTCGATTATATCTGCACCAGGTACAAGTTGCAGGCATCATATAAAAGATGGTACAGGTAGAAGCGCTCTTCATCCGGCGATGGTTCTGTATGAAGCGCTGGTAAAGGTGTGAGGCGTCAGGCTTGAGGCGCATGGCGTCAGATCTCTATAGAAAAGCTGTCGGCATCTTTAAGAACAGGAAATTTATTTCTGAATTTTATCAGGTCTTCAAGTTTGATTTCTGTTGAGATGCTTTGTACCTGTCCCTGATCTGCCAGAGCAATTATTTCTCCCTTTGGGTCAATAATTACCGAATCTCCTGAATAGCGGATACCGTTTCCATCAACACCTATCCTGTTTGAACCGGCCACAAAGCATTGATTCTCTATTGCCCTGGCTTTCAACAGTATATCCCACACATTCTTCCTTGTTTCCGGCCAGTTGGCAGCATATATAAGGAGATCTGCATCATTTCTGTTCCTACTCCAGACAGGAAACCTCAGATCATAACATATATAAGGGCTTATCCTGAATCCAAGGTAATTAAAAACAAGCCTGGAATGTCCCTGAGTAATGAATTTATCCTCCTCACCCATTGAAAAGGCATGACGTTTATTATAAAAATAATATTCTTCACCAGGCCCGACAAAAACCCAACGGTTATAAACCTTCTGGTCCTCCCGTACAATATAACTGCCGCAAATTGCAAAATTACCCTTACGGCTGATCTCTGACATCCAGAAAAAAGTGTCACCATTTTGAGTTTCAGACAATTCTGCCGTATTCATTGAAAAACCAGTATTAAACATTTCGGGAAGTACCACGAGGTCTGTTTTGCCATGGAGAGGCTGCAGTAATTGTTCGATGGAATTAAGATTCAAAGATTTACTTTCCCATACCAGATCAGGTTGAATTACAGATAATCTCATTCTACTAAATCATTATCAGGATGAATCAGATACCAAAAACAGGGACATGCAATTGCATGTCCCCATAAAATTTTATATCACAAAATCCTGTAGTTTACTTCTTAACCTTCGATTCATAATAATTGGTGAAAATACCATTCACCAATGGTCTGTAATAGAGCCAGAAAAATCTTCTCATATCGTCTGGTTTTTCTGAGTACAGGAGTCCCTTCAGCTTATGAACACCTAAGAATCTGGATGTCCAGACAGGAACATCAGTATGAGCAAAGTCGCCTGAAAAATAATAGATTGAGTTGGTAACCGGATCCTGGACAACTGCCGGGAACTCATTGGAAACAAAGTTACTCATTAGCAGCGAATCGCCCTTCGGTGTTGTTTCAAGTTTGAATTTGGATATTACATTGTTCTTCAAGGGATCGATAATATCGAACCACTGGTCGAAAGCAACAGATCCGGCAACATTATATTTATTACAATTTTCCTCATTAGTTATGATATGTGGCATCGAATTTTTAAGGTATGTACCCTCTTCAAGAACAATAATTTCCTTCTCCTTTATAATTACCACGCCTGATTTATTGAATACCCATGGTTTTTTGTACTGTTTCCTGTACATGGTTGTCATCCATATCGGAAAATCCTGCTGAGTTGTATCAAGGGAGGTAAAATATTTTCCTGTCCAACCAGAGGCAGTAATTCCAAGCTTCTCCTGGGTTCGTACTGATTCGAACTGTGCAGTAGGGTAATCAAAGGAATTATATTCCATAATAATAAGCTTATTCCGGTCTTTCATCTCCTTGATAAGAAGGAAATCGTTATTATTCAGACCGCCATACAGCTTTCTTGATTTCCTGCTCCTGTTTATGCCCTTATACCAGTCGTTAAAGAAAACTCCATAAGTGTCAGCAAAATATACAGCATCATTTTTTTCTGCAAGTGAAATAAGATCAGTAAGACGATAATCATTTCTGCCCCACTGTTTCTCCCTTAAAGGTCTGATAGGATAGAATCCGTAGTAATCCTTTCTATAGGAATAGCTGCGTTTTTTTTCCTTTTTTACAAATCTTTCATTCGTCAATATCCAGTTGATAGACTTATGGTTTTCACGCTCCAGGGCAGGTACTGTCTTATCAACCAAGATGATGTCCATTGGCTTCTTCTCCTGGAAAGTCCAACGGATAAGATTAATTAATGGCAGAAACAGAATTACTGCCAGGATAATAATTACTATAAGCAGAGATTTTTTCATAACTGAATATATCTGAATGTATTCAAAAAGAATAACTGTAATCGTATTACAACCAATCTTTAAAAATCAATTGTTAAATGTATTAATTTATTTTTTTTAATTAAAACAATTTTGAGGCAATTTACTAAAAATAATTGAACAACAATATTCTGTTACAATACCAAAGACTAAATAGAGGACAAATTAGTTGCTTGGTAAACACTTTGTCATCAATAAGATCAAAACATTAGTTCAGGTATATTGAAAACCAGGTTTAGAGGAGAATTGTTTTTATTACTTTTGTGCAAATGTTTTTTTCATGCAATCAAACCGACCGCTTGCCGAAAGATTAAGACCGAAAGAACTTATTGAGTTCTGCGGACAGGATCATCTCGTAGGAAAGAATGCTGTGCTGAGAAAACTTATTGAATCAGGGAACATCCCTTCTTTTATATTATGGGGTCCTCCGGGAGTGGGCAAAACTACTCTAGCAAATATTATTGCAAATACCCTTAAACGTCCTTTCTTTCACCTGAGTGCTGTTCATTCAGGAGTGAAAGATGTCAGAGATACAATAGAAAAAGCAAAAAAACAGCAATTCTTCAACCAGCCTAATCCGATCCTTTTTATTGATGAGATCCACAGGTTCAACAAATCGCAGCAGGATTCACTTCTCAGCGCCGTTGAGCAGGGA
Organism: Bacteroidales bacterium; assembly: GCA_035531395.1. Lineage (GTDB taxonomy): Bacteria > Bacteroidota > Bacteroidia > Bacteroidales > VadinHA17 > LD21. The sequence continues at coordinate 151,749 of DATKTA010000035.1, forward strand.
ATTATAACTCTGATTGGTGCAACTACTGAGAATCCTTCATTTGAGGTAATTTCTCCCCTCCTCTCCAGATGCCAGGTATATATAATGAAACCTCTTGAAGAAGATGAACTTAAGGGGCTTCTGAACAAGGCATTAACCAAAGACACTTATCTCTCTACTATGAAGATAGAGATCAAGGAATATGAAGCACTTCTAAGGATATCGGGTGGTGATGCAAGAAAACTGCTCAATGCGCTGGAGCTGGTGGTTGCATCTGAGGCTGATGAAACCGAAACTGGTAAGATAATTATTGATAATGTGAAAGTATTAAATCAGGTTCAGAAGAACCTCGCTTTATATGACAAAAATGGAGAACAGCATTATGATATTATTTCTGCCTTCATAAAATCAATAAGGGGAAGTGACCCGAATGCTGCTGTATACTGGCTTGCCAGGATGGTTGAGGGGGGTGAGGATCCCCGGTTCATTGCCCGCCGTATGCTTATCCTTGCTGCAGAGGATATTGGTCTGGCCAATCCAAATGCGCTTCTTCTTGCCCAGTCATGCTTTGAGGCAATTAATGTTATCGGATGGCCCGAATCAAGAATTATTCTGTCGGAAGCCGCAATTTACCTGGCAACATCCCCAAAAAGCAACTCCTCATATGTGGCGATTGACAACGCAATTGAAGCTGTAAGACGAGAAGGTGACCTTCCTGTTCCTCTCCATATCAGAAATGCGCCGACAAAATTGATGAAGGATATGGATTATGGAAAAGACTATAAATATGCTCATAGTTTTGAAGGAAATTTTATCCAGGATAATTTTCTTCCTGAAGGAATCAAAGGATCAGTTTTCTATGATCCCGGAGACAACCCGCGTGAAGAAGAGATTAGAAAAAGGATTACAACTATGTGGAATAACCTGTATAATTATAATAAATAATTTTCTAAATTTGTGAAGAAATGTCACACGCTGCTTTAAAGATCCCCGGACTAAATTATACCGAAACAGGAAACTTTTTACTGATAGCCGGTCCATGTGTCGTTGAAAGTGAGGAAATTATATTTCAGACAGCTGAAAAGATCAAAGACCTGTCAGTCAAATACAAAATTCCTCTGATTTTTAAATCATCGTACAGGAAAGCTAACAGGTCAAAGGGAGACTCATTTACAGGTATAGGAGATATAAAGGCACTTAAGATACTTGCTGATGTTAAGAAACATCTCGATATACCTGTAATCACCGATATTCATAATCCGGAAGAGGCGTCTGTTGCAGCAGAATATGTTGATTTATTGCAGATACCTGCCTTTTTATGCCGTCAGTCTGATCTTCTTGCTGCTGCTGCTAAAACAGGAAAATGGATCAACATCAAGAAAGGGCAGTTCCTTTCAGGTGCATCAATGAATTTTGCTGTTGAAAAAGTAAAAGAGGCAGGTAATTCAAATATAATGCTCACCGACAGAGGCAATATGTTTGGTTATCAGGACATTGTTGTGGACTTCAGGAATATTCCAATTATGCAAAAGATAGGGGTGCCAGTGATAATGGACATAACACATTCACTTCAGCAGCCAAATCAGGAAGCGGGAGTCTCCGGTGGCAGACCGGAAATGATAGGTACAATAGGAAAAGCTGCAATTAGCGTCGGTGCTGATGGTATCTTCATCGAGACTCATCCCGATCCCTCGGTAGCCAAATCGGATGGAGCAAATATGCTAAAACTGTCTGAGCTTGAAAATCTGTTATTTAAACTATGTGCAATCCGCAATACAATAAATTCATTTTAACAATTTTAATATTTTAAATATGAAAAAATTAATTCTGCTGTTTACTGCTGTGACTGTAGTGTACATTACTAATGCCCAGTCGCTGGATGATATCGTCAAACAATATTCATCTGCCATTAATTCTGATAAGCTTGCAAGCATTAAGAGTATCAAAATTACAGGAAAAATGTCTGCCATGGGTATGGAAATGCCAATGGTTATGTACATGAAGAACCCGAATAAAATAAAAGTCACATATAGCTTTAATGGCATGGATATGGTTTCGGTATTTGATGGTGAAAAAGGGTACATGATGAATCCTATGATGGGCTCAACAGAGCCTGTTGAACTTACAGGGGAACAATTAAAACAGGTTCAGAATAACAATGCTTTCAGGAATGAGCTCATGATTTACTATAAAAATAATCAGGTTACAAATGAAGGTGTTGAAGTTGTAAACGGAAATCCTGCAAATAAACTTAAAATTACTCCTGAAACCGGAAATCCCATTTTTATGTTTCTGGATAAGAAAACCGGGTTAATTGTTAAAACCTCAACCACGGTAGAACAGATGGGAACCTCGATGAATGTTGAATCATATATGGTTGATTATACTGACACTAAAGGAGTTATAATGCCAAATAAAACCACAGCCATGGCAAATGGAATGGAGGCTGCAACAATTACATTTGATTTGATAGAAGTAGATGTGCCAATGGAAGACAGTCTGTTTAAACTAAAATAGGTATTTCTGAAAATAATAATAAAAGAGACGCCATGAACAGCGTCTCTTTTTATTTTGCAGCTGGTCTGTAAGCCGGGTTCTGTGCTGTTCTGTCTTCTGCAAAAGAAATTAAAACAGCTTCCATCATTTATCTAGCCCCTGCATTGCTGCAGGGATCATACGACCTACCCCCCGGCATCGGACGAGCAATCCTTGTTAAGCCGGTATACATGGCCTTTCAACCCATCAGATGTACGGCTCCGGGTGTCACCATCCGGACCGGTAAGCTCTTACCTCACCTTTTCACCCTTATCCCAAAAAACCGGGATGGTTATTTTCTGTTACATTACTATACCCTCGCGGATATCTTCCCGTTAGGAAGCATGGCGCTCTATGTTGCCCGGACTTTCCTTGGTGCTTAAGGCACCACGATGGAACGACCTGCTGCACTGCAAAGTTAATAATTAATGATAATTTGTCTATACCTTATTATTATAGTTAATTTTGTGACGCCATTTTACAAATTAAATCTTAAGAGATTATTTGATGAATATTATCAGTCAAACAGTATCTGAAACGCCCGGTATAAATATTTCAGAGAAAATTGACCTTTCGGAATATAATTACAGCCTCCCAAATGAGAGAATTGCACAATATCCAGTTGATGAAAGAGATATGTCGAAACTCCTTATTTGTGACGCCGAAAATATCAGTGATATATTATTTCGCAATATCGATGAGTACATCCCTGCAGGACATTTACTTATATTTAATAATACCAGGGTAGTAAGAGCAAGACTGAATTTTCAAAAGAGTACCGGAGCAGCCATTGAAATCTTTTGTATTGAACCGGTTGATCCTTCAGATTATGAAAGATCTTTCAGTGCAAAAAGTGCGGTCGTATGGAAATGTATTGTCGGTAATCTGAAAAAATGGAAAACGGGGAAACTAATAAAGCAGTTTTTTTGGGAAGGCTCATCGTATGAACTCTCTGCAGAAAAGCTTAACCAGATGAATGATGCATGGGAAATTCAATTTTCATGGGACTGTCCTGACATGACATTTGCAACAATTCTTGAAGCAACAGGCCACATACCTCTTCCCCCTTATATAGACCGGGAAGACAAGGAAGTTGATGCTACCAGGTATCAAACAATTTATGCACAGATAAAAGGATCGGTAGCTGCACCTACAGCAGGGTTACATTTCACTGACCGTGTTTTTGAAAAGCTTCAGAAAAAAGGGATAAAAACTGCGGAGATTACACTGCATGTGGGAGCAGGTACTTTCCAGCCGATAAAGTCTGAAAATATTTCGGAGCATGAGATGCACTGCGAACATTTTATTATTAACAGGGCAACTATTAAACAAATTCTGGAAAATTATGGTAAAATTATCGCAGTTGGAACAACATCTGTCCGTACACTGGAAAGCATCTACTGGATTGGCAAAAAATTGGTCAGAGAGGATTTTGATCTTTCAGACTTATCAGTTGATCAATGGGAACCGTATATAAATGATTCATTCTGTTCTGCAGAAAGTGCTTTAATTGCTCTCATTGATTTTATGGATAAAAAGGGAATTACTAGTATGGAAGCTTCAACATCCTTACTGATAGTTCCCGGTTATGAATTCAATTTAATAAATGGCATTATAACGAATTTTCATCAGCCGGGAAGCACACTGCTACTACTTGTTTCGGCATGGACGGGGAACAGATGGAAGGATATTTATAATTATGCCCTGGAAACTAATTTCAGATTTTTAAGTTACGGGGACTCTTCATTGTTATTCAGATAATTGCATTGATATTTCCAAAATGAATAACATAATGTTATGCTTTGATAATAGAATGATTTTTTGTTTATTTGGCACCAAAATAATTTGTCATGAATGAAAACAGAATAATGCAACAGATATCAGCTATATTTTCGGTATTTATGGTATTTTTTTATGTTGGTGTCGGCTGTTTTCTCATATTTTATTTTGAGAATTCATACGTTGACAAAGCTTTGAGAGTAATAATGGGGTCAACATTTATCTTTTACGGAATTTTCAGAACTTTCAAAGCTTATGTTCAAATTAAGAAATTATTTTTCACCAGAGAGGAGGATAATGACTGAGTTATCTCAATGTCATTATATATTAAGGATATCCAAAATTGGCATATACTTTGTGAGGTAATCTTAAAGACTATACATGAACAAATCAATTAAGATTATGAACGAAGTATTAAGAAATCTGAATTTTATTAGTATTATTGCGAGCCAAACCAAAAAAATGATTTCGATAGTAATGAAGCCCATAAAGCTGAGAAATTTGAGTCCGCTGGTCGTTATTATCATTTCCTGTACCCTATTATCATCTTGTATCAATAGCGGCACCAGGGTCCTGGACGAAGCTCCGACCAGAGGGACTATCGCAATTACAGTTGATGAATCATTTCAGCCGCTTCTTGATTCTGAGGTATTCACCTTCACTCATCTTTATACCAACGCTTATGTAACACCTCAGTACAAACCTGAATATGATGTGATAAATGATTACATGAATGATTCAGTAAAAGTTATTGTTACCAGCAAGAAGCTAACAGATAATCAGATTCAGTATCTTCGTGAATCACAAATAGTTGCACGCACAACAACATTTGCATACGATGCGCTCGCTCTAGTGATTAACAAATCGAATCCTGATACCTTAATAAACTATAATACAATAAAAGATATCTTTACAGGCAAAATTACAAGATGGAATGAAGTAAATCCGAAATCAAAACTGGGAGATATTCAGGTAATATTCGACAATACAAAATCAGGTAACATCAGATATTTTAAAGAATTATTTGAAATACAGGATAATCTTAAAGATAATTTCTTTGCGGTCAACACCAATCCTGAAGTCATTGACTTTGTAAGCAGAAATCCAAATTCTATTGGCATTGTCAGTGTAAACTGGATAAGCGACAAAGATGATCCGCTCAGTATGAGCTTTGTTAAAAAGATCAAGGTACTTGCAATATCTCAGCCATATTTTAATAATGGGACTTATTACAGACCTTATCAGGGTTCCATATATGATAAATCATATCCCTTTGTCAGGGAAATATACCTGATCTCAAGGGAAACCTTTGCCGGATTGGGTTCAGGTTTTATCAACTGGGCATGTGCCGAGCAAGGACAGAGGATTGTATTGAAATCAGGTCTGGTACCGGCAACTATGCCGATAAGACTGGTTCAGATAAAACACTAAAATGTTATGTTTTTTTAAAATTTTTTTTAGGGAAAAGAATTTTATAAATTAAAAATTAATTAAGAGATTTGATGTTTCAAACAGGTAACAAATTAACAGACAACAAATATAAGAAAGCTATGAAACCTTTTAATGTAAGACCAGTGTTATTGCTGGCGTTGTTATTGACCATGGTAGTCTCAACCACCAGATCACAGGATTTAAATTCTGCCATACAACTGATCAGAAGTGAACAGTACGACTCGGCTGAGGAGATGTTAAAGCAGATGATCCAGAAGGAACCCTCAAATAGCAAAAACTATTTCTACCTGGGTGAAAATTACTTATTGAATTATTTTTCAGATACTATATCAAACTCACTGACAGTATCAGCCAACATGGCCAAGGAAGTCTACCAGAAAGGCGTTGATGCTAATTCCAATGAACCATTAAACTATATTGGTCTCGCCAAGGTGGCTTTCTATCTGGGCGATAATGTGAAGGCAGCGGAACACAGAGCAAAAGCAAAGAGTTTTCTTCTGCCATATAGAAATCTAAAAAGAATAGATCCTCCTGCAAAAGACTATGCTTTTATTCTGGCAAAAATTGCTGAATCATATATAAAAGATGACCAGGTCGATACATCTTTAGCTCTTCCACTTATCAGAGAGGCAATTAAAATTGACAATAAAAGCAGGGATGTGTATCTTATTGCAGGAGATATTTACATTTTAAAGAATGACGGATCCAAAGCAATATCATATTACAATCAGGCACAGATGGCCGATCCGGAATCACCAACTGCAAACATGAAGATTGGCAACATCTATGTTAAGGGACGTGCGCTACAGGCAGCTATACCATATTTTGAACAGGCAATTGAACTAAATGCCAATTATGCTCCTGCATACCGGGAACTTGGCCAGGTTTACATGTTAGCACAAAGGTTTTCCCAGGCAAAGGAGAATTTTGATAAATACCTTGAATTGACTGCAGGTAACATTCCTGCAAAAGTCAGGTATGTGACTGCTCTCTTCTATGCCAAGGATTATGAAGGCGTAATAACAAACGTTGAAGATATTTTTAAGGTTGATAAATCAAGGACTTACATGAACCGTATAGCAGGCTATTCATGTTATGAAAAGACACCTCCTGATTATGATAAAGCTCTCGCATATATGGAGACCCTCTTTGCCACTGTTTCACCTGAGAGGATAATTCCCAAAGATTATCATTATATGGCCAGGATACTGATCAAAAAGAACCAGAATGAACCTAAAATTGAAGATGACGCACTTGCTTTAAGAGCTCAGATTAATAAGGATAAAACCAGACTTGGTACTATTAAAGTTGCAGCTGAAAAAGCTAAACTAGCTGCCACCATTGAGAAGAATACTGCCACTGCTGACAGCCTGGAAAAAGTTGCCGGCAAAATGAAAGAGGAGATTAAGAGGGCTTTTGAAAATTATGACAAGTTGCTTGAGATCAGGCCAAATGACAGATCATTACTTGGAGAAATGGCATCAACATATAACTCTTTTAAGGATTATAATGGTGTAGCCAGGACACTGGGAAAAATGCTCGGTCCTCTTCCGGATTCCAAGGAAGACTATATGCAGGTTGGAAGAGCATACTACAACGGTGAAAAATTTACCAGCGCTGATTCTATTTTTACTATTGTTGCCAAGGCAGTTCCCGATTATGTTCCTTCCTACCTGTGGGTTGCAAGAACATATTCAAAGATGGATCCTGACACAAAACTCGGACTGGCCAAACCAAAATTTGAAAAAGTAGTTGAAGTTGCTGCAAAAGACTCTGTAAAAAATGTTTCAGAACTAGCAGAGGCTTTGGGATTCCTGGGATATTTTCACATGACCAGGGGAAATTACACACTCTCCAAAGCATACTATAACAGACTGGTTGAAGTTGCTCCAAACAATAAGGATCATCAGATAAGAGGCTATAGCGGCGTCGGACTTGTTGAATTGAGGCTGGCAGGTACTGAGAAGACAAATGAAGGAAGGTTACCCTATATTGCCAGGTCTGCAGATGCAAATAATAAAATACTTGCTCTGGACCCAAACAATGCGTCAGCCAAATCACAAATCGCATACCTTAAGGATTTTGAAGCGGCAGTTAAGAAAGGCATAAATCCAAATGAGATCAAGGGAGTCATAAAGGATGCTGCAAGTGGATCACCTGTTGCTTATGCTTCGATCAGAGTGAAAGATACTGCAGCGGAGAACATGACAAACCAGAGAGGTGAGTACAAGTTTGAAATTCCTTCAGGCTCTGAGATACTCATTATCAGCGCCAAAGGTTATATAACACAGGAAATACCCATTACAAAATCCAGAGTTTATAATGTCTCTTTATCAAAATAATCTTGTTTTTTCTTGTAAATAAGAAATACGAAAATGTATATTTGCAAAATTGTTAAATCTTAAACCTAAACAAATCGATAAAAATGAGTAAAAAAGGAAGTGCGTTCAAAGATGCGTTGCAGAATATTTTTGCAGCTAGTGCTATTGTAATAGCTTTTGTGGTATCCTATTTATTGTTCATCAATGTAATGGGTAATCCGGTAAACTTCGAAGGTGGTAATCCTGAAGGCCACGCCCTGCAGGGTAACTATCTTGGTATAATTTTCAAAGGAGGTTATATTGTTCCGATTCTTATGACCTGTGTTCTGGTACTTATCATCTTTGTTTTTGAAAGAATCATCACTCTTTCAAGGGCAAAAGGAAAAGGCAGGTTAAATTCATTTGTCAGTCAGCTTCAGTCTCTTCTTTCTGAAGACAAAATTGAGGAAGCTCTTGAAGCATGCGACAAGCAGAGAGGTTCACTGGCAAATGTTATGAAGGCTGGTCTAACTCGTTACAGAGATCTTCAGAAAGACAAGGATCTTGAAAAGGACCAGAAGATCCTTTCAATTCAGAAATCATTTGAAGAAGCCACAGCGCTTGAGCTTCCTATGCTTTCAAAGAACATGGTTATCTTCTCAACACTTGCATCAGTTTCTGTTTTGATCGGTCTTATCGGAACCGTTCTTGGTATGATCCGCGCATTTGCTGCTCTTGCACAATCAGGCGCTCCTGATGCACTTGCTCTTTCACAGGGTATCTCTGAAGCTCTTGTAAATACAGCTTTCGGTATTACAGGTTCAACACTTTCAATACTTGCATTTAACTACTTCAGTAGTACAATCGACGATTACACTTTTAAAATTGACGAATCAGGATTCAGCCTTACCCAGAATTTTGCTGCATCACTGAAAAGTGTTTAATGTGAATTTATCTTTTGGATTAATTAATTTAACACAAAACTGTAATGCCAAAGATTAAATTACCAACAAAGTCGCCTCATATTGACATGACACCGATGGTAGATACATTCGCTGTAATATTGATATTTCTTTTATTAACTTCACAGATGAGGTCACCTGAACCGGCTAATGTTGATACTCCCTTTTCAATATCAGAGAAAACTAACCCTGATTTTAATACGATGACTTTCCTGCTTTCTCCTGAAGGTAAAGTGTTTATGAATTTCGATAACGGACCTGATACCCTGTTCAAATTCAGACCAAAAATCCTGGCTGAAATGGGAAATAGATACGGAATTGAATTCACTGAAAAACAATTAAGGGAATTTGAGAAATTTCCCTCTTCATTAGGAGTACCGATTTTACAGATGAAAGAATTCCTGGATATGGATGATGCTGCTACGCGAAAAACACTCCAGACAGGCATCCCACTTGATTCAACCGATAATCAGCTGGCAATGTGGATACTTTATGCCCGCCAGGTAAACCCTAATATACAGGCCTGTATCAAGGGTGACTCCAAAACTGCTTTCGAAACCGTGGAAAAAGTTCTTGACATACTTCAGGAAAAGAATGTAAAAAGGTTTAATCTGATTACCAACCTCGAAGCAGCAAAAATTAACATGGAAGAAATACAACAGTGATATGGCAGAAATAATTCAAGAGGAAAAAGGCGGAGGAGGAAAGAAAAGGGCGAAGAAACTCCTACCACATATGGACATGACTCCTATGGTGGATCTAATGATGTTATTAATAACCTTTTTTATGCTCACAACTTCTTTGAGTAAAGCTAAGGTTATGGAAATTACCCTTCCGGATAAGATTACAGATCAAAACCAGGATGCTCCAAAAATATCAGCCAGCCGGACACTGAACATTATTCTGGGGCCCGATAATAAGCTATACTGGTATCCGGGTGCTGTTAAGCCTGAGGATTTCAATAATCTTCCTCCACTGAGGGAGACTGATTACAGTTCAAATGGAATACGCAAGATGCTTCTCGAACGCAACAGGTCTCTTGCAAAAAAAATAGATGATTTCACCAAGGACGTCATTTCCGGCAAGATTAAGATTTCCCAGGATTCAGTTCAGGGTGCTGTCAGAGTGCTGAAGAGGGAGGATGATACCGGTCCAATTGTGCTTGTAAAAGCGTACAAGAATGCTAACTACGGGAACTTTGTGGATATTCTCGATGAGATGAACATCTGCGGAATTGCCCGCTATACTTTTATGAAGATTGCATGGTATGAGGCCAAGATGGTGGAAACCGCAGCAGGTATCCAGGCATCAGCAAACCCAGCAACCAATTAAACCGTAAACCTGAAGAAAATGGTAAAAGAAAAATTTATAGCTCCTGATTTCGATGACATAGTCTTCGAATCCAGGAATAAGGAATACGGAGCTTACAGCCTGCGTAAAAGGTATAATCGTAATGTAGCAATTTCAATCTTTATTGGTACTATTATACTTGCGACAGCGATTATTACTCCTTACCTGAATGCAAAAGCTGCAGAAAACGCTGCAAAACGAGCAGAACGACAAGTTGAAATTAAGATGGAGAATCTGGACCAGCCAAATGAAACTGTTGCTCCTCCTCCACCCCCGCCTCCACCTCCGGCTGACGTTGTACAACAGGCAAAATATGTTCCGCCAGTAGTTGTTGACTCGGTTAAACCTGAAGATAATATTCAGCTTATGACAGCTGATGAAGCTCAGATTGAGCTTCAGGACCAGGAAGTAGTTGAAATTGTTGAAGAAGTAAAGGAAGAAGTGCAGGAAGAAGATCCTGAAGCTACACCTTTCGTAGTTGTTGAGGAGATGCCAATGTTCCCGGGTGGTGATATAGAACTTCTTAAATATATCGCTGATCACACCAATTATCCTGAAATTGCAAAGGAAAATAACATCCAGGGAAGGGTAATCGTCAGATTCTGTGTTACATCAAAGGGTGGTGTAAATCAGGTTAGTATCCTTAAAGGTGTTGACCCTGAACTTGATAAAGAAGCTATCAGAGTTGTGAATTCACTTCCGGCTTTCAAGCCCGGCAAACAGGGTGGAAAACCAGTTCCTGTTTGGTACATGGTTCCAATAACTTTCACACTTAAGTAAATCAGTAATAATGATTATAAAGGCCGGATCATCTGATCCGGCCTTTTTCTTTCTGTAAATGCAAAATATCTACAAGCTTAAATTTCAGATTCAGACAGGTTACTCCTGCCCTGACTCCTTCCGTAAAAGGCGAATAAAATCAGTAATATCTTCTTCCTTAGTGTCCCAGCTGGTCATAAGGCGGTACTCAGATGCATTTTCATTCCAGGTATAAAAGAAATACTTCTCTTTAAGCTTTTCGGCAACAGCAGAGGGCATAATTACGAAAATCCCATTTGCCTCTACCTTCTGGGTAATTGATATCCCTTTTATCTCAGCAATTTTCTCAGAAAGCAATTGAGCCATACTGTTGGCATGCATCGCCGAATGTTTCCATAGCTCATTTCTGAAATAGGCGATAAACTGTGCCGAGATGAATCTCATCTTTGAAGCAAGCTGCATTCCCTGCTTACGGAGATATTTAAAATCATCAGCCATGCCTGGCTTGAGGAAGCATATAGCCTCACCAAACATAAGTCCGTTTTTAGTTCCTCCAAACGAGAGCAGATCTACTCCCACTTCAGTTGTAAACTGTCTGAATGACAGGTTCAGTGAAACAGCAGCATTAGCTATACGCGCTCCGTCCATATGCAGAAACATATCATTCATATGCGCAAAATCTGCAATTGTTCTGATCTCCTCCGTCGTGTATACGGTACCCATCTCACTCGACTGGGTGATAGAAATAACTTTAGGCTGAGCATGGTGTTCAAATCCAAATCCATGAACATGGTGTTTGATAAGCTCAGGATTCATTTTGCCATCAGGTGTATCGACAGTAAGTACTTTGCATCCAGTGAATTTTTCAGGAGCTCCACATTCATCTGACTCAAGATGAGCGGTTGAAGCAGTTATTATGGAATTCCATGACCTTGTAACACCGGAAATACCAAGAACATTAGCAGCTGTTCCGGTAAATACAAAAAATGTTTCAGTAATATCACCGAACTGGTCCCTGAATATCTGTTCTGCCTTCTCGGTATATTCATCATGACCATATCCTAATGTATGTCCCTGATTAACAGCATGTAATTCATTCAGAATTTCAGGATGGATTCCCGCATTGTTATCACTGGCAAATCCTCTCTTAATTATTGTATTCTCCATATGTTATTTAAAAAATAGGCCTGAAATATTTCCATTCCCAATGAGTTACTTCCCGACAATTTCAGCCATATATTCCCTGGCCATACTAACCTGTTCATGCACAAAATCGATGCCTGCAAAGGAATGATCCTTGTTGTACAAGGGATGGCAAAGTTCAAATGTGAAATAACCATCAAATCCAATCTCATTCATTAGCTGAATATAATGGCTGTAATCAGGCATTTTTCCATCAGCATAATAATCAAGCAGGATAGGTTTAATCACTTTATTTTCATCACGGTAATATTCTCCCCCGAAATGCGAATGTACCTGCAAATTTCCAATTGTCCTGACTGCATTTGCAATGTATTCCTTATCCTGCTTCTCAAATATTGGCAAATCCATACATGCTTTAAGCCAGGGAGAATTAACTTCCCTTATAAGATTGTACATATCTTTCCATGAACTGATTATCGGAGCATGATTCTGAAGTGCCATTACAACGCCATTTTCCTCTCCGATTCTTGCAGCTTCTTTAAGTCCTTCTTTTACAAAGTTATACCTTTCAATCCATGTTACGTATGGATATTGTCTCCTGTATGTATAAAAGCCATCATGGTCATGAACGAAATCATAAGTACCTACACCTTCATGAATTGGAACTCCAGGCCATGCAGCAAACAGCCTGACTTTTTTTGCGCCAAGATCTTTTGCCAGTCTTGCTGTTTCCCGTACCATCAGAAGCTGACATTCCCTGTATTCAGGGATAGGGCTTGAAAAGTCATTATTTGCGGCTACACAGGGTATCTCAAGTCCATATTTTGCAAGTGAGTTTTTCATTTCACCCTTTTTGCGCTGATCAAGGTCCATTGGATTTCCCATCGGACGTTTATTGTCCAGTTCGATACCATCATACCCAAATTCTTTTGCACGTCTGCACAATTCGTCAAATGAAAGAGCAGGACCTTTGTACCATATACCACCATATGAGATGGAATAAAGACCTAATTTTATCTTTCCTCCTTTCTGAGGTTTATCCGGTCCTGAAGCGACTGGATTTACTGAACCGGACATACTTCCAAGCATAGCACCGCCAGCAACTACGCCGGAGGTCTCAATAAATTTTCTGCGATTCATGATATATTTTATTAAAGTTGATAATATAAGTAATATAAAAATTACTTGTTAAAGTATCTTTCAAAAGTCAGATATCAGACTTAAAGACTTTATTTCTTTTTCTTTCTGAAGGCAAAATAGAGCATTACCAGTCCAAAGATCAGCATCAATATTCCCATCAGAAGGTTCACATTGATCCCAAGTGATTTCTGATACATTTCAGCTTCAGATGCGGTAAAAAGTCCAAGCAAGAAAATTATTACACCAACCACTGTAAACATCAAGCCTATCGGAATTCTTATATCAACCATTTTACTTTCCTCCTACCAGAACATTATCGTTAATACTATACATATCACACTTACAAATATTGCAAGACCCAAAGGTCGTTCATACCATGGAAGATGACTGTCATCTGCCTCTCGTGGTGTCAGTGAATACACAAGTCCAACCAATTCATCATTCGACTTTTTCTGTGTGGTCATAAAAGTTAAACCAACAGTTACCACAGTACTTACAGTGAATGCTATAATTGCAGTCCAGAAGTTCTGTGCCATTTCAACCGGGTAGGTATGCACAGCTGCAATCCAGCCTCCTTTAAATAATGTTGTTGTTCCAAAAGGAATAGTTAATCCATGATGCAGGAGTGCCATAAGAAAGCCTGTAAGAAGACCTGAGAATGCAGCATGTCCGGTGGTTCTTTTCCAGAACATTCCAAGGAAAATAACAGCAAACAAAGGTGCATTAATCATTGAAAATATTGTTTGCAGGAAATCCATTATGTTGCCAAATTTACTGGCGATATATGCTGAGGCAATGCTCAGCAATATTCCGAATACAGTAGCGATTCGGCCTACCTTCAGATAGTGTTTTCCGTCTGCTTCTTCATTGCTGGTTTGAGGACGTATGTAACTCTGGTAAATATCATATGTCCATACAGTATTGAATGCAGATACATTACCGGCCATTCCTGACATAAATGATGCTAGGAGTGCAGTAATTCCAAGTCCCAGAACACCTGCGGGCAGATAGTGTTTTAAAAGCATGATAATAGTATAATCATAGTTAGGTTTAGCACCCAACATTGGAAAATCAGCCCTGAAATCTGCACTATGGCCATTAAAAAGAGCGATAGAAATTATCCCTGGAACAATAATCAAAAACGGGATAAACATCTTAGGGATTGCACCAATCAGAGGAACTTTTCTTGCTGCCGCCTTTGATTCAGCTGCAAATGCCCTTTGAACGATAAGGAAGTTTGTGCACCAGTATCCGAACGACAGAACAAAACCCAATCCGAACAGAATTCCGAACCATTCAACACCAAGAGGATTTGATGAAGCTTCACCTGCATACTTCCATGTTGTTGTATAAGTATCAGGAGCAAAGCCACTTGCTGCTGCAATAGGCTCCAGTTTTTCCTTTAGTCCAAACCATCCGCCAACATCCTTCAGGCTCAGAAATACAATAGGAAGCAGCCCAATTACAATAATGAAGAACTGAAGAACCTCATTATAAATTGCTGATGAAAGTCCTCCCAAATAAGTATATCCAAGAACTATAAGAGCAGATACCCACAAACTCAGATTAAAATTCCATCCCAGGACATTTTCCATCAGAAGAGCAAGTGCGTACATGGAAATGCCGGAGGCCAGGATAGTCATTAATGCGAACAATATTGCATTCAAACCCCTTGTCTTTTCATCATACCTGAGCTTCAGGAATTCCGGCACTGACCTGGCTTTTGAACCGTAATAAAAAGGCATCATGAAAAGTGCCAGAAAAATCATCGCCGGGATTGCTCCCACCCAGTAAAAATGAGTTGTAAGCATTCCATATTTCATCCCCGACCCGGTCATTCCCATAACTTCAAGTGCCCCAAGGTTTGTAGAGATAAAAGCCAGGCCAGCAACCCAGGCAGGCATTGACCTGCCTGCCTCCAGAAAGGCATTTGCATTTTTCATATATTTACGCAGGAACCAGCCTATGCCAAGTACAAAGAGAAAATAGATTATCATAATAAGATAATCTATCCAGTGCAGCTCAAGTCTCATAATAAATGGATTTTATATATTCTTTAAACAATACCAGTTTACAGGGTATTACTATCAATCAATCAAAGTAAAAATACATTTTCTGATTGGTTTTCAAAGTATAAAGGAGTTATTTTTTCTACTAGGCATAAATGCTATATTTGTGCATGATGCATGATAAAACGCGTTATTTTCTATTCCTTTCATACAGAGGGACTAATTTTCATGGCTGGCAGATACAACCGAAAGCTCTAACAGTTCAGAAAACACTTGATACAGCTTTAAGCCTTATACTGAATGAAGAGATTAATACATTAGGAGCAGGCCGCACAGATGCAGGTGTACATGCTCTGGTTTTCTGTGCCCATTTCGATAGCAAAAATCCAGATCTGAGTTCAGATAAGAAACTAATCTTCAGACTTAACAGGATCCTTCCTAAAGATATAGCAATCAGATCAGTCAGAAAAGTTGTTGCTGATGCCAATGCAAGATACAGTGCTGTTTCACGAACTTATAAATATTATATTTCAAGGGTAAAGGATCCATTCTCTGATTCATCCAGCTGGTTCATCCATGGGAATCTGGATATGGCAAGTATGAATCAGGCCTGCAAAATACTTATTGGCCAGGGTGATTTCACAAGTTTCAGCAGGCTTCACTCAGATACAAAAACAAATATATGCAGGATCTTTGCTGCTGAATGGACATCAAATGGAGGGAGCCTCGTTTTCTTAATCCGGGCCGATCGTTTTTTGAGAAATATGGTAAGAGCAATTGCAGGTACAATGGTTGACATAGGATCCGGAAAGTTAAGTATTTCCGAATTTGAAAATATTATTCTGGCTAAGGACAGATGCAGAGCCGGGAAGTCAGCTCCGGCAAAGGGATTATTCCTAACAGAAATTGAATACCCGGATGAAATTTTTATTTGAAAGCCGTATATACTAATAGTGATAATTATCACTTAAATCTATTGTTAGTAATTTCACAATACTTAAAATTAATTATATTTTTGACGCACTTTTGATCATATTAAATTCAAATTATTATGAGTCATGAATGGTTAATTCTGTTCTTTATGGTCGGGGCTATATTTGTAGGTGTAGTTCTGATATTTTCAGGAATAGTTGCCCCAAAATCGATAAATCCCCAGAAGTTTGAACCTTATGAGTGTGGTATCCCTACTGAAGGAGTTACCTGGTTGCAATTCAATGTGGGTTATTATCTTTTTGCTATACTCTTTCTCATATTTGATGTTGAAACGGTCTTTGTTTTTCCATGGGCTGTAGTGATGAGGGAAGTTGGACTAGCTGCTTTTGTTGAAATAGTTATTTTCTTTTTTATCCTGGGTTTAGGTCTATTGTATGCCTGGAAAAAACATGCTCTTATATGGGAATAAAAGGAATGAAAAAAGATGAGTTCAAGGATAATGAGAGTCTTGAACTTTTAAAAGAATCAGGCACCAATATACTTCTCACCACCATAGATGATGTAATCAACTGGGGAAGAAAAAACTCCCTCTGGCCTCTTACATTTGCAACCAGCTGTTGCGGCATTGAGATGATGGCTGCAGGTGCTCCCCGGCATGATTTTGCACGGTTTGGTATGGAGGTATACAGGGCCAGTCCCCGGCAGGCAGATGTTATTGTTGTCGCAGGAACCATTGTTAATAAAATGGCCCCTGTTCTAAAACGACTCTATGATCAGATGTCAGAACCTAAGTATGTTGTTGCTATGGGCGCTTGCGCCATTTCAGGCGGACCTTTTTTTCTCAATTCCTACAGTGTCATTAAAGGAGTTGAACATGTCATTCCGGTAGATGTTTATGTTCCCGGTTGTCCTCCCCGTCCTGAAGCCTTATTGTATGGTATGCTTCAACTCCAGAGGATGATTGAAACCGAATCAATTGCCTCCCGCAAAAAGCGTAGTGCTTCTCATGATTCAAAATAATTGTCTTTTTCAGTAATCTGATATTCAATGGATAACAATAAATTAGAGGAATTCATTAAATCTTTAATCCCGGAAACAGACGTTAAGATTGGAAAACAATATGTGGAAGTTACTGTTACTCCGGCTTCTTTGCACTCAACAGCTAAATTACTTAGAGATAATGAAGAGACCAGGTTTGATTTCCTGCTCTGCATTACAGGAGTAGACTGGGGTCAGGATCTTGGCATAATATATCACCTGAGATCTACCCTGTTTGGGCATGCTATTGTTTTGAAAACAATGGTTTGCGACAGAATCAATCCTGTTGTTGATACAATATCAGATCTTTGGAATACAGCCGACTTCCACGAAAGGGAAGTATATGATCTTCTTGGGATCAAATTTGCAAATCATCCTGATCTGAGAAGACTTTTTCTTGACAGTTCATGGGGGTTTCCTCTCAGAAAGGATTATGTAGATGATGTAAATATCGTTACCAAGTAGTTTATGGAAGAACAGACAAAAACAATTGCTGTTGATGAACAGCAGGAGTATGTAATAAATATGGGACCTCAGCACCCTTCTACACATGGAGTGCTTAGACTTGTGGTATCACTTAAGGGGGAAATTGTCAAAAATGTAGAACCTCATATTGGATATATTCACAGGGGAATTGAAAAGATGTGTGAGAGTATCACTTATCCTCAGATCATACATCTTACAGACAGAATGGACTACCTTTCTGCACATATAAATAATGAAGCTGTAAGTCTTGCTGTCGAAAAAGCTCTTGAAGTAGAGATCCCCGACAGGATTAAGATCATAAGGACAATAATGGCTGAGCTTACAAGGATTCAGTCGCACCAGCTCTGGTGGTCATCTTTTGGAATGGACCTTGGCGGATTAACCTGTTTCTTTTACGGCCTTCGTGACAGGGAGAAGATTCTTGATATTTTTGAAGAAACATGTGGCAGCCGTATGATAGTCAGCTATAACTGTCCAGGCGGCCTGATGTATGATATTCACCCTGACTTCCAGAAAAAGGTAAAAGAATTTATCAAATATTTCAGAAAAATCCTTCCTGAATATGACCAGCTACTTACAGGCAATGTGATCTTCCATAATCGAAGCAAAGGCATTGGCATTCTTTCACGTGAGGATGCAATTTCATTTGGTGTCACAGGCCCTTCAGGAAGAGCTTCCGGATTTGAATGCGATGTTAGGAAACACGAACCATACAGTGCTTACGATAAGGTTGATTTAAAGGAAGTGCTATTTAATGAAGGTGATACATTTCACAGATATCTTGCAAGAATTGATGAGATGAGGGAATCGATGAATATAATCGAACAACTGATTGATAATATACCGGAAGGCCCCTTCGCAGTAAAAATGAAACCTGTAATTAAACTACCGGAGGGAGAATATTATCAGCGTGTTGAAACTGCCCGCGGGGAACTTGGTGTATTCATTATAAGTGATGGTAATAAAAATCCATACAGGGTCAAGTTCAGATCACCAAATTTCGTTAATCTATCAGTTCTTAATCATATTTCAAAAGGTATGAAAATAGCTGATCTTGTAGCAATAGGAGGCTCTCTTGATCTTGTAATACCTGATATTGACAGGTAAACTTATTACAAAAGACAAAAGTAAAAAGATAAAAGTACGTATATGTTACTGAATATTATTTCAAATACGTTTAGGACACTGGCTGAACCCTGGTGGAAAGTCCTTTACGATTTTTCTCCACTTACAAAAGCTATTGACGAAGGACTCAGAGGTTCAATGCCATCTTTCTGGGCTGTGACTGTTGAGATGCTGATTATAGGGGTGCTGATACTTCTATTTTATGCACTTGTAGGTCTGTTTCTCGTTTATGCTGAAAGGAAGGTTTGTGCCTTTATGCAGAACAGGCTGGGGCCCAACAGAGTTGGACCATTTGGTCTGTTCCAGACTATTGCTGACCTTATCAAACTGTTGTTTGTGGAGCTAATACCGATAAAGAATGCAGATAAATTCCTTTTCAACCTGGCTCCATTTATCGTAATAATAGCCTCTTTTATGGCTATAGCTGCAATACCATTTGCCAAAGGATTGCAGCCGATAGATCTTAATATAGGAGTACTTTATGTGATGGCTGTTTCATCTATGGGTGTGATTGGCGTTCTTCTGGCAGGATGGTCAAGCAATAACAAATATTCCCTTATTGGTGCAATGAGGAGCGGAGCCCAGATAGTAAGTTACGAACTATCGGTAGGACTTGCTCTGATAACAGTGGTGATTCTGGCTGGTACAATGCAGTTTTCAGAAATCGTAGAAGCTCAAAGGACAACATGGTTTATCTTTAAGGGACACATTCCTGCCTTTATTGCGTTCATCATTTTCCTGATTGCCAGTACAGCTGAAACCAACCGTGGTCCCTTTGACCTTGCTGAAGCCGAATCAGAATTAACAGCAGGGTACCATACAGAGTATTCCGGAATCAAATTCGCATTTTTTTTCCTGGCTGAATATATTAATATGTTCATTGTAGCATCAATTGGTGCAACAATTTTTCTTGGAGGATGGATGCCATTTCACGTAGGTAACTGGGATGGCTTTAACATGGTCATGGATTTCATTCCACCATTTATATGGTATATAGGAAAAACAGCATTTATAATCTTCATGATGATGTGGTTTAAATGGACATTCCCCAGGTTAAGGATTGACCAGCTTCTGACATTGGAATGGAAGTACCTTCTTCCCATTAACCTTGTTAATGTTCTGATTATGGCCCTTATAGTATTGATGGGCTGGCATTTTTAATCATAAATAACTAATAAACATATACCTCTGAATGAGAAGTATAATAAATTATCTGAAGGAAATAATTGAAGGTATCTGGTCGCTGATGAAAGGGATGAAAGTTACCGGATCATACTTTGTCAGACCAAGCACTATTGTCACTCAAAAATACCCCAATAACCGTAAGGAACTTGTAATGTTTGACCGTTTTAAGGGAGAAGTGATCATGCCTCATAATGAAAAAAATGAGCATAAATGTACAGGTTGCGGGATATGCGAGATAAATTGTCCCAATGGTTCAATTGAAGTAATCTCAAAGACCATAATAACTGATGATGGCAAGAAGAAAAGAATTATTGACAAACATATTTACAGGCTAAGCATGTGTACATTCTGTGCTTTATGTGTAAAGACATGCCCTTCAAATGCTTTGGCATTTTCGCAGGAGTTTGAGCATGCTGTATTCAACAGGGCTCTGCTTATAAAGACTTTAAATAAACCAGGTTCACAACTAATGAAAGGAGTTGAATGATGGCTTCCAATCAGATCATGTTCATTTTGTTTGCAGCAATGATAGTTATCTTCTCAGTGCTGACAGTAACTACACGTAGGATTCTGAGAGCAGCAGTATATCTTCTGTTTGTTCTTGTATCGACTTCAGGGATATATTTTATGCTGAATTATCAGTTCATGGCAGCGGTTCAGCTTACGCTATATGCAGGAGGGATAGTTGTACTGATTATCTTCTCGATTCTTCTAACAAGTCACATAAGTCAGAAATTTGAACCTGAGGGTTGGAAAAAAACTGTTTTTTCTGCTATTGCCAGTATTGCCGGTGCAATTCTGGCCATAATAACAATCCTTGATTTTAATTTCGAAGCTACCACTCAGGCCGCCGTTGAAGTAAACATGAGGCTGATAGGCAAAAGCATTCTTTCATATGGCTATGACGGATATGTATTGCCATTTGAGGTAATATCTGTACTACTGCTTGCAGCAATGATTGCTGCAATTGTGGTTGCAAAAAAAGCAGGTCCGGCAAATACTAAATCACCTAACTATAATAAGGAATAAATATGATAACAGGAATACCACTTCAGTACTTTTTGATTCTTGCAACTCTGATGTTCTTTGCAGGAGTTTACGGTTTTCTTACCCGTCGCAACCTTATTACGATACTCATGTCGGTGGAATTAATCCTCAATTCGGTGAACATTAACTTTATGGCATTCAATAGTTTTCTTTATCCTCATAAAATGGAAGGTATGTTCTTCAGCCTCTTTGTAATAGCTGTTGCAGCATCAGAAGCTGCAGTTGCAATAGCAATTATAATAAACATATACAGGAGATTTGCTACCATTAATGTGGAGAATGTTAACGAAATGAAATATTGATATTAGAAACTACAGATAGCTAACAATGATAAATTTCGGGTATACAATTTGGATTCTGCTTCTGCCCTTTCTGATGTTCCTGCTGCTTGGACTGGCCGGACATAAGCTTAAGGCGAAACTATCAGGACTGCTTGGAACAGCAGGTTTGGGAATAATAACTTTTCTGTCCTATCTGACTGCATATCAATATTTCTTTACATCTGAGAAAGTTGATGGTGCATTCCAGAAAATCATATCCTTTAATGGTGTCTGGCTCAGACTTACGGAGAACCTGCATATTGATATCGGGATTCTGCTTGATCCTATTTCAGTAATGATGTTAATCGTGGTGTCAACGGTATCCTTTACGGTTCATATTTACAGCCTCGGTTATATGAAAGGCGAAAAAGGATTTGAGCGTTTCTTTTCATTCCTTTCCCTTTTCAGCTTCTCTATGCTGGGTCTGGTTGTTGCTACCAACATTTTTCAGATGTACATCTTCTGGGAACTTGTCGGTGTTTCATCATACCTTCTGATAGGATTCTATTATACAAAACCTTCTGCTGTAAGAGCCTCCAAGAAGGCCTTTATTGTTACAAGATTTGCAGATATGGGTTTTCTGATCGGCATCCTTATTTTATCATTTAACACTAAGACATTTGATTTCATAACACTTACAAGTCTTTCCGGACCAGCAATTACCCAGACAGGCGGAGCTGCCTTTATGGGACTATCAGTAATAACATGGTCAATGATTTTAATTTTCATGGGAGGTGTTGGAAAATCAGCCATGTTCCCCTTCCATATCTGGTTACCTGATGCCATGGAAGGTCCGACTCCGGTCTCAGCTCTCATACATGCTGCCACTATGGTAGTAGCCGGTGTTTACCTTGTTGCCAGGATGTTTCCGGTGTATGCTTTTTCAGCTCCGGAAGCACTGGATGTTGTTGCTTACGTAGGTGCTTTCTCCTCTCTATTTGCAGCAATAATAGCCTGTACCCAGACAGACATAAAAAGAGTACTTGCATACTCAACCATGTCGCAGATCGGGTATATGATGCTTGCACTCGGGGTATCAGGCTATGGAGGTCACGAAGGTCTTGGATTTATGGCATCCATGTTTCATCTCTTCACTCATGCAATGTTCAAAGCCCTGCTGTTCCTTGCTGCTGGTGCCATAATTCATGCAGTCCACAGCAATTATATGACTGATATGGGTGGATTAAGAAAGCACCTGCCGATAACTCATCTGACATTTCTTGCTGCATGTCTTGCCATTTCAGGTATTCCGCCGTTCTCAGGTTTTTTCAGTAAAGATGAAATTCTTACAGCTGCCCTTCATCATAACAAATTACTTTTTGCTGTGGAATATGCAGTTGCAGGTATAACAGCATTCTATATGTTCAGACTGTATTTCAGCATATTCTGGGGCAGAGACACTCATTATCACCATACGCCTCATGAAGCTCCTGCAACAATGACGATTCCTTTGATTATACTTGCCCTTGGTGCTATATTTTCAGGATTCCTGCCATTCCATGAGCTTGTAACATCCGACGGCAAGGGTTTTGAAGCCCACATCGAACTTTCTGTTGCAATACCCTCAGTGATTATTGGGCTTATGGGTATCGGGCTTGCTTATCTGATGTACAAAAAAGAATCAGTAATTCCCGACAAACTTGCTGCAACCTTTAAATACAGCTACAAGTGGGCATATAACAAGTTTTACATTGATGAGGTTTATCTTTATGTCACAAAAAAAATAATCTTCAGATATATCTCAACACCAATTGCATGGTTTGACAGACATATAGTTGACGGAACCATAAATGCAATTGCATTTGTAACACAACTTGCCTCATTCAGAATAAGGCAATTCCAGTCGGGCCAGCTGCAGAAGTATGGATTCGTATTCATTACAGGTGCTATTACACTGGCAATAATATTTATATATCTGTGGAAGTAATAGTTAAACAGGAAAAGATTTAGAAACGATGGATATTTTAACACTCTTTGTAGTAATTCCGGTGCTTACAATAACAGGAATCCTGTTTTTAAAGGATACAAAACAAGTACGAGTTATATCAGCTATCGGAATGGGGATACAGTTAATAATGGCAGGTGTACTTGTATTTTTATACTTATCGGCTCGTAATGCAGGAAACACTGATGAAATGCTTTTTATTAAAGACTACCTGTGGTTCAGTAGCCTTAATATTCACTATGCTATTGGTGTTGACGGAATTTCGGTAGCCATGATCTCCTTAACCTCCCTTGTCGTTTTTGCAGGAATTTTTGCTTCCTGGGAGGTTGAGTTTCTTACAAAGGAGTTTTTCGTATCACTGATTCTTCTGGCAACAGGTGTATTCGGGTTCTTTATTTCTATTGACCTGTTCACAATGTTCCTGTTTTATGAACTGGCGGTTATCCCGATGTATCTCCTTATCGGAATCTGGGGAAGCGGTCCCAAAGAATACTCTGCCATGAAACTTACGCTTATGCTAATGGGCGGTTCAGCGCTTATTCTGCTGGGACTTCTTGGAATATATTTTAATTCAGCTCCTGACGGAGGCCAGTTCACATTCAATCTTCTTGAGATTTCAAAGGTAACAATACCTATATCAGCACAACGGCTCTTCTTCCCTCTTACATTTGTTGGATTTGGAGTATTAGGAGCGCTTTTCCCTTTCCATACATGGTCGCCTGATGGCCACGCCTCCGCTCCCACTGCCGTTTCGATGCTCCATGCAGGTGTTTTGATGAAATTAGGTGGTTACGGAGCCTTCAGAGTTGCTATTTTCCTTATGCCTGAGGCGGCGTCAGAGCTTAACTGGATATTTATCATACTGACATCAATAAGCGTTGTATATGGCGCTTTTGGAGCTATAGCTCAGAAAGATCTTAAATACATTAACGCCTATTCATCAGTAAGCCATTGCGGACTGGTATTATTTGCAGTACTGATGATGAATCAGACTGCTCTTAACGGCGCAGTTATTCAGATGATCTCACATGGACTTATGACGGCTCTGTTTTTTGCCCTAATAGGAATGCTCTACGGAAGAACACATACGAGGATGATTAACCAGATGGGTGGACTTATGAAAGTAATTCCATTCCTGTCAGTAGCATACGTTATTGCAGGTCTTGCTTCACTGGGTCTTCCTGGTCTGAGCGGTTTTGTTGCAGAGATGACAATTTTTGTAGGTGCTTTCCAGCATACCGATATCTTCCACAGGGTTGTCACAATTGTTGCTGTTTCGTCAATTGTCATAACTGCAGTTTATATTCTTAGAGTAGTAGCAATACTGCTTCTGGGGCCGACTACCGATGAGCACCACAAACATCTTACAGATGCAAAATGGTTTGAAAGGGTCTCTGTCGTTACACTTATCGGTTCGGTGGCAGGCATAGGACTTGCACCTTACTGGTTATCTACAATGATAGGCAACAGTCTTCATCCAATTGTGGAAAAGATACTTGCAGTTAACCCTTTTTAAAGTATAAACAGAACAGGATAAAAATAGCATATGAGCTTAGAATCATTCCTAATAATGCGACATGAATTGCTACTTACAGCAGCGGTTCTAATAGTATTAATGGCAGAAATATTTGGAAATCCGGCCAGTAAAAAATCGTTGATAACCTTCACCATTGTAATATTCGGATTAATTACTGCTACTGGTTTCCTTCCTTCAGCTGAGGGAGAACTTTTTGGCGGAATGTATTTATCTACTGCCAGCAGGCTGGTTATGAAAAATATTCTGAACATTGGAGTACTCCTGGTATTTATTCAGTCGGCCGACTGGCTCAGAAGAGATGAGAATGCAGAGAAAATTACCGAATATTTTATACTTCTCATCTCAACACTTATCGGGATGAATTTCATGATTTCGGCAGGACATTTCCTTATGTTCTATATTGGTCTGGAGCTGGCTACAATACCAATTGCAGCACTGGCAGCATTTGATCGATATAAAAATCATTCTGCTGAAGCAGGCATCAAGCTCATTCTTATATCTGCTCTTTCTTCCGGAATACTCCTGTATGGGTTGTCAATGATTTACGGGACAACCGGATCTCTTTATTTTAAAGAGGTAGCAGAGATTTTCAGTGACCAAGGTCTTCAGATACTGGGATTTATTTTCTTCTTCACCGGAATGGCATTTAAAATATCAATTGTTCCGTTCCATCTGTGGACTGCTGATGTATATGAAGGTGCTCCTATTAACATAACCTCATACCTTTCTGTAATATCCAAAGGAGCTGCTGTCTTTATATTTATCATTATTCTCTTCACTGTATTTCCAATGATTATTGAAACATGGCAGAAGGCAATATATGTTACTTCAGTTCTCACTATGACTATCGGTAACCTGTTTGCAATCAGACAGCTGAATTTAAAGAGATTTCTGGCATTTTCATCAATATCACAGGCAGGATATATACTGCTTGGCTTCATAGGAGGTAATGAGCTTGGATTGGCATCTGTAATTTACTATGTTCTTGTATATATATTTTCAAACCTTGGAGCTTTCGGAGTGGTTATGGCAGTGTCAAATGCCACAGGGAAAGAGAATATTGAAGATTATAACGGATTGTACCAGACAAATCCGGGTGTGAGTCTGATTATGACCCTGGCTTTATTCTCTCTTGCGGGAATACCTCCTGTTGCCGGCTTCTTTGGCAAGTTCTTCCTTTTTGCAGCAGCAGCAGAAAAAGGCTTCTACATGCTTGTACTTATTGCAGTACTAAACACAATAATATCGCTTTATTATTATCTGCTTATTGTAAAGGCAATGTTCCTTATCAAGAATGACACTCCTCTTGAAAAATTCAAGAGCGGATTTTATACAAAGCTAGGACTGGGATTATGCGTTGCAGGTATAGCTGTTGTCGGATTTGCAAGTATAATCTTTGAAATGATAAGACATCTAAGTTTCGGGATCTGATTAAAAGTAAAAACTATGTCGATCAATAATGCAAAACATATTGTTAGTGAGATAAATGGTGTTCGTTGTACAATTATTGAAACCGGAGCTACACTCGAAAGGGCAGCTTTCCTGAAGGATCTGTTGACCACCAATAACCTGGAGGTAATTGAGCTAAAAGAGTCTTCAGAAGAACCGGGAGAAGAAGACAAATACACTTTAGGGGTAACTGATCTTATTTTCAATCCGGTGTTTGCTGTATATGAAAAGCAGATCAGGACACTTGAAGGAGATCCTATAACACCAGGTTACTGGAACCAGGAGTGCACAACATGTGATCCAAGGTACTGGATAAGAAGAAAAGGCGCCCGAAAAGGGCTTGATGGGTAGTCAGCATTAAATCTTACAGATTTACATCATTCCATATTTCCCAGGCTCGTTCTGCCTGAGAATGAAGCATTTTAAGGCCTGTAATTATTGTACAACCATGTTTCAATCCTGAATCCAGGAAAGCAGTTATTTCCGGATTATAAACAAGATCAAAAAGCACATGATCTTTGCCCAAATATGTATAATTGAGATCAGGTTTAGCTTCAACTGCAGGATACATACCAAGGGGTGTTGTATTTACTATAAGCAGGTTCTCAGCAATCAATTCAGGTGTCAGATCACCATAGGAAATTAATCCCTCTTTTCTTTCCCTTGAAACCATGGTAATCTTAATACCATTTTTTTTCAAAACATAACATACTGATCGTGAACTACCTCCGGTACCTAAAACCATAGCCCGGCGAATATTATTTTTAATGTAAGGTTTAATTGAATCTGATATACCTGTGACATCACTGTTAAAACCTGCGAGCAGAATCCTGCCTCCGGTCCTGCTGATTTTAATGACATTGACTGCCCCTATTTCTGAGGCCTCTTTATCAATTGAATCAAGAAATCTCAGAACTTCTGACTTATAAGGAATTGTGACATTCAGGCCACAGAGATCAGTTTCTTCTGCGATAAGTTGAGGCAGAATATCTATGTCAGTCAGTGGATAATTATCATAAGAAACATCGGTCAACCTCTCGCTTTTAAATTTTTCAGCAAAATACTTACTGGAAAATGAATGACCAAGGGGATATCCAATAAGGCCATATTTTCTCATGAGAAATAAGATTACTTAACAAGACCTTCGGGAAGAAACTGGAAGAAAGTATCACCCCTGAGTCCCAGGCGAAGTGTTTCAAGAGGAATTATCTCATTTGGGGCAATATTTCCAAGATTCACATTGGCTCCAAAGTGTTTAATGAACCAAGCCTGTTGTGATTTAAGGGGAGCTTCCCATAAAACATTCTCAAGCTTTACATGCTCTGAAATAGCATCTATAATTTTGTTATTTATTGATCCGTCCTCGTTATAAATACCTGTTGTTCCTGATTCCCTTGCTTCAGCAATTACCTTCACTGAACCTGCATTAAGTTCAGATTTCATCATCTCCACCCACTCATCAGGAGAATAAATGACATCTTTCTTTTTCGAACCTACTTCAGAAATAACAGTTCTTTTTTCAGCAAGACGGCTTATATACTCCAGTTTCATCTTATGGGCAATATCATAAGAACCATCTGAAACCTCTACAAGCGTAATCTCATATTTATCAAGCACTTCGACATATTCACTGAACATGTTACGTACAACATATGCCTCAAAAAGTGTGCCCCCAAAATATGGAATTACACCTGAGTCTTTATAGATGGATATCTTCTTATCAAACCCCGGAGTAATAAGTGATGTGCCAAATCCTAGCTTGACAAAATCTGTATATTCACTGCCAACCGACATAAAATCCTCTGCCTCTCTGATGCTAAGGCCTTTATCCATTACCATTGTAAGTCCTGAATCCCTGGGTTTTGCAGGTCTGTCAGGCAAAAAGGGAAGTGCCACTTTCATTCTATGTGAGGTATTAATTCATGGTTATGCCACAAGATCATTTGATTCCAGCAGCTTTATAATTTTCCTGTTCATCTTGTCATGCGGCATAAGGTCCCTGAAATCATTATAAATTTCCTTTTCCACACTTAATGCTGCCGCGAGGTGTTTATAGGCTTTTTCCGAGTTTCCGGTATTAAGAAATAAGGCTGCAAGAAGATAATTAATGCCGGGTACATCTCCTGTTACCTTATAGGCAAGTTCAAAGTAAGGAAGTGCCTTTAATGCCAATCCGCCATTAATAATAACCCTGCCGAGATCGGACCATATCTCACTGTAATAGGCATCAAGCTTCAGCGCTTCGCGGTAACACCGCAAGGCAGCTTTTTTCTCTCCATTAATTGAGTGTGCCTTTCCAAGCAGGTACCAGAATTCCGGATTCTCATCATCCAGCCGGACCGCTTTTCTGAAAAAAAGCAGCGAGTCCTCAATATTTCCATTATTGAGAGCGATCACTCCCATACCAAACCATGGATCTGCAAAATCAGGTGCAAGTTCAATTGCTTCCTGATAATATTTTTTTGCCAGTCTTATCTCATTAGTCTTCTCATAACACTCTGCCAGATAGGCCATTGCCTCAAAACTATCAGGTTCATTTTCAAGATATTCATGATAAACCGGAATTGCCTCTGAATATCTATCAGTATTACTAAGGATATTTCCCTTATTAAACAAGGCAAAAGTATTCTGTGAATTTATAGCAAGAGCGTAGTCATAAGCTTCCATAGCCTTCTCATGAAGATCCAGCTTATTATAGATAATTCCCAGATTATACCATGCACTGTCAGAATATGGCTCCTCTTCAAGATATCTCAGATAGAAGATAATACTGTTATCAAAATCTTCAATCTTTTCATAAGCATACGCAAGATCGTAAAGGTGAGCCTTGAATTCAGGTTCAAGTTCAATCAGGCGTACCATATATGGAATCATGTATTTATAATAATTCAGATTCTGAAGCACCGAAGTTATAGTGAAAAGGATATTTTCCACCTCTTCAGAATCAAGGGTCAGTGCAAAATCAAACATCTTCTTTGCACCATTTATATCACCAAGTATTCCACATGCAGTACCCTTTGCAATATAAAGTTCATGATTACCAGGTTCAATACTCTCCAGTTTCTTAAGTAACCTGAGGGCCTCCACTGCGCGCCCCTTGTCAAGAAGGACCTTGGCCTTCCTGAGCTGAATTGACACAGAATTAGGATGCTGTTCAGTAGCAAGAGTTGCAGCCTCAAATGCCTTTGATGAATTATTGCTATCGATATAGAAGTCAATAATAGTCTCAAATTCGATCACATCAAAAAAACAACGTTCATTGTTTTTCCTCATGCGTTCGAACTTCTGGACTGCATGCTTTATTTCTTCCTCATATGAAAGGCCAAATTTATCCTCTTCCATCACTATAACAAATATCAGCACAAAATTAATACTATTTTTTTTAAGCCTGCCATACATGATTTTCAGTTATCAACAAAAATATATTTTGCTATAATTATGATAATCAATCTATTAGCTAAATGAATGTATTTTTATTGTTTTTTTTACCCTATAAACGCAACCTCAGAAGGCGAATAATCATCTTATGATTATAATAGACGATTTAACCTAAAACACCATAATTACCCTAGAATTAACCTAAATTCTACTTATGAAGAACCGGGCCCCTACCCGGTTTTTCGTTTTATATTGATATATTTGTAATGGTCAACATATGTGGAATTAGTATGAAAGAGTCTTCCATATCAGGGATTTTGTTTTTTTTAATTATCGTGATCATTATTTTATCAGATTCTTCTTGTAAAAAGGATAATAATCCTGTAAAATTTACAAAGGGTACTTTCCCGGATACTATTATGAACCTCGTGGATCTGAATTCTCCATTTGATGATTATAATGTTGACTTAGAAGAGATTAGCGGAAATATAGCAATTATTTTTTCAAGCAACAGAAAAAGTTCGGGAAGACAGTTCGACATTGAGCAGGGTATAATTAATTACCATTTCGACGTGACGAATGGCAATTTTGGAATGGAATCAGCAATTACCAATGATAGTTTCACAAGCAGTCTTATTTCCAAAGCCGTAACTGCCGGAGATGATCTTGGACCATATCGTTTTTTCAGTACTTCTGATGGCTATGAATACTTTGTGCTTTCCTCGTCTAATGAAACAGGGAAACTCGATCTGTTCTATCTTAAGAACCTCCCTGTATACGGAACAAATATTCCTGAGATTAAGGGTCCTTATCCAGTTAGTTTGCTCAATTCGGCTTCAGACGATGCCTATTTCTGCACTGACGTGAATATGGATTCGCTTTATTTTTCATCAAACAGAGAAGGTAATTTTGATATATACCTGCAGAAGATATCAAATGAAAAGCCACTTAGTGAAATATTTAACCTTCCCTTTATATACTCCTCAAAAACAGATAACATAAATAGCTCTGAAGATGAAAAATGTCCAAATATCCACAAGGGTGTAATGGTATTTGCATCAAACCGGCTTGGAGGAATGGGAGGATTTGATCTTTACTATTCTGTTTTCAAAACAGGTAATTGGAGCTCCCCGGTAAATTTTGGCCCTAAGGTAAATACATCATCTGATGAATACAGACCTGTTTTGGGCTCAGTGGAGGATTTTACCAATTCATATATGGTATTCTCATCTAACCGCCCGGGAGGCAAGGGTGAATTTGATCTTTATTTTATGGGATTGGAACTCCCTAAGTAAGAGAAGCAGCCATAAGAGTATTCCGCAAAAGCGAAACCCGTGTCATTGGTCCTACACCGCCTGGGACAGGTGTAATAAATGAGCATTTAGGAGCTACGTTTTCAAAATCGACATCCCCGATCAGTTTAAAGCCTGACTTTGTTTCATTACTTGCAACACGTGTTGTCCCGACATCAATTACAACAGCTCCAAATTTAACCATGTCAACGGTAACAAAACGAGGTGACCCGAGTGCTGCAATTATAATATCAGAACCTGCGACTATTTCTTTTAGATTCTTAGTTCTGCTATGCACCAGTGTTACTGTGGCATCCATCCCTTTTTGTGAAAGAAGTATACTCACGGGTCTGCCAACAATATTACTCCGGCCAATTACAACACAGCTTTTCCCGGATGTCTGTATGTTATACCTTTTAATCAGTTCAACGATTCCGAATGGAGTTGCCGGGAGATATCCCGGAAGTCCGATCATCATCCTTCCTATGTTTACAGGATGAAATCCATCAGCATCCTTCGCAGGATTTATTGATTCAATTACTTTTTTTTCGGATATATGGGAAGGAAGTGGTAACTGAACTATAAAGCCATCTACATCCTTATCTTCATTTAGTTCATTTATTCTCTCTAGCAAAAATTCTTCCGTAATTGATTCGCTGTAACGCAGGAGAGTCGATTTGAATCCAACCTGATGACAATCCTTTACTTTGTTTGAGACATAAGTTTCACTTGAACCATCATTGCCAACCAGAATGGCTGCAAGATGAGGTATTTTTTTCCCTTCCGTTTTAAGTTTAACAACTTCACGGGCTATTTCCTGCTTTATGTCTGCAGCAATCTTCCTGCCATCGATTAAAGTATACATATTACTGATTATTTTCTTCCCATCATTTTTGCAACATTACCCCCTTTAGTCATCATCTTCATCATGCGTCTTGTCTCATCGAACTGCTTAAGTAGTTTATTAACCTCCTGCACTGATGTTCCGCTACCCATAGCAATTCTCTTCCGTCTGCTTCCATTTAATACAACAGGATTGGTCCTCTCCTCCGGTGTCATACTTCTGATAATAGCTTCAATACTTTTGAAAGCATTGTCATCAATATCAAGGTCTTTAACCGCTTTCCCTACCCCAGGTATCATAGACATAAGGTCCTTGACATTACCCATTTTCTTTATCTGCTGGATCTGGTTAATAAAATCGTTAAAATCGAATTGATCCTTTGCAATTTTTTTCTGAAGTTTTCTTGCCTCCTCAACATCATACTGTTCCTGAGCTTTTTCCACCAATGAAACTATATCTCCCATCCCAAGGATCCTGTCGGCCATCCTTGAAGGATAAAAGATGTCTATTGCGTCCATCTTTTCTCCTGAACTCACAAACTTAACAGGCTTGTTTACCACAGATTTTATCGATAATGCAGCCCCTCCCCTTGTATCACCATCGAGTTTTGTAAGAACAACACCATCGAAATCGAGTCTCTCATTGAATTCCCTTGCAGTATTGACAGCATCCTGACCAGTCATTGAATCAACAACAAAGAGTATTTCATTAGGATTGACAGCCTTTTTTACCCCCGATATCTCATTCATCATCTGTTCATCAATGGCAAGGCGTCCGGCAGTATCTATTATGACAATGTCATGTCCACTCTTTTTGGCTTCTCTGATGGCATTGCGAGCAATGGATACCGGATCCATATTATCCGGTTCAGTATAAACCGGAACTTCAACCTGTGTTCCAATTATCCTGAGCTGTTCAATAGCTGCAGGTCTGTAAACGTCACATGCAACAAGAATAGGATTTTTATTTCTTTTTGCTTTTACCCATTTTGCCAGCTTGCCACTAAAAGTAGTCTTACCCGATCCCTGCAATCCTGCTATCAGAATTACTGAAGGATTGATTTTTATATTAATATCAGTTTTATCACCTCCCATCAGATCAACAAGCTCATCATGAACTATTTTGATCATCATCTGCGATGGATTTACCGATTTAAGAACCTCCTGCCCAAGTGCTTTCTGTTTAACTGTATCTGTAAACTGCTTTGCTATCTTAAAATTAACGTCAGCATCGAGCAATGCCCTGCGAACCTCTTTTAGAG
Organism: Bacteroidales bacterium; assembly: GCA_035531395.1. Classification (GTDB taxonomy): domain Bacteria; phylum Bacteroidota; class Bacteroidia; order Bacteroidales; family VadinHA17; genus LD21. Next base: position 184,997 of record DATKTA010000035.1, read on the forward strand.
TCTCAGCAATATTTATTTCTGTTATCCTTCCCTGTCCTTTAAGCATCTTAAAGGACTTCTCCAACCGTTCGCTTAAATTCTCAAACATATTGTCACTGTATAGATTTAATAATTAGTTACAAGTCCGAAGTCCCTTTCTTCTCGTAACTTCTGTCTTCCGTCTTTCCACTTCTGACTTTCCTACATTCGTTCAGGCATCTCTATCCCCAGCATCCACATCGCTTTATAAAGTATTTCACCTGTTATCCGTGAAAGAGAGAGTCTCAAATTCCTCACATTTTCATCAGTTTCACCAAGTATTGAATAATCGTGGTAAAACTGGTTAAACTCCCTGGCCAGTTCATAGCAATAGTTAGCTATTAATGCAGGAGAATAGCCTTCAGCTGAAGCAGTTATAGTGTCAGGGAACTTTCTGAAGAGCTTTATAAGTCCGATCTCCTTTTCACCAGCCTTAATTTCACTGATAAGTGAGATGTTCTCATCTATTCCTGTTTGTTCTGCTTTCCTGAAAACTGATTTTATTCTGGCATAAGTATACTGAATAAAAGGGCCGGTATTACCATTAAAATCAATTGATTCAACCGGATTAAAAGTCATATTCTTTTTAGGATCTACCTTCAGAATAAAGTATTTCAGTGCTCCAAGACCAATTTTACGGAAAATTTCTTCCCTTTCTTCAGAAGTAAAATCAGAAAGTTTACCTAGTTCAAGCGAAACTTCCCTTGCAGTTTCAATCATTTCCTGAATTAAGTCATCAGCATCAACAACCGTTCCCTCCCGTGATTTCATTTTACCTTCAGGGAGCTCAACCATCCCATATGAGAAATGGAATAGTCCGTCACTCCATATATATCCCATTTTTTTAAGCAGGGCTTTCAGGACATGAAAATGATAATTCTGTTCATTACCAACAACATAAATATTGCTGTCGAACCTATACTCATCGTAACGATTAACTGCAGTTCCAAGATCCTGTGTCATATAAACAGCTGTACCGTCTGACCTTAGTAATAATTTCTGATCAAGCCCTTCATCAGTCAGATCAGCCCATATAGAAGAGTCTTCATTCCTGTATAGAATTTTTTTCTCCAGCGCCTCCAGAACTATTTTCTTTCCAAGCTTATATGTTTCTGATTCATAATATATTTTGTCAAAATCCACACCCAGTCTGCTGTATGTTTCATCAAATCCCGCATAAACCCATGAATTCATCATTTTCCACAGATCAACAATCTCCTTGTCACCAGCCTCCCATTTAAGTAGCATTTCCCTTGCATCCTTCATCATAGGTGCAGAGTTTCTGGCCTCATCTTCATCAGTGCCTGAGTTCATAAGGTTTTCAATCTGAACTTTACATTTTTTTTCGAACAGCACATAATACTTACCAACAAGGTGATCTCCTTTTAAACCGCTTGAAGAAGGTGTTTCCCCATCTCCAAACTTCTGCCATGCCAGCATTGATTTACAAATATGAATTCCCCTGTCATTAACAATATTGGTTTTTATAACATTATGGCCACAAACGGATAATATCCGGTAGATAGAAAACCCCAGCAGATTATTGCGTATATGTCCCAGGTGAAGAGGTTTATTAGTATTCGGTGATGAGTACTCTACAAGAATTGTTTTTGGAGAGGAGACTTTGCAATGATCAATTAAATTTTCACCAGTTGAAGTTTTCTTTAAATAACCAAGCCACCATCTGTCAGATATTTCAAGGTTAAGGAAGCCTTTAACAACATTGAAACCGGCAATTGAATCGAAATTCTTCACAAGATACTCGCCAATAGTTTCACCAGTTCTTTCCGGAGTATTCTTTGAGTATCTGAGAAGAGGAAAGACTACAAGGGTAAAATCACCCTTAAAATCCTTTCTCGTTTCCTGTACCTGTATCAACTCTTCAGTAACATTGCTATTATACAGAACCTTAACAGCTTCCTTAATCTTGTCCCTCAGGATTACTTCCATTTGACTCTTTAAAAATTCAGGTTCCAAAGATAATATTTAAAACTATTGAACTACAATAAACATAGCCAAAATGGGAAGTGAAACATGCGTTAAAATTACCTGGGTTATGTCAATTGTTCAAAATATTTGACTATTGCTATAATCTTTTTGACAAAAGTAAAGGTGAAAACTAAATAGTTGGCTTATTTTTAAGGTATTGTTTATAGCATATTTTTTTTACTTCATAATAGAAAGGTGGGATTAAAGAATCTATTCATTGAACCAACTTTAAAAACTCCGCAAATCGATCTTAATTGCGTAAACGGGGAGCTTATTTTTTCAGGAAGATCTATCCCTGAAAATGCTGCAGAACTTTATGAAAATGTTTTGAAGTGGATACATGAATATGTTGCCGGACCAAGGCATATTACCAATCTCAGACTTAATCTTGAATATTTCAATACCTCTTCATCAATATGGCTTGCCAAAATTGTTAAAGTACTGAGTACCATCAAGAACAGAGAATACACTTTAATGATACATCTCTACTTTAATATTGATGAATATGAAAATATGGATTCAGAAGATATCCGTGATGCATTGAGTCCTGTTGTTGATATTATCGGTACTCCTGCTATCAGTATTGGAATAAAAATATATGGGACCGACCCAAATGGTCAGATTCTAAAAGAATCCATGGTACTTATCTGAATATTTCTTTCAAACTATTCATTTTCCTTTGTCCTATCTTCATTTTTTTGGCATAACTTTAATACCATAAATCATTTATAGTATTATGCGAACAGGAGTAATAATATTGCTCTCAATTTTAACTATCATGGAAACAAATGCACAGCACAAACCGGTTGACAGACAGCCTGTTGCCGCCGGAAGTTTCTATCCTGCCGGAAAAGATGCATTAACAAGAGATATTTCCAGGTTGTTTGAAGAATGTAAAAAAAACGATGAAAAAATTGATATAAGAGCCATAATATCGCCGCATGCAGGTTATGTCTTTTCAGGCAGAATTGCCGCTTCAGCCTTCTCATCTGTTAATAAAGAAAAGAAAATAAAGAATGTATTTGTCATAGGTTCAAGCCATGTTATGGCATTTGACGGAGCATCAATTTATAATGTTGGAGACTTTGTGACACCACTGGGCAAAATGCCTGTAAACAGAGAGATCGCTGATAAACTTAAAAGTGAAAACAAGGTATTTGATTTTCCAACTAATGCCCACCTCCAGGAACACAGTATAGAAGTTCAGGTGCCTTTTATCCAATACTATTTTACAAGTAAACCTTCAATGGTTCCGATTATCATAGGCACAACTAATGAAGTAAGCATTAAAAAAATAGCTGATGCATTAAGGCCTTATTTCACAGATGAAAATCTCTTCGTTATCAGCAGTGACTTCTCTCATTATCCATCATATACTGATGCAGTAAAAGCTGACAATGCAACAGCTGCTGGTTTAATGTCAGGCGATCCTCAGACTTTTCTTAAATCTCTCAGAGAAAATTCATCTAAACATATTGACGGTCTGGCAACAAGCATGTGCGGATGGACATCAGGACTGACACTCCTCTATCTTTCTGAAGTGGATGAATCGCTGAAATATAAGATACTAGACTATTGTAATTCAGGTGATTCTGATTATGGAGACAAGGACAGAGTTGTAGGGTATAATGCAATAGCACTTTATAAAAAGGAAATGGCAGGCAGCTTTTCATTCAATGAATCAGAGAAAAAGCAATTGTTTGAAATAGCAAGGATGAGCATCAACGTAAGACTTAATGACAACAGGAGAATTGAACTGGACAGTAAAAAAATGCCTGAAAAGCTGAAAATGCATTATGGAGCGTTCGTTACTATTAAAATAGATGGTAATCTTAGAGGATGCATAGGAAGATTCATTTCCTCCGATCCTTTATATGAAGTTGTTAGGGCATCAGCATTTTCTTCTGCTTTTGAAGATCCAAGATTCACTCCTCTGACAAAGGAGGAGTATGCAAAGAGCGAAATAGAAATTACTGTTCTGGGGCCATTACGGAAAATATCTGATCCTGATGAGATAGTTCTTGGCAAACATGGAATCTATATAAAAAAAGATTTCAGATCAGGAACAATGCTTCCTCAGGTTGCAATTGAACAGGGCTGGAATGTTGAACAGTTCCTTGGATATACCTCAAGGGACAAGGCCAGTATAGGATGGGATGGATGGAAAACAGCAGAACTATTTGTTTATGAAGGTGTTGTTCTGGAAGAAAAGGATAAATAAATATGTATCATGTTGCTGGCACCGGTTTTATAATCCTGTTACTCTATTTAATAAGCTATCTCTTTTACCGGTTAGGCTTATATCCTGTCTCCTTTCACAGGAAGTTATGGAATTCTGCCCTTGCTGTTACATTCCTGATATCTGCCGTCGCCGGCTTATTTATGGCATTACTGATCTCATATAAATGGAATGTTCCGAATGTCAAGGCTATCCTCCGGTGGCATGTGGAATTTGGAATAGGATTGGCAGCTACTGGTTTACTGCATTTCATCTGGCATCTGCCCTATTTTAGAAAGACTTTTACAGGAGAAAACAATGACAATACATATGTACCTGACATAATGGGGACAAATATGGGCAGATCAGGATTTGGGATAAACCTTTTTATAACAGGTTTCGTAAGCACATCATTTCAACTTCTGATGATCAGGGAAATGATGAATATCTCAGGAGGTTATGAGCTTATCTCCGGGATATTCCTTGGCACATGGCTGATATTATCGGCTGCAGGTTCTGCACTTGGAGGCAAATCCACACTATATGATATCAGGAAGATCAACCTTGTTTTTGCCCTCAGCCCATTATTATCCCTTTTTCTGATGTTTATGCTTGGAAGGTTATTCCTTGAAAGCGGAGAAACTCCTTCTGTACTTGAAAGCATTATATATACACTCCTTGTTCTGATTCCATTCTGCATTTCATCAGGATTCATATTTGTAAAGCTTATTTCAATAGCCAGACAGACCTCTTCGTATAATCCTGGAAAATCTTTTTCAATCGAAACCACAGGAGGTATTTTAGCAGGGATCTGGGTCTCACTGCTAATCTCTGAGAAGCTGGGAACCTATAAGATGCTGTTAATAATAATTCTGTTATCATTAACATATGTCTTGTTAACTTATTACCTGCGCAGGGAACTGATCAAAATTGCACTTAAAATAATTGTTTTAATAACAATCACTCTGATAATCATCTTAGAGCCTGATGCCTTTTTCAGACAAATAATGTTACCTGGAATAAATGTTATAAAATCAATAGATACCCCATACGGTAATATTACAACTGGTGATTACATGGGCGAACAAAGTGTTTATTATAATCAAAGGCTACTGAAATACAGCAATGATGTTATAGAACGGGAAGAAGATATTCATTATGCTATGCTTCAGTGTGAATCGCCTGAAAGTGTAGTAATTATTTCAGGTATATTTGATACTCACCTGCCGGAAATTTTGAAATATTCAGTAAATAAAGTTATTTACATTGAAAGAGATCCCGCTCTGGCCCGAATGGTGATTTCTGACAGTCTAAAAGGAAAAGTAACTGTTTCTAACTCTGATGCATTTTCCTATATCAGAAAATCTCATGATAAAGCAGATGTTGTCATAATGCTTGTGCCGCCACCATCAACATTGATGTTAAACAGGTATTACACAACAGATTTCTTTTCAAGAGTTCATGGGATGCTTAATGAAGGAGGCGTATTTATGTGTTCGCCTGGTTCATACGAAACCTATTTCAATGACGAATCATTGAAATTGTACTCATCCGTATTCAACAGTATGAAAGAAGTGTTCAGAAATGTGCTTCCCATTGCCGGTAAAAAGCTATATTTTGTTGCATCTGACAATGAACTAAAAACATCTTTCTGTGAACTCATATCTAAACTCGGGATATCTAATCTATATGTAAGCTCTGATTATCTTTCAGACGACTTAACCGATAGAAAATCAAAGGAAATATATAATCTCCTTGATCCGGAAATTAAGCTTAATACAGCAGGTTTTCCATTAGCTTACAGCTATTTACAGGTTTATCACTTAAGTAAGTATAAGAATGAGAAGGCAGTAGTAATAGTTCTGCTTATATTGCTCTTCGCAATACCTTTACTTGCAATCGACAGGAAAAATATTACAATGTATTTCAGTGCTTCCTCACTTGCAGGATTTGAAATAATTGCCTTGCTTACTTTGCAAATAACTGCAGGAAACATGTACCAGATGACAGGACTAATTATTGCAGGTTTAATGGCAGGTTTAGCAGCAGGTTCAGGTTATTCAAATAAGTTTATATCAGGAATCTCTCTGAAATATAAAGGTGCATTTTTGCTGGTATTTTATTTAGTGATCGCAATAATATATAATTATGTACTTCAAACAGAAAGCATGGTAATTGCAATCGTGATAATTTTATTTCTTTCATTTATCCCGGCATTTGTTACCGGCAATATTTTCAGAGAGTTGACATTTAGTAACGAAGGACAGAAAATTGCTTCCAGGGTGTATAGTGCCGACCTGTCAGGTTCAGCAATGGGATTTATAGCAGTATCAACATTATTAGTTCCGGTATTTGGAATTATTCCGACTATTTATTTTCTGGCTATTTTTGTTTTTATCGGGTTCCTGGTTGGTACAATCATGAACAAGTATTAGTTTTATTGCTAATTGAAGAGAATGATCTGTTATTATGCAGAAGAAATTCAGTCACAGTCAAAGCAAACGTGATTTTATCCGTAAATCACTTGCAGTTTCAGCAGGATTGATGTGTTATCCATGCCATCATATTCTTTCAGCAGATATCCAGGAAAGAAAAGGCATTTACAAAAGAGTGGCGATGTATCAGGAGGAGACTGCCAGGGGAATTATGTGCAGAATATGTCCGAATGAATGTGTCCTGAAAGAGGGAGAGTTAAGTCAGTGTAATAACCGTAAGGTCTTTAATTCGAAGCTATACACGCTGGCTTACGGAAATCCATGTTCTGTGAACATTGATCCTGTTGAGAAAAAACCGCTTTATCACTTCTACCCGGGATCAAGAGCATATTCCATTGCAACAGCAGGCTGTAACCTGGTATGTCTTAACTGCCAGAACTGGACTATTTCGCAAACAAGTCCTGTTAAAACAAGAAATTATGATTTATCTCCTGAAGATGTAGTAGCAGACTGTATCAAAAACAATTGTAAATCAATTGCTTATACCTATTCGGAACCAGTTACTTTCTATGAATATGTTTACGAGACAGCCCAGATTGCCAGAAGATCAGGTGTAAAAAACATAATGAAATCAAACGGTTATATAAATACTGAACCACTTAAAAAGTTGTGTCCGGTAATAGATGCAGTAAATATTGACCTCAAAGCTTTTACTGAATCGACATACCTTAAACTTACCGGTGGCAAACTTCAACCTGTTCTTGATTCACTTAAGGTTTACCTCGATATGGGTGTATGGCTTGAGATTACAAATCTGGTGATTCCTACATGGAGTGATAACCTCAACGAAATCAGAGATATGTGCAGATGGCTGAATAGCAACGGATTCAGTAAAACGCCTCTGCATTTTAGCAGGTTTTATCCAATACATAAGCTTGAACAATTACCTCCGACTCCTGTTGAAATATTAAATAAAGCTGTAAAGATTGCCAGGGATGAGGGAATAATACATGTCTACACCGGAAATGTTCCAGGGAACGAATTGTCAGATACTGTTTGTCCTGAGTGCAAAACTACACTTATCAGCAGACAGGGATTCAGAGTAACGTCTAACACAATCAGGAATGGGAAATGCAGCAAATGCTCAAAACCTGTGGAAGGAGTATGGAATTAAGTCCTGACAATCAACCTATAATCATATATAAAGTATGAAACCATCCGAAGCGAAAGCACGTATTGAAATGCTGCGCAGGGAAATAAAAGAGCACAATACAAGATACTATGTTCATAATCAGCCTGTTATTTCTGATTTCGAATATGATATCCTAATAAATGAACTGGCGACTTTAGAACAAAAATTTCCTGAATTTAAGAGCGAGGATTCTCCTACTCAGCGGGTAGGAAGCGATATTAAAAATGAATTTGTGCAGTTTGAACACCAATATCCGATGCTCTCCCTTGGTAATACCTATAATGAAGAGGAGGTCAGGGAATTTGATGCAAGAACAAGGAAAACGGTCCATGACCAGTTTGAATATACATGCGAGCTTAAATTTGACGGTGCATCTATAAGTATTATTTACAGGAGTGGTAAAATATTCAGAGCATTGACACGTGGGGATGGTATTAAAGGAGATGATGTAACTGATAATGTCCGAACCATAAAAAGTATTCCATTAGCCGTTACAGGGGCAAATATACCTGATGAATTTACTGTCAGAGGGGAGATAGTAATGCCCCGGGCAGTTTTTGAAAACCTTAATTTGGAAAGAACCAACGATAACTTGCCTCCTTTTGCAAATCCGAGAAATGCAGCTGCAGGAACCATGAAATTATTGGATTCCAAAATAGCAGCTTCACGAAAACTCGATTGTTTGATTTATACAATGCTGTCTGAGGAACTCCCCCACGACACTCATTATGAAAATCTGAAGGAGCTTGCAGGATTGGGATTCAAAGTTCCGGACAGTATGAGGCGTTGCACCAATATTGATGAAGTTATCAACTATGTTTCCAAATGGGAGAATGAAAGAAAAATGCTTCCTTATGATACTGATGGAGTTGTAATAAAAGTGAATAACCTTTCGGTTCAGGAACTGCTGGGTAATACTGCCAAATCACCAAGATGGGCGATTGCATATAAATATAAGGCAGAACAAGTGCTAACAAAACTTCTTTCAGTGGCATTCCAGGTAGGGAGAACAGGAACTGTGACACCAGTAGCAAACCTTGAACCGGTATTCCTCTCAGGTTCCACAGTTAGGAGAGCTTCACTTCATAATGCAGATCATATTGCACTTCTTGATCTTCATATGGGTGATATGGTTTATGTTGAAAAGGGTGGCGAAATAATTCCCAAAATAGTAGGAGTAGATCATTCATTCAGAAATGAAGACCACAGGAAGATTGAATTTATCAAAAATTGTCCTGAATGCGATACAGCTCTTATTAGAAATGAAGGTGAATCAAACCATTTCTGCCCTAACTACCTGCATTGTTCTCCCCAGCTCAAAAGCAGGATAGAGCATTTTATTAGCAGGAAAGCAATGGATATTGATGGGCTCGGAGAAGAGACTATTGATCTTTTATTCAATAGTAATCTTATTAGAACATATGCAGACCTTTATGATCTGAAAACAGAACAATTAACTCCTCTCGACAGAATCGGTGATAAATCTGCCTCAAACATTATTAAAAGTATTAGTAAATCCATTGAAACACCATACCACAGGGTTCTTTATGCTCTTGGGATAAGACATGTTGGAGAAACAGTAGCAAAAACTCTGGCTGCCATTTTTACTAATATAGACACCCTTATGACTGCTAAACCAGAAGATCTTACCACTGTAAATGAAATAGGACCTAAGATTGCTGCAAGTATAATTTCATATTTCTCTGATCCTGAAAATCTTGAAATGATTAAAAGATTGAAGGAATCAGGTGTCCGTTTAAGTGATGAACGTAAAGTGGTGAAGACCGGAAACAAACTTGAAGGAAAAACTATTGTAATCTCCGGAATATTCAAGAAGAAGAGCAGAGAAGAATATAAAGAGTTAATAGAAAGTAACGGCGGCAGGAATGGATCTGCGGTAACCAGTAATACTTCATTTATTCTTGCCGGAGAGAACATGGGACAATCAAAAAAGGACAAAGCAATCAAGCTTGGAATATCTATGGTCGATGAGGATGAATTCCTAAGGATCATTGCTGAAGAATAGTTTTCCTGATATATTATTTTAATAAAAAAAAGTTAGGTTTGCAATATGGAATTTTTTGGAAATATGAGACTCAAAATCGGTTTGATAATACTCAGAAAGAGGTTATCAAAGATAAGCCATAAGAGTAGGTACAAGAATTTCATGGAAGTCAGAAATATTGGAATAGTATGGGATGCTTCAAAACATCAGGAGTTTCAGTCACTGGCCAGGTTCCATCAGAAAATGCTGGAGAAAAATATTGAAGTAAAAATTATCGGATTTCACAAGGGCAAACATTTGCCTGACCAATATACTGCCATCAGATATCTCAGGTGTATAAAAAGTTCCGAGACCAATATTTTTTATATACCTTTTTCTTCTGAAGTACAATCATTTACAGATTTTAAATTCGATGTTCTCGTTGACATAAATTTCGATAAGCTCTTTACACTAATGTATATTACTAAGTTATCGAAGGCTACTCTGAAGGTTGGGTTATTTGATCCTGAAGAAAATAATACTCCTTTTGATCTGATGATGGAAATAAAGAAACCCGTTAATGTTGAAGAATATTTGAAACAGGTTATCCAATATCTGGAAATGATTAACTCATGAACAATTAGAAACTGATTAACTGCTAGCAAGATGAAAAAATTCAGAGGAACCGGTGTTGCTATTGTAACACCATTCAAAAATGATCTTAGCATTGATTTCGCTGCACTGGGCAGAGTTCTCGAACACGTCATTGAAGGTGGTGTCAATTATATCGTTGCATTAGGAACTACAGGGGAGTCTGTTACCATCACAAAAGATGAGAAGAAGGCAATCATCTCCTATGTTGCAGAAACCATTGACAAACGGGTACCACTTGTTGTCGGGGTTGGCGGAAACAATACCCAGGAGGTTATTAATTCAATAAGGCAAATGAACCTTGCAGGCCTTGATGGGATACTGTCGGTTGCACCATATTACAACAAACCAACTCAGAAAGGTCTATTCCAACATTTCAAGGCAATTGCAACCTGCAGTCCCCTTCCTCTCATAATATATAATGTCCCAGGCAGAACATCGTGCAATATAAGTGCAGATACCTGTCTTGAACTGGCACATGAATGTGAAAATATAGTGGCAGTAAAAGAGGCTTCCGGTGATATGACACAGATTATGAAGATAATAAAGGGGAAACCCGAGAACTTCAATGTTATTTCAGGGGATGATATGCTCACAATTCCTATTATTGCAGTGGGTGGAACAGGGGTCATCTCTGTACTGGCTAATGCTTTTCCGGTACAATGCAGTGAAATAGCAAGCAACGCTTTAAAAAACAACTTTAAGATTTCGAGGGAGATCCAGTTCAGGTTCCTTGAGATGCTGGAATTGTTATTTATTGAGGGTAACCCGGCTGGTGTGAAAGCAATGATGAATATTATGGACATTTGCCATAATACACTCAGACTTCCACTAGTACCTGTAAGCAGATCAAACTATTCAAGAATCCAGAAGGCAATAGAAGAGGTTGGCAGAAAATAGAATTCTACTGTGAGGCAGGACTTCCGGCCTGATGCTGTTGTCCATGGCACTGCTTATACTTTTTGCCACTACCACAGGGACATGGATCATTTCTTCCTACTTTTTTATCCACTCTGACAGGTTCAGCTTTTGATGTTTTTTCTGAACCTCCGCCTCCGGTACTGCTATACTGCGAGAAATCGCTCTTTGATGCCCTCAGGTTGCTCATATCCACCTGGCGCTTCCTCTGTGCTTCGCGCACCTGATCAGGATCCTGCGTCGGAATATGTCCTTTCATCAAAATACTTACAACATCCTTGTTGACTTTTGTAAGCATCGTTTTAAAAAGGTCGAATGATTCAAATTTATAAATAAGAAGAGGATCCTTCTGCTCATAAGTAGCATTCTGAACAGATTGCTTTAAATCGTCCATTTCCCTGAGATGTTCCTTCCATGCATCATCAATTGTTGCAAGAACAGCCGTCTTCTCATATGAACGTGCAAGTTCCCTGCCCTCTGATTCCGCAGTGGCTTTAAGATTGGTTATAACCTGGAAAACCTTTACACCGTCTGTAATCGGAACAACCACATTTTCATACTGATGGGACATCCTTTCATAAACATCTTTCAAAACGGGATAAGCCTGAGCTGAGATTGATTCCACTTTTCTCTTGTAGGCATCAAGAACTTTGACATAAACCTTTTCGGTTACCTCTGATGCATTTATTTTTTTAAAATCATTTTCAGCCACCGGTGAATCCATCGAGAAAGATCTGATAAGATCAAAGTCGAATCCTTCAAAATCACCTGTGTCATGATATGTATCAACCAGATTTTCAGTAACATCATACATCATATTTGCAATGTCGACGCTGAGCCTTTCACCGAGTAAAGCATGCTTTCGCTTTCTGTATATTACCTCCCGCTGTGAATTCATTACATCGTCATATTCAAGAAGACGTTTTCTGATACCAAAGTTATTTTCTTCGACTTTTTTCTGCGCACGTTCGATAGATTTGGTAATCATTGAATGCTGGATCATCTCCCCATCTTTAAGCCCCAGTTTATCCATGATACCTGCAATTCTTTCAGAGCCAAACAATCGCATAAGCTCATCTTCCAGAGAGACAAAAAACTGCGAAGAGCCCGGGTCACCCTGTCTTCCTGATCTACCCCTCAACTGTCTGTCAACCCTTCGTGATTCATGCCGCTCTGTTCCGAATATTGCAAGCCCTCCTGCCCTCTTTACTTCTTCAGTCAGTTTAATATCAGTCCCTCTACCTGCCATGTTAGTAGCTATAGTAATTGTGCCTGCTTTCCCTGCCTCTGCCACTATATCTGCCTCTCGCTGGTGAAGTTTTGCATTAAGAACATTGTGCTTGAGACCTTTCATTTTAAGCATTCTGCTCAGCAGTTCTGATATATCAACTGATGTAGTACCTACCAATACAGGTCTACTATTCTTGTACATTTCACTAATCTCATCAATAACTGCATTGTATTTCTCCCTTTTAGTCTTATAAACAAGATCTTCCCGGTCCATACGAATGACTGGCTTATTAGTTGGTATTACCACAACATCCAGCTTATAGATATTCCATAATTCTCCTGCTTCAGTCTCAGCTGTACCTGTCATACCAGAAAGCTTATGGTACATTCTGAAATAATTCTGCAACGTTATTGTCGCATATGTTTGTGTTGCAGCCTCTACTTTCACATTTTCCTTGGCTTCAATAGCCTGATGCAGACCATCGGAATACCTTCTTCCTTCCAGAATCCTGCCTGTTTGCTCATCAACAATTTTAACCTTATTATCAATAACTACATATTCTGTATCCCTGTCAAAGAGAGTCCATGCTTTAAGGAGTTGGGTCATTGTATGAACCCGTTCAGATTTCACTGAGAAATCCTGCAAAAGTTCATCCTTTGCTTTAATCTTATCTTTTTCACTGATATCAGACTTCTCAATATCAGCTATTTGTGAACCGACATCAGGGAGGATAAAGAAGCTGACATCTTCAACTGATGTTGAAATAAGATCAAGTCCCTTCTCTGTAAGTTCAATGGAGTTGGCTTTCTCTTCAATAATAAAATAGAGCTCATCGGTGACCTTAGGCATCTCTTTATTATTGTTCTGCATGTAGAAATTCTCTGTTTTCAGGAGCAGAGACTTATTACCCTCCTCGCTTAAAAATTTAATAAGCGCATTGTTTTTCGGCAAACCCTTATATGCTCTCAGAAGCAGCAACCCCCCTTCTTCTGTTTTATTTTCTGCAATAAGTTTCTTAGAGTCTGCAAGTATTTGTGTCACAAGCCTTTTTTGCGCGCTGACCAGCTTATCAACTTTTGGTTTCAGCTCATCAAACTGAGCTGTATCACTCTTGGAGGTGGGTCCCGATATTATAAGAGGCGTCCTGGCATCATCAATAAGCACAGAGTCTACCTCATCCACTATGGCATAATGATGTTTTCGCTGTACCAGATCCTCAGGATTTATTGCCATATTGTCCCTCAGGTAATCAAATCCGAACTCATTATTGGTTCCGAAAGTTATATCAGAATTATAAGATTTTCTCCTCTCAGTTGAATTAGGCTGGTGTTTATCGATGCAATCTACTGTAAGACCATGAAATTCATAGATGGGCCCCATCCATTCTGAGTCTCTCTTTGAAAGATAATCGTTAACAGTAACAATATGTACACCACGTCCGGCAAGTGCATTAAGGAATACCGGAAGCGTTGCCACAACCGTTTTACCCTCTCCGGTACCCATCTCAGCAATCTTGCCCTTATGGAGTGCCACACCTCCGATTAACTGTACATCATAATGCACCATATCCCAGTTAATCTCATTTCCACCGGCGATCCATCTGTTCTGCCATATTGCTTTTTTGCCTTCAACTGTTATACTTTCACGGGTAGCTGCCAGATTTCGGTCGTAATCCAACGCGGTAACTTCAAGAACTTTATTTTCTTTAAATCGCCTTGCAGTCTCCTTTACAATTGCAAATCCCCTTGGAAGAAGCTGATCAAGAATATTCTCAAGCTTTTCATTTATCTGTTTTTCAATTTTATCGATACCGTTGTATATTTCTTCCTTAAGGTTTATGTCCTCCTCTGCCTCAGCCTTTTCTCGCAGTGATTTTATCTCATTTTCATCACTTTCAATTTCACTTTTTATCTCACTCTTAAGCTCGAAAGTCAGATTTCTTAGATCATCATTTGAAATCGCCTGCAACTTCTGATATTCAATATGTATTTTTTCAACGTAAGGATTTATTTCTTTAAGATCCCGCTCATATTTGTTCCCAAGAAAAAGTCCCAATGCACTATTTATAAAGCTCATTTTATGGTGTTTTACCTTATTTCAAAATTTCAGCAAAATTAGCTTAATTTTCCAAAATAGAATTGAGAAATACTTTTTATCTTTTAAGAAAGTTCGAATTGAACCAGAGGTTATTTAATAAGGCTGTACTTAAATGCGCGAATACCATCACCGTGATAAAGGATGATGATATATAAGCCTGAAGGTAATCCGGACAGGTCAATAGAAGTTTCAGGGCCTCCTGATGTATTGCCTTTTAAAACAGGTATTCCTGAAGAATTAAATACTTCAAATTTAACTATTTCCCCGCCTGTCAATAGTCCACCCTCATCTACTATTCTGACAAATCCATTTCCCGGATTTGGATATAACCTTACTTTCTCAACTACCGGTTTCTCTATCCCGTCAATCAGAGGATTTATCTTCAGATCCTGGATTGCCCATCCCCATCCGTTG
Organism: Bacteroidales bacterium; assembly: GCA_035531395.1. Classification (GTDB taxonomy): domain Bacteria; phylum Bacteroidota; class Bacteroidia; order Bacteroidales; family VadinHA17; genus LD21. The sequence goes on from DATKTA010000035.1 coordinate 200,144, forward strand.
GCGTAGGGATCTGAGAAAAGTCTGAACCGTATAAGAAGGGTATCGTCAGTATTAAATACATTTGATGATGTAAATAAATTATTATGTTTAATAAACATTGACTCGGTACCAACAGTTGTTGAGTTCTGATCAACTATTGAGCTGTTATAACTCTTCAGCCAATTTGAATTAAAGCTTGCATCATATCCGGTGAACAGGTTGTGCCATGTTTTTCCAAAGTTTTTTGAACCCTCCAATACAACATAATCATAAAATTCCTGCGAGCCAAATAATGCCCCTGTTTCCCCTGGTTCCACAAGTGCGATATCGCTGTATTCAATAAGGATTCCACTCTTGTCCAACTTAACAGGATTCCTCAGCATCGCTATAAAGTCAAGACTCTCGTCATCCACTTCAGGACTCTCATAAGGGTGCCTGGTATGAAGGCCGTATTTCAGAAATCCGACAGGTCTTTTTATTTCAAATCCTGACAGGAAAAAATCTGATTCAGCATTTGAAAAATCCGTAGAATATCCATCGATAACAGATCCTATTGCTTCAATACCAATTGAATAGAAGCCCGAAACTGGCGTTACAGCAATATTAGGTATTCCGGATGAATCTTTTGCGAAGATCCTGTATTTAAGAGAATCTCCTCCGGCCCAATTGAGAATATCTGATGTAAGCAAGGCTGTAAAAATATCAGCTGAATCTGCCATTAATCCTATAAATGAAGAAGATTCGTCATTAATCCTGTACTCCATGTAAACAGTATCAATACCTATATTATCTGAAACTTCAGCACTAAACCTTATAGTATCTTCAGTATCAAAGTAATATTTTGACGGAGAATGTATTATTACAGGTATAATTGTATCAGTACCGATATATGATTTAAAACGGAACATCTGGTAAAGAGACGGCAGGTGAAATATGCGCTTGAAAACGTCCTCAGTAAAGAAATAATACTGCAGTTCTTTATTATAAGATGACAGGGGTAAATTAGCAGTGAATTTATTATCTGAGCTAAAAGATGTCATAAACGAAGTATCACTGCTTTCAAATCCGTCAAAGGAGTAAACCAGCGCAACTTTGTCGCGGTTAAATGTTGTATCTGATTTTATCTCTACTGAAATTTCAACCTGCGAAAGATGCTCTTCAGTGTCCCCTTTAGGCTCATGAATTATCCTGGTATTAATCCATCCAAGGTCGCCTAATATCGCAGTTGTAAAAATTCCAGGATCATGAATAACCTCCTCCATGTCAATATATGGCGTCATAAGATTATTTGGCACAAGAGTCACAGTTTCATCCAGATGTGAGATACTGGAACCGTCATCCCATGTAGAAGGAGCAAATACCTTAGTCCTGTTTTCACCTGTAAGTGCCTTAAAAACAGGTCCTTTAAAATAGAGATTTTCACCTGTCATTTGCTGACGTAAAGCCATTGTGTTGTTCCTGAACTTCAGGGTATCGGTTAACTGTTCTCCAATAAGATTTTCAATAAAGGTGTCATAAATAACAGGAACTGAGCTGAAACCATAGAATCCGGTATTGTCATCTGTATCCATACTGTCGAAGAACCCCAATCCATGACACATCTCATGCAGGATAACGGTAACCAGATCATATTTTCGGCTATTTACAGGGACTTTACCATCAGTTCCCAAGTACCAGTCTTTTTTACTGTCCAGGGTCATTATGATGTCTCCCTGCTGGTCAGAATTAAGGCTTTTTCCGGCAATCTTTTCGGCAAGGGCAACCGGATAAAATGCAAACGGTTTAAATGCATCGATTGCCCAACCACCTGCAATTGCTGTCACTGTTGAATTTCCGAGCACCCCTGTAGTTTGTATATCCTGCCAGTATGCAAGAACTGTAGTCTTCGTATCTGCAGGCAGCATAGTTTCGAGAATAGATATAGCATAATCGAATGCCGTCCTTGTTTCTGTATTAAATCCGTAATAATAAACTGTGATAGTACCTCCGCCCTTATTTCCTTTATTTCTAAGGAACTTTTCAGGAGGAGGTATAAATATCCTGCTGGTTTTTGTTCCTGCATAGCAAACCCCTGTAACCGATTTATTATAAATCAGATCCTGGGCATGCAATAAATGAGAAATAAACGAAAATAACAGTATCAGGCAGATAGAAAGAAATCTTTTCATTTTGCTGCTGCACTGGCATCTGCTGCCGGAGCACGCAACCCCAGAATATCTCTGTCAAACTGATACAGATTATTCTTACCGACAAGTTTTACCTTGTCAATAATGGCCCTGACCGAAGCTTCCTCTTCAAGTTGTTCAGTAACAAACCACTGCAGAAAACTATGGGAATTGAAATCTTTCTCTTCCAGAGCAAGCGCAACAATTTCATTTATACTTGCTGTAACAAATTCTTCATGTTTCAGCACTTCATTAAATACATGTTCAATACTCTTATATTCAGCAACAGGTTTTTTAATTGCCGGCATTACAGCCTTGGCACCTCTTTCGTTTATATATTTAATGAATTTAAGCATATGCAACTTTTCTTCCTCAGCCTGCATATAAAGCCAGCCTGCAACTCCGGCATATCCGTTAGTTTCAGCCCAGATTGCCATAGCAAGATAAAGATTTGATGAATAGGCTTCTCTTTCAACCTGACGGTTACAGATATCTTCAATTTTTTTCTTTAACATAACAATTTAGTTTTAATTATTATACATAATAACAATCATGTCAGTTTTGTTGTTCAGGTGCAAGCAGCTCTTCTATTTTTGATATAAGATCATTAATTGAGAATGGTTTTGAAAGAACCGCATGAGCACCAAGCGCTTTAGCCAGATTAAGATAGCCTCCCGGACCGGCTTTTCCTCCTCCCGAAATTGCAATTATCTTAAGTGATGGCTTCATCTCCTTTAGCTTCATGATAACTTTTAACCCATCTTCCTCAGGCATAATCAAGTCTGTAACAACCAGGTCTGTCATTGATGGTTTAAAATGTGTGATTGCATCTTTCCCGTTTGCAGCTTCAAACACTGTGTATTTTCTTCTGATAAGAGATGTTTTTATCATTTCTCTTAACTCCATTTCATCCTCAATTATAAGCACCCTTTGCATAAATACTAAATTTAGCAGACATTAACAAAGTATAAAACTCACAATTAAAATGCTTGTCACATCATTTCTCAAATATTAAAAAATCATTCAGCATCTCTAGTAGACATCTGAATAGCATTCTTTATTTCCTTCAAAGAGACAGGTTTTATCAGATGTTGCTTAACAATCTCCGAATTTAGCAATTTTTCTTCAAAAATACTGCAGTTTTGACTAGTAATGATTATACATGGTGTAGCAATTTTCTCTCTTTTGTATATGTTTATAAAATCTTCAGGTTTCACCTGGCCCGAGTCAGTCATATAAATAACCAGATCCGGAATTTTGGCTGACTTTAAGAAGGCTTTTACAAAACTCTGCCTGTCAGGAACATACATAAGATCAAAACCAGTATTCTCAAGTGCCATTGAGAGCATTCTCGATTCATGTTTATTTCCGGCAATAAACATGATTTTCTTTTTCGTTCCGGTAAATGATTCGACACCTATTTCCTGGCGTGCCACTGGAAGATAAACATAAAATTCTGAGCCCTTGTCAGTTCTGCTGGAAACAAGTATCTCGCCTTCCATTTCCGAAATAATTCCATAGGTAACTGAGAGACCCAGTCCTGTTCCCTTCCCTACCTCGCGTGTTGTAAAAAATGGTTCAAATATTCTGCTCATCACAGACGGTTCCATTCCTTTGCCTGTATCCTGAAAAGTTAGAAAAACATATTCATCAGCAACAATATTTTTGTTAATCACATCTTTAACAAGCTTTCCTTCGACCACCTTCATACTAACCGATAGAACTCCGCCTTTTTCTTCCATTGCCTGAATAGCATTTGTCATCAGATTAATAAAGACCCTGAATAACTGAGTTGGGTCCGCCAGTACCATTACATCATCAGTTAAATGCTCACTCTTCAAATCAATATTTGAAGGAACTGAGGATTTAATAAAACCAAGAGTTTCTTTAAGCACCTCCCCCACGCTTATCGAAATTTTATCCTGTTCAACCTGTCTGCTGAAAGTGAGTATCTGGTTTGTAATCGATTTGGCCCGAAGAACCGCACCCTGAATTTTTCCAACCTTGTCAGAAAGATCAGAATTCGGAGGAAGGTCCTCAATAAGCAACTCAGAATAACCTGATATTGTCGTTAATATATTATTAAAATCATGAGCAATTCCTCCTGCAAGTGCTCCTATGGTTTCAAGCTTATTTGCCTGCAAAAGGCGGTTTTCGAGCATCAGTTCCCTGGTTGCATCCTCGACTACAAAATCGAGATATGACCTGGTGCTTGTACTGTCAAATGCAATAAATCCACTGATCCTGCATGAAATTTCTTTACCATGACAGTCATGCAAAGAGATCCTTCCAAAATTTACGATATGTTTTTCAAGAAGCTGCTCACAATGGATGTCGAACAGATAGTCCTGCGGATAAAAACTCCTGAAATTAGCTTCTAAAACAAATGATTCATCAATGCATTCCATAATATTCAGGAAGGCCTTGTTAGCATGCAAAATGCTTCCATCGGGCAAACACCTCACAATACCAATAGGAAGATTGGTTTCCAGCTTCTTCAGTTCCTCCTCCTTTTTCTTTAATTCCTGCTCCTTTTGCTTAACGTCATGTATGTCGAACGTCTCGGCTAAAAGATGTGTAATACTATCTCCCTCTATTGAAAGCGGCCTGAATGTTACCTCAAAATATCTTACACCGTATCCCGGAGTTTCAAATGATGCTTCATAACTGATTGTCTCTCCTTCAAAACACCTATCTATATTATGTTTAATGAAATTGCAAAAAGTTTCTGTACCCCATAGATCTGACAAGGATTTTCCCACTACCTTTTCCCCACTTATATTATGGGCACTACAGAATGCCAGGTTAACCTTTTCATAAATGTAATCACGGTTAATTACGCTGATCATTGATCTTGAATGGTTAATGATACTTTCTGATATCTCCCTTTCACGTGAAAGAGATTTCAAATTTTTCCCGCCATTATTCTGTTCCCTTTTGGATTTCATAATAATCATTACTGTATGAAATAATCAAGCCAGACTAATTAATATCAAGATTAAAGTTCTTCTTCATATCTTTCAATATAGGATACTTATTGAAAAGATAATTGTATTTCTGATCATCAGAATAAATGATTTCATTAGTCTCGGATAAATCTACAATTGTTTCAATATCAATTTCCTGAAGAAAAAATTTTCTTTCAAGGAATGTAATCAGTTTCTGTTTATAAAATTGAACAAAAGTGTCTTTCTGAGTTGCATTGCTAAGATGAATTTTTATAACCTGGTTGTTTTCCATCTCAGGCATAATAGATTTGAACATACTTTTTATTCTGGCTCCTTCACCTCCCATCTGATCAGTAAATTCTTGCCAGGCTTTTTCAAGCGATTCCAGGTTTAATTCAGCTTTTTGTACAGCATTATCGACAGAATTTAATGTAAATGTTGCTTCGTCCTGACGATCATTTGTTTTCTTCTGAGCTGTCGCGTCATCACTTAACAGCTCCTTTATTGAAATTGATTTTGCCGATTTCTCTATTTTGGGTTCGTGCTTTCCAGGTACAAATTCAGATTGCACCTCCTTCCTTTCCGGTTGATTTTCTGCCTGTCGTACAATCTCAGACTTAGAGGGTAGTGGCAATTCATCACCTTTACTGATTTGTACTAGTGACTCAGACTTTTTTTTTTCAGCCTCCCCGTAGATTTCAGACTTTAACCTGCATAATCTTATAAGTGCAAGCTCAACATGCAGCCTTGGATTCTTACTCGATTTGTACGCAAGCTCACAGTTTGTACCGGTTTCAAGCGCTTCGAAAAGAAAATCAACCGAACATTCTGCTGTCTGATTCAGATATTGTTGTTTTACTGCAGGTGTAGCCTCAAGAAGCTTTACTGTGGATTGGTCCTTACAGACCAGCAGATCACGGAAATGGCTGTTAAGTCCAGAAATAAAATTGTGACCGTCAAATCCTTTCTCAAGGATCTCATTGAAAGTAAGCAAAACTGACGATACGTCACCATCCATAGCTCTGTCAACAGTCTTGAAGTAATATTCATAATCAAGGACATTCAGGTTCTGAATGACATCCTTATAGGTAATATTATTTCCGCAAAGACTTACTATCTGATCGAATATCGAAAGGGCATCACGCAAGGCCCCGTCAGCTTTCTGTCCGATTACATGCAGAGCTTCTTCGGCAGCAATTATTCCTTCATTATCAGCAACATACATTAATCTGCCCACTATATCTTCAATCCGTATCCTGTTAAAATCAAATATCTGGCAACGGGAAAGAATTGTCGGAATTATTTTATGTTTTTCAGTTGTTGCTAAAATAAATATTGCATGTGCCGGGGGCTCCTCAAGAGTTTTAAGGAAGGCATTAAATGCTGAAGATGAAAGCATATGAACCTCATCAATTATATAAATGCTGTATTTACCTATCTGGGGAGGAATTCGTACCTGATCATTCAGACTCCTTATGTCTTCAACTTTGTTATTAGAAGCAGCATCAAGCTCATGAATATTGAAGGATCTCAGTGAGTTAAAAGAAAGACAGGATTCGCATTTATCACAGGCTTCAGCATTTTCACCCAGATTGATGCAGTTTATTGTTTTTGCAAATATCCTTGCACATGTTGTTTTTCCAACCCCCCTTGGGCCACAGAAAAGGTATGCCTGAGCCAAATGATTATTTTTTATTGCATTCTTCAGCGTATTTGTTATTGTATCCTGACCGACCACCATGTCGAAGGTGGCAGGGCGGTATTTACGTGCTGAAACGATAAAATTTTCCATAAATCCGATGCTTATTCTCTAACAATTATTTTGTACAAATATAGCTTTAAAAAGCCATCTCAGATAAGGTTGGGATAAATAAAACATCCTGGCCTGATTGTATAAATAGTTATGTGTATTCAATCATTTTTTATCTATTTTTTTCGTATAATCTAAATTTATTGTACTTTTGCGAGCCAAAATCATTAAACTAATAAAGAATTAAAATTATGTTGAATCAGTACGAAACCGTTTTCATTGCAACTCCCGTTTTATCTGAGAACCAGATGAAGGAAGCGGTACAAAAATTCAAGAAGGTCATCACCGACAATGAAGGTGAGATCATTCATGAAGAGAACTGGGGCCTGAAAAAACTGGCCTATCCAATTCAAAAGAAGTCGACTGGGTTTTATTACCTCGTTGAATTCAAAGGTACAGGTGATCTTGTAGAAAAGCTTGAAGTCCAATATCGTCGTGACGAAAGGATTATCAGGTTTTTAACTTTCAGGATGGAAAAATTTGCCGTCGAATACGCAGAAAAGAAGAGAAGACAGAAAGAATCAGGAAAATCAAAGGAGGAATAAGATATGGCACAGAACGAATCAGAAATCAGATATTTAACACCTCCTACAGTTGAGGTAAAAAAGAAAAAATACTGCCGTTTCAAGAAGAACAGGATAAAATATATCGACTATAAGGATCCTGAATTCCTGAAAAAATTTATAAATGACCAGGGTAAAATTCTTCCAAGAAGGATAACCGGTACTTCACTTAAATATCAGAGGAAAGTAGCAAAGGCTGTTAAGAGAGCAAGACATCTTGCACTTCTTCCTTATGTAACTGACCTATTAAAATAAGGAGGATATACTATGGAAATTATACTTATACAGGATGTCAATAAACTGGGACAGAAGGATGATATCGTCAATGTAAAAGACGGATACGGAAGAAATTATCTTATCCCCAGAGGATTTGCTGTTGCTGCAACTTCTTCAGCTAAGAAGATGCATGCCGAGAATTTAAGGCAGAGATCACATAAAGAAGAAAAGATCAGAGTAGCTGCACAGGAAATAGCAGGGAAGCTTGAAGGTGTAAAAATAACTGTTGGTGCAAAAACCAGCTCTTCAGGTAAAATTTTTGGTTCAGTCAACACAATACAGATTGCTGAATCATTGAAGGAAAAGGGGTTTGACATTGACCGCAAGAACATTACTCTACCTGTTGATCAGATTAAGGAAGTTGGTACTTACAAAGCAGTAGTCAAACTTCACAGAGATGTCAAGGTTGAAATTGAGTTTGAAATTATTGCAGAATAATTCATACTTACAAGATAAATATAAGGGGCTGTTTAAAAGCCCCTTTTTTATTTTATGTAACTACTGTCCGGAGATGTATTTTATTGATTTAAAAATCGTGGTCGGAACGAAGAATATGCTCTTATTTGACCAGGTACCAATGACTAAATATATCTATACATTATCAGAACTTATCATGGAAATCTTTCTTTCTTTCATATTTCAGATCACCAAGAATAGATGCTTTTGCCCTGATTGTAAAATTCCATCCTTTCATAGATCCATTCGGTACCCAGTTTACATTCATGATCCAGCAATGGAGGTCTCGTCGTATCCCAATCTGGGTCATAGTCATTGTTTTGCTTGTAAAATCGTATCCACTGGTATAATCCATCAGCATCCTCTTTGTGATTGTAACACTTCCATTGAAAGAAAGAGTCTGACTGACAGTTGCTTTAAGAGCAGGTTTTGAATAGTTAAGGCTATAGCTGACATTAAATGTCCATGGCATTTCAAAAGCCTGATATCCGTAAAGGTCCGTTCTGATACCTGCCATATCATTATGTCCCTCATCCGGTCCTCCCGGTAATCCGGAGCTTCCTGTTCTCTGCTGCCCGTCACCCGGAGCGGAACTTCCACCTGCACCTTTGCCCATTATAAGCCTGTCGAGACTGAAATCAACGCTGGCTCCAAATCCTGTTAACCTCATAATTTTGTTATTGGCTTTAAGGGCGAAAGTGCTCAGGGAGTTTCCCAGAGTATCAATTCCGTAAAGAGAGAATCCTGCTCTTCCGGAAATATTAATATTTTCCATCAGGGTAGTCCTGGCTGTCATTGATACAGGAGACCATCCCATGGAGTCGGCAAAAATATCATATCCCGTATTGATGCCGAAGTTGTCAATTAGCTTTACTTTTTTTGCCACACCTGTAGTATCATTCTTCTCAAACACTTTTGCTTCAACAAGATTGACCAGACCAAAGGAGAGTGAAGCGCTTTTTCTTGACAACGAAGGGGTCCCATAGATATTTCCTTCAAAGACCGAGTACTCTTCAAAATTCTGTCCGCTAGCGTCTGACTGTACTGTCTTATACATGCCTGAACTCAGACCAGGGATTTCCGGAATATAGCTGAAACCTACTGATGGTTTTATTACATGCCTGACAGCCTGAATTCTCGAATCAGGATTAAGAAACGTGTACATACCGAAAATTTGTGGATTGAATCCTGCAGAAATAGCCGGATTCACAGCCTGTCCATAAAACATTCCTTGAAGGGTATCCTTCCTTACTTTCGCTGTTTCAGAATCCCAGTGCTTTTCAATTTTCCTGGAATATAATACTCCTGAATAAGTAAGTGAAGGTGAGACATTGAAGTTCTTGAAAGGCCGCAGCTGAATACTCAGAGGTGCATCATGCTTGAATCCGTTCTTCATGCTATTAAGTCCTTCGTTTGTAAATAACAGACTATCATATGTACTGATCCTGTTGTCAAGTGATGATGAATACTGAAACTGGAGTTCCTGGTACCATTTTGTTTTTCCCGTTTGCCGGCCCATTTTCAAAGGATAAATCCTTGCCATATTGAAACTTAGCTTAGGAAGATTGACATCAACTGTCTTGTTTTTTACGTTCTGACTGTGATTCATGCTGGCAGATAAGTTAAACGGAGTTCCTGCCCACGACTTTGAATAACTTACACTCGATTGCCTGGTTGTTGTAACATGATCGCTAACATTATAGCTGTTATTCTGGTCATATCCCGCTGAACTCATGTTCACACTTGCAGAAAACCTCGAACCGGGTGAGGCTTTGGGATCCTGGCTAAACATCCACCCAATCCGGTAATTGGTTGATTGTGAATAATCTTCCAAACCTTTATGTCCATCTATATTATTTGCATAACTAAAACTGAAATTACCATTGAATTTATAGAGCTTATAATAGTTTGACACTGCATTTGCAAGCCATGTCCCGTTCGAATAGATATCACCCTTTACGCTAAGGTCCATATAACTGCTTATACTGAAATAATATCCCATATCTTTGAAAGAGTATCCTCTTTGCTGCTCCTGTCCGAAACTTGGAAAAAGAATTCCTGATGAAGATCTATTGGTATTGATAGGAAAATATCCGAAAGGTATTACAAGTGGCAGGGGAATTCCTTCAACCACCAGGTTACCCGGTCCAGAGACTATCTTTTCGCCAGGATAAACCCTGGCTTTTGGCATATTAATATAGAAGTGTGGGGTATCTGCATCACAGGTTGAATATGTACTTTTTGATATGTTTGATGTCCCATCCTCGAGAAGTTTTGTATAGGTGCTATGTACAAGACCTTCATCCTGTTTAGTAATAATATTTTTTATGAGAGCTTTCTTGGTTTTGAAGTTATATGTCAGCTGGTCAGCTTTAAATTCATTACTCCCTTCCCTGAAAACAGGTGTCCCTATCAATTTGCCACTGGTATCTGCTCTTCCTGCTGCAAAGAGAAGATTATTGCTCATATTGAATATCATAGAATCGGCCTTTATTTCTATATCTCCATAATTCACTACTGCCTGATCAATAAGAATCACTCTTTTGTTCCTTATATCCCTTCTAACCTGTCCGGCAGCCTGGTAAATCACTTTCTGATCAATAGCATTTGGAGATATTTTACGGAATCCAGGTCTCAGACTGTCAACCAGAATGCTATCACTCTTCACAAGGATACTATCTGAAGGTGGCATCAGTTCCTGAGCCGGCAATGAAAAATTTGTTACCATCAACAGGCACAAAACAACGAACCGCTTTTCTTTAAAAAAATACAACTTAAATGTTATTTTTGTATAGTTTTTGTGTTTACTGTGATGCCAGCGCAAAACTAATAAAAAACCACAATTTAAATGACACCGGTACTTAAAAACGATAAACTCCATAACAATAATATAAAGACCCTGAGAATAATAGTTACAATAACTTTTTTCCTGATATCACTTTGCTCTTTTGCAAAGGATAATGTGGAAAAAAAATGGGTAATTGTCATAGATGCCGGACATGGGGGAAAAGACCCCGGTGCACTCGGGTCTTCAAGCAGGGAAAAGGAGATAACTCTGGCTGTCGCTCTTAAAACAGGTGAATACATTGAAAAGAACCTTAATAATGTCAAAGTTATTTATACCAGGAAAACGGATGTTTTTATAGACCTTAAAGACAGGGCAAACATTGCCAACAAGAACAAAGCAGATATCTTCATCTCAATTCATGCAAACTGGGCTCCTTCAAAAAAGATACTTGGAGCTGAAACGTTTATTATGGGTCATGCCAAGGATGAGGCAAACCTGCAGGTTGCTATGAAAGAGAATGAAGTTATACTCCTTGAGAGTGATTATTCTACCCAGTATGAAGGATTTGATCCAAAATCACCTGAATCATATATTATGTTCACTCTGATGCAGAATGTTTATCAGGATCAAAGTACCCTGCTGGCAGCTAAGATACAATCGCAGTTCAAGGAACGGATAAGCAGAACTGACAGAGGAGTTAAACAGGCAGGATTCTGGGTCCTTTTTATGACAACCATGCCCAGTGTTCTTACTGAACTTGGTTTCATAACACACCCTTCGGAGGAAAAATTTCTTACCTCTATAGAGGGTCAGGATTATCTGGCCTCAGCTGTTTTCAGAGCATGCAGGGAATATATCAGCGAGACCGAAAGCAGAAGCGGAATATCTGCCATTAAAAAGCCTGAACAAAAAACTGCTGAGGAATTGATTTTTATGGTTCAGATTGCGACATCCTCTAACAGAACCGAACTAAAGCCTGAGAATTTCAATGGCCTTAACGACATCCTGGAAATAAATGAGAATGAAAGGTACAAATATGCTTCGGGGCATTTCGAAGATTATGAGGAAGCCGCAAAATACAGGAAAAAGATCAGGGATAATTATCCTGATGCATTTGTTATTGCAGTTAAAGGCAACAAAACAGTACCTTTGCAGGAAGCAATAGAACAGAAAAAGAAGAATTTTTAAAATAAACATCAAATGATGAAAATTTCGAACGAAGTCAAGGTCGGAGCAACTGCAATTATAACTCTAATATTATTTATATGGCTTTATAATTTTCTCAAGGGCAAGGATCTTTTTCAGAATGTGGTTTATTATTATACTGTTTATGATGAAGTAGGAGGATTATCAGAATCAAATCCGGTTGAAATAAACGGCTATAAGGTTGGCGTTGTGCAGTCAATTGAATTTCTTGATGCAACAAGCGGCAGACTTCTGGCATCCTTCTCAGTAGGCAGAGATTTCAAATTACCGAGGAATACTGTGGCTGAAATTACTCCTATCTCTCCCCTGGGTGGTATGAAAGTCCAGTTTATCTATGGCAATGGACCCGGATTTTATGAAGAAGGTGATACTATTCCCGGAAGATTGGCGCCTTCACTCTTTGAACTGATTGATAAGGAAATATTGCCTCTTAAAGACAAGATCTCAGATTTAATTGTTAATCTGGACTCAATAACAAAATCTATTGATGAAATGGTGAATGAGGAATTCAAAGAAGACCTCAGCGGAACCATTGAAAACCTGAACAGTACAACCGGAAGTCTTAAACGGATAGTGGGGTCAAAAGAAACGGATCTTAAAAATAGTATTGAAAATCTTAACACTTTTTCACGAATGCTGGCAGAAAATTCTGAAAAAATGGAAAATACATTTACAAATCTCAATAATATTTCCGATACCCTGGCAGCTGCTGATATATATGGAACAGTTTATAACCTTAAAGCAAGTCTTGAAAAAACGTCGATCGCATTAGACAATATGAACAATGGAAAGGGAACTGCCGGCCAGCTTATGACAAATGATACTCTTTACACTAATCTTTCAAACAGTCTTGAGAGTTTGAACCTGCTTTTAACTGACATGAAAGCTAATCCGAAAAAATATGTTCACTTCTCAATCTTTGGGAAAAAACAGAAAGACCAGTAATGGAATTTTATTAAAATTCAGATAATCTTTGTATTAAAAATCGCTGAATAATTAATGTCAAAATAGTCCTCCTTTTAAACGGTGTAAGTTAAATTTTGATCAACATTCCCTAATGCACTGTAATACACTTACAAAATGAACATCACCTTTGCAAATACTTGACAATCAATGTGATAAAAAATATATATTTTTTTGTAAGGATAAGTTGCTGATGGTTAAAAACATATACTATTTTTGAAAAAATCAAGTAAAAAAAATTTTTTTTATTAGTTTTTTTTTTACAAATATTGCTATCTGAATCAGCACGATTGGGATCAGATAAATTTTTAAAATAACAACCTAAATGAACAAGTCTCATAATGATGTATGGAATAATTGTCTGCATATAATAAAAGACATAATTCCATCCATCAGTTTTAAAACCTGGTTTGAACCAATTATTCCGCTTAAGCTTGAAAACAATGTTCTGACAATCCAGGTTCCTAGTCCGTTTTTTTATGAATATCTCGAAGAACAATATATTGAAATACTAAGGAAGACCCTCCGACGTGAAATTGGTGCTGATGCCAAGCTAGAGTACAATGTTGTAATGGAGAATGCCAATTACTCCAATGGAAAACCATATACAGTCAGATATCCTTCAAGAAACAAAACAGAACTTAGCAATAAACCTGTTCAGGTACCTTTCGATATTACACAACCTTCAATAAGAAATCCCTTTGTAATACCGGGCATAAAAAAAGTGCATTTCGATCCAAAACTGAATCCAGACTATAATTTTAACAATTATGTTGAAGGTGAATGCAACAGGCTGGCCAGGTCAGCAGGTATTGCCGTTGGAAATAATCCAGGAGGAACTGCCTTTAATCCGCTTATGATTTATGGCGATTCAGGCCTTGGGAAAACACATCTTGGACAGGCTATTGGAATCCTGGTTAAGGAAAAACATCCTGATAAAACTGTTCTCTATGTAAACGCAAATAAATTTCAGACCCAGTTTGTCGAATCTGTCAGAAACAATAACAAAAATGATTTTCTTCATTTCTACCAGATGATTGATGTCCTGATACTGGATGATGTACATGAGTTTGCCGGCAAGGAAAAAACTCAGGATACTTTCTTTCATATATTCAATCATCTGCATCAGTCCGGAAAACAGCTGATACTAACCTGTGACAGACCTCCGGTTGAGTTACAGGGAATGGAACAACGACTTCTGTCAAGGTTCAAATGGGGCTTGCAGGCTGATTTGCAACGACCAGATTATGAGACACGTCTGGCTATCCTGAAGAAAAAAGCATATAACGATGGGATTGAACTTCCGGAGGAGATATTTGAATTTCTGGCCATCAATATTTCTAACAATATCCGGGAACTTGAAGCTGTTCTTATTTCGCTTTACGCCCAGTCGACGCTGAACAGGAAAGAGATTACACTTGATCTGGCAAGAATGATGGTTGAAAAGCTTATAAGTACAACCAGACGTGAGATAACAATAGATTATATCCAGAAGATAGTATGTGATTATTATAAAATTCCCATAGACCTTATTCAGGGAAAAACAAGAAAAAGAGAGATTGTTCAGGCAAGACAGGTATCAATGTTTTTCTCAAAAAGCCTTACAAAGGCCTCCCTGGCAAGCATTGGATCTCATATCGGAGGAAAAGACCATGCAACGGTTCTGCATGCCTGCAAGACTGTCAATAATCTTATTGACACTGATAAACACTTCAGGAACCAGATAAACGAGATTGAGAAGAAACTGAAGGTGTAGAGCAAAGGACTCCATCCTACGCTAAAGCTACGGATGACAAAGCAGGGCGAAGGGTATAAGGAAATAGAACGAAGGGAAGAGAAAGCTTCCCTTTTTTTATTTTTTTAATCTGAATTTTTTCTTATCAATTTCTCTGACGCATCTGAATCCAACTGTTGAACTTCTGTCAAAGCCGGGTGATACAAGAAGCATTATCTGAGTATTGTCAAGCGATTGAGGTCCACCCTGAAGATACCACCAGCTGGATTCTGGTTTAAAGTAACTGCCACCTCTGATAATTCCAAAATAATTAGTACCATTGAAATAGATATCATTAGTCATCTGCCAGATATTGCCAACCATATCCATAGCACCATAAGGGCTTTGTCCCTTTGGAAATGCATCAACAGGAGTCTGACGGTTAAATGTATTATTGCAGTATGTACCATGAAAATCGTTCCCCCACGGCCATTTGCGTTTATCAGTACCCTGAGCTGCAAGCTGCCATTCGGCTTGAGTGGGTAGTCTTTTTCCAGTCCAGCGTGCATAAGCTTTCATGTCTTCAAAACTCACATTAACCACAGGATATTTGTCCTGACCCTGTCTGAAAATGCCAGATTGCCAATGCCTCAGATATCCAGCTGTATCAGCAGGTTTATAACCGGAAGAGTTGATAAATTCATAATACTCAGCATTTGTGACCGGGTACCTGTCAATAAGAAAGCTGTCGACAACTACTTCCATCGAAGATATATCAGGATAGGGAATAAACTCATCACCAGGCTTAAGATTCATTATCAGAGTTGATCCCGGGACCAATACCATTTCATCAGGAATGGTTTCAGAAGGAGATGCTGGAACAACTTTGCTTATTAACCACGGTTTACCACCGGTGACCTTTAAAATATTCTCATCTTTAAGTCTTTTATCCGCAATTACCTGAAGAACCAGTTTACCTTCATAATAACCAAACAGGTCTCTTATTCTTACTGCTGTATCAACAGGCAGTTTTAGTTCTACATATTTTCCGTTAAAAGCAGGATCACCTTTCCAGATATTCAATTTTCCTGATACCAGGCATTTTAAAATCAGTGAATCACCATTAATTTTTGAATGCAGAAGTTCGCGGAAGCCAGCAATACAGTCAACCGATCCTTCTTTTCTGGTATTGTTATAAGCAGATTCCCAGCCTCCTGCATTTACTGTTAAATATTTTTTGCCATTTACATCTACTGGAACAACAGCTTCATGATTCCAGAGAGATACATAATGAAAATTATTGTTTTCTTCAGCCGGGAATAGAGCTTCCTTCACGCCTTCGTGTCTCATATTGAGGATGGTATAAACAATTTTGTCTCCTGTACTCCATTTGTTTACATAAATCCTGTCTTTGGTTGTAGAAATTAACGGGTTCCAGTTTTGATCTAGGAAAGCATCATTATTTTGCCTAAGTATAAATGTTGTTTTTGCCAGGAATGACAAATCGCTTTCAAAAGACTCACCTCTCCCTCCAGGCCGGAACATATTCAGTTCACTGCCATAACCATTAAAAAAGGCAACAGCAATCTCCCGGTGAAGAACATCTTCACCCACGTCGCAGACTCTGAATATTGCAAAATCAGGTTTTATGAGCTTATTAAGGTTAAGCTCCGGGCTGAGAAATAATGCATTATGAACTCTTCCGGAAACAATTCCCTGCATATCTTCAGGTACTGCCATGCCTTCTGAGTACATAACAACTCCCTTTCTGACACTATCAGCTGCTTCCTGAAGCTCAGGCCCTGAATTACCTCTGGTGTCAAGGACCACTCCATCAGCTTCAGTATCAGCAATGAGTTTTGACAGACCCCTGAAATGATCATCCTTTCTGGTACTGTTATCCCATGGGTTATAAGATATAAAGAACTTTGTACCTTCCATTTGTGACATCCTGACAAAGTTACGGAGCTGTTCAAGGCCGCCTGGAAGGTCACGGTACAGATCCCACTGATTCCTCTGATCAAGACCAAGTCGAGGCCAGGTTGGCCAGATACCGAATACATCAAGATTTCCAAACTTTTCCTTATATTTTTTGAGTGATTCAGGGTAAGTAAATTTACCGGAAAACCTGTCATAAAACTCTTTGTCCCATGCCATCTGCAGAACGATGATATAACTCTCTTTTATCCAGGCCAGATCTTCCCTATCAAATAAGGTGTTGTCAAACTTATCCACATCGTAGAGAAACCTGTCTTTTAATATTTTACGCAAACCCACCTGCCATTCTCCTGAATAAAGCTCGGTATACATATTATAGGATACACTTGCTTTGGGAGGAAGCACAGATTCATATCTTTTTTTCAATCCTTTTTCAACACTCCGGCGCCTTATGACCGAACACAAAGAAATATTATTATTACAGTAAAATGAGGAATATCCCAATTCCCATGCATTATCAGGCAGTACCACTCTTAAAGGCTTATATCCGGGACGAAAGAGCCATGCCCTGGCCAGATCAGCAGGACCATTTCCTGTTATGTATACAGAAGAAGAATCTTCACCAAATGGGACGCAATTACTAATAATAAGTGTATCGCGGCCAGTATTAATAAATACCAGCTTACCTTTCCAAATACTCCCTGAAGAGTCATTTACTGTAAAGTTCACCTGCAGACCATTATCATAAATCTGGGTGTATTCATTTCCGTTTTTTGCAACATTAACTCCTGAGGAATTTCTTGGCTTCCCGTTTAACAGAAAGCTATATAGTGGTCTGATTCTGTTTATTACCAAAACAGAAGAGTCAGTCATGAGAACCGAGTTCATTGTTAATCCATGGCTGTAAGCTATTTGAACATCAGATAGCTGCTGTGCACTTGAAAATAAATTAATGAAAATCAGAATTACAATAAAAAATCCTCTTAATCCCTTTAAACCATCCATAAACAACAATAAAAAATATTTTGCAAGATAATTCTTAGAACTCAAATGGCACTTTAAAAGTGCAATATTTTCATTTTATAGAAATATGTTGTATTTTTAAATGCTATAAATGATGAAGTTGTGATGTCAGCCACCGGGAGAATAATTAGATACCTCATTTTATTTGTACTTATATTTACGTTAACTGACTGTGCTTCCTCTAATAAGAATTCTTATTCTTCAAAGAAAAGATCGGCTTCCCGAGTAAATACTTCGCAGCTGGGAAGAAATAAGTATTATTTCTCATCAGGGTACCAGAAAAAGCTAAGTAAGAATTATAAGAAGAAGCGGTAGTTAATTTACTCTCTTAAATTCACAACAAGTCCGTCATAGGCCAGGTTTGTTCCTTTTGGTAGCTCCTTTGAAACTTCTGCATGAAATCCCATCTGATGGCTTATATGTGTAATAAATGCCTTTTTGGGAGAAACCTCTCTTATGAAATCGAGGGCTTCACGGAGGTTGAAATGCGAAATGTGTTTCTCTTTTCTAAGAGCATTAATTACCAGATATTTAACGCCATACAATTTTTCCTTGCTCTCTTCAGGGATATAATTAGCATCGGTGATATATGCGAAATTTCCGATTTTGAATCCGTAAACAGGCAGATGGTAATGAAAGACCCTGACAGGAACTATTTCAAGTCCTTTAACAGAAAATCCATGCTCAGTAATTTGAATCAGCTTCATTTTTGGTATTCCAGGGTACTGAATTTCTGAAAAAACATAGGAGTACTCCTCTTTGATGGCCTTCTGTACCCTCTCCTCTGAATAAATGTCAATTGCTGACTGGTTTCTGTAATTAAAGGCTCTTACATCGTCAAGACCTGCTATATGATCTTTATGTTCATGTGTCAGAATTATGCCATCGAGTCTTGATACTTGTGCCCTTAGCATCTGTTGTCTGAAATCAGGACCAGCGTCAAAGAGTAATGTAATATTCTCTGTCTGAATAAGAAGTGAAGTTCTAAGTCTTTTATCATGGGGATCATCAGATTTGCAGGTATCGCAATCGCAGGCAATTACCGGCACTCCCTGTGAAGTTCCTGTACCTAGAAATGTAATTTTCACAAAATCAGATTTACACAACAAACCTACTTAAAAATCAACAAATCCCAAAAGACCAGAAAATATTGTTAATGGTCCAGGCCAAGGTTTATTTCTTATATTTGGCTAAACTTTTGTTATATATGGCTGGCCGACTATTTCTTATACCTGTAACTCTTGGAGGAGAAGAATATTCCTATGTCATCCCTGACCAGGTTTTAAATATAACCAGAAATCTTAGGTATTTCATCGTCGAAGAACTCAGAAGTGCCCGCAGATATCTCAGGCTTATTGACAGGCAGTTCCCTCTTAATGAAAGCCACTTTTCAGTACTTAATGAACATACACCAGATACTGATATTGATCTTTTTCTTGAACCTCTTAAAAGCGGGTCGGATATTGGATTGATGAGTGAGGCTGGTTTGCCCTGCCTTGCTGATCCTGGTTCAAAGATAGTTTCAATAGCCCATAAAAGGAATTACAGTGTTATCCCATTAGCCGGTCCTTCATCAATAATAATGGCACTTATCTCATCGGGTTTTAACGGACAGAATTTCACCTTTAACGGTTATCTGCCTGTAAAACCTGATAAAAAGATATTAAAGATCAGAGAGCTTGAGAAGCGAGCCAGGGAAGGATACTCACAGATCTTCATGGAAACACCCTACAGAAACCAGAAGATGTTAGAAACACTTGTCGGGATTTGCAACAATGACACAAACCTGTGTATTGCTGCTGATATTACACTTACATCAGAATGGATAAGAGCCATGAAAATATCTGAATGGAAAAAGAATATTCCTGCCCTTAAGAACAGGCTTGTGGTTTATATAATAGGGTAATCTTATTTGCCAGGACCCAGTTTTACATCAACAACCTGAACTTCAAACAGCAGCGGTGTATATCCACCGATACCACCATAATAATTTCCCATGGAACCATATCCGAGGGATGATGGAATTAAAAACCATGATTTACCTCCCTGGGCCATATATGTAAGACCTTCATTAAAACCCATAATAATTCCTGGAGTACCTACAATGACCTCCATAGGTGATGTGGTTCCGACATTTGTATCAAAAACACGACCGTCAAGAAATTTACCGGTATATCTGACAAAAACAGTATCAAATTTTACAAGGTTTCTTCCTGTTCCTTTTACAAGTTCAAGATAATAAAGACCGCTGGGCTTCAATTCAAAATTAAGTGTGCTGTTTCGGTCGAGGTAATCCAGAATCTCCTGTTGTTCAGCCGCTTCAAACTCATTAGTTTTATTACATGAAACCAGGCCGATCATTATTAAGAGTGCAGATAAAATCCATATAAAAAACTTTCTTCTCATTTCTGTTATTTTTTTAGCTGCGCAAATATAAATATTTTTAGCGGATCACCTGAATATTATATACTAATGGTGATCGCGGTGGTATCTTCTTGCCATCCCCTATTAGTCCATATGCCAGGAACGGAGGCAGAATGAATATTGCCTCAGAGCCAGGACGCAGCAACTTCATTCCTTCATTTAAACCCGCAGGCAACTCGCTTCTCCCAAGCCTGATATCATTCGGTCCCTTATCTTTCGAACTGTAACATAGTGTACCATCAAGCAGATGGCATTGATAATTGTAAATAATCCTGTCATTCTCTTTAAACGATTCTCCTTCTCCATACTTTGTTATACAATACCACAATCCTGTGGATGTCTCGGTCATTGTAAGTCCTTTCCTTTCAAAATAGCTTTGGATCCTTTCTCTGTCCTTTTGAATAATATACCTGTTAACATCAACCATATCATCCTTGTCCGGACGGTATGCGGATGTTGCCTTATCAGTCCTTTCCCTGCATGAAAGAAAAAAGAGGAACAGAGATATAATAGTTAAAACTTTTAGGGTCATCAGGTTATTCAATATTGTCAAATCTCCAGGCATTTTCCCGGAGTACCTTAAGGAAGAAAGAAATGGTATTGTCAAGTGTATCAAAATATTCACCTCCGGAAGCATTCAAATGTCCTCCGCCTGAGAAATATTGTGATGCAATTTCATTTGAAGGGAAGGTACCTTTTGACCGGAATGAAAGTTTTATAAATCCATCCTTCTCTATAAAAAGTGTTGAGAAGACAATTCCTTTTATTGAAAGCGGGATGTTCACAAATCCTTCTGTATCTCCCTTCACATGATTATACTCCTTCAGGTCATTCTTCGTAAGAAAAATATATGCGCTTTTAAGTTCTGGCATTACAACCATCCTCTTATTCAGAGCATAGCCCTGCAAACGCAGCCTGTCAGCTGAGTAATTATTATAGATAAGATTGAGAATTCTTTCCTTCTCAAGCCCGGTCTCCAGAAGATCACCAACTATACTTAAGGTGCGGGCAGTATATGAGCCATGATCAAAATTTCCTGTGTCAGTAATGATCCCGGTATAGAGGGCTTCAGCATAAGTCTTGTTCATGAAAGGTTTTCCATTAAGGTTACATATCAGCTCATGAATAAGTTCTGATGTTGAACACATTGAAGATTCAGAGATAATCAGATCTGCAAAATGGACGGGATTGAGGTGATGATCAATCAGTAGTTTTTTAGCGGATGAGTCTTTAATCAATTGTTCTGCTTCTCCCATTCTGTTGGGCTGATTGAAGTCAACCATTACGATAAGATCAGCTGCCTGGATAAGTTTTACACATTTTCTCTTGTTACGGATAAAAATATTTATCTGATCGCTCCCATCCATCCATTTCAAAAACTCCTGAAGGTAATTTGGAGTCATCATACTGACATTTCTGCCTATAGATTTAAGATACTGTGATAAAGCAATCTGAGATCCAATGGCATCTCCATCAGGGTTGATATGAGAGATGATCAATATTTTATTACTCGAACAAAATAGATTAGATAATTGTTTTGTATATTTGGAAAGATCTAACACCTGATAACAATTTTAAGTTTTTTTTAAAGATAAATATTATTCCTTAAGCAATTCCATTCAGAAGTAACATTAAACCTTTTATGTATACGGATTTCACATTTTCTATCATCAAGCCAAACGCTGTCAGAACCGGAAAAACAGGGCCTATCCTGGCCATGATAAATGAAGCAGGATTTGAAATTGCAGCTATGCGTATGGTACGACTTACAAAACCACAGGCTGAATCATTTTATTCAGTGCATAAAGGAAAACCCTTCTTTGAAGGGCTTATAGAGTTCATGACATCAGGTCCGGTAGTAGTTATGATTTTAAGGCATGAAAATGCTGTAGAACTATTCCGAAAGCTTATAGGATCGACAGATCCAAACAAGGCAGAACAAGGCACAATAAGAAAGCTATATGCTGTTTCAACCCAGATGAATGCAGTACACGGATCGGACTGTGCTGAAAATGCCGCCATTGAAGCCAGCTTCTTCTTTTCAGGAGTTGAGCGTTTCCTTTAGATAGTACGAATAATGAATTTAAGACATACAACTGATTTCTCAGATAAAAAAACTCTCGAGAAATTATCTTCGGCTTTTACCCTGTCCGATATGGAAATCTTTATATTTCCTGAACTATTTTACCCTCTGGTTCTTGCTAATATAATGTCGCCTGAAATATGGAAATGGAGGGATGATCCATGGTTTAAGGATATTGAAAAGAAAAGTTTTAACAACAAGGTTAACCGTATCAAGCAATACATTATTCAGAATTATGTATTTAATCTTGATCTCTCTACATGGGGGTTGACCACAAAAGATAAAGAGATAGCAAGATTCAGTGATTTCTTTGATATCGAGCTGCTTAAAAAGTCAAATGCATTATTCGGATATGAAGGTGATAAATACTATTTTGACATTGACATACGTAAACATTTTGGTCTTGACAAGTTTAATTCAGATATAATACCTTACTGGAAGACTGAAACAATAGAGGCTATGACAGCCTTTAAGTACAAAGAAGGGTTCTCAAGCGGAGCAGGTGAATGTGTCTCATTGTCAGCCCTGTATGCAGCTGCAATGTTCATTATGGGAAGAATCCCTCTTGAGAAAATATTTCTTATTGCTACTCCACTTCACTCACAGAATTTTTTGACTGAAAAAGATGGCCTGATTACAAATAACCGCAGGATAGTTACTAAAAACATGTGGTTCAATGGTACATCTCTATCAGAAAAAGCCAGAAGGGCCATGGAGAATGAAAAAGTAACTATTGTATCACATATTACAGGACATATACATCAGTTATATGATGAGGCATCCATTAATAAAAGAGCATATAAGTTATTCTGCAATAAGCTGAAAGAATTTCTCACCTCAGATCTTTCCTGTCTCATCTTCATAAACTTCCTTCGCTTCAAGTCAAAATATAAATCACTGTTCCAATTCAGATGCGACTGCTCCGGCAGCGACAGATTTATATCACTTGAAAAAATGTTTGAATATGAACATACAAGTAAATACAATGTTTCAGCTGAATCGAGGCAATCGCTGGTGAAAGAGATTGAAGGTGATGAATTTCACATGAGCCCAATTCAAGGTAAACTATTTCTGAATGATGTTGAAGATATAATTGAAAACCTTAAAGGCAAAAGCATTGAAGAGGTTAAAGATGAGGTCATTAACTTCTCGGGACCAGAATTCAGAAAGGTTCTTGAAGAGTTATTTTCCGATCTAAAAGAGTTCATATTAATTAATCCGAAACTTCCGGACCCTGACAAAAAATACAGTGATAACTTTATCCTGTGTATAAGCCCTGCTGACAGTCGTGAACTAATAATTGAAAAGTTATCGGGAAGTATTGACAGGTCAGAAATGGCCCTGCTGTCATTATATGTGTACAGGGATATGGAAAAGATTGACTGGAAGCCTTTTATCAAGGCAGCCATTGAAAGAAACCCTGTTTGTTTCAATGATCTTGCCGGTAAAAGCACAAATGATATATATGACTTATTAAACAAGCTTCCTGATGAATCAATTTATGAAATGAACCGTCTTGCGCTCCCTGATGAAGTATGGAACTTCAGGAGAGGGGATGGTATTGAAAAAGCCCTGTTACTGGCAGATGTTATCTTAAATGCAGAAAAAAATGCCTCTATCAAAATATCCGTCAACAAAAACAAGGTCATACTTGAAGCTAATGGAAAGACCTATTATTTCAGATCAGCAAAAAAATTCAGCAAGACAATCACGGTTACAAATGGTGAAATAAATGTCTCTTGATATAAAAATGGATTTCTGCTTTATCTCAGAATAATATCCCTGATCACCTCCTTACCTGCCTTTTCATTCAGTTTTTCACGAAGCGATTCCCGCAGCATCATAAGCTCATTCCTGACCACAGATGACGTAAGATGAACATACAAAACATGATCTTTTACATAAATCTTTGAAGTTCTGGAGCTTATTGCTTTACCTACCGTCTCTTCCCAGGAATTGACCACAGCAGTTTCCGACAACTTATCACCTAGATTCATTTCTGTTATGTAATCTTTGATAGCTTCGGCAAGGGATATTGTTTTACTTCGTCTCATCAGATTGTTTTTCCATTTTGTGTGACAACTTCCACCTTGTTATTATCAATTGAGAAAAGCTTATAATCTGTATTGTGAGAGGTAAGAATATCCTGAAGCCTGCTTCTGTGTGTATCTGTAATAAAGATCTGTCCGAACCGATGGTTTCCGACCAGCCTGATGATCTGCTCCACCCTGTCAGCATCAAACTTATCGAAAATATCATCCAGAAGCAGTATCGGAGAATATCCGGCTTTGCGCTTTATATAATCAAATTTAGCAAGCTTAAGTGCCACGAGATAAGATTTCTGCTGTCCCTGAGAGCCAAGCGACTTTACAGGATAGTCATTCATTTGAAGAATTAAGTCGTCCTTATGAACACCTACAGTTGTATACTCAAGAAACCTGTCCTTTTGCAATGCATTTGACAGTGCTGTACTGAAATCACCATCGGAAAGATGTGAATTATAACTCAGTTTAACTTTCTCTCTTCCTGATGATATCATTGAATAATACTCCTGGAATACCGGGATAAGATCATTGACAAGATTTTGCCTTTCACTGAAGATATAATTCCCGTATTTAATAAGCTGCGAATCCCAGATTGAAAGCATATCTTCGTCAAACTTACCGGTTGACCTGAAATCCTTTAACAACCTGTTGCGCTGCTGAAGAGCTTTATTATAAGAGAGCACTGATTCAAGATATCCTGAATTATACTGACTGATTATCTTGTTCATGAACCTCCTGCGGTCTTCGCTTCCTTCTGAAATTAGTGCACTGTCAGCCGGTGATATCATTACAACAGGATACCTTCCCACATGATCAGATATTTTCTGGTACACTTTACCATTGAGTTTAAACAACTTCTGCTTCAGCTTCTGAAATGCACAAGAGATATCATCATTTGTACCGTCCCTTTCCATGGTACCCCGTAAAATGAAATATTCCTCCCCATGCCTGATGTTGATAATGTCAATGTTGTTGAAAAAGCTTTTTGCAAGAGACAGGTAATGAATTGCATCAAGGATATTGGTCTTACCTACCCCATTATTGCCAACGAAGCAATTGATCTTTGGAGAGAACTCAAGCTCCGAAAGCTCATAATTTTTGAAGTTGGTAAGGGTTAGTTTTTTAAGATGCATGAAACCGGCACAAATTAAAAGATCAAAGTTAAGTGGATAAAGCCAAAAGACAAAAGTATAAAGATAGAAGTAAAAAGGCAGTTGGCAAAGAGCAGTTGGCAAATTACCTACCAGCTACCGGTTAAGGGGCGTCGTTTTTTGTATTTCGTGTATCTTAGGAGTAGATTAATTGACTTTTAAAACCATTTTCTGATTATCGTTTATCAAATATTTTTTAATTGTCTGAAAAAAATTACTTTTGCGGTGAAAAATTTTGAAGTTAAATAGTAAAAAGCGTTATGGCAAAGAACAAGAAGGATTCCAATCCACAGACTATATCAAATGTTGAAGAGACTCTGACCAGAACAGAAAAATTCCTTGAAGACAATTATAAGCCGTTGCTTACAGGACTTGTAGTAGTTGTTGCAATTGTGGGACTTGTCTGGCTAGCTAAGCTGTATCTTTCAAAGAGGAATGATGAGGCTCAGTCGCAGATTTATCAGGCTGAAAAGTATCTTGAAATGGATTCTCTTAACCTTGCTCTCAACGGTGATGGTAACTATCTTGGATTCATAGATATTGCAAAAAGCTATAAAGCAACAAAAACAGGAAACCTCGCAAATTACGGCGCAGGTATATGCTTTCTTCATCTTGGTGATTATCAGTCTGCAATTGACTATCTCAACAAATATTCAAAAAAGGATAAGGTAATTGGATCGCTGGCAATTGGAGCTATCGGTGATGCATATGTTGAGCTTGGTGAACTCGAGAAAGGTATATCAAAATATATTGAAGCTGCTGATTATGCTGATAATTCATTCAATACACCTCTTTTTCTGATGAAAGCAGGCGAAATTTATGAACTTACCGGCAAGTTTTCAGAATCCTTGAAAATATATGAGCGTATCGAGAGTGAATATCCCGAAAGTACAGAAGGATCATCTATCGAAAAATACATAGCCAGAGTAAAGCTTCTTATAAAATAGCAGAGTTTTTTCAGTATTTATAAAACAGCGCATCTGGCTCATTTTCAATTGAAAAAGGTGCGTTTTCTTTTAAATATAGACCAAATGGGAACAACCAATTTGTCAGATTATAATCCTGAAACCATACCTGACGCATCTGAAATGAGATTTGGGATTGTGGTATCAGACTGGAACAGGGAAATAACCTGGTCGCTTTTGGAAGGTGCAACCAAAACTCTTTCAAATCATGGGGTTACTGAAGATAATATTGTAGTAAAGCACGTACCGGGTAGTTTTGAGTTAACCCTTGGCGCCCAGTTTCTGGCAGAATATGATGATCTGGATGGTGTCATTTGCCTTGGCTGTGTCATCCAGGGTGAAACACCACATTTTACCTATATCTGCCAGGGAGTCACACAGGGAATTACGCAACTTAACCTTGAATACAATATACCATTCATATTTGGTGTTCTGACTACGCTTGATACACAGCAGGCCAAAGACAGATCGGGAGGTAAGCACGGCAATAAGGGTGATGAAGCAGCAATTACCGCTATAAAAATGGCTGCTTTGCAACGTGAAATGGAAAAGTAGATCTATCGCAACACTTTCCTTACAAAAGCAACAGTAAAATAGGACATCATAAAGACTCCCATAAATCCTTCTATACCCGACATTATCCTGCTTAAGCCCATAGGATAAACATCACCATAACCTATTGTAAAGAAAGTTATTGCACTGTGATAAAAAGATTGCAGTACCAATGATAGCTGATCGGGATTTCCAACAGAAGAGACTGTTTTTCCAAGGCCGGTAAGTTCTACCAGTGTATACAGGGTACCAAAGAAGATCCAGAAAATTATAACACTTATCAAAACCCTTCCCGGTGACGTGGCATAAAGGCCTATCTTGTCAAAAACAATCCACTGGAAGCCATGTGGTATATAGCTGGCAATTTTTCTAATTCCCCCCTTTTCCTTTTGTTCAGTAAGCCACGACTTTGCCTCATATCTCTTAAACATAACATAGGCTTCATCTTCATCCTCATATTTGCCGGTTCCATTAAAATTTTCTTTAAGGATCCTGTATTGTTCAGCCTTCTGCCGTAGCGAAGTATTCTCCTGATTGCCAATCGAAAGATTGCATTTATTAAGATTCCAGTCAATGTATAGCTTGCCTATCAGCCTCATTCCGGAAATATCAATGACCTTGATATCGACTGGAAAATCATATGGTTCAAGATCAATAATATCCCTTACGATGGTATCTGAGATATCAAGAACGTCAGCCTTTGCCAGACGAAGATCAAAGTACTGATCAAGATGACATGACTTAAGAGACAATGATTTAAAGCTTGATTCATAAAATGTAACATTCCCATTACCGAAGAATGTTCTTTCAAAGCTTATCTCAGTCCCTTCCATCTCCATGAGGTTAAAGTTCTTAGGCCCGGTGCCCATTTCAGTTTTCTTGAACTGTATCTTTCCTGCACTGCATGAAGCTCCCTCAAAGTTCACTTCACCATTGCCAAATACTGAACGGTTAAAATTAATTCTTCCGGAACCAAATTCGACAGTTCTGAAATCAACCCGGCTATTCCCGAATTCCGTTCTTTCAAATATTATTTCGCAATTTCCGAATACGGAATAATGGAAATCCACCTTCCCCCCGGCAATCCTTGTTATCTTAAAATTAAAACGGCCGTTATTGAATTTTGTATTGATGAACAGAAGCTCTCCTGAGTTGAATTCGGTATTCGCGAAACTCACTTCACCGTCCCCGAAATGGATATCCTGAAAATCCTTGATACCATCTTTTACAATAGCATTCTTAAACAGGAAATCACCTTCTCCATATGTTGTACCGGCAAATTCAATATTCCCGTCCCTGAACACTGTTCCGGAAAAATTTACATTTCCTTTCCCGAAAACAGAACCGATAAAGCTCACTCTGCCCTTTGCAAAATGACTGCCTTCAAAACTTACATCTCCGTCAGCAAATGATGAATAGGTGAAATCAGTTATTGTTTTGGCCTCAAAGAATGCATTTCTTGCAGAAAATCCCCTGAAAAGAACCGGATCCTTTTTATCCAGATTATTATGTCTCCTGTATGATGCCAGCGAAAACTCAGGGATATAGAAATTATCAATATTTATATCTTTCCCTGCCTTAATATCATCATACACACTCTGCAGGTCGACTGCACCAAATAACTCATTGCCAATCTCTTCTCCCCTGTCATCCAGAAGTGTAACGATTGCTGTTCGGGGACATGTCCTGCCATCATCAGAAATGAATTTCACATTCTTAATCTCGACAGTATAGTTTGTATAGGTTGTTACCATTAATATTAAAGTGAAAGAACAGGCTAATTTAAGAAATATTTACTCTTAATTTTAAAATTATTATTATCGCATACATAATCCACGATATACACAGTATCTGCATTTCCCTGCCCTGTCTTCTGTCATCCTGAAAGGTTCATTTTCATTGAATATCAAACTAATAGTCTCTGTAAGTCCATCAATAAAACTACCTCTTATCACAGAATAATCCTCAAGCAGAATATCCTTCTTTGTTTCGGTCTTTATTCTGAGCTTATCGGAAAGAATGCCGGTGTTACTCTTTTTTATTTTGTAAATAGAAGGTCTTATTGCATCGGCAGTAGTTCTTCCATACACTGCTTCACAATAAATAAGAGTCTGCAACCATCCATCTGAGTCTTTCTTCCTGTCATCAGCAAAAAGATCTGATATTGAACCTATTAAATCGGCAACTGAACCGGTTTTGTAATCAACAATACGCGCAGTACCATTAACAATGTCCACCCTGTCGATATAACCTCCCACCATAAGTTCATATTTATTGGCACCGTCATTGAATTCGAAAGGAAAGGAGTACTTCTTTTCAAGACTCACAATGTAAACAGGTGTTATAGACAAATCTGTTTTCAGAATCCTTGTAATATAAGTTTGCAGAACATCCCTGACAACCGTTTCATTTCCATGTTCTATCCTGTCAGCTTCACTCAGAAATCTCCTGTTAACGGCTTCACTTATTATACCTGTAAGGATATTTTCCTCCTTAAGTAGTGTTTCGATATAAGTCTTGTCAAGAGTCTTTCCTTCATAATCTTCATAAAGAGATTTCATAATCTCATGAAGGATATCACCAAGCATGGCCGGGTCAATATCATCTTTTATCACCTTTGGCTCTTTCAGATTGCAAACATACCTGTAATAGAATTTCATGCGGCAGCTGAGCCAGGTATTTATTGCTGATGGAGATATAAGATGTTCAGTTACACCATCAGAGTATCGTGATATCAACTGTTGTTTATGCCTGCCGGTCTTGTTAATCTCCTGACTTATGCTTCCATGAGATTTTATTTCAGGATTAATATCGATCAAATCAGGCTTGAGCTGAGGATTATATAACATCTGAATCAAAAACCTGCTCATCTCTCCACTTCTCAATCCATCAGAATTTGAATTATATGTAAAGGTCACATTTTCTGCTCTTTGCAACAATCTGTAAAAATGATATGCATAGATTGATTCCTGGTGGTTCACTGATGGTAGTCCAAAAGCTTCGCGCAAACTGAAAGGTATATATGATGACGAGGGAGAAGAAACCGCGGGTAGCACACCTTCATTAACTGACAGGATTATAAGATTTTTAAAATCGAGAGCCCTGGTTTCAAGAATACCCATTATCTGCAGACCTGATAGAGGTTCCCCGGCAAACGGAACAGACAGATTACGAAGAATTCTGTCAAGAATAAGCATATATGTTTCACACGATAAAGAAACATCTTCTGAACTGACTATTGACTCCAGCCTGTTGACTGATAAAACAATGTGGTAGATGAATTCATTCAATATTTTATCAGCATTCCTTTTACCCTCATTCTCTTTATTCTCTTTGAATCCTTTTGTGGCAATTGAAGAAAGAACTGTTCTGAAATAATTTGAAAGAAGCACAGGAGTATTCTGTTTTACAAATATCTTAAGAAGTTCTTCATATTCAGCAAAATAATCTTGCGGGACAGTAATGAGATTTGCGTTAGTTATATTTGCGATCAGCTTTTCAGATGATCCGTTGACAAACGAGGATATCAGAGAATTTCTTAACACACCAGTAACATCACAGTATCTGAACCATGTCTTTCCACCGGTAACCACGGCATTTCTCTGAAGGTCCATAAGATTTCTGACCAGGGTATAGATCCTTGTCTGCCTGAGAGGATATCCCATAGTGATATTTACATCACCTATATCTTCAGGCAGGCTTGACAGCATAGGAATAAGCAGATTTTCATCAGCAAGAACCACAGCGGTCTGATGTGCATTTTCTGATGTCAGCTTTGGGAGTTCTTTAAGCAGATCAGGAACCAGCTTAACCTGAGCAACATCGGATGATGAATCAATTATCTGTCGTATTATTTTTTGATCACCAGAGGAAAGATAAGTCCTGAAACTCCAGTCCGGTGGCATATCATTTCCATATATCCTTATATTCTCACGTAAGAAATAACCGGCTGAGTTTGAGACTGATTCAGAAATATATGATTCATCATAATCCCAGTAGAACCTGGCTTTGCCTTCCTTTTTCAGGCGTGTCATTATCCGCTTCTCGCATTCATTCAAAGCATTGAATCCAACAAAATGGACAAGATTCCATTTAATACCTGCTGAAATCATTTCATCAGTGTTTTCAGCCAGATCCCTGAATATCATCCCCTCATATGCAAGATTATGATCCCTCAGGGAATGTCTGAATTCTGAATAAATTTCATTTAATACTGACCAGATGCTTAAAAAACCGGCTTTTTGTTCTGTAGGCTTATCAGGGTTAAAATTGATCCAGAACTTCTTTATTACCTCTGTCTGGCTCTCATTCAATCCTCCAAACTGCAGGTCAATATTCTTAATGTCGAGTACATTCTGAAATAGCAGTGATGCATTGACAAGATATTTGTCCACATCATCAAAGTCATTCAGAAGGATATCACCCCAGTAGAAAAAATTATCAAATGTTTCTGTTGATTTTTTAACTCTTTTGTAAACCTTATAAAGCTCAAAGAGAAGAACCTCATTTCCTGCGACCTGTAATTTGGAATGAGACCTGAATAATTCATTTATTGTCAATACTGACGGTTCCCAGACAGGCTTCTCAATGTGGGATGCAAGATATTTCATGAAGAAGAGTCCGGCCCTTCTGTTAGGAAAAATAATGCAATGCCTGTTCAGTGTATTACCAAACTCGCTGTACAATGATCCTGCTATCCTGTCAAGAAAGTATTCCATAATAAATGGCGTCTGGCTCCCGATAGCTATCGGGAAGGCGTCAGGCGTCAGGTAAGGTGCGTCTGACTCCGGAGTTATAATTTTCTGAATCAAATTTAGTGAAAGAGAATTGGTTGAAGGTGATTATTCTGATTATATTTGTTAACATACCTAAGAGTTCAAATAATGAGAGGCTTAAGAGAATCTGTTTTTATATTTATTCTTATTATTGTTACCGGATGTTCTGGAAACAGGAATGGTTCAAAGCCTGAATTCAAACAGGCAGAAATTAACGGGAAGCTGGTAAATGAAGGATTTGACCGATGCCTGAAATTCACCAATGGCTGGCTTACACTTGCCGATAAACAGACAGGACTTATACCACGTAATATTAATGACAGCATCAGTCGCGATATATGGAATGCAAAAGACTGTGCAGCTGATAATTATCCATTTATGGTACTTACTACTGCTCTTCTTGACAAAAACCTTTTTAAGGGTATAATGACTGATATGCTTAATACAGAAATCAGGCTTACATCAAGAATAGGCTCATTACCTGACACTTATTCATTCTCAAAAGGTGACTTTGCTAATAATGATGTTATTATGTCAGATATAATTTTCGGTTCGGCAGAATATATTAAAGACGGGCTAATACCTTTGACTGAGTGGCTCGGCCCAAGCCAATGGTCTGAAAGAATGATCACCATTATTGATGAGGTATGGAAACATGCTGAATTTGAAACCCCGGGCGGAAAAATAATTTCTATAGACCCTGAAGTAAACGGAGATATGCTCCAGTCTCTTTCAAGGGTATACTGGATCACAGGCGACAATAAATATCTAGAGTATGCCATAAGACTGGGTGATTACTATCTCCTTGGAAATAATCATCCGACAAAAAACTTCAGGGTTCTGCGACTCAGGGACCATGGCTGCGAAATTGTATCAGGACTTTGCGAGCTCTATGCTACTGTCTCATTTGCTGATCCTCAAAAAAGAGAGGAATACAGAAAACCTGTTCATGAAATGCTTGACAGGATTCTGGAAGTGGGCAGGAATGAAGATGGCCTCTTTTATAATTCAATAGATCCTGTCAGAGGAGAACCGGTGGATGAAGGAATAGCTGATAATTTCGGATATACCCTAAACGGGTTTTACACAGTCTATCTTATTGATAATGAAGAAAAATACAGGTCGCCGGTACTAAAAGCCAACTCAATACTTAATTCAAAATACAGGAATTATGCATGGGAGGGAACAAGCTCCGATGGATATGCCGATGCTATCGAAGGTGCGCTGAACCTGTATGCAAGAGAACCTCTGGAAAGCACCGAAGAATGGCTTGACAGTGAAATATTGGTAATGTGGAACAAGCAACAGAATTCAGGAATTATTGAAGGATGGCACGGTGATGGCAATTTCGCCAGAACTACTATTATGTATTGTCTTTGGAAAACCCAGGGTACATACCTGGTGCCCTGGAATAATGAACTGGAGTTAGGTGCCGTCCAGAAAGACAGTACGCTTTATATTTCCTTATTTTCAAAAAAGGATTGGGAAGGAAAGTTAATGTTCGATAGAAAAAGACATAAGGAGTTTATGAATCTTCCCCTCGACTGGCCCAGGATTAATCAATTTCCTGAATATTTTACAATTGAAAACGGAAATAAATTTCGAATAAAAAAAGAAAATAGTCGAAAAGAATATGAGCTCCAGGGGAATGCACTTAAGGAAGGTTTTCCAATCAGACTAAAGGCGGGTGATCGTTTGCATATAATAGTATCAAGAGCTGAATAATTTTAAATTACCCATTACCCATTAACCATTAACCATTAACCATTAACCATTAACCATTAACCATTAACCATTAACCATTAACCATTAACCATTAACCATTAACCATTAACCATTAACCATTAACCATTAACCATTAACCATTAACCATTAACCA
>DATKTA010000036.1:0-173591 GCA_035531395.1 Bacteroidales bacterium
GATAAAGCTATTCTAGAAAAGGAATTGGGAGGCGTTCTTAGAGCCATAGAATTTATTTATAAGGAACCGGGTGTTAATAAACCACTTACTGATGGTGATGACGAGAAAAGGAATCTGAACAATACCAAGTACAGGTTGCAAGTCAATAAGGTAGCCAATGTTATTGATGAGATCATTCATTGTCTTAAAGGGAAAGAGCCTGCTATCGCTGATAGAAAAGTATCCGTTGAAAAGACTGATTATGCTAAAGCATCTGAAAAAAGAAATAGTCTGCCATTAGTGACTGCCACAAAGTCTAAGAGATGGCTGATAATAGCACTCTCATTGCTTCTTTGCATTGTTGTAGTGTTTGCCATATACAAAGTCGTTAGCAACGGGAAACAGGCTGAGAATGAATCAAAGCAGGATAAATCCATAGCTGTATTACCATTTGTGAATGACAGTCCGGACAAGGATAATGAATACTTCTGTAATGGGATGATGGAGGAGATACTAAATCAGCTGCTTAAGATTGGAGACCTTAAAGTAAAAGCAAGGACCTCAAGTGAAAAGTATCGTAATCCAAATAAGGATATTAAAGTTATTGGAAAGGAACTTGGAGTTTCGTTGATCATGGAAGGGAGTGTAAGGAAGATTGGTGATGACCTTCGCATTACTGCTCAGCTAATAGATGCAAAGACAGGAAATCACCTGTGGTCAGAAATATATGATGGGAAATACACAACAGAGATATTTGAATTTCAGAGTAGTATAGCGAAGAAGGTTGCTGCTTCGCTGAATGCTGTAATTACTCCTCAGGAAATAGAAAAAATCGTGGCTAAATCTACTACTAATATGGTAGCTCACGACTTAGTTATGAGAGGTAGAGAAATGGTGAGAGAATATCGATTTAAGAATGACAGCACTCTTTTGAGGTTGGCATTAAACTTATTTAATCAGGCATTAGAGATTGATCCACAATATACCTTGGCTCTGTGTGGAAAAGGAATGACATATAATGAAGAAGGTAAATTTGATTCAGCTTTAGTTTATTATAAAAAAGTTTTGGCGTTAGACCCGGAGAGTGGTGATGCTTTTGCTGGAATGGGAGCAGTTTTTATGTATTCTAATCAAGTTGACAGTTCCCTTATATATTATCAAAAGGCACTTACTTATGGAACTAATGAATCAGAACCTTGGGTTTATTTGGGTATTGGTCAAGTATTCTTTTTGCACCGCAGTGAGGTAATTAAATCATTGCCGTATTATCAAAAAGCATATGATTTAGGAGGAGATTCATGGGCAGAGATTAATTCAAATGTTGCATATCCGTTTCTCTTTCTTGGAGACTACACAACAGCTTTGAAATATATACATAATGCCCTCTTTTTGAGATCAGAATGTCTTTTTATCGAGTTATATATTCATGACTATTTGAATCAGCAGGAGTATAATAAAGCCTTTGAATTTCTTGATTCAATAAGTAGTATCACCACATGTGGTCAAGTATGCGATATCATGAGATCACGAATATATGTTTACCTTAGAGACTATGCTAAAGCTGAGGAATTCTATAAGAAAGCCATGAATTCAGGGTATAAGCAAATAGAAAATGATGGAATTTATTTAGGCTGCATATACATTGAGACTGGAAGAAAAAAAGAAGCTTTATCTATTCTGAAAAAGTCTATTGAATCAGATGAAGCTGCTTTAGTAAGGCAATCACGCAAAGGATTATTAGGTAAAATCAGAATATACAACCTTGCTGCTGCCTACGCTCTGATTGGTGATAACAAAAAGGCACTCGAATATTTGTCCGAGCTTGAGAAACTTGGACTTTTTGAATATCCGGTAGTACTTAATTCATTCCCCGGCTTTGATGATCTCCGTAATGATCCTGAGTTCAAGACAATAGTTAAACGCATAGAGGATGGAAAAGCCTCCCTTAGGGCACAGGTAAAGGAGATGGAGCTGCGGGGGGAGATAGATTTGTGATCTTATGTGCATTTCAAAGTTTGCTGAACAAACAAACATCCGTTAGGGAGGTGAACATACATAATGCAGGGGTACTTAAATTTATAAGGAAACAAAAAAGTTGCTCCCCCCTGCCCTCAAAAAGAATTCTTTTTTGCCCAACGGAAGTAAAAAAGTATTCATTTTTTAAGTTAAGATAGAAATAGTACGAACAAACAACAAAGAGAAGGGTGTGTGACTAATGTCTATCAATTTTGATATTTTGTCTATATATTATATATGTACCATATTTGTACATTATATGACTCACAAATAATCTCTGATTTGTTTTAATAAAAGGGGGAAGAATAAGTACTCCAGAGTATAGGATAGACAGAGGTTGTATGCAAATTGTATGCAAACGGTCTGAAAAGAAAAAAGGTTTGCTCATCGCAAACCCTCATCCATTCTTTGTCGGGGTGATCTGACTCGAACAGACGACCCCTTGCACCCCATGCAAGTGCGCTAGCCAACTGCGCCACACCCCGAAAATCCATTTTCACTGACAAATTTCTCAAGACCAACCCTCTTTTTTATGCTCTTCAGCTTTTTTTCAGCCTTAATAGCCTCAGATCTTGATCCAAATCCCTTCCAACATTTTAATTGCCAGGGAATATATGCTTTTGTGGACAGATTCTTACCTTCATTATGCCGTTTAAGTCTTTCATGAAGATTTTTTGTCTGTCCGATATAGTACCTTTTACTTTGTTCCGCTTCTAATATATATACAAAGAACATAATTCTATTTCAATTGCGCTAGTCCCGAAAAATAGAAAATCTCTGATTTTCATATTTTTCGAGGATCCTCGTTCCGCAAGGCGGAACGGGACCAACTGCGCCACACCCCGAATTCTGCCACAAAAATAATCAACTATTTGGATATTGCAACAATGAGGGACATACCATAACCATTTGGATTTGCAAAATTTGTTATGTAACTTTTATCACATTCCTGAAATCAAAGTTGATTATATTTGCACTGAAAAAACATTAAAAAATATGGAAATATTCAAACCTCTTGATGTTCAGAAAGAGTCTGATAATAAACAAATTGCGAATACTGAAAATGTAAGGTGCCTTATAATAGGTTCCGGGCCTGCGGGTTATACCGCTGCCATCTATGCTTCAAGAGCTAATCTTAAGCCTGTTGTATATACCGGTATGCAAATGGGAGGACAGCTTACCACAACAACTGAAGTTGATAATTTCCCCGGATATCCTGATGGTGTAACAGGTCCTGTAATGATGGAGGACCTTAAGAGACAGGCAGAGCGATTTGGAGCTGATATCAGGTTTGGAGTAGCAACTGCTGCTGATTTTTCAGGAAAGAAACATAGTGTTACAATCGATGATAACAAAG
Source organism: Bacteroidales bacterium (assembly GCA_035531395.1). Taxonomy (GTDB): domain Bacteria; phylum Bacteroidota; class Bacteroidia; order Bacteroidales; family VadinHA17; genus LD21. The sequence continues at coordinate 3,353 of DATKTA010000036.1, forward strand.
TAATAGTTTCTGATACAGTAATAATTGCTACCGGAGCTACTGCAAAGTATCTCGGTCTCGAAGCAGAATCAAAATATGCAGGACAGGGAGTATCAGCATGTGCAACCTGCGATGGATTCTTTTACCGGGGCAAGGATGTTGCTGTTGTAGGTGGTGGTGATACTGCTGCAGAAGAGGCTACCTATCTGGCCGGATTATGCAATAAAGTATATCTCATCGTGAGACGAAATGTTCTCAGAGCCTCTATAGCAATGCAGGAAAAGGTAATGAATACAAAGAATATTGAAATACTCTGGGAGCACCAGGCACTAGATCTTTTTGGCGAAAATGGTGTAGAGGGTGCAATACTGGTAAAGAAAAAGGGAACACCTGAATCAGAAATTGTTAAAATAAAGATCGATGGATTTTTCCTGGCTATCGGACACACTCCTAATTCAGAAATATTTAAGGATTACCTTGAAATTGATGAAGTAGGCTATATTAAAACAATTCCAGGGACTTCAAAAACAAATGTCCCTGGTGTATTTGCAGCCGGGGATATTCAGGATCCTCACTACAGGCAGGCTGTTACCGCCGCAGGATCAGGATGTATGGCAGCAATAGATGCTGAACGATACCTGTCGGAGTTAAAATAATTGCCAGATAATATTGAAGAACTGTCACTGAGTTTCACAGAGTCACAGAAATTATCGGGATCACAGAAGGACAGAGAAAGTATAACAATAAGACTTTTTTCAAATGAAGACATTCAAAAAAACCTTTCATTTAAACGCCGAGCCTGCTGATGTTTATTCAGCTATTACAAATCCTTATACTATCGAATTATGGTCAGGCTATCCGGCTGAGATGAGTACCGAACCCGGTAGTGAATTCTCATTATGGGAAGGAGATATAACAGGGAAAAACCTTGAGTTTGTTCAGGATAAGAAAGTTATTCAGGAGTGGTATTTTGGCGACCAGGCTGAAGAATCGATAGTAACCATCTCCATTTTTCCTGAAAAGGAGAATTCAAGTGTTACTGTAGAACATACCAACATACCGGATGATGAGTTCGATGATATTGCTGAAGGATGGAGGGAATATTATATTGGAGCAATCAAAGATTTTTTCAATCCTAATTTTTAGAGTAATAAGGCTGTCTTACAATTTCATTTCTGTTTGAAAGGAATGAATGAATATCCTCAACACTGGCATATATGAGGGAAGAAATCCCTTTATAACTTAATGTCAGAGAATTGTCCTGTACCTTCTGATACCATTCAGGAATCCATGTTAATATGTGATTGTCAATGAATCTCCTTATTTCATTTCTCATTTCCACACGACATGCCTCATCATCCATATGCATGTATCTTTCAACAAGCGTTGTGAGAAAAAGTAATTCGACACCAAGGTGATCATCTCTCATCTCATTTCTGAATTTAGGCTTCCATCCAAAAGAATTGTAGAACTCGGTTACACCTGAGTCTTTAGATCTTCCTGGTCCGGAGAATCTGTTTTTATAAAATGATTCATAATAAGGCGCAAGAGGCATTTCTTCTTTTTTAAAGAGCCGGAAATAATCCTTGCACATAGCAACGGTATTTGAAGATTGATCGGTGCATGACTCTCTGAGTTGTCCGGCAGCTTTCACAAATAGAGGATTTGAACTTGAAACTGGCAGCTTTTTTAGGATGCCCTCCCTCCAGAAATCGACAATACACTCTTCTGCAGGTTCGTACATTATCATTGTTCCGGCAAAATAGAGCAGCATATTGTAGCCTTTTAAAATATTGTGGTTCTGACCTTTAATATCTCCTTTCATCTATCTTCAGGTGGTGAATGGTTATCAACAATTTTATAATTTAAATTTGCCATCCCCTTTTTTATATAAACCGGAATAAGTACGAATTGTTCGGAATTCTGAAAAAAAGATTTTAACTCAAATAAAAACCCCTCTTTCTTCATACCTAAGGAAAGAGGGGTGTGATAAAATTATTTTGATTCTTCTATTTACCGAAATCAGCTAACTCATTCGGATATTCATTATTATCAAGCTTTTTCTTTATTGCCTTAAATGCATTTATTGTGTATTGTACATCCTCAAGAGTATGTTGCGAGGTTGGTATTATTCTTAGCATTACAACATCCCTTGGAACAACAGGATATATCACCACCGAGCAGAATACACCATGGTTTTCCCTAAGATCAAATAGAAGTTGTGTTACCTGTTCAAGAGGGCATTTCATAAACACAGGAGTGACGGGAGATTCAGTCTTCCCAAGGTCGAGTCCGGCCTCCTTCAGCCCTTTCTGAAGCGCATGTACAATGGTCCATAGTTTTTCCCTGTATTCAGGATGAGCCTTTACAAGTTCAAGTCTTTTTATTGCACCTATAGTCATCGCCATAGGCAGCGACTTAGCATAAATCTGGGATCTCAGATTGAACCTGAGATATGTTACCACTTCCCTGGTACTGGCTACAAATCCTCCAATCCCTGCCATTGATTTTGCAAATGTTGCAAAGTAAACATCTATCTGATCCTGTACTCCAAAATGTTCTCCGGTACCTGCACCTGTTTTTCCCATTGTCCCAAAACCATGAGCATCATCAACAAGGAAACGAAAGTTGTATTTTTTCTTAAGTGCAGCTATCTTGTCAAGTTTCCCCAGATCACCGGCCATACCGAATACACCTTCAGTTATTACAAGAATACCTCCTCCTGTCTCTTCTGTAAGCTTTGTAGCTCTCTGCAACTGCTTCTCGCAGTTTTCAATGTCATTATGAGGAAATACAAATCTTTTGCCCATATGAAGCCTTAATCCATCCATTATGCAGGCATGTGATTCGGAGTCATATACAATCACATCATGCCGGTCGACCAACGCATCGATAATCGATACCATCCCCTGGTAGCCATAGTTGAGAAGGTATGCAGACTCTTTGGATGTGAATTCTGCTGCCATCTTCTCAAATTTTTCATGCATGGCAGTATGGCCTGACATCATTCTTGCACCCATCGGGTATGCAAGTCCGTATTTTTCAGCCGCCTCTGCATCTGCTTTCCTTACTTCAGGTAAGTTGGCCAGGCCCAGATAATTATTAAGACTCCAGGTCAGTACCTCTTTGCCTCTGAATTTCATCCTGGGGGAAATTTCACCCTCAAGCTTTGGGAACATAAAATAACCGTCGGCCATTTGCGAATACTGACCAAGGGCACCTTTGTCTGATTTTATTTTGTCGAAAATATCCATGATTAAAAGTGGGTTTTAGAAAATTTTTACAAAAGTAAGGATAACAGAGCATTCCATAATACCTATTTATACCTAATTTGCCGTTCTGTTGAGGATGTAATAAACATATAATTATTTCGTTTATATACATGGTTTAAAAAATTTTCAGTAATTTTGCGCAACATTTTATGAAGCTACGATTATATATCATATTTTTTATACTTCTCCTTGTCAGCTCATGCGGTGAGTATGATAAGTTGTTGAAGAGTGCTGATTTTGAACTCAAGAAGACAAAGGCCCTCGAGTATTACGATGAAGGCAAGTATGTTAAGACAACAGAGTTGCTGCGTCAGATATTACCCCGGTACAGGGCAACTGAAGAAGGAGAGGAGCTTAACTGGATCAATGCACAGAGCTATTATGGGATGAAGGACTATATAATGGCGGGAAGTCAGTATAAGTCATTTATTGATCAGTTTCCATTCGGGAAACATGCGGAAGAAGCGCATTATCTTGCAGCCTATTGTGACTACCTTATTTCACCCAAACCTGAACTTGACCAGGAGAGTACAAGAAATGCTATTGAGGGATTCAATATTTTTGTTAACAAATTTCCTTACAGTCCCAAGGTTGAAGAATGTAATAAGCTGATCACAGAGATGGAGGAGAGGCTTGTAGAGAAAAATTACAAAAGTGCAAGGTTATATTACGATATGAAAGAGTATAAAGCATCTGTTGTTGCTATCAATAACAGTCTGAAGCTTTTTGCCAATTCAAAATACCGTGAAGAGATGATGTACCTGAAGCTTAATTCTCTTTTCCGGTATGCTGAACTCAGTATGGCTGATAAGCAAAAATCACGTTATCAGGATACCCTTGATGATTATTACTCATTCATGGAGGAATATCCCGAAAGCCAGTATGCAAAGGATGTGAAGGCGATCTACCAGAAGACTGATAAATATCTGAAAGATGCAATACCCGATAGTAAATTAAACAATTAATAAATATATGGATTACAGAAAATCAGCAGCACCAGTAACTACTGTTACTCGCAATCTCGATCTGATGACAAAGGATACTGGAAACATTTATGAGACAGTGATCGTTGTTGCAAGGAGGTCGAACCAGATTTCTGTTGAGATGAAGCAGGAGCTCAATAAAAAACTGGAAGAGTTTGCTTCATACAGCGATAATCTTGAGGAGGTTTTTGAGAACCGTGAACAGATTGAGATTTCCAAGTTCTATGAAAGGCTGCCCAAACCAACACTCATTGCCTTACAGGAGCTTGAAGAAAATAAAATATTCTTCAGAAATCCTGAGAATAGCACGAAACAGAAATAAAAAAATATTCTTAATGCTTAAGGGCAAACATATCCTTGTTGGTGTAACAGGAGGTATTGCAGCGTATAAAACTGCCACTATCATCCGGTTGCTGGTTAAGGAAGGTGCAGAGGTTAAGGTTATAATGACCGAACATGCAAAGGAATTTATTACACCACTTACACTTGCCACCCTTTCAAAGAATCCTGTACTGACAGCTTTTTTCAATCCCGAAAACGGAGACTGGAACAGCCATGTGGATCTTGGTTTGTGGGCTGACATGTTTGTGATTGCTCCTGCAACTGCCAATACAATAGCAAAGATGGCCGGTGGAATAGCCGACAACCTGTTACTTACAACTTATCTTTCATCACGCTGTCCTGTATTTGTTGCCCCTTCAATGGATATGGATATGCTTGCACATCCATCAACCATAATAAATATTGAAACCCTCAGGGCTTTTGGGAACATAATACTTGAACCCGCCAGCGGTGAACTTGCAAGCGGTCTTACAGGAAAAGGCCGGATGGTTGAACCGGAAGAGATAGTAAAGGAGTTAAGCAGCTACTTTACAAAAAAAAAAAGCTATAAACCACTGAAGGGAAAACATCTTCTTATCAACGCCGGCCCCACCAGGGAACCAATTGATCCGGTAAGATATATCAGTAACCATTCATCAGGAAAGATGGGGATTGCCCTTGCTGATGCAGCAAGCGCTCTCGGTGCTGAAGTCGATCTGGTTCTTGGGCCTGTAAATATTAGACCATCAGGCGAAAACATTATTGTAACTAATGTAACAACTGCCGCATCAATGGCAGAAGCTTGTATCTCTAAATTTCAACATTGTGATATTGCAATTCTCTCCGCTGCAGTTGCCGATTTTACTCCTGCTGAAGTGAAAAGAAGTAAAATAAAAAAAGGCGAAGGCGATTTTACCCTGCCACTCAAGCCGACAACCGATATAGCTGCCGCTCTGGGCAAATCGAAAAAACCAGGTCAGATACTGGTAGGTTTCGCTCTTGAAACTGATAATGAAATTAAATACGCCCTACAAAAACTTAAGAATAAGAATCTTGATATCATAGTTCTTAATTCCCTTAAAGAGGAGGGTGCCGGTTTTGGACATGATACAAACAAAATTACTATAATCGACCGTAACAATATTATTGATAAATTTGAGTTGAAATCAAAAGAGGAAGCTGCAAAGGATATTTTTAATAAAGTTGTTTCAATGATTAAGTAATTTACCGGGATGAGGTTATTGCACTCTCTGAAATATAGTATTATAATAGTTCTGGCTTTACTTCCGTTAAGGCTTAATTCCCAGGAGCTAAACTGCAATGTTCAGATCTCTGCCCAGATGATCCAGGGGTCAAACAGGGAGATTTTCGAAAATATGCAGAGGGATATTTATGATTTCATGAATAATACCATCTGGACTAACAATGTCTTCAGTTATTCTGAAAGAATCGACTGCAATATTCTTATCAATCTTACTGAACAGCTTTCGGGGGATGAATTCAAGGGAACAATTCAGATTCAGCTCCGACGCCCTGTATTCAATACAACATATAATTCCACTATCCTTAATTTTGTAGATAATAACTTTCAGTTCAGATATGTTGAATACCAAACACTTGAATTTGATCCAACAACACACAGATATAATCTTATTTCAGTTCTGGCCTATTATACATACGTTATTCTTGGTTTTGACTATGATACATTTTCTCCATTAGGAGGAACAGAATTTTTCCAGATGGCAGAAAAGATTGTTACCAATGCCCAGAATGCTCCGGAAGCAGGTTGGAAACCATTCGACGGGTCGAGGAACCGGAACAGGTACTGGCTTGTAAAAAATATTCTTAACAGGGAGTATGAGAATGTCAGACTTTTCAATTATGAATATTATATGCGTGGGCTTGATCTTATGGAATCGAGGATTAGTGAAGCAAGGATTAATATGGCTGAGAGCCTGAAATTGCTCCAGGAGGTCTTCAGGAAAAGGCCCGATCCATACATGTATCTTCTACAGATCGTTATAGATGCAAAATCGGATGAACTAATAAATATCTATAGTGGTGCATACCCGGAAGAGAAAAGCAGGGTATTAATAATTCTTAACGAAATTGATCCTGCCAACAAAGCTAAATATGAAAGGATGAATTCAGCATCTTCACAATAGATAAAATGCTTGCAAAACTTCTTGTCCGTAACTATGCTTTAATAAAGGAACTTGATGTCAGCCTCGAGAACGGATTGACAATTATTACCGGTGAAACAGGTGCCGGGAAATCAATTCTTCTTGGGGCTCTGTCGCTTATCCTTGGTTCACGGGCCGATACCTCTGTATTGCTGGATAAGAGTGAAAAGTGTATTGTCGAAGGAGCTTTCAGAATTGAAGAGTATGACCTGAAGGAGTTTTTTCAATTGAATGAACTTGATTATGATCCTGTTACAACAATAAGAAGGGAGATAAATCCGGCAGGAAAATCAAGGGCATTCATAAATGATACTCCTGTTACCCTTGGTATTCTTAAAGAGATAGGAGAACTCCTTATCGATATTCATTCCCAGCATCAGACCCTGATGCTGCAGGACAATTCATTCCAGCTAAGTGTAATTGATTCATTTGCCGGCACTGTAAAACTTTTACAGAACTATAAGGCTTCTTATTCAAGCTATCGCAGACTAAAGAAGGAATATACTCAGCTTAAAGAGAGTTATGATAAGAACAAGGCTGATATAGAATATTTTCAGCACCAGTTAAATCAGTTGAATGAGGCAGCTTTTAAACCGGGTGAACAGGAAGAAATGGAATCTGAACAGGAGATGCTGAATCATGCCGAAGAGATAAAGATTGCTCTTAACAATTCAGTTGAATTGCTTTCTTCAGATGAGTCATCAGTATTAACGCATCTGAGGGAGTTTAAATCCAATATATCAAGAATAAGTAAATTTCTGCCGGAAGGTGAAACCCTTTATTCCCGTACAGAATCATCGCTTATTGAACTCGACGATCTTGCATCTGAAATTGACAAGCTGGCAGCATCAGTCGAGGCTGATCCGCAGCGGCTAAACCAGATAAATGACAGGCTTGACCTGATATATTCCCTTTGTCAGAAACACAAAGCAGCAGATCTTAATGAATTGATCACCAGGGAAGAGGAGATTAAGGAACATTTAAAGACTCTTGTTTCGAGCGATGAAAGAATAGAGGAGCTGGAGACTCTTCTGGCAGGCGAAGAGAATACTCTCAGGATTATTTCAGAGGATCTGTCAGCAAAAAGAGAACAGATACTTCCGGAAGTTGAAAATAAGATCACAGAGTTACTCAAACAGTTAGGGATGCCTAATGCAAGGTTCAAAATCGATTTTGCAAGAGGAACAGAATACAGATCTTCCGGAATTGATAATGCTGAATTCCTGTTTTCTGCCAATAAGCAGATACTTCCTGAGAACCTTGCAAAGATAGCATCGGGAGGAGAATTATCGAGGGTTATGCTTAGTCTGAAATCATTACTTTCACAGAATAATAATCTTCCTACCATTATATTTGATGAAATAGATTCGGGTGTATCGGGAGAAGTTGCCGATAAAGTCGGGCAGATACTTTCAGGTATGGGTAAACACATGCAGGTGGTTAATATAACACACCTTCCTCAGGTTGCTTCACGAGGCACAAGACACTATCATGTTTATAAAGATGATACTGATGATTCAACAATTACAAGGGTTCGGTTGTTATCTCATGATGAACGTGTTCTGGAGGTAGCCAGATTATTGAGTGGCAGTGAGGTTACGGAAACTGCAATGAAGAATGCCCGTGAACTTCTTAACGCTGCGGTTAACTAGAAAATGGAAAACGTTAAGCAGATTATTAAGTTAATAATGCAAAAATGAAAGATGGTCTTTTAAAAGGTAAAAAAGGGTTGATCTTTGGGGCCCTAAATGAAATGTCTATTGCATGGCAGGTTGCTCTTAAAGCTCATGAAGAAGGCGCAGAACTGGTACTTACAAATTCGCCTGTTGCAATGCGGCTTGGAACTATTAATGAATTGGCGACGATTACCGGGAGTAAGGTAATTGCAGCTGATGCAACAAAGATGGAAGACATTGAAAGCCTTCTTTCTGAGAGTATGAAGATATTCGGGGGAAAGTTCGATTTCATCCTCCATTCAATAGGAATGTCACCGAATGTCAGGAAGGATATTCCATATGAGCAGACAAATTATGAGAACATGCTGAAAACATTTGATATCTCGGCACTCAGTTTTCACAGGGTACTGCAGACTGCATATAAGCTTGACGCTTTAAAAGAATGGGGATCGGTTGTGGCTCTTTCATATGTTGCTGCACAAAGGACACTGTCAGGCTATAACGATATGGGCGATGCAAAAGCTCTTCTTGAATCTATTGCAAGAAGCTTCGGTTATATATATGGAAGAGATCGCAGAGTCAGGATAAACTCTGTTTCACAATCTCCAACAGTTACAACTGCAGGGAGCGGAATACACGGATTTGCTTCACTTGTCGATTTCTCTGAAAGGATGTCGCCACTTGGCAATGCAAGTGCTGAAGATTGTGCAAATTATTGTATTACTCTCTTTTCCGACCTTACACGTAAAGTAACAATGCAGAATTTGTTCCATGATGGAGGATTTTCAAGTATGGGGATGAGCCTTAAAGCTATTGAACAATACCAGAAAAGCTTTGAAGAGTGTGACTGTGATGATAAAAAAAGTGATATTTACTAAGTATAAAGACCTATTTTGCAGGCGGCTTACCTTTCCGGAAGCCGCTTTTTTTATTTTTGATCTTCATTAAAGAGAGAAGAGTATGATAAAGATTGCCTTGCTTATCATTTTCTATTTTTCCTTTCCGCTGGTAATTATTCTGATGTGCAAAAAATGGCCGGTTCTGAAGAAACTGGGCTCAATTGTATTGGCCTATGGTTTTGGCCTGCTTTTAGGGAGTATCGGAATTCTGCCACAGGGAAGTGATGCTTATCACCTGGCACTGCAGGGCAGAGCCGCGCTACCGGATACAGAGCTATTATCGCTAAAAGCTGCTGGTGCAATAACTGATTCAGATATATATGCAAACCAGATTGCCTCTACCCAGGACATGCTTATATCAATTATTGTTCCCCTTGCCTTCCCCCTGCTCCTTTTTTCACTTAATATCAGAAAATGGCTCCGGTTTGCAAAGGCAGGGTTTATCTCTATGTTACTGGCACTGATTTCTGTTATTATTGTAATATCATCGGGATATTTTATATTCAGGGATATGGTCCCCGATTCATGGAAGGTTGGTGGTATGCTGGTTGGTGTTTACACCGGTGGAACTCCCAATCTTGTTTCACTGAAGGTGGCACTTAATGTCGATCCGAATCTGTTTGTGATGACAAGCACTTACGATATGATGCTTGGAGCAGTTACAATTATATTTTTCATAACTGCAGGTCCCCGTGTTTTCAGATCAATTCTTCCTCCTTTCAGAGATTATGGAGAAGACGATAGTACAGAAGGGGCAACTTTAAAGGTTGAAAGCTTCGAAGATTTTAGCGGGATGTTTAAGAAACGCAGACTAAAACCCCTTGTTTATGCCCTGGGACTTTCCATTCTGATATTTGCAGTATCATTCGGGATCAGCCTCCTTCTTCCGGGAATATCACAGATGGTAGTGGTTATTCTTTCAATTACAACCCTGGCAATATTCAGCTCACTGAATCCCTGGATAAACAGGATTCAAAAAAGCTTTCAGCTGGGAATGTATTTTATCCTGGTCTTCTCCTTTGCAGTTGCCTCAATGGCTGATCTCAAAACTATCTTCAGTATAGGATTCATGGGACTGTTCCTTTACGTAACCTACGCATATGTTGGATCTCTGATCCTGCACCTGTTTTTAGCAAAACTGTTCAGGGTTAATGCCGACGATTACCTGATTACAACCACAGCTTTTGTCTTTTCGCCTCCTTTCGTTCCTGTTGTTGCCGGGGCACTAAAGAATAAAGATGTTATAATAACAGGTATCACTGTTGGGATACTGGGTTATATCATCGGCAACTACCTGGGTGTTGCTTTGGGTTACTTTCTAAAGGGTTTTTAGAACAGATAGTTCAGCCCGATTGAAAATCCGATATTTCCGTCCTGCTTGTTGAATGCTTTACCGATATCTACTGCAATTACAAAGTTCTGGTTCATCACAGGCAGAATGCTGATACCGGCGCTCTGATGCAATTTCTCACTTCCCGGGTTGAAATATTCGGAAAATACCTCTGTGGGATATGCGTTTGAAAACGAAGTTTCAAGGTCAGATGGCATCTCTATTTTATTAGTTACCATTCCCATATCATAGAATGCACTCAGGCCAAGGTAACAATCCTGTTTAAACAGTTTGAAGTAGATCGGCTTCCACCTGAGTTCAAAATTTCCCAGTATAAAGCCATCACCTACCACCCTGTTTCTTAACACACCTCTTAAAGTGCTGGCACCTCCAAGTCCTTCATTTGTAGCTCCGGTAAGCATTGAAGTGATTACCTGCGACTGGTAAAAGAAAGGAACATCTCCTGATAAAGTGTTTTGATATCCAACTCTGTAAACAAAGGAAAGATCGTTTTCAATAAGTGTAAAGTACTGACGCCATGTAATATACAGCTTTGAGAAACCCCAGTCGTTACCCATGAATTTTGGAGCAGCCTCAATACCAATCTCTGCCCATATACCTTTCATCGGGTTTGGCCTGTTATCGCGGCTATCATACATCAAACCAACCTTAAGTGTGTTTACCCATCCTCCCTGCGATTCATCAGATGAAATTATATTCAGAGCCTGGTATCTTTCAAACAGGCCCGGAACACTGTCAACAGATGGTAGTTGTACATCTTTGCCTTTATTGATCTTATCAATATTAACTGAATTCACATCGAAATTTTGGAATGCAATACCTGCTGCCCATTTTACATGGTCACCGGCAAGTTTTCCCTGGAAATCATTCTTAAACCTGAACTGATCCCTTTCAAAACGGTAAAACATCCTGGTCATGTAAGGAGGACTTGAAAGTTCATCATCTCTCCAATCAGGATTATATACTGATTCGTACCCGTTAAACCCATAGAAATAACTCGCTTTATCCGGCAGATAACTGAGATCGCTGGTCATATGAACATTCCTGATCAACGTATTTGATTCATACATTATTCTGTAAATCCCGCTGCCTTTGGTGAATCGGGAAGCTTCCATATAGATGTGGTCATTAAAATCCGGAAAACGGCTTCCATCTCCATAATTATAAAACTCTACCAATGCTCCATATTGAAAGCCAAGGTCAGTATCAAATGTAATAGCAGGTAGCGCACCGCCAAATTTCCAGCCCGTTTTAATAGGTTTTTCCTGTGCTGATACAGAAAATGACAGCATGGAAATCAGCAGAAGTATCAGGATTTTTTTCATAAGTAATTTATTTAGTTCAGAAAGCTAAAGATAAAGAAAAAAGGATATTGCAAACTCTTTTTTCAATATTTGCTACCTTAGAACCATATTATAATAGTAAATGTTTTAATGTTAATTAGGTAAGGTGATTGGATAAAATTATTACAAGTTAATGGAAAGTGAATTGCTGATAACAAACATTAAGTCGTTGATGCAGACAGAGGAGAAACCCCGGCAGAAGATTTGCGGAAGAGACATGGCATCAGTGAGCAGAGTTGACAATGCATATCTCTACATCGAGAATGGACTTATCTCCGAATTTGGTCCTATGTCAGAAGTTAAAGATGTTAAGTTCGGGGCAGGGGAAAGCAATACGATTACCATAAATGCTAAAGGACGTTACGTTTTTCCTTCATTCTGCGATTCTCATACTCATCTGGTCTATGCAGGAAGCAGGGAAACAGAATTTGCTGATAAAATAAAAGGCTTATCGTACGAGGAGATTGCAAGACGAGGCGGGGGAATTCTTAATTCCTCTAAAATGCTTCATGTTACATCTGAGGATGAACTTTATAATCAGTCAGTTGAGAGGATGAATGAGATCATACAAATGGGTACCGGTGCAGTTGAAATAAAAAGTGGATATGGACTTAATCCTGCTGATGAACTAAAAATGCTTCGGGTGATCAGGAGAATAAAAGAGACTTTTCCTCTCGAAGTTAAGGCAACTTTCTTAGGGGCTCATGCCATCCCGGATGAGTACAGGCATAAGCGTGAAAGTTATGTTGACCTTGTAATTAATGAGATGATACCTGTTGTTGCATCGGAAAATCTGGCCGATTATATAGATGTATTTTGCGACAAAGGATTTTTTACCGTTGAGGATACTGAAAGAATACTGATGGCTGGTTTGAAATATGGATTGATACCGAAGATCCATGCAAATGAACTTGGATTTACAGGAGGTGTTCAGGTGGGAGTCAAATACAATGCCCTCTCAGTGGACCATTTAGAGCGTACTGGTGATGAAGAGATAAGAGTGCTTGCCGGATCGGAAACAATTCCAACACTGCTTCCTGGAGCAGCCTTTTTTCTTGGATTGCCTGACCCTCCGGCCCGTAAAATGATAGATGCAGGATTACCTGTTGCACTTGCTTCCGATTACAATCCCGGATCATCACCATCCGGTAATATGAAGCTGATAATGTCGCTGGGATGTATCAGGCTGAAAATGACTCCGGAAGAGGTAATAAATGCCGTTACACTAAATACTGCTTTCGCGATGGGTATTTCTGATACTCATGGATCAATTGCTAAAGGGAAGGTAGCTAATGTGTTTATTACAAAAGAAATACCATCGTATGAGTTCATGCCGTATGCATTTGGCAGCGATTTAATAGAAACCATAATACTTAAAGGAGAACAAGTCCGGAACAAGTGATACCTGAAAATATTCACAGTGTGAGTTCTTGTTTTAGTAATACAGAGAAACAATAAGGCCCGCAAAAAGTAAAGAAAGAAAATAGATAATAAATGGAGAAAAGAATAATTGAGTGTGTTCCCAATTTCAGTGAAGGAAGGGATATGGCTGTTATTAAACAGATTTCAGATGAAATTGAAACTGTCAGCGGAATCAGGTTGCTTGATGTTGATCCTGGATGGGATACTAACAGGACAGTAGTGACTTTTGTCGGCGATCCTGATGCAGTTGTTGAAGCTGCCTTCCTTGCTGTTAAAAAAGCTTCTGAACTTATCAATATGTCTCTGCATCATGGTGCCCATCCCAGGATGGGAGCCACTGATGTTTGTCCACTGGTGCCTGTTTCAGGGATCACAATGGAAGAAACAATAGTATATGCCCGTAAGCTTGCAGAAAGGATTGGTAATGAGCTTGCTATACCAGTTTACTGTTATGAGTATGCTGCCTTTCGCGAAGAACGAAGAAATCTTGCAAGCTGCAGAGCAGGCGAATATGAAGGACTTGAAAAGAAGCTCAGTGATCCTGAATGGAAACCTGATTTCGGACCAGCTAAACTTAATAGGCGGTCTGGAGCGACCGCCCTCGGAGCCAGGGATTTTCTTGTTGCTTTCAATATAAACCTTAATTCTACATCTGTAAGGAGGGCAAATGCTATTGCATATGATGTCAGAGAGAAGGGGAGACCTAAGCGGGAGGGTGATCAGGCGACCGGTAAAATAGTAACAAATGACATAGGAGAGCCTGTAATGATCCCCGGTTCACTTAAATCGGTTAAAGCAATAGGCTGGTTTATTGAGGAGTATGGAATAGCACAGATATCAATGAACCTGACAAATATATCTGTTACTCCTGTTCATATAGCATTTGAGGAGGTGTGCAGGAAGGCTGAAGCCAGGGGGGTAAGAGTTACCGGATCGGAGCTTGTTGGTCTTATTCCGCTTAAATCGCTTCTTGATGCGGGAAAATATTTCCTTTATAAGCAGAAGAGATCAGCTGGGATCTCAGATGAAGAGCTTATTAAAATAGCAGTCAGATCGCTTGGACTGAATGACATTCATCCCTTTAAACCTGAAGAAAAGATTATTGAATATGTTATGGCAGCTAATGATAAACAAAACTCAAGACTCATTATAATGAGTCTCTATGAATTTGCAAATGAAACTGCTTCTGAATCACCGGCTCCCGGAGGGGGATCAGTCTCCGCTTATATGGGAGCCCTGGGTGCTGCTCTGGGTACAATGGTTGCTAATCTTTCAAGCCATAAAAGAGGCTGGGATGACAGATGGGAGGAGTTTTCAGTATGGGCTGAAAAAGGGAAATCAATCCAAGACAGGCTCCTTCAACTCGTTGATGAGGATACTGCTGCATTCAATAAAATACTTGAGGCATATTCATTACCTAAAAAGACTGATATGGAAAAAGTTGCAAGGGCAGAGGCCGTTCAGGCTGCAACCAGATATGCTATTGAGGTGCCGTTCACCATCATGGAAACTGCCTTTTCGTCTTTCGAATTAATTAAGGAAATGGTCGAAAAAGGCAATCCTTCATCGGTTACAGATGCAGCTGTTGGAGCTTTGGCAATCCGTTCATCAATTATAGGAGCATTTCTGAATGTTAAGATAAATGTAAAGGGACTGGATGATAAGGACTTTTCAGGTAAAATTATTGAAAAGGGGAAGAACATCGAGAAAGAAACTCTGAGACTCGAATCAGAAATTCTTACATTATTGGAAGGGAGGCTTTAAAATTTCCAATCCGTAATCCGCAATCCGAAATTATATGATCCTTCTTATCGTCCTCAGCTTATGAGAATATCCATTGATCTCCTTCTTAAATATCCCCTGATGGTCAATTGAATCTATCCTGACTCTTCCTGAAGCATGAACAATAAGGCCCTGTGAAAGGATCATTCCCACATGTGATATCCTTCCTCTTTCATTATCAAAGAAAACCAGGTCTCCAGGTTCAGTTTCCGTAATGAAATCCACAACTCTTCCGTCTTCTGCCTGCTTCATGCTGTCACGGGCAATTGTAATACCGTGTATCTTGTATATCAATTGGGTAAAACCAGAACAATCCAAACCCGATGGTACTCTGCCACCCCATATATAGGGGCTGTTGATGAATCTTATGGCAGTATCGGCAAGTGATTCATTTGCAGATATGTAGCTGCTGTTGAAATCCTTAATTGTGGTGTAAGTATTTGTTCCGACAGAGAATTTCCCTTCTTTAAAATCAGGGTTGAAAATCTCACATCCGGCTTCAAGAACCATTTTTGTTTTGTCCGTTCTGAAGCAAAGGAGTGACCGGTTGAGAACTTCACCATTTGTGCCTGAATTATCCTCTGAATGCTGCAGATGGTGCAAGTCAATCCAGCCTGTATATTTATCAAAAAGAGTTTCTATTTTCATCCAGTTTCCTGCAGTATCAGTCACCCTGTATTTCTCTCCGAACAGTATCTGGCTCATCATCTCCGATTTATGAGTAGGTCCTGATCTGAGAGGAACAAATACATTTTCACAAACAAAAATTTCCATTAATTATAAGTTTGGTCAAAATTACTAAATATTGGTGATTATCACACTTTTTTCACACGGTCACTATGTTACTTCTCTGTGTTATTCTCCTTGCAAGGTTGTGATTCATATTGTTTTTCGGAGATTCACAGGGGGTGTAAAGAGAACCTCAGAGAGGTTATTGGAAAAATAGTTAATTTTGAACATTGAAATTTTTACTCCTGAATGCAAAGGGAAATGTCAATATATTCAGCAATACCCAAACCAAAACAGAAAGGATTCATCAATCTGGTCCTTTTCCTGGCCAGTATTGCAATTGTGGTTTATACCGGAATGATTGAATCGGATATGACATTTATTGAAGTAGCAGGAGATACAATAATTGTTTCAGCATGCTACCTTCTGCTTTATCTTTTTATTTTACACTTCAGGAAGGAAATACTGGATGTATCACGGAAAATATTGTTCATACTCGCTATAATTCTTGCCTTTGTGATTATGACAAAGTTCGTGATAACACAGCACCAGGCGAGCATAATCTTCCTTGTCCCTTATGCCCTTATAGCACTAGTAATACGATCATTTTATGATGCCAGGCTGGCTATGTTTATATTGCTGGTTACACTTATGCTTTCAGGATTTATGGTTACCGGGCCATTCGAATTTATTTTCATAAATCTTCTTGCAGGGATAGTTGCGATTTTATCATTATCAGATATAAACAGAAAGTATAAGCTGATTTTTTCATCATTCATGGTAACCATTACTTATATAGTTATTTTCATTGCTCTTACTATCAGGCAAAAAGGCACAGTCTCCATGTCTGAACTGTCTGAATTAAAATGGTTCATCGGCAACGGACTTTTATTATTGTCGGGTTATCCGATTATTTCGATTTTTGAAAAGAAATTCTATTTCCTGTCGGATACAACTATGCATGAGCTTTCTGATTCGAATAACCCTCTTCTGAGGCGACTTTCAGAAGAGGCTCCCGGTTCATACCAGCACTCTCTTCAGGTGGCCAATCTTGCCGAAGCAGCTTCCAGATCAATTGGCGCGAATGTTCTGCTTTCCCGTACAGGTTCTCTTTATCATGACATTGGGAAAATTACTTCTCCTGAATTTTTTATCGAAAATCAAAAATCGGAAGGCAACCCGCATCTTGACCTTGATCCGGAAGTTAGTTCCCGTATAATTATTAATCATGTTGAGGAAGGAGTGAAGCTGGCTCATGATTACAAGATTCCGGTTCAGATAATTGATTTTATAAAAACACACCACGGGACAAAAAAGGCCTATTATTTCTATAAAAAGTACCTGCAAAAGGAGAAAACAGGAAAATTGACTGAAGTTGATTTTCAGTACAAAGGACCAAAACCTTTTTCACGGGAAATGGCAATTGTAATGATGGCAGATGCTGTTGAAGCTTCTTCACGCACTCTTGAGGAATATACCGAAGAAACTATTAATGAACTTGTTGAGAGGACGGTCTTAATCCAGGAACAGGAAGAACAGTTTTCAGATGCACCACTTACTTTCAGAGAGATAACGGAGATAAAAGCTGTTTTTAAAAAAAGACTGTCTAATATGTATCATAGCAGGATTGCTTATCCCTGATAACTCTTTCCTGACTATCTCATATCAACAATTTCAACATCTTTGTATTTCCCGGACCTGAATTGAAACGTCTCGCTGTCAGGCTTTAGTTTCAGGTTGTAGTCAGTTACGAGAATGGTTATAACAACTCCGTCATTTCTTTTGTATTCAATTCTTTTGAGGTCTGTGGCTGTTTTGCCTATGGTGAGCCTTATCCTTATAATTTCACTCTTTACATCTTCCGGGTAGAGGTCAATAATCCAGGCTGAAGCATTCTCATCTATCAGCCTTGTTTTATATCCTTTTTTATGTAATGTGAAAATGCCTGAAGGTTTACTCTGGAAACTGTTGTCTTTTTTATCCGGCCTGGTAATTGTTACTTCTTTCTCGGCTTCAAGGTAGCTCCATGATTCATTCCCGTTAAACCATACTGTATTGTTGGGCAGATCCAGTTTGTAATTCTCCTTGCTTATAATAACCGAACCTGTCAGAGTGTCGCTTGAATTCTCCGCAAGATCATCATTTACCAGTTGGAATCTTATCGATACAGAAGGGGCAGAAAGTGCATTTGCAGAGAATCTGTCGAGAATCTTAAGGGCTGCAGGATCAGTCTGAGCTGAAGTGTCTGTTAGCCAGAATATAAGTAATACAAAAATAATTATTCTGATCTTCATAGTTACGTTTTACTCAAGGCTCTTCAAAATCTGTTCCAAAGAGATAAAATCGGAACACAGAACATCTCTGGCCTTACTCCCCTCAAAAGGGCCAACCACTCCTGCCGCTTCAAGCTGATCAATTATCCTTCCGGCCCTGTTGTAGCCTATGGATAGTTTCCTCTGGATTAGAGATGTGGATCCCTGCTGGTGCTGTACAACCAGTCTGGCAGCATCTTCAAACATCGGGTCTCTTTTTCTGAGATCAACTTCAATAGCACCCGATTCGGTATCATCAATATATTCCGGAAGATGCATTGCATCAGGATATCCCTGCTGTGACCCT
Source organism: Bacteroidales bacterium (assembly GCA_035531395.1). Lineage (GTDB taxonomy): Bacteria > Bacteroidota > Bacteroidia > Bacteroidales > VadinHA17 > LD21. Next base: position 21,912 of record DATKTA010000036.1, read on the forward strand.
ATAAATTCGGTCAGCTCTTCTATTTCAGGTGTGTCTATAAATGCGCATTGCACCCTCACAGGTTCATTGCCTGAAGATATCAGCATGTCGCCACGTCCTACAAGCCTGTCGGCGCCTGTAGCATCAAGGATTGTACGTGAATCGACTGATGAAAATACTCTGAAGGCAATTCTTGTGGGGAAATTGGCTTTTATGAATCCAGTAATTATGTTTGCTGATGGCCTCTGGGTAGAAATAATAAGGTGAATACCTATTGCTCTGGCAAGCTGGGCCAGCCTTCCTATTGGTCCTTCTATTTCCCGCCCGGCTGTCATAATGAGATCGGCAAATTCATCTATTATCAGGACTATATATGGAAGGTACTTATGTCCCTTTTCCGGACTAAGTTTCCGGGAAGTGAATTTATCATTATATTCCTTTATGTTTCTCGACTGCGCTGCTTTCAGAAGTTCCAGCCTGTTATCCATTTCAATGCATAATGAATTCAGTGTGTTTATAACTTTTTGGGTATCTGTAATTATTGCATCTTCCTCTCCTGGCAATTTGGCCAGGAAATGTCTCTCGATCTTGCTATAAAGCGGCAGTTCAACCCTTTTAGGATCTATCAGAACAAATTTGAGTTCTGCAGGATGCTTCTTATAGATTATTGAAGTTATTATTGCATTGATCCCAACTGATTTCCCCTGTCCTGTTGCTCCTGCAACAAGCAGGTGTGGCATTTTTGTCAGATCAACAATAAATGGTTCATTTGTAATGGTACGTCCAAGAGCAAGGGCAATATCGAATTTAGTCTCCTGGAATGCCTTGGAAGTGATAAGCGATCGCATGGAAACCATTTCAGGCCTTTTGTTCGGGACTTCAATTCCAACGGTTCCTCTTCCCGGTATAGGTGCTATAATCCTTATTCCCAGGGCTGACAGATTAAGTGCAATATCATCTTCAAGCGACTTGATACGGGCTATTTTTACACCTCTTTCAGGAACTATTTCATATAGTGTGATTGTGGGTCCGATAGTTGCAGAAATACTCTTGATACTTATCTTATGGTCACCCAGCGTCTTTATGATATTCTCTTTATTTTCAAATACTTCACTGTTGTCAAATGACGTTTCCGATTTATGCTCCCTTAGTATGGAAACTGGAGGAAACTTATATCTTGAAAGGTCCAGCCTGGGATCATAGTTTTCCATTATCCTTTCAACCTCTTTGTCGCTGAGAATATCGTCTGCTGCCGGTTTTGAAATGTTGATAGGGACCTCTTCTTTAGGAGGAAATTCAGAATTATCATTATCAAAGTCGTGAACGATAGATCCTTTTGAAGTTGGTATTATTTCAATTAGCTCAGTATCATTTTGTTCATCTTCAACCTCCGTTTTGTAATTCAGATTTCTGACAATAAACTCTGCCTGCCTGTCATCATCTTTCAGTTTATCATTAATCTCATCATCGGGCTCTTGGGTCTGTATTTCTGTTACTGCCTCTCCTGTAATGTCAGTATCTTGTGGTTTACTTCTGAGCAGGTTGAATAATGGCTTAACAAGATTTGTGAATGTCTCAGGTTTAATGTTGAGGGCAAAAATCAGGTAAGTGATTGTTATGGAAAAAATAAGTACACCGGTTCCCGGTGGCCCCATAAACGATTTAAGCCATTCTGTTATGAAGTATCCCTGAGCTCCTCCAGGTCCACTTTTGAGGTATCCGTCAGCTTCTCCAAATATGAAACTCAGGATAATTGAAAGTATGATTGTGGCAAAAGTGAATTTGCCGATCATACTTATGGGTCTTATTTTGGGAAACTTAAGCAGGGAGAGTCCTGAAACACCGAAAATTATCGGGATGAAGAATGCTCCGTAACCAAAACCGTATGCTATAATATAGCGGGCCAGGAATTGCCCGCTCTTACCCGACCAGTTTTTAACTTTTATTTCAGCTCCGGATATTACTTCTGAATTGGCCAGACTATCATCAAATTTCCAGTAAAACAGATATGAAATACATGCAAGCAGAAGATATAGAGCAAATCCCGTAATAAGAATACCGATAATGAATTTTATCCTATCATCAGTAAAGAAGGATTTTGATTTTTCAGAACCTTTTGATGATTTTATTTTTTTCTTTGCAGACTCTTCCTTCTCTTTAGTCATTTCTGAATCATAATTTATTCTTCGGTAACGTCTGGAAAACGCAATCCAAAGGTAATAATTTTGCCACTTTAAAAATACGGGTAAGAATGATTTTGTAAAAAGATAGTTTAATTACTGATGGTTCATGCCTTACCGATAGCTACCGGTAGCCTGACGCCCTTTAAAGACTTATCATTTTGTTGATAAATTTATTTATCTCATCTCTGGAGACTCTTTTGAAGTCATTTCTCCTTGTAAATGTTTCATCATTGATATCTTTATTGTACACATTTTCCGCAGTAAAATGAACCTCAGTAGTGCCCAGGTAGAAGAAAAAATCCAGAAGAACGCCATCGATATCTTTAAAAGGAGTTGAGATATTGGAATTTTTTACATTGATTTCATCTGTATACCACACGCTCATCACCTTGCTGCTGTCGGAAGGGAAGGTTACTTCGGCATTTTTGCAGTTGAATCCGCAGATCTGTGTCGTTTTTGATGTCTTTTTAATTTCCATACCATCCATGCCTTCAAATCCGGGGAATACTTCACCCTCCGCGGCAGCATAATAATACTTAATTGTAAAAAGGCTGAAATAGGTGTCAAATATACCCTCTTCAGGATTGGAAAGATTTAAAATACCGGAGTTCCCGAAGGATGAAACCATTTCGAACAGCAATTTATCTTTCTTGAAATATACTATAAGGCTTTTTGGGAGCACTTCTTTAGGTACGCTTCCCAGGGTTCCTCCATATTCAATTGAATAATGTATCTCTCCCTGGTTTATGTTTTTACCTCCTTGTTCCAAACAGGAGGAGCTGAAAAAGAGAAGAAAAATTAAAATAATAATGGAGAGTGTTCCGAACCTCACTTATCTGTTTTTAATATGAATATTGTAAAAGTAGCATTTTTTTTTAATTTCAGTTCTACAGACTGATAATTATGAAAATGGAGTCATATTACTATGTTTTTTAACATATTTATCTTCCTCTAATTTTAGACTCTTATATTATTCTTATTCATTTTCTATTTGATAGTTTTGCTGTTTAATATGGTCTTATGAAACCCGCATGTATTTGTATACACAAGCACAATTTTATAATAATCAGTAACATGCGGGTTTCATCATGCCATAGGAATAAAAATATTATATGATGAAAAGAAAACTTGCAGTTGTAGCTCTTGGCGGAAATGCCTTACTGAGAGGTGAACAGGTTGGGACAATTGATGAACAGGAACAGAATACGACTGAAACCCTCGAAAACCTTGTATTTCTTATAAATGAAGGATATGATCTTGTCATCACACATGGCAATGGTCCACAGGTTGGTAACATTCTTATGCGTAATGATGCAGGAGAGCATATGTATTCAATTGCTCAGATGCCTCTCGATATATGTGTTGCTGATTCCCAGGGTGGATTAGGTTATATGATTGAAAGAATGCTCAGGAATGTACTTAACAGGCATGGAATAAAGAAGAATGTAGTGTGTATTGTGACGCAGGTACTTGTTGATATTAATGACCGTGCCTTCTCTGATCCTCAGAAGCGCGTAGGCAAAATATATTCAAAGGATGAGGCTGAAGAGCTTGCTGCCCGTAAAGGATGGCTGTTTAAAGTGGAGGTAAAGGCAGAAGGCGGTTACCGTCGTGTAGTTCCTTCACCTGTCCCTATCCGTGTAATGAACGATTCAATAATCAAAGAACTTGCAGTTACGGGCAATATTGTAATTGCAGCCGGAGGAGGAGGTGTTCCTGTTTACCTCGATGAAAAAAATGATGTGAGGCCAGCGGAAGCTGTTATCGACAAGGATCTGGCCTCATCACTCCTGGCATCACAGATTGGTGCTGATGAATTTTATATCCTTACAGATGTACCTTATATATATTTAAACTTCAATAAGCCGAACCAGGAAGTAAAAGAGTTTCTAAACTATGCCGATACTCTCAGGTACCTGAAGGAAGGACATTTCGCAAAAGGAAGTATGGCACCAAAAATTGAAGCCTGCCTTCATTTCATAAAAAGTGGCGGACGTATGAGCGTTATTACAGAAGCATTTAAACTGGCTGATACTAAGTATGGATCAAAGATTACTATGGAATATGAAGATGAGAGACGATAGGTTTAGGCGTCAGGTGTCAGGTGTCAGGCAAGAGTTAGCCTTAAGTCTGAAGCCTCTTTTCCATATTCATTTTATTGTTAATTTTGAACTTTCAACTTTAAACTAAGTGACCATGCCTTACAATCTACGCAACAGGAGTTTTCTGAAACTTCTTGATTTTACACCTGAAGAGATTAAGTTTTTGCTTGATCTGTCATTTGATCTTAAGAAAGCTAAATACAGCGGTACTGAACAGCAAAAGCTCAGAAGGAAAAACATAGCCCTGATATTTGAAAAAGCATCAACACGTACAAGGTGCGCATTTGAAGTTGCGGCTCTGGACCAGGGTGCACATGTAACGTACCTTGGACCAAGTGGTTCTCAGATCGGGCAAAAAGAATCGATGAAGGATACTGCCAGGGTGCTTGGAAGAATGTACGATGGTATTGAATACAGAGGGTATGGGCAGGATATTGTAGAGGACCTTGCAAAATATTCCGGAGTGCCTGTTTGGAATGGACTTACAAATGAATTTCACCCTACACAGATACTGGCAGATTTCATGACCATGCTTGAACATTCGGAAAAACCTCTGAACAGGATATCATTCTGCTATCTGGGAGATGCCCGCAACAATATGGGTAATTCTCTAATGGTAGGAGCAGCAAAGATGGGTATGGATTTCAGGGCAGCAGCTCCGAAAAAATGCCAGCCAGCTGATGAACTTGTCACTAAATGCCTTGAGATAGCAAAAGTAACAGGTGCAAAAATTACCATCACCGAGAATGTAAATGAAGCTGTCAGTGGTGTGGATTTTCTTTATACTGATGTCTGGGTATCTATGGGAGAGCCCGATTCAGTATGGGAGGAAAGAATCAAGCTTCTTCGACCATACCAGGTGAATAGTGCAGTTGTGAAAATGACAGGCAATCCGCAGGTGAAATTCCTTCACTGTCTTCCGGCATTTCATAACCGGGATACAAAAGTAGGGGAGGAGATTTTTCAAAAATATGGTCTTGACGGAATGGAGGTTACTGAGGATGTTTTTGAATCTGAACGTTCAATAGTCTTTGATGAAGCTGAAAACAGGCTGCATACAATTAAGGCAGTGATGGTTGCTACGTTGGGAAGTTAGGGATGCTGGACGATGGATGCTTGACGCTCGACGCTCAACTCTAGGCACTTGATGCTAGGCTATAGGCGCTAGGAGCTGAGGAAAGATTAGAATGTTTATTAATTTAATTCTGGTACCCAGCGCCCATAACCCAGTGCCCAGAGCCCTCATGCAATCCACTCTTTAAAAAAGTAAAAAGTCATTATTAAGGAGGCTGCAAGTTTTAATCCTATGCCGGTTAGAAATCCCAGGAGGCTGCCAAAGCCTGCCTTGAGGGCATAGTTAATATCATCCTTAAAAATAAGCTCACCGACAAATGCTCCCAGAAGTGGTCCTATTATCAAGCCAAGAGGTCCGAGAAACAATCCTATAACAAGTCCTATCGTGGCTCCCCTGATCCCGTATTTGGAGCCTCCAAACTTTTTAGTTCCCCACACCGGGACCACAAAATCAAGGATGGTGACTAATAGTGCTATGCCGCCAAGTGTAAAAAGTGCAATATCAGTAAACTGACCAAAGCGTGAAAGATGGAGAAGGATAATGCCAACAAAACTAAAACCAGGACCTGGAAGAACAGGAACCAGACACCCTATAATACCCACCACCATCAGCAGTAATCCTGCTATAAGGAGTACATAATCAGTCATTGGCAATTAACTAAAGAAAAGAGATAAAGATGATGCACTATTTTTCTCCAAGGTCATCAAATTCAATACTTGTGAACTCAACGGCTGCAACGGAGTTTTTCTCCATTCCATTTTCAGCATCATCGGTCCGTTCAGTACCTTCAGGTATGTTTCCGTTGTTGCCGATATAGTCAACAGCATCCCTGAGTCCATCAGCAAACTTTTCAAAATCTTCCTTGTAGAGAAAAATCTTGTGCTTTTCATAAAACACTTTGCCCTCTTTGCCCAGACGTTTTTTGCTCTCAGTGATTGTGAGATAATAATCATCTTTCCTGGTAGCTTTTACATCAAAGAAATAAGTTCTTTTACCTGCGCGTACAACCTTGGTAAAGATCTCTTCCCTGACACTCTTCTCATCATGACTATCAATGCCTTCCTTAACTCCTGATTCGTCTTCCATTTCTAAGTCAGTTAATTATAAGGTTTTCTTTCATGCTGTCAAATGTAACAAATATTTTTTCAAATCAAAATGCAACCACTCTTTTGTCATAAATATATGGTGAAGCTGTTTTGAGGGTATAGGAAAAAGATTACTTTTGCAGCGGAAATGCGAGGTTCTTTATAAATGATAAGCAGAAGATTACTACGTATTAAGGCTTTGATGGCACTCTATGCTTTTAACCGCAGAGAGGATGATAACCTTCCACAGGCCGAATCAGAATTGATATTCAGTATTAATAAGACATACGAATTATACCATTACCTGCTTCTGCTTCTGGTAGATATTGCAGACCTGGCCAGTGAGAAAATAGACCAGGCTCTTCAGAAAAAAATGCCCGGCCCGGAAGACCTTAATCCGCGTCGCCGGTTTGTGGACAACTATATTATCAGCAAACTAAGGAATAACAAAGCATTGAATGACTATCTCAGCTCAAAAAAGCTTTCCTGGGTCAATAACCCCCATATTCCACGTATACTCTATAATAAAATGGTAGCCTGGGACGTATATCGTGAATACATGGCATCTGAAACAATTACATTTCAGTCCGACAGAAAGTTTATTATCAGAATGGTAACAGAATTTTTTGCAGCTTCAGAAGATCTGAATTCAAACCTTGAGGAACAGAGTATATACTGGAACGATGACATGGAATATATAACCGCCATGGTTGAAAAGACCCTCAGAAAATTCAAGGCAGACTCGGATGAAAACACTTCTCTTATGCCACTTTATAAAAATGAGGAAGATGCTGAATTTGTTAAGATACTTTTCCGCAAGGCTATTCTGCACTCAAAGAAATCTTCGGAGCTGATTGATAAAAACACAACAAACTGGGAGGTTGAAAGAATAGCCCTTATGGATATCCTGGTAATGAAGCTGGCTATTACAGAGATATTTGAATTTCCTGAAATCCCGGTAAAGGTAACTCTTAATGAATATATCGAAATTGCAAAATATTATTGTACATCCAAAAGCAGTAACTTTGTCAACGGGATTCTTGACAATATCGTTAAGGAGATGCGGGAGGAAGGGCTTTTTAACAAATTTGGCAGGGGTCTGGTAGGTGAGAATTATTCAGAATAAAGAAATTTAATGATTATGAAAGTTTTCGTCTTTATGAATTTATTTGCGCTGTTGCTGGTTGCCGGATGTGGCTCAGGATCAGGGAATATTAATTTCGATTCTGTTAATTCCTTAACAGATACAGGTAAGGCTGTAATTGTGTTTAAAGAGTATGAACATAGCTTTGGCAAGGTTGAAGAAGGAGAAAAGGTGGGATACATATTTAGATTTGAAAACCAGGGTACAGGCAATCTTGTAATTCAGAATGCGATAACCTCATGCGGTTGTACAGTACCAAAATATGACAGAAAACCGATATCTCCTGGAAGAAGCGGAAATCTTGAGGTTATATTTGATACTTCAGGCAGGAGCGGATTGCAGGCAAAGACTATCACTGTAAAATCAAATGCTACAGTTCCCGTTATACTTTTAAAAATTACTGCAGATGTTCAGTTAAAAAAATAACTAATATATTTGATTAATAATTAATAATTTGACTATGACCAATTTTGCATTTTTGTATCTTACCGGACAGCCGGCCGGAGGCGCCGGTCAGAGTAATCCGTTGGTTACTTTCCTTCCACTGATCCTTGTATTTGTGGTTTTTTATTTCTTTATGATCAGACCACAAATGAAGAAGCAGAAGGAAATGACCAACTACAGAAGCTTATTAAAAAGAGGAGATAAGGTTATCACAACAGGAGGGATATATGGAAGAGTACATGAAGTTAAGGATAATTACATCATGATGGAGGTAGGTGGTGATTTTAAACTTAAAGTTGACAAGAACGCTGTCCTGAAAGATCCATCAACAGATGAACAGTCATAGAGATCTTTTTATAATACCGTCCTGAATAAAAAGGATGAATAATCCATGGAAAAGAATGCGATGAAGAACAAAGGAGGTATCAACAGGAACGTTGTTACCTTTACCTTTTTTCTTATTCTCTCTTTTGCCCTGTGGTATATTAATTCACTTGGGAAGGAGACTGAAGCTGATGTGCCTATGGATGTCAGATTTGTTAATGTTCCTAAAGGATTGACCATTTCAGATGATGCTCCTTCAAGGATTGACCTCACTCTTAAGGGCCCTGGTTATTCAATACTAAAACATAAATACCCTCTTACGCAGACCTCTCTTTCAATAGATCTTTCAACGATTGTATACAAGAGAGTGCCTGAAAGTAAGTCTCTTGATTATTATATAATTGCCTCAGGTCTTATAAAACCTTTCTCAGTTCAATTGCGATCTGACTGTAGTGTTGTATCAGTAAAAACGGACACACTTTTTTTATCGTTCAACAGGATAAATCCAAAATGAGAACAGGATACACCAGTATTATGAAACTTGGAGTTACCGGTGGCATTGGCAGTGGGAAAACTTCTGTATGCAGGGTTTTCGGTGTGCTCGGAATACCTGTTTTTTCTGCCGATGACGAGGCAAAGGAAGTAATGGATATTGATACCAGTATAATTCTGAGACTTAATACAATAGTAGGTAAGAACCTGTATGAGAGCGGAAGCCTTGACAAGGCTGAGCTTGCGTTTCTCATTTTTAATAACAGATCGCTTCTTGAGGAAGTAAATGCACTGGTTCACCCGGTAGTATTTAACCGCTTCAGGGAATGGGTGAGGAAACAAAATGCACCGTATGTAATTATGGAAGCTGCTATTCTTTTTGAAAGTGGAGCCTCGAATATTGTGGATCGTATTATTACTGTGGTAGCCCCTGTTGAAGAGAGGGTGAACAGGGTAATTCACAGGAGCAGTCTTACCAGGGAACAGGTTATGGGTAGAATGAGAAACCAGATGGATGATACTGAAAGGATTAAAAAATCTGACTATGTTATAGCTAATTCTGAAAATGACATGATAATTCCTGCTGTGCTGAGGATTCATGAAAATATAATCAGTAGTGTTTAACCCTTAATACGAAAGGTTAATGTTTGGAAAATGGCTTGGTGGAGGTTTGGGTTTTGCAATGGGTGGCCCAATTGGAGGGTTGCTCGGATTTATTGTTGGTTCTGTAATTGACAGTACAACTGAGGTTACAACTTCCTATTCAAAACGTACACCAAGAACTTCACAGGGTGATTTCGCAATGAGTCTGCTGGTTCTTGTGGCAGCTGTTATGAAAGCTGATGGCAAAGTGGTTAAATCTGAACTTGATTATGTTAAACAGTTTTTTGTAAGACAATTTGGACGTGAGTCGGCAAAGGAGGCAACATTGCTTCTGAAAGATATTCTCAAGCAGGATATAATGGTAAAGGATATCTGTATTCAGATAAGTAATAATATGGATTATTCATCCAGGCTGCAGTTGCTTCATCTACTTTTTAACGTTTCACTTGCTGACGGCGTAATAAATAATGCAGAATTTGATCTTATTGAGAAGATATCCGGGGCACTGGGTATTTCAACAAACGATTTTGTTTCAATCAGGAATATGTTCATCCCTGAAACAGATTCGTCATATAAGATACTTGAGATAGAAAGGACAGCATCCAATGATGAAGTAAAGAAAGCATACCGAAAGATGGCAATGAAGTACCATCCGGATAAGGTGAGCCATCTTGGCGATGACTTTAGAAAAACAGCCGATGAAAAGTTCAAGAAAGTCAATGAGGCATATGATAAGATTAAGAAGGAGAGGAATATGAACTGATATTATTTTTGAAAAACAGGTATCAGATATACTCGATAATTAATACAAGGATTAATTTTGTAAAAAAAATATTATGATATTAAAAGACATAATTGCGATTTCAGGTGAACCGGGGTTGTTCAGGTTTATTGCCCAGGGTAAGAATTCAATAATTGTTGAACACCTTGAGACATTGAAAAGGAGCAGTGCATTCGGTTCTTCAAAAGTCAGCTCTCTCGAAGATATAGCAATTTTTACCGAAAAGGAAGACATGCCTCTGTCAAAGGTTTTCGATCTGATATGGGATAAGTCTGATGGTGGCCTTACTATTGACGGGAAAGTTGACGGGACCATGCTTAAAAAATGGTTTGAAGAGATTCTGCCTGATTACGATAGAGATAAAGTATATACAAGCGATTTAAAAAAGGTCGCCATATGGTATAATACTCTCCATAAGCTTAACCTTCTTGTTAAGGAAGAGGCTGAAGAAAAGAAAACTGAAGAGGATGAAAAGAAGTCTGAAAAAAAGGTTGAAAAAGCGCCTGCTGCCCCTGCAAAGAAGAAAAAGAAACCCGCTGTACCCAAGGCTGGAAAGGAATAATATTAAAGTGTTTTCAATCAAATAACCTTTTCATATGAACTTCGGAGGAAATGAAGTAGTATATGATTATGATGATTCTGAAATAATTATACTTCCCGTTCCCTATGATGAAACAAGTACATGGATGCATGGCTCCGATAAAGGGCCTGATGCTATCCTTGATGCTTCTGTAAATCTCGAATTCTTTGATATCGAAACTGCTACCGAAGCTCACTTGAAAGGTATTCATACTGTAGAACCTGTTCTTGAGAAAGAAACTCCGTCAAAGCTCGTTGACGCTGTTTACAGGAGGACACTTATGCTCATTGATCAGAAAAAATTTCCGGTCATAATCGGCGGAAACCATACTGTTCCTATTGGGGCCTTTAAAGCTTTTTCTGAGCGTTACTCTGATCTGACTATTCTGCAGCTTGATGCACATGGCGATCTGAGGCAGGAGTATGAAGGGTCAAAGTATAACCATGCGTGTGCAATGGCTCGCGCAAGAGAAGTTTCACCTATTGTCCAGGTTGGGATAAGAAGCATGTCGGTTGATGAACTGCCATATGTAGATAATACCAGAATTTTCTACGCATACCAGCTTTTTAATGATAAAAGCCTCTATTCCAGGGCTATTGACAAACTGACCAGGAATGTTTATATAACAATTGATCTGGATGTACTTGACCCTTCAATAATGCCATCAACAGGTACGCCCGAACCGGGAGGACCTGATTATTTCGATCTTATGCATTTTCTTCGTGATGTTACTAAGTGCAGGAATGTTGTTGGATTTGATGTTGTTGAATTGTGTCCTTCGCCAACTAATAAATCCCCCGATTTTATTGCGGCAAAAATTATCTATCAGTTGCTGAGTTACAGGTTTGCTATGTAGGAACATGCCATGGCATGTCAAATAATGTCAATCCTCCTTCTTTGCCTCTTCCCATATCACATTCATCTCATCAAGTGACATGTCATGAAGTGATCTGCCTTTGGCAAGAGTCTCTTTCTCAAGAAAATTGAATCTCTTAATGAATTTTCTGTTAGTCTTTTCCAAAGCTGCTTCCGGATCAATACCATATAGCCGTGATGCATTGATTATTGAAAACATTACATCCCCAAGCTCAGCTTCAATAGTTGAAGTATCAAGCTTTTCTACCTCTGCTTTAAGCTCTGATATTTCCTCCATTACTTTATCCCAGATCTGATCACGGTTTTCCCAGTCAAATCCAACCCCTCTTACTTTCTCCTGAATCCTGTTTGCTTTCACAATTGCAGGTAATGAAGTTGGAACACCGGACAATACAGGCTTATAACCATTATTCTCCTTGATCTTCAGCTTTTCCCAGTTATCCTCAACCTGCCTCGCCCCCAATACCTTAACATCTCCAAAGACGTGCGGATGCCTGTAAACCAGCTTGCTATTAATACCCTGAAGTACATCTGCCATTGTAAAGGTCCCTCTCTCAGAACCTATCCTGGCATAAAAAACCAGGTGCAGCATAAGATCGCCAAGTTCATTTTTTATCGCTTCATCACTGCCCGATGAAATAGCATCAGCCAGTTCATATGTCTCTTCAATTGTCAGTTTACGTAATGTCTCAAAAGTCTGTTTCATGTCCCATGGGCACTTTACCCTGAGTTCATCCAGAATCTCCATAAGCTTGTTAAACTCCTCGAGGCTTTTATTCTTATCATTCATTTTAAACTTGTTTTAGAATAATTTGTTAGGGGAGACAGCTCTACCTGCTGTATCAATTCTCACTACCGATCCGGTTTCAATACTCAGCAGTTCAGAAACATTTGCACCGTTTATGGCTATCTCAAGAAGGTCGAGCTGATTAAATTTTGCAAGTAGTTCTCCTACAGGAACATCACTGTATTTTTCAGAAATATTATCAGTATAGTTTTTATTACTCTGTATAAGTATCCTGAAATTCTTGCTTTCAAATACCCTCGAGAACACCTCCCTTGTTATGTTTGATATTGCATTTCCGTAAGAATCTATAAATATGATACTTCCAATAATTTTATCCTTATCGATGGTAGCTCTTAGAGGTACTCTTTCACTGATAGAACTGACAGGCTCTCCAAGCTTCAGAAGTTTTGTTCCGGCTAGCAGCTCTGCGGCGGTTCTTGCAAAAATTTCAAGTTCATTATATGAGTTCCTTTTGTCTATCTTAACAACCTCCTCAGGTTCAGAGTTCAGAATCAGGTTAAAAATGCCGTTATCTGTTCCTATGAAGAAATGATTTTTTGCCTTCACTACTAAGTATTCCTGGTCTTTTAGTGCCTCTGAATGTACACATATCAGGTGTACAGAACCTTCAGGATAGTTTCCGAATGTATTCCTGATTATAAAGGCTGCCTTGGCTATGTTGAATACAGGAATATTACATGCATTGTCAATTATGATAGTACCGGGTGATAAGCTGCATATTTTACCCTTTATGATTCCATTATAGATATCATCTGGTTTCCATTCAGTTGTTAAGGTGACTACAGGCATACTAAAAAACTTGTAACAAAGATAATCTTCTAAGGAAAAAATAACCTTACTTTGCAGTGTCCGTTTTAAATTTTTTTAAACCCTTACGGATATAATCCTGCTATTGTTTATTTATGCGGGATAGAGAACATTTTTAGTTGAATTGATGACAGAGATAACAATATTTCTTGAAGATGTAGATCCGGTTGTCTTTTTCGGGACAAATAACAACCAGCTTGAAAAGATACAGGGATTCTTTCCAAAGATTAAGATACTTGCCAGGGGGAATGAAATAAAATGTATAGGGGAGGAGTCAGAAATAACTCTCTTCGCTAAGAAATTCAATGAAATTCTGGAATATTACAAAAAGTATCGTCGGCTTGAAGAAGAAGATATAGAGAAATACTTTCTCGATGCGGAACATATGAGGTCTGCATCTAATGGACATTTTGAAGATGTCATAGTATTTGGGACCAGCGGAAAACCTATCCGTGCACGTACTGTCAACCAGGTTCAGCTTGTAAACGACTATAAGATCAACGACTTAATAATTGCTGAAGGTCCGGCAGGTACAGGAAAAACATATACCTCAATTGCTTTGGCAGTAAAAGCTTTAAAAGAGCGGGAAGTAAAAAAGATTGTACTTACTCGTCCTGCTGTGGAAGCCGGTGAGAGGCTCGGATTCCTTCCTGGTGATATGAAGGAGAAGCTTGATCCATATCTTCAGCCGTTATACGATGCACTTCATGACATGCTGCCTTTTAAAAAACTGGAGACATGGCTTGAGGACGGAACAGTACAGATAGCTCCTCTTGCATTTATGAGGGGCAGAACCCTTGAAAATGCTTTTGTAATACTGGATGAAGCTCAGAATGCTACTATAAGCCAGCTTAAGATGTTCCTTACAAGAATGGGTGTTAGCTCTAAATTTATTATGACAGGCGATTCAACCCAGATTGATCTTCCCAAAAAGAACGACTCGGGATTGATACAGGCTATGAGAATACTTGGAGGTATAGATGGTATATCTATAATAAGGTTTGATGAGAGGGATATTATCCGTCATGGGCTTGTGAAAAAGATCGTAAGAGCTTATGAGAATGAAGAAATTGAAAAAGAACTTACACAGAGTACCACTGAGAAGCACAGAGTTGCACAGAGTAATAATAATAAAGAATAAATATTGATAAATAAGTTCTGGTATGGCAAAAACTATTCTGAGTTCTGATTACAATTTCCCCGGGCAAAAAAGCATTTACAAAGGAAAGGTGAGAGATGTTTATAACATAAGTGACAAATATCTACTTATGATTGTTTCAGACCGCATTTCAGCCTTTGACGTTGTTCTTCCCGAAGGTATTCCTTTCAAAGGTCAGGTACTGAACCAGATAGCTTCTAAATTTCTTGACGCTACACGCGATATAGTTCCCAACTGGAAGATTGCAACACCTGATCCTACTGTTACATTTGGACATAAATGCGAACCATACCCGGTTGAAATGATAGTAAGAGCATATCTTACAGGTAGTGCCTGGCGCACTTATAAGTCAGGTAAAAGGGAGATATGTGGTATAATTATCCCCGATGGAATGAAAGAACATCAGAAATTCGATCACCCGATAATAACTCCGACCACCAAGGCTGAACAGGGCAAACATGATGAGGATATCTCGCGTGAAGAAATTATCAGTAAAGGCCTGGTTTTAAAGGAGGAGTATGACCTTCTTGAAAAATATACAATGGAAGTATTCTTGAGAGGCTCGGAGATTGCTCTTCAGCATGGTCTGATTCTTGTTGATACAAAATATGAATTCGGCAGAAAAGATGGAAAAATCTATCTTATTGACGAAATAAACACTCCTGATTCATCGAGATATTTTTATGCTGATGAATACCAGGAGCGATTTGAGAAGGGGCTTCCGCAGAAACAGCTGTCGAAGGAATTTGTAAGAGAATGGCTTATGGCAAATGGCTTCCAGGGACAGACTGGACAGATAGTTCCGGAAATGAACGAAAATTTCGTAAATGAAGTTTCCGATCGTTATATAGAACTCTATGAGAATATTACAGGTGAAAAATTTGTAAAGGCAGATATCTCGAACGTTACGGAAAGGATAGAAACGAATTGCCTGAATTACCTTAAGTCTTATTCACTTTAATTAATGAAGAGTTCGCAAATGAGAATCATCCGACAGGTCAAAATAGTATTATTTATACTTCTTATTAACCTGGGATCAGCTGCATTCGGGCAGGTAGTTGTTGAAAGGTCACAAAATAAGGCGGTTATTTCGGGAGTGGCTTATTATATACATCTTGTTAAGAAAGGCGAGACTGCCTACTCAATCTCAAAGGCATACGGAATTAAAGTTGAGGAGCTTGTTAAGGAGAATCCTCCTGCCCTTTACGGACTGACAGAGGGACAAACTTTGCGTATCCCGGTAAGTTCTGTTACTGAAGCTGATGCTAAACCGGTTCCTGAGCCGGTAAAAAGAAAGCGTGATGAGATAAATTTTATATATCATACTCTTAATCCCGGTGAAACAATCTACTATTTGTCAAAGCTATATGGTGTCTCTGATAATGAAATAATCCAGAGCAATCAGGGATTGGATATCAATAAATTGTCGGTAGGAACCGAGATTGCCATTCCTCGAAGGAAGTTTATGAGTGACCGTCAGAAATTTGACATTCCTGATAAAAATTATGTATATCATAAAGTTCAGGAAGGAGAATCACTTGGCTCAATTGCACAGATTTACGGGCTCTCAGTTAAGGAGTTAAGGAGAGAAAACAGGGATCTGCGATTCCCTCAGGTTGGTGATTATGTCAGGGTGCCTGTAGCCAGGGAAGCTGAAATTCAGGCTGCAGTTGCCGAAGAAAAGGATTCTGTCCCAGTTGCTTTGGCTGAAGTTTTAAAACCGGTGGAAAGACCAGCCGGATATACAAAAGTAAAGGAGCTTTCAGGATCAATAGATGTTGCTGTTCTGCTGCCATTCTATTTCAGTGAGAATGCCCGTAGGATTGAGGTAGACTCATCAAGGATGATAAAGGGAAAAAGGATTTATAAGGATACAAAAAGACCTGATGAATGGATATATCCAGGAAGCATTGACTTTGTGGAGATGTATGAAGGGATCCTGCTTGCTGCAGATACCTTACGGTCGTTGGGAATGGATATCAACCTTTCTACCTACGATATAAAAAGTGATACAATAGAGCTTGAACGGCTTATAAACAGCGGGAAACTGGCAGATATGGATCTTATAATCGGTCCTGTTTATTCACGTAATCTCACAAAGGTTTCTGCCTACGCAAGAGAAGCCGGAATACCTGTTGTTTCACCGGTACCTTTTTACAATAATTCTGTCCTCGAAGGAAACCCTAATTTGTTCATGGCCAACCCCTCGCTGGAAGTTTCCCAGAAAGCCCTTGCCAGGAAGCTTAGTGAATATGTCGATCATAATTTTATATTCATTCATTCAGACTCTCTGGGCGTGGATGCTGATGTAAAGAGGTTTAAAAATATGATAATAACCGAGCTCACAGCCTGGATGCCTTTTGAAGATATCAAATTTAAAGAATTGCTGTTTTTCAGCAGGTCAAAATTCGATAACGATTCAATAAACCGTCTTGAGCATGCTCTTTCATCCCAGGCTAAGAATATTATAATTATTGCTTCAGAAGATCCCCCTGTTATCAGCGAGACTATTATGGATGTTCACGGGCTTTTAAAGAAACATAATCTGAAAATTTTTGGCTACCCTATATTGAGGGAGATTGAAACCCTTGAGCCACGGTACTTTTTTGATCTTGACATGCTTGTATTTTCTCCATTCTGGATCGACTATAACAGTAATGATATAAAGCAGTTTAATGCCGACTTCAGGAGGAAGTTCATGACCGAGCCAACCGAGATAAGCTATGCCTGGCAAGGCTATGATATAGCTTACTACTTTATTAGCGGGCTGGCCCTTCACGGAAAGGAATTTATTAATAATCCATTAATGCACAGAGTTGATCTGTTGCATACAGACTTTGACTTTGAAAACAAAAATATTAACGATGGATTTGAAAATAAGAAGCTTTACCTGATCCATTTCAGTAAGGATTTTAATGTCACTCTTGCTGAGGATAATAATGATATGCCTTAAGGGGATTTTTTTTTCAAAGGCCATGAAATTATATATTTATGATTGACCGGAATAAAGTTCCGTTTCTTTTTGTCTATTAACTAGAAGTATGGTTAACGAATCGTACAGAACTTCGGGAGATGACTTTCTTGTAAAGGCCGCTCTTGAAGGTGATAAGGCTGCTTTCGGAGAGATTGTTACACGATACCGGCGAATGGTGGCACATACAGTAAAAGGGATGCTGGGCGATTCGGTTTACTCAGAAGATATTGGTCAGGAAGTATTTATTAAATTGTATCATTCATTATCAGATTTCAGGGGTGAAGCTAAATTATCTACTTATATCCAGAAAATAGCAGTTAATCTGACTCTGAATGAGATTAAAAGAAGAAAGAGATTTTCATCCACTTTCCTGCATAAGGGTAATGATGAACTATATGAATTTGATATTGCTGATGATAATAATGCTGAAAGAAATGAGATTAAGGAGATAGTATTAAAGGCACTTATGAAACTTGATCCGAAATTCAGAGTTATTGTAACTATGAGGATGCTCCAGGGATATTCAACAAAAGAAACTGCTGAGATTCTTGATCTTCCACTGGGTACTATTCTTTCAAGATTATCAAGGGCGCAGGAACAACTAAGGGATATTCTGAAAAACTATAAGTAATATGAAACCTTCCGAAATTAAAAGAATGATAATCAGTTCACTTGATAATGAACCTGATGCATTAACAGCCGGTTCGGAATTACAGGAAGCTTTTACCCTGGACTTCAGCGACGGATTTGAAGATAAAGTGCTTGGCAGGCTAAATGATGAAATGTATGTTATCAAAAGTGACTCTGAGTTTAACAGGAAACTCAGCCTGGCATTCTACCGGGTGACATTTACGGCAACTGCAGCTATTGTGTTGCTGATGCTTTCCATATTTCTGAAAGAGGGATCACTCTCCTTTGATTCACTGCTTGGAGTAAGCGATGGTTATAGCGAAAGCATTGTTTGTTTATTAACAGAAAATTGATATTTATCACTATTTTATGAAAATACGACCGGTCATATTGGTAGTTGTAACCCTGGTAATAGGATTCTTCCTTGGGATGCTCACCTCAGCGCAGTTAAGAATTCATAGGTTAAAGCCTGTAAAAGTTTTCTATTCAGAAGAAAAATTCAGGGAAGGTATGTACCAGGCTATTCAACCTACTGATGAACAAAAAGTAATTATAGATCAGATCCTTAACAAATATTCAAAGCTTAACAGTGATGCAACAGCCACATTCCGGAGAGATTTTGAAGCCCGTATGCATAAGTTCAGGACAGAGATTGATTCCAATCTGACACATGAACAGATTGCCAGATTATTGGAACTTGATGCACAGCGTATGGAGATGATCAAATCACGTCGTAATAATCATGGCAGAGAGTATTCTGATAGCGGAAGCAGAAGACATGACAGTTCAGGATTTTCTCCGGGGGTAAATCCACCACCAACTCCGGCAGATAGTAAAAGGCCCTGATTCTGTTCAACCCTTTTTAATTTATACTGAATAACAGATAATCAAGAAGTATCGGTAGATCATCAGGATTAACTCCCAGAGCTATTAACAGTTCCTGGTCGCCCGAAAAGATATTCATAAACTGATCGCTTGTAATTTCATCAGAGATTATACTCTGGCGATAAAGATCCACAGCCTCTCTCATATTCCCTTTGCAGAGTGCCAGATGCCCCTTGTTTATAAGATCATGAGCCGTCAGTTTCCCGGCCGATAAACGGTCATAATACTTCTCCGAATCATCAAATCTGTCTAAAGCGAAATAGCAATATGCTATTGGTCTTAATATCTTGAGATTATCAGGTTCTTTGTATTCAACTCTGAAATAATATTTAAGGGCCTTGTCATAATCATGAAGGTCAAGGTAGCAATGGGCAGTCATTATAATTGTATGAATATTTTCTGGTTCCATATCGCTGGCCAAAAGATAGTATTCAAGTGCCTCTTCCGTCCTGCCAAGCCTCCTGAGGCAGAGACCTATTTTTTTTAGTGTCCATGGCTTCCTGTTTATAAGCTCAGCTCTTCTGTAATAGACAAGTGCTTCCTGGTAATTTGCATTTTCCTGGTAACAGTATCCGATTTTTTCATAAAGTGTGTCTTCATCCGGCTTTCTGTTGATTTCTTTCAGGTAAAGCCCGAGTGCATCATCATAAAAATTCTTATTGAAGAAATAATCAGCCAATCCTGCTTCTGCCTCATCAGCATTCCCCGTCATCCTGAAGAATTCAGAGTTGTAAATATCAAGCCTTCCGGAGAAGATATCTTCAAACTCCTTCTTGTATGGTGACAGCTTGAAGAACCTGTAAATATCATGGAGGTATTGAGTAACATTGATCCTGAAATTTCTGAATGGGTCAATGACAGATTCATCCTCATTTAATTGCTGCAATCCCTCAAGCTCCATCCTGAATACTTTAAGCATCATGCTTTTTTGAGAAGAGGGCAGATATTTGAGATTTAAAAGAAGTGAGTATTTGTCGGAATTGCATATAAATGGAGTTTTGTAAAGCGCCTCAGAAAGCTCATTGGTCCCTGGTCCAAGTATCTCATCCTGGTAGACCTCATTCACAGTTTCATGATCGGGGTAGAAGGGAACAAACCAGTTCTGGAAATCCTTGAAAAAATCAAAATGTTTCATATTGGCAAATGCTGACATATAGACGTCTGCACCTTCCATCTGAAGCTTTGTAAGATCCTCCATCGTTTTAAAGATCTCCTGGGAGTCATTAAACATCTCTGACCAGTCGGGATTCTTTCCCTCCGTCTTGTCCTTCGACAATATATTTTCGAGGTCAAGCTTTTCTTCTATCTGCGGCTTGAGCTTAGCTACCTGAGGAAGTATTTCATCATGTAGTTTTCGAGCGAGCATTTCTGTCTCCCTCGATCGTATGGTTTGTAATACTATAATCCTGCATTGCTCCCTGAACCTTGAATTGCGACTCATCTTCGTGATTCTTTTTCCGATCTCAGGGTAGAGCTTTACCCTCGAATTATAATAATGGAGGTTCAGTATAATTCCTGATAGTGCTCTCTCCATAACCTGTTCCTGCCCATCTTCATATATATCAAGAAGGTACATCAGCTTCTCTGTCTGCCATGTCCTGAGCGTGCTAAGCGTGATTGCAGAGGTGAAAAGGCATGCCTCATGCCATCTGAATTTTCCGGATTTTAGTATAATCTTAATCAGACTTATTTCTGCTTCACCATAATAATCAGTTAGCCATAGGTGGTTAAAAATATTCTTTATCAGGAGTTTGTGTCTTTTTGATATCTCTGACTCTGGGTCCGGATTAATTTCCTGGCTTAGCTTGAGCCATTCATCAAGTTCCGATTTAAACATGAGATCATCTACATTCTCAACAATAGTCTTACCGGTAATCCTAAGCTCCTTTTCTGTCTGCTGTTTTACCCAGTAGGTATGCCATCCCGAAAAATGTGACAATATGTCCTGTCTGACACGGTCTGATAACCTTAGAATAGATTGAATAAGTTTTAGATATATCTTATTTCTTTCAGGATCATTAATACCATCGATAGTGTAGGTAAGCATGTTCCTGTATGTCATGACAATATTATTATAATCATCATGCAAATCGCCTGCAGAGGCAGAGCTAATCATCTCTGAAAGAATATCTAGGCTCTGCTTTAGCTTCTTCTCAGAAACGTATCTGCAAAGCTTTCTGTGCTGTTTTATTACTTTGGAAATTTCCATTCTTATCTGTAAAGGTCACTATGACAAAAAAGCATAATTAATTAATTATTATATATGAACAACAATCAGACCATTCAGGTAAATTGTCTGGTCAGAAATTATAACCAATGCTTATATAACTTTTAAAGCTACTGAAATGTGTTTCAGTGGGTGACACTCCGTACATAATTCCGGCTTTGACAGGACCTATTATTGAATTATAACCTATGCCAAATCCGTAACCTGACAATACAATAAGTTCATAAGGATAATTATTGTCCTCCATGGCTGCAAGGTCTGCCATTACGTTAATGTGCAGATCTCTGACGAACTCTATGTCCAGTTCTGTTCTCAGGATACTCATCCTCCTTACTTTGATCTCATTGGGATTAAACCCTGTCATAAGCAAAGATCTCCTGGTATCGGATTGTATTCCTCCCAGAAGGAAGAAGTTATTCTTGGATGATAAAGAATCAGTGTCTGTAATATAAAGAGTTTCAAAGCCTATTGAAAAGGTTGTCCTTTTTCCCCTGGAAAAATATTGTCTGATCCCGGCCCTTATTGTGTAGAAATTCTCAGGCTTATATTCGGGATTGTAGGTAAGCGGTATTTCAGTATTGCCGGTGTTTTGAGATGCATACCTTAATTTTGAGACTCCGGCTGTAATATCTATAATAATACCTTTGTCTGGGAAATGAATGTTATTTAGAGTGTTACGTGAAAATTTCAGGTCTGATGCCCAGTAATCATATGAATAATTTATAATACTATTATTTGAGATGAAATCAGGTTTTAGGTTGGTTTCATGATAGCTTCCGGAAAGAGTTATAGCATTATTCAATCCAATATAGTTATTGATGCCGGCATTGAAACTCTGATTCTTGCTCAATGTATTTCCTGTTTCGTTGTTATGTTCAAACCAGGGAAATAGCGTATTGTCAATGAGATAATTCATAGTCAGTCCAAACTTCTGGTTTCTGCCGAGATATTGAAGAATACCTGTTTTCACTCTGTAGTACTTTCCCATGTAAGAATTTAAATCTATAACTGTTCTTCGTACAGGTAGATTTTTAAGAGTGAATCCCAGAATAAGTCCCGATTGCAATGAATTATTGTAATGTACAGATCCATAAATCATTGCTCTTGGTTTTTCCTTGCAGTCAATTGCAAGAATAAGCGAATCATTTCGGGGTATGATCCTGTATTTGACTTTATCAAACCATGATCTTCCATAAAGTAGTTCAATCCTTTTAGTCAGGAAATCCCTTTCAACAACTTCCCCTGCTTTAACGTCAAGAACACCTGCTATCTGTTCTGTTGAATAGACTTTGTTACCTGTAATTTCAATTTTATCGAAGGTATAGGTGTTTTTATTCAGGAGGAAGGGAAGCTCAGCCTGTTCTCCAAATGAATTAAGAGAATCAGCAAGTTTTCTGAATTTTTCCCTGAACGGAACTGCAGCAACATATCCGGCATGCACAAGCGAGTCCACATTATTGAAATCAGATACAGAAAACCTTTCAACAGCGGGTTTTACGAGGATGTTCACCAGCTTTTTCTCTTCATTGAAATCTTCAAGACTTCTGAACATAGCTATCTGCTCAAGTATACCAGGCATTGTCTGGAGCTTTTCAACACTGTTTTTTTCAAAGCCGACATACGATCCGATCAGAATGTCCGCACCCATCTCTTTCGCTTCACTGGCTGCAAAATTTCTGATGAGCCCCCCGTCAAGTAAAAGCAGGGTGTCAATCTCGTGTGCTGTAAATATTGAAGGTACACTAAAGCTGGCCCTGATGGCATCAGACAGGTATCCCTGATTGAAATTGATTTTCTTGTATGTAACAATGTCAGTGGCATTGCAGGTGAAAGGGATGGGGAGCCTTGAAAAGTCATTGATATCCGCAACCGGCCAGGTATAATAACTCAGAGAATTTTCTATCAGCTGACCGTTATTCAGTCCTGAAGGAATGTTAACCTTATTTTTTTTTACCGATAAAGAAATTATGCTATTGTAAAATCTTGGTTTCTCAGGGAAAACAATCCTGTCTTCCGACATCCGGTTAGAGAGCATTTCATTCCAGTTGACAGCCTTTAATAGCCTGAACAAACTATCAGCAGTATAGCCTGTTGCATACATTCCTCCTATAATGCTGCCCATACTTGTTCCGGAAATACAATCAGGCCTGAGCCCTGCCTCCTCTATCACCATAATAACCCCCAGATGAGCGATGCCATGAGCACCTCCTCCGCTAAGGACAAGGCCTACCGAAGGTCGGAGCGGATGATCCTGTGAATTTGACAGGATTGGTAAAAATGACATTAAAATGATTGATAACCATTTAAATGCAGCTAATCTTATTTTAAAAAAACTGCTTAACCTTAAATTAGTTTTCATATATATTTAAAGTCTCTGCCTTAACGCGAAATTGTACCTGCAAGTTAGTTAAATAAGTAA
Source organism: Bacteroidales bacterium (assembly GCA_035531395.1). Taxonomy (GTDB): domain Bacteria; phylum Bacteroidota; class Bacteroidia; order Bacteroidales; family VadinHA17; genus LD21. Next base: position 45,489 of record DATKTA010000036.1, read on the forward strand.
CTTAGCGGAGTGAAAAATGGACTCTTCTTTGGCAGGGAATGGCTGCCAACGACAAAAAAAGAAGTTGAACAATTTGAGTGGGATGAAATAGATGTTATCCTGTTCAGCGGAGATGCCTATGTTGATCATCCTTCATTCGGACCGGCTGTAATTGCAAGGGTGATAGAAGATGAAGGATTCAGGGTTGCAGTAGTACCACAACCCAACTGGAAAGATGATCTTCGTGATTTCAGAAAGCTGGGCAGGCCAAAATACTTCTTTGGCGTTACAGCAGGAAACATGGATTCAATGGTAAACCATTACACAGCTTCAATACGCCTTCGTTCCGAAGATGCTTATACTCCGGGAGGGAAAGCCGGTTTCAGACCTGATTATCCGACAATAGTTTATACCCGGATCCTTAAGAATATCTTTCCCGACGTTCCTGTAATATTGGGTGGTATTGAAGCATCAATGAGGAGGCTGACACATTATGATTACTGGAAAGACAGTGTGAACCCTTCTATACTGTCTGACAGCGGAGCAGATATGCTTGTTTATGGCATGGGCGAACAGCCTTTGAGGGAGATTCTAAGACTTATGAAAAAAGGTGTTCCGTTCACCTCGCTTAATACAATTCCGCAGACAGCTATAGTCATTGGTAAGGATGAACCTGTGCCTGTGCGGAACTTGTGGAAAGATGTAATGCTTCATTCCTTTGAACAATGCCGGATTGACAAAAAGCTCTACGCCGAGAATTTTATAAAGTTTGAAAAGGAATCAAATAAGATAGCAGCCGGGAGGCTGATTGAACCTGCAGGGGATAAGAAGATTGTGGTCAACCCGCCTTTTGCTCCGATGACTGAGTCAGAGGCTGATGCTACATATTCACTTCCATTTACTTACAGGCCACATCCGAGGTATAATAAAAAAGGTGACATTCCGGCTTACGAAATGATAAAGTTCTCTGTTAATATCCACAGGGGCTGTTTCGGAGGTTGCAGCTTCTGTGCAATTGCTGCTCACCAGGGAAAGCAGATAGTGAGTCGTTCCATGGGATCAATTCTGAAGGAGGCAGAAATGATTTCAAGGTTGCCCGATTTTAAGGGTTATCTGTCTGACCTTGGCGGACCTTCTGCCAATATGTACAGGATGAAGGGAAAGGATATGAAAATATGTACAAGCTGCTCAAGACCTTCATGTATATGGCCGGCTGTTTGTAAAAACCTGGATACCAGCCATAAACAATTGACGGAGCTCTACCGGAAAGTTGATGAAATACCGGGGATAAAAAGATCATTTATCGGAAGCGGCGTACGATATGATCTTTTGTTTCCGGAATGGAACAGGAGCGCAGGGAGGGATGAGGGAGAATATCTTGAAGAACTGGTTTCAAAGCATGTCTCAGGGCGTTTGAAAGTAGCTCCTGAGCATACATCTCCCGGAGTGCTTTATGAAATGCGCAAAGCCCCGTTTGATCTTTTCAGGAAGTTGAAAATCCGTTTCGATAATATCAGGAAGAAGCATAACCTTAATTATGAACTGATCCCGTACTTCATCTCTTCACATCCGGGATGTTCGAATGAGGATATGAAAGCACTTGTTGCTGAGGTTAAAAGTCTGGGAATCAGACCTGAGCAGGTGCAGGATTTTACACCCACCCCTATGACCCTGGCCACTACAATGTATTATACAGGTTTTGATCCTTATACTGGAAAAAAAGTTTATGTGGCCAGAAGTATTGAAGAAAAAAGAAAGCAGAAGGAGTACTTTTTCTGGTATAAGAAAGGGCACAGTGGCATAAAGGCGCAGCGGCGCAAAGGTTCTGGTTCCCCTCCTGGGAGGGGAAAGGGTCGGACTTAATAAAAGAGTAGTAATAATTAATCTTTTATACAACGGACAGAATTACCGTTATATGCACTGTAATACCTGTTACTATACAATAGAGATGAATTATACTCCAAACAACGGTTAGTTGAAGAGTAATTATTATCACCATTTGATATGAAAGACCACCAGAATCCTGAACCTCCTATAGTATGGAATTCACCCATTGAATTGTAACGAACACGTAAACCACCCGGGAGGGCAGTAAATCCACTTTCATTTGTAGCTCCCGTATTTGGACTTGCCCAGTGCTCTATACCTTTTTCTTTTAGTTTACCACCCGCAAGGTTTTCACCACCAATATTTTTTACGAGTGTGTCCCATTCTGCATTTGTGGGTACGTGCCAACCAACCGGACATATATTGCGGCTATCGATCACTGCATACCACGTGTACAATCTTCCATATACTGCAACATTTTTTTCATCACCATCATAAGCCCATTGATATTTTGGCATGATTTCATCTATAATATCTTTTGTTGCAGGAATGGTGGTGCCAATAGTCTGACCATTATTATATCTGGTTGTCTTAAGGTTTTCAGCCATCCAGATTTGAGAACCTATTCTTGCCACTTTATATGTGTTGCCATCAATATCATTTACAGTTTCAGTATCTGTAAGCAAATCTTTTTCACAACTCATATTGGAAATAATTGTAAGAAATCCTGTAACCAGAAATGCTTTAAGTATTTTGCTTTTCATCGGGTATAATTATTTATCCTTGATATGTACAGTACACATGCAGATATTATCATTAAAGTGCATTATGCACCGGTACATTTTGATAATAAGTTGATCAAATTAATTGACTGGTAGTCAATACAAAGTTAAGACTAACAAAAGGGAAAGTCAAGTTTATTTATAAACCCAGGACTGGTTGAAAAAAATAATTGCTTTGAGCATTTATATAAAGTAAATTGTAATGGAATTATTCCATGGTTGGAATTATGAGAAAATGGATTTTTAGCCTGATCTTAATTGTTGTTAATTTAACAGTTTTTCAACTCTTAAAAGCACAATCCTCCCTGTCGGGGATCTCGATAGTTGGGGCCTTATCTGAGTCCAGAATAATTGGAAATGGTAACTGGAGCGGTTCATTTATAACGGGCGGTCAGGCTGGTATGATATTTCCTGTTAAGCATTTCAGTGAATCTTTAGCCCTCAGAGTAGAATTCAATCTTTCACTCCAGGGATCAGAATGGAAGAGGGAATTAGTGATTTTTTCTCCTTCCGGTGTTCCTGTAAATACAGCTGAAAAAAAAGGTAAATTGACTTTATTATACACCAATGCACCACTGACTTTAAGATATCAAACTAAAAACAGACTTTTCTTTGAATCAGGTATTCAGTTTGGCTACCTAATTGGTTTAGACAATATCAATTATAATTTAGTTACAGGATATCATAATCTGCCGGTTACTAAAAGTGATTTTAAAAGTATTGATATTGGGATTCCCTTTGAAGCCGGATATGAATTTAAGAGCAATATTGGCCTGGGATTAAGATTATACAGGGGGTTAAGCAACATTAATGATTATGAAAGTACTGAAAATAACCACAATTTTGTAGTTTCACTCAGGCTGACATTTAATTTCAGAAAAAAAACGGAACCCGACTCCCTTTAGTATTCGTGACTTCACCTGCATAGATGCATGCAGGAATAATACATAAAATTTTATCATACATCATGACATTTACAGGGCATCAATTAAATACCTGACCTGTTTCCCTGTCTTTGTTGCATACTTAATCTCTCTGCCTGTTGATTCCCCGATATATCCTCCCGGATTTATGACAAATATCTCATCGGCAAGATCTATCTTCCTGAGGTGCATGTCATCAAGCATCTCTTTGGTATTAGCAGTCCATACCTCATTATCTCCCGAATGTCCAAAAAGTCCTACACTTAAAACAATATTTCCTTCAAGAGTCAGTCTTTTCTGCTCAGAAACAAATTCATCTTTAAATCGTGTGCTTCCGCAAAGTGTGATTATTCTGTAATTGTCTATCATGATATACATTCATTTTAAAATCAGAGTAAATTTAATATTAAATAAAATAAAAGCCGGGCAGTAAAGTACCACCCGGCTTTCTTCAATCTAACCCAATTCTAAACTAATTATTATTCATATTCCTTGAGTATGCCTTTAACATCATCGGGAGCCACTCTGCCGTAGGTTTTGTCACCGACAAGGACAACGGGTGCAAGTCCACAGGCACCAACACACCTGAGGCTTGAGAGTGAGAACTTATTATCTTTGGTAGTCTCCCCGACCTTAATTCCCAGCTCTTTCCTGAACTCATCGAGTACTTTTTCTCCACCTCTCACATAACAGGCTGTTCCCATGCAGATGCTGATAGGATGTTTTCCTTTCGGAGTCATTGTGAAAAAGGAGTAGAAGGTTACTACTCCGTAAATCTTGGCAAGAGGCACATAAAGATGTTCTGAAATAACCTCCTGAACCTCTGCCGGGAGGTAGCCAAAATGCTCCTGGCATCCGTGCAATACATTTATTAGCTCCTGCGGATCATTATTAAACTTTGAACATGTTTCTTTAATAAAGTCCACATCTTCTTTCCTTAATTCTATTTTTATACTTGACATGACTGTGAATTTATAAATGTCATTTATTCTTATTATTATTTTTTGACGAGGATCTTGTTTTTTCTGTCAAAATAATGAGTATGAAGAAGGTGGTGAGCCTTCTCGCTGCCTGGTTTTCCCAGGTACTCTTCATACAGCTTTATGATAAAGGGATTCTCATGAGACTTTCTTAATGGTTTTTTTCTGTCTTCTGTATAAATAGCAGCCGCTCTTGCCTTTATGATCTCCGAATCACCATGGTGAATTGGTTGTCCGCCACCACCGATACATCCACCCGGACAAGCCATAACTTCAATAGCTGTGTATTCAGACTTGCCACTCCTTACATCGTCAAGAAGTTTACGTGCATTACCCAATCCATGTGCTATACCTATTTTGATAGGTGTGCCGTTAAAATCGAGAGTTGCTGAGCGCACTCCCTCCATGCCTCTGAGTTCAGTGAATTCAAGACGTTCGAGTTTTTTACCTGTGTAGATCTCATATGCAGTACGGCAGGCTGCTTCAATAACGCCGCCGGTAGCTCCAAATATCACACCTGCACCTGTCGATTCACCAAGAGGAGCATCGAAATCCTCATCGTGGAGATTCTTTATATCGATGTTTGCCTGCTTTATAAATGATGCAAGCTCTCTTGTCGAAATAGAAAAATCAACGTCAGGGTTGCCATCAACTGAAAATTCATCTCTCTGACATTCATATTTTTTTGCCAGGCAAGGCATAATGGAAACAACTATCATATCCTTGCGGTCAATCCCAATCTTCTCTGCAAAATATGATTTTGCTATTGCACCGAACATCTGCTGTGGTGATTTTGCAGTAGAAGGGACATCCTTAAGATCAGGAAAATAATATTCGAAGAAGTTCACCCAGCCCGGGCAGCATGAAGTAAGAATAGGTATCCTGGCTGTATTGTCACCCTTCAGGTGCCTTGAGAGCCTGTCGAGAAGCTCGGTACCCTCTTCCATAATTGTAAGATCTGCTGCAAAATCCGTATCGAAAACATAATCAAATCCAAGAGTTCTGAGAGCAGCTGTCATTTTTCCTGTAACCAGAGTTCCGGGAGCCATTCCGAATTCCTCCCCAAGGGCAACCCGAACTGCTGGAGCGGTCTGAACAACAACGGTTTTGGTTGGATCGGCAAGTGCCCTTAATACCTGTGGAATATGGTTAACCTCAGTAAGAGCACCGGTAGGACAAACTGCAACGCACTGTCCGCAGTATGTGCATGATGAGTACTCGAGGTTCTGCTCAAAGGCAGGAGCCACGGTAGCCATAAATCCCCTGTTCACTGCTGAAAGAGCACCTACTGTCTGAACATCATTGCACATTGTTTCACAACGGCGGCACATGATACACTTATCCAGATCCCTGATTATTGAGGGGGAGGTGTCTTTCCTGTAGGTTGACATCTCTGCAAATTCCTGACCGGGGATATCCCGTATGTCAAGCCTGTGAGCCATATCCTGTAATTCGCAGGTTCCTGACTTGGGACAGATCAGGCAATCCTTAGGATGATCCGAAAGGATAAATTCCATTACTGTCCTGCGGGCATTAAGCACCCTTGTGGTATGAGTTTTGACTACCATACCCGGTTCGCATTTCGTTGAACATGAGGGAGCAAGGTTCCTTCTTCCCTGGACCTCAGTCACGCATATACGGCATCCTCCAGGTTTATTCTCAATATTGAGGTCGTGCAGATCCATATAGCAAAGTGTAGGTATATTTATTCCCAGCTCCTTTGCTGCTTTTAATATAGTGGTACCTGCAGTTACTTCAATCTCTTTATTATCAATTGTAAGCTTTATTGTTTCCATTACTTCTCTTATTAGCTGATATATATTGCATCAAACTTACATTTCTCCATACATGCACCGCATTTGATGCAGATCTCCTCATTGATCTTATGTACCTCTTTTCTTTCACCTGTGATTGCATTTACCGGGCATACCCTTGCACATGCAGTGCAGCCTACACAGTTCTCGGCATTTATGATATATGACATGAGACTGCGGCACTGACCGGCAGGACATTTCTTATCGGTTACGTGAGCGATATACTCCTCCCTGAAGTTATCCATCATCGACAAAACAGGATTAGGAGACGATTGTCCGAGTCCGCATAATGAGGTATCTTTAATAACAATACTCATATTCTTAAGCCTGTCAAGATCTTCAACTGTTCCTTTTCCTTCGCATATCTGCCCCAGAAGTTCATGCAGCCTTTTATTTCCAATACGGCATGGGGCGCATTTCCCGCATGATTCTTCAACGGTAAATTCAAGGAAAAACTTAGCCATTGATACCATGCAGTCGTCTTCATCGAGAACGATCATTGCTCCCGACCCCATCATTGATCCGGCTGCAATAAGGTTGTCGAAGTCAATGGGAGTATCCAGATGTTTTTCAGTAAGACATCCGCCTGAGGGTCCACCTGTCTGAACACCCTTGAATTTTTTACCATTCTTTATTCCGCCGCCGATCTCAAAAATAACTTCCCTCAGGGTAGTACCCATTGGCACTTCAATAAGTCCAACGTTGTTTATCTTCCCTGCAAGTGCAAAAACTTTTGTTCCTTTTGACTTCTCAGTACCGATACTGCTGTACCATTTCGCTCCTTTCAGTATTATTGCTGGAATTGAAGCAAAGGTTTCGACATTATTAACATTTGTTGGTTTTCCTCTGTAGCCTGATTCAGCGGGGAATGGTGGTTTGATTGTAGGTTCACCACGCAATCCTTCCATAGAATGGATCAGTGCGGTTTCTTCACCGCATACAAAAGCACCGGCTCCATATTTAAGAGTGATATCAAAACTGAAATCTGTTCCGAATATATTGTTCCCAAGAAGCCCATATTCTCTTGCCTGGTTTATTGCAATCTTAAGTCGCTGAATGGCAAGAGGATATTCTGCACGGATATAGATAAGTCCGTTTGATGATCCGATAGAGTATCCGCATATTGCCATTGCTTCGAGAACTGAGTGCGGATCACCTTCAAGTACCGATCTGTCCATGAAGGCGCCAGGGTCTCCTTCGTCAGCATTACAGACAACATATTTTTCATTACCGGCGCTCTTCCTTGCCAGTTCCCATTTAAGACCTGTTGAGAATCCGCCTCCTCCACGACCTCTCTGTCCGGAATCCTTTACCTCCTTAATGACCTGATCGGGTGTCATTTCATTTAGTACCTTTCCGAGAGCCATGTAACCATCTCTTGCTATATATTCATCAATGTTTTCAGGATTGATGAAACCACAGTTCCTGAGAGCGATCCTTATCTGCTTCTTATAGAAATCCATGTGCTCCGAATCGGGAACCGTCTCATTTGTAGAAGGATCCTTATATAGAAGCCTTGTAACTTTTCTACCTTTGACAACGTGTTCTTCAACAATTGCCTGGACATCTTCAGGTTTCACTTTTACATAAACTGTATTGTCAGGCATTATTTTTACTATCGGCCCTTTTGCACAGAAACCAAAACAACCTGTCTTTATTACCTGTACCTTATCCATCAGTTCTCTGGCCTCAAGTTCGTCCCTGAGATTACAGACAATAGCATCACTGTCTTCAGCATGGCAGCTCGTACCGCCACAAACAAGAAGATGCATACTGTATTTTGACATATTCATTCCTCCTTATTCTTTTAAGTCAATTGTTTGATAATTTACAGGGATAATACCATCGACCAGTTCGCCTGTCTTTATATACTTTTCAATGATCTGGTCTGCTCTTTTGAGGTCAACAAATCCAAATACAACCGGATCCTGTCCCGGAAGCTTCACTTCAATGGTAGGTTCCGCATAGCAGTAACCCATGCAGCCTGTCTGTTTAACAACGGCAGCTATATTCCTTCTGTCGAGCTGCTCCAAAAAGAAATCCATTATTGTTTTTGCTCCGGAAGCGATACCACAGGTAGCCATTGAAACTTTTACCTGCACAATACTATCAGGAGCAAGGGCTTCGGTCCGGAGGTCAAGCTCTGCCTGAATTTCTTCGCGTTTCTTTTTCAAATCCTCAAGTGATTTTATCTTCGACATATCTTTAACTTTTTGGTATAATTAAGATTGTATTTATTAAACCAGAGCAGGCGAAGATCTCTTTTTAGGTTTCTGAACTAGTCTCTTAAAAGCTGATTTCCTTCTTGAAGATTAAACCTGCAATATCTGTGCTATACATTTTTATGGATGTAATGATCAGAATATCTGCATTTTAAAAACTATCATAGTTATTCTGTATTTTAAAACGCGCTGCAAATATAATATTTTCTTTGTTATTAAAATAACACTGTTAATAAAATAACAATAATTTATAAAGAGTCTAAATAATTTATTAATGAACAGGTCATAAGGCACTTTTTATCCCTGTATCTTGGCAGAGGATCGCAAATTTTCTAACTCATAATGACAAGTTCGCCATTCGCCCTACCTCAAAACAACATTCCCAACCAGAACTCTTCCACTTTTCCAGAATGCCCTGAAATATGGATTATCTGTTATATAGATCACTTCTCCTTTTCCTATTTTTTCAGACCCGATGACTAGTGTGTTCTTAATCTTGTCTTTAAACTTAAATCCAGCAAATCCTGAAACAGGTTCTTTGTCAAGTATATAACCAATATTGTTTCCTGACGGAAGATATGGATATCCCGCCGTCCTTTTCATTATGAACCACTCATTTCCAAGTCCGAATGCATAGGGGTGTGTGTCATCTGTCTTTACCTTGTAAATGCTTCCGGCAGAGCGGGAAGAGACTGAATACCTTCTTTCAGAAGTATATTCAAATTTCCTGAGATAGGATGAGTCATCGCTCCTGATCTTTTTTTCTGCTGCCTTGTCTTCAGCGCTTTTTGTTTCGATAGCTTTTCCCAGTGATGTTACTTTTGCATCAGTGAAAAGTGATATAGCATTTTCAAAGGCCAGCACCCTTCCACCTCCTTTAACATAATTAATAATTGTATCCTTCATTTTTGAATAACTGCCGGAGGTAAGTATAAGTAAGTCGTAAGCAGTCAGATCTGCTCGTGGGGCTTCACTGGTATTTATTAATGATACAGGATATTTAAGCTCTCTTTCAAAAAAATACCAGAGCTCGCCTACTGAAGACGAGGATGTTCCCTCACCGCAGAGCATAGCTATGCTTCTTTTTTTCTGAAGCGGAGAATATGACGAACCAAAATCCTTCCCACTGTCAACAAGCCCTGTTAAAGTCGGAAGAATTTTTACCTGGCACTCATCAGCTGCCTTTCTGACTATAGCATCAAATTCTTTAACTGTATTTTTATTATCACCTCTTGCAACAATTATACTTCCCCTGTTAAAGCTATACCCATTTATCGTGAAGGGTTTCATAGAATATCTGAATTTTATCTCTTTCAGGTTCAGGGCCGCTGCAAATTTAAGTTCATCAAAACCATGGTAGTCTGCAATATAGGCATATGGTTTTGAATCAAAAACTTCATTCTTTAAAGGTGAAAAAGATACCTTTCCTGTATCTGAAGGTATCTTTTCTGTAAGCGCATAGGCCTTCAGGTTGTACACATAAGGCAAGGCCCAGGCTGAAAGGTCATATGTTATCGAATCGCTCGCCTTGCTGTCGGGTTCAAAAAGTACCTCCACAAATCGCGACTGCGGCTGGTAAGCACTTATTAGGATATCGCCTTTTTCAACAGTTACGTCACCCTCTTTATTTGCCGAATAATCAAAACCCCTGTACTTCTTTCCGATACCACCTGCATAACTGTACCTTATCTGATTATTGTCGAACAGTTCAAGCATATCCTTTATATTGGATTTTTCATTTGATTTCTTAATGATGATCGATTTATACTGGAAACCAGGATTCTTTGTATTATCCTCAAAGTATTTGTTGAATTCAGATATCAGCTTTTCACGATTATCATATGAGACTTTTATGGTGGCCATTGAAGCTGTAAAGTGGCCGTCAATTCTTTCTTTCAGTGTAAGTGTATCACCTGACTCAAGTTTAAATGAGATCCCCGATGCACCTCCGCCCGATTGTTCGAAAGTGAAGCCCATAGCCCCGTTAAAAAGAGGCCAGGTATCACCGTAACTTGGATAGAACAGGTCGAAGTTCTCCTTGGTGAAATAAAGCCTGAATTTACCATCAAAAAGGCTCGCATTAGCTTTCCCCATTAGTTTATGGAATTCATTCTGCCAGGGAGTAATAACAATGTGCCACGGCTGGGCCCCAGGCGCAAAGAAGAATGTCGACTCAGGTCCCATCTCATGAAAATCAGCATGAACATGCGGCATAAACTGATTGTAAAGTGCCAGGCGTTGTCGGGTCTCTGCCTGTGTCTGCCAGGTCCAGTCGCGGTTAAGGTCGAATGAATAGTGGTTTGACCTGGCACCAGGCCATCCCTGATTATGTTCCCATGAATTAACATCGGGATTCAGAAGGAGGCTCATAGAACTCCTGTACCTGTTTGTATATGACTCATGGCCATCAGGATTCTGGCATGGGTCAATAACAATAACACATCCCTTAAGGTATTCATTTATATCAGGGTGGCTGCCTGAAACGAGAGTGTAAAGAGTCTTCATTGCTGCCTCCATACCTACTGCTTCATTACCATGAACATTATAGGCCAGCCAGATAAATGGGATCTGTTTACCAGTGTATTCCCCTGAGGCAAGCCCGGTCTTTATGAGGTTATTTTTTCTTAGCTCTTCTATATTTGCCAGATTCTTTTCGCTCGAGACAAAACATACTCCAAGAGTTCTTCCTTCGTATGTTGTACCATAAGGGCGAAATTCAGCAAGAGGTGAATTATCAGCAATATATCTGAAATATTCAACTGCCAGGTGATGATATGTGAATTGAGTTCCCAGCTCATACCCCAGATACTCATCAGGAGATTTGAGCGTTTGAGATTTCGCTCCGTAAATTACATAAAAAGAGTAAATTAGAACCAGGAATAGCCTTTTCATGTTCATAATATTAGTTGTAAGGGCTAAAGATAATTTATTTTAAGAACTGACACAGGGAAAATCAGGAGTAGCACAGAGGGCACAGAGATATTACACTTCTAACGCTCAGTGAACTCTGTGTCTGCTCTGTGTCACTCTGTGTAAGTTCTTTGTTTGTTTTTTGGCTGATCTGGCTTCATATAATAATTTTCTATATTTTTACTTGTTCGTTAATAATTAATGCTTTAATCAGAATCATGAAACGATCAGATTCACTGAAGTCACTGTTACTCCTTTCAGTTTTTTCGCTTTTAACTTTTGTATCGGCAACATCCCAGATGCCGATGCGCAATATGAAGCAGGTTGCAGTAACTGGCTGGCTTGATGACTCTCACTACCTTTTCAGGACATTCGATGCAGATAAGAAACAGGTATTACAAAGCGTCAATATCAGGACAGGAAAAGCAGTTGTTGTTCAGGCAGAAAAGACTCCCAGGGAACTTATGTCCCAGGCTCTTCCTTCCGGAATAAGTATGGGTATGACAGATGTTCTCAGTCCTGATTCAAAGAGTACCATAATAGTTAAAGATAACGATCTGTATTATTTCACCATTGGCAATAAAGAACTAAAGCAACTTACAAGTGATGTAACTCCTGAAGTCAATACCAGGTTTTCACCTGATGGTAACAGGATAGCCTATACAAAGAATAAAGATCTTTATGCTTATGATCTTGTGAGTAACAAAGAAATCAGGCTTACAACAGATGCTTCTGAAAAAGTGTATAATGGATATGCATCATGGGTATATTACGAAGAAATACTTGGACGTCCCAGCAGGTATGCTGCATTCTGGTGGTCTCCCGACGGTAATAATATTGCATATCTCAGAAGCGATGATTCAGATGTTCCGGTATTTACGCTTAACAGACTTGATGAACCGGATGGTATTCATGGACGTATTGAGGCAGTTCCATATCCAAAAGCAGGTGACCCGAATCCAAAGGTTAAGATGGGAGTTGCTGATATTGCCACCACAAAAACCACATGGGTCAAAACAGATTACAGTGTGGATCAGTATATTGCATGGCCATTCTGGACTCCTGACAGTAGAAAACTTGCTGTACAGATAGTTAACAGGGATCAGAATGAATTGAAAATTATTCTGGCAGATCCTTCAACAGGTGATTATTCTGAGATCTATAATGAATCGAGGAAGACATGGATTGAATTCCGTGAAGACATTTATGTGATGAATAATGGATCCGGATTTATAATCAGGAGCTATAAAAATGACTGGGAGAATCTTTATTATTACGGATGGGATGGAAAACTAATCAGTCAGCTGACAAACTTCGATTTCAGGGTAAACAGTATCATTAGTATTGATGAAGATCAGAAAATGGTTTATTTCACAGCAACAGGACCCGAATCCACTGATATGCATGGTTACCGGGTCAGTCTTGATGGTAAAAGCCTTCTTCAGGTTACAAACGGAGAAGGTACTCACAGCCTTAGTATTTCACCAAAGGGCTCATATTTTATTGATACATGGAGCAGCATTAAAAGTCCCGGATCAATCATTGCTTATGATAAAAAGGGCAGGAAGATAAAGGAGATCCATAAATTCGACCAGCCTGAATTTGATCCATCAACGCATCCGAGGGCTGAATTCGTCAGGATAATGACATCGGACGGTTTGTTTAATATGCCGGCTATTATTACTTATCCGGTGAACTTTGATCCTTCACAGAAATATCCTGTTGTTTTCACAATATATGGAGGACCAGACTCGAAGAATGTCTATAACAGATGGCAGGGATCTAATTCTTCCTGGTATGCTCAGAATGGAATTGTAACCTTTACGGTCGATCATCGCGGATCGGGTCAGTTTGGTAAAAAGGGTCTGGATTATATGTATCGTTGCCTTGGCAAATGGGAGATTCTTGATTATGAAGATGCTGTGAAGTGGCTTCGGGAAAAGCCCTGGATTGATGCAACAAGAATGGGTATGACAGGTGGTTCATACGGAGGTTATATGACCTGCCTGGCTCTTACCAAGGGAGCTGATTACTGGACACATGGCATTGCAAACTTTTCAGTTACCGATTACAGGTTGTATGACAATATCTATACTGAAAGATTTATGGATACTCCACAGGATAATCCGGAAGGTTATAAGGATGGTTCGGCTCTTACTTTTGCTAAGAACTATAAAGGTAAGCTGCTTATTAATCATGGAGATATGGATGATAATGTCCATATGCAGAATTCTATCTATCTCATTTCAAGACTGCAGGACGAAGGAAAATCATTCGAATTCATGCTTTATCCTGGCGGCCGTCATGGTTGGGGAGGAGCAAAGGCCATGCACCTCAATAATGAGGCAAATAAATTCTGGATGAGGAATTTCTTCGGTCAGTGAGGATATAGCTTATTCAATTATTTCTTAAATTAGTATTTGCTGTTTTCTTTCAAAGATTACAGACAGATATGTTTTTGTGATATTATTATGAATTACACATGATTGATTCAAATCATAAATAACCATGAAAACTATTCATTTTCAGTAATTTTAGGCTCCATCCGATCTTAAAGAATAAATTATATGGCAATGAAAAGATTATTTTATTCTCAATTAGTATGTGTTCTTTTTCTATTTAGCCCTGTTAATGGTCAGGAAGCCAGGGAGGACACTACTCTGGCGGCTGTTGATACCCTGTTCAATGATTTCGGACTCTTTACCAGTAATGAGGTGCTTAACCTTTCGCTCAGATTTGATGTAACGGAGTACATGAGAAAAAAGCCTAAGGAGGAATACATGAAAGCGGTTCTGACCTATCACATAAATGAGAGAGATTCAATAAATAAAGAGTTAAAACTGAGATCAAGGGGAATTTCCAGAAACTCTATCTGCAATTTTCCTCCTATCAGCCTGAATTTCAAAAAAGAGGATCTGAAGACCGATGAGCAGAGGAAGATAGAAAAGATCAAGATGGTCACCCATTGTAATAGCGGGAATGAGGAATACCTATTTAGAGAGTTTATTGTGTACAAGCTATATAATGTTCTTACTGAATATAGTTTCCGGGTCAGGCTGGTTAAAATAAGCTATATAAACACTGCCAGAAAAAATAAAGTAATTGATTCATATGCATTTCTGATTGAGCCCCTGAATATGCTTACTGAAAGGACAAACTCATTTGAAGTTGAGAATATGAAGTTGTCGCAGATATTTATCAATCCTGAAATAATGGACAGAGTCTCAATCTTCAGCTATATGATAGGAAATACCGACTGGTCTGTTCCAGGTCAGCACAACGTAAGGATTATTTCAATGTATAATACGGATAATAGCGGACGGGGTGGCATGGTCCCATATGATTTCGATTATTCAGGATTGGTAAATACTCATTATGCATTGCCGGCTGAACCTCTTGGGCTGGAATCTGTCAGAGAGAGGTTCTACCTTGGAGCCTGCAGGAGTGATGACGAATTAAGAGCGGGGATAAAGCAGTTTTCAGATAATAAAGCAGAATTTTACAGGATTATCAATGAGTTTGAGTATCTGACAGAAAAAGATAAAAAGCGAATGACAGGATATCTCGATGAATTCTATTCAGAGCTTGACAAGGATGTTCTCATAAGAACTATCAGACGGGAATGCAGAGGAGATCTGTAGTAAAAGCATGAATTTCCGGTAATTTATATGTCGATATTATTGGAGCGAAACATTGAATAAGTTGAATTGATCTGATAAATAATAGGTTAATCTTTATTATATTGGCCGCCAATTTGAATTTGCTAACCATTTATTAATCGAATTCGATAGCTTATGGTATTGGGAATCCTTAAAGAGAAGGCCACAGAGAACAGGGTAGCGATGATGCCCGGAGAAGTGGTTGTGCTGAAAAAACTTGGTCTTGAGGTTATTGTTGAAAAAGGGGCAGGAGAAAGGGCATATGCTTTTGATGATGCCTATATTAAAGCAGGTGCTGTTATAGCAGAACATAAGGATGTTATTACACGGGCTGCAATGTTGCTTGGCGTAAATCCTCCGATGGATGATATTAACCTGTTCAGTGACGGACAGATAATCTGCTCTGTTCTGAATCCGGTTGAAAACAGTACCTGGCTTGAAAATGCACGTAATAAAGGCTTGTCTGTTCTGGCACTCGACCTTATACCAAGGACAACAAGGGCACAGTCAATGGATATCCTTTCATCCATGGCAACAGTTTCAGGTTACAAAGCTGTTCTTGAAGCAGCATCGTTGCTTCCCAGGTTTTTCCCGATGTTTATGTCAGCAGCAGGTACTATTAAACCTTCAAGAGTTCTTATTCTTGGTGCAGGTGTTGCTGGTCTCCAGGCAGTTGCAATAGCAAGAAAACTGGGTGCTATTGTAGAGGTATTTGATGTCAGGTCAGCAGTAAAAGAGGAGGTAAAAAGCCTTGGTGGAAAATTTATCGAGGTAGAGGGTGCAAAAGAAGATGCTGCAGCCGGAGGATATGCCGTTGAACAATCGGAAGAATTTAAAAAGAAACAGCAGGAGCTGATTCAGCAAAGAGCAATTGCAGCAGACGTAATTATTGCCACAGCTCAGATACCAGGCAAGAGAGCTCCTCTTCTTATAAACAAGGAGACAGTCAGGCAAATGAAGCCTGGCTCGGTCATCATTGACCTTGCTGCTTCATCAGGAGGGAACTGCGAACTTACTGAAAATGATAAAAGGATTATTGTCAATGGTGTCATGATTATCGGAAAGTCAGACTATCCCTCTGATATGCCTTCAGATGCCAGCAAGATGTTTGGAAATAATATCATAAACCTTATTAAAGTAATGGTTGATAAGGAGGGCAATATAGTTCTTAATATGGCCGATGATATTATTTCCGGTACAACTGCAGTTCATGGGAAGGAATATGTAAGTACTCGGGTAAAACAAATGTTAAACCTCTAAAAACCAAATAAAATGGAGAATATTTCTGAATTTTTCCTGGCACACAGAGAAGCAATTTTTATTGTGATATTATCAATCTTCCTTGGTATTGAGGTAATAAGTAATGTGCCGGCAATACTGCATACACCTCTTATGTCTGGAGCAAATGCAATCCATGGAGTCGTAATAATAGGAGCAATTATAGTACTTGGCCATGCTGATTCGACCGGTTCAATTATCCTTGGATTCCTGGCAGTTATCCTCGGAACTCTGAATGTTGTAGGTGGTTTTGTTGTAACCGACAGAATGCTTGAAATGTTCAAGAAGAAGAAATAACCAGGTAAAACGTATTTAATTAAAATTCAAAAGGATGAGCGATATTTCCCAGTTCACATCAGGCATCACAATCCTTGAGGCGACTTATGTTGCAGCATCTGTTTTGTTCATTATAGGATTGAAAATGTTAAGTCACCCTTTAACTGCACGCAAAGGGAATATCCTTGCTGCTTTCGGAATGGGGTTTGCAATAGTGGCAACAATATTATTTCACAGGAAGGATGGCGAAGGAATAGAAAACATCCCTCTTATTTTGGCTGCAATTTTTATAGGTACAGCAATAGGGTGGATTATTGCAAAAAGGGTTAAAATGACTGCAATGCCTCAGCTTGTATCCTTTTTCAATGGTATGGGAGGTGCTGCGGCTGCACTCATTTCAATGATGGAATTTCCGCATATTAGTCCTGAGTTGATTGCAGAATCAGGAATGGCAAACGGTGAGGTACTTGCCATTCTCCTGGGGCTTCTTATTGGAACAGTATCATGGGCAGGAAGTATGATAGCTTACGGTAAACTTGACGGCTGGATTGGAGACCTGAGGGTAAAAGCTATGAAGTATGTTAACCTGGCTATTCTGGCTGTCCTGATTGGTTTTATTGTATTTATAATGACCCGTGATGTTCAGTCCAGCAGTGAGTTGACGCCTCTTATCTATGTTATGTTTGTTATTGCAGTTGTTTATGGTGTTTTGTTTGTAATGCCCATTGGAGGTGCAGATATGCCTGTTGTAATTTCTCTCCTGAACTCTTTTACAGGGGTGGCAGCTGCCATGGGAGGATTCCTTTATAATAACCAGGCCATGCTGACAGGAGGTATTCTTGTCGGATCAGCCGGAACAATACTTACTGTACTGATGTGCAAGGCTATGAACAGGTCGCTTCTGAATGTTATTGTGGGTGTATTCGGAGGAGGAGGTGAATCGAATATTGAGGCTGGCGGATCAGTGAAAGAAATATCCTTGAGTGATGCAGCGGTACTGCTTAGCTATTCAAAAAAAGTTGTGATCGTTCCGGGTTACGGTCTTGCAGTTGCACAGGCGCAGCATATATGTCATGAACTTGATAAATTGCTGGAGGATAAGGGAGTAGAGGTGAAATATGCTATTCATCCTGTTGCCGGAAGAATGCCAGGACATATGAATGTCCTGCTTGCTGAGGCAGATGTGCCTTATGAACAGCTGATTGAGAGTGATGAGATAAATTCTGATCTGCCTAATACAGATGTCCTTGTTGTAATTGGAGCTAATGATGTTGTCAATCCTGCAGCCGAAGATGATCCCTCAAGTCCGATTTATGGAATGCCTATTATCAAAGCCCGCGATGCAAAGAATATTATTGTAATGAAACGTGGAATGGGCAAGGGTTATGCTGCTATCGAAAATATATTATTCTTCAATGATAAAACACGGATGCTCTTCGGTGATGCAAAAAGTACTCTGCAAAACCTGGTGAGTGAAGTGAAAAGTTTATGAATCACTTTGCAGAAAGACTTGCTGCCTTGCGCAAGTCTATGATAAAAAAGAAGATTAGCCTCTATATAATTCCTGCAGGAGATCCCCATCTGGGAGAATATATCCCTGACCACTGGCGTATAATTGAATGGCTCACTGGTTTTACAGGATCTGCAGCAACAGTGTTGATTACCAGTAAATTTGCCGGGTTATGGACCGATTCCCGTTATTTTATTCAGGCTGAAGAGCAACTTAAAAAGAGTGGTGTTACTCTGATGAACACTGCTGACACGGAAACAGGTGAAATATATAAGTGGATAATAAATCATACACCTGCCAGAAGTAAAATCGGTATAGATGGAAGGATCTTTTCAATTTCCAGGCTTCGCAGGCTTGAAGGAATATTGAAAAACAGTAAAATAAAAGTTGACATTGGATGTGATCTTATCTCTGAACTTTGGGATGACCGGCCTTTAATGCCTGAAGATCCGGCATTTGACCATGATATTAGGTATTGTGGCGTTAATAATAAGGAGAAGATTGAAAAAGTCAGGGCTAAGATGAACCAAATCGGTGTTGACTATCATCTGCTGACTTCTCCTGATGATATCATGTGGCTGCTAAATATCAGGGGAAATGATGTTAAATATAGTCCTGTACTTTCTTTATTTGCGATTATCGGTGAGGAACAGTTACTGCTTTTTGCCGATGAGAGAAAGATCCCTGTTAAAATGGCCTCCGGGTTTGATAAGCTTGATATTGTTCTTCTGCCTTATGAGGAAACTGCAGCTATTATTTCCAGCCTGCCAGTGGAATCAACTATCCTTGTCGCACCAACTACCACTTCATCTACAATTTACCGATCCTTACCTGAAGGAATCACTATTATTGAAGATACCAGTATACCAGCCCGGCTTAAAAGTCTGAAGAACAGGACTGAGATCTCGAATATTGAAAAGGTCATGGTAAAGGACGGTGTGGCACTAACGAAGTTCTTTTTCTGGCTTGAGGAAAATATAGATCAGGAAACCCTTACTGAACTTTCCATTGCAGTGATACTAGAAGAACTACGCTCTTTGCAGGAAAACTATCTGGGACCGAGTTTCAGGACTATTGCAGCTTTTAATGAACACGGAGCTCTTCCACATTACACTGCAACAACTGATACGAATTCTAAAATTAGCGGTAATGGAATTTTATTGATAGATTCCGGTGGTCAGTATCTTGATGGTACCACTGATATAACAAGGAGCATAGCAATAGGGAGAGTTTCTGATCTGCAGAAAAAGGATTTTACTCTGGTTCTGAAAGGAATGATCAGTCTCGCAACTGCTAAATTCCCGGCAGGGACCAAAGGGGTTCAGCTCGATATTATGGCACGAAAAGCACTATGGGAACACGGACTCAATTATGGGCATGGAACAGGGCATGGTGTAGGGTTCTGCCTGAATGTTCATGAAGGCCCTCAGAGCATTAGTCCGGGTGTAAATCCTGATTCTAAAAATGTGATAGAACCAGGGATGCTTATTTCTGATGAACCTGCCGTTTACAGGGTGGGAGAGTACGGAATCAGGACTGAAAACCTGATTCTTTGCTATGAAGATGAGGAAACTGAGTTCGGAAGGTTTTTAAGATTTGACACAGTATCCCTTTGTTATATTGATAAGAAGCTGATTGATAAATCATTACTGGAGCCTAAGGAAATAGAATGGCTGAACAGATATCATTCTGAAGTCTATGATAATTTAAGTCCTCATTTAACTCCTGATGAAAAAGAGTGGTTAATGCATAAGACAAAACCAATGTAGGAACAATCGAACTAAGAATGCAGAATATAATATTTCAGATTTCTAAATTCGCTTGTTCAATTTTACTTTATTACCTCCTCCATTAGTGTTATATTCATTACCGGGAACTCTGTAATTCTTAATCTGGCACAACCGTATGGTACAAGTTCAATTATTTCAGGATCACCCTCAGGTGCAACAGGACTTACAGGCGGAACATCTGCAGAATTGTTTTTAATTGTCCATGAAGGGATCCTTATTCCTCTGGCTTTTATTACAATAGGTGCTTCTGTTTGATTTTCAATATATTCTCCTGCCTCTTCCGACCATATCATATCACCTTTATCAGCAAATGGTAATCTACCCGGTTCATTTTCCTTCAAATTGATTCCTCTCATGGGATTTCGCATATCAATTAGTAGTCCATAGTTCCAAGGGCTTTTTGGTAAGATCTCCCAGTCGACACTTCCTTGATATCCAAAATTGTCATAGTTGATCTTTACGCTCCTGTATTCCTTATCCATTCTCAGTGAAAAATAGAGCGGCCCGCGCAGAAGTGAAACAGAATTATTAAACCTTCTTTCGAATCTTAAATCCATAGGGATCTCCATTGAGATCTGATCTCCGTTTTTCCATCTCTCTTTAAGTTTTATAATACTGTTTTCCTTATAGACAAAGGTTTTATTTTTATAACTGACCTGTACTGAATCTGCCCAGCCAGGGATGCGGAGTTCAATAGGAAATTTAATACTGTTTTCTGTGGAAATGGTAAAAGTGATGAGTCCTCTGAATGGATAATCAGTCTCCTCTTTGATCGTAACTTCATGTCCTTCGCCCACTCTGGCCTTTACTACTGATGGTCCGTAAGCTACAGCTATAAGTCCGTTGTCATTTGTTGCCATCCACATATTCTCAACAAATTTTGGCCAGCCCTGGTGCATATTTGCCAGGCAGCAGGCAAAGTTAGGCATCAGACCATATATGTTTGAATAATCACCATTAGTGCTCCAGTCTCTTTTTGCACCTGATACAATTACCTGGTTTGACTGCTGATCATACTGATGTGCCCAGTAGTCAGGTGTTGTTGTGCCAGGTAAAGCGTTGTATGTCAGTAGTTCCAGCCTGTCAGCCAGGGAATTTTCACCAAAGATTGTAAAAAGCTCACCCAGTGAGAACATGTATTCTACAACTGAACATAGCTCAGTACCCTGTGAAGGACTTTTTCCTGAAAGGTGCTCATCACCCGAAAACCTTCCTCCAGTCTGTCCATGGTGAAGGTCATATTTTTTTATCCCTGCAAATACCGCGTTTTTGTACCTCTCATCTTTCGATTGCTGATACCATAAGCCGGGATATTTTATTGCCATTGCATTATTTACTACATGGGCAGTCAGTCCTACCGGCCCCCAGTTAAGAGGGATTTCTTTGTTAGCAGAGGCTGCGGAATCCCATGGGAAATTTTCATAATAGGTTGTCCAGTCTGAACTGTTTTTCTGGATCGATTCAATTGTTTCGAGGATCCATTTTTCTCCAGTCTGACGGTAAAGCCAGTACCCTGTGACGGCATTTTCCATAGCTCTTACTCCTCTCCAGTCCTTATCTGGCCAATCCGGAGGTGATTCATGGAGATATCTGAAATAGCCAAGTAGTACATTTATTGCATTTGTGTCGCCGGTTGCTTCATAATACTGCATGAGTACTTTATTGGCAACTGCCAGTGGCCATCGATCTTTGTTTTTCTCAGGGCCATACCAGCCAGAATCACTGCTGCTTGCAATAATAGGTGCTATCCATCCCGTAACTTTTTCTTTCAACTTTTCGTCATCGAGCAGGTAGGCAAGAGGCACAAGTCCGTCAAGGAAATATGGTCCACGTTCCCAGGCTTCTCCGTCACCTCCCCGCCATGAAGAATTTACCAGGTCGGGCCAGAATTCATCTATGTGACCTGAGAGACCTTGTGCCTGAGCTTCCATTTGCGACTTCAGCCAGCCCGATGGTTTTACACTCCCCAGCGGCAACTTTATATAAGCATTAGTAAATAATGGTTCCGGATTATTCCTGTAGTTTACGTTACCTTCATGTTTGCTGCAACCATAGATCAACCCCAGAAATAAAATATTTAAAATACAGACATATCTCTTCATGATTTGAAAATGTTATTTACCAAAACCGGTTAAAAGTACAAAAGTAAAAAACTTTCAATTTACTCCGTCTTAATCGAGTTTGCCGGGTTGAGGATTGATGCCTGGTAGGCTTTGTAGCTTACTGTAATAAAGGTTATCAGGACTGTTATTATTGAGGCACCTATAAGCAGCATTGCACTGATATTCGTACGGTAAACATAGTTCTCAAGCCAGTTATGCATAAAATAATATGCAACAGGAATTGCAATTGCAATACCAATAATAACAAGTATGAGGAAATCCCGGGATATTAGCCTTAATATTATACTTTCATTTGCTCCGAAGACCTTTCTTATGCCTATCTCTTTGGTCCGCTGCTCTACCATATAGGATGCCAGTCCAAAGAGTCCAAGGCAGGCAATCAGTATTGCAAGTATTGTGAACAGAGTAAATATCAGCCCGCGTTTTTCATCAGCTTCAAACTGCCTGTTAAATCTTTCTGAAAGATAAGTATATGTAAATGGCTGATCAGGGAAAATATCATTCCAGTTTTTCTCAATATATGCAAGTGTCGGTTGTGTTTCGTTACCACTCAACTTAATGTAAATTATAGCATTAAGCGGCCTGTAAACAAGCATAAGTGATTCAATGCCATTGTACATGCCTGTCTGATGATAATCCTTCATTACTCCAATGACTCTGGCTCGCACAGTGTTTTCATCACCTAAATCAACTTTCTTCCCTATTGGTTCTTTCCAACCCATCCGGTTGGCGAAAGTTTCATTGATCACCACACCAGTAAGGGTGTCAGATGGCATGTCCTCCTGAAAATCACGACCATTAATCATCTTAATTCCCAGAGCATCAACAAAATCATGATCAACTACAGCAAAATTTACCCCTTTCTGGGTCATTCCCTGGTCAGTTTCAACACTGAATATGACTTTCCCTGAACCTTCGCCCACAGGTGAATTTGTTGATGTAACATATTTAATGTTCGGATTTTTAAGCAGAACCTGTTTGAGAACCGGATATTTGCGGATCATATTCCTGTCGTTAAGCTGGAGGCCAATAACATCTTTCTGATCGAATCCCTGATCCATCGTCTTAAGGTGATTTATCTGCCTGAAAACCACAAGTGTACAGACTATCATTATTACCGAAACTGTGAACTGTATAACAACAAGTATCTTCCGAAACATGCTGCCTGCCGATCCCTGGGTTATTTCACCTTTAAGCACTGTGACAGGGCTGAAACGGGAAAGGAAAAAAGCAGGGTAGCTTCCCCCAAGGATACCAACAATAAGGATTATGCCGGTTATTGTCAATAATACAACAGGACTGTATATAATATGAAGATCAAAGGCCTTACCTGCAAGCATATTGAATTTAGGAAGAAGAACAATAAGGAGTATAATGCTTATCAGAAGCGCAATTAACGTGAATACGATCGACTCGGAAAGGAACTGAAGCACCAGCGGGCCCCTTCTCGACCCTACTACTTTCCTGAGGCCAACTTCCCTGGCTCTTCTCGCTGAACGGGCAGTTGCAAGGTTCATATAGTTCATGGAAGCTATCAAGACGAGGAACAAAGCGACAATAGAGAAAATATATACATAGGTAATGCTACCGGTTGGTTTTGGCTCACCTGCATTTGTTGAATACAGGTGAATCCTGGTAAGAGGTTCAAGAATATACTCGATCTTGATTTTCATCGATTCGAAAATTGTTTTCATATATGCATCGTACATCCCCTGGATTTTTGTCTCGAAAGGTTTTATATCAAAATTCTCGGGAAAAAGCAGATAGGTAAATACTCCGAAATTTCCCCAACTACCCAATTGTTTCGGCAGATTATTTCTTGAGGCAACAGCATCAAAACTGAAATGTGAGTTTTCGGGAACATCTTCTATTATACCTGTTACCTCAAAAGTGTTTGTTCCCGTTGTCAGTGTCTTACCTATTGGGTCCAAATCGCCGAAATACCTGGCTGCAATTTTCTCAGTAAGTATTATCTTATTCGGATCAACCAAAGCAGTTTTAACCTCACCCTTAAGTACTTTATAAGTGAAAATATCGAAAAGTGTGGAATCAGCATAAAAAAAGTTCTCCTCGTTAAACTCCTTATCTTCATACTTAAAGAGCGATCGGTTTATTGGTATGAACCTCACAAATGACTGAACTTCGGGATAGTCTTTAACTACCTGCGGGCCAAAAGGGATCTGTGCAACAATCCATGTGAACTGGTCATCAGGCTCTGTTATCTTGGAAGAAACCCGGTAGATACGATCAGCTTTTTCATTGTACCTGTCGTAACTAACTTCATCAGAAACATATATAATCAGAAACAACGCGCTGGTTATTCCGATTGTGAGTCCTATAATATTCAGAAAACTGTAGCCGAAATGTTTCAGTATATGTCTGAATGCGGTTTTAATTAGGTTTTTGAGCATGATGTTGTTTTGGGGGATTGGTTATCAGGTATAAAAATAGATGGAATATTTTTGGTTTAATGACGAAAAAAAGCCATTAACGTTGCATTAACAGTGATTAATTAAATCCTTTCTGAGATTTTTTAACTCTTTGCTCAGAGCCCTGTGTCACTTTCTTCAATTACCTTTATCTGGTCAAACCATGCAACTCCCTGGCCAGGCATGCTGAGGATAAGATTGGTTCTTACTTTTTCTGTTGTATCAGAAGGAATTGTAACAAATGTTACAAATCGCTTCCATTCTTTTTCCGGAACAAACCGGGCAGTTGCAAACTCTCCAAATGATATCTCAGCGTACTGGGGAGAGTTTTTGGTCTCAGGATTATCTGGATGGTCAAATGAGGAATTAAACCTTTGTTCAGGATCTGATTTTGCCCATAGGGAAATCATATATGATGAACCTGCTTTTACCTGGCAGGGGAAAAACCTGATACCTGCACTTGCTCCTTCTTTTGGTGTTACGAGTCTCAAGGAATGGTTTCCATCGAAATATTCCCTTGAATCGGTGAAATAAGTAGCGCCCCTGTCTCCACCGGGTCTGGCATAGCATGCAGTTGGGACTCCCGGGGAAAAGACACTTTCAAACCCTGGATCCTTTATAAGATTATTCCCGCCTGAGGTACTTACCCTGTCTGAAAGATTAAGATCTATCATGTAAGTCTGTGCTCCATATGGCGGTAGATGGTCGTATATCACGCCATCCGAAATAGTAATAGTCCTGTTTTCAAAGAGGACTTTAGCCTTATTACTTACAATACCTTTAATTCTGATTGATGACGCAAGCGGCTCATTTTTCTTGTTCACGGCAATAACAGCAAGTTTTCCCTTATACAACTTTGATGTCACACTAATATTTGATGAATATGATTCTACCTTCAGAGGCTCTTCATCAGAAAGAAGCCATGGGGTTAATTCAGCAATTTCAAGTGCCATTTTCCCGCATTCATTCCATGCCGATGCAGATTTTGGAAAATAGTTTGGTCCAAGACGTATGAAATATTGTATGCCGGTTGATCCATTAATAACCGACTGCCAGGTCATTGATCTTATTTCCTGAAGTGTAGGTTCTCTTTCCCACCATTCACCTCCGCCGAATGCCTGTACCACCATCCATTGTGGTTGCTTTGCCTTGAATTCAGAATGGAGCTCTTTTGCAAGTTTATCAACCATTCCTATCGGAAGGGTTGGGACCGGGTAAGGATCTGCCATTACAATATCAAAAGCATCTGAATATTTCCTTGAAGCCATGAATGGTGCCATGAACACCATTGATATTGGGTGCCATGGGTCTAACTCTTTAATAGTATCATATATTTTCTCAAGAACTTCGGGAGGTATCCTGAATCCGTTAGGTTCATCAGAAATATACCATGCAAGAAGGGCAGGATGATTCATGAAGGCTCTAACTTCAGAAATCAGTCTTCTGTTCTTCTCATCTTCAGGAATAGTATCGGCAGCTGGTCCTGTTGATGCAGAAACTGACAACAGGTTATAATGTACCTTCATTCCGATCTCTGCGCAACGGTCCATATAGGCTTTTCTTTCACTGATTGTCTGCGGATGTATTTTCTGATACGGCGAGATCATATTAAAGCCTTTAACTGCTTCTTCTTCCGGAAGTGCAAGGTTAACAGGGGAGTAGCAGTAAAACCCGAATGGGAAAAATGGCTTCCTGTTTACAATAAGTCCGCCGGTTAGCCTGTCAGTTTTTACTTCATTGGGTTTATAGTTGAGAACAGTGAGTAGTGTATTTGCATAATACTTACTGCCCGGCTTCCAGGCTATAGAAATTTCGGCTTTAATTTTATAGACAGAAGGCTCCGGATTTAGTGAAAAGGGAATGCGCAAAATATATTTTCCCGGTTTTCCTTTCCAGGTTGTAAGTGAATCCTCATCAGATTTGATTGAAATTGATAATTGAGTATTTATTAGTGATGACGGAACATGTAGCAGGAATTCACCGGTTTTTTCATTTGAATAGAAGCTGTACCTGGGGTAAATCCTGAATGATGTAGAGTCTGACGACTGGCATATCAAAGGTTGTGAAATAAGTAATGCTACTGAAAACCATAGCGTTAATAAATATCTCTTGTAGCTCATATGAAATAGTAACTGGAAAATATGTTATACAATCTACTGGTTTTAAAAGTAACATCTTTTGTTGGTAATGAAAAAAGGAAACTAATTATTTCCTTATTCTCTACGAGGAACAGGAAATGGGACCTTCAGGTTTTTGTTACAAGACCGTATGCTCTACGAGCAAAGGGGATTAACAAAATTTTACCGCGTAGCGGTTATGGTATTCTAGAATTAAATGATTAATTCAAATATTTTTCCTCGTAGAGGATATGGAAAATAAAATAATTGATTCAATTCTGCTGAACAATTATTTATTTACCTTTATTTCATCATAAAATAATTTTGTTTCAATAGCATGATGGAACCCGCATGTTCTGATTATTAAAAATTGTGTTTATGTATACAAATACATGCGGGTTTCATGTAACTAATTACTAAAATAATGTCATGAGAAATCTTCTGATATTTTTATTGTTTGGATTCCTGACAATAACTTGTATAAGGAAAGACCAAAAAACTGATGCAAGCCAGGAAGCACCCTCCAGTGAGATCGAGATTATAAATACAGGTAATATCGATTATTCAAAATATTTTGTAGACAAAACGATGCGTCTTGATTATTTCCATACAGGAACTGCAAGCGAAGAGCATTTTGCAATCGATATGGTAGTATCAGACGGTATCTGGAGCGGGAGCAAAAAGATACTTATTGATGCACTTGAACTTGGGCCATATTTTTTTGAAGTTATAGACAGAGATAGCAAAGTCCTTTTATACTCACGTGGTTTTGGAAGTGTATTCGGAGAATGGCAGACTATACCCGAGGCAGGAGAGGTTTGGGGGACTTTTCATGAATCTTTGAGATTTCCATGGCCAATGAAGCCTGTCACAGTAATCATAAGGAAGCGTAACAGTTCAAATACATTCAGTACAGTATGGACAACAAACATTGATCCTGCTTCAAGACAGGTGAATCCTGCTGAACTGGTGCATTCTGAAAAGGTATTTACCATTGCTGAAAATGGTCCTGCTGACAAAAAGGTAGATCTGGTAATCCTTGGAGACGGGTATACCAGGGAGGAGATGGGAAAATTCAGAGAAGATGCTGAAAGGCTTTCAGGTTTCCTGATGAGTACGAAACCTTTCAGCAACCATGCTTCAGAATTTAATATCAGGGCTATAGAAACACCTTCACCTGGTTCAGGTGTAAGCAAACCACATCACGGTGTCTTTAAAAGGACCCCATTGGCAGTTCATTACAGCAGTTTTGATTCTGAAAGGTATGCACTTACATACGATAACAAAACTATCAGGAACCTTGCATCAGCAGTACCTTATGATATAATGGTCATTCTGTTGAATGAAAGGACCTACGGAGGCGGAGGTATTTATAATCTGTATACAACAGTATCAAGCGATAACAGTTTTGCAGAGTACATAATGATACATGAAATGGGTCATCATATTGCTGCCCTTGCCGATGAATACTATACCTCCTCTGTGGCCTATGAGATGCCTGAAATAAAGGTTGAACCATGGGAAACCAATATTACTGCACTTTTTGATAAAAATAACCTTAAATGGAAAGATCTTCTGGAACCAGGTACTCCGGTTCCCACACCCTGGAATAAGGATGAATTTGATAAAGCAGGATATGCTATCCAGAAGGAAAGGGATAGTATAAGAGCTGCAATGTTGCCGGAAACTGTTATGGAAGATCTTTTCAGACGCCAGTTGAAGCAGGAGGACGGGTATTTTTCAAAAGAGCTCTATCGTGATAAGGTCGGAGCCTTTGAGGGAGCAGGATATATGTCAAAGGGATTGTACCGCCCGCAGATCGATTGTATAATGTATACCCGACACCTTGAATTCTGCAAGGTTTGCAGCCGGACAATAGAAGATGTGATAAGTCAGTATGTATATTAATGGCACAACGGCACAATGGCACAACGGCGCAACGGCGCAAAGGCGCAAAGGCACAGAGGCACAGAGGGTGAGGCGGTTAATAAAAATAAGTGGTGGGTAATGGAGGAAAATAAAAGGGATTAGAATGATTAATAATATATCTGATAATAAGACTTTTGATAATGTTGACTATTCAGGTAAAGACCTGTCAGGAAGTGAATACGACAGCTGTACTTTCACCAATTGTAATTTCTCTCAGTCCAATCTTACAGAAACGGATTTTATTGATTGTGTTTTTGAATACTGTGATTTTTCACTTGTGAAGTTCAGTGAAACAACACTAAGAGATGTAAGTTTTAAAGAGTGTAAGCTTGTTGGTGCTGATTTCAGCCTCTGCAAGGACTTTTTACTCTCATTCTCCCTTGAAAGATGCTCTCTTGATTACACATCTTTTCAAAAGAAAAAAATTAAATCAACTCTTTTCAGAGATTGCTCAATCAGGGAAGCTGATTTTTCTGAAGCTGACCTTACAGGCTCATTATTTATCAAATGCGATCTAGAAAGGGCTGTATTCAATAACTGCTTGCTTGAAGAAGCCGATTTCAGTTCATCAGTAAATTATTCAATCAATCCTGAGAAGAACAGGATAAATAAGGCCCGGTTCTCATTGAATGGATTGCCAGGTCTGCTGGATAAATACAATATCATAATTGAATAATTATCTTACAAAACACTATATTGTAAAAAGCTTAATATTTATTTAAAATGGCAGATAAAGAGAGATTTAATAAGCCCATGATAGGTGCGCTGCTGTCAATAAGTGCCCCTCAGGTTGCAGAGATAATTGCCCTGGCAGGATTCGACTGGGTTTTCATCGATATGGAACATTCTGCAATGTCACTGGAATCTGTTCAGAATGCCATTCAGATCATGGAAGGTAAAGTACTTACCATTGTTAGAGTGCCTGCAAATGATGAAGTTTGGATAAAACGTATCCTTGACACTGGCTGCGACGGCATTCTTGTACCAATGGTGAACAGCGCTGATGAAGCAAAGCGCGTTGTACAGGCTTCAAAATATCCACCTGAAGGACGTAGAAGCGTTGGACTTGCCAGAGCGCACAAATACGGAGCTACATTTAGTGAATATGTTGCAAAAGCGAACAGCGAACTTATAGTAATTATCCAGTGTGAGCACAAAGAGGCGGTAAGAAATTTTGATGAAATACTAAAAGTAGACGGGATAGATTCTGTATTCATAGGGCCATACGATCTGTCTGCAAGTATGGGACTTACAGGTCAGATTACTCATCCTGATGTTATTGCCTCAATCAGGCTGGTTAAGGAAAAGTGCAGAATGGCGGGCAGACCATACGGCATCTTCAGCATGAACAAGGAAACATTGAAAAATGAAATTAAGGAGGGATGTACATTTCTGTTAAGCGGAGTTGATGCTAACTTCCTTC
Source organism: Bacteroidales bacterium (assembly GCA_035531395.1). Lineage (GTDB taxonomy): Bacteria > Bacteroidota > Bacteroidia > Bacteroidales > VadinHA17 > LD21. Next base: position 75,460 of record DATKTA010000036.1, read on the forward strand.
TCAATGCATTTACTGGCCACCTAAAAGAGCTGAAATAGGCTCAGGCAAATTATCTGAATATTATATTAACACTGTGTTCTTCTTCAACTGGCTGCCCGTTTTCTGTTGCCGGAATCCAGGAGGGTCCCTCTTTTAACAACCTTTTTGCCTCGCGTGAATATGCCTGCCCCGGACTTTCAAGTATCTTAATATTTGTCAGGCTGCTGTCAGGATTAACAACAAAACTTATAATTACAACAAGCTCTGTTTTATTATTATTCCGGATTTGACGAATGTTCTTTTCAATATAAATGTTGAAACTATCGATACCTGTAATAGGTTGAGGAAGAGTGTGTCCGGTAAGCGATATGCTCTTTGCTGCAATTGGTGCGGAAACACCTGCCACTCTTGACCTTTCCATCTTTCTTTCTGATTCCCTTATTTCTGCCAAAGAATTATCATCTTCAAGTGCAGCTGTAATTTCTTTATCTGCCTGCCTCTCTTCCTCATCCTTCATTTCAGCAGATATGACTGATTCCTGAAGTTCAGGTGCAGTGGGTGAGGGGCTTATAGCGGAAGGAGGAGCTTCTGGTTTCGGAGTTTTTTTCATTTCACCTGCCAGACCGATTTTATCACTTTTGTCAATTATAGGTTCAGATGCGGCAATATCCAGCGTAGTCTCAGGTTTATGAAAATCATTTTTGCTGAGCATAATTTCCTGTTCCGGGTTTCGGTTTAAGAAAATGACAGATATAGTGACCAGCACGGCAACTGCAGCAGCTATACGGTAATAAAATGCATATGATCTTTTTCCGGTTCTCCTGACAATCTTTTTTCTCAGTGCAGACAGGTCCTTTTCTGCTTCTTCAGAAGATATCATCGAAAATCCATCTGATGCATCCTCAGCAAAAGGATCTTTCTGGAGCTCTCTCTCAAAGACATTTCTCTCTTTTCCTGTCATCTTACCATTTTTGTACCTGAAATAGTCATTGCTGTCTAAGGTCTTATGTTCCCTGTTCCTGTTCATTTTTCTCTTCAAGACAAATTTTCAGATTTCTTTTTGCATTCTGAAGATAGCTCTTCACCTTATTCTCATCGAGACCCTTAGTTGATGCAATCTCTTTATAGCACTTGTTCTCAAAATAAAACAGCAGAATACATTCTTTTTGTTCCTTCTTTAAATTATCGATACAATCCGACAGTTTCTTATCTATGTCTGTTCTGTCTTCATCAATAGGATGTATCGAATAGCTGTTTTCCATAAAAATTACCGGATCATTTAACCATTCATCAAATCTTTCTTTTTTCGATTTTTCTGATCTCAGCTGCATAAGGCAATAATTTTTTGTTACTACATGCAGCCAGCTCCTGAAATTTTCAATCCTCTGTTTCGGGATTTCTGAAATGAGTTTCTCAAATATCTGCATTACGGCATCTGACGATTCTTCCCTGTTTTTAAGGTACTTGAGGCAAACGCCATATACCAGGGGCATGTACCTGGTATACAAGTCGCCAAGAAGATCAAGATCCCCTGAAAGTGTAAAATGAGAGATTAGTTCTTCATCACTCCTGTACTTATCCCGTTTTGGAATTTTAAATAACAATGATCCCGATTCATTAATAACCATAAAGATAGGTGAATTGTAAAAAAGTATTAGTGCGTTTATGGAATTTAAAAAGTTCGTGCATCCTAAGGGAAATGTTTAACTAAAAATTAATGTCATGAAAACAATTTTATCAGTTATTTTAATAGTGATTCCGGCGGCAATAATGTTTGCCTTTACTGAATCTGCAACTATCAAAGGAAAGGTAACAGATACCAATGGTCAGCCATTGGCGGGTGTAACCATAAAATCAAAACCGGGATCTGTTTCTTCCGTTACCGATTACAGCGGTTTATACAAAATTGTTATTGGGAAAGAGGCAATGAAGCTCGAGTTTTCAATGCCTGGCTATAAGACAGTTACCGAAAACATTGGCGGAAGAACCATAATCAATGTACAGATGAAACCGGAAACTGTTAAGGTTGACGATTCTGCCCCTTCAAAGTACGATAAGAGAAGAGATTACGAGGCAAAGTCTCTTGGTATGGCTGTTGCTGCCCCATATGCTGCTATGTCATATGAATCCCATCGTTCATTTCCTCGGTATAATAATGATTTCAACACCGAAGGCTATGCATCAGTTAATGAAAGCGGATTTAAAGTTGTAATGAACAATCCACTTTCAACATTTTCAATTGATGTGGATAATGCATCATATTCCAATATAAGAAGGTACATCAATATGGGACAGCTTCCACCTGCTGATGCCGTAAGGATAGAGGAGATGATAAACTATTTCAAATATGATTACCCTGAACCTTCGGGAGAACATCCATTTTCCTTGTTTACTGAGATGGCTGCATGTCCCTGGAACAGGAATCATCAACTGCTACATGTAGGGCTAAAGGGAAAAAGCATTGACAAATCTGCTCTTCCTCCTTCTAATATAGTATTTCTAATTGATGTTTCAGGATCGATGAATGCCCCCAATAAGCTCCCTTTGCTTAAGTCTGCTTTTGCTTTGCTGGTAAATGAACTGAGACCACAGGACAGAGTCGCAATAGTAGTTTATGCAGGTGCAGCAGGTCTGGTACTGGAATCTACTCCGGGAAACAAAAAGGAAAGAATTATGGCCGCTATCGACAACCTCGAAGCAGGTGGCTCAACCGCAGGAGGAGCTGGACTTAAACTGGCTTATGCCGAAGCCCGCAAAAACTTCATAAAAGGTGGAAATAACAGGATTATTCTGGCTACAGATGGTGATTTCAATGTTGGGGAATCGAGCAATGGAGGCATGGAACGGCTTGTCGAGGAAAAAAGGGAAGAGGGCGTCTTTATTACTGTACTGGGATTCGGTATGGGAAATATTAAGGACGACAAGATGGAGATTATAGCTGATAAAGGGAACGGTAATTATTCCTATATCGACAATCTCCAGGAGGCAAGGAAAGTTCTGGTACGTGAATTTGGAGGAACCCTTTTCACAATTGCGAAGGATGTCAAGTTCCAGATAGAGTTTAATCCTGCCAAAGTTCAGGCATACAGACTTATAGGGTATGAGAACAGACTTCTTAATGATGAGGATTTCAATGATGACAGGAAAGATGCAGGTGAAATGGGGTCGGGACATAATGTTACCGCACTCTATGAACTGATACCTGCAGGATCGGATGAGAGGCTACCTTCTGTTGATCCGCTTAAATATCAGCAATCCGATAAAAGGATTTTAAAAGTAAATACAAATTCATCAGAATATCTTACCATAAAACTTCGCTATAAGAACCCTGAAGGAAACAGCAGTATATTATTCGATAAACCTGTTACAGGGCCTGTAAAAAGTATTGATGGTGCCTCTGATAATTTAAGGTTTGCTGCTGCGGTATCGGAATTTGGCATGATACTCCGTGATTCGGAATTCATTGGTAATGCAACTCTTGAAGGAGCTGCAAGTCTTGCAGGATCAGCAAGAGGTGAGGATGAAGATGGTTACAGGGCCGAATTAATACGTCTTATTAAGACTGTAAAAGATATGAAGACCTTTGCGAAAAAGGAATAAAACAGGTTTCAATAAATGTCTTCTCCGTAGTTGTCTTTCTGATATTAAATTAACTTTAAAGATTGCTGCGGAGGGGACATTTTCTTTCAAAATAAAAGCAAAGAAATGATTTGATTTGATTTGATGAATGCAGCATGATGAGGTTTTATTAAGTCCTTAATTCGTAATTCAGAAAACCCTAACATAACCTGAAATGTTAAAAAATTTCTTTATAAATGCGATCCGCACAATGAAAAAACAGCGCGGAAATGTCCTTTTAAATGTCGGAGGCCTTACGATTGGTTTAGCAAGTTTCCTTTTTATTTCATTGTATGTCATTAATGAGCTTAGCTACGATAAGTTTCATGATAATTATGAGAATATATACAGAGTTAAGATTATTGGTCGTATGTCAGGGAGTACCCTTGATCAGGCTATTACTGCAGCTCCTATGGCAAGTGCCATAATGAATGACTACCCTGAGGTACTTGTTGCAACAAGGGTCAGAAGGCTGGGGGCCTGGCTTATAAGATATGAGGAGAACAGATTTAACGAGGAAGGAGTGCTATTTGCAGATTCAACATTTTTCAGAGTTTTTGATTTCAAACTTCTTAAAGGAGATCCCCAGACAGCTTTAGTCCGACCAAAGTCAATAATACTTACTGAGGAATATGCAAAGAAATATTTCGGGAAGAAGGATCCCATGGGACAAAGAATGAGTGTAGAGGCTGATACTAACCTTTATACAGTAACAGGTGTTGTCCAAAATGTTCCCGACAATTCACATATTAAATTTGATATCCTGGCTTCGATTAGCTCATATCCGGGAATGGCTAACAATCAACAGTGGGTAAGCCATAATTTTTATACATATTTAGTTCTGAATCCTGAAACAGATAAGGACAGGCTGCAGGTAAAATTTCAGGAGATTGTCATAAAATATGTTGGTCCACAACTGCAGGAGTTCCTTGGTTTTTCAATAGATGATTTCAGAAAGGCAGGAAATGATTTTAGTTATATTCTTGAACCACTTAAAGATATCCATCTTAAAGGAGCAACCCAGTACACACTGGAGCCTAACGGATCGCTCACCACAGTTTATATCTTTGCAGTAATTGCATTTCTCATCCTGATAATTGCCATAATCAATTATGTCAATCTGGCAACGGCTAAATCAGCAAGCAGAGCCAAAGAGGTTGGCATCAGAAAAGTATCAGGTGTCAACAAATCAGGGCTGGTCACTCAATTTCTTGGAGAATCTTTATTAATCGTAACGTTTGCTGCAATACTGGCAGTTTTATTAGTATATGCTCTAACTCCTTCTTTTAATTATCTCATTGGGAAAAGTTTATCTGTCTCACTGTTTGACAGTTATTCAGGTATCTTGTCTATTGTTTCACTGATTTTAATCGTAGGGATATCTGCTGGTTTTTATCCTGCATTTGTTCTGGCATCGTTCAACCCGATCGAGGTGCTGAAAGGAACCTTGAACCCGGGATCAATGTCAAAAAGTCTGAGAGGATTACTTGTGGTAATCCAGTTTACTGTTTCAATTGTGATCATAATAGGTTCAATTATTGTCTATAACCAGTTGAATTTCATGACAAAGAAGGACCTTGGATTCGATAAGGAAAATTTGATAATTATACGTAGGTCGGACTCATTCTACAAGCAGATGAAATCTTTCCGCGATCAGGTGCTTCAAATCCCTGGTGTTGAAAAAGTCGGGTTTTCAATAGACGTTCCTGGTATTGATTTCAGTAACAATGCTTTTTTTAGAGATGATGATCCTGATAAAAATACATACCTTATAAATCAAACCTGGGTAAGCTTTGACTTTCCTCAGACCTTGGGTGTTAGTCTTGTTGCAGGCAGGTTCTTTTCGACAGAATTTGGTACTGATTCATCGGCAGTGCTTATCAATGAAGCTGCTGTTAAGTCGTTAGGGTTAACTGATCCTGTTGGTAAATATATACTTAAACCCAGTAGACCTCAACAGTTTAGAAAACTGGAGATTATTGGTGTTATGAAGGATTTTAATATAGAATCAATGCATAAAGCCATAACCCCTGTATGTTTTACAGTCCTTTATGAGAGTCAGGGCGATCAGTATGCCACGGTAAGAGTTTCGGGCAAGAATGTTGCATCAACTGTCAGGGAAATAGAGAAAACCTGGCAAGCTTTTACTACCAGACAGCCCTTTCAATATGATTTTTTCTCTGATATGTGGAATAACATGTATGCATCTGAGATGAAAACAGGGAAGATATTTATTATCTTTTCTCTGCTGGCTATCCTTATAGCATGTCTGGGTTTGATAGGTCTTGTGACATATATCACAAATAAGCGCACCAGAGAGATAGGAATCCGGAAAACCTACGGGGCTTCAAATAAAACAGTGCTCAACCTCCTTTCAACAGAGGTTATCTATCTTATCCTCGGATCGTCAATAATTGCTTATCCGATTGCATATTTTGGTTCAAGATACTGGCTTGAAGGATTTGCTGATAAGGTAAGCATAAGTCCGCTCATTTATATAGCTGCAACTTTAATAGGGCTTTTAATAGGCTGGTTATCAATAAGCTATCAGACAATTAAGGCGGCTAATTATAATCCTGCAAAAGCTCTCAGGATTGAATAGTAATGGTTAGCAAAAGGTATCATAATTTTAATTTTTTCATTGGAGAGGATAGTTAATATTATCCGATATCCAGGACTATATCATTGATATATTGAATTGCTTTATATATTTGCAGGTTCAAGTTTCAGATTTAATATGAAGACAGAAAATGGCAGAAAGAGTTATTATGCATCTGCTACGAGAGCATCGAGTGATGAGATTTTAAATGAGAGAGAGTTAATTGCCTCGCAGAAACTGTTTGCTGGACTATTCGGTGCCCTTTCCGGTGTCAGTGCAATTATTAATGAAAACAGGCAGATAGTTTTTACTAATGCAGGATTCCTTGAAATGCTGGGAATTAATAGTATTGAACCAATCCTTGGCAAAAGATTGGGGGAGGCGATATCATGTGCCAATTCAGATATAGGTACAGCAGGTTGCGGGACATCTGAAGCATGCAGATATTGTGGTGCTGTAAATGTAATTCTTGAGAGCATCAGAAACAATACCAGAGTAACCAGCGAGGCAAGGATTTTGGCTCAAGCAGAAGGTAAGCTGAAGAGCTGGGATCTCAAAATCACTTCCTCTCCTGTAAAATTAAATGGTGATGTTTTTTATGTTCTTTCGTTACAGGATATAAGTAGCGAAAAAAAGCTACAGGCTATAGAAAGAGTATTTTTTCATGATCTGTTAAATACTGCAGGCGGACTAAACGGACTGCTTACTATGCTGAAGATGGGTGTGAACGCCCTGGAGTCTGATGATTTGATCAGAAAATCGGAGGAAGCAAGCCAGGTCATTCTTGAGGAAATAATGTCATACAGTCAACTGCGGGCTGCTGAAAATGGAGATATGCATGTTAAAGTTGAAATGGTCAATTCATTGGGACTTCTTGAATCCTCTATAAGTAGAATAGCCTTTCATGAGGTTGGTCAGGACAAGAGAATTGAAATAACAGAATACTCTGCCAGCATAGATTTCGAAACTGACAGATTATTGCTTCAGCGAGTAATAATAAATCTTCTGAAAAATGCACTGGAAGCCACTTCTGCTAAAGGAGTGGTAAAGGTATCAGTTATTGATCTGAACAGTAAACTGGTTTTTTCTGTTCAGAATGAGGGCATTATTCCGGAAGGTGTCAGGATGCAGATATTCCAGAGATCTTTTTCCACAAAGGATAGTACGAGGGGAATAGGCACTTATAGTGTGAAACTTGTAACAGAAAACTACCTTAACGGCAAAGTGAATTTCATCAGTAATGAAACTGAAGGAACCATTTTCAAAGTGGAACTTAATAAGTTATGGCAATAAATTCCAGACCGGTTTATATTTTTTTCAGATAACTGTCTATTTCCCTTGCCACTTTTCTCCCTGAAGCAATAGCATTGACTACAAGGCTGGCACCACTTGTTGCATCTCCGGCGGCAAAGAATTTATGGCGGCTAGTCATGTGATTTTCGTCGATCTTAATATTTTTTCTCATGTTTAAATCAATACCTGATCCGGTTATAAGCCCTTCAAGTACAGGGTGAACGAATCCCATAGCAAGCAGTACAAGATCAGCCTCAATGATCCTTTTGGAATCTGCAACAGGTTCCATCACATATTTCCCATCAAGGCTTTTCCAGATAACATCTTCAACCTCCACTCCGCTGACTTTGAAATTATTGCCAATAAATCTTATTGAGGATACATTCCAGAATCTTTCGCATCCCTCTTCATGTGATGATGAAGTTTTAAGAACCTTCCCAAAAAACGGCCATGGATTATCTTCGGTTCTCTCTGCAGGAGGTTTTGGAAGAATCTCAATCTGCCAGACTCTTGCTGCTTTTTGACGTATTGAAGTTCCGACGCAGTCTGACCCTGTGTCGCCTCCACCAATTACCAGGACATTTTTACCTTCGGCATTGATAGGATTGTCAGATGCATCGATCTCACCTGAGTTAACCCTGTTTTGAAGAGTAAGAAAGTCCATTGCAAAATGAATACCGGAAAGGTCTCTTCCTTCAATCATCAGGTCACGCGGATGACCTGCACCAATTGTAATACAAATGGCATCAAATTGTTTTTCAAGTTCTGCTGCTGTTATATCCCTTCCTATTGTCACCAAAGTCTTTACATTAACACCCTCTTTTATCATAAGGTCGATACGTCTGTCAATGGTATACTTGTTCAGTTTGAAGTCGGGTATACCGTATCGCAGTAAGCCTCCCGGCTTATTATCCTTTTCAAACAGGGTTACAGTATGACCCGCCTGATTTAAAAGATCTGCAGCCGCCATACCTGAAGGGCCACTACCTATCACTGCAACTTTTTTTCCTGTTCTATTTTCCGGAATAACAGGTTTAATATATCCCTCAGAAAAAGCGCGTTCGACAATAGCAACTTCGTTTTCGCGGATTGTAACAGGGTCATTATTTATATTAAGCACACAGGCATGTTCGCAACTTGCCGGGCATATCCTTCCTGTAAATTCAGGGAAGTTGTTTGTTGCCGCAAGTCTTTGATATGCTCCTTTCCAGTCACCTTTATATAAAAGATCATTCCACTCGGGAATAAGGTTATCCACAGGGCAGCTCCAGTGACAGAATGGTATCCCGCAATCCATACACCTTGCGGCCTGCAGCATACGATCCTCGTTGTTAAGTATCTGCTCCACCTCACTATGGTCGCGGATTCTCTCATTAACAGGTCTGTTTCCTGCGTCTTTTCTCTTTATCTTTAGAAATCCTGTTATATCAGCCATATTTTTTTAGTTCAAAGTTCAAAGTTCAAAGCATCGCCCGCCGAAGCATTGCGAAGGTGGGTTCAATGTTCAATGTTAGAAGCTCAACTTGCACTTATCTCAAGGTCGAGCTCTACTCCGGCTATTTTTTGCTTCAGCTCTTCAAGTTTCTGTTCCTGCAGCACCTTCTTATAGTCGTAAGGGATAACCTTAATAAACATTGGTAAATACTGGTTAATATCATCCAGTATCATTTTTGCTTTTGCACTTCCGGTGTAATTATAGTGTGCTGTAATAAGGCTCGTTAGCTCCTTAACGTCGCTGGATTCATCTACCAAAGAAAGTTCAACCATTCCCATATTACAGTAATAATCAAAATTACCTTTCTCATTGAGTACATAAGCGATTCCTCCGCTCATACCTGCAGCGAAATTGCTTCCTGTTGTACCGAGAACTACAACTCTGCCTCCTGTCATATATTCACAGCAATGGTTTCCAACACCTTCAACAACGGCTATTGCACCGCTATTCCTTACTGCAAATCTTTCTCCGGCAACTCCGCATATAAATGCCTCTCCTCTTGTAGCTCCATATAGAGTCGTATTTCCAATAATAATGTTTTTGTCTGGCGCAAATATTGAACCTTCTGGTGGAACTACAATGATCCTACCGCCTGATAATCCTTTGCCAAGGTAGTCATTTGAATCACCTTCAAGATGAAGTTCAATTCCTGGAGACAGGAACGCTCCAAAGCTTTGTCCTGCTGATCCTTTTAACCTGCATTTGATAGTCCCGTCCGGTAATCCTTCACGTCCGTGAATTTTTGTGATCGCTCCTGAAAGCATTGCCCCGGTTGTCCTGTCTGTATTACGTATATCTCTTTCAATCTCAACAGGTTGTTTTTCCTTAATTGCATTTTCAGCAGCGGAAATAAGTTCATTATCAAGCAGGTTAATAAGTTTGTTTTCCTGTTTTTCAACGCAATGCAAAGCGTTTTCAGATGATTCGGCCGGCATTGCAAGGAGGCCTGAAAGATCGAGGTTTCTGATCTTCCAGTGGTCGATATCATAATTTCTTTCCAGCAGATCAGCCCTTCCTATTACATCATCCATTTTTCTAAAGCCCAGCTCAGCAAGATTTTCGCGGACCTCTTCTGCAAGAAATCTGAAGAAGTTAACAAGGTAATCAGCTTTGCCGGCGAATCGTTTGCGAAGTTCTTCATTCTGGGTAGCAACACCCACCGGACAGGTATTAAGATGACACTTTCTCATCATAACACAGCCTAATACTATCAGCGAGCTTGTGGCAAAACCAAATTCCTCTGCACCCAGCAGAGCTGCAATAATTATATCCCTGCCGTTCTTGAGCTGACCATCAGCCTGAAGCATTACTTTACGACGGAGATTATTCATGACAAGTGTTTGCTGTGTCTCTGCAAGTCCGAGTTCAAGAGGCAGTCCTGCATGTTTTATAGAAGACGACGGACTGGCACCTGTCCCTCCTTCATAACCGCTAATTGTTATAAGGTCAGCTCCTGCTTTAGTAACACCAGCTGCAATAGTTCCAACTCCTGTCTCGGAAACCAGTTTAACACTGATTTTTGCAGCCGGGTTAACATTTTTAAGATCAAATATTAGTTGTGCAAGATCCTCAATTGAATAGATGTCATGGTGGGGAGGGGGAGATATAAGTGTAATGCCTGGTATCGAATACCTTGTTTTAGCAATGATTTTATCGACCTTATGACCCGGAAGTTGTCCTCCTTCTCCCGGTTTAGCTCCCTGAGCGATCTTGATCTGTATTTCATCAGCATTAACGAGGTAATTTGTAGTAACACCGAATCTGCCGCTTGCTACCTGCTTAATTGCACTTCTGACTGAATCGCCATTTTCTAAGGGCTTAAACCTTACAGGGTCTTCTCCTCCCTCTCCTGTATTGCTTCTGCCACCGATCCTGTTCATTGCAATCGCCAGAGTTTCATGAGCCTCCCTGCTTATTGATCCATATGACATGGCACCCGTAACAAAACGTCTCATTATTCCCTCAGCAGGTTCAACCTCTTCGACAGGTATAGGGTTGGACTTTATTTTGAGCAAACCTCTTATGAAACCAGGTTTTACATTATCCCTGTCAACAAGTTTAGAATATTCCTTGAACTTACTGTAATTACCTGTTCTTGTACTCCATTGAAGAAGTGAGATTGTTTCAGGATTCCATCCATGGTGTTCTCCGTATTTCCTGTATGAATACACCCCTTCTGTACGTAAATCAGGCTGTTTCTCAGCACTGAAAGCTTTTCTGTGCTGGATGAGAAGCTCTTCTGTTATTTCATTCATACCGATTCCGCCTATCCTTGAGTTTGTACCGGCGAAATATTTGTCAATTACGTCCTGGTGTATCCCGATTGCCTCAAAAATCTGCGATGAACGGTAACTTCTCAGGGTGCTGATACCCATTTTGGACATAATCTTGAGGATGCCTTTATTTATTGAATTTATATAGTTTTCCTCAGCTCTCTGGTAATCAAGCTGTATCTCCTTCCTTTTTACGAGCTGGTCGATGACTGCAAAGCTCATATATGGATTGATCATGCTTGCACCGTATCCGAAGAGAAGTGCAAAATGCATTACTTCACGCGGTTCGGCAGATTCAACAACAATATCTATCTGCATCCTCTTCCTTGTTTTTATAAGGTGATGATGCACTGCAGAAACGGCCATCAGTGACGGTATAGGTGCGAGTTTTTCAGTTATTCCCCTGTCAGAAAGAATCATATAGTTATTTCCATCATCCACCGCTTTCTCTGCATCAAGACATAGCTGATCTACAGCATTTTGCAGAGATTCAGCGCCTCCTGATGAATCAAAGTGAAGCTTAAGGTTAGCAGCTGCGAATCCTTTGTATCGCAGGTTTTTAACTACCTGAAAATAGGTGTTTGTTACTACCGGATTCTTAAACCTTACCAGCTTAACATGGTCAGGTGATTTGTCGAGAATGTTCTGTTGTAAAGAGCCCAGATAACCAGACAGCGTCATTACGAGCTCTTCCCTGATATGATCAATAGGTGGATTGGTCACCTGAGCAAAAAGCTGCTTGAAGTAGTTAAATAATCTATAGGGTTTTTTCGACAGAACAGCAATAGGAACATCATTGCCCATTGAACCGATTGGTTCTTTGCCTGTTGCAGCCATCTCCTTGATTAGTTTATCGCTATCTTCAAGTGAGTAGTTGAATGAAGTAATATACTTTTCGTACTGGTCTCCCATGTCTGGCGATTCCTTAAGGCCTGTCTCAATCTCTTCAAGAGTGACCATATTTTGTTTTATCCATTCACCATATGGGAATTCGTTGGCAAGTTTTGCTTTAAGCTCTTCATCATAGAAAATTATTCCTTCCACAGTATCTACCAGCAGCATTTTCCCTGGTTTCAATCTCCCTTTTTCCCTGATCTCCGATGCAGGAAATGACTGTACTCCGGTTTCTGAACCCATGACAATGAGATCACTTGTTGTAATCAGATACCTGGACGGTCTTAATCCGTTCCGGTCAAGCATACCACCTATGTATCTGCCATCCGAAAAGATTAGTGATGCAGGGCCGTCCCATGGTTCAAGGAAAGTGGAATGGTAGAGGTAAAAGGATCTTAACTTATTTGAAATTGGATTTTTTGAATTGAAAGATTCAGGAATAAGAACTGACATTGCATATGGCAATGATTTTCCACTCATTAGCAGAAACTCAAGTACATTATCAAGTGAAGCCGAATCGCTTTTTCCTGGTTCAATCACAGGATAAAGTCTTGAGAGATCTCCCAGCTTATCCGATTTCAGAATCGACTCCCTTGCCTCCATCCAGAATCTGTTTCCTTTGATAGTATTTATTTCTCCATTATGGCCAAGAACTCTGAATGGTTGAGCAAGATCCCAACTTGGAAATGTGTTTGTACTGAAACGTGAATGAACCAGGGCTATTGCACTTTGAAGTCTTTCATCCGTAAGGTCCAGGAAGTAGTCCCTTAATTGCATTGAAGTAAGCATGCCTTTATATACCAGTACTTTAGTTGAAAGTGAAGGGATATAGAAGAAGCTTTTCTCTTTAATATCAGAATTTCTGATTGTATTTTCTGTTCTTTTCCTGATTATATAAAGTTTACGTTCCAGTTCATCCTGCGAAATATCTGACCCAAGGAGTACCTGAATAATATTTGGTTCAGCTATTCTTGCAATTTCACCGATAACTTTGCTGTTTCGTGGAACATCCCTGAAACCAATAACATTTACACCTTCTTCTTCTATTATTTTCAAAAAGATGTCACGACAACTGGCTGCATCTTCATTATTCTGAGGAAGGAATATCAGTCCCGTTCCAAACAGCCCTGCCGGAGGCAGAGCATATCCCTGAATAAGGTAGAAGTCGCGAGGAACCTGGATTAATATTCCGGCTCCATCACCGGTCTTTTTGTCAGCTCCCTCGGCTCCCCTGTGTGTCATGTTCTCAAGAACCTCAAGACCCTTTATGATTATAGAATGAGATTTTCTGCCCTTAATGTGAGCTACAAATCCAATTCCACAATTATCATGTTCAAACTCCTCCCGGTATAACCCTTGAATTGCCGGCCGTTCCTTTTTAATCATTTTTCGATCCATTTTTATACAAAAAAAACCGTTCTCTTTATATCTGGAGAACGGTTATCCCTATTTGATTATGTAAACCATCCTCATACATTGCCAGGTAACCTGGGAATAAGAGTCAGAATCCTTATTGCACTATTAAAAAACATGTCTGAATGTTAATTTTGTGCAAATATAATATATTATCTTTTAAATTATCGTATAAAACTTACAGGAAATTAATGAAACATTAAAATATCTCATAAAAGTTTTCAACTTGTAAATTAACAATTGGATGCTGCATTCAGACATCTGCTTAATAACTGACCCTAATTCTCATATTTATTATTACATTGGCATTATAAAATGCTGCCGGATTATACCGAAGGGACATTTATTGTATTGATAATGGAAAATCCAAAAAATCTGATAATCGTAATTTTCGGAGCTTCCGGAGATCTTACATCAAGGAAACTTATGCCTTCCATATTTTCTCTGAAAACGCAAAATCTTCTTCCTGAAAGATTTGCTGTGATCGGAACTGGGAGAACGGGTATTATACCGGAGGATTTCAGGAAGAAGATTCGTGATTCCATAAATAATTATTCTGAAGAAGATGTTGATAAAGAGAAAGTTAGGATGTTTGTTGAAAATCTATATTATATTTCAATAGATAATTCGAATGCCGGGGATTTTATTAGGTTAAGAAACTACATTTTTGATATCGACAAGAGTTATGGAATTAGCGGCAACTATATTTTTTATATGGCAACGCCTCCTCTTTTATATGAACCGATTTCCATAAATTTATCAGAGGCCGGACTGACAGATCAGTCAGATGGATTCAGGCGTGTAATTATTGAAAAACCATTTGGATATGATTTGGAAACGGGTAGAAAACTTAACCAGACACTTCACGAACTTATATCTGAGGATCAGATATTCAGGATCGATCATTATCTGGGTAAAGAGACAGTTCAGAATCTCCTGGTAACAAGATTTGCAAATGGTCTGTTTGAGCCTTTGTGGAATAGAAATTATATTGACCGCATCGAAATAACTTCATCAGAAAATATAGGTGTTGAAGACCGCGGAGGTTATTATGATGCTTCCGGTGCTTTACGTGATATGGTTCAGAATCATCTTTTGCAAATGGTTGGCCTTACTGCTATGGAACCACCTTCGTCACTTGATTCCGATGCAATACGAAATGAGGTTCTGAAAGTTTTCCAGTCACTTCAGCCCATAAAGGAAGAGGATGTCCCATTACAGGTTATACGAGGACAGTATACCGGCTCAATGATCAGGGGAGAATGTGTTACAGGTTACAGGCATGAGAAAGGAGTTGCCCGAAACTCGAGAACGGAAACATATGTTGCAATCAAGTTTTATATAAATAACTGGAGATGGGGCGGAGTACCTTTTTATATAAGAACCGGTAAGCGTTTACCTACGAGGGTTGCTGAGATAGTGATACATTTTAAGCCCACACCACATCATCTTTTTCGACGTGAATTTGGTAAACTTTCTGCTAACCAGCTTATTATACGTATTCAGCCTGATGAAGGAATACTGCTTAAATTTGACATGAAGGAGCCTGGAGCAGGCTTCAATGTAAAGAATGTAAATATGGATTTCCATTATAAGGATCTTGCAAATATAAGAGTACCATCAGCTTATGAACGTCTGCTATATGATGTTATGATTGGTGATTCAACACTTTTTTCACGTGATGATGAAGTGGAAACAGCCTGGAAATTTCTGGAACCCATTCAGAAAGCATGGGCTAATAATCCTGAAATCAAGATATTTGGTTATCCGGCAGGAACATGGGGCCCGGAGCACGCCAATGACCTGATTGAAGGTGATGGTCTTACCTGGAGATATCCATGTAAAAACATGGCAGACGACGAATCTTATTGCGAATTATGAATCAATCTGTCAGAATATTCCGCACTCCATATGAGCTTGCAGAAAAACTTGCAGAGGAGATGGTAGAGATGATAAAAACTGCATCTGCAAAGAATGTTCCAATAACTGTTGCTTTATCCGGGGGCTCAACTCCGGAACTGCTTTTCTCAATCCTTGGTGACCATTTCTCAGGATCAGCCCCGTGGAAATTCGTGCATTTTTTTTGGGGAGATGAGCGCTGTGTGCCACCTGTAAGTCCCGACAGTAACTTCAGAATGGCTTTCCGATCCTTCTTTAAAAAGATTGACATACCCGAAGGAAATATTCACCGTATTTATGGTGAACAGGATTCTTCAAGCGAGGCAATAAGATATTCAGACCAGATTCTACGGTTTACCAGTATGAAGAATGGGAGGCCTGTTTTTGACCTTATTTTGCTCGGGATGGGAGATGATGGACATACTGCATCAATATTTCCTGACAATCTCAGTCTCTTTGATTCAGATAAGATATGTGATGTGTCAATTCATCCGGTATCTAAACAGAAGAGAATTACAATAACCGGAAGCGTAATTAATAATGCTGAGAAAATAAGGTTTATGGTTACCGGAAGCAATAAAGCCGGGATACTGAAAAAGATACTTAATAAAGAGAAGAGTGCAAAAAACCTTCCTGCTTCATTGGTTGTTCCTGTCAGTGGAAACATTGTTTGGCTCCTGGACTTCGAAGCAGGTTCATTGCTTTAACCAGTAACAGCTAAACATCAGGTGTTTGCTTTAGAGTTTTTTGTATATTTGTGATAACTTTTATTAACTAAAAACAGAAAGCCATGTCACACGAAAGATCAAAAGAACAGGTAAAAGTAAAAAAAGAGCCTACCAAGAGTCTGAAAGAAAAACGTGCTGCAAAAAAAGCAAAAAAAGCAGAAAAAAACAGGTCTTAAAATATTATCCTGAAATTTATGGCAGGAACAATAAATAAAAAAGCCGGTGAAGAACTCACCGGCTTAATCTTTTTATAGATAAACTAAGCTAATTTTACATTTACTGCATTAATTCCTTTTTTACCTTCTGCAAGTTCGAATGTAACTTCGTCGTTCTCTTTAATCTGATCCTTAAGTCCAGACACATGTACAAAATACTCATTGTCTGAATCTGCATCTTTGATGAATCCGAATCCTTTAGATACATTGAAAAATTTTACTGTTCCTTTGTTCATTTTATTCTGTTTTTTAAAATTATGGCGCGCAAGATATGAAATAATTTTGAAATATTCTAAATAATTTTATGAAACATGCATTTTCAATTTGTTGCTATGGTGGAAAAAGACTTTAAAGTTTATTCCCAAGAGCTATCTTGAAATAATCTCTACATTTATCGGCATTTATTTTCTTAAAAAGCTTTTATGAAGACAATAACAGGTGTTATTCTTATTTTACACATTTCCATCATTTCATTATTCAGTCAGGGAAACCTTATTACAGTTGCAGAGAAGTCAGGGTTTAAATCAACATCTGAACACAGGGATGTTCTTGAGTTTATTGAAAGCCTTACGAAAATGTCAAAAAATATTCGGGTAGAAAACATCGGGAAAACATCTGAAGGCAGGGATATCCCGTTGCTTGTAATCGGAAATCCTCTGCCATCATCTTCGGAGAGTATAAAAAATGATAGCAGGATAGTAGTTTATATACAATGTAATATTCATGCCGGCGAAGTTGAGGGAAAAGAAGCCTCATTGATGTTTGCCCGTGACCTTCTCAAATCTGAGGACCCTGAGATACTAAAGAATGCGGTTATCCTTATATGCCCGAACTTCAATCCTGATGGGAATGACAGAATAAGCCCCGGGAACAGGACAAATCAGAAAGGACCGGTAAACGGGGTGGGAGTGAGGCATAATGGACAATACCTCGATCTTAACAGGGATGCACTGAAAGCAGAATCGCCAGAGGTAAGAGGACTGTTGATGAATGTATTTAACCGTTGGGACCCTCAGGTTTTTATGGACTGTCATACTACTAATGGATCATACCATTCAGAACCTGTTACTTTTACATGGATGGTAAATCCAAATGGAGATAAAGAGCTTATTTCATATATGCATGACCGAATGATGCCTGCTATGTCTCAGAATCTTCTTAAAAGATATAAAGTGGAGAACTGTTTTTACGGAGAATTCTTTGACATGCTCAATCCCTTGAAAGGATGGGTAATGGAGGCATCGGAACCTCGTTATATGACAAATTACTATGGGATCAGGAACAGGCTTGCTATCCTGAATGAGAATTATGTCTATGCTGATTTTAAATCAAGGGTGTGGGGTTGCTACTACCTTATACAATCGCTTTGTGATTATATAAACGACAACAAGGATGATATCAGGGAGCTCATATCAGAGAGCGACAAAAAAACAATTTCCAGGGGGAATGATGCTGTTGTTGACTCATTTGCAATAGAATATGAGGTCAGGCCAGCTGGCAGGGAGGTAACAATACAGACATATGAAGCAGAAATGACAGGTGAGGTTAATGGCTGGAAATCTTATAAAAATACAGGACGACCGAAAACCGTAACGGTGCCTTACTATGTTGATTTTGTGCCTGTTAAAAGTGTTGCTTTGCCTTCAGCTTATCTGCTGACAGTTAGTGATAAGGAAGTATTGGATCTGATTATAAATCATGGAATCAAACTGGAGAGTCTTTTAACTGAAACCGAAATTGAGGTTGACAGGTTTGAAATCACTGAACTTAAAGGTTCTCAATGGCTTAACCAGGGTCATTATTTCAACTCTGTAAAGGGAAAATTTGTTCATGAGACTAAAAGCTTTCCCGCAGGAACAGTTGTTATCAGGATGAATCAGCCTCTCTCAAATGTGAGTGCATATTTACTTGAGCCTCAGTCTGGAGAGGGCTTGCTGGCATGGAACTTCTTCGACCGTTATCTTGTGCCGCAGTGGGGTATGGGTTTCCTTCCTTATCCGGTTTATAAGGTTATGGATAAATATGATTATGCCACAAGCCCCATGAATTAATTATTTCAGATAATTGACATAGCAGTTGGATAACTATAAAGAATTATTGATATTTAGTGACATTGTTATTATACAATTTTTTCTGAACTTTGCGGCCTGTTTAACCAGGGTAAATTGATCTAAGATGAGAAAATGGAGAGTTGATGATTCTGCTGAGCTATATAATATAAATGGCTGGGGTGTTCCCTATTTTTCGATCAACGAAAAGGGTAATGTGGTTGTCACACCTCAGAAAAACGGCGCTTCAGTTGATCTGAAGGAACTGCTTGATGAGCTTACACTTTCAGATGTCTCGGCACCTGTTCTTATAAGATTCCCCGATATCCTGGACGACAGGATTATAAGTATTTCAAAATGCTTCAAATCTGCCTCTGAAGAATACGATTATAAAGCGCAAAGTTTTATTATCTATCCGATTAAGGTTAATCAGATGCGGCCTGTTGTTGAGGAAATAGTAAGTCATGGAAAGAAATTCAACATCGGACTGGAAGCTGGTTCAAAACCTGAACTTCATGCAGTAATAGCTATTAATACAGATCCTGAATCACTTATTATTTGTAACGGATATAAGGATGAAGATTATATAGAGCTGGCTCTTCTTGCGCAGAAGATGGGCAAAAGGATCTTTCTGGTAGTTGAGAAACTTAATGAACTGAAACTTATAACAACTATTTCCAAGAGGCTAAAGATTAAACCAAATCTTGGGATCAGGATCAAGCTTGCAAGTGTGGGCAGTGGAAAATGGGAAGATTCAGGTGGTGATATAAGTAAATTTGGACTTACATCGAGCGAGCTGCTTGAGGCAATAGATTTTCTTGAGAAGAATAAGATGAGAGAATCTATAAAGCTTATACATTTTCATATTGGCAGTCAGGTTACCAAGATACGCAGGATCAAGATTGCGCTGCGTGAAGCCTCTCAGTTCTATATTCAGCTCAGGAAGCTTGGTTTCAATGTTGAGTTTGTTGATATTGGAGGAGGCCTTGGGGTTGACTATGACGGAACAGGATCTTCCAACAGCGAGAGCAGCGTAAACTATACTATACAGGAGTATGTGAATGACTCCATCAGCACATTCGTTGATGCCAGCAACAAGGCAAATATACCTCATCCGAACATTATAACAGAATCAGGCAGATCGCTTACTGCTCATCACTCAGTACTTATATTTGAAGTTCTTGAAACAACTACTCTGCCAGCATGGAGCGAAGAGGATATTATACAGGATAACGATCATGAGCTTGTCCGGGACCTTTATCTGCTATATGATAATATTAATCAGTCGAGAATGCTTGAGACCTGGCATGATGCACAGCAGATAAGGGAAGAGGCACTTGACAGGTTCAGCTTTGGGCTTATTGATCTCAGGACCAGGGCCCAGATCGAACGTCTTTTCTGGTCTGTTGCCAGAGAAGTCAACCATATGGTTAATTCAACTAAACATGTTCCTGAAGAGCTAAGACAGATTTCAAGGATGCTGTCAGATAAATACTTCTGTAATTTTTCACTGTTCCAGTCATTGCCAGATGCCTGGGCCATTGACCAGATATTTCCGATAACGCCGATACACAGGCTTAATGAAGAGCCGACCAGGACTGCCACCATTCAGGACATGACATGTGATTCAGATGGCAAGATCGATAACTTCATTTCAACACGTAATTCACCACACCAGATACCTGTTCATTCACTCAGAGGAAAAGAACCATATTACCTTGGCGTTTTTCTGGTAGGTGCCTACCAGGAGATACTAGGCGACCTTCATAATCTTTTTGGCGACACAAATGCTGTTCATGTTTCAGTTGACGCTGATGGGTACAAAATCGACAGAATTATTGATGGTGAGAGTGTTGCAGAAGTACTTGAATATGTACAGTACAATTCCAAAAAAATGGTCAGAACAGTCGAATCGTGGGTTACCTCGTCCGTTAAGACAGGGATAATAACACTCGAGGAGGGCAAGGAGTTTCTTTCAAACTATCGCTCCGGGCTCTACGGTTATACATACCTGGAGTGAAAGGCTGATTTTTTTCAGTTTTTTTAACATTTTCAATAAATATTTTTTAACTTGGAAAAAGATTTTTTCAACCCGATCGTTATTATTAACCCTTTTAATAAATTTTATTATGAGCAACGGAACACCTGAATCTAATGCCCAGGCACAGAACAGCGGTCCTTTCGATTTTAATACTTTTATAAATGAATCAAAAGAGACCCTTCTGAATCCGAAATCCTATTTTGCAGGTCTGAAAACCACTGGCGGTATGGCAGAGCCACTTATCAAAGCAGTTATATATGGCGCTGTAGCTGGAGTATTTGCCTTCCTGTGGAGCATTCTTAGAATAGGATCGGTAACAGGAGGAATGTTTGGTGGTGCAGTGGGCGTTATGGTATTTGTCTGGTATATAATTGCTGCTGTAATCGGATTATTTATCGGAGCTGTGATTATTCTCGTAATCTCTGCAATCTGCAAGGGAAGTACTGATTTTGAATCAAATGTCAGAGTTGCTGCTTCACTGATGGTTGTGATGCCTATCGGTGCACTTCTTGGCTTTGCAAGTGGTTTAAACCTTTATCTTGGTGCCGTGGTTACACTGGGTGTTAATCTTTTCTCATTGTGGCTTCTTTATAATGCTCTTAATGAGACGCTTAAAGCATCCCAGGCGACTGTGAAGATTGTTTCTTACGTTCTTATTGCGCTGTTCGTCATTTCTATGTTTGTGAAAATTACGGCTCTGAGAAAAGCCAGCCAGTTTATGGATGGATTCAATAATTCTGATTTTAAGGAGATGATGAAAGATCTTGAAAAGGAAAAGGATAATAATTAGCTAACCTTTTTACATTTGATAACGCCAGTCAGATTAAGACTGGCGTTTTTTTTCAATATCCGGGATCATGATAGTTTATTATTGACTACCATACACCAAGGGTAACTTAAAAACTTTCGGATTTTAAATAAATCCTCTTTGAGGGATTCAGGGGTAGAAAACAGAATAGGCCTGTTTGTAGCATTAATAAATGTTATACATCATCTTACTTGCAACTCTTCACTGCTTTTTATAGTTTTAGAACCTCATTTGAATAAATGCTCTTAAATAAGTTTATCTCTGGAGAATATTTATGAGTAAAAACTGGCTCCTCTCGCGGAATATGTTTAATGTTCTGATTTACAGAATTCTGGTGGTGATGCTCCTTTTCACCCTGTGCAGAATTGGTTTTTATGTGTTCAATTATCAGATGTTCCCGGGAGTCACATTCAGTCAATTTGTACTAATGATTGCCGGAGGATTTGTGTTTGATGTCTCAGCTGCTGTTTATATAAATAGTCTAATTATAGTGCTTCACATCGTTCCTTTTAATTTCAGGTATAATGATGTTTATCAGAAAGTCATAAAGTATATATTCTTTATAGTAAACGGTCTGGCAATAGCAATGAACGGGATGGATTTTGTCTATTACCGGTTTGTTTATAAAAGGGCAACAGCAGATGTATTCGGAACATTTTCAAATGAATCCAATCTTGGAAAGCTCTTTTTCCGATTTCTTTTTGATTACTGGCCGGCTACTCTTTTTACAATTTTTCTCTGGTTTCTTATGGTCTGGTTGTATCGTAAGGTAAAGCCGCAAAAGCCTGATGTTTCGAACAAAATCGCATATTATTCGATAAATGTTCTCATGATTCCATTGGTTATTGCTCTTGTAATTGGAGCTGCCAGGGGTGGATACAAACATTCAACACGGCCTATAACGATCAGTAATGCTGCTCGTTATGTTGAATCACCCCGTGATGTTGCAATAGTCCTTAATACTCCGTTCAGTATCCTTAGAACTTATGGGAAGAAGCCGCTTGAGAGGCTTGATTTTTTTGATGATACAAGGCTGAAAGAGCTTTATAATCCTCATCATATGCCTTCAGGAAAAGGATCATTCAGAAATGACAATGTTATTGTGATTATCCTTGAGAGCTTCGCAAGAGAATATATCGGAGGTTTGAATCAAGTCCTTGAAGGTGGCAATTATTCTGGTTATACAACATTTATCGATTCGTTACTTAAGGTAAGCCTGACTTTCGATGTATCTGTGGCAAACGGAAAAAAATCAATTGATGCAATGCCTTCAATTCTCTCATCCATTCCTTCACTGGAGACACCATATATTATTTCGCATTATGCAAATAACCAGATCAGTGGATTTCCTGATCTGCTTAAAAGAAAAGGATATTATACTGCCTTTTTCCACGGAGCTCCGAATGGATCAATGGGATTCGATTCATTTGCAAAAATGATCGGGTTTGATGACTATTTTGGTCTTGACCAGTATCCTGATAAGGATGATTTTGACGGAATCTGGGGAGTGTGGGATGAACCTTTCTTTGACTTCTTTGCAAAAAAACTTAATTCATTTAAGCAGCCATTTATGGCATCTATTTTCTCAGTTTCCTCGCATCACCCTTTTATGGTACCTGAAAAATACAAAGGCAAGTTTAAAAAGGGAGCTGCTCCGATAGTAGAAGTTATCGGGTATACTGATTTTGCATTAAAGAAGTTCTTTTCGCAGATAGCCGTACAGCCCTGGTTTTCCAATACCCTTTTTGTTATTACTGCTGATCATACCAATGAATCGATTCATAAGGAGTTTCAGAATGATTTCGGATCATACAGCATACCTGTGATCTTCTATAAGCCGGGCAGTGACCTTAAGGGTATCAGAAAGAGGATAGCCCAGCAGGTTGATATTATGCCGACAGTACTTTATTATCTGAATTACGATGAGGAGTTTATTGCGTTTGGGAATAACCTTCTGGACGATACTTTCGAGTCTTTCGGCTTTAACACTAACGGGAACAATTATCACCTCTATATGCGAGATCATATTCTTGAAATGGTTGATAAAAATAGCATTGGACTTTTTAATTATAAAAATGATATCTTTCTGGAACGAAATCTTATCGGGACAAATCCTGAATTGCAGAAATTAATGGAGGATAAGATGAAGGCTATTATGCAGACTTACAATACCAGGTTACTCGATAATAACATGATAATACGTAAAACGGATAATTGAAATAAAAACAGATCAAAATGAAAACAAGACGCCAGTTTTTTAAGCTTGCAGGAACAGGGATTCTTGCTGCAGGAGTTACATCTGCATATGGATCTAAGGCTTTTGCGATGGAAGGAGAAGAGGAAAAAAATCTTTTCAGCCTAGGTATGGCAGGTTATACTTTCAGGGAATTTACTGTTGAGAAGGCAGTTGAAATGATGAACCGAGTGCAGATAACAAACATATCTGTTAAAGATTTCCATATGCCTTATGACAGCACCCAGGAACAGATCAATTCAGTAGTTTCCAAATTCAGATCAGGGGGAATAAATGTTTATGGTGTTGGTGTGGTTTACATGAAAACAGAGAAGGAAGTAGACAGGGCATTTGAATACGCTAAGATGGCCGGTGTAAAAATTATTGTAGGTGCTCCGGAATATGCCTTGCTGCCATATGTGGAGAAAAAGGTTAAAAGTTACGATATAAGGGTTGCTATTCATAATCATGGGCCGGACAATCCTCTATATCCCAATGCAACTGATATCTGGAATCATATCTGGGATATGGATAAGAGAATTGGTATTTGTATCGATATAGGGCATACCACCAGAGATGGGAAAGATCCGGTTTTCGACATATTAAGATATGGCTCACGTATTTTTGATATTCATATTAAGGATGTTGACGGATCAACAAAAGATGGTAAGACAGTCGAGATTGGACGTGGTATTATTGATATACCTGCTGTAATAGCAGCACTTCGCAAGATCAGATACTCAGGAATGTGCAGTCTTGAATATGAAAAAGATATGAAAGATCCTCTCGCAGGAATAGCTGAATCAATAGGCTATTTCAAAGGGGCGATGAAATGTAGGTAGGGCGTAAGGCGTAAGGAGGAAGGCAAATGGTGAAAAACGGAAGGGGAATTGGATATGAACCCATCCGCCTTCCGCCTTAAGCCATCAGCCTTTTCTAATACTTTTTCAGAAGGCCAAGAAGCTTGCTGTCGAGCTTATGACCATGCCAATCGGTGTACTCTGTGTCCTTTCTGTTTGAATCGAGGATTCCGAAGTCCCCTCTGAAATTCCACAATGCATAACCTATTCCGGCATTAGTCAGGATATCGATAACATCTGTAAACCAGGCCAGGAATACTTCATGAGGAGTATTCCTCCAGCAACCGCATTCCCCGCAGTGTACACCTACTCCCTTATCCTTAAGCTCAATCCATGGCTTGTAAAGGTCTTCAAGACTCTTTCTGTCATAATATTTTCCATAGTATTGGTATAATTTACATTGAATTTAGACTAATCTTCCGGAATTTGCAATAATTCACTCATTTCAACAGTTCTTTTCTCTCTTCTTGACAGTTCCGCTGCAAATACTACGGCATGCGTCCTGAGTGCCTCTGAAGCATCAACTGTTACGCTGGCTGAAGATAATACAGAAGAGAGCCATTCGTTTACAATGTCCTGGTCTTCAGGATGATATGATGTAGTTGGTGTGATATTTATTATCTCATCCCGAGTACCATAAAATTCTCTGATGCTGATTGTTCCGGATGCTTCATCAAACACGATCTCTCCCTTTGTTCCCTGGAGCCTTATCCTTCTGCCGTTGGTGGCAGAATAGCCTGTTAAAGTGCAGGTAGCTGTTGCTCCTCCCTCGAACTCTATCATAACAACCTGATGATCTACAACATCATTTTGTCCGTACCATACACAGATTCCATAAGGTCCGTTTTTGACAGAATCAAGGTGTGATTCCTCTGTATGGATATTACTTATGTCCCTCGCCGGCCATTCATTGAGGTCTCCTTTGATGTAAATATTCAACGCACTGTAGGGACACGTATCGGCTCTAGTGCAACCGTCAGTGCAGCGTAAAGTGCTTCCTTCCGGGGCATTTGTTCTGGTAAAGTACTTAAGCGATCCGAATGATGATACTCTCAGGCATTTTACATCGAAAAGCCAGCTGATATAATCAATATCATGGCTGCATTTGTGAAGCAGAAGGAAAGTGTTAAGCTTTTCCTGTGACCACCTTCCTCTGACATAATTATGCGCAAACCTGATGTTGCTTATAGCCTCCATATGTTCGATATGGACCAGTTCACCTATCGCCCCATCTGAACAGAGCTTCTTTACTTTCTTGTAGCCATGCATGAACCGGAGAGTATGGCAAACAGCAATAACCTTTTTCTTCTCCTTTTGCATTCTGACAATACGCTGGCAATCGCTGAATGTATCAGCAAGCGGTTTTTCAATAAGAATATGCCACCCGTTCCGGAGACTGCTCATCGCCGGACCGGTGTGCTGGTTGTCAAGAGTGGCTATTATTG
The DNA here is from genome assembly GCA_035531395.1 of Bacteroidales bacterium. Taxonomy (GTDB): domain Bacteria; phylum Bacteroidota; class Bacteroidia; order Bacteroidales; family VadinHA17; genus LD21. The sequence goes on from DATKTA010000036.1 coordinate 101,301, forward strand.
CAGCATCATATTTGTCCGGATTTGCTTCCATTTCTTCCCATCCCGGATAAAGAGAATCCGCGGGCAGCTTAAATTCATGTGCAAAACTATTTCTCTTAACGGGATCAGGTTCCGCCACAGCAGAGATTACTGCATTCATACCTGAAGTTAATACTTTCCTGGCAAGACTGGTGCCTCTTACGCCAGCACCTATTACTGCAATTCTGAGCATCTTTCCCATCTGATCATTCTGTTCCGGGTTTCCTGATAAGCATTATTCTGTTGAGTAGCAGGCTGGTTTTTCCATCACCGGTCCTGAACCGGGTTGTTATTGTACTTTTCGTTTCATTTAAATCCAGGTCACAGATATACAGATTCATGTTTCTTTCTTCTTTTTTACTGAATCCTGATATCCAGTCTGTTAGTTGTGACTGTCTGTGCCAAACTGAGAAATCGCATCCGTCAGGCTCAGTCATTATATCAAAATATATCTTATAACTTCCGGCAGGGATATCTCTCAATGACATCCTTATCCAGGAATCGCCCGCTGGTGCGAACCGGTAGCTTTCTCCACCTGTACCATATTTCCATGTTGTCATTATATCAATGCTTCCAAACAGCGTTAGTTCAATAAGCTGCGGATATAAGATGAGGGTATCAGGAATAAATACATGGGTTAATTCATCAGAAGAACAACTTTCTCTTACTGCAGGTGTGCTGCAGTAATATATACCAACAGATGTATAATCTGCCGGGAAAGCATTCCCTGCAGGACCATGTTCGATAGAATGAAATAAGCTCTTCTTAAAAGATATCCTGTCACTGATGAAAAGCCTGTAGCCTCCGGTACGGCAGAAAGGCAATGAGTAGTCAAGTGATCCGTGGAGAGGAAGACTCATCTTGCCATCCCAGCGGTCAAGCATTGCATACCAGCCTCCGTTGAAATAATCTTCCGAACCTGTGCCATGCATCCTGAATGTTCCGTCAACAGATGTTGAATCATCTCCTTCAAAGAATAGTGTCATTCCTGCTTTCAGACCCTGAGCCTGCAAAATAGTACCGATATAATGTCCTTTGCCTTTGATATCTGCCATCAGGTGAGGTACACCTGTGGCGGCTCTTATATTTCTGTTCCAGTAAATATAGAATTTACCTTCTCTTTCCGGATCTCTTTTTATATCAGAATACCATACAGATACTTTTATCTTTTCTGCTTCTGAATCACTTGTCTGTTTCCTGCTGATCAATTCAATTTTTACCGATTTGTCAAACGGCATCGGGAAATAGCAGTAGTTTTTATCACCAGTACTACCAAGCAACAGGCTTTGCATTGAACGATTCCCGAAGGCATATCCGAAGAAATCGGCAACAGGGCAGTTTACAGCAGGTATTGATTCATTATCCCAGGTTATCCTGATATCAATGTCTTTGTTTAAGCCCTCAAATACTTCAGGTAGTGATATTTCCATTCCCAATATTCTACCCCCTTCATTATTTTCAAAAACTGACTCTGTACTTCCCGGTCGCAGATTGTATTCACCCGTTCTGCTTTTTATTTCACACTGATAGAAATCGGAGACATTTTTTGATGTCATGTTCCAGAGCTGATTAATTTTCTCCAGTGATTCTCTTTCATTCTTATCAAGGGAGATTCTGAATGGGATGACTGTCATACCGTCATCGTACAATCTGTATTGTATCTGGTGAAATTGTATCTTTTTACCTCGGGTAATAATCCTGCAACTTTTGTTAAAAGTGATAGGAATATAGCAATAATATCCACCTAGCTGATTGCCACATAATGGCAGAACAAAAGGATAAATCTTTCCTGAAAAAAGGTCAATAAATGAAATTGAGAATGCTGGTTTAGAATTATTATCCAGGTAAAAATCCAGTGTGTCGTTATTGGGGGTAGGAGTCCATATCCTGTTTATCACACCGCTCCCAATGACATCGAAAATAACGAGACTTCCGTTGTCATTTTTCCTGAGAAAGGAATAGGTGCCGCTGAAGCCGTCATCATTTTTTCCTGTAGTATCCCACGATGAAACCTGGGCACAATAGGAATTATCATCATATTGAGGGAGAGTACTTAAGTTATGAAATGCCTCCAGCTCTGTTATAAATGAGTGTGATTTTTGATCACCTTGTATTTTGCTCAGGGATTCCTCATTGCCGCAAGATGAGGCAAGAAATATAATAAATAACAGTGCGAAGGATGATCTCATCTGTATAAATTAATTGTACGTTAATGGAATTACGGAACCAGCATATTCAATTATTTTCACGAATATAATTATTGAAGAGTCGCTGGAACCTTTGATTAAGGTCATTGCAAATCATACCCCTGCCTGAAAAACTTACGCAGATATTGCTTGCATTCTGTTTATCCGGTTCTCCATCAGTAAGGATCATTACTGCTTCGATACAGCTGTTCTGTTTTCCTGGTTCTTTTTGTTTGCACTGCCAGCAAAGTGAAGAAGGAGATTCCCTGCATACATCATTTTTTGGAGTAAGATCAAGTTCGTCAATATTTGCCTTATATACCCATTTGAATGGTCCGTCAAAGCTCATCTCCACAACCAGCTCTTTATCCGGGGTTATGCTAATAGAATAATAGAACGAAATGTCATTAAATCCGTCATGATATGGATTATCCTTAAGGATTGCATTTATTGAATCAATGCTCTGATCTGATGAACCAATTTGTGAATCAGCATGATTATACCAGGAATTGATAGCAATCAGCCCGATAAGAAAGAGTATTTTTTCCATTTTCACTGCATTTCTGTAATATTTCCGCTTCAGTTGGTTGACCTTCGGAATAATACCAAGATAATGAAAGTAATCAATTAGGTTTAATAATTCATAAATTTCTGTTGCCTATGCCATATTTTATTGTACTTTTAATAAATATGTCCCTGTGAAATACTATTTAGTATGGAATATTATATCGCACAAAAGGTAAAGGATGAGTGGGGAGACAAACCCTGTGATCATCCTCACATTGAAAGGGAATACTATGCGGGGGCTTTCCTGACAAATTATATTTGTGTTCAGTGCGGGAAGGAGTTTACAATTGCTCAGAAACTGGAGATAGATGAGGAGAGGAAGCTTTTCATCAGAGATCTTCCTTAGCTTATATTTCCTAAACCCTTATCCCTATTACCATGATATCATCAGTCTGATCTTCTTCATTTGCCTCTCTCCATTTCTCAATTTCTTCATATAGCCTGTCGCTCTGCTCTGTCATCGTTAATTCCTGGATGCCCAGAAGAAATGATTTTAATCTTGCTCTCTTATATTTTTTATGCCGGGGACCTCCGAACTGGTCTGTTAAGCCATCAGAGCATAAGTAAATAGTATCTCCATGTTTCAGCTTTACTGTTCCTGAAAGGAATTCTGGTGTGCCGCTTTCAAGATCATGTGTTGCGTAATTTTTAGGGAAATACTCTAATATTTTGCCATTACTCACACGGTAGAATGGAATTCTGACTGATGAATATGTGAGGAAATTTGATCTTAAATCCAGCTTGCACATCACAATATCCATGTCATCTGAAAGACCTGTTTCATCTTTATCCCACCTCAGGAACCTGTGTACTCTGGAATACAGATGCTGAAGTATTGCAGAAGGTTTTGTGATATTTAATTCATTTACAGCCTGATCAGTGATGCCATAGCCTATAGTGCTTAGAAGAGCTCCGGGAATCCCGTGTCCGGTACAATCGGCAGCTGCAAATACAACCTTATTATCAATATGGCTGAAAAAATAAAAATCCCCCCCCACGATATCCTTTGGTTTATAAAGAACAAAACTGTCAGGAAAACACTCCCTTACAAACAGATTATCGGGAAGAAAGGTCTTCTGGATATATCTTGCATAATTGTAGCTGCCCTGTACTTCACCTATTGTCTCCTTAATCTTGCTGTTAATAAGTTCTATTTTTTCATTTATTTCAGGAACTGAAGCAGTCATCTCTTTTATCTCATCATTAAGTTTTCGTGTTTCATCCAGAAGTTTCTGAATACTGCTATGTGGCTTGATCGAATATGAGAGATTTTTTATCTGATCCTGGTTTATGTGATATGCTTCATATTCAATGTCGTGAAGCAAAGCAGGAATAAGTCTCACAAGTTCACGATCTTTCTCTTTTTCCAGCTCCGCCAGCTCCTCATAAGGGATCAGTCCCGGATGAATCTTGCTGTGGTTATCTTTCACATTGCCATAAATCCATCCATTGAGCCTTTTGTCCCAGCTCCACCTGATATGTTCCACCATCGCCATCGTCTCAGTCTCTTCGTCATTGAGATGAAGAGTCAGTGTTTTATAACCTTTTTTTACAGGCCTCATTTTATATCCTGTCGAGAGAAGCTTGGTTGGTATATGATATGCGTTATCCTTGTTAGAAACTTTAATATCTTCAGGTAGATTTTCATAGTCTGCGTCATACTTAAATCCTTCATCTCCGGGATAAATATGTGATGATGATTCAGGGAATGAATCATCAATCAAAGAATTTTTCCTTATCTCCTGCATATACCTTGAATGGATTGCTCTTGCCAGCTTTTTAATTGTAACTGAGTCTATTGCTGAAATTTCCTCTGGCCTGATAATCTCAAATCCTATCTTTTTTAACTGGGGAGGTATCAGGTAATTGAGTTCCCTGAAATACCATTTTCTGGCACCGGGCATCTCGTTATAGGTTACTTTTCCCGGACCAGACGTCTTCGGTATTTCATGCAGGTTTTTATTAACTGAGGCTGCAGCAACAGATTCCAGGAAATACCTTTCATGGTCAATGGATGCAAACTTTTCAATCTCTTCATCAGTTATTATGCAGGTTCTGCAGTATTCACTAAAAGGTCTGATATAAAGATTCAGTACTTTAAACTTTACAGGTATTCCTGCAGCATAATCATGCCATTTCTGCTGTTCGTCAGGTGATAGCTGGGAAAAGTCTTTGTTTACAGTAAATGGTGCAGTAATCAGGATTCTGGAGCGCCTCATGTCCTCATAAAGATATCCGGCAACCTTATCAATAAAAATTTTCTTAAACTTCTTCCAGTTTGAGTCAATTTGACTGATTATTTCATTATCAGTATTATACATAATGTCCCTCCAAAGAAGGACTTGCTCTTTTGTTATATCACCTGCCATTAACTTTATTTGATCTCCTTTGAAATATATTCAAAAGGGAATTTAACCATCCTCGACATCTCCCTGCCAACTTCAAGCATGTCCATGTCATCTTCATCGTAAAGCCATCTGACATGTACATCCCTGCCAATAGCCCTTACATCCCCGATTTGTTTGCAAAAGTCGAGAATGTATTTTGCGGAGGAAGAGTTAAAGTACTCAAAATCAAGATTGAACGTTAAGGGTTCCTTTGAGTCGATTGATTTGCCAAGATGGTGGGAATAATCATCCATCCAGCTTATTATCTCTTCGTAGAATGTTGCCACGTCAGCTGGTCTCGATTCACCGGATATTTCAAACCAGTTTTTTTCGGGATCGAGAATAACTTTTGGTGAGCTTACTGTTGGTTCGATTAACAACTTCCTCATGATATACTTATTTACTTTAATTCTGAATTCAAAAAACAATAATTCTCCATCAGTTTTATAAAGAGAGTATTCGATAGGATTACCTGACTTGAATTTCATTAGCATGAATCCCAGACCGGCTCCATTTCCATTCCTGTCAGTTTTCTTATTTATCATATCATCATAAAGCCTGTTTAGCTCTGTATCATCTACCTGATTTATATGGTCAAGCCTGTTACAAAGCTGTAGCGCTTTGGATTCACTGACAGGATTTCCGGTCCTGATCATTACTTTAGTCATAGTTCTTGTGACAAGGATATATGGTTGATCTTCACTGTCAGAAGTGATGCTTTTTTCAGAATGTTTGGAAATGTTTTCCAGGCATTCAACTAATATTGAATATACTCTTTTTGCAGTTGTTTTATCAAGAGAGATGTATGAATCTGATTTTTTCAATCTTTTCAGAAGCTGATCTATTTTCCTGTGATCCACCTCACCTTTATAATCCAGAAGCTTAACTGAATCAGGCATTTAAAATATGGGAATTATTTTTCCGTTTGTAATAATTTTATTAACTTGAATTGTCTAAAACAAAGATACACCATTAGATTTGTATTAAGTGTACCGGTAAACATAAATTTCCGAATCTTACAGGTCTTAACTTATGAGTGAACCAATCCTTAAAGCGTTAATGCAGCTATTTGCATTGATTGCTGATATTCATGATGATACTGTAATTACTGCAAGAGAGAAGAACATTGTCAGAATGTTTCTTTCCAGGCATCTTAATAAGGAACTTGTAATAAGGTATATGAAGATGTTTGATGCAAATCTTTCACAGTTCAATTCTGAAAGGATTGTAAAGGGAAGTATGAAGGACCGTAAAAGAACTTCTCTCAATGCTATGAGAATATTGTCAATATGTGAACAGATTAATGAGGAACTCAGACAAAATCAGAAAATTTATGTAATTGTTCAGCTTACTGATTTTATTTCTATGGGATCTGAAATTACAGAGAACGCACTTGATTTTTTATTCACAGTTGCCACAGCCTTTAATATCCCGGAAAATGAATACCTGAATATTAAAAGCTTTATAATGAATCCATTGTACAAATACCATGATATCAGCAGGATTCTTGTTATAGACAACAAAAATATACCTGAAGATGAAGAGATAAAGCATCGCTGCATCCCAAACCTGAAGGGGATTCTGATTTTCCTGCATATTCCCAGTACAAACACTTATGTCATGAGATATTCAGGGAATGATGATCTTTATCTGAACGGGCAGAACATCATTTCCGGGCAGACTTATATATTTGATTCAGGTTCGTCTGTTAGAGGTCCGGGAATAAACTCAGTTTACTATTCCGAAGTTGCCGGCTTAATTTCGCAGGAAAGGTTTGGACTCAGGATATACCTTGATGCCACTGATGTTACTTATGAGTTTCGGAACAGTGAAAATGGTATTCATAATCTCAATTTCCATGAAGAATCAGGTAAGCTTGTCGGTATAATCGGAGGAAGTGGTGTCGGGAAATCAACAACACTGAGTATCCTGAACGGAACATTGAAACCTGACCACGGTGAAGTCAGAATCAACGGGTATGATCTTTATAATGATAATGAAAGCAGGTATCTCAAGGGTGTGATAGGATTTGTTCCACAGGATGACCTTCTTATTGAGGAACTTACCGTTTATCAGAACCTTTATTATAATGCAAGGTTATGCCTCAGCAGTCTTCAGGATAATCAACTCAGAGAGGTGGTTGACAGGACAATCACAGAGCTTGATCTTGGAGAAACACGTGATCTGAAAGTCGGTAATCCGCTGAATAAGGTAATAAGCGGTGGCCAGAGAAAAAGAGTCAATATAGCTCTTGAATTATTGCGCGAGCCCACAATTCTTTTTGTTGATGAACCAACCTCAGGTCTATCCTCGGTCGACTCAGATATTGTGATGAACCTGCTGAAAGAGCAGACTTACAAAGGCCGGCTGGTGATTATAAATATTCATCAGCCAGGATCGGACATATACAAGATGTTTGATAGAATAATGATAATTGACAAAGGCGGATATCAGATATTTTATGGTAACCCTACTGAAGCAATTGTCTATTTCAAAACCCTTAGTAATCACGCTAACCCCCTTGAAGATCAGTGCATATTATGTGGCAATGTAAATGCAGATCAGATTCTCCAGATAGTTGAAGCCAAAATTGTGGATGAACATGGCAGGCCTACTGCAATCAGAAAAGTGACGCCTAAAGAATGGGCTCATAGCTTCAGTGTAATAAGAAACAAGGAAAAGTTACCATATGTATCTGAAAAGCAGGAAATCCCGGCTAACAAATACTCTATCCCCGGTTTATTAAGGCAATCAAAGATTTTCTTTATCAGAGATTTTCTTGCTAAAATATCTGACAGACAGTATCTGGTAATAACCCTTCTAGGATCGCCTCTCCTTGCACTGCTCCTTTCTTGGTTCCTGAAGTACAACGAGGGTCAGGCTTATAAGTTCAGTGATAACGAAAATATCCCTGCTTATATTTTTATGTGTGTTATTACCTCAATGTTCTTTGGACTAATGGTAAGCTCCGAAGAGATAGTTAAGGACAGGAAGATTCTGAAGCGTGAATCATTTCTCAACCTTAGCTGGTTCAGTTATATTAACTCGAAGATAATGATGATGTTCCTGATTTCAGCAATACAGACAGCCTTATTTGTCATCATTGGAAATACCGTTCTTGAAATCAGAGAAATGACATTTAGCTACTGGCTGGTACTTTTTACTATATCATGCTTTGCCAATACTCTTGGTTTGAATATTTCGTCAGCATTTCATTCTGTTATAACAGTTTATATTATTATTCCTTTCATAATTATTCCCCAGCTTCTGTTCAGCGGGGTTCTCGTCAAGTATGACAGGTTGCATAAAGTGAGCTGGGGAACACATGAATTTGTCCCGCTAATTGGAGACCTGATGACTGCCAGATGGGCATTTGAGGCTTTAGCCGTGAAACAGTTTAAAGACAATGAATATTCAAAACATTTTTTCAGTCAAAATGCCTATATAAGCCAGAACAACTACAATTCATTACTTGTAGATGCTCTGGCAACCGAATTGTGGAAATATGGTAAAATTATCGAAGGTTCAGCGAATGGTGAGATTGATATTAACTCGAAAGAGATTTTAAATGAAAGACTAAATAAAATTCGCTATCATATAGCAGAACTTTCACAGGTTACAGGTATTCTTCCCGGGAAGTGGGTTGACTCTATGAATGAAAGAGATTTTACCAGCGAAACTGAACATATTTCAAGCGCATTTCTGGATACGCTTAAACGGAAATTCAATAATAATGTCATAAAAGGCCGGCTGCAAAAAGATTCAGTGGAGCAATCATTGTTAGCTTTGGCAGGAAAAGATAATTTAAACAGAATGAGAGATGAATATGAAAATAAAAGGCTAGCAAATCTTGCTCAGGATTTTGATAATATGAAGAAAACAGTTCATACACCTGAAAAAATAGTACAAAAGATGAATCCAGGATATATGAAGCCCACCTCCAGGATCGGACGGTCTCATTTCTTTGCTCCTGTAAAAATAATTGGGTCATTAGAGATAGAAACATATTATTTTAATCTGGCTATAATATGGATATTAACTGTACTGCTATATGCAGCTCTTTATTTTACCTTGATACTAAGGTTTGTTGAATCATTTGGCAATATGAGTAAAAAGAAGAGTGAGTAGCAGAGTATCTTAAAGCTTAACAATAAATCAGTTTCATTAAATTTATATTACTATGAAGGACAACCGCCGCAATTTTATCAGGAAGAGTGCTGCTTTAGCTGCAGCCGTTTCTGTTTCAGGATTAAATGCCTGTACAAGCAAAGAGAACAAAAGTGCTGATAATCAGTCATCTGGCGTTTCATCATCAGGAGCAGATGTTCAATGGCCGGTAACATTCGGAGCCGACCGGCCAAAGATTTGTGTCGGCATCGGTGCCGGTGATACAAAGATGATGAGGCAGTATAAACAGGTTGGGGTAGATTATGTCCTTATGGGAGGACCTAAGTTGCCATGGACAGAACAGAGTCTGAGAGCAATAATGGATCCTTTTAAAGAGGAAGGGCTTAAAGTAATTAACATGATGATAGGTGGCAATCAGAATATAATTTACGGACGTGAAGGCCGTGATCAGGAACTGAGGAATATCCAGGATTCAATTGTGGCAGCAGGTAAGGCAGGCCTTCCTGTTATAGAATATAACTTCTATGCACACCGCCTGATAGCTGGATACTATGAAGTTCTGGCCAGGGGAGAATCAGGTGTTACAGCATTCGATTATGAACGTGCAAAAAACATTTCTGTGGATGAAGGACCACTTATGACTGCTGAGCCACTCTGGGAAAATATTACCTGGTTTCTTAAAGGTGTTATACCTGTTGCCGAGAAAGCTGGTGTTAGGCTGGCACTCCATCCGAATGATCCTCCTATACCCTTATCACATGGACATGCACAGATTATGGCAACATTTAACGACTGGAAAAGGTTGATTGAGATTGTTGACAGTCCCTCCAATGGTATGACATTTGACTGCGGTGTGTCAAAAGAGATAGGAGAAGATCCTGTTGAAGTACTGCATTATCTGGGATCGCGTGACCGTGTCAATCACATGCACTATCGGAATGTTACAGTTCAGCAACCCTATGTAAAATATGAAGAGGTTTTTTTTGATGAGGGAGTCGTGAATATGTTTGAGGTTATGAAGGAAGTCTTCAGGGTTGGCTATAAATTCGGTCTTTATCCTGAACATCCCAGGGCTATTGATTATGACAAAGAGCATCCTGATGGTATCAGAAATCAGTACCCCGGTGGTGGAGGATATGCTGCACAGACATATAATGTGGCCTATACAAAAGCTATGATGCAGGCTGTAGCTTCATTGAAATAGATTCTGTTTCTGCAGGAAGTATTAAATAAAGGAGAGAGGCCAGCCTCCATATTTATTTGACTTATGTTACATTGTTTAGTAACTTAGTCAAAATAAACCACATCCATGGCAAGTCTCATTCCCGGCTATGCTTATGATATCTTTATCAGCTATCGCCAGAAAGACAACAAGGGAGAGAAGTGGGTAAGTGAATTTGTTGAAGGGCTCAAGATAGAGCTGGAGGCTACCTTCAAGGAAGAGGTAAGTGTTTATTTTGATATTAATCCTCATGACGGTCTGCTTGAAACTCATGAAGTTGTTGAATCACTAAAGGGAAAGCTGAAGTGCCTTATATTCATTCCTGTTATCTCCCGTACATATTGCGATCCTAAATCATTTGCATGGGAACATGAATTCAAAGCCTTTGTTGAGCAGGCATCAGGTGACAGTTTCGGACTTAAGATAAAGATTCCTTACGGGAACGTGGCAAGCAGGGTTCTTCCGGTTCGTATTCATGAGCTTGATGATGAAGATATGCGGCTGTGTGAATCAATCACTGACGGAGTTCTCCGCGGTGTTGAGTTCATTTATAAGGAACCTGGAGTTAACAGACCTCTTACCCCTGATGATGATGAAAAACTAAACCTTAACAGGACAAAATATCGCAATCAGATAAACAAGGTTGCAAATGCAATTCATGATGTAATAAAAGGTTTGAAGTATGCATCTTCCGGAGAATCTGAGGAATCGGGAATTGTGACTCCCCTGGTTATAAGAAAAGCAGATTCCGGGATTTCCGGGTGGCGGATTCCATCTCTTGGGCATTTTACAACAAAAAAGCTAATTGCTGCAGTTATCTCAATTGTAATAATATTTTTTGTGATTTTCCTGGTAATAAAGCCTTTGAGAGTTGGTTCAGCTGAAAAAACGCTTGCGCTTATTCCCTTGCGAATATCTAATATGGATACAACTCTTCAGACCGAAAGTGAATATTTCCTTGAAGCACTTACAAATAAACTAAACCTGATCAGAAGAATTGATGTTAAACCGACAATATCAACAATTTCATTCAGGAATTCAGAAAGATCATTTGAGGAGTTGAAAAAGGAGTTAGGAACAGGTTATCTGCTTGACGGAAATATCAGGAGGGAAAAAAAGAATATCAAAATCTGGATTGAACTTATCGAATTACAGCGGGATAAACTTCTCTGGTCGGGGACATTAGTCTGGGAAAAAAGTAAGTCAGCGTCTATCACCAGGGAGCTTTCAGAAATTATTGCTGCAAAAATGAATATCAGGCTTACTGAGGCTGAATCCGGTCTTTTATTGAATGAACCTTCCAGATTTCCTGAGGCAAGCAGGAATTACATTTCAGCAAATATAATCATGCGGGATGCATGGACATTTTTTAATTATGGCCACAAGATGCTGGATTCTGTCAGCTTTGGTTCAGCTATCGAGTCATACAACAGGGCAATAATTGAAGATTCTCTTTTCGCCCTTGCTTATGCAAAACGAGCCCAGGCTATAACATGGGGCATCTATGACAGGCAGCTTGATTCTTCATATCTCGAAAAATTCAGGAACAATATTGATAAAGCGTTGTCAATCGATAATGATCTTCCTGATATCCAGGTTGCTCTTGGACTTTTTTACTATTTCTGCGAAGATGATCTGGATAAGGCACTTTTCTATTTTAACCAGGCTTCTCAGATGGAACAGGGTAATTATCAACCGATCTATTACCAGTCTCTGGTATACAGAAAGATGGGGAAGTGGAAAGAGTCACAGGAGCTTGTAAACAGGGTTATTAAATTTAATCCGCAGGAAGCACTTTTCCTTACTAATATCGGGCTCTCATTTGATTACCTTCATAAATACGATTCAGCAATTATTTTTCATCAGAAGGCAATCGATATAGTGCCTGGCTGGCCGGCAGGGCATGTCAATAAAATTCAGAGTCAGGTTCAGAGAGATGGTAATACGGTGGAAGCCAGAAAAACTCTTGTAGAAGCAGTAAGAAAAACAGGGGATCCCTTAGTCGAGACGAAGATTCAATTGGAAATTTATGATAAGAATTTCAATGAAGCATTCAGTGATGCATTAAAATCTGATGCTTCTGATTATATCTATAGCGTAACGAGATTATTAAACCTGGCAAGGATAAGTTATCTTAAAAACAGAACAGAAGATGCTAAAGCCTTTGGTGATTCTGCAGCTATCATTGTGCAAAGTAATATTAAGAATAATCCTGAAAATGCTGTTTTTCACAGTTTTGCAGGATTGGCTTATGCCTATAAAGGTGAGACGCAAAAAGCTGTAGAAGAAGGCGAAAAAGCTGTCATTCTTGCCACAAAAAACATGATGCTCGAGAGTGACATGAAATTGAATCTGGCAATTATTTATAATCTGGTTAAAGAATTTGACAAATCTTCAAGCTTACTTTCATTCCTTCTGCATAGCCCTTCATTCATATCAGGAGAGCTTATACTACTTGATCCAATCTGGAAGCCCCTCATTGATAATGCTGAGTACAGACAATTAATAATAACTAAAAGATAAAAATTAAAATATTACGGCAGACAGGCCTTAACTAAAACCAGGAAGACTATGGAATCAAACGTAAATTATCCGAGGGATATGCAACCTATCATTGAAAGGCTTGAAGCAATGAAGGATGAAATGGCATTAAAAATTGCAACTTTAGACTGTATGGCTAAGCAGCTTATAGCATATGCCGAAACATGTGCAAAGGCAGCTGAAGAACTTAAGAGGAATTTAGACATATGCAATGGTGCTAAACCTAAATGATATGAGAATACCATTTAATAAATTACCGGTATTTTGATTGAAAATATGTTCATAATATTGAATCGGGCCTGTCTGCCTTTTTTATTGTAAATGAAATCAAACTGCATTGTCTTTATTGGAATTAAGGAATACGATAACCTGGGTATCGGATATATTTCGGCAATTCTTGAAGCTAAAGGATATAAAACCAGGTTCTTAAACGTGCTGGAGGAGAAGTCTGAAACCTGTAGTATCATAAAAGATCTTGATCCTTCTATTATTGGTTATTCCATTGTTTTTCATTCTTACCTGGTTAATTTCATTGAACTTGCTGGTTACCTCCGAAATAATGGTATATCATGTCATTTCACTGCTGGTGGACATTATGCAAGTCTCCAGCATAAACAACTCTTCAGTCAGATCCCATCGCTTGATTCAATTGTAAGGTTTGAGGGTGAAAATACCATGTTTGAACTTGCAGAATGTATAAGCCAGAGAAAAGAGTGGAGAAAGATTTTAGGATTGTCTTACCTGAAAAATAGAAGAAAAGTATTTGATAATCCTCACCGTCCTTTTGAAAAGGACCTTGACAATTTTCCTTTTCCTTTGAGGTCGCCGTTAAACGATTTTGCCTTTCAAAAGAAATTTGCCACTATTATTGCCGGCAGGGGATGTATTCATAATTGTTCATTCTGCAATACACGGAAATTCTATTCTCAATCAAAGTACTCCATTAAAAGGATACGTCGCCCTGAAATGGTTGTAAATGAGATGGGAATGCTGTATTCCTCTGAAAAATGTGAAGTTTTTCTATTCCTTGATGATGATTTTCCGGTATGTACGCAGGGTAATAGTAACTGGGTAATAAAATTCTGCACTGAACTTGAAAGTAAAGGTCTTGCAGACAAAATAATGTGGAAGATCAACTGCAGGCCTGACGAAGTTAGCGATAAGCTATTCAAAATCATGAAAAGACATGGTCTATTCAGTGTCTTTCTTGGGATTGAGGATGGGACTGATGCAGGACTCATCGGATTTAATAAAAACTTCACTGTTGAAACCATAATTGACGCAGTTGAAGTTCTGAAAAAACTTAAAATCAGGTTTGATTATGGATTCATGTTGTTCCATCCATATACCACTTTTGAGACATTAGATAAAAATCTTGATTTTTTAAAAAAGATATGTGCTGATGGCTATACTCCGGTTGCATTTCTCAGGATGATACCATTTTATGATACTCAGATATCCAGGGAGCTTATCAGGGCAGGAAGGCTGAAAATTAAAGAAGGAACTTATGATTATGATTTCTCTCAGTTATCAATGGATCAATATTATTCATTCATGATGAAATGCTTTGGCGAATGGTTAAGATCGCCCAAGGGTATGTATAACACCTCCAGATGGGTTATCGATTATCTTGAGGTATACAAATATTTTCTGGGAATGGATTCAATTGTCAGGTCCAGTATTCCTGAAATTAGAAAGATATTAAGCGAGAGTAACAATTTCCTGTTGGATGCAATGAAAGAAATGGCAATATTCTTTAAAACCGGACAGCATACTAAAAACAATGAAGATATAATGGTGAAATACGAAAAAAGAATAGGTGAGTATCATTATTATTTTAATTATTCGATCTCATCAGCTATCGCAAAATTAATGACTCATGGACAGAATCGTATTTTCCAGAATTATGTGTCAAGTCTCCGTAAATTGGTTGATGATTTCTGATATTTCATAATAATCTTACTGTTCATTTTTGGTTTTAAATGTTGTTTTGGATAAATTAACAAAATATTATTACATGCATTCTTAAAATCTTTATACTAAAATTATGAAAGATACACGCAGAACCTTCCTCAAAAAAAGCACATCATTTGCTGCCGGAGCATCATTAGCAGGACTTTCCGGATGTACAGGTACCGATAATAAATCGGTCTCATCAACTGAACAGGAGTCTGTTAAAAAGGATATAGAATGGCCATTCACATTTGGTGCCGATAAACCAAAAATGTGTCTTATGTCATCTCTTGACAGGAATTATATGCGGAAAGTAAAACAGATAGGGGTTAACCATTTATTATGCGGCGGACCGCAGATCCCATGGACAGAGAAAAGGCTGAGGGATATTATGGACCAGTATGCAGATGAGGGGCTGACTGTTATAAATATGATGATAGGGGGTTTTAATAAAACTATATATGGACTGGAAGGCCGGGATGAGGAGATAAGAATGATCCAGGATTCACTTGTAGCTGCAGGCAAGGTGGGCCTTCCGGTTGTGGAATATAACTTCTATGCTCACAGGTTTACGGATGGATACTACGATACAACTGCACGCGGAGGTGCAGGAACACTAAGCATGGACTATGATCGTGCCAAAAATCTTCCTCCTGCACCGGGAGAAGGCGAACCAATGACATCTGAAGCCATGTGGGACAGCATTAGTTATTTTCTGAAAGCTGTCATACCTGTTGCAGAAAAAGCTGGTGTCAGAATGGCCCTGCATCCAAACGATCCGCCTGTTCCTGAATCACATAGCCATGCACAGATTGTTGCTACATTCAATGACTGGAAGAGAATTATTTCGATTGTCGACAGTCCATCAAACGGCATGACATACGATTGCGGTGTTTCAAGGGAAATAGGAGAGGATCCGCTTGAAGTACTGAATTATCTGGGGTCAAGAGACCGAATTAATCATATTCATTACAGGAATGTGCTTGTAACAACTCCTTCACTTAAATATGAAGAAGTCTTCTTTGATGAAGGCCAGGTTAATATGTTTGCAGTGATGCGTGATATTTTTAAGCTGGGATATAAATTTGGACTCTACCCGGAACACCCAAGGGCCCTCGACTATGACAGAGAAATGGGTGTTGGAAAAAATCCGGGTGATGCAGGCTATACAGGCTGGACATATAATGTTGCCTATTGCAAAGCTATGATGCAGGCGGTTGCCTCCATGTAGAATATGAAAATGTTATGTCCTTACTAAACCCGGACTTCAGTAAGGGGATTGTCACATATGAAACAAATCCTCAGTAAAGCTAAGAATGTCAGATTGTTCCTGGTCCTTGCATGGAGAATGTATCATGCAAATAATACTCGTGGATACTATCATTGGTATGTTAAAAGGATCTCAAAGGGTACAATATCCTGGTCTATAAAGTTGAATGACGGAACAATTCCTGACAGGATCTTCAAAAAGATCCAGTGGTATATGGTTGAAGCTGTTATCATGGGAGAGATGCTTTCTGATCTCACCGGGGCTTCTCTAAAAAAAAATGACAGGAAAATCCTGATATATCTTGGTGCAATAATGGCTCTTTTCGATGCCATGGTTGATGATTTCAAACTTGACATTAGGAGAATGAAGCAGATTCTGGATAACACTTTTTCAACTACCGGGTCGAAGTCACTGTTTGCAAAAACAGCAATTGAGAAGGTCTTTTGTCTGTACCTTGATAGACTTCTCTGCATAATAGAAGCTGAACAATGGTCAGAAATTGCCGGACATCTTGGTATTATCAGATCACAGATTGAGAGTGTTGAACAGCTAGGTTCAACTATTTCTGAAGAGAATGTTACCCGGATAACATTGGAAAAGGGAGGAGTTTCATCTCTTATCTGTTCTGCTTTTGTTCCACGTAAGAAAGAGGATTTCCTGGAAGCTGTATTTCAGACAGGAGGGTTTATTCAGATGATGAATGATTGCCAGGATTTATATAAAGATACTAATGCCGGTATCAAAACTTTTATTCATTTCTGTGTGAGCTTCCCGGATATTTACAACAGACTTAACCGGCAACGAATTAAAACATTCAGTCTGATAGAATCACTTGAACTCCCTTTGTATGCCCGGTATAAGACACTCTTTGACCTGAATGCAATGTTCATAATGATATCATATAAGCTCCACCGATATGCTGAAGCATGCAATTATTCGCTTGATTTTGATTTGATTGCAAAGATGGACAGGAATCACTTCAGGATAAATCCCTTCTCATCACAGGCTGTTTATTATTGTACAGGTAGAATTGTAAGTTTTGATCCTGAAAACTATATCAATGTGGGTGCATTCAAATTTTCTTCCTGAAAGTCGCAGCTGAAAATATTATTGCTTACCTTGAGGATAGAAAATCCTTTAATCAACACTATTATGAAAAGAGCAATTTTTGATTCTATAGCCAGTCGGAGGAACTTTATTAAAAACGGCACAGCACTTTTAGGAGGGATGTCAGTAGCCGGATTAATAAATCTGCCTGTGGAAGATCTGATATCCGAATCCGTTTCAGGTGTAAACCGATTGTCAAATCCTACTGACCTGAAAATAACAGATATGCGTTATTGCACTCTTCAGCTTGCTGAAGGCGGTTCGCCAAATTCAATTATACGGATTGAAACAAACCAGGGAATAAGCGGTCTTGGTGAGGTAAGAGATGCAGCTGATGTGCGTTATGCTCTGTTTCTTAAAAGCCGAATCCTTGGAGAAAATCCCTGCAATGTGGAGATGTTGTTCAAGACTATCAAACAGTTTGGATTCCACGGGCGCCAGGGTGGAGGAGTCAGCGCTGTGGAAATGGCTTTGTGGGACCTCGCAGGCAAAGCATTCGGAGTGCCCTGCTGGATGATGCTTGGAGGAAGATACAGGGACAAAGTGAGGCTGTACTCATACATACCTGTACATGACTGGGCTAATATGGATAACACAAAATTCAGGGATGATGTAAACAGACGGCTTAATATCGAAGGATATACATGGTTGAAATTTTATCCCAGCCTCGATACAATCAGTCATATACCCGGGACAACTGTAAATTCAAAATTCTGGTCTGCTCCAAAATACACCAGTTTTACATCTTACAGCAAAACAAAGCAGCCCTTTACACAGCTACAGATCACCGATAAAGGGCTTGATGAGCTCGCACGATATGTTGATTTTATCCGAACTGTCGTTGGATATGAAGTGCCTCTTTCTGCTGATGGGTTTGGTAATTATGATATCAACAACTGTATAAGCATTGGTCGTAAACTTTTCCCTTACCGGCTTGCATGGCTTGAAGATATGCTATCATGGGAGATGATGGATCAGATGAAAGTATTGACGGAAACACTTGAGACCCCTGTTCTTACAGGGGAAGACATATACCTCAAGGAAGAATTTATGAAACTATGTGATACTCATGCTGTTGACATTGTACACCCCGATCTGCACACAGCCGGAGGTATTATGGAGACAAAGAAGATAGGTGATTATGCCGAAGAGAGAGGTGTGGCTATGGCAATGCATTGCTCAAGTTCTCCGGTAGGGTTTATGGCAAGTGTTCACTGCGCAGCTGCAACTCAGAACTTCCTTGCCCTTGAGATGACCACCCAGGCAGTTGATAATCCGTGGTGGCATAACCTTGTAAAGACAACTGATGGACGTAAAATAGCAGAGTCGGGATATGCAAATGTGCCGGATACAGCTCCCGGACTGGGGATTGAACTCAATGAAGATGAACTGAAGAAGCATCTTTACCCGACTGACAAAAGCTTTTTTGCACCAACACCTGAATGGAATGAAAAACGTTCTGAAGATCATCTCTGGAGCGGCCGGTTCACTATCGGACAACCAACAGGGATTGTTCCCAGGTAATTTATCTCAAACAATTTAAATTAAAATTATATTATGATGAAACGCAAAGAATTTCTTCAGAAAGGGCTTGCCTCCGGGGCCCTGATTGGAACAACATCCTTCGTTTCAGGATCTCCTTATGGTGCACAAAAGGTTCAGGATAAAAGGGAGCCATGGGGATACGATACTGAATACCAGGAGATCAGGATCGAAAGGCCGGTCGATGGAAAGCCTCATAAAGGTAAAGTGCTTCTGGCAATACAGCCCCATTCAGATGACATTCCTCTTTCAGCAGGAGGGCTTGTCGCAAAGCTGATGGATGAGGGTTATACAGGTTATCTCTGTTCGGTTACAGATGATGCAAGGGGAGAAGGAAAATATGAACAGAACAGGATTGATAATCAGAAGATTGCTGACTTCTATGGGATGAAGGGATCTTTTGAGCTCCTTATGCCTCATCATCAGCTCGACAGCATTGGAATTCAGGATCTGAAGCAGAGATTTATTTTTCTGATCCGTGCACTTAAGGTCGATACCATAGTATGTATGGATCCGTGGGGTCATTATGAGGAAAACCCTGATCATTATGTAACAGGACTGGCTGTTGAGGCGGCAAGATGGATAGCCGGGGCAAACGACTACCCTGAACATTTTGCTTTTGGGATAGGCCCTTATACCCCGAAGGAAAGGTATTACTATTCAAGAGCAGGCCAGACTAACAATCTTATAGTTGATACCAGTAAATATATTGACAAAAAAATAGAGGTAAATCTTTTAAATATAGCTAAGGGACCTGCAGGTAATAATGGAGTAAAGGTGAGGGAAAGACTTGCAAAGGAGGGGAAGAAACTTGCAATGCTTGAAGGAGATGATCACACAGCCAACTTCAACTATGCCAAAGCATTCGTTTTTAACGAGGATAAAAAACTGGGAGAGAAATATGGTCTGGGATGGGCTGAAGGATATCATTACCAGACGGAAATACCATTTGATAATCATGTACATGATCCGAATTCACCTGTTGAGGAATACATAAGAAAAAATGCGATTCCGAAATAGGGAATAAAATTAATGGTTGATGGTTAATGGTTAATGGTTAATGGTTAATGCTTAATGTTTAATGGTTAATTGATGTATAGAGTAAGAATAATAATCATTCTGGTAGTAGTGGGATTATCAGTTTCCTGCATTAATACTAAGAAATCGGCTATGTCAGGCAATGAAGATCAGCTTATTACCACAAGAATATTTGCCGGGGTTTTTATTGATTACAGGGCTACTGTTACTGGTGACCTGCCTAAGGTTGAAGTCATTTGGATAAAGACATCCCTTGAAAGCAGATATGGGAAGATTTGTGCACTTGGAAGGAAGTGCGAATTCGCGGCAGGTGACAGACTGTATTTGACCAGAAAATATTATAGTCCAGGTATGGTGGGGGGAAGGTGGGAATATTTTATTGAAAATGACTCTTCACTAATATATCAGTTAACTGAATATCAGAGTGATAAAAAAGTACTAAGTGAGTCCTGGTTCTGACAGATAAATATTGTTTCTTAACAGGTGTAACGAATAAAAACGAGGAAAGCCCCGGGTTTATGCATCCCCAAAAGGCTTTCACTCTACTAGTTAGGGCTTTGACGAACCCCGGGCAAATATAAATATTATTGTTATTCAAATAACAGTGATAAAATAATTAACATTTTTAAATATATAATTTCTTGTATTTTTGTCCTGGAAGTCCTTATTCAGATTAAGCAATCCAATTTGATTATGGAATTATCAGGTAGAATTATTAATATGAAAACATAATTAAATAATAGTTATATGAAAATAAATAAGGCAGTGATATGCATAGCGGTGAGCTTGTCTCTAATCTTCCTTTCATTGAATCCTGAAGTTAATTGTCAGGCATCTGATACTGATATCCCATTTAAATCAAAAAAGGTAGGGGAAGCACTACCATCAACAGGTATGGCACAAGATCCGCCTCAGTTAAGCCATGTGTCAGCTGTGGCTCCCGATATACTTTGCATAGAAATCGATGTCTGCCGTATAATCCCATGTATTCAGATCCCTTATAAATCTGATCCGAAAGATGTTGTTACTGAGAGTGGAACAACCAAATTGGACGAGATAAGAAATATATTCGTTGTTCGTGATGGATTTCCACTGGGGACACTTGTAGGTTTGGATCGTAAAACAATTACTCTATATGAAAGGGTTGCTGGTGAAAATCTAAATACTGATGCAGCGGATAACCCTGGCAGTTTCCAGATACGATCTTCTGATGATAATAATTACCGTAAAGCTGTCTCGCCCGAAAAGGTCTGGCGTAAAAGCAGACCAACAGGCTGGACTGATAGTTCCTGGCAGCTTTCCAAAATTCAATATGCCACATCAAAACATTTCCTGTATATAAAACTGCCATACCCGTTAAAAGAATATCAGACCTATCTGGTAAGTTTTCCTGATCTTAATCTGAAATCTTCAGCAGTATATTATGTACATGATCCTGAGGTTGTAAGAAGTGAAGCTGTACATGTATCTCAGATCGGATTTCGGGCTGATGATCCTGACAAGAATGCTTTTCTTTCAATATGGATGGGGAGTGGAGGAGGTTACTCATATCAGGAAAATCTGGAATTTTCACTTATTAATGACATTACAAACGAGAAGGTTTATACAGGCAAAACTGTTATGCAGTGGAAAGGCAGTGTTCCTGAGTTGATTGGTTCAAAGATTAATCACAATGCAACCGATGTTATACGACTTGATTTCAGTAGTTTCAACACCCCGGGACGGTATCGTGTAAGTGTAGATGGGATCGGATGCAGCTATCCCTTTAATATAGGTGAAGAAACAACCTGGAAGCACGCCTTTGAAATATCCATGAAGGGTGTTTTCAACCACAGGAGTGGAATTCCTATGGAGCCTCCATATACTGACTTCGTGCGTCCAAGAAGTTTTCATCCTGAAGATGGAGTAAAAGTATATCAGTCAACCTGCTCTCTTCTGAACAGTGGTAATGGACTGAATGCTCTTGGTACCGACAAAAATAACTTTGACAATCTTGTTGCCGGTAAGACGGATATTCTTGTTCCTGAAGCCTGGGGAGGTTATATGGATGCCGGTGACTGGGACAGGAGGATTAACCATCTTCTTACACCGCGACTCTATCTGGAATTATTTGAGCTTAATCCTGCATATTTTAAAAATCTTTGTTTAAGCATCCCGGAATCTGACAATGATCTTCCTGATATAGTCGATGAAGCTCTGTTTGGACTCGATATCTACCGGCGGATGCAGTTACCGGATGGAGGTATTCGCGGAGGGGTAGAATCATCAGAGCATCCCATTGAGGGCAGTACTTCGTGGCAGGAAACACAAACAGTTATGGCTTATGCTCCTGATCACTGGTCATGTTACATCTATACCGGTGTGGCGGCACGTGCCGCATACGTACTGCAGACGCTCGGGAAGGATGAACAGGCTCTGGTATGGAAGGAGAGTGCGGTGAAGGCGATGGAATGGGCAGAGGTTGAATATGAAAAATGGATCAGTAGCCCGGATTATTCAAAGGTGAGAGAGTCGGCGAAAAGGAGAGTTCCGTATGAACGCAACCTTGCTGCTGTTGATCTGTACAGGGTTACTAATGATAAAAGATGGCATAAGGTTTTCCTTGCAACACTAAACGAAAGCCGGGCGGATGCTAAATTTGTATATTCACGTCTTGACAAGTCAATGGTTGACAGAAAAGTTCAGAAAAATGCTATTGATTCCCTTATAGCAGAAGCTGACAAGCTGGTATGGTTGTCAGCCAATAATGCCTTCGGGCTTACTGTCGGGGCGCCGGGCAGACCAATGGGAGGGTATTCGTGTGCCTATACAGTTCCTGCATCAGAAACTCTCGTCCGTGCACATTATCTTACAGGAAAGGAGCAGTATTTAAAGACAATCCTTCGTTCGGCACTTTATTCAGCAGGCGCTAATCCAATTAATATGTGCCTGACAACAGGTCTTGGAGAAAATCCTGTTAAGAATGCTCTTCACGAAGATTCAAGGCATACAGGACAACCGGCTCCGGTTGGAATTACAGTATTTGGTCCCTGTGAACTGCCCTTCAGTGATGCACGAGCAGGATCGGATCTGGAAAAAAGACTCAACACAACATGTTCGCCTTCTGTTTCAGAGTGGCCGACTTCAGAATCGTTCTTTGACGTTTTCTGGTTTGTGGCCCAGAACGAATATGTAATAGACCGTCCTTTGGGCCAGTCCGCATATATCTGGGGATACCTGGCATCGCGAAAAAAATGATTATTAAACTGAAAGACTTATGTAAATCGTTAATCATTTTTTAAATTACTGTATTTCATTGCTTTAACAAAATATACCAGTTTATGAAGAAACTAATAATTCCATCAACTATTGCTCTTATAGTAAATAGTTGCAGTTCTCCCAAAAATGAACAACCAAACATACTGTTTGTGATGATGGATGATCTTGGTTATGGACATTTTGCTGCAAATAATGATACTCTTAAATTAAGTAACCTGGATCCTTATTTTGTGAGAGTAGTAAATGAGAATAAATATGACCCTTCAAAGGTATTCAATCACCCCCTGGATAAGATAGAGAAGTATTCTCCTGAAGATGCAATTGAATTTTCAAAGAAAGCCACTCCTACATTATCAATGCTTGCACATAAAGGAGTATTGTTCTCTTCTGCATATACCTGCAGCAGCTTATCTGCCCCTTCACGTATGGGGCTTGCAACAGGGATGCATCCCAGTCACTTTGGTGCTTATGAAAATGGGGACATTGAATTGCAGGGTCTTCAACCAGGAACTATCCTGGCTGAAAAATTGCATGAATTGGGATATTCTACTGCACATATAGGAAAATGGCATATTGGGAAGAAGAACGATAAGATGATTCTTGAGGCATTAAAAAGGCATGGGATAAATGATACTCTTCAATATAATCAGGTAGTAAGGATTTATCCTGAAATTAATAAGGAGTTACTGGATAGCGGATATTTTGGATCAGTGATAGACAAACATAATCCTCTTGAGAATGGATTTGATTATTATTTCGGCTATAATTATTGGGCAAGCAATTTTTATAATTCTACCAGGGTATGGGAAAATTACAAGCATGCAGGGAAGCAGAAAGATTACAATACAGATGTTTTTACAGATACTGCTCTCTCTTTCATTAAGAAGCAGATTAAGATAAAAAAACCATTTTTTGTTCAGATTCATTATCAGGCAGTGCACGATTCACTCAAACCAAAAGCTCCTGATAAATACTTCAATCATTTCAATTCAGATTCTTACGACCTGAATAATTTCTATGCTCATGTTTATGGAGTAGATGAGAATGTGAAGCGAATTATTGATTATCTGGATTCTCAGAATGAATTAAACAATACAATCATTGTATTTACTTCTGACAATGGTGCTCAGAGCGGAGGTCCTTCAGTATTGCCGGGAAACGCACCCTTCCCCGGATTTAAGGCAACATATTATCAGGGCGGCATAAGAGTCCCGTTATTTTTTTACTGGCCTGAAAAAATAAAACCAGGTATCAAATCAGAGAAACTGGTTTCCAGTCTGGATATCATCCCGACTTTGATTGATGCCGCAGGTGGGGCAGTCCCTGAATCTATTGATGGGAGGAGCCTTCTGCCCATCCTTACTCAACAATCAGATGAACCTGTTCATGATTATTTATTTTGGGCAGGACTGCATTCAAGAAACTGGGGTTATACATCAGATAAGGCCCTGAAGAATGATGTCCAGTTTGCTCCATATGCATGGGCTATTGTCAAAGATGAATATTTACTGAGATATGTCGGTACGATTATGCCCGGTCTGTATTCGGATCTTATTAATGGCCGTCAGCCTGTTTATGAACTTTATAACATAAGATCGGACCCATCAGAAACACATAACATCCTTGATGAGATGCCAGGCAAAGTTAATGAGCTTAAATCTATCTACTTTAACAGGGCAAAATCGTTTCCTCCTCCCTTTAATAAGCGGGTTGAAAAATGGAAAGAAATAATGCCACCTGAGGAATGAGATTTCCATATAGTAAAACAATGTTTTCGTACCTTTTTTGCTTTTCTGTAAGACTGATCAACGCTTAGAGTTTGTCCAGGTTTTAGTTTTTACGGTTTTGTTATCTATTATTGTGGTTTCGATAAGAATGTCAGGAGGTTTGAATTGTCCCTCCATTTTAAATACTGCTTTTTCGGGATTTGCCAGATCATTGAAAGGTATAAGCATAAATTTACTGTCTGTAATGAACCACATTACAAAAACCCCTATATCCTTTCCCTTGGTAATTCCGGCTTCAACAATTTTGTCAAGCGTTTGGTCATAACCATACAGACCTTTTCCTTCTTTTACAGTTTTCCCTTGGGTTATGTACTTCAGCCTGGCTTCAAAACCTGTCCCGTACGGAATCATTTCCCAGACTGCCAGTGTGTCTTTGCCAATCTCACATTTCCATGTTCCCTCAAATTGTTTCAGCAAGATAGCCTGGTCTGGCTTAATCTGTGGTACCTGAGCCCCTGAACCTGATACAAAGCATATCAAGATTATAAATGGCATTAATCTCTGAAGTCTCATTTTGATAAATATAAAATACTAATAATAAAATCAATACATCGAATCTTAATATAGTTCTTCACTATTCACTATTGACAATGCCAATCAGAATCTTACCGATTCAATAGTGACAGGTCCCGTTAATCCTGATGGCTGAAGCTTGTCTCCCGGTTTAGCAGGATTCTCATTGAGCCATGTAATCCTTTCATCCTCATTCTTCATACTGTCACCGATCAGCCTGTTAATCCAGTTATTTACCACTTCGATTTCGATATTGTTTTTACCGGAACTTATCTGATCAGTTATATTTATTTTCCAGGGATAGGTCCAGACACCTCCTGCAAATTTGCCATTGATCCTGACCTCGGCCATGACATTTACTTTTCCGATATCTAAATAAAGCTGACTTCCCTGAGGAATTTCGCTAATTGTGAAACTATTCCTGTATACCGCACTTCCGGAATAGTATTTTACTTTTTCATCCTTGCTGATAGTCCAGTCTTCCGGCTCATTCATTATTACTATATCCTCCGGTCCACCCTTTGATCTGTCAAATGTAACTTCCCATGGAGCTGTGATTGTCAATAGTGTTTCAGGGTCAGGGAAGTTCGAGCCGTTATTGTTATTTTTTCCTGTCTTGTTCCTGAAAACAATGAAAGCACTTCCATGAGTTTCAAGCTCGAGAGGTATCTCAGTCATATCTCCCTTACGGGAAAAGACTTTCAGGTTTCGGATCCTTCCACTAAGCGGATCCCAGAGTTCGGGTTGCATCCCAATCACCCGGAAACCCGCATTGAAACTAATCTTGCATTCACCCTGGTTTGTAATAAAATAGATATCTGCATCTTTCAACCTCCTGTGTATCCAGAGCAATGGTATGTTTTCGGGGAAGGTAATGTCAGGATGTATATTCAACTGATCTAGAGCTTGTTGCAGCTCAATGCCATGAATGACTTTATTTTTTGCAGAACCATGCGATGGTCCGGCAGTATCCCAAAGAGATGCTGTCAGTGCTTTTACTTCATCGTCGCATTGAGGAAAGTTATGCAGACTGGGTGATTGAGATGGAGGAGGACCATAGAATGATGCCCCCATATCAGCGAGTTCCTTAATCTTTTTCAGCAGTTCCGGACGCATTGTTTCAAGAGGTGGCAGGACCATCAGTTTGTAACTCATACCGTCGGGTAGTACAAGCTCTCTGTTCTTTACACTTAACCTGTTCATTATCACCTCTGCATTAATATAATCGAATGAATAACCCTTTGGAAGCTCAGGTATCCGTCCCCCTGTCATTACCGGCACATCTTCTCCAATAAAGTAACATACATCATTAACTGCCAGTCCTCGTCTTAGCATGAACATGCACCTGCGCTGGTAATCGATCCAGCTCTTCGACTGCCTGAACCATGTGTTTTTTCTGTTGAATTCAGTTCCGAACCAGGCATTTATGCCCGGAGTCTTATCCTCATATGGCTGGTGGATATAAAGATGAAGGATTACCTGATTGATCCCCTCTGTATAGCTCCAGTCTCCGCGTTTTTTAAGCATACCCGGGTAACGCTGGTATGCAAGGCCAGCAGAAGTATACGATTCGGCCGATACCAGTCTTTTACCATAGATATGTGCAGCGGAAGAGGCAGCCCTGCATTCAATGTTGCCCAGTTCGCCCTCATTCCAGAATTCACCTGCAATTTCATGACTTTGTCCTCCATACATAAGGAACTCAGAAGGAAATCCCCAGTGACCATAATTTTCAAGCCATATTCTGAGTCCGTTCTCCTGGCAAAGTTCGCGGAAACCACCTACATAATCGTAAGCGATCCTGTCGGCAACAATCCTGCGTAAATCCCACAGGAACCTGTCAGACTGAACCTCTGAACCTACAACTCTTCCGGAAAGTACTGGCAGCCATGGAACAGGATCATATCCATACTTCTGCCTGAAATCTTCAATAAGGTCATCCGTCCAGTTTTGCGAGCCTTGCTCATAGCTGTCAAGAACTACATGCTTCCATGCTGTTCTGTCCTCTGCAGGCATTCTTCTTATCAGGTTACCGATGTAGGCATCAAAATGCTTTCTCAGATGATCCTTGTTCATTTTATCCACTTCAAATCCAATGCCCTGAGGGGCTGCCTGTGCATTTTGTGTCCCTGTAGGTGTTACCCCAAAACGCATGATAATCCATTTTCCGGGAGGTGCATCCCATTTCAGAGTGTCATCATCAGATAAACTGCTGCTCAGGTCAAGAACCGTTGATGGATCGGTTTTCATTGACTTGCTTCCGGATTCATCCTGTGTTTTCCATTTGTATTCATTCCACATCGGGAAAGGTGTCTGGCACATTTTCCCAAGCTGCTTTTCAATATACTGTTCTACCCTTGGTGCAGATGAGATCTCAATTTCAGCAAGGCCTGCTCCCGAAGCATAGTTGCCCAGGCTGGCAAAGTAGTTGCTCAGGCTGAAGTTGCTCATTATTATCCTGAATAAGGTGGAACTGGTCTCTGGTAAGGCAAAGGTAACCGGCCCTGAAGGAATAGGTCCTACATTCACCCTGTTGTTGGTTCTGTCGTACCTGAATTTTTTGATACTTCTGAAAGTGCCATTTTCAGAAACCTGCACTTCAATGTCAGCAGCAAAAGCTATCTCTGCTGGGAAAAGGCTCAGGCTCCGGGCTGAAAACAGTTCATTGGTTTGAAAATCAATAGTTATGGTTTCGCTTTTTCCGGCTCCTGTAAACAAGCAGACGTTTTCCATGTTTCCGTCTGCAAGATATTCAGGATGGTCAAGAGCAGGTATAGTTTTTATACGGGGTTTAAGTGAAGAAATAGTAAGTTTGTCATTCTCAGGCAGGGGGAACGCAAGAGTTCTGACATCCTGGAACGTTTCAACAGGTTTTGCCAGTCTTATAGTATTACTTTTACCGCCTTCAATTTCCATCTCACTGCTGAGAAGGTAACGCATTGCTTCACCTGATTTTACCCACGGACCACCCGACTGGCTCCATCCGGGACAGTTGAACAACCCGATATCGACTCCGGTTCTTTTCCCTTCCCGTATTGCATGTTCGATCAGCTGCCACCATTCTTCACTCAGAGTTTGATTTTTACCATATGACATCCCTTCGTAACCAATATTTCCAATCATAGCTTCACCTATGCCAACCGATGCCATCGCTTCCAGGTCCTTAGTAATTCCTTCTCTGGTATTGTTATCACTTATCCAGTACCAGTACACCCAGGGTTTAACTGAATCGGGAGGATTCATAAAACCTTCAGCAAGCTTCTCCGATGTTACAGGATCGGGATTCTCAGTGGTATTGGCTATACATCCCGACATGCTGAACAGAAGGACTAATGTCACAAACAGAATTATTCTCATTGTTAACTATATTTCAGCTATATTCAAATATAGGTAAATAAAGGTAGTGTGCCTAATGATTAAGGTAATGAGTGGAACAGTTTTATGTTAAATTTTGGCAGAGCCCTTTAAAAAGTGTTGGCTGACTCTGTCTTCTTATTAACTTTAAAGCTAAGATCATACTATGTTATACAAGTACATACTACAGCAGTAATGTTAATTAATAAAACAGTCAATCTGTTTATAATCTGCTTATTTATCCTTCCTTCATGTATGAATAGGGATAATCCTCATCGAAGAGAATCTCAACCGGAGACTGGTACTGATATTACCGATCTGGTACTGATATATCATGGATCCACTCACCGTCCTGACTGGACTGCAGATGAACTGAAACCTTATGTTTACACAGAAAATGAGAGTGGTTTCCACTGGCTGTTTGACGGGTTCCTCTTCATTGAAATATTTGATAAGATAAGAGAGATTGAATGGGACCCGGGTTTCGGATATAACACTGCCGCAAAAGAACAATGGGAATGGCTTCTTGACCGCTATTTCGCTTCAGGTAAAGGACCTGATGCCCTCGAATCGATTCTTGATAGTCTCGCTGACAAGGATATAGCACCTCTCAGGCCCAGAAGAGTTGTGATAAGCATCCCTTGTCCGGTATACGGTTTTACTGAATGGGGTGAGTTAAACGGTAAAGACCTGGATTTCAGCAGGTCAGAGGATCAGGTGGCTGCTGCCTGCTGGTTTATTGACAGATCTCTTGAGAAATGGAATAGTAAAAAATATAAGCATATTCAATTGGACGGCTTTTACTGGGTACATGAGGCTGCCGGAAAGGATTTTAAAATAATACCTCTTGTTAAGGATTATCTGAAACAAAAGAAGATGAAGCTATACTGGATCCCATACTGGAATGCAGAGCGTGCAGGGAACTGGGATTCACTAGGTTTTGATTGTGCCTATCAGCAGCCAAATTACTTCTTCAATAAGGATATCCTTTACCAGAGGCTTAATGATGCCTGTGGTTTCAGCAGGCAGCAAGGAATGGGTATGGAGATGGAATTTGACAATAATGTGGCGAAACCGTTGATAAGGCAGCGTTTTTATGATTATATCAGATCATTTGAAGAAAATGGTGTTTGGGCAGAGAGCAGAGTCGCATATTATGAAGGAGGTGGTGCCTGGTTGAAAATGACGAGGAGTGATGATCCTGAAATGAAGAAGATGGTGGAAAAATTGTCTTCAATTATCATTGACCGTCAGAAAAAAGAAGATATAAAGTATCGAAATAGATTTAAAAATTATTTAAAATGAGTATCAGAATTTTATTTATGGCAACATTAAATCTGATTTTATTATCAGTGCAAGCTCAGACAACAGAAAAAGGTCCTTATACAATCACTGTGCTGGCTCCCGGAGTTATGCATATCGAGGATGCCAACAGTACCAATCCTCCGGGTATTCATTTTGATGAAGATGGTAAACCGGCCGGTTTGAATAACTGTTCTGATATGTATCTCATTGCAGGACAGGAGAAGGTACTGCTGATTGATCTCTCCAACTTCATCAGGTGGGATACAACAGCTGTCAGTTCACTTCGCTCTATTGTTTATTCAGCAAAGGGAAGCAGAGAACTGATAATAGCTGTAACACATAATCATGGCGACCATCTGGGGATGCTTACTGCCTTTAAAGATGGTGCAGAAGCAAATTTCTGGATTCCGGAGGAAGAATTCAAGGGAAAGGATATATTCCCGGAGGACAGAACTGTCACCTTCTCCGAGAATGCTTCTCTTGACCTGGGTGGAGGATATATCATAAGTACACTGGAAGTGCCCGGGCATACACCACATTCAACAATCTTTTCCCTTAAAGGAAGAAATCTGTTTTTTACCGGGGATGCATTAGGATCAGGAAACGGAGTCTGGCTTTTTTCTTATAATAGCTTCCTTTTATACAGGACTAGTATCGACAGGTTGGTCAGCTATATAAGCGATCCTGCTAATGCAATTGACACCTCAGCACTTATTTTATATGGTGGTCATTACTGGCAGAAAGGGGAAATAGCTTTGTTAACCGCCAGGTATATATATGATATGCAGATACTTATAGACAAAATCAGGAATGGTGGGGCAGAGGAGGAAAAGGTAACATATAATAAGTATCTGGATACCAATTTCAGATACGGTATGGCAACAATTACCTGGAATAAGGCAGATGCTGTAAAGTATTCAGGGTTATAACAGAATCATGTGTCAAAAGGATCAGCAGAACATAAAAAACACTATGGATTGAATAACTATTGTTATTAAGGAAGATAATAAATATCTGGTAAAGGCAGAGAATAAGCTGAAGGTAAATATAATGCTCGTGAGGTAGTTACTGAAAACTCGCTGATAATGTGATCGTTTACCAATATTTACAGAATTATATATGACTCGCCTGATATGGTTACAATGTCCTGCTGGTGTAGTAATCGAAAGATTCTTCAAATGTTTTAACTTTGGTAAAATTAATTCCAGTGATCATGAAAAAGTGTATTAATTTTTTGATATTTCTTTTTATTCTTCCTGCGCCGCTATACCCGCAGAATACCACAGATATCTTTTATCAGAATGAACGTCTGGGCAGAGGCGGAAATTTTGGGAACATATTATATACCTGGGATAACTGGAACAGGGAGCATGACAGGACCGATATGGATAAGATGAAGGAGATCGGGATGACAGGAATCAGGATTAATACAAGGCCTTTTCTTCATATGAACAAGAAAACCGGATATAACCTGGCATGGGATGAAGCCAATGGACGAAGGGATGATCTTCTTTATGACCTGAAACCTCCGTATGCCATATCGAAAGAGTTTTTTGAAAGGCTTGACTGGACAGTGCATGAGGCGCTTGACCGGGGATTTACCGTCATTATTGACAATCATCAGTACAGGGTAATGGGCAAAGATCCAATGGCGCTCAGAGATATGTTTCTGGCATCATGGGAACAGATGGCAGAACATTATAAGGATTATCCCGATAATGTCTATTTCGGAGTACTAAACGAGCCTAACGGAAACTTGACACCTTATCTGTGGAATTATTTCATGATGGATGCCTGGAGAATAATACGCAAATCCAATCCGGACAGAACATTGGTTATCGGGCCGGGAGACTGGAATAATATAGAAGGACTTGCTGAATTCAGATTGCCTGAGAATGACCGGAATATTATCGTTGAAATTCATTATTACAGTCCGCACCGGTTTACCCATCAGGGGGTTGATGGCAGAAATGCAGGGATAACCTGGGGGACTGCTGAAGAGATGAAAGCAGTTGAAAATGATTTTAACACAGCAGTCGGATGGGCCGGAAAACATAAACGTCCTCTTTTCCTCGGAGAATTTGGTGTTTCATCAAAAGCAGATCAGGCCTCAGCCGTAAAATGGCTGCATTTTGTCGTGTCCCAGGCTGAAAGTCACGGAATCAGCTGGTCGATGTGGGATCTGATGGGTTCAGGTATGGGAATTTATGATGATGAAAAAGAAACCTGGATCGTGGAGCGTAAAAACGCGATACTGCCCTGAATTATAATACTAAAACAGCTGAAAAATGAGAAGAAATAATTTAAAAAAATCTATTACTTACTTCCTTACATCCCTGTTAGGAATTGTTATTTTAAGCGGAAATGCTCCGGCAGGAGAGGGAAATACTACAGTTGCCACCTGGAAGGACAATAAGAAAGGCGCTTTTACACTCAGGTTCGATGACAGTATGTGGTCTCACCACGATCATGCAATCCCTAACCTCATAAAAAGAGGACTGACAGGGTCATTTTTCCTTAACCCGGCCCTCGAAAGATATGGTTATGGAATAAACACATGGGAAAGCCTGGTCAGTCGTGCAGGAATAGAGGTCTGTCCTCATACGATGTATCACATGGGAGCATCCGATTTCGATGAAGCTGAATATGAAATAGGGGAATCATTCAGAATAGTATGGGGGCTTAATCCTCCTGACAAAAGCAGGTTATGTCCATTTCACAGAGGCGGAGGCACCACCTGGCCAGGCAACTTTGTTGAAGTGGTTCAGAATAAATATCCGGTGGCAGATTATTCAAAGGAATGTATAAGCTATAACGGTCAGGATAACCGGACTGAGCTGATTAATTTTGCTAAAAAAGCAATGGAGGATGAAAAATGGCATATGCTACTGTCACACGGTACAGGACCTGATCTTGAGTATCTCGGATTTGAAGTATCCAATTTTGAAGCATTGCTTGATTATCTGGTCACTGTGAAGGATAAATTATGGATTGGAAACATAGGAGACATTTACAAGTATATCATTGAAAGAAGAACGTCGAAGATTGGTGATGTTGAGAGTAATAGCGAAGTGATCCGTTTCGATCTTACTTCGGAAACATATCCTGAATACTATGATTATCCGCTTACATTAATTACTGAAGTCCCGGTACAATGGAAATATTGTCATGTGAAACAGGGCAGACTTCAGGGAATTTATCCAGTAAAATCGGGAAAAGTGATGTACGATGCTCTTCCCAACAGGGGTGAAATTGTTTTGAAAAGTTCATCCATGGATCTCACACCACCTGTTAAATTCATGGTACGTGACGGGACAGGGACGGACATAGACATTTCTTCATCTGCTACTGAGGTTTCAGCGAACTGGGATGCAGGGGGAGACCCGGAATCAGGCATTTTAGGGTACTGGTATAAAATCGGAGCTACACCAGGCGGTTCGGAAGTACTGGACTGGATCAATAACGGTCACCAGCAGTATTTTACAACATCGAGGACTAATCTGGCTCTTACCAGGGGAAAGAAATATTATGTCACAGTGAAATCTGTAAACGGAGCAGGATTGGAGACAGAAAGTACTTCTGATGGATTTTCTGTGGAACCAGCTCCTGATTATATATCCTTTAATGAAAATTTCGATAACGGAAGGTTTTCTCTCTGGGATCATAAGAAGACAAAAGTTGGGTACGGAATGAGCATGCTTTATATTTCAGACAAGGCAGCCAGGAATGGGGAATATGGCTTATTGTGTCATTTCCAGGAGAATACACGACTGGATAATTTCTTCCTTTCAAAAAATGATGTTACAGATTTCAAAGAGACTTTCACCAGATTCTGGATCAGAATGAGTGGAGATTTTCAGATGAAGGGAAGCAATAGCAGCCTTCAGATCCTTGAATTAAGGACCATGTCAGGAGATCCTGTGGCCGGTGTGTCAATCGGGTTTGAAGCAGGTAAAGGTTTTTATATTTACGGAACAAGTGTGAATGATGCAGGAAACAGAGCTTTCGTACCCGGGAGCAACAGGAATTACCCCTTGAGTTTTGTTCGCCTCGACACAGACTTTTGGCACAGGATTGAGTTAAGGACTTTAGCCAATAATGGTAAAGGATTTGTGGAATTCTGGTTTGACGGGAAGAGGAGAGGATGCATTAAAAATCAGTTTACAATGAGTAAAAAGGTCAGTAATCTGTCGATAGGAGCTGTAACTGTATCAGGAGAAAGTATGGCAGGAGATATTTACCTTGATGATATTACCATATCAGACAGCCTGCTTGAGTAAAAGTGCTGAGATGGAGACTTCAGTGAAAAATCCTGAGGGGATCTTACGAGGATCAGTGGAGCCCGTAACTGCCGAATTAAAGGTGCAAGAACTTTTACAAATGATTAAGGATGATGAAATAGAAGCACTTCAGTCTATTTTTCAAAATGTCTTTACTTTAGCTAAATAGTTAAGGGATGCAGGTTTGTATTTAATATTATGCAATAACTACTCAGAATACGTATTTATATGCATTGATATTTGTTTTAATTCTTATTCCAGACATTCAACTTTACTTTATTAAATGAATCCAGGGTGAATACTATACGTATCCTATCTTTGATTGATGAGTTGATTGATCCAATATTTTCGGAAACCAGTAAAGGAATATGAATCTCGAAAAAGTTCCATATGCCTGCTTTCAGTCCAACTTCATAAAAAAATGGCGAATTATAACCAGTGCTAAAACCATGATCGTTCAATAATAAATTAATAAATGGTTTGACTGGCATCCTGCCGGCTTTCCATGGCAGATTGCTGGAAAAGGAAACAGAGATAAGCCAATGACTATAACCAAGACTATCATTAACAGCTGATACCAGCCCTCCTTCAGATAAAGTCATTTGCCGCGACCAGAATGTTTTCGGGAAAACACTGAAACGATCAGGGTAGGTGCCCTGGTAAAGATATAATTCACGACCGCTTCTGCCGCTTGCCGAAAAAGAATAGAAGGGAACCTCAGAAGAATATTTCAACATTGTCCCTGCAAACAACCTTATGTCCAGACCCTGGTCTTTTCCATCATAGCTGAATTTGTAATTTATCTCTAAAGATGCTTTTTGGAAAGGTTTACCTGATTCAAATGCGGCAGTCAGGTTGAAAGGATTAACCAGTCCCGCATTCTCAAGGATATATCCAAACTGCAGATAGGAACTCATGTCTGCCTTTTCAGCAAGGTTAATCTTAAATAGGTCAGATGCCCCTGTATACAAGCCATACACCTTTTGCAGTAAAGGATTATTTGCATTTTTATTTCTGAAAAAGAGGTCAATTCCGGCATTTATTTTATGGTAATTTTGATTGCCCGGGGCTCCGAATTGTGTAGCTTCCAGGTTGATGGTAGCCATCCTGATAAAATTATCATATGGTTTGATGTTGAATGAAATTCGCCCGTATCCAGCCAGGTCCGGATCCCGGAATGTATAGAAAGGCATAACAAAGTATTCCAGATGTTTGGATAAGAGCAATCCGTTGTGTAGGGTCAAACCAGCCATAATACCGTTTTCTCTAGTCCAGTTAACTGTTGGGATATAAATTATTGTTCGTTTATCGGGATCTTCAACAGTATATAAGAGCTGTAATCTTAAGGGATCAGCCTTCCGGAAAATACCTGATTCCCTGATATTATTATTGAGTCGGTATAATTCAGGCATTAAATGCAGAGGATCGATTTGTATTTCAGAATAATTTCCCGGAGGAATATCTATCCATTTACTACCTTTAAAGCCATCTGACCACTTCTCAAAATAGATTGAATCGCCTTGCATTCCGGAGATGACTAAAGGTGATACAATCTCTCCTTGATTTTTTACCAGAAGTTGCTGATTCTTTAAGCGAACAACTTTGTAATCAAGCCGTTTGGTTGTATTAAGAAAATCGCTGAAAAACCATGTCAGATTTTTACCGGTCCGGGATTCAAATACAGTGCGGAGATCATCAGGTTGAGGATGTTTTGATTTCCATGTGTAATAATAAGTATGTATTGTCGAATCAAAAATAGAATCACCCAGCCATGCTCTCAGGTAATTGAAACCTATGGCTGCTTTATCATAGATAATAACGTTATAGTTCAGGGTGCTGTAATCTGTTGCCGGCAGGTTAATTGGCTGTTCAAGGTTCATGCGCGCCTGAACAAGCCATTCAAGTTCCTGTATTCTCTCTGCAGGCATTTTGTCAATGTTAAAGAATTCTGGCAGTTTTCTGGTTTTAAAATATGTTTCCCAAAGCTTCCTTCCGGGATACTTTTCGTTCATATATCTTAGTTCGTAAGAGCTGGTGATGCCTTCGTCCATAAACGGGTAGCGACGCTCATCTGATCCAAGAGCGCTATAAAACCAGTTATGACAAATTTCATGTGCAATAACTTCAACGAGGGAGTAAGCATCATCTGCAATACCTATAACTGTTAATCCAGGGTATTCCATCCCTGATCCTGCCGTCAGGGCGCTTTGCACTGCTGTAAATGTGAAATATGGATAGTCGCCAATTCTGTTTGAAAAATACAAAATAGCGCTATTCACATATTTCAAAGCCTCTTTCCAGAGATCTGCCTGCTGATTGGTGAACATCACCCATGTAGTCACTTCTCTGCCAGATTCGGGAAGTTTCACACTGCCTTTTAATACATGGAATCGCTTATCGGCAAACCATGCGAAATCATGGATCTTATTTCCTGTATACCTCAAGGTTTTCATCAGTCCTGAAGAGGGTGGAAATTCTTCTCCTCTATAGTCAATGGTCCTTTTCCAGACAGTGTCGTCGGCAAGCTTATCAAGTCTTTCAGCTTCTATGTCATTTTGCAGGTTTCCTGTCGCACCGACAATATAATTTTCAGGTAAAGTTATACTCACATCAAAACTCCCGAATTCAGAATAAAACTCACCCTGATCCAGATATGGCATCTGATGCCAGCCGGACTTGTCGTAAACTGCTGGTTTGGGATACCACTGGGATATCTGATATGATTCCCCTATATGTCCTAAGCGGGAAGTCACCCCCGCCGGGATCTTAACATGGAAGGGAGTGGTTACCATTATGGTGTCACCCGGACATAGTGCCTTATTAAGATAAATCTGGCAAATATCCGGTGCTCCCGGCATTAAATTCCAATTAACCGGCTGCCCATCAACCTTAAAGTTCAATGAATCAATATAACCTCTCAATTCCGGATCATCGAATAGTCTTTCCTTCCCTTTCTGACTATACAATTGTTTTGCTAATCCGGTTTGATTATCAGAATAGCCATTAGGCCAAAGATGAAAAAATAAAAAACAAATTGTATCAGGGGCATTATTAATATACTCAACTGTTTCGATGGCATTTAATTCATGATGCCTGTCATTGAGCATAACATTAATCGTGTAATTAACTTCCTGCTGAAAATATTCCTGGGATAAGACATTGGAAATTGGTGTAATAATCATTAGACAGATTATCCACAAGGTCTTTATAAGCCGAAAATTTGTTAAAGAATCCTTTACAGCCTTTATTGCCTTTAAAACCTTTAAAGTCTCTAAAGACTCGCCTTTCTTCACGCATTAACAGGTTTTTGATATCTGTTGTCCATTAATTGCCTGAAAACAAAAGGGGTTAATCCTGTCACTTTTTTAAATTGATTTGAAAGATGTGCCACACTGCTGTAAAGTAACATATAAGCAATTTGACTGAGACTGTAATTTCCTGTTATCAATAATTTCTTTACCCGTTCAATTCTCTCCAGAATTATATATTTTTCAATGGTTATTCCTTCAACATTGGAGAATATTTTGCTGATGTAATTGTAATCGTAGTTGACTCTTTTACTTAAATATTCAGAAGCGTTTGGCCTGCGGAAGTCATCCGAGTAATAAACCAGATGTTTAATGGCCATTTTAATTTTTTCGATAAGCTGGCTTGTATTATCAACTATTAACTCAAGTCCTGATTTTTTCAGTGCTGAACCAAACAATTGCAATTCTTCGTTTGATACATTCTCCTTTAATTCCACTTCTCCCAACTCAACAGAATGATATGGGAGGCCAAGCCTATTCAGTTCTTTCTCAATGAAAGTTTTGCAACGGCTACTTTCCATATTTCTGATTTGAAGCCTCATAGGGTACAGGTAAATATAATATGGCTGATTTAACACAAGAAGAGAATAAACCAATGTAAAAATACCTGAAAAATTTTGTGTGAACGTTATATAACTCTTTGAATTATTTGCATAATTCACACATTTACTTAATCTTAATCATAATTATAATGAATTCACTACCTTATCCCGTTGCCAGATTGTATATGGCTGGTTACCTTATTTTTTCTCTTTTCCGGTGGGGGAGTTGGTCTGCAGTTTGCTTTTTCTTTTATTTTCTGATTGATTAACAATTTCTTTATTCTGTTGTTTCTTCTGCGGCTCTTGTTTCTGTATCTCTGTTTTTCCCTGCTTTTGCTGGTTTTGTTGTCTTTGTTTCTGTTCCTTTATTTGCTGTTGCTGCTGCCCTTGTAATTTTTGGCTCTGTTGTGATTGTGTTTGTGTTTGTGTTTGTTGTTTCACTCTCCTAATATTTAGTACATTAATAATTTGTAATGCTCAGGATGCGAGAGTTAAAAGGAAAGCCGTTTCCTCCATCGAATCATAACTATAATTTGTTTTTTCATGTAGGATCAGTAATTCACCTTTATTAATGGTGAATGATCCTTTTCTTATATGCAAATTTAATTTGCCTTCAATTACCCGAAAGGATGTGTAACCATTTGCCTGGGAAGACTTTATTTTTGTTTTCTTATGCAATAATATAAGCAACATTGACTTTTCCGGAGATTTAAAAAGAATCATTGAATTTAGTTCCGCTTTTCCCCGTTTCCTGTCATGTTTCATATTTTGAATCAACCCCGGTAAATCAAAAACAGGTAATAAATCATTGGATGATTCGAGATCATTATGAAGGAATAACATACTATCGGATAATTCTTTTTCTTCGACCATCTTCATATTGTAATTAATATGTTATTTATTGGCTAAAATTATTGACATGATCCCCTAATTTGAATTATTCGCATATCTGCCTGATTAACAAAATATATTTATATATTAAAAAACAGGAGGAGAATTGTGTTTTCATCAACGCTCCTCCTTGTTTAACCCTACCTAAACCCAATCTCCAAACTTAAACTTACCCTAAACCTAATCTATGAAATCATACTATATTTGATTTGAGAATCAAAAATATTTCAGTAAAATGATTATTTAAGAGAAGTAATGTAATTTTTACGATCATACTAAAAGGATTACCAGAATAATAATAAGAATAAGTGTGCCTGCACTAATATAAACAACGCCACCATTTCTCCTTACGTTATCCTTAATCCCTTTAAGTTCTTTTTTCAATTCCCGCTTTTCTTTAACCGTCATGTTTGTTTTATCCATATCACGTATTTCTTCAACACGTTTTGTCAGGCGAGACATCTCTTCTTCAGATAATTTGTTTTCCGTCTTGGCAGGAACAACAAGGTTATCCTTTGCAGAATTCGGGTCAGAATTAGCTGCAAATACTGTTGATGCACCCATAGAGAAAATAAAAAGGAATGCAAATAGAATACTTTTTTTCATTTTCTGATTTTTTAAATTAGTTTTTAGATAATGGTTCAAAGGTAAATTAGAACACATGTTGGCTCATTACACAATTACTTAATAAAGTTATATAATTCACATATTCAATATTGGGTTTTAACTGATTAACATTGTTGAAAACACAAGGTAAAGACGACAACAACTAAATTTAAATTTAAATCTGAAATTCATAAAAGAGTTATTTATATTATTTTTGTAAAACCAATTAGAATAACAATTTATTACTATCGGGAATAATGAACAAAAAATGTTAAATCGCTTGAAAATCAATTTATTTACCCCATCCCCAAGGGGAGTAAATTGATTTTGGCTGCGCCGAGCTCCACCGCAGGCGGTGTTCGGTTCTTCTCTCCCCATGGGGTCGGGGTAAACGAATAACCGGAGCGAAGCGGAGCTCGACGAAGTCAAAATTAATTGGGTTTTATGTATGATTACAGATACTCAATAAAAAATAAATTAAAATTGAGACTCTATATCAAGAATATGGTATGCATCCGTTGCAAAATGGTGGTAAAGTCAGAGCTTGAAAAATTCGGATTGCATTACACAGTTGTGGAGTTAGGGGAGGCAGAAATTAAGGAGGATATTTCAATCTATAAGAGGGATCAGTTAAATGTTGCTTTAAAGAAATCAGGACTTGAACTGATGGACGATAAGAAAAGCATGCTGATTGAAAAAATAAAAAAAATAATTATTGAACTGGTCCATTATTCAGGGGACCAGTTGAAAATAAATCTTTCCGATTGCCTGAGTGAAAAACTAAATTACGACTATACCTATCTCGCCAACCTTTTTTCAGAAGTCCAGGGTACAACAATTGAAAAATTCTTTATCAACCACAAGATTGAAAGGGTAAAAGAATTGCTTGTTTACGATGAGCTAAATCTTAAAGAAATTGCTTTTAAGTTGCACTACAGCAGCGTATCCCATCTCTCCAGCCAGTTTAAAAAAATTACAGGGCTAACTCCTTCTCATTTCAAGCAGATAAAGCAAAAACGCCGCACTCCACTGGAAAATGTGTGAATGATGCAATTAATTTGTAAAGTTATGTAATTCTTTACAGTCAAAAGAATGTCAACTTTGCATCGTAATAATGTAATTACAGCTAATCCTTTATTAATATGAAAGTGACAAGATTTATTACCTGTATTATTTTTATTGTGGTTTTATATTTCACTGCATCATGTGTTGTATTACTCAAAGAGAATAATGGTAAGCATAAAGGATGGTATAAAAACACTAATAATCCTCATAATCCTAAATCAACAAACCGGGGAAAGGATAAAGGAAAATCGAACAGATTTGAACCAAAGGCCATCATAAATAAGGAGAATACTGAACGTGCTCAACCATCAGTGGTTTAAAGTATATTCTTTCGAGTGCCCGAAAATGTGTGAATGATGTAATTAAATTTTAAAGTCATGTAATACTTTGTAGGCCGAATTATAAACCTTTGCGGTAGATGAAATTGGTTTATAATTAAAATCATTTTATATGAAAGCAACAAGGTTGCGGATTGTGACAAAAAACAGGAAATATGGAGAATAAGGAATTCAAAAAATCAAAAGCATTCATTATTGTCGAAATAATTGAATATGTACCCGGATCTGTTGTCAGCAAAACGATTATTAAGAAATCGACTGGAAATGTCAGTGCAGAAGCATTTGACATGGGCGAAGCATTAACGGAAAAAATTTCTCCTTTCGACACTTTTGTCCAGATCATTGATGGCAAGGCCGAAATTGTTATCGATGGGAAATCTAATATATTGGATACAGGTCAGTCAATTATTATACCGGCCCACACTCCGAACATCATAAAGGCAAACGAGCGGTTT
The DNA here is from genome assembly GCA_035531395.1 of Bacteroidales bacterium. Lineage (GTDB taxonomy): Bacteria > Bacteroidota > Bacteroidia > Bacteroidales > VadinHA17 > LD21. Next base: position 142,962 of record DATKTA010000036.1, read on the forward strand.
AAAATGATCTCCACTATCATAAAAAGTGGTTATGAATAATAATAAAATGAAGAGTCTTTTATATTAATGACTCCTGTTTCAAAAAAAAAAAGATGATACTCTACATTAAAAACATGGTGGGCATTCGTAGCAAAATGGCAGTGAAGTCAGAGTTGGAAAAACTGGGGATATATGAGTATTTCATATCGTCCGGGGAAATAATAGTCAAAGAGGGTATTTCATCAGAACACCGGAAAAAGTTGAAAGATGCATTAAAAATATCGGGATTTGAACTGGTCGATGAGCGAAAAGGGTTACTTTTCAAGAAAATTAAAAGCATTATTGTTGAACTGGTTCATTATAGTGATACCCGGTGTATAAAGAATTTCCATGGATATCTAAGTAAAAAGCTTCACCATAACTACACCTGGCTTGATAACCTTTTCCTGGACATACAAAATACTACAATTGAAAAGTTTTTTTGTGCCCATAAAATTGAAAGAGCAAAAGAATTGCTTGTTTATTCTAAGCTTAATCTTACTCAAATTGCCTATCAGTTAAACTACGATAGTGTAGCACAATTATCTGGTCAGTTCAGGGAAGTTACAGGTTTCTCCCCGTCTCACTTTAAGAAAATCAGGAATTTGAGGCATGTTGCATATTAGAATGTGTGAATGATATAACTCTTTCTTAAAGTTTTGTAATACTTTCCGGCAAAATTGCACTCATCTTTGTAAGTGTCTAAAGTATAATTAAATAAGTTGGTAATCTAAAGCAATAAAAATGAAAAAAGCAGGTATTGCACTTATCGTTGTAGGATTGTTATTCACAATTATTACAGGATTAAATACTTTACAAGAGAAAAAGTTGTTGATGTAGGTTCTCTTAAGATCACCGCCTCAATGCCTCACCATGTAAACTGGTCTCCATACCTTGGAGTCGGCATTATGATTGCAGGTGGTATCATTCTTCTTATTGGCAATAAAAAGTAGAGATGGCAGATTGTTTCATCAGGCAATAGGTATATTTTTTAAATATTAATTAAAACCTTTAAATCATGGGAAATTTACTTTATGCTATCGCAGTAATTTTAATTATAGCATGGCTGATCGGATTAGTCGGATTTCATGCCGGAGGTATTATCCATGTTCTTCTTGTAATAGCAGTTATTGCTGTTCTTCTGAGAGTTATCCAGGGGAAAAGACTTTGAAAAAATAGCGTGGAAAGTATTTCGGGTGTACTTCTTACACAGGATAAAGGTACTTCGGCACCATGTCTCCTATGCTTATATTTAAACTCAGGCTAAGAAATAAAAAGCTTAATTAAAAACCTGTTACGCTCTAATGAAGATAAAATTTAAAAAAGGTAGAATACTTCTGATTATTCTGGGGATGGTGATTGTTTCAATTATCTGTTATTATATTTTTAATCCTAGAAAAGCAATCAACCTGATCTTTCCCGGTATAAATGAGATAAGCTTTATTCATATAGATCTGAAGAAAGATTCGGCATTGTTGAGACTATATGTTTTTGTCCAGAATAAAATGCCTTATAAAATGGTAATCGACACCCTCAATTTTGAAGTTATACTGAATGGTTACAAAATGGTTGAAGAAACTGTTCCCGTTCAGATTGACCAGAAATGGTTTGAAACAGATACGATTGAACTTCCTGTTAATATATCACTTACGGAAGTTATAAAGACAATAGACGATTTGCAGGGACAGGATTCAACTGACATGGAGATAAATTTCAACATTGTATATAATACCCTGATAGGAAGAGAAAAGGTCAATATTAACAGAAAAATCAGAATAGCATCTCCAATTCCTCCAAAAATAACAATTCTAAAATTAGAGCATAAGAAATATAACATGAAGGATAAAACTTCAGAAGCTGTATTGAAAATTGAAATCATATCTAATGGGAAGAATATTGATTTGCAGCTATATGAAATCAGCTACAATTTACAAATAATAAATACTCTTTTTTCGAAAGGGATTGTTACACTGCCGATTGATATTAAACCAGGTTCCAGTCAGATAGTCGATATCCCGATTATTATTGAATACAACAGCCCTTTTAAAACAGCCTGGCTTATTGTAACAGATAATGATATATTAAAATACGATCTCAATCTGAAATGTAATGTTAAAGTGAACAATATAAAAGAATTTAAAGCGATTCCTGTTGAAATTGACGCAACAGGTACTATGGAATTAGTTAAGAATTAGATTAATGGATATTTATAAGGAATGAAACGCCACTGGCAATGTATGCCTACCAATAACATAAGCTAATGTGTGAATCATGTAAGTTATTGCAGAAGTTGTGTAATACTTCCTGACATAATGTGTGTCAACTTTGATGTGTAATATTCATAAATTAATTAATCTATTATTATCATGCCACTTCTAACTATTGTTCTGGTCCTTGTTGTTACCGGAGTTCTTCTATGGTTTGTGAATAACTATATTCCGATGCAGCGCACCATTAAAAATATTATGAATGCAGTTATTGTGATCGTTGTTGTCGTTTGGCTGCTTAGTGTATTTGGCGTCCTTGGCAGTTTACAGCACTTGCGTATCTGATTGATGTTGCCTTTTCTGGTGACTACTGGCTTCAAAAGCTTGTTTTTTGTTCAAGGCTCCAGTTGATTGAAAATATGTTAAGATAAAGTTCTGAAAAATAAAAGATAGAAAAAATGAGAATTTTAATAATTGGATTTCTTGCATTATTTGGCTGGTCAGCTCTATCGGTCCATATCTATGTGTGTAAGATAAAAGGATTATGTAATGAACCGGTAACTATGCAAATTGATACACTCAACCAAAAAGATGTCATTGCAGTTGACACCCTGGCCAAATCTGTTGTGCAGGAAAAGGAAGTAATTCCTGAAGATCTTGTAATATACTTTGCATTTGACAAATCTGTATTCAACTCTGATGAAAAGACTGACAAATACTTTGATGAATCAAATGCGTTTTTGAATCAAAACTCGCAGTTTAGACTTAGTATTACAGGCCATACTGATGCGATAGGAACCGATGAATATAATGAGGCTCTGGGGTACAGGCGGGCTAAAAGTGTGCAGCATTATTTTGAAAGCAAGGGCATGCCTTCAAACAAGATCATTATAGAATCTAAGGGAGAGAAAGAAACTGCAGATAATAATAGTACAGTTGCAGGAAGAGCAAATAACAGGAGAACAGTAATAACTATAATAAAATAAAATCATGAATACTTTATTAATTCTTTTAGCGCAAACAAAAAGCGGAGCAACCATTGAAATACTTTCATTATTACTGGTTGCCGCAATCATCGGTTATGTAACAGCCTGGCTTTATTATAGGTCGATTTATGAAAAGAGAATTAAAGTTATAGAATCGGACAGGCATGAATTGAATAACCGTATTGTCAACCTTGATGCGGATATATTTAATCTGAAAAAAAGTCTTGATGAGAAGGAGATTGAAATCGAACAACTTACAATGGATGCCAAAGTTCTGGTTCATATTGCACAACGCAAGTATTTACTTAATTATGAAAGTTTTGGAACAGCCACAGAAGCAGAGAAAGACGACCTGAAAAAGATAAGCGGTATAAGCCATGTTATTGAGGCAAGTCTGAATGTATTAGATATTTATACTTTCAGACAGATCAGTAAATTCACTGAACAGGATATTGCCGCGATTAATGAAGCTATTATATACTTTTCAGGCAGGATTGAAAGGGACGAGTGGGTTGCACAAGCCAGGGAACTTGTAAACAGTGAGGATAAAAGGGATGAGCTTTTCCATCGGATCACTGAAAGGAAGTCGAATATTCAATATAATAGAATAGGAATTGCCCATAAAGAAGAAGCTGATGATTTAACCAAAATTAGCGGTATCGGCGGATGGATAAAGGAAAAACTCAATGTGCTGGATATCTATACTTTTAGACAGATAAGTAATTTTAACAGTGAAGATGTTGCTGCTGTTACCGAGGCAATTGAATACTTTCCGGGAAGAATTGAAAGAGATGAATGGATTCTTCAGGCAAAAGAACTCGTCAGGATCGCAGGTAATAAGTCAGAACTCCTTAAACGCATCATAGACAGGCAGGATAGAATTTATCTCGACAGGTTAGGGATTGCTCATAAACACGAGGCTAACAATTTAACGCTGATTGACGGTCTTGGTCAATGGGTAGAGGAACGCCTGAACCTTCTTGGCATTTATACTTTTAATCAAATAAGTAAGCTTACCCATAAAGACATTGAAACTATTACAGAGGTTCTTGAAATTATTCCGGGTCGTATTGAGCAGGATAACTGGGTCGGTCAGGCCCGCGAGCTTGCAAAAAAGTACAAGCAATAACAAGTCATGGATGGATTTTAAAAAAATAACTAATATCTATAAGAGTTAAGTTCAATATAGTGAGCTGACATCATTCAGACGAAATTAATAAGATAATGAGAAAATTATGAGTGAGAAAAGGTTATTTGGAACTAACAAAACAGCAATCTCTATTATTGCGATTGTAGTTATACTAGGGGCTTTTCTGTTACTTGGCGGGGGACCGCGGCTAGGAGGGATGATGCATGGAAACGGATCAGTGGGTATTTCCCATTTAAATTGGGCATCGATTCTGATTAGTTTAGTTATTGGTTTCCTGCTGGGTTTGTTCGCTGGCAGGAGGAAATGGTAATTGACTGCAAGAATTAAGTAATAATCCCATTTTAAAGAATGAATTATGGAAACAAATTCAAATTCAACTGAAGTTTCAAAATGGTCTGTATTGAAACGGAAGATCAGAAAAGTACTTAATTTATTACTTATCCTGATCGTAATTATAACCGGGAGTTTTATTTATTACAAATATTACCATACCTACAGTGATGGCTATCGTACCGGGTTATTGCATAAATTCTCTCACAAAGGCAATCTTTTTAAAACCTATGAAGGCGAAATGATACTAAGCAGTGTAACTAGTAATCCCAGTGTTGCTCTTGCATCCGAAAAATTCTTTTTCTCGGTTACCAGCCAGGATCTTGCAGCCCAGCTTGATACCATACAGGGGCGAATGGTAATAGTACATTATTTGCAAAAGAACGGGGCATTGTTATGGCGAGGCGATTCGGAATATCTGGTTGACAGCGTAAAAAGGATGCGATAAAAAATAGTACCGTAGTTCTTTAATAAAACGAAGAAAAAAATAAAATAAGTAGCATGAAAAAAGTATTAATTGCGCTTGATTATGATCTATCCGCACAAAAAGTGGCAGAGGAAGGTTTTTTATTGGCAAAAGCAATGAATGCTGAGGTTATATTGTTGCATGTAATTTCAGATCCTGAATATTATTCTTCCTCAAAACATGTGACGATTATTGGATTTGCAGGGAGTGAGGAATCCGTTCCGATGAAATTGGATAGTGTTGATGAACTGAAAAACGTAGCTCATAAATTTCTTGAGAAATCAAAAGAGCTTCTTGGTGATAAAACCATTAAGATCCTTATAAAGGAAGGTAAAGCTGCCGAATCTGTTTTAGCAGCCGCAAAGTCTTTACATGCGGACCTTATAGTCATGGGTTCTCATAGCCGTAAAGTCTCATCAAGGATAATCATGGGAAGTGTAACCAAAGGAGTTTTACTGCATAGCTCTATACCGCTTTTAATTATACCTACAAAGTTGAAGAAATGATCATTTTGGATTTCTAAGTAAGAAATGAATTTTTGAAACAGCATTAGTTTATCATGATATTATTTATTTTAGCGTCCATTGCTCTAATAATCTTTCTGCTTAAAAGGAATCATAAAGACGGAAAGGACCTATTCAAAAATTGCCCTGAGGTTATCCGGATCCCAAATTGGTCAAATCTGAATATGAGCTGGAGCATTAATGCAAAGTAAAATTTTCCAAAACACCATAAAACTCTTAGATCCACTTGTTAAAGTAATTGCTGTTTAGTTAAGGTATATGGGATCATCACTAAAAATGAAAAATTGAATATTAAAGTTCCGCAAATGAGAAAGCAGCTGATGTCTGGCAGACAATAAAAAACAATTATGGAGTCCTTAAAACCATTGATTTATAGTCCTTCTTAATTATTGAATTATTTACCTGGTTTCAGTTCTTTTAAAATTTGAAATAAATATAAGAGGCAACTATGAGGCAAATGCATTCACAAACAAAGGTGATAGTAACATTAGGTCCTGCATCAAACAGAAAAGGCATTATTCTTCAAATGATTAATGAGGGTGTTGATGTATTCAGGTTAAATTTTTCTCATTCTACAAAGGATGAACATCTGAAGCTGATGAACATTATTAAACAATTAAACCTGGAATTAGGAACCAATGTTTCAATTCTGGCAGATTTGCAAGGGCCAAAGCTCAGGGTGGGGATAATTGAAAACAACCTTCTCAATCTTGAAAAAGGTGATATCATATCTTTTGTTACTGAAAAATGTTCTGGCACCAAAGATCATCTTTATATGAGCTATCAGGAATTTCCCATGGATGTTAATTCCGGTGAAGTAATACTTATTGATGATGGAAAATTAAAACTGGAAGTTATAGAAACCAATAAAAATGATATCGTTAAAGCAAAAGTTATATATGGTGGGCCGCTTTCTTCAAACAAAGGGGTAAACCTGCCTGATACCAAAGTTTCACTTCCGTGTCTTTCTGATGAAGATATTTCGAATGCTGTTTTTGCACTGGACCATGATGTTGACTGGATCGCATTATCGTTTGTACGGAAAGCTTCCGATATTCTTGAACTAAAAAATCTGATAAAGAAGAGAAAAGGTCATGCCGGTGTAATTGCGAAAATTGAAAAACCTGAAGCTCTTATGGAAATAGATCAGATTATCGACTTAGCCGATGGTATTATGGTTGCTCGTGGTGACCTGGGTGTTGAAGTTCCTTTTGATCAGGTTCCTGTAATACAAAAATTAATTATCGAAAAATGTATTGTGAGGTCAAAACCAGTGATTGTTGCTACACAGATGATGGAAAGCATGATGATAAATTTCAGGCCCACCAGAGCTGAAGCCAATGATGTGGCTAATGCTGTACTCGATGGGGCAGATGCTTTAATGCTTAGCGGAGAAACTTCTGTTGGTAAATATCCTGTTGAGACTATAAATAGTATGCAGCGGATTATTAATTATACTGAAAATGTGGGAAACCCTATTTATAAACAGCATGCACCTATGGAAGGAGCACGTGCATTTCTTGCCGACTCCATTTGCTTTAATGCATCGCAATTAGCACAAGAAGTTGGAGCAAAAGCGATAATTGCATTTACACATTCAGGGTATACTGCATTAAAGATATCCAGCCATAGGCCCAAATCCATTATCTATGCTTTTACCAATAATGAAAATCTTTTGCATAAAATTTCAATGATATGGGGAGTGCAACCATTTTATTTAACTACATACAAAGATTTAGACATGGCAATTCATGAATCAATAGAAATGCTTAAGTATAAAAAACTATTGAAAGAAGGCGACATTGTGATTCATGTTGGCAGCACTCCCCTTAGTCTTCATGGAAGAACTAATATGTTGAAGGTTAGTAAGATATAGAAGAATATTTATTCCTCTTAATAACATTAAAAATTGTAAAATCAGGATCATGACAAAAGAGAAGAAAAAGGAAGTTTTGCACAAGCTTTACATTGAGTTGGTTAAGTTGCAAAAGGAGATTATTTCCTCCGACCTTAAATTACTTGTAATACTCGAAGGAAGAGATGCAGCCGGCAAAGACGGAACAATACAATAAATAGATGATTTTCATAGACTATTATAAAATATTGGGGATAGATAAAACTGCAACTTCTAAAGACATAAAGAATGCTTATAGGAAATTGGCAAGGAAATATCATCCTGATTTAAACCCGAATGATAATGATGCCAAAATAAATTTTCAGCAGATAAATGAAGCAAATGAAGTTTTGAGCGATCCTGAAAAACGTAAAAAATATGACCAGTACGGAAAGGATTGGCAACATGCCGAACAATTTGAAAAAGCGAAACAGCAACAAGGGCAATCATCAGATTTTCGGGGACAACGATTTTCAGGGGCGCAATTCGAAGGGGATTTTTCTGATTTTTTCGAAACTATGTTTGGGGGATCCTCTGGCACCGGAAGAAACAGACAGGTTAAATTCAGAGGAGAAGATTACAATGCTGAATTACATCTCGACCTGACTGATGCATTCAAAACCCATAAACAAACTTTAACAGTTAACGGGAAAAATATAAGAATTTCTATTCCTGCAGGAATTGAAAACGGTCAGACAATTAAGATTACAGGACATGGCGGACAGGGAATAAATGGCGGGCCGAACGGTGATTTATATATTACATTTTCAATAGCCAATCATACTGTAATTAAGCGTTTAGGAAATAATCTATATACTACGGCAGGTTTGGATTTATACACAGCTGTTCTGGGAGGAGAACTTACTATCGACACTTTAAACGGAAAAGTAAAACTGAAAGTTAAGCCTGAAACACAAAATGGAGCCAGGATAAAATTAAAAGGGAAAGGTTTTCCTGTTTATAAAAATGAAGGACAATTTGGAGATTTATATGTGACCTATGTCGTTAAAATTCCGACAAATTTAACCGAGAAACAAAGAAAGCTATTTGCTGAACTATCTAAATCGTAAACAATGCAAAAAGAATATTTAATAAAGGTTGATGAATTCTGTGCCCGGCATAATGTAGAGGTTTCATTTATCAGTTCATTACAACAAAACGGATTGATAGAAATTTCTACAATCAAAGAAACAGAGTTTATTGATTCTGAACAGTGTCAGCAATTAGAAAAGTATATACGCTTTTATTATGAGTTGGACATTAATCTGGAAGGTATTGAGACCATCAGTTATTTATTGCAGCGAATAATCTCTTTACAGGATGAAATTACCGTGCTCCAAAACAGACTTCGTCTCTATGAAACGAATGAGTAATTATTGTATGGATTCCTTCATTTTGAAAGGAGGAAAGAATACCTGAATGCCCTGTTTCCCTCGCAATAAATGATAATGTGTGAATTATGTAACATTTTATACAAATTGTGTAACATTTCACACACAATATTTTCCTACTTTTTTACTGATTTTATTTTTTAAAATAGCAGGCAGAAACCCTCTGCTATTGGGGGAGATATAATGCTTTAACATTGTTTCCTTAATAACATGATAGAACTCGTTAAATCTCAAATAAAAAGAATATGTTTTATAAAAGAGTCGTGCAAAAAGCGTTGGAAAGTACCTGGGAATTGGATAACAACCCAGTAAAAGCTTAACAGCCTGCGGAGGCTATTTTGCTTCTAAAGCTCCCCGGCAAGCGGTTACATTGAACAATAAATTGACATTGATGAAATATCATTATCAGCATCATTACAAGAGCACATACCAGGGTAATCTCATGGGAAATCAAAATAATATTTATTAATTAAAAGAAAGGAAATTGAAATGGACTATTTGTATTTATTAATTCCTGTTGTATTGATATTTTTCGCAGGAGTCAGAATTGTACGGCCAACTGAACGAGGTTTAATCGAGAGGCTTGGAAAATACCATAATTTTGCCAATCCCGGATTTCACTGGATTATTCCAATCATAGATAGAATGTTTGTGATAAATGTAACCGAACAGATGGTAGATGCCCAGCCACAGGAAATAATCACTAACGATAATCTTAATGCCAGTGTCGATGCGCAAGTTTATTTCAGGGTAAAATCAGATGAATCGAGCGTAAAAGGATCAACTTATGATGTTAATAACTATAATTGGCAGATTGTTCAACTTGCCCGTACAACACTTCGTAATATAATCGGCACGCTTACTTTAAAATCTGCCAACAGCGAACGGGGAAAAATTAACACAGAGCTTCTTGCAACCCTTGATAAAGAAACTAAAGGTTGGGGGATAGAAATTATCCGTACCGAATTAAAACAAATTGACCCCCCTTCGGATGTTCAGGAAACCATGAATAAAGTAGTAAAGGCTGAAAATGAAAAGATTGCAGCCATAGATTCGGCTACTGCTGCCGAAACAGTTGCCGATGGGATAAAGAGGGGAAAGATAAAAGAAGCAGAAGGTTATAAACAGGCTAAAATATTGCACGCTGAAGGCGAAGCTGAAGCTATTAAACTGGTAAATGAAGCGGCCGATAAGTATTTTATAGGGAATGCCCAATTACTGAGAAAGCTGGAGGCTCTTGAAGCATCCCTCCGGAATAATGCTAAAATTGTTGTGCCGGCAGGAGCGGAACTGGTAAACATTATAGGAGAGATGGCAGGAATAGTGCCGGTAGACCTAAAAAAGTAAGAAATACATAGAGAAATCTTATCTGCCAGGCTTTAACTGTTCTGATGTACTGAAGTGTTATTCATTTGAGGATTTAATCTATATCATTCACCGATTACGGTAATTTTATTAGTATTTAGTTTTTCAATCCGTAAATGGTTCTGAAATGGTAGCCGTAAAAAGCATAGGTGATTGCCTCGACAAATAATCCTGACCGTTTGAAATGGTCCATATAATTAATTTCCAGTATTCGGGCCTGCCTTTATTAAGGAATTCTATAATAACAAATGATTTAAAGAAAGCCATTATAAGCAGAAAACTAATCTTTAAATTCCTGTTATAGAGATGATTAAAATTTAATAACTGCTGCCGTAACCTTTCATCCTGAGGGGGCCGAGCGTTAATAAATAGCCCGGGAGGCTATTTTAGCGAGGAGCCAGATTGCAGAGGTGGCAGGAAATATTCAGCAGGTATTATAGAACGGGATTGACTTCATCGGACCATTTTATCCTGAAGTTACCGGGGCGAGAACCACAAAACCATTGCTGCTGCTCAGCAAATGGTTTATTGTTTTCCATTCATCTTATGGAAACAAGTTTTCAATGGTTTCTGGAAAACAAAAACCCGATGATTGCTCATCGGGTTTTGTGGTTCTTGCGGTGCGGACGGATTTATTGTTAATATAATTTCCGAATTGATAGCCGATTGCAATTTAGCTAAAAAACATACTCTGAATTTAGAAGTATTCGATCAATCATTTGGTTTATGTCTTTATAATCAGATAGAATTCACATTACTTACCATTTTATCTTTTGGTAAATTAACTAATAATGAGTAAATTGTGTACTACAATTATTAGGGATTAATGAGGAAAAAGGTGTATCGGAAATTAGAATATACTTACTCAAGACTTATATCATGAAAAAACTATTTCAGGGAAGCATTTTAGAAACAGATATTATAAGTCTGTACAGGCAATTTAATAAAGGGAAATCCTCATTTCTGAAAGAGATATTAAAAATCACATTTTCCGCTCTCTTCATTTCTATCTCGGTAAATACTTATTGTGGTGATTATACTTTGGCAACATCAACCATAAATTCCCGTGAAAAGAGTATAACTATCGACTTTCAGCAAGATTATTTCTATTCCGATAGAAACTCTCACTGGCAGGTAGATCAGTTTCTTTTATATGAGGGTACTGCCACTGCAACCAACAATTCTCCTCCAGTGCCGGATGCGAATAAAATATATTATTGGGGTTGCGGTACCACAGCATATCATGGTTATGATATTGCCGAAATATTAAGTTATACAGTGCCGGGAAATAATCCCGGGCATAGTCCCGCTAATGCAACCTGGAAAAGAATAAAATGGCGTAACGTTCCCGTCTCTTTTAACGGAAAACGTCTTTATTACATATTTGATAATGATGCAGATGCTAATGACAATTGTTATGACTGGAATAATAGCTATTTCCTAAGATATGCTAACATACCCGATTATTTTTATATAACACCTACGATAGATTATACTGCGTCAGCAGATGATCCTGACTACATAAAAATTAACTATACCATTTCTAATACTGCTGGTGCAAACGAAGGTGCAAGCTATACTATTATTTGTTATAACGGCAGTAATGTGGAAGTCGTTCGAAAAGCAAGTACAGGTGCAACAACTGGTTTCTTTTATGTCCCTGTTACGAATCCTTCTAATAATGAAACTTTTACTCTGAAAGTTTCTACTTCTTTAGATATCGAAGGCAGAACCATCAATCATGATTTTCAAAGATCTGTAGTAGTTACTCAGAGTATTGCCCCGGTAATGGGTACTCACGCAGTAATACCCTGCGATGGTGCCATTCAGATAAACTTTGAAGGGAGTGCTTCGGGCAGCATAGTTGAAAGATGCGAGAACAGCAGCTTCAGCGGGGCCACTTTAATATCAATAAATGTTGGAACAGCGTCCAGTTATACAGACAACCAGGATTTAACAGCAGGAAAAACTTATTATTACAGAGTCAGAAGATGGGGTAAGGTATATAGCGCCACAAAGACTGTTAAAGCCGATTTTACACCAACCAAACCAGATGTTCCTGTACTTTCCGAGTTGGCAACGGGCATAAAACTTGACTGGAACTACACCTGTGGCAATGTAAATCAGTTCATAATTATGCGAAAAGAAAAAGGACAGGGAGGAGAAATAGTTTTAGCTGAAATACCAAGCTCTCAGCAAACATATACTGATTTTGATGCATCAAGTTGTATTATGTATGCCTACAGGATTATTGCCATTAATGAGCAGGATATCCGAAATTCAAGCGATTTGAGCTCCTATGTCTATTACAGCCTTGATATCAGTAATGCCTTAAGTAATTTAAAGGTGGATAAAGGTTATTATCCCTCTAAAACAAGTATTTCATGGGCGTGCATCGGGTTGCTTGACGAGTTTGTAATTCTGCGTAAGATATATGGCAGTACAGATGCTCCCAGGCAGATAATATCTCTTGATGCAAAAACATCAACATCATCAGGAGCCTCAAGAGACTATGAAGTTGAGGATCAAACAGGTGATCCCGGTGTCGTTTACGAATATACCGTTCGTGGAATGCTATCTTGTGCAGGAAATAATTCGCAATCAAATGATATAACAGGAATAGGCTTTCGGACCCCGACAGGAACCGTTTACGGACGTATAACTTACAGCGGTGGCCAGGTAGTGCAAAACGTAGATGTCTTGGCAAGTTCGGATGACATAAATTCACAGGGAAGCTCGTTCTATTTTAACGGGAGTGATGCTTATTTAAAAGCTACAGATCCTCAAAATTCATTTGCTGACACAGCATTTACAGTGCAGGCATGGATTCGTTCAGATGTATCAGACCTGAGTAACAAAACAATTTTTAATAAACCCGGAAAGTATGAATTAGGATTTGATGCTGTTGGTGCATTATTCTTTACCGACGCAGTGAACCGGGTAACATTCAGTTTCCAGGGATTTACAACTACTGATTTTACCCATATAACTGGCGTGCGTGCATCAGGCAAGCTATTACTGTATGCAAACGATTCATTACTTGCTTCGATAGACGTTCCGGCTAATACGGCAGTAGTTAATACAGACAGTATTTTCATAGGACGAAATGAAGGGGGAAATTATTTTAGCGGGTATATAGATGAAGTGCGGTTATGGAACAGAGCACTGAGTAAAACAGAAATTATCCGTGACTATACCCGATTATTGGCCGGAAACGAAAAATCACTGGCTGCTTACTGGCGTTTTGACGAACCTGTGGTTAATGAATTTTACGATATCTCTTACAAGAATTCGATACACAACGAACATCATGGCAAGGTTCATAATGCAGTCAGAAGCTTTACTGAGATCCCTACTTCAGAACAGCTGAGGCTGAAAGGTGTAACTGATGACCAGGGAAATTATATGATCTCGGGTATACCATACCAGGGTGATGGTAGTATTTATACATTTCGTCCCCGTTATGGTATTCATTCTTTTGATCCGACAGGAGTTAACCGTATAATCAACGCCATAAATTCATCTTATGTACTAGATTTCACCGATAACTCTTCTTTCCCCATAAGAGTAGATGTTAAGTTTGAGAACAGCACTTATCCGGTAAAAGGTGTTGGATTCAAGGTAGATGGCTCGGTAGTTGTTCTTAGTGATGGCAAACCGGCCATGACTGATGATAATGGTGAAGTAACCCTTAATGTACCTATTGGTAAGCATTCCGTACAGGCCTATATGGCAAATCACCACTTTGTGGGTAACGGCTATATTACCACACCGACCGGAGCTGATAGAAATTACCAGTCTGCCGGAACAGCATCACTCGAAGATTCCACAAAAGTACGCGTAATCGGACGTTTAGCCGGCGGAGCTGTGCAAGAAGCATTACCGGTAGGATTTTCGCAATCTACTAACAACCTGGGTGATAATGCTGCTGTAACCATAAGTCTAGCAGGGAATAAATATGATCTGACCAAGACCACTTCCAGCTCTGTTGTAGTTGTACAGTATAAACCAAAACAAGATGACAACGATGATCCCAGGACAAACCTGGTTGATTTTAATAACCGCTACGTAACCGTTTATCCAAATAGTGTGACCGGAGAATTTGCTGTTAACCTGATACCTGTAAACTTCAATGTTACAGCTGCATCGGTAAATGGATACGGAAGTCTTATCAGTCAGAACATTCCTCTGGATCTTACTTCAATGTTAATACCTCAGCAAAATATTATAAGCTGGCAAGACTCGATTACAGATGCTGTTTCCGGAAATAAGATATTAGCTACTCTTTCTGATACTGTAAAATATAATGCGCTCGTGGATATAATTCATCGTGAAAGCCCAACCATAAAAGTTGTGCAACTTCAGGGTACTAAGGCTTTAAGTTTCTTTGGCGATACTATAGCTTCCATTCCTACATTTACCGGAGTCAATGATACTGTTTTATTGTATGATAGTAATTCGAAATCATACCTGTTTAATGATCGTCCTGTTTTTGTCCAGGGACAGAAATATAAATTCAGAATATCAGTATTCGAATCATATAAATACAACAATGCAGTTGATGGAGTTAAAGATGAAGTTCCATCACAGGATGGTACTGTGGAAATAAACAATACCATGGATAGTGAGATGCTCACTCATTCTTTGCAGATTGATTCATTAGGACAGGCGGATTATACATTTTTTGCAGGTTTACCGGATCTTACTTCAGGAATTAAAACAATTGATCTGTCGGCAAAGGTTAATAATGGCACTTATGTCTGGAATACCAACAACCCGTTTATTGCCAATATTGCCAAACCCGGTGCATTTTTGTTAGGATCAAAATCGACGGGAACCAATTTTATCACCAGTGGTCCGGATGATGTAATTATGATAATTCGAGATCCTCATGGTTCGGGAAGCTCAACTTTTGTTGAAAAAGGTTCTGTAATAGGTGTTAGTTCAACACTATCAACAGCAATAGAACAAAATTTTGAAGCTGAAACAACAGCTTCATTAGGGGCCAGGGTTGTTACCTGGGCAGGTTTTGGTGCTGGCATAATAACTGAAATTGAAACCAAGGCCGATTTGTCACTATCAGTTACTACAAGCACTTCTTCATCTCTTTCCGGAACAACCGAGAGTACTATCACTCTGCTTTCAAATTTTAGTACCAGCGATAATGAAAATTATGTTGGGCATGATGGAGATTTATTTGTGGGGAATTCTACAAACCTTACCTATGGGGCCTGCAATAATGTAACCTTTGTAAAAAAACGTAATGTCTCTGCTGATGATATTATGTTGTGGGGTTATGATTTAGCCGGAGATGAAGATTATGTATTGGTTTCTCAAAAATCTATTTCCGGGGATAAAAGTTTTGGAACCATGTTCATATACCCTTTAACACATATTGAAAATGTTCTAATTCCAAACCTGGGTACCATAAGGGATAATATAATAGAAGCAGGAAATGGCCTAAGTGTCGCTGAAGCACAAGCAAAAGCTGACTTCACGGGAGAAGAGGTATATGTATCAAAAATAACGAAGGGAGATGACGGATATGGCATTCCAAATATAGACAGTTACTGGGGCGCAAATGCATCAGATAATAATCACTACTATGATGGCCCGAGTTACACTATATATTTCCCTGCCGCAAGTATAGCGCAGCATGATACAATTCTCTATCTGAATCAATCAATTGAGACATGGAAAGCTCGTTTGGCTGATAATGAAAAAGCAAAGATTGACGCTGTATTGGATAAAAACTATTCATTCAGCTCGGGTTCTTCAATCTCTTTAAGTAAACAAACCGACAAAGCATTCTCTTCATCAGGTGATTTTACTTTTGTTATTGGCGCTGGTGTTGGTACTGAAATAGGCGGTGAAGTTATGGGTATTGGTATGGCATTGAAATTAAATACCTCTCTTTCTGTTAGTTTAGGAGCCAGTGTGACGACTTCCTCTACCAACAGTTATACCACAGGTTTTACACTATCCAACGACGAGGGCTATTTAAGTGAAGATGTATGCACCGCCAAAGATGGAAGCTATGTATTCAAACTTAAAGGAGGAGCTTCGGCTTGTCCTTACGAGGGAGCTTATACTTCACAATACTATAAGCCCGGTACTGTCATCGACCAGCCTTCTATGCAAATGGAGGTTCCTAAAATAGCGGTGATAGGAAGTACGCAGTTAAGCAACATTCCTTCTAACAAAAAAGGAAAATTCCAGTTACAATTAACCAATGAATCGGAGAGTGGTGACGATGCTACATTCACACTTAAAATAGATGAAGCTTCTAATCCTTCTGGAGCTTCTTTCTATCTCGATGGAGCACCTCTCGGCGACGGTCGTACGCTTCTTGTTCGTTACGGCGAACCTCTTTTTAAAACCCTTGAAATTGGCAAAGGGGCTAACGCTATGGAGTTCAATAATCTGAAACTTCTACTTAAATCACAATGCGATGACAATATTGAAGATTTAGTTAATGTTTCAGTTAGTTATGTGCCATCATGTTCTGATATTTCCCTTGAATTTCCATTGGATAAATGGGTCATTAATACGAACACCGGTGAGACGGAGGAGAACCAGATAATGAATATTTCAGTAAAGGCTTATGATGTAAATCAAAGTTTCTTGAATAGCATTGTGCTGGAATTCAAACCATCATCAGCTTCAGAATCGGCATGGACACCTATCCGTTCCTATTTTATTGATTCGGCTTCATACAAAGCATCCCCATTGCAGCCTGCCAATAAAGAAATACTTGCAGGTGGCGGAATAAGTTATGATTTTAAAACATATAAACTCGATAATCAATATTATGATATCAGGGCTAAAAGTATTTGTAAAATTGGAGCTGAAGACATTATCAGTTATACCGACATTGCGAGTGGAATAAAAGATGTGGTTCGTCCCCGGTTATTCGGATCAGCTTTACCTGCAAATGGAATATTAACCATTAAGGATGAAATCCAGCTGAATTTTAATGAAGACATCGCAGATGGTTTATTAAGCAAGTCGAACTTCCAGGTTATCGGTGTTATAAATGGATCACAGGGTGACCATTCCGCATCATTATATTTCGATGGAGTGAACGATTATGTTTACACCGAAGCGGAAAAAAATATGAGTGGAAAATCCCTGACCTTCGAAGCCTGGATAAAACGTGAGAAGACAGGCAAAGCCACCTTATTCTGCCATGGTAATATTAATAATGACTTTGAATTTGGATTCAATGAAAGTAACCAGCTCGAAGTTCTTATTGGAACACAAACCATCACTGGTACTGGTGTATTTACAGATATCAGCAACTGGGAACATTTAGCAGTGGTTTACGATGCTCAAAAAAACATGGTAAATCTTTTCCATAACTTTAAAGCAGTGGCTGAAAACGAACCCGTAGCCATTCCATATACAGGTGTAGGAAATATGGAGTTTGGACGGAATTTAAGATTAAGCGATGGTTACCTGGCCGGCCAGATGCATGAAGCACGTGTCTGGAATAAAGTAGTCACTGAATCCAATCTGCAAATTAACAGTCTCAGTATGCTTTCAGGTGGTGAATTGGGTTTATTAGGCTATTGGCAAATGACAGAATCAAAAGGAACTCTGGCTATTGACAGGGCCAATGGAGCCAACGGTATTATACAGGGAGCTTTATGGTATTTAGATCCGAGAGGAAAAGCGGTGACATTAAGCGGCAACAATTCTTCAATCAGACTTGAAACGGGTGCCGTAGTTATTAAACCCGATATGGAATATTCAATTGAACTTTGGTTTAAAGGCAATCCCCAAAGCAATACTACCTTACTTTCAAACGGTCGTGGTGATGGAAAAGATTATAATTTTAGCGGAACCGGTACCGGTTCGCGCGATTTGATCTGGATTGGCTTTAATGAAAATGGTGAGCTGACAGTTAAGAATAACGGCTTTGAGAGCACCGTTATTGATGATTTTCTCGATAACGACTGGCATCACCTGGCATTTACCGTTAACAGAAGAGGAAACGCGCAAATATTGATTGATGGGGAATTGAAAAATTATTTCGAGTCAGCAAATTTAGGCGGATTAGCCTCACCATCTCTCTATGTGGGTGCTCGTAACTATAAGGATTTCACTACCGGAACAATAGTACAGGATCAGTATTTTAACGGATCGATAGATGAATTCCGTATCTGGAATCTTTATTTAAACCAGACCCTTATTTCAAAGAATAACAATGTCAGGTTAAAAGGTGATGAAATGGGCTTAATGGCATATTATCCATTTGATGAATATATTACCTTCCAGGGTGAAACATTCCTGCAATTCACCCCTGAAGATATGTATGCGGAGACAATAGCGAATACTCCTGTTTTAACAGGGGCAATTGAGTCGGATGATATTGCTCCCATAAAGGGCAGGGGTCCTGTTAAAACACTCGATTTTGATTTTGTGGTAAATAAAGATGCTCTTATTATTAACCTCTTACAGGAAAAAGCTGATATAGAGAAAACAATTGTGACATTTACTGTTGATAAAATTCAGGATTTGAATGGAAATACCATTGCTTCCCCTATCACATGGACAGCATACATAGACCGCAACATGGTTAAATGGGAAAATTCTGAACTATTCCTTTCCAAGGGAGAGGATGAACCATTGTCCTTTACAGAGAAAATAAATAATATAGGTGGCATGGCTCAGACTTTCTCTATAGAAAATTTGCCGGCATGGCTTACTGCCTCAATAACCTCGGGTACTATCCAGCCAAATTCGTCAACATCTGTCACCTTTATTGTAAACGATGCGTTAAATATCGGGGCTTACGACCATGTAATTTATTTGCGCAATTCTGATGATGTAGTAGAAGGCTTGAATCTGACCATGACAGTTAAGGGCGAAGCCCCTGATTGGAAAGTTAATGCTAAGGATTATAAATACAGCATGTCGGTATATGCCAAATTACGTATCAATAATATCTTCTCTAAAGATCCTGAAGATAAATTTGCTGCTTTTGCCGGAAATACTTGTATTGGTGTTTCAAATGTTCAGTATGAAAGACGCAATGATATGTGGTATGCATTTTTAAGTGTCTATTCAAATCAGACCACACAGGGAAGTATAATCTTTAAAATATGGGATGCAAGCACAGGTAAGATCTACCTTGCCGATGCAGGAAGAACAATCAACTTTGTCAATAACAGTGTTGTTGGATTACCTTCAGAACCGCTTGTATTTGACGGGAAAGACCTCGTATATCAAAATATTGAATTGAATACCGGGTGGAACTGGATTTCATTTAATGTTAAATCTGCTGCCTTAAGTAGTGTTAACACAACACTCGATGGGTTGGCCTGGAATTCAACAAACTTCTTTAAAAGTGAAGCAGATAACATAAGCGCCAATTATTCTGAAGTACAAAATAAATGGATCGCTGAAAAACCGTTTGAGCTTAACAATTCTCTGATGTACAAAGTCTCTACGTCAGTTGGACAAACTATTAGCTTGCCGGGAACAGTAGTCACTCCATCAGGAAACCCAATTACCGTAAAAGCAAACATGTGGAATTACATTAGCTATTTACCGGCCGTTCGCCTGGTACTGGATGAAGCGTTGGCAGGTTATGAAGCCAATACAGAAGATGTAATTAAATCACAAACAGGTTTTGCAATGTATGCTAAGAATATCGGGTGGGTAGGAAGTCTTGCTTTTCTCGAACCAAATAAGGGGTATATGATTTATAGAAACGACATCAATGATGTGCAGTTTAAATATCCTGACAACAGCGGTTCCATGAGTAGCAAAGGTGCAATTCCGGAGACAAGCTACCCGGAGTTTATAAACAAAAACTATTCTGCTAATATGAATATGCTTGCAATAAGCGATATTGAACCAAAGGCAAATGATCGTATCCTGGCATATATTGGAGATGAATTGAGTTCTGTATCCACTATCAGGGATATCAACAAAGAATACAGGTATTTTATCACCATCCCGGGAAAGGAAAATGATCCTGTAACATTTGCCCTTGAACGTAACGGGGAAATCAAAGGACAAACAACTCAGGCTCTTGTATTCAATGCAAATAAAGTATTTGGTATGCTTGCTAAGCCTTTTGTGCTTAAGTTCAGCGAAAATGACAACTTCCTCATTTATCCTAATCCGGTAAAAGATATTATGACAATTTCATTTATGACGCAAAGTTCAAGTAAAATTAAGATTAGGATAATTGATGTTTCAGGCAGAACATATATTAATCAAAATGTAGCTGCATCAACTGGAGGATTATCTGCAATTCAGATAAATTGTAATGAACTCCATCCGGGATTATATTTTGTATATCTCACGGTAGATGATGTTACTCATATTCGTAAGATAGTTAAACAATAATGAAGCTATGAAAGAATGTTGGTGAGAACCTCAGGTACTCTCACCTGTGTTGAATAATTAAAACAAAAACTATGAAGCTATTTAGTCTTACATTTTCTATTGTACTTCTTATTTTTCTTGCTGGATGCAGCAAGGATAAAGATTCGTACAAGAATTATCCGCGACCTGAATGGGTCGTAGCAACTCCTGAAGCATATCCTAACAGCTTTTCTGCTATTGTAAGCATACCTGGTAATATCAATACCTATTCTGAAGATACAGACATAGTTGCCGCCTTTATAGGAGATGAATGCAGAGGTGTTGGTAATCTGGTTAAATCTGAGGATGGAACCAAGAGGGTATACTACATAACCATCCGTGCCTCAGATACAGAAAACAGAAATATTGTTTTCAGATATTATAGCAGCCGGCTCACATACTTGTACCAGGCAAAAACACAGGTCGCATTTGAAATTGACGGAACATATGGAACTTATGACTCTCCTGTTATATTGGATTTAGAGCAGATATAAAGCACAAACAAATTATTATAGAATGATGAAAATATATCCAGTTATTATAACAATCCTGTTTTTAAATTCTTTTTTATGTTTATCAGGGAAGGATAACACAGAAACACTCAGTGAGCAAGATACGGTCAGACAAAAGGATATTTTTATGCCAATTTTGTTTTTTGATAACCTTTCTATTGAAGGAGCCGTCGGAACACAAATTCTATTTTCTAAAGACGCAAATAACCTCAAGTTTAATGAACGACTAACACCCTCATTTTCCCTTGCAGTTGGAAAATGGTTCTCTCCATTCTGGGGTGCACGCCTTCAGTTAGATGGTTTTTCTCTGAATGGATTCAGCACCGTTGACGGGATCTATATAGCAGATCCTCAAACCGGAAGCATTTATGGCAATAATGATCCCGTACGTGATTATGTAACAATCCGACCTGATGGCAGTTACCGCCACTTTATTCGGTACAGTAATATGCAAGTTGATTTCCGTGTAAGCTTATTTAATCTGATATACGGATATAATGAACAAAACCGCTGGGATATTATTCCCTCAGCCGGAATAGGATACATGCGTGTATTGGATTACAAAGGAGTGCCAAAATCCAATACCATTTCTACAAGTTTTGAAGTAATGGGTAAATACCAGTTCAGCAGTAATCTTGATATAAATGCTAAATTACATATAACTGTTTTACCCGATCGATTTGACGGACGCATCGCAGGTAACAATTATGAGAGTTACAGCTCGGCAAGTATAGGTGTCACATATTATTTCAAAAGCAGAGGATTTAAAAGAGTCTCGCACCATATTGATCCGCCTATTGTAACAATTGTAAAAGAAACCGATACAGTATACCAGGTAATAAAAGATACTATTACTGTTTTTGTGGAAGATGTAAAGCCATATATACAAGCTCAATCAATAATAACTAAGATGGAATTAAAATTCAGCCTTGATTCAGTTAATCTGAAGGATAATTCCCAGGAAGAAAAAATAATTGAATTAGCTGCTATCTTAAAAGAAAATCCTGACATGAAATTGCGGATAACCGGGCATACATGTAATATTGCTTCGCGTCGAACTAATATTCTGATAGGTATGGACAGAGCTAACTCTATAAAAGAAAAATTAATAGAACAAGGTGTGCAGGCTTCGCAATTAATAACAGAAAGCAAAGCCTTTGATGAACCCTTAGTTCCCAATACAACTGAAGAAAACATGGCTCAAAACAGAAGGGTAGAATTAAGACTGGAACAATAAAACTGTTATATGCAAAAAATCCCATCTGTCAAGATTTAGCATGTTGATTGAGTATGGTTAATTTGTAATTGGGTAAAAACTCTATCTCATTGTATTCGGAGGAACGTTTATGCATCGGTATTATTCCATAACATTAGTGCCTGATGTGTGGGATAAAATTAATAGACTAATCCTCGAAAAAAGAATTGTTTCACAACTGGGTTGGTTATACCTTCATATGGGTCAGAAAGAAAAAGCTATGCAGGACTAACCAACACAATGTCCCCATTTTCTATTTAACATTTATCAATGTTCTATTGTCACAATTACAGACACAACTCAATCTCCTAAAGAAAGAAAAGCCTCTGATTTTCAGAGGCTTTATTGATTTTATGCGCGGTGCGGACGGGATTGATCGATCCCGCTAATCGCGGGATCGATCGGACCCTTTCATTCTGAAGTTACCTTGGCGAGAACCACAAAACCATTGCTGCTGCGCAGCAAATGGTTTTATGTTTTCCTTCTCTCTTATGAAAACAAGTTTTCAACGGGTTCAGGAAAACAAAAACCCGATGATTGCTCATCGGGTTTTTGTGGTTCTTGCGGTGCGGACGGGACTCGAAATGGGGTAAAAGTGAGTAAATCTATGTAAAGTATAAACTCGTATAAATTCAACTGAAACCTTGAATAACTCACAATATAAGGCATTTAAAAATAGTTTTGTTTACAAGAGTAAATATTATTAAATAAAGATATGGTTGTAGATTGGTTGTAGATTTGTTATCTTTGGTGCTTTAAGGACTCACATAAATTAGAGCATAAACTATGGCAACAATTAATTATTTTTTGTATTCAAAAACTGAAGGCAAACAAGCTGATATTTTTGTGAGATTGTCAGTGGCAAAAAAAAATGATTTTATAGTAAAAACAGGAGAAACCATTGATCCTAAAAACTGGAAGGAATTTAATAAAAAAGTTCCTTCGGATATTGAATCAGAAAGAAGGATGCAATATCTTGATGACCTCAAAAGCTTTATAGGGAAGGAAATTAAAAACTATTTCAGGGATTTTTCAAAAGAATGGCTAACAGAAGTTGTTTATAGGTTTAAACATAAAAAATCGTCTGATGCTGAAACATTCATGGAATATATTGTGCGTTACATTGCTGAAGCTGAATCAGGCTCTCGAAAGAATGAAGATGGAATGAACTTATCAAAGGGTACAATAACCAACCTAAAGGCCTTCAAAGATCGGTTAATAGATTACCAGGATAATAGAACTGAAAAGTTGAAACGATCTATAACGATAGATTTCGAGAATGTCATTATTGATTTTTATAATGATTTTGTTTCATATCTATCAGATGAAGGGTATGCGCAGAACACAATCGGGAAGCATATAAAAACACTAAAAATGTTTATGAGTAAATCTTTGGAAGAGAAGAAACATACAAATCGAGATTTTCAATTCAGGTCATTTAAGGGTATTTCTAGGAAGTCATTCAATGTATATCTGACTGAAAAAGAACTTGAAGCTTTATATAATAAGGATTTGACTGATAATCCTGACTATGATAAGGCCAGGGATGCGTTTCTTGTTTTATGCGAGACCGGTCTTAGGATCAGTGATTATTCAAAGGTTGATGTTAGTATTAAGGCGGATGAAAAGGGGCGTAAATTTATTCACCTGGCCCAGTCAAAAACCGATGGCGAAGTAGTTATTCCTGTTTCTGCAAGACTTGGCAAAATTCTAATTAAATATAATGGTACGCTTCCAAAGGTCCGTGATCAATATATAAATCGCGATATAAAGAAAGTATCAGAATTGTGTGAATTTAATGAGGTATTAAGGTGGAATGAGAGAAAGTTAGGTAAAAGCTATGAAAAGACCTGTAAAAAATGGGAGAAGATAAGCTGTCACACAGGGCGCAGAACATTCTGTACAAACGCATATCTTGCAGGAATAGAGCCATTAAAAATAATGATGATATCTGGTCATAGCACAGAATCTAACTTTCTCAAGTATATTAAGATAAGTAAAGAGCAGAATGCCACAATGCTTGCCGATCATCCTCATTTTACAAAGCTTGTTAATGCTGGTTAGGCCAATAACATGTTGTAAATTATGCGCTTAATTTGTTATTCGGTCCGATTTTGTCCAGCAAAAAGATTAAATTTGATATTCTTATTTAAGAGAAAACATTTTTGGCTTTGATTTTGTTGATATATTTGAAACTTCATAATATTTTTGATCTGGTGCTTTGAAAATATATTACATATGTCAGTTAATAAAACTTTATCGGGTAAGTGGGTTTATGGTAAAAATAAAATTGAATGCAATTTGCCATTGATTATTTTTGAAGAGGACAATAACGTAATTACTTTTTGTCCAGCACTTGATTTAAGTGGGTACGGCGCAACTGAGGCCGAAGCAAAACACTCATTTGAAGAAACACTTTCCGAGTACTTTAGGTATACTGTAAATAAAAAAACTCTTGCTGAAGATTTAGAAAAACTTGGATGGAAAATAAGAAAGAAACTTCGCAAAGAAGCTGTTCCGCCCTCAATGGATGATCTTCTTAAAAATAATGAAGATTTTAAAAGAATTTTCAACACTCATGATTTTCGCAAAAGGAATACCACCATTAATATTCCAGAGTTTGCATAATGTCACAATCCTTAAAGAATATAGGATTAAAAGATTTCCAGCGATTTTTATTACATCAGGGGCTTACTCGAATAAGGACAAAAGGCAGTCATGAAATTTGGTCAAGGAAAGATTTGACCAGACCCGTTATAATTCAAGCATCAAAAGATCCGATCCCAGGATTTATTGTTAAAAATAATCTCAGAACTATGGGACTGAAAGATGAAGACCTAATCAGGTTTTTAAGGAATAAGAATTGATAATATTCACTCTGATTTCACAATACAAGTCCAACCCATACTCAAATGCAAAAGGCTATTAGCCATACAATCAGGACCTTAGTCTTTTTGAGGATGCTGAAATCAACAACATTCCTACAAACAAAATGAAAATAGATTTCTGTTAATTAACAAAAGTGATTGTTTTAATAACATAAATTATCTCTAACACTCTTTATTAAACCATTTTGTCTATATTTGCATTATCAGCACCCAGAAAAGCAACCATTTTTTTGGGAGATTGGTGAATGATCATTTGATCAAACCTCTTCAGTCGTTAAGAAGACCTGAACTAATATGAAAGTCAGGTCGTAGGAACGAATGAGATCAACTGAAAAGAAATTTTTAGTTTGGACTTAATTCGTTTTTTTATGGCAACACACGACGAACAATCAAAAAATAAACCTCTTTTTCTTGAAATCCCAATGGAATTTTATGAGGATATGGACAGACGCATCAAAAAAGCCGTTGCGGAAGCTATTGGGGATACTGATAACCTACCCTATAAAGCAAAATATCTGACAAGAAAAGAGGTCTGTCAGCTTCTTAATATCACCTTACCGACACTACATTCATATTGTAAAAAAGGGATAATAAAAGGGCAAAAGGTCGGTAATCGAATTCTATTTACTGAGCAGCAAATCCAGGATTCGTTGCACGATCTATCGATGAGATTTAGCAAAAGATAGAATGGAAAAATTGTATAATTCATTATATGAAAAATGAAACTTTAAAATATATATAATTATGGAGGAAAATTACAAGTATCATACTGTAACCCATAGGTTATGCAAAAGATGCAATGAGCCTTTGGAAGAAGGTGCACATGGAAACAGGAAGTCGCATCCTGATTGTGCAAGTAAATTAAAAAAACAGCACCAAAAGGAAAAATATAAAATAGGGAATTCTGCGAAACTGATGATACAGAAAAACGAAGCCATTGCTGCGGATTTATATAAAATGGATCATCAAAAACATGGTATCCCTCTTCTGCAAGCCTCGGAATTTGGTCTTAAATTTAGCTGCCATACAATAACAATTAAACACCTGAAAAAGGACATTCATATGTTCTTCCAGTATGGCTATAGTATTGAAACTTTTAATGGAGAAAATTTAATATTTATTCATCATGAATCCGACTTTCAATAATATTGTTAATCCGGTACAGGAGCACATAACCAGCCAAGAGATAAATAGAAAACATAACAACAAAATAGGATTTTTTCTTATATTTGGTTTAGGTATATTAGTTGGCTGTCTGATAATGAAATATCAGACTTCTTTTCAAACGATGGAGGAGGAAACCTAAAATCCATTAAATCTTTGGTCTATTTCGGAAAAGTCCGAAGAATGGCACAATGATCAGGAATATTCCGGAATATTCCCGATTTAATCATAAGTTTTATTTATAAAACGAGACTAAAATCGGAGAAATTGAATTAAGTAACACACACCTACAAAGAAATTTCTGCAAGATTCTATTTCCGTGCTTTATAATATTACTTATGTGCTTGAATTTCAATGGGCATCAATTATATGACCGTGTTAATTTAAGAATCTGGAGATACCGGTGATCTTGATCAACTATGGCCAGTGGTAAGCGTTTGTTATCAAGTTAAGCATATCAATTACAAATATACCTACCAAATGTGATAAGTTCCTCTAGCTTTTACAATTGAGATTTCCATGAATATTCTGATGCTTAAAACAATTCAACAATATTAATAATATTATATCAATATATGATTTAGTATAATATTATCTGAGATACAATAAATCAATGATAAACAAATAATCAGTATTTTAAGAGATTGGCAATATAATTGTCATTAAGAATTTTAAATCTGAATTCAAACGTTTACAAGGATGATATTTCAAAATGAAGTTTATAGTTATTTTTAAATGATGAAATCAAGATTAGTCATTGTTTTAGTTCTGGTGCTTTCCATTCCTGAGATATCCTGCCACTCGGTCAGGTACAAGGGCAGCATGACTAGTTTTATGGATGTCATCAGAGTAGTCGACGGTGATACTTTTTATGCAGATGATGGCAGTGAAAAAGGGCTTAATATTCGTCTTATCGGTGTGGATGCCCCAGAATCGAGAAATACTGGCAGGAAGACTATCGGATATTATGGTCAGCAGTCGAAAGAGTATTTAACGAAACTGCTTGAAAATAAGAAGGTTCGTCTTGAATACGATGTTGGAAGGAAGGATCAGTACAACCGGACACTCGCATATGTCTATTTACAGGACGGAACCTTTGTAAACGCTGAACTGGTCAGGAAGGGGTATGCAATGGTTATGACAATTCCTCCGAATGTTAAGTATGCTGAGAAATTTGTTAAATTACAGCGAAGAGCAAGAAGAAATAACAGAGGCCTCTGGAATGAAAAACAAGCTGAAAACTGAGAAGGACTGGATCCCTTTTAACCAGGCGTGGGGCATGCAGTATAAAAATGCCAAACATATATTAAGCTATCTGAATACATATCCAGGTGTCTTAAACACTCTGAAATTAGGGGAGATTCATAATCCAGATAATCTTGATGATGCTCAGAATGAATGGATCTGGTTATGTTCAAAATTTGAAAATCCGATTGAGATAGAGTTTTTTAGACCTTACTGGATTTCATTAGAGGTGGACTCTTATGATTATTTTATGGATATTTCTGATGAGAATTATCCGATTTTTGAAATTCATTTCTTCTTTTATGAGCCGTACCGGTGGTATAAGAAATTCATCAGCAAAGATATAAGGGAATTATTACTTGCCCCGGATACAGGTCTTAATCTTAGAACAATCCTCGATAAAAATAATAGAATAAGATGGGAACAGGTAGATGAATTCTTTAGAGAACGCAGGCGACTGGGTTATGAAGGAAAAATATTAGTTGAACCGGTTTCTAAGAGTGAGTTATTGGTTGATGATACAGAGACTGCAAGAGGTAAACTTGAGAAAAGAGGTTCAATAATAAAAATGTGTGAAGTAACGTCCATGATCGCAGGATTGCTTCCATACGAACTCCGCATTGAGTTAAAGAATATTGAATACAAATATGGCAGACCGGAGGAGTCAACAGAGAAAGTTAAGATCATAAGAGACCTGGTATTTCTTCTAAGGGAATCAGGGTTAAGAAGAGTAAAGAGGTACAGGATTGAATTTCTTGATTCAAAAAGAGGCTTTTTAGAGTATGAAGATGAAAGTAGTGTGTTACACCATTCAGATAAAAAAATACTCAATGCATTCAAAGAGGGTTTTTGAACCTCTTTCTAATATTCTGATAATGAGTTATTTGCAAGGTCCTGATTTAACCGGTACACCGTTTGGTTCACCGGGCCCGTTAGATCATTCAAAGAACATACAATTACAAAGGTATGAAAAAAGTTCTGGCATTAATTGAAGTTTTTCCAGGAAATCCATAATAAGATACTCTTTTGGTATGACAATTTTAAAGCTTCTAAGGGGAATTTAATCTGTTCATGATCCCGGGTAGCACTAATGGTATCCATAGTGCATTTATTGCAGAATAGATAAGGCATTCAGCGAAAGTAATATCCAGGAATAGCATGCATAACGAGCATACTGCCAGGTCGACGACAAAAATGAAGATCAGCCCTGCAACATAATCAAAGACTTTGTCATTTATTCTCATAGTAATCTTTCCAGTTTAAAGCCTTTTGGAGCCTTTCCCGAGTTCTTTTTGTTCTCTGTTGATGGGATTGCTGACGGTTTTTTCAACGTGCTCGCTGTCAGTACATTGCAAGTCGGTAAAGGTAGCTAAGTAGTCTATTTGAAGACTTACACTGATTTCGGGGAATATTTCATAAACCAATAATCTTCACAAAATCAGGAACAGAT
Source organism: Bacteroidales bacterium (assembly GCA_035531395.1). GTDB lineage: Bacteria > Bacteroidota > Bacteroidia > Bacteroidales > VadinHA17 > LD21. The sequence goes on from DATKTA010000036.1 coordinate 172,187, forward strand.
TTATTTAACTGGTGATTTCATAAGCGCAACAGTGATAGCATAACGGAATCTATAAAGTGAATAAGTGGCACCAGATACTGCACTAACTTTCATTGTATTTTGTTTTTCCAGCATTTCAGCCTCCATTAGTGGGTATGCAATGTCAGGGCTTGTTCCTGTTACGCTCATTTCCTTACAATAAGATTCATCTTCCTCTTTACCGATACCATTTTTATGTATTTCATTATAATCTAGAGAAACGATCTTCTCATCCTTAATCTCCATTTCAACGATATGTTTGTAGTCAAATGCATCATATGGAGATTCTCCCTTGTAAGTTCCATCCTTTGCACCCTTAGCGTCTACAGGCAGATCATATTGATTGATCATTTGATAAAATATAGAATCTACTCTATCGATTGATGAAGTTTCTATGATAAAATGCAGACTCACCATGGAGGATTTAAAATATTTATCATCTGGATGAAACAACTTTATTTCATCAAGACTATCAGGCTGTTCTCTGCAAGAAGTAATCAGGAATATAAAGATTACGGTTAGAAAAGATAATAGTACTTTCATGATTCAGAAAAGTTTTGTTCTTACTCAGAAACGTAAAAGTAATAAATATTGGAAGATAATGAATAGGATTCTGTCGCATCTGATCAGCCATTTATTAAAAACATTCAATTAAACTCCATTCTAAGAAGCTAAAGAATAGAACGATGAAGAACATCATTAAACTGGAACATTATTATAGCCCTGACGAACTGAAGGATCAGATTGCTGAATTTGTAGAATATTATAATAACCACCGGTATCATGAGTCCTTGAATAACGTAACTCCCGCAGATGTCTATTATGGAAGAGACCAGGATATCTTTGCCAGGAGAGAAGATATTAAGCAACGTACTTTATTGAAAAGGAAATTGGATTATGAAGTGCAAAAAACAACTTTGATTTAATGAAAGTATCTCTTAATTTTATATTGATTGGATTCCAGATTTTGCTGACGATAAACAATGGTTCTTCAGCAATTTGTCGCCTGTAATGCATTGACAACGTGTACGTTGTAAAAACCAGCACCAATTCCGTCAACAAGAAATTTAAAGACCCCTGCAAATCATTGATCTACAGGGGTCTGCGATTTAGGGATGTGGTGCCACCAGTAAATCAATCCCTCCAGGGTTACAATTATCATTTAATATGCAGGGGGTCAAATTTTAAATGAAAAATATGATAGTTGATAATCAAATACTTATGAAGATCAATTACGAATCTTAATTATTAATCGGATAATAGTGGTAAATTTATAAGAATAATCAATTTATTTTTGTTACTACCACTTTAAAATTGTTAATACAAGAATAATGATTGATATAAAAAAAACATTGCAGATCATTTTAATGGTCATTTTGATTATTAA